>JAYRKL010000023.1:5000-64276 GCA_041905795.1 Rhodospirillaceae bacterium | reverse complement strand
ATGTCGGGCAGCTTGCGGGGGTGACGTCTCCGCCCGCAGCAGGCGCGGATGAGATCGTCGCCATGGACATAAGTTGGAATGATGGTGGGCGGTGCAGGGATTGAACCTGCGACCCCACGCGTGTGAAGCGTGTGCTCTCCCGCTGAGCTAACCGCCCGTTACCATCAATCAGGCACATCGGTCCGGCGGTCCCCGGAAAGGGCCGCCGCGAGGGAGCCCGGTTCTTAAAGTCAGGCCCGGCCCCTGTCAATCGTTCCTGCCGCCGGGAGGGGTGGCCGGAATGGCCCCCAAGCCCTTGGCGGCTGACACTTTTTTCATGGCGGCGGACCAAAAGGCCGGCGCGGCGGCCTTTATCCGGCCGGTCCCCCGTGGCATTTTCCAGCCACCCTCACATCAGACCCGGTCCCGATGCCCCCAGCAGTCCCGCCTCAGACCCCCGCCGCGGCCGTCATTCTCGCCGCCGGCAGCGGCACGCGCATGAAGTCCGCCCTGCCCAAGGTGCTGCACTGCGTGGCCGGGGTGCCCCTGGTGGGCCACGTGCTGGCCAGCGTCACCAGCCTCGGCATGGACCCGGTGGTGGTGGTGATCGGGCCTGGCATGGACGCGGTCGCCCAGGCCGTGACGCCCCATCGCACGGCGCTGCAGGCCGACCGCCTCGGCACCGGCCACGCCGTCCTGCAGGCCAAGGCGGCGCTCGCCGGTTTCACCGGCGACATTCTCATCGCCTATGCCGACACGCCTTTCGTCAGCGCCGCGACCATGGAGAAGATGCGCGCGGCCCGGCGCGGGCCCGGTAACCCGGCCGTGGTGGTGCTGGGTTTCACCCCGGCCGATCCCGGCGCCTATGGCCGCCTGGTGATGAAGGACGGCCAGTTGGAACGCATCGTCGAAGCCAAGGACGCGAGCCCGGCCGAACGCGCCGTCGGTTTCTGCAATTCCGGCATCATGCTGGCGGAGTCCAAGGTGCTGTGGGACGCCCTCGCCAAGGTCGGCAACGCCAACGCCAAGGGCGAGTACTACCTCACCGACGTGGTCGGCCTGGCGCGCGCCGCCGGGCATGTCTGCACCGCGGTCGAAGGCGACGAGGACGAACTGATGGGCATCAACAGCCGCGCCGAGCTGGCGGCGGCAGAAACTATCTTCCAGAACAAGATGCGCGCGGCGGCCATGGACAACGGCGTCACCTTGCGCGATCCGGCGACGGTCTATTTCTCCGCCGACACCAGGCTCGGCAAGGACGTGGAGATCGGCCCGTTCACCGTATTCGGCCCCGGCGTCACGGTGGACGACGGCGTGGTCATCAAAGGCTTCTGCCACATCGAGGGCGCGCATATCGCGAGCGGTGCCTTGGTCGGGCCCTACGCGCGGCTGCGCCCGGGCGCCGAGATCGGCGCCGACGCCCATGTCGGCAATTTCGTCGAGATCAAGAACGCCGCCCTGGACGCGGGCGCCAAGGTGAACCATCTGTCCTATGTCGGCGACGCCCATGTCGGCGCCAAGGCCAACGTCGGGGCGGGCACCATCACCGCCAATTACGACGGCTTCACCAAGTCCCGCACCGAGATCGGCGCCGGCGCTTCGATCGGTTCCAACTCGGTGCTGGTGGCTCCGGTGAAGGTGGGCGACGGCGCCATGACCGGGGCCGGCGCCGTGGTCCGGAACGATGTGCCGGCCGATGCGTTGGCCTTGAATTCCTCGCGTCAGGAGACGCTGGAAGGGTTCGCGGCCGCATATCGCCGGCGCAAGCAGGCGGAAAAGGCCAAAAAGGGCGGTAAAGGTTCATAACCATGTGCGGAATCGTCGGCGTCATCGGCCGTGCCAATGCCTCCGAGTGCCTGATCGACGGGCTCCGGCGCCTGGAGTACCGCGGCTATGACTCCGCGGGGATTGCAACGCTGGTGGATGGCGTCATTGGCCGCCGCCGCGCCCCGGGCAAGATCGCCAACCTGGCCGCCAAACTGACGGCCGAGCCCCTGGGCGGCACGGTCGGCATCGGCCATACCCGCTGGGCCACCCACGGCGTGCCCAGCGAGAGCAACGCCCATCCCCATTCCGACGGCACCGTGGCCGTGGTCCACAACGGCATCATCGAGAATTTCCAGGAGCTGCGCAGCGAACTGGAAGCCGCCGGCCATAAATTCGGCAGCGATACCGATACCGAGGTGGTGGTCCACCTGATCGCCGAGCACCTGAAGCAGGGCATGGCGGCGAAACAGGCGGTGCACCTCGCGCTGCGCCGGCTCGACGGCGCCTTCGCGCTCGCCATCCTGGTGGCCTCCGAGCCTGACGTGCTGTTCGCCGCCCGCAAGGGCAGTCCATTGGCTGTGGGTTACGGCAAGGGCGAGATGTATGTGGGCTCGGACGCCATGGCCTTGGCGCCCATGACCCAGCGCATCACCTATCTGGAAGACGAGGACTGGGCGGTCATCACCAAGGACGGCTGCACCGTCCACAATGCGCATGGTCAGGTGGTGGAGCGCGCCATCGTGCAGACCGCGCTGTCGGGCGCGCTCATCGGCAAGGGCGAGTATCGCCATTACATGCTGAAGGAGATCTACGAGCAGCCGCAGGTTCTCGGCGACACCCTGCGGGCGCTGTTCAATCCCCAGACCCGCGCCATATCGCTGCCGCCGATGCCCTTCGACCTGCGCACCGTCGACCGCATCAGCGCGGTGGCGTGCGGAACCGCCTATTACGCCTGCCTGGTGGCGAAATACTGGATCGAGTCCATCGCCCGCCTGCCGGTTGAAGCCGACATCGGTTCCGAATACCGCTACCGCACGCCGCCGTTGTCGGCGAACGGCCTCGGCCTGTTCGTCTCCCAGTCCGGTGAGACCGCCGACACCCTGGCGCCGCTCAAATACTGCAAGTCCCAGGGCCAGAAGATCGTCTCGGTGGTCAATGTGCCGGAAAGCGCCGTGGCGCGTGAGTCCGACGTGGTGCTGCCGACGCTCGCCGGACCGGAGATCGGCGTCGCCTCGACCAAGGCCTTCACCACCCAATTGATGGCGCTGGCCTGTTTCGCGATCTACCTCGCCAAGGTGCGCGGCGCCATCACCGCCGAGCAGGAGGCCAAGCTGTCGTCGGCGCTGGCGGAAGTGCCCTCCCGCGTCGCCGATGTCCTGCATCTCGACGCGTCCATCCGTGCCATCGCCGAGGACGTGGCCCAGGCGCGCGACGTGCTCTATCTCGGCCGCGGCGCCTCCTACCCGATCGCGCTCGAAGGCGCGCTCAAGCTTAAGGAAATCTCCTACATCCACGCCGAGGGCTACGCTGCCGGCGAGATGAAGCACGGGCCCATCGCCCTGATCGACGAGAACGTGCCGGTGGTGGTGATCGCCCCCACCGACGCGCTGTTCGAGAAGTCGGTGTCCAATATCGAGCAGGTCATCGCGCGCGGGGGAAGGGTCATCCTGATCAGCGACGAACAGGGCATCCGCCGCGCCGGGCAGGTGGCCAGTTACACCATCTGCCTGCCCAAGACCGACCCCTTCGTGTTCCCGATCGTGGCGGCGATTCCCGTGCAGTTGCTGGCCTATCACACCGCCGTGCTGAAAGGCACCGACGTCGACCAGCCCAGAAACTTGGCCAAGAGCGTTACGGTCGAGTAGTGCACAGGCTGTCATCACCCGATTTATTCGGGTGATCCATGATTGCCCGATCTCCTCAATATGTTGAGGCATGGATTGCCCGAATAAATCGGGCAATGACAGATGGGGTTTGCCTACCTACATTGGCATGATCCTAATGAAGGTTTGCCATGCCCCACTATGACTATGACCTGATCACCATCGGCGCCGGGTCCGGCGGCGTGCGTGCCTCGCGGCTGGCGGGGAAGTACGGGGCCAAGGTCGCGGTGGTCGAGAGTAGCCGGGTCGGCGGCACCTGCGTGATGCGCGGCTGCGTGCCCAAGAAGCTGCTGGTCTACGGCGCCGCCTTCTCTAATCACTTCCACGACGCCCTGGGCTTCGGCTGGCGCATCGGCGAGACCCTGCACGACTGGGGCAAACTGATCGCCGCCAAGAACAAGGAACTCGACCGCCTCGAAGGCATCTACAATCGCATGCTGCGCGACGGCGGCGTCGCGGTGGTGCCGGGACGCGGCGTGCTGGCCGATCCGCATACCGTCGAGGTTGGCGGCAAACGCATCACCGGCGACAAGATTCTGATCTCCACCGGCGGCTGGCCGGTGATGCCGGATTTCCCGGGCAAGGAACATGTCATCAGCTCGAACGAGGCCCTGGACCTCAAGGAGCGGCCCGAGCGGGTGGTGATCATCGGCGGCGGCTATATCGCCGTGGAGTTCGCGGGCATCTTCAACGCGCTGGGATCGGAAGTCACCCTGGTGATTCGCACCGGGCACCTTTTGCGCGGGTTCGACCAGGACGTGCGCGCCACCCTGGGCGAGGAACTGGAGAAGAAAGGCATCGTTATCCGCCGCGACTGCAAGGTCCGTTCGGTGGAGAAGACCGGCGGCGTCTATTCGGTAGTGTTCGACATGGGCGAGGAGATGATCGCCGATTGCGTCATGGCCGCCACCGGCCGCGCGCCGGCCACATCCAACCTCGGCCTCGAGCAGGTGGGCGTGAAGCTCAACCAGAAGGGCGCCATTGCGGTTGATGAGCAGAACCGCACCAGCGTCGAGAACATCTTTGCGGTAGGCGACGTCACCGACCGCATCAACCTGACGCCGGTGGCCATCAACGAAGGCCGGGTGTTCGCCGAGACCTTCTTCAACAAGCGGCCGATGATCATGGACTACAGCAACGTCGCCTCGGCGGTGTTCAGCCAGCCGCCGGTGGCTTGTGTCGGCCTCTCCGAGGCCGATGCCCGCAAGAACCACCGGGTGCGGATTTTCCTCACCCGCTTCCGGGCGATGAAACACACCCTCTCGGGCCGCGACGAACGCACGATGATGAAGCTGGTGGTCGACAAGGACAGCGACAAGGTCCTGGGCTGCCACATGGTCGGCGACGACGCGCCCGAGATCATCCAGGGCCTCGCGGTGGCGCTCAAGGCCGGCGCCACCAAGGCGCAATTCGACGCCACCGTCGGCATCCATCCCACCGCGGCGGAGGAATTCGTCACGATGCGCGATCCGGTGCCAGAGACGGAAACTTGATGTGCAGAACAAATACGCCGGTGACATCGGCGACTACCTGAAACTCGGCATCCTGCGGGCGCTGTCGCCGGGCCGGAAGCTGGGCGTGGCGTGGTGGCTGCATCCCGACGGCGGCGCGGCCGGCGACGGCCGCCACACCGGCTACCTCGACGCCGGCCTCGACTGGCGTCCTTACGATCCGCCGCTGTTCGACCATCTGCGGGCGGTGGTGGGTTCGGGAAGGCGCGAGGTTGCGGCGTTGCAGGATGCGGCGGTGCTTCCCGGCGCGGTGTTCGCTGCCGAACAGATCCCCGTCACCTGCGCGCCGGCGGAGCGGCCGGCGCAGCGCGCCGCGTGGTTCGGGCGGGTGCAGGCGCAGCTCAAGGACTGCGACCTCGTGTTCGCCGATCCCGACAACGGCATCGAGCCCGCCGGCTACAAGGCCACCATGGGCAACGCCGGCAAGAGCATCACCTGGGACGAGATCATGGCCCTGCGCGCGCCGGGGCGGGCGGTGATCGTCTATCACCATCAGACCCGCTTTAAGGGTGGGCATCTCGATGAGATCGACCACCTCGCGCGCGGCTTGCGCGCGCGCGGGGTCGCGTCCGTCGACGCGGTGCGCGCCAGCCCCTATTCCCCGCGGGTGTTCTTTGTCCTCGACGCCGATGCTCCGCTCCAGGCGCGCGGCGCCGCGCTCGCGACTCACTGGCGCGGCAGCCTGACCTGGCACCCGGCCGTGGGCCTTGGCTAAGCCCCTGTATTTGCTCGAATTCCTGCATTTACCCTAGCAAAATCCGGCATAAGTTATTATACGGGCCCTCCCCGGCGTCATGGGGAAGGCTTAGGCAGGTTGTCATGCAGGCGTCCAAGATCCCCACCGGCAAGTGGAGCCGCGAAAGCTGGCGCACCAAACCGATCCAGCAGGCCCCGGTGTATCCGGACCAGGCCGCGCTGACGGCCGTGGAGAAGCAGCTGCGGGGGTATCCGCCGTTGGTGTTCGCCGGCGAAGCGCGCCGCCTGAAAGCCAACCTGGCGAAAATCGGCGGCGGCAAGGCGTTCCTGCTCCAGGGCGGCGATTGCGCCGAGAGCTTCGCCGAGTTCCATCCCGACAATATCCGCGACACCTTCCGCGTGCTCCTGCAAATGGCGGTGGTGCTGACCTTCGGCGGCGCGTTGCCGATCGTAAAGGTCGGGCGCCTCGCCGGCCAGTTCGCCAAGCCGCGGTCGGCGGGGACCGAAACCATCGGCGGCGTCGCGCTGCCGTCCTACCGCGGCGACAACGTCAACGGCATGGAATTCACCGCCGAGGCCCGCACGCCGGACCCGGCGCGCATGGTGCAGGCCTATAACCAGTCCGCCGCCACGCTCAACCTGCTGCGCGCTTTTGCCCAGGGCGGTTACGCCGACCTGCACAAGGTGCATCAGTGGACCCTGGGCTTCGTCACCGACACGCCGGTCGCCGAAAAGTACCGGCGCTTCGCCGACCGCATCCAAGAGACATTGGAGTTCATGGAAGCCTGCGGCCTGACCGGCGAGACCGTGCCGCAGCTGAAGGAAACCGATTTCTACACCTCGCACGAGGCGCTGCTGCTGCCCTACGAAGAGGCCATGACGCGCAACGACTCCACCACCGGCCAGTGGTACGCCTGTTCGGCCCACATGCTGTGGCTGGGCGAGCGCACCCGCCAGATCGACCATGCCCATGTCGAGTTCCTGCGCGGCGTGCAGAACCCGCTGGGCGTCAAGATCGGTCCCAAGACCACGGTCGATGAACTGCTGGCGTTGTGCGACGCGCTCAATCCGCAGAACGAGGAAGGCCGCCTGACGGTGATCTCGCGCATGGGCGCGGAGCGCCTGGCCGAGCATTACCCCACCCTGGTGCGCGCCATCCAGCGCGAAGGCCGCCATATCGTCTGGGTCTGCGATCCCATGCATGCCAACACCGTCAAAAGCTCCACCGGCTACAAGACCCGGCAGTTCGACCGCATCCTGGCCGAGGTCAAGGCGTTCTTCGCCGTGCATCGCGGCGAAGGCACCCATCCCGGCGGCGTGCACTTCGAGCTGACCGGCAAGGACGTCACCGAATGCACCGGCGGCGCCCAGGCCATCACCGAGGCCAGGCTGGGTGACCGCTACCACACCCACTGCGACCCGCGCCTCAACGCCTCGCAGTCCCTGGAACTGGCGTTCCTGATCGCCGAGGCGCTCAAGGACGAGCGCAGCCACCAGCACGTCAGGGCCGCCGCCTCGTCGTGACCGATAGCCTTAAGATCGCGCTCGCGCAGGTCAACCCCACCGTCGGCGATGTGACGGGTAATGCGGCGCTGATCAAAGCCGCGCGCGCCGATGCCGCCAAGCTGAGCGCCGATCTGGTGGTGTTCCCCGAACTGGTCTTGAGCGGCTATCCGCCGGAAGACCTGGTTTACCGCGACGCCTTCCTGGACGCGGTCGACGCAGCCCTCCGCGACCTGGCGGCGCAAACCGCGGACGGCGGCCCGGCCATGCTGGTGGGCGCCCCGTGGCGCGATCCGAACCGCGTTCCGGGCGCGCGCGCGGCCCGCAACGCCGTGCTGTTGCTGGACGGCGGCAGGATCGCCAGCTACCGCTTCAAACACCACCTCCCCAATTACGGCGTGTTCGACGAATACCGCGTGTTCACCGCCGGCGACGTGCCGGGCCCGATGCAGTTCAAGGGGGTGCGCCTGGGCGTCATGATCTGCGAGGACATGTGGTTCCAGGACGTGGCCGAGACCCTGCAGGAGTCCGGCGCGGAACTGCTCATCGTCCCGAACGGCTCGCCGTTCGAGGTCGACAAGGGCGACGCCCGGCTCAACCACGCCGTGGCGCGCATTAGAGAAACGGGTCTGCCGCTGATCTACGTCAACCAGGTGGGCGGCCAGGACGACCTGATCTTCGACGGCGGTTCCTTCGTGCTCAATGCCGACCGCTCGCTGGCGGTGCAGGCGCCGTCGTGGACGCGCGATGTGCGGCTCACCACCTGGACACGCGCAGGCAAGGGATGGCGGTGCGCGGCGGAGGCAGTCCCGGCGGCGTTGGATCGCTGCGGGAATATCTATCAGGCCTTGGTGCTGGGCTTGCGCGACTATGTCGGCAAGAACCGCTTCCCCGGCGTGGTGCTCGGTTTGTCGGGCGGCATCGACAGCGCCTTGGCCGCGGCCATCGCCGCCGATGCCTTGGGGCCGGATAAAGTCCACTGCGTGATGATGCCGTCGCCCTATACGTCGCGGGACAGCCTGGACGATGCCGCCGAGGTCGCGCGCCTTCTGGGTGTGCGGCTGGACACCATCGACATCGGCCCGGCGATGAAGACCTTCGACGGCATGCTGGCGCCGTTGTTCACGGGCACCAGCCCCGACATCACCGAAGAAAATTTGCAATCGCGCGCGCGTGGACTCACGCTCATGGCGCTCTCCAACAAGTTCGGGAAGATGGTGCTGTCCACCGGCAACAAAAGCGAGATGAGCACCGGCTACGCCACGCTCTACGGCGACATGTGCGGCGGCTACGCGGTGCTGAAGGACGTCTACAAGACCACCGTGTTCGCGGTCAGCCGCTGGCGCAACGCCCATACGCCGGCGGGCGCCCTGGGACCGGCCGGGGCGGTGATGCCGGCGCGGGTGATCACCAAGCCGCCCACTGCCGAGTTGAAGCACAACCAGACCGACCAGGACACCCTGCCGCCCTACGAGGTGCTGGACGGCATCCTGACGGGGCTGATCGAAGACCAGGCCGGGATCGCGGCCGTGGCTGCCCGGGGCTACGACGAGGCGACCGTGCGCCGGGTCTACCGGATGCTGACCCGGGCCGAATACAAGCGCCGCCAGGCGGCCCCGGGTGTGAAAATCACCCATCTCGCCTTCGGCCGGGACTACCGCTACCCCATCACCAACGGCTTCGACGGCTAGAGCATTTTCCGATGAAGTGGATGCCGGTTCATCGCAGAAAATGCGACCAAACCAAAAAGATTAGAGCATGATCGCGATTCAATATGATTCGATCATGCTCTAATAAAACTGGCTCTTCGGGGCCGGATTTGGCACATAAAGCTTTGGTCGCATCGTTTTTGCCGAAAACCGGGTTCCACTTTTTGGAACGATGCTCCGAGCCGCTGTTTCCGCCTTCTGTCCGGGTTTGATATGTCCGACGCTTCCGCACCAGCCGTCAGCAATTTCCTGCGGGAGATTGTCGCGCGCGACCTCGCCGAGGGCAAACACAAGGCTCCGGTCACCCGGTTCCCGCCCGAGCCCAACGGCTATCTCCACATCGGCCATGCCAAGGCGCTGTGCATCAATTTCGGCATCGCCCAGGATTTCGCCGGCCACTGCAACCTGCGCTTCGACGACACCAATCCGGCGAAGGAAGAGCAGGAGTTCATCGACGCCATCCAGGCGGACGTGCGCTGGCTGGGGTTCGACTGGGGCAAGAACCTGTTCTTCGCCTCGGATTATTTCGAGACCCTCTACCAGTGGGCCGAACACCTGATCCGCAACGGCAACGCCTATATCGACGACCAGAGCGTCGACGAGATCCGCGCCAACCGCGGCACGCTCACGGAACCGGGGAAACCGAGCCCGTTCCGCGAGCGCTCGGTGGAGGAGAACCTCGACCTGTTCCGGCGCATGCGCGCCGGCGAGTTCCCCAACGGCGCCCGGGTGCTGCGCGCCAAGATCGACATGGCCGCCGGCAACATCAACCTGCGCGACCCGGTGATCTACCGCATCATCCACACTCCTCATCCGCGCACCGGCACCACGTGGTGCATCTATCCGACCTATGACTTCGCCCACGGCCAGTCGGACGCGCTGGAGCACATCACCCATTCGTTGTGCTCGCTGGAATACGAGGATCACCGCCCTCTCTACGACTGGCTTCTCGCCCATCTGCCGGTGCCGTCGCATCCGCGCCAGTACGAGTTCGCGCGCCTCAACATGACCTACACCCTGCTGTCCAAGCGGCACCTCACGCGGTTGGTGCAGGGCAAGCATGTGCGCGGCTGGGACGATCCGCGCATGCCGACGCTGGCGGGACTTCGCCGCAGAGGGGTGCCGCCGGCGGCGCTGGTGGACTTCGTCAAGCGTATCGGCGTCGCGCGCGCGAACAGCGTTGTCGATATCGCCATGTTCGACGCCTGCGTGCGCGAACTGCTCAACAAGACCGCCGCCCGCTATATGGGCGTGCTGCGGCCATTGAAGGTGGTGATCGAGAACTATCCCGAAGGCCAGGTCGACGAACTCGAAGCCGTCAACAACCCCGAGGATCCCGCCGCCGGGTCGCGCAAGGTGCCGTTCAGCCGCGTGATCTATGTCGAGCAGGACGACTTCATGGAAAACCCGCCCAAGAAGTTCTTCCGCCTGTCGCCCGGCAAGGAAGTGCGCCTGCGCTACGCCTATTTCATCACCTGCAGGGAGGTGGTGAAGAACGATAAGGGCGAGGTGGTGGAGCTGCGCTGCACCTACGATCCCGCCAGCCGCGGCGGCAATTCGCCCGACGGCCGCAAGGTCCAGGCGACCCTGCACTGGGTGTCGGCGGACCATGCCAAGACCGCGGAAGTGCGGCTTTATAACCCGCTGTTCACCCGCACCGATCCGGCCGGGGCGGAAGACCCGCTGACCGAACTGAACCCGGCGTCGCTGGACGTGGTCGAGGCCAAGCTGGAGCCGGCGCTGGAAGGCGCCGAGGTCGGCAAGGCCGTGCAGTTCGAGCGCCTGGGCTATTTCACCCGCGATCAGGACTCCGGGCTGGTGTTCAACCGCACCGTCGGCCTGCGCGACACCTACGCCAAGGCTTGAGCCCCAAGGGACTCCATCGCGCAGCGGACTCGTTGAGAGATGGATCGCCCGCGTGCGCGAAGGCGCACATTTTTGATTGGGCGGCCTTCGCCGCCAAGCCGGGCGATGACAGATAGTGTGTATCAAGCAGCCTTTGAATTCTTCGCGAAGTAGGCGCGGAAGCCGTCGATGACGGCGTCCATGTCGGCGCGCGTCACATCGAGATGGGTCACCATGCGGCACAAGGGCGTCGGGCGGATGACGATGCCGCGGGCTTTGAGGCTGTCGGCCAGCGGCTGGCGATGATCTTCCGGCAATTTCACGAACACCATGTTGGTCTGCGCCGGCCGCACCTCGATCCCGGCGATCGTGGCCAGGCCCTGCGACAGGTAGTCCGCGTTGGCGTGGTCCTCGGCCAGGCGCGCGATATTGTGCTCGATGGCATACAGGCCCGCGGCCGCGATGATGCCGGCCTGGCGCATGCCGCCGCCCAGCACCTTGCGCCAGCGCAGCGCGCGTTCGATCAGGGCTTTTGGTCCAACCAGCACCGAACCGGCCGGCGCGCCGAGGCCTTTGGACAGGCAGATGGACACGGTATCGAACGGGGCGCAGACATCGGCGAGGGTGGCCTTCATGGCCACCGCGGCGTTGGCGGCGCGTGCGCCGTCGAGATGAGTGGCAAGTCCCTTGGATTTGGCGAAGGCGGTGGCTTCCTGCACATACTCCGGCGGCAGTACCTTGCCGTTGATGGTGTTCTCGAGCGCCAGGAGTCTGCTGCGCGCGAAATGCGGATCGATCGCCTTGATGGCGGCACCGATCTTGGCGATGGGCAGGCTGCCGTCGGGCGCGTTCTCGATGGGTTGGGGCTGGATGCTGCCCAGCACCGCCGCGCCGCCGCCCTCGAACTTATAGGTATGGGCGTCCTGGCCGACGATATATTCGTCGCCGCGCTCGCAGTGGGCCATGAGGCCGGCGAGGTTGCTTTGGGTACCTGTAGGCAGGAACAGCGCCGCTTCCTTGCCGGTACGCTCCGCCATCGCCGCCTGAAGGCGATTGACGGTGGGGTCGTCGCCGAACACGTCGTCGCCGACCTCCGCCTCGCTCATGACCTTGCGCATGGCCGGCGGCGGCCGGGTGACGGTGTCGCTGCGGAGGTCGATCATGGTTTGCTCCTATACCCGTCTAGAAATACCAGCCGCGCCGCTGTAAAGGAAAGATATGGCATCGCTGTACATCGCAATGAGCCCGCTCATGCAGGAATGGGGCGGGGACGTGGGCATCAGCAAGTTCCTCTATAAAGTGGGGCTCAGCGATGACGCGCCCAAGGATGCCGTGGCGGACCTGAACGCCGAGGGCTACGCCGGCCACAAGGACTGGCAGCTGATCGGCGAGCGTGCGACCGAGATGGACGCCGAGGCGGTGCTGGCGCGCCTGAAAGACCGCCAGAAGACGATCGATCCGCTCTACTACCCCAAGATCAAAGGGGCCAAGGACATCGTCAAACTCGAGCAGCGCAAGGTCGAGGCCAACCTGGTGATCAAGCGCACCATGGAGGGCCGGGACTCCAAGGTCCCCAAGCTCAAGCCGGCCGACATGGCCGCCTATATCCTGGATAGCCTCTCCTGAACCCCAAGAGGCGCGGGGTCTGCCGCCCTTTTCGGCGGCTGATTAAATTTTGAGCGGATTCTCCTGGAATTTCCGCCGATTCGGCTTTTGTGCGGTGCAAAAAAAACTGGCACGATCCCTGCTAGGAGCATGGCAGGTCGAACCGGCCAACATGCGGCCAAACATGGATTTGTGGTCAAATAACCCTGGGGGTGTTCTTGGCGTTCAACGAGATGCTCGGATCGGATGGCCAGGTGCGCGCGCCTTACACGGGTGTCGCCAGATGGCTTGAGTCCGTCAACGTCGAGCAGCTCGACCGGCGCCGCGCCGAGGCCGAGTTGTTTTACCGGCGGGGCGGGATCACCTTCGCGGTCTACGGCGATGCCCAGGGCGAAGAACGCATCATTCCCTTCGACATCATCCCGCGCATCCTCGCCGGGTCGGAATGGAAGCTGCTGGCCAAGGGCCTCGAGCAGCGGGTCAAGGCGCTCAACCTTTACCTCGCCGACATCTACGGCAAACAGGACTCGCTCAAGGCCGGGATCGTGCCCGAGGACCTGGTGTGGCAGAACCCGGCGTTCCGCCCGGAAATGACCGGCGTGGCCGTGCCCAAGGGCGTCTATGTGCATATCGCCGGCGTCGACGTGGTGCGCATCGACGCCAACGACTTCTATGTGCTGGAAGACAACGCCCGCACGCCGTCCGGCGTGTCCTACATGCTGGGCGGCCGCGAGATCTGCTACCGCCTGATGGCGGACCTCTACGGTGCCCACAAGGTGGCGCCGATCGAACACTATCCGGACGATCTCATCGCCACCTTGAGTTCGGTGGCGCCGCAGAGCGCCGGTGAATCGCCCAATGTGGTGATCCTGACGCCGGGCCAGTTCAACTCGGCCTATTACGAGCACTCCTTCCTCGCCGACAAGATGGGCATCGAGCTGGTGGAAGGGCGCGACCTGTTCATCCGCGACGACTATGTCTACATGCGCACCACCGAGGGGCCCAAGCGCGTGGACGTGATCTACCGGCGCGTGGACGACGATTTCCTCGACCCCCTGGTGTTCCGGCAGGACTCCATGCTGGGCGTGCCCGGCCTGTTCAACGCCTACGCCAAGGGCAACGTGACCCTCGCCAACGCCATCGGCACCGGCGCCGCCGACGACAAGGCGATCTATGCCCACATGCCGGCGCTGGTGAAGTTCTTCCTCGGCGAAGAGCCGATCCTGAAAAACGTGCCGACCTGGATGTGTCGCAAGGCCGACGACCTCGCCTATGTGCTCGATCACCTTCCTGAACTGGTGGTGAAGGAAGTCCATGGCTCCGGCGGTTACGGCATGCTGGTCGGTCCGCAGGCGGATAAGGCGACCATCGCCAAGTTCCGCGACCTGCTCAAGGCCAACCCCGCCAACTACATCGCCCAACCCACGCTGGCTTTGTCCAGCTGTCCGTCGTTCGTGGAGCAGGGGATCGCGCCGCGGCATGTGGATCTGCGCCCCTTTGTGCTCACCGGCGCCAACGGCATGAAGATCGTGCCCGGCGGCCTGACCCGCGTCGCGCTCCGTGAGGGGTCGCTGGTGGTGAATTCCAGCCAGGGCGGAGGCACCAAGGACACTTGGGTGATTGACCTGTAGATGTTAAGTCGTACCGCAGACGACCTGTTCTGGCTGTCACGCTATGTCGAGCGCGCGGACTATCTCGCGCGCATCATCGAGGCCACCACCCGTCTCGCCATGCTGCCGGCGGCCGGCGACGGCAGCAGCGAATGGACCAGCGCGCTGGTGACTGCCGGCTGCTATGACGCCTTCGTCGCCGCTCACGGCGCGCCCACCGCCGAGACCGCCTTGGAGTACCTGGCTTTCTCCGAAGACAACCCGTCCTCGATCCGCCGCTGTCTGGAGACCGCGCGCTCCAATGCCCGCGCGGTGCGGACCGCGCTGACGGTGGAGATGTGGGAGACCATCAACGGCGCCTGGCTGGAACTGCAGAAAATGGACCGGCGCGGCTTTGCCGGCGGCCGTATGTCGCGGTTCACCGACTGGGTAAAGGACATAGCACTGCGGATCGACGGCTCCGGCCACCGCACCATGCTGCGCAACGACGCCTATTGGTTCACGCGCCTTGGCTTCTATATGGAACGCGCCGACAACACCGCGCGCATCCTGGACGTCAAGTACCACATCCTTTTGCCCGAGGCCTCGGCGGTGGGCGGCGGCCTCGATTACTCTCAATGGGCCGCGATCCTGCGTTCGGTCAATGCGCTGACGGCTTACAGGTGGGTCTATCGCGAGGATCTGCGGCCGTGGCTGATCGCCGACCTTTTGATCCTGAACCAGGAACTGCCGCGTTCGCTGGCGTCCTGCTACGCCAATATCGTCGCGCACCTCGACAGCCTCTCCAACGCCTACGGGCGCCAGGGCAAATCCCAGCGTTTCGCGCGCACGGTCCAGACCGCGCTCCAGAACGCCACCATCGAGCAGGTATTCCAGACCGGGTTGCACGAGTTCCTGACGCGGTTCATCTCCGACAACGCGCGGGTCGGCGGCGCCATCACCGAACAGTATCTGGCCTGATATGAGGATCCGCGTAGATCACCGCACCACCTACCTCTACGACGAGCCGCCCACGTCCATTGTTCAGGTTCTCCGGCTGACGCCGCGCAATCACGAAGGCTTGCAGGTGCGCAATTGGCGCATTGTCCTGGATTGCGACGCCCATCTCGTGCCGGGCGAGGACGCCTTCGGCAACACCACGCACACCCTGTCCTTGCACCGCGCCCTCGACGACCTGACCATCGCCGTGGAGGGAGAGGTGGAGACCCAGGATACCGGCGGTGTGTTGAGCGGCGCGTCCGAGCGCTTTCCGCCCGGGCTCTATCTGCGGGAAACCCCGCTGACCCTGGCCGACGAGGCCATCAAGACCTTCGCCCGCGGCGTGGCGGGGAACCGCGAGCCTCTGGACAGTCTGCACGCGCTCATGGGGGCGCTGCATGACGGCATGGCCGTGGATGACGAAGCCGCCGCCGCCGACGCGGCCAAGGCTTTCGCCGCCAAGACCGTGAGTTGCCGGGATCTTACCCATGTCTTCATCGCCGCGGCGCGGTCCCTGGGCATTCCCGCCCGTTACGTCAGCGGCTATGTGCTGCGCGACGAAGCCGCACGGCAATCCGGTCATGCCTGGGCCGAGGCCCATGTGCCGGGCCTCGGTTGGGTCGGATTCGATCCGGCCCTCGCGCTCTGCCCCACCGAGGGCCATATCCGTGTCGCCATGGGGCTCGACTCCCTCGGGGCCGCGCCGGTCCGCGGTTCGCGCAACGGCGGCGCCGCCGAACACCTCCAGGTAAGCCTGACCGTAGGTCAGGCGCGTAAGCAGCAGCAGAACTAGTGGTCCGGCCCCCATCCGCGCTATAAGCCCTAAGCATTTTCCGGCTATCAGGAAAATGCGACTAGATAAGAGGGCTTGATGCGCGATTCTTATCGCGCATCAAGTAAGAAAAGGGAGGTTCCGGCATGACCTATTGCGTCGGCATTCTGCTCAACGACGGCCTGGTGATGATTTCCGACACCCGCACCAACGCGGGCATCGACAACATCGCCACCTTCCGCAAGCTGCATACCTTCGAGCACCCGGGCGAACGTACCATCGCGCTGGCCAGCTCCGGCAACCTGTCGATCACCCAGTCGGTCGTGAGCCTGCTCACCGAAGGCCTGCCGAGCGAGAACAACCCGGATGAGCTTGAGACCCTGCACAACGTGCCGACCATGTTCAAGGCAGCCCAGCTGGTGGGGCGCGCGGTGCGCGAGACCTACCGCCTGGACGCGGCGGCCCTCGACGAGCATCACACCCGCTTCGACATCGCGCTCCTGCTGGGCGGCCAGATCAAGGACCGGCGCCTGCGCCTGTTCATGATCTACGCCGCCGGCAATTTCATCGAGGCGACCCAGGACACGCCGTTCCTGCAGATCGGCGAGCACAAGTACGGCAAGCCGATCCTGGACCGCGCCGTCAAATACGACGCCGACCTCTATGACGCCCTCAAGATCGGCCTGATCTCGGTGGATTCCACCATGCGCTCGAATCTCGCGGTGGGCCTGCCGCTGGACATCATGGTCCTGCGCCGCGACGCGCTCGCGCCCGACCTGACCTACCGGATCGAGGCGGGCGATCCCTATTTCGAGGATCTGCGCCAGCGCTGGTCGGAAGCCTTGCGCGCGACCCACCTGGCGATCCCCAAGCCGCCCTACAAAAAGAAGTAACTGCGACCCTGACGATGACCAAAGGACCGAGGCAGGCGACGTCTTACGCCGACAAGGCGCGGCTTGTGGCCAGGCCGGGCGCCAATCCGCCCGCGGTGATCCTGGTGGAGCCGCAGCTGGGCGAGAATATCGGCACCGCCGCCCGCGCCATGATGAACACCGGCCTTGCGGATCTGCGGCTGGTGGACCCCAAGCAGGACTGGCTGAGCGAGAAGGCGGTCGCGGCCTCGTCGGGCGCCGAATACATCCTGGAGAAAGCCCGGCGTTTTGACCGGCCCGAGGACGCCATCGCCGACTTGCAGTGGGTCTACGCCGCCACCGCGCGCCGGCGCGAAATGGTGAAGCCGATCATGACCGCCCGGGCGGCGGCGGGGGACATCCGCGGCAAGGACGGGCTGGCCCTCGGCGTGATGTTCGGGCGCGAGCGGGACGGGCTCACCAACCACGAAATCTCGCTCGCCAACGCCATCATCGAGGTGCCGCTCAATCCCATCCATTCGTCCTTGAACCTGGCCCAGGCGGTGCTGCTGGTGGGCTACGAATGGTTCCAGGCGGGCTACGATGGGCCGCAGGAGCTGATGACCTTCAACCGCACCAAGCCGGCGGCCAAGGAATTGCTCGACGGGCTGGTGAACCACCTGGAGGAGGAACTCGTGCTGTGCGGTTTCCTGCGCAACGACGAGAAGCGGCCGACCATGATGGTGAATTTGCGCAACCTGCTGCAGCGGGCCGACCTGACCGAACAGGAAATCCGCACCCTGCACGGGATCGTCACCGAACTGCGCTACGGCCGCCGCCCCGACCGTCCGGCCCGCCAGACCGGGCCCCGCCGGCCCCCGGAGCCCGGGGACACCCCCTAAATCATTGAAAAGACCGGATTTAAAGGGGGATTTTTGGCCGTTCTGGCGGTTGACTTGGGCCTGACACCCCCTATACTCCGCGCGCCTTATTTCCGGGAATGTGAGTACTTCAATGAAAGTGCTCCGGCTGCCGTCACAGCCCTACCGGGACAACAACAAATAAATAGATCGGGAAACCAATGACCAAACGTACTGAAGCCAAGCATAAGATCGATAGACGTCTCCAGGTGAACCTGTGGGGACGCGCCAAGAGTCCCCTCAACAAGCGTGAATACGGCCCGGGCCAGCACGGCCAGCGCCGCAAGAAGCCGTCCGATTACGGCGTGCAGTTGATGGCCAAACAGAAGCTCAAGGGCTACTACGGCAACATTTCCGAGCGGCAGTTCCGCCGCTATTACGAAGAAGCCATGCGCCGCAAGGGCGACAACGGCGAGAACCTGGTGGGCATCCTCGAGAGCCGCCTGGACGCCATCGTCTACCGCATGAAGTTCGCGCCCACGGTGTTCGCCTCGCGCCAGTTCGTCAGCCACGGCCATGTGTCCGTGAACGGCCGCCGCGTGACCATCCCGTCCTTCATGGTGAAGGTCGGCGACACCATCGAAGTGCGCTCGAAGTCCAAGCAGATGGCCTCCCTCAAGGAAGCCAGTGAGTCGCCGGAACGCGACGTGCCGGATTACATCCAGGTCGACCACAGCAAGTTCGTGGGCGAGATCAAGCGCGTCCCGGGGCTGAAGGATGTGCCGTACCCGGTGCAGATGGAACCGAACCTCGTGATCGAATTCTACTCGCGCTAATCAGCGCGGGATCACGGAACGAAAAGGGCTCCCGCGAGGGAGCCCTTTTTTTGTTTCAATTACCTTTAATTAAATCACGGGCATCGCATTCTCCACCGATGTCATCCTTGGCCGAGCGAAGCGAAACCTTAGTTCTCCGGGCGGCGCAAAGCGGCGACTGGTGGTGTCGAGGATCCAGGGTAGGAACGAAGAAGGGCTGTACCAATCTCGACGCAAGCCGCATGGAGATTGGTACAGCCCTTCTTCGTTACGGCTCTGGGTCCCCGGGTCAAGCCCGGGGACGACAGGGGGTGTGATTACGCCGTCGCGACCTGCTTGTCCTGGAACAGCTGCTGCAGTTCGCCGGCTTCGGCCATTTCGCGGACGATGTCGCAGCCGCCGATAAATTCGCCTTTGACGTAAAGCTGGGGGATCGTCGGCCAGTTGGAGAAGTCCTTGATGCCCTGGCGGAGGTTGGCGTCCGCGAGCACGTTGACGCCCTTGTACTGGACCCCGAGGTGACCCAGCACCTGGACCACGGCGGCGGAGAAGCCGCACTGCGGGAACTGGGGGGTGCCCTTCATGAACAGCACCACGTCATTTTCGGTGATGTCTTTCTGGATCTGGGCGATGGCCGGGTTTTCGGTCATGGGGGCCTCGAATGGGATATGGGATCAGCCGAATATAGGTACCCGGCCGGATAAAACAATAAGGGCTAAGCCCCTGCCGGAACCTTGGTTTCCAGGGCCAGGGCGTGCAGCTGGCCGCCCATTTTGCCTTTCAGGGCGGCGTAGACCATCTGGTGCTGCTGGACGCGGGTCCGGCCCTTGAAGGCTGCCGAGACCACGGTGGCGGCGTAATGGTCGCCGTCGCCGCGCATGTCCTGGATGACGACGTCCGCGTCCGGGAAAGCTTCCTTGATCAGGGCTTCCAGTTCTTGCACCGCCATGGCCATGGTCAGTTCTTCCCCGCCATATAGGACGGCAGCCAGTCCTCGTTGAGTTTGCGCAAGGCCGCGAGGTCCAAGGTTTCGCCGGCGTGGACGATGGCCTTGCCGCCGGTCGTGCCGATGCGCTTCGCGGGCACGCCCGCCGCCTTGGCGTCGGCCTCGATCCTGTCGGCCTGGCCGGCCGGGACCGCGATCAGATAGCGGCCCTGGTCCTCGCCGAACAGCTGGGCGTGGCGGGGGCCGGCGACGTCGTTGACCTGGCAGCCGATGTTGCCGGCCAGCGCCATCTCGGCGACGCCGACCATGAGGCCGCCGTCGGACAGGTCGTGGCAGGTGGTGACGCGGCCGTCGGCGATCAGCTTGCGGACCAGGTCGCCGACTGCATGTTCATGAGAGAGATCGACCGCCGGCGGCGCGCCGGTTTCCTGGCCGCAGACCTCGCGCAGGTAGAGCGATTGACCCAGCCAACCCTCGGCGCTGTCCTTGTGGCCCAGGAGGACGACGGCTTCGCCTTCGACCTTGAAGCCGATCGTCGCCATGCGGTCCAAGTTGTCGATGCGGCCCACGCCGCCGATGGCCGGCGTCGGCAGGATCGGGTTGCCGCCGGTCTCGTTGTAGAGCGAGACGTTGCCCGACACCACCGGATAGGCCAGTTCGGCGCAGGCCGCGCCGATGCCGCCGACGGCTTCCACGATCTGGCCCATGATCTCGGGCTTCTCGGGATTGCCGAAGTTGAGGTTGTCGGTGATGGCGAGCGGCGTGCCGCCGACGGCGGTGATGTTGCGCCAGGTCTCGGCCACGGCCTGCTTGCCGCCTTCGAAGGGATCGGCCCTGACGTAGCGCGGGGTGCAGTCGGTGGTGATGGCGAGGCCGGTGTTGGTGCCGTGGATGCGCACCACCGCGGCGTCGCCGCCGGGGCGCTGGCAGGTGTCGGCCATGACCATGTGGTCGTATTGTTCCCAGATCCACCTGCGGCTGGCGAGATCGGGCGACGCCATGAGTTTCTCGAGCGCCTGCTTCCACGGCACCTCTTTGACGTCCTTGGCGGCCAAAACCGGCTGCCGCACGGTGGCGACCCAGGGGCGGTCGTATTCCGGCGAGGCCTGGGCCAGCGGATCGATCGGCAGGTCCGCGGCCACTTCGCCGTGCATCTTGAGGACCATGCGGCCGGTGTCGGTGAGCTTGCCGATGATGGCGAAGTCCAGTTCCCACTTCTCGAAGATCTTGCGGGCGATGTCTTCCTTGCCCGGTTTGATGATCATGAGCATGCGCTCCTGGCTCTCGGAGAGCATCAGCTCATACGGCGTCATGCCTTCTTCGCGCATGGGCACGTTGTCGAGGGTGAGTTCGACGCCCATGCCGCCCTTGGAGGCCATCTCGAAGGACGAGCTGGTGAGGCCGGCGGCGCCCATGTCCTGGATGGCGACAATCACGTCGGTCTGCATCAGCTCGAGGCAGGCTTCGATCAGGAGCTTCTCGGTGAACGGGTCGCCCACCTGCACGGTGGGCCGCTTTTCCTCGGCGTCGGCGCCGAACTCCGCCGAAGCCATGGTGGCGCCGTGGATGCCGTCGCGCCCGGTCTTGGAGCCGACGTAAATCACCGAATTGCCGACGCCGGAAGCGCCCGAATAGAAAATCTTGTCGGTTTGGGCCAGGCCGACGGTCATGGCGTTGACCAGGATGTTGCCGTTGTAGCTGGGGTGGAAGTTCACTTCCCCGCCGACCGTGGGCACGCCGACGCAGTTGCCGTAGCCGCCGATGCCCGCCACCACGCCGGCCACCAGATGCCGGGTCTTGGGGTGTTTGGGTTCGCCGAAGCGCAGCGCGTTCATGTTGGCGATGGGGCGTGCGCCCATGGTGAAGACGTCGCGCAGGATGCCGCCGACGCCGGTGGCCGCGCCCTGGTAGGGCTCGATGAAGCTGGGGTGGTTGTGGCTCTCCATCTTGAAGATGGCCGCCATGCCGCCGCCGATGTCGATGACGCCGGCGTTCTCACCGGGGCCGCAGATCACCCACGGCGCCTTGGTGGGCAGGGTCTTGAGCCACTTCTTGGACGACTTGTAGGAGCAATGCTCCGACCACATCACCGAGAAGATGCCGAGTTCGACCAGGTTGGGCTCGCGGCCCATGATGCCGAGGATCTTCTTGTATTCGTCCTGGCTGAGGCCGTGGCCTTTCACGTCCTCGGGGGTGATTTTTTTCACTTCGTTCGGGTTTTTATTCGCGTCGATCACGACAAGGTCTCCACCAGGCTCTCAAACATCTTGCGGCCGTCGGTGCCGCCGAGCTTGGGGTCGGACAGGCGCTCCGGGTGCGGCATCATGCCGAGCACGGTGCGGGATTTGTTGAACACCCCGGCGATATTGCGCTGGGAGCCGTTGGGGTTGGCCTCGTCGCTGAGCGCGCCCCCCGGCGTGCAGTAGCGGAACGCCACCAGGCCGTCGCCTTCCAGGCGGTTCAGGGTCTCATCGTCGGCGTAGTAATTGCCTTCGCCGTGGCCGATGGGGATGCGCACGACGTCGCCGACGCTGTACTTGGTGGTGAAGGCGCTCTGGGAGTCCTCGACTTTCAGATAGACGTCCTTGCAGACATATTTGAGGCCGCGGTTGCGCATCAGCACGCCGGGCAGGAGGCCGGCTTCGGTGATCACCTGGAAGCCGTTGCAGATGCCCAGCACCCGCACGCCCTTGTCGGCCGCCTTCTTGATTTCCTTCATGACCGGCGAGTGCGCGCCCATGGCCCCACACCGTAAATAGTCGCCGTAGGAGAAGCCGCCGGGGACCACGATCAGGTCGAGGTCGGGCAGGCTGGTGTCGCGGTGCCAAATCATGGCGGGCGGCTTGCCGGTGCTCTGCTGCAGGGCCACGGCGACATCCCGGTCGCAGTTGGAGCCGGGGAAGACGATGACGGCGGCTTTCATCGTTCGTCCATCACCTCGACGGTGTAATTCTCGATCACGGTGTTGGCGAGCAGCGCCTTGCACATGGCTTCCACCTGCGACTTGGCTTTGGCCTTGTCGGTCTCGGCGATGGTGAGTTCGATGAACTTGCCCTGGCGCACGTCGCCGACGCCGGGGAAGCCCAGCCCGTGCAGCGCGTGTTCGACCGCCTTGCCCTGCGGATCGAGCACGCCGTTCTTGAGGGTAATGTGGACTTTGGCACGCATATGATTCAGCTCTCCTGCCGTCATCCTTGCGGCGACGCCGCGAGGATCCAGGGGTTTTCGTTTTTAGCGGGGAAAAACAGTCACCAGAAACCTCTGGAGTCTCGCGGGCCTTACGGTCCGCAAGAACGACAACGCATTTCTACTGTAGGGTGGACGGGCCTTTGACGTCGGTGGGTCCGCTTTCGGGCAGGATACCGAGGCGCCGCGCGACTTCCTGATAGGCTTCTTCGATGCGGCCCAGGTCGCGGCGGAAGCGGTCCTTGTCCATCTTCTCGTTGGTCTTGGCGTCCCACAGGCGCATGTTGTCCGGCGACAGCTCGTCCGCCAGCACCACCTGCACGTCGCCGTTCTCGTGGAACAAGCGGCCGAATTCGACCTTGAAATCCACCAGACGGATGCCGATGCCGAGGAACATGCCGGTCAGGAAGTCGTTGACCCTGAGGCTCATGTTCAACATCTCGTCGATCTCATGGATCGCGGCCCAGCCGAAGCCGGTGATGTGTTCTTCCGAGACCATCGGGTCCGAAAGCTGGTCGTTTTTATAATAATATTCGACGATCGAGCGCGGCAGGCGGGTGCCTTCGGGGATGCCGAAGCGCTCGGAGATGGAACCGGCGGCGACGTTGCGCACGACCACTTCCACCGGGATGATCTCGACTTCCTTCACCAGCTGTTCGCGCATGTTGAGGCGGCGCACGAAATGCGTCGGGATGCCGATCTCCTCCAGCCGCATCATCAGGTATTCCGAGATGCGGTTGTTGAGTACGCCCTTGCCGGTGATGGTGCCCTTCTTCTTGTTGTTGAAGGCGGTGGCGTCGTCCTTGAAATACTGGACGAGCGTGCCGGGCTCGGGTCCTTCGAACAGGACTTTGGCTTTGCCTTCGTAGATTTGTTTGCGCCGGGCCATGGAGGTTTTTCCCACCCATCCTTGTTAAGCGGCGGATATAGCAGGTGGGGGCGGGGGGTACAACGCGCGACGCCATATGTTGCGGAAACGCAGTAAAACCGCGCCAATATCCACAACCTGTGGATAACTAAGACAGATTGACCGCCTGATATTCGGTGGACTCGGGCGCACCGGCCGCGAACAGCCACACCGGCCGCGTTTTATCGGCGCCGAAAGCCCGTGCCGCCGAGGGCAAGGCCACCAGGGACGACGACGAGGTGCCGAACCCGCTGGCCAGGCGGAAGCTCATGGCGCGCTCGCCTTCCGCTCCGGCGGTGCCGAGCAAATCCTGCCAGCCTTTCCAATCATTTGCGTCCGGATCGGGCACGGCCGCCGCCTCGAACCGGGGCAGGTAGGTGCTGATGCGCGGGTCGGCCGGGTCGTTGCGCTCCAGGGCGGTGAACATGGAGACGCCGTTGGGGATGGCTTTGACCCGGACCCTATCGTCCGCAAGGGACACCCACCAGGCGTCGCGGTTGTCGGCGATCACCAGATTGAAGGGGCGGTAGGCGCGGGGGCTGATCTCCGCCAGCGCCTCGGCGGCGCCAGCGGCATCCGGGTGATCGAGGGCTTCCAGCACCAGTTCGCCGCGGCTGCGTTTGCCGGCCTGGGGGCCGAGGGTGCCCTGGCGGTTGAGGATGCAGGCGACGACACCGGTGTCGTTGACGCCCATCCAGGTGCCGCCGGCCAGATCATCCTTGCCGGCGACGATGTCAGGACGATCCTCCCAATGCCGTGCGGGGGGCAGCCAGGGGCGGTTCAGCATCTCGTCGCGATTGGCGCCCAGGATCACGGGCCAGGCATGGCCGGGGCGGCGCAGGATGACGACGGTGCACATCTGACTTTCTAGGCTTCTCCGAACACGCGCTTGAAGATGGTGTCGACATGCTTGGTATGGAAGGCCATGTCGAACAGGGAGTCCAGCTGGGCATTGGGAATCTTGGCGGTCACGTCCTTGTCCTGCTTGAGCAGGTCGAGCAGCTGGCCCTGGCCGTTCCACACCTTCATGGCGTTGCGCTGGACATAGACATAGGCGTCCTCGCGGCTGACACCGGCCTGGGTGAGGGCGAGCAGCACGCGCTGCGAGAACACCAGGCCGCCCATCATGTTGAGGTTCCGGGCGACCGCGTCGGGATAGATCACCAGCTTGTCGATGACGCCGGTGAGGCGCGCCAGCGCGAAGTCCAGCGTGATGGTGGCGTCGGGGCCGATGTAGCGCTCGACCGACGAGTGCGAGATGTCGCGCTCGTGCCACAAAGCCACGTTTTCCATGGCGGGAATGGCGTAGCCGCGCACCACGCGCGCGAGGCCCGTCAGATTCTCCGTCAGCACCGGATTGCGTTTGTGGGGCATGGCGGACGAGCCCTTCTGCCCCGGCGAGAAGTATTCCTCGGCCTCGCGCACCTCGGTGCGCTGCAGGTGGCGGATCTCGGTGGCGACGCGTTCGATCGAACTGGCGATGACGCCGAGGGTGGCGAAGAACTGCGCGTGACGGTCGCGCGGGATCACCTGGGTGGAGACCGGCTCGGGCGTCAGGCCCATTTTCTCGGCGACGTATTGCTCCACGAACGGATCGATATGGGCGAAGGTGCCGACCGCGCCGGAGATGGCGCAGCTGGCGATATCGGCGCGCGCGGCTTCGAGGCGCCGCTTGTTGCGCACGAACTCGGCGTAGAAGCCGGCGAACTTGAGGCCGTAGGTGACCGGCTCGGCATGGATGCCGTGGCTGCGGCCCATGGTGACCAGCATCTTGTGCTCGAAGGCGCGGCGCTTGAGCGCGGCCAGCAGGTCGTCGATGTCCTTGAGCAGGATGTCGGCCGCCTGGGACAGCTGCACCGACAGGCAGGTGTCGAGCACGTCCGACGAGGTCATGCCCTGGTGGACGAAGCGCGCCTCGGGGCCGACGTGTTCGGCCAGGTTGGTCAGGAAGGCGATGACGTCGTGCTTGGTTTCCCTCTCGATCTCATCGATGCGCGCCACCTCCCATTTGCCGCGCTGCCAGACGGCCTTGGCGGCCTCGGCCGGGATCACGCCCATCTTCACCTGGGCGTCGCAGGCGTGGGCCTCGATCTCGAACCAGATGCGGAAGCGGTTGTCGGCCTCCCAGATGGCGGTCATGGCGGGGCGGGCGTAACGCGGGATCATGGCAAGCCTTTTGCGTGAGGAGCGAGATGTATAGGCGGCGAGGCGGGCGGGCGGCAAATGCCAAGAATTATAATTATATCAATGAGATAAAAATTAGAGAAAGGCCGCGCACATGGATTTGCGGTTTTCGCGACTAATTGCGGATTACAACCAAAAAGTGGGAGTTTTCAAAGGGAAGCGAGCGAGACTCGAAAATAAAATATAATAAAATCAATATATTATGCATTTTTCCGGGCTGGCACACCCCTTGCTCTGAGGGGGGCATGACAGTCGTATCCCCGCTCCCGAACAAGACCCACGGCGCCGACGGCGCCAGAGCCCCAGGCGCCGATGGCGCCGCGACCTCGATCCCTCGCGGCATTGCTCCGAATAGCATGGACCGCAGGATCGAGGTCGCACCCTGGCGGAAGTACCTGAAGCCCGCCATCGCCGGCGGTGTGGCGCTGGTCGTGATCATCGTCGGCGTGGCGATGATCTCCACCGGTGGCAGCCGAACGATCAAGGTCGAAAGCGGCACCGTGACCGTGGCGCCGGTGGCGCGCGGCGCGTTTGAGGATTTCGTGCCGATCCGCGGGCGCGTGACGCCGCTCAAGACCGTCTACCTGGACGCCATGGAAGGCGGCCGGGTCGAGAAGGTTTATGTCGAGGACGGCGCCGACGTGAAGGCGGGCGACGTCATCGTCGATCTCTCCAACACCTCGCTCCAACTTGAAGTCCTGCAGCGCGAGACCGAAGTGGCGCAGCAGACCAACAACATGCGCTCGCTGGAATTGCAGTTGGAGCGCGCGCGGCTCGACAACCGCCGCGACCTAGTGGAGGCGGACTACCAGATCCAGCGCCTGGTGCGGAACCTGGAGCGCCGCCGCAAGCTCTACGCCACCGGCAACAGCTCCGAAAGCGACCTGCAAAGCACCGAGGACGAATACAACTATCAGCGCAAGAAGCACGAGGTGCTGACCGAAAGCCAGCGCAACACCGAGCGCCTCCAGGAAAACCAGCTCGCCCAGATCAAGGAAACCGTCGCCCGCCTGCAGCAGAACCTGGGCATCGCGCGCACGAACCTGGAAAGCCTGAAAGTGCGCGCACCCGTGGATGGCCGCCTCACCGCCTTCAATCCCGAAGTCGGCCAGAGCCTGACCAAGGGCGAACGCCTGGGTCAGGTGGACGATCCCAGCCACCGCAAGATCGCCGCCGACGTCGATGAATTCTATTTGAGCCGCGTGGCGGTGGGCCAGACCGCCGCCATCTCCTTTGCCGGCAAGGACTACGGCCTGCGCGTCGCCAAGACCTATCCGCAGGTGCGCGACGGCAATTTCGTGGTGGATCTGGTGTTCACCGGCGTTGAGCCCGCCGACATGCGCCGCGGCCAGACGCTGCAACTCAAACTCACCCTGGGCGATCCGACCGACGCGCTGCTGATCCCGGACGGCGCCTTCTTCCAGGACACCGGCGGCTCCTGGCTATTCGTGGTGGCGCCGGACGGCACGTCCGCGGTGCGCCGCAATGTCCGCCTGGGGCGCCGCAACTCCCGCTTCATCGAGGTGCTCGACGGCCTCCAGGCCGGCGAACAGGTGGTGGTCTCGCCTTACAGCACCTTCCTCGACAAAGACCGCCTCCAGATTACTGGCTAATCACGGGCTAACCGTTCAACAGGGGACTCACATGCTTCATCTCCAGACTCTCTCGAAGGCCTATCGCACCGACACGGTGGAAACCACCGCGCTCAACGCCGTCACTATCGAGATTCGCCAGGGCGAGTTCGTCGCGATCATGGGCCCGTCGGGCTGCGGCAAGTCGACCTTGCTCAACATCATCGGCATGCTCGATACGCCGTCCTCGGGGTCGTATCTGTTCAAGGGAGAGGAGATCGCCGGCTATTCCGAAGCCAAGCTCTCGGACATCCGCAAGGAGAACATCGGCTTCATCTTCCAGAGCTTCAACCTGATCGACGAATTGACGGTTTATGAGAACGTCGAACTGGCGCTGCTCTATCACAAGATCGGGCGCGATGAACGCCGCGCGCGGGTCGAGGCGGTTATGGTCAAAGTCGGCATCGACCATCGCGCCGGCCACCGCCCGGCGCAGCTTTCGGGCGGCCAGCAACAGCGCGTCGCGGTCGCGCGCGCCGTGGTCTCAAATCCTTCGTTGATTCTTGCCGACGAGCCCACCGGCAACCTCGACTCCCATCACGGCGCCGAGGTGATGGATTTGCTCCAGACGCTGAACCGGGAGGGCACAACCATCGTCATGGTGACCCACTCCGTCACCGACGCCGGCCGGGCCAAGCGGGTGATCAACCTGCTCGACGGCCATGTCATGGCCGAAGGCCTCAAGGCTGCTTAATCACGTATTCGGGGGAACGGGGACATGTTCAGGAACTATCTCACTGTCGCGGTGCGCAATCTCACCAAGCACCGGCTGTATTCGGCGATCAATATCTTCGGGCTGGCCATCGGCATCGCCAGCTGCATCCTGATCGTGCTGTTCGTGCGCGACGAGCTGTCCTACGACAGCTTTGTCCCCAACGCCGAGCGCATTTACCGCATCGAAACCCGCTTCGATATCCCGGGCCGCAGCCCGATCATCGGCGGGGTTTCGCCCGGACCGGCGCTGGCGATCCTGCAAAAGGATTTCCCCATGATCGAAGCCGGCGTGCGCCTGGGGCGCATCCGGCCCGTGTTCAAGCGCGGCGCCGACACCTTCCGCGAGGACCTGGTGCTCGCCGACCCCAGCCTGTTCGATGTGCTCGACCTGCCGCTGGTCGCGGGCGACAAAGCCAAAGCGCTGGCCGACAACACCGGCGTGATGATCTCCGAAAGCATGGCGCGCAAATATTTCGGCGCCAGGCCGGCGGTCGGCGAGGTGATCGATACGACATATTCCTTCAGTCCCGGCGACGTCACGGCGCGCCCGCTGCATGTGACCGCGGTATTCAAGGACATTCCGGGCAACAGCCACTTCAAGATCGATTTCATCGGCCGGATCAATGAATCCGACTACGAGAAGATGCCCTGGATGTTCAAGGACTGGACCTCGCTCAACACCTGGACCTACCTCAAGCTGCACGGCGAGGCCGATGCGAACACCCTTCGTCAGGGCTTCAAGGCCTTCACCGAACGCAACGTGCCCTCGTTCCCGTTCAGCGGCAAGGAACTCAAGATTTCCGACTATATGACTCTGAGCCTGGTGAAGCTGGAGGACATTCACCTTCAGTCCAAGGGCATGGGCCAGTTCAAGCCGCCCGGCGACGCCAGGAGCGTCGCGACCTTCGCCGTGGTCGCGGCCATGATCCTGCTGATCGCCTGCATCAACTTCACCAACCTCGCCACCGCCCGCGCCAGCCAGCGCGCCCGCGAAGTGGCGCTGCGCAAGGTGGTCGGCGCGAAGCGGCCGCAACTGATCGCCCAGTTCCTGAGTGAATCGGTGCTCACCGCCCTGGTGGCTCTGGTCATCGCCGTGGCGTTGGTGCAACTCGCGCTGCCGACCTATAACACCGTGCTGCAAAAGCAGCTGGCGCTGGATGTGGCCGGCGCCGGCACCTTAATCGCCGCCATGTTCGGCCTGATCGCCCTGGTGGGCGTGGTCGCGGGGCTATATCCGGCGATGGTGCTCTCGGGCTTCCTGCCGTCGCGCATCCTGAAGGCCAACAAATCAGCGGCGGCGGAAGGGTCGGGCCGGTTGCGCACGGCGCTGGTCGTGATCCAGTTCGCGATCTCCATCGGCCTCCTGATCTGCACAGCGGTCGTCTATGGCCAGACGCTCTATGCCAAGACCATGAATCTTGGCTTCGATCCCAGGAACCTCCTGGTCATCCGCACGCCCAATCAGAAGCTGGCCGACGACGTTCTCCGGCCTTTGCGTGAGGAAGTGGCCAAGTTACCGGGCGTGACGGCGGTGACGATGTCGGGCGCGGTCCCGCCGGACACCAATAACAACAACAATATTGTCGAGGTTCCAGGCCGGCCCAGCCCGACGCCGATCCTGTTGGAACAGAAATCGGTCGACTATGACTTCTTCACCACGTTCAAAGTCCCGCTGCTCGCAGGCCGGTATTTCGACGAGGCGCACGGCGGCGACGATTTTCCGCATGACACCGACGCCCAGGTGCGGAACGGCGCCAATATCATCATCAACGAACGCGCGCTGGGGACATTGGGTTTCGCGTCTCCTCAAGAAGCTGTCGGTCAACAGATCCGCGGCGCCGCCGGGCGCGCCGAAGAAAACAAGACCATGATGCTGACCATCATCGGCGTGGTGGGCGACGTTTACTTCCGCTCGGTGCGCGACGAGATGCAGGGCATGTACTTCCGGCGCGATGCCCGAGACTTCCGCGCTCTGGTCGCGCGCTTCGACGGCGTCACCGGTCCCGCCCTGCGCGAGGCGGCCGCCGGGATCTGGCGCGACCTGGCGCCGTCGGACCCCTACACCGCGCAGTTTGTCCAGCAGCTTGAGCAGGACCAGTACCAGGCCGAAGACGCGCAGACCAAACTGTTCGCGGCTTTCGCCGGCCTGGCGATCGTCATCGCCTGTCTCGGGCTGTATGGCCTCGCCGCTTTCACCGCCGAGCGCCGTACCAAGGAGATCGGTATCCGCAAAGTGCTCGGCGCCAAGGTGAAGGATGTGGTGCGGCTGCTGGTGTGGGACTTCTCCAAGCCCGTCCTGATCGCCAATCTGCTGGCGTGGCCGGCCGCCTACCTCTTGATGCGCGATTGGCTCAATACCTATCCGTACCGCATAGACCTCTCGCCGGCGCCGTTCCTGCTGGCGGGCGCCGGAGCCATCGCGGTGGCCTGGGTGACGGTGGCCGGCCACGCCGCCAAGGCCGGAGGGTCCAATCCCATCCACGCGCTACGCTATGAGTAACCGGCATAAACGGCCCTGATGACCCGAGGAAAGCGCCCCGAGGGGCGCTTTCTCGTCTTGGCAAGGCGGAGGGGCGCGGGGTAACACAGGAGGCGTATTTTTCCTCTCAGGAGTGCCCCCATGACAGGCTTGGAGCGAGAAATGGATCGCCGCACCCTGGTCGCCGCCGGCGCCATCGGTCTTGGGTCCATGGCCGCGCCGCGGGCCGCGAGCGGGGCGGAAACGAAAGGCGGAGACATGCTGTTCAGCGTTCCCCAACCGACCGTGCCGATCGTGGGATCCACGAAAGTGTTCCCCGTGCGCCGCATCTACTGCATCGGCCGCAACTATGCCGCCCACGCCCGCGAGATGGGGTCCGACCCGAACCGCGAGCCGCCGTTCTATTTCCAGAAACCGACCGACGCCGTGCAGGTGATCGGCATCGGTACCACCGGCAACCATCCTTATCCGACGTTGACCAAGAACTATCACCACGAAGTCGAGCTGGTGGCGTTCCTCAAGTCCGGCGGCAAGGACATCCCGGTGGAGAAGGCGCTCGACCATGTGATGGGCTACGCCGTCGGCCTCGACATGACCCGGCGCGACCTGCAGAACGACATGAAGGCCCAGCAGAAGCCCTGGGAGATCGGCAAGGCGTTCGACTATTCCGCGGTCATGGGGCCGATCCACCCGGTCGAGAAGATCGGCCATATCACCAAGGGCAAGATCAGCGTCGCGGTCAACGGCAAGGTCGTCCAGGACGCCGACCTCAACCAGATGATCTGGAGCGTGGCCGAGCAGGTCGCCCAGCTCTCCAAAGCCTTCGAACTCAAGGCCGGCGACATCATCTACTCGGGCACGCCCGAGAACGTCGGTCCTGTCGTGGTGGGCGATACCATGCTGTGCAAGATCGACGGCTTGGCCGATCTGTCGGCCAAGGTCGTCAAAGCCTGACGCAGTTCCTGCGGTCAATAAAAAACGCGCCGTGATCATTCACGGCGCGTTTTTCTTTTGAGTGGTCCGCTAGAGCATGATCGAGTCATATTGAATCGCGATCATGCTCTAATTTTCTGGTTTGGTCGCATTTTCTGCGATGAACCGGCATCCACTTCATCGGAAAATGCTCTAGGGCAGCTTGCCTTCCAGTTCCTGGTAGACCTTCACCACCGCCAGCTGGGTCTGTGAGCTGGCCAGCCCCCAGTCGGCATAGATCCCCCAGTTGGCCTTCTGGGCGGCCTCGCACAGCGCCGGTTTTTGCCCGGGTTGCGGCGGCGCCGGCACGCATGGAATGCCGGCGTCGTGGAGGCGCTTGGCCTCGGCGATCACCGCGACGATGGCTTTGCGGGAGTCTTCCAGGTCGCGCTTCATGACGGCGGCGTCGTCGATGAAGCCGTGGCCCGGAATGTAGAGCGACACGTCCATGGCCTGGGCTTTCCTGATGGTCTCCACCCATTCCGTCGGATAGGCGGAGCGCATGGCAGGGAACACGCCGCGCAGGTAGATCTCGCTCATGAACAGGATCTTGCTCTGCGGCAGGTAGACCGCGAGATCGCCGCCGGTGTGGGCGCGGCCCAGGTTCAGGACCTGCACGTCGATGTCGCCCATCTTGAAAGCGCGTTTGTCGGCGATGATCTCCGTCGGCGGGTTCTCGTTCTTGGCGAGATTGCGCTGAGAGATCGGCGTGGAGACGAACACGATGTTCGGCCAGGCCTTCTTGAAGGCTGCGTTGCCGCCGACGTGGTCGATATGGTCGGAGGCGACGATCATGTATTTCACCGGCTGGGCGGTGAGCTTCTTGATGTTGTCGACCATGGCCTGGCCTTGGGCCGGGTCGCCCTGGCCGTCGGCCACCAGCACCCCGTCGCTGCCGATGACGATCAGGCTGACGGTATTGATGACGCGGCCCTCGGGATCGGGCGCGTGGGTGCCTTCATAGGAATAGATATTGGGCGCGAGCTGCTTCCAGCGCGGGAAGTCGGATACCTTGAGGCCGCGCTTGGCGAGATCGCCGTTGCTGACCGAGGTGTCCTCGGCGGCGAAAACGGGCATGGCGCCCTGGATGAGAACGACGGCGGCCAGCGCCGTTACGGCTTTACGGAGCATCTTCATGTCGGTCCTCCCCGGAATCGATGCGACGCGGCGACGTTAGAGCATAACCGGCGGAAAAGCCATCAGAGCAGCCCCTGGGCCCGGAACGACAGCGGCCCGCCGCGGCTGACGATCACATGGTCATGCAGCGTGATGCCCACCGCTGCCAGCGCGTCCTTGATCCTGCGGGTCATCTCGATATCGGGCTGCGACGGCCTGGGATCGCCGGAGGGATGGTTGTGCACCATGATGACGGCGCTTGCGTTCATCTCGAGAGCGCGTCTGGCGACTTCACGCGGATACACCGGCGTGTGGTCGACAGTGCCCATTTGCTGGGCTTCATCGGCGATCAGCCGGTTCTTGCGGTCGAGGTAAATGAGGCGAAACTGCTCGACGGCGTCATGGGCCATGCGCGCCTTGCAGTAGTCGAGCAGGGCGTTCCAGGAGGAAATCACATCGGCGTCGCGTACCCGGGTCTGCAGCGCCAGCTGGATCGAAGCCTGAACGGCTTTGAGCATCGCCGCGGCGCTGTCCTTGATGCCGTCGACGGTCATCAGCGCCGCGGGGCTGGCGGCCAGAACTTCATCGAAGGAGCCGAATTTCGCGAGCAGCGCCTTGGCGATGGGCTTGGTGTCCTTGCGCGGGATGACGCCGAACAGCAGGAGTTCGAGCACTTCGTAATCGGGAAGTTTCTCCGCCCCCGCCGTCAGGAAGCGCTCACGCAGGCGGTCGCGGTGCCCGTGATAGTGAGGCACGGGCTCCTGCACGTCGCTCAGGCCGGGATGTCCGGCCGCCGTGCCATCCTGCAAATCCCCGCCTTTGAATCCGCTGCGTCTCTTGGCCATGGTGTTCCCGGCGCCGTGGGCGTGCGCGGGCGCCAATGTAACGGGAATTGGCAAAAAAATCCCCTCGGGCCGGGAGAGAGTAGCTAAAGTTGGCGCGGGATAGCAGAGGGGGTGGCCATGACCTACCGTTCCATTCTTCGCGCGGCGCTGGTTTCCTGCGCTGCCCTCACGGCGTGTTCGAAGGGTGACAAACCCTACGCGGTGGAGGAAGTACCGTTGGCGCAAATCTCCGCGGAACTCGCGGCCGGGCACACCACGTCGGTGTCGGTCGCCAAGGCCTATGTCGACCGTATCCGCACGTACAATGCGCCGCTCAACGCGATCATCGCCGTCGCCCCGGACGCTCTCGCGCAGGCGGCGGCTTCCGACAAGCGCCGCGCCGAGGGAAAGCCGCTCGGTCCGCTGGACGGCGTCCCCATCCTGTTGAAAGACAATATCGACGCCACCGGCATGCCGAGCACCGCCGGTTCGTTCGCGCTGGCTGAGAATGTCCCCGTCAACGACGCCGAAGTGACCCGGCGCCTGAAGGCCGCGGGCGCCGTGATCCTCGGCAAGACCAATCTTTCGCAATGGGCGGGCTATCGCACCACCGACTCCTATGCCGGAAGCAGCGTCGGCGGCACGCCTCACAATCCCTACGACCTGACCAAGTCCCCGGCCGGCTCCAGCTCGGGATCCGGCATCGCCATGGCCGTCAGTTTTGCCGCCGGCGCCTTGGGCACGGATACCTCGGGTTCCATTACCGGGCCGTCCAATGCCAACGGCGTCGTCGGGCTGCGCCCGACGCGGGGCCTCGTCTCGCGGCGCGGTATCGTGCCGATCACCGAATTGCAGGATACTGCGGGCCCCATGGCGCGGTCGGTCACCGATGTCGCCATGATGCTCACCGTCCTGGCCGGGTCCGATCCGGCCGATGCAAGGACGCGGGACGCCGATACCCGCAAGACCGATTATGCGAAGGCGCTGGATCGCGGTGCGCTGAAGGGCGCGCGCATCGGCGTCCTGCGCGGCGCGCAGCGCGAGGCGGAGAAGACCCAGGCGGTATTCGACCAGGCGCTGGCGGTGCTGCAGGCGCAAGGCGTGGAACTGGTGGAGGTGCCCGGCAGCCTCGAGAACCTCAATGACATCGGCCTGCAGGCCGAGGCCTATAACTTCAAGCATGACATCGCGGCGTATCTCGCGTCGGCGCCGCCGGCGGTGAAAACCCGCACGCTCGAGGACCTGATCGCCTTCAACAAGGCCGATCCGCGCGAGTCGAAGATCAGCATGCTGTACTGGGAAGAGGCGGCGGCGACGACCGGCGGATTTGAGAATCCGAAATACCTCGAACAGATGGAATACATCCAGCGCAAGGCCGGGCCCGAGGGGTACGATGCGATTTTTGCGCAATACCAGCTCAACGCCCTGGTCACCCCGGCGGGCGCGCCGGCCGGCGTCATTCCGGCGGACGGGACCCCCAGGACCGGCGGCCGCGGCGACGGGCCCGGCTCCTTTACCCGGAACGCGGCCATCGGCGGCTATCCGATCCTGTCCGTGCCCATGGGCGCCGTCGAAGGAATGCCGGTCGATATTTCCTTCGTCGGGCCGCAGTGGTCCGAGCAGACGCTGCTCTCGTTCGGCTATGGATATGAGCAGGCCGGCTATAAGCGTGTGCCGCCTCAAGCCTACAAGGCGGCGGTTGCCGCGAAATAACCGGCTCGGCACGCGAGATTCCGTGCGGCCACGACCGCTAAAGGCGCATGGCCGCCGGTGTGGGGTTGAGAGCGGTCTGCGCCCGACATATCTATGACATATGACCGAACCCGTGATCGCCGTATGCCCGTCCTGCAGCAAGCGCAACCGCGTTCCGGCGGCGCGCCTTGCCGAAAAGCCGGCCTGCGGCGCTTGCGGCCAGGCACTGTTCACGGGCCGTCCGGTCGAAGTGGATCGCGACGGCTTCGACCGTCACGCCGCGGGTGACCTGCCGGTGCTGGTGGATGTCTGGGCGCCGTGGTGCGGGCCGTGCCGCATGATGGGGCCGATGTTCGAGCGCGCAGCGGCGGAGTTGGAGCCGGGCATGCGCCTCCTCAAACTCAACCTCGACACGGCGCCCGACATCGGCCGCCGTTTCGGCATCCAAGGCGTGCCGACCTTGCTGTTGCTGGAGAACGGACGGTTGAAGGCGCAGACTGCCGGCGCCATGGACTCCGCGCGCATCGTCGCCTGGGCGAAAGCGAATATCTAAAAGGTGTAGACCGCGAAGGCGCTGACCAGCGCCTGGTTGGCGGCGCCGCGCTGGACGACGAGCGGGCTGGCCGCGGCATCGCCGAGCAGCCGTTCGTAGCCGAGATGCGCCAGCAGCGCCCAGGACGGCGTCAGGGTGTAGCTGCCCTGGAAGCCGAGGAACGCGCTCTTGAGGCCGCCGCCGGGGTGGAACGCCGGCAGGCCGGACAGCGCCGCCTGCCGCGGGCTGACGCCGAAAAACGATTTTAGGTACTTGGAGGTGGCGAGGGACAAGGTGCCATTGGCGCCGACCGCGAGACGTTCGCCGCGGTAGAGGGTTCCGGAGACGTGCAGTTCGGCGATCGCGCCGCCGTGTCCGCCGGTGGCGGACTGGCCGGCCTCCCATTCGACGCGGAAGCGGTCGGTGGAATATGCGACGTAGCCGCCCAGTTCCAGTGCGAAGCCGACGTTGCCCATGCCCCTGAGGTCGGCGCTGTCATGTTCGCTGCGGCCGAAATCGAGGCTGACGGTTGGGCCGACCTCGAGGTGGGCGCTGCCGACATCCTCGCCGAGGTCGAACACATGATCGAAGGCGGTGAAGTCGACGTCGTTATTGCTGACTCGCAAGACGTCGCGGTACTGCAGCGAGATCACCGGCACGGCGTGAAGCTTGTAGTCGCGCGACCCCTCGAAGGCCGGGCTGAAGCCGGGGCCGAGTCCCAGCTTCATATGGCTGACATCGCTGGGGCGCAGGTCCAGGGTGTTGGCGATGGCGTCTGAAAAGGCCGAGACCGCGCGGTCGAATTCCTGCGCGCGCGCCGCCCCGGATGCCGCAAGCGCGCACGCCAGGACGCATAGAAAACGCCAAACGGTACGCATGAGAAAGCCCCCCGTGCCCGTTCTCCCCGGCCAGAGGGTAAACTGTCCGCCGCGCCGCGGCCTCTTGTATGGCGCGGCCGGGATAGACCAAAGGTTGTGGAGGCTATGCCTTGGGGCCGTAAGGCGGGAAGGTGTAGCCCTTGGGCGAGAGCGTGAAGATCTCAACGCCGGTGTCGGTCACGCCCACGGTGTGTTCGAACTGGGCGGACAGGGACTTGTCGCGCGTCACCGCGGTCCAGCCGTCGTCGAGTATCTTGGTCTCGTAGCGGCCGGCGTTGATCATGGGCTCGATGGTGAAGATCATGCCGGGTTCCAGCACCATGCCCTCGCCGGGTTCGCCGAAGTGCATGACATTGGGCGCCTGGTGGAAGACGCGGCCGATGCCGTGGCCGCAGAAATCGCGCACCACCGAAAAGCGCTGGCCCTCGGCGTAAGACTGGATGGCGTGCCCGATATCGCCGAGCGTGGCGCCCGGTTTCACGGCTTCGATGCCCTTCATCATGGCGTGATAGGTATGCTCGACCAGGCGCTGGGCCTTGATCTTCACGTCGCCGACAAAATACATCCGGCTTGAGTCGCCGAACCAGCCGTCGAGGATCGGCGAGACGTCGATATTCACGATGTCGCCGTCCTTGAGCACCTTGTCGCCCGGGATGCCGTGGCACACCACGTGGTTGATCGAGGTGCAGATCGACTTGGGGTAGCCGCGATAGTTCAGCGGCCCCGGAATCGCGCCGTGGGCGCGGTGGTATTCGTGGCAGAGCTGGTCGATCTCGCCGGTGGTCACCCCCGGCTTCACGAAATCGGTGATGTAATCCAGGATCTCGGCGGTCAGGCGGCAGGACTTACGCATGGCCGCGAAGGCTTCGGGGCCGTGGATCTCGACATCGCGCGGGCGTTTGAGTGCGGCTTCTCTCATAACCAGATTCATTCCCGATCGGTGTTCAAGGTCCGGTCCGGCATGCTGCCGAAACCCGGGCGCGGCCCCTATGTATGACGCGGATTTGGTAAATCCAAGGTCAACGGGCCGGCCACGGTTATAGCATCCAGGCCGATGCGGCAACCATAGCACACAGCCTCGACTCCGGCGGCCCTGGCGGCCTTGAGGCCCGCGGCGTAGGCGGGGTCGATGTCGGCGGCGACGGAAAACCTGCGGCAATCGCCGCGTTGCACCAGGTAGACCATGACCGCGCGGCCGCCGGCTTTGACGATATCTGTCATTTCCTTCAAATGCTTGGCACCGCGCTCGGTGACCGAGTCCGGAAACTCGGCCAGGTCCCCGGCCCCGGTTTCTCCCGGGGGCCGCTTCATGGTCACATTCTTGACCTCCACGTAACAGGCGGGGCGGCCGGGGGCTTCCAGCAGGATGTCGATGCGCGAGTTCTTGCCGTACTTCTGTTCGCGTTTGAGGACCGGATAGCCGGTGAGTTCCTTGATGCGGCCCTCGGCGATGGCCTCGGCCACCAGATGGTTGGGGTGGCCGGTGTTGATGCCCACCAGCGTGTCGCCGACGGCAATCAGCTCCCAGGTATAGCGCAGCTTGCGGTTCGGGTCGGCGGCCGGCGACAGCCACACCTTCGACCCGGGGTCCTTCACCGACAGCATGGAGCCCGGGTTGGCGCAATGCGCGACCACCACTTCGCCGGACGCGAGGCGCACGTCGGCGAGGAAGCGCTTGTAGCGCTGCACCAGCGTGCCCTCGATCAAGGGGGCGGGAAATTTCATGAGCCGCGCAGCGGAGCAAAGCAGATCATGGCTTTTCCCCCAGGCCGATTTCCCGGGTCGACAGCGCGTCGGCGAGGCGGGTCTTGGCGCTGCCGGGGCGCAGGGGCTTCTGCTGCGAGGCGTGCGGTACCCAGGCGGTGAGGGTGACCATCTGGAAAGTCACCGTCAGCCGGCCGCGGGCGTCGCTGAAACGGTTGCGGCAGATCTCGGCGGCGCGCAGGAACAGCGCGCGGCCGGTGGGATGTTTGCGCCGCTCCAGCACGGCGTTGGTTTCACCCATGGCGCGCAGGTCGGCCATGAGCTTGAACATGTCGCCATAGGTGACGGTGATGGTTTCGGTATCGACCACCGGCAAAGCGAAGCCCGCGCGCGTCAGCAGGCCGCCGGCCTCGCGCATGTCGATGAACGGCGACACGCGCGGTGAAATGCCGCCGCTGAGTTCGCTCTCGGCCTCCATCAGCGCGATGCGCAATTCCTGCAAGGTTTCGCCGCCGAAAACGGTCGCGAGCAGGAGGCCATCCGGCTTCACCGCGCGGCGGATCTGCGCGAGGGCGCCGGGAAGGTCGTTGACCCACTGTAGCGAAAGATTGGACAGCGCCAGGTCGAAGGCACCTTCGGCGAACGGCAGCCATTCTTCGTCGGCGCAGGCCGTGGGCGCGAGACCCTGGGCCGCGCGCGCCATGGCCGGCGAGAGGTCGCACTGCACCAGGCGGCCGACCTTGGCATGGCCGCGCAAGGCCGCCGCCATCAGCCCGGTGTGGCAGCCAAGATCCAGGGCCAGGGGGAATTCCCGCGCCATGTCGAGCAGCCGGTCGGCCAGGCGGTCGGCGGACTCCTTGAAGATGAAGTCGGCCGCGCCAAACCCCGCGGCGGCGCGGTCGCGGCGCCGCCGCACCAGGGCGCGGTCGAAGACAAGCATGCTGTCCGGCATGGCGCCGTTATGGCACCTTTACCCCCAAGCGAAAAGCGGGGGACGAATGGGGTTGCTGGCGACGGCCTCGAGGATCGTGCTGAACGCGGTGTTGCCGCCCCAGTGCCTGGCCTGCACGGCGGTGGTGGACGACGCCGGCGCCCTGTGCGCGGAATGTTTCGGACGCATGACCTTCATCGCGCCGCCGCTGTGCGGCATCTGCGGTGCGCCTTTCGACGGCCCGGCCGTGGACGTCAATGCCGCGTGCGGCGCTTGTATCGCCGCACCGCCGGTCTACCGCCGCAGCCGCGCGGTCTTCCTCTATGACGAGGCCAGCCGCGGACTGGTGCTGAAGCTCAAACACGGCGACCGCACGGACGCGGCCGTGCACCTGGCCAAGTGGCTGCGGCGGTCCGGGGCGGAGATGCTGGCCGATTGCGACGTGATTGTGCCGGTGCCGCTGCACCGCTGGCGGCTGCTTATGCGCACATATAATCAGGCCGCGCTGCTCGCCAACGCGCTCGGAAGGCTGGCCGGCAGGGCGGTGGCCGTGGACGCCCTGCGCCGGATCAAGGCGACGCCGAGCCAGGGCGGTCTCAGCCGCGGCGCGCGGGCGCGCAATGTGGGCGGGGCTTTCGCGGTCGCCGCGCCGGGACGGATCGCGCAAAAGCGCGTGCTCCTGATCGACGATGTCTTCACGACCGGCGCCACGGCTGACGCCTGCGCCACGGCCTTGCTGGCGGCGGGTGCGGCGCGCGTCGATGTGCTGGTGCTCGCGCGCGTGCCGGCCGTGCGCTAATCGATATGTCCGCAGCAGCGGCGCCGGCGTGCAATCTCCGCGGCGTCCATGTCCGGCGTGATGACGCGCAAGGCGTCGTAGTCGGCGCGTGTGGTCCTGCGGCCGGACCACGCCACCGGCAGATGCGGCAACGGGCGTGCGACGTTGGCGAGGTAGGGCGCCATGCGCCTGAAGGTCTGGGCCAGCTTGGTGAGCGTCAGGCTTTCGAGGGTTTCGAGGTCGCTGTCGGCGGGGACGGCGAAGCGTTCGGTCATGACGATCGGACCGGAATCCACCCGCGGCGCCATTTCGTGCACCGTGATGCCGAAATCCGCCGCGCCGTCGAACAGGGCGAAGACGCTGGGGTATCTGCCGGGCCGTTCGGGAGGGCCGGGATGGAAATTGTAACCGGGCCCGTCGAAGCGCGCGAGCAGCGGCGCCGGTACGATGATGCTGGAACAAAAGCAGATGAGTCGGCCGGGCCCGGCCCCGGCTTCGAGGCCGGCGCGGTCATGAACCGCATGCACCGCGAGCGCGCCGTTGGCCTGCACCAGCATGCGGGTGAGCACCGGGGCTTCGTCCCGGCCGGTCAGCAGGATGATCTTGTCGATCCGCACCTCATTGATCCTCATGGCGTTGGCGCCCCACCTTGTATGGTAGGCTGGGAAGCTTAAATAGACACTGACACGGGTGTCACTGCGTGCGGTATCATGGCGACTATCGAAATCTACACCTCTCCCTATTGCGGGTATTGCCACCGGGCCAAGGCGCTGTTGAACCGCAAGGGCGCGGCCTTCACCGAGATCGACGTCATGGACGATGACGCCAAGCGCGCCGAAATGATGACCCGCTCCGGCCGGCGTACCGTGCCGCAGATCTTCATCGACGGCCGGCACGTGGGCGGTTGCGACGATCTCCACGACCTCGACGCGGCCGGCGGGTTGGATCCGCTGCTCGCGGGCAAGGCGTGACATGACCGCTGCTGCCAAGCCGACATTCAAGGTCGCCTGCATCCAGGTCAACACGTCGAGCGACATGGCGGAGAACATCGCCAACGCCTCCGCCTTTGCCCGTGCGGCCGTCAAGGACGGTGCGGCGTTGATCGTGCTGCCCGAGAACGTCGCCATGATGGAAAAAGACCGGGACCACACCCGCGCCAAGGCCATGCCCGAAGACACCCACGCGGCGCTGGCGGCGTTCCGCAAACTGGCGTCCGAACTGGGCGTGTGGCTCCATGCCGGCAGCCTTGCCGTCGCGCTCCAGAACGGCAAGCTCGCCAACCGCACTTATGTGATCGATCCGCAAGGGCGGATCGCCGCCCGTTACGACAAGATCCATATGTTCGACGTCGATCTCGGCAACGGCGAGCGCTACGCCGAGAGCGCCACCTTCCAGGCCGGCGGCGCGGCGGTGTCGGTTGCGCTGCCCTGGGGCAGTCTCGGGCTGACCATCTGCTACGACATGCGCTTTCCCGGCCTTTATCGCCATCTCGCCCGTGCGGGCGCCGACTTCATCGCCGTGCCGTCGGCCTTCACCCGGCCCACGGGCGAGGCCCACTGGCATGTGCTGCTTCGCGCGCGCGCCATCGAGACCGGCTGCTTCATCTTTGCTCCGGCCCAGACCGGCGTGCACGCCGGCGGGCGCAAGACTTATGGGCATTCGCTGATTGTAAACCCGTGGGGCGAAGTGCTGGCCGACGGAGGGCTCGCGCCAGGCGTCGTCAGCGCGGTCATCGACCCGGCGGACGTAAGCCAGGCGCGGGCGAAAATCCCGGCGCTGTCGGCGGATAGTCCCTTTGCGGCGCCCGCGGAAGCGGCAGATCGCGCGGAATTGCAGTTTGGCTGATATTGCAACGGCCCGGCCGGTTTTGTAGACCGAACCCATGATCTTGTACGACCTTACCTGCGCCAAGGATCACACGTTTGAATCCTGGTTCAAGAACAGCGGCGCTGCCGACAAGCTGATCAAGGCCGGCACCGTTGCCTGCCCGGCGTGCGGCAGCACCAAGGTTCATAAGGCGCCGATGGCGCCGCGCATCGCCAAATCCAAAGACGATGCCGCCTCGGGGAAGGCCCTGGTGGCCCAACAGCCCAACCCGGAACTGGCCGACGCCATGGCGAAAGCCGAGCAGGCGATGGCGGAAATGCGCACGGTCATCGAAAAGAACTTCGAGAACGTGGGCGAGAAATTCCCCGAGGAAGCGCGGCGCATCCATTACGGCGAGGCGCCGGGCCGGGCGATCTACGGCGACGCCACGCCGGCGGAGACCGCGGCCTTGCGCGACGAGGGCATCGAGGTCCAGGCGGTTCCCTGGAAGCGCCGCACCAACACTTGATCTAGAGCCGTTGTACGTCGATATGGGCGGGCGCTTCGCCGCGGCTCTGGCGTTCCCACATGGCGAGATAAGCCGCTTCGAGATGGCGGCAGAATTTTTGGGTGTCGAACAGGGCGCAGCTGAGGCGGTTGTCCGCGAGCCGGTCGCGAAGTTGGCGCAGCTTTTCCGGCTCCAAGGCCAGCTGCACGGCGCGTGATTCATATTCCGCGAGGTCGCGCGTCACCAGTTCCGGCAGGCCGGCGGCGGCCACCAGGCTGCCGGCGACACGTCCGGCAAAAGTCTCGCCGAGGCAGGTGAGCACCGGCAGGCCCGCCCATAAGGCGTCGCTGGCGGTGGTGTGGGCCGTGCAAGGCAGGGTGTCCAGGAACAGGTCGGCGCGCGCCTGGCGCGCCAGATGGTCGCGGGGCTGCGCCGCAGGCGCGAACACCAGGCGCTCGGGCGCCACCCCGCGCGCGGCCGCTTCCCGCTTCAAGTTCAGCACGGCGGTGGGATTGGCGCCGAGCAGCCACAGCACACTGTCCGGAATCTGCTTGAGCAGGCGCATCCAGATGTCGAACACCGGCGGCAGGATCTTGTAGCAATTGTTGAACGAGCAGAACACGAAGCCCCGGTCCGGCAGGCCCAGTTCGGCGCGGGTCGGAAGGTGCCGGGAGATTTCCCGGTTGCGGTCATTGGGTTGATAGCTGTCGGGCAGCCGCACGATTTTCTCGGCGTAAAAGTGTTCACGGCCGGGCGGAACGATCACCGGATCGGCGATCAGGTAGTCCATGCAGGGCGCGCCCCAGGTGCCGGGATAGCCGACAAAATTCACCTGCAGCGGCGCGATGCGGTCGAGGAAGATGTCCAGGCGCGCGTCATTGGTGAACCCCTTGAGGTCCACGGCGATATCCACCTCCAGGCCGCGCACGAGATTGACCACTTCCGCGTCCGTCATGGCCGAGGTGTCGATGAAGCGGTCGAAGGCGCCCGTCAGGCGCTGCCGGTAGGAACTGCCGTCGTCGCGGGCAAAGGAGACGGCGATGGTCTCAAACCGTTCGCGGTCATGGGCCTCGAACATGCCGGCCATCAGGAAGGCGGTGGCGTGGTCCTGGAAGTCGGCGGAAAGGTATGCGACCCGGAGCCGGCCGCCGGCCCGTGCGCCGGGAACCCAGGGCGCCGGGCGGCGCTTCCTGGCCGCGACGAACATCTCCGCGCAGCGCAATTGGGCCGCGGCCGAACCGCTGAACTGCACCAGACTGAAGGGGTTGGTCACCAGCTTCCCGGCCAGGGTGTCGGCCACCATGTCGTCGATTCCGGCGGCGGCGTTGGCCCAATCGCAGCAATAGAGGCGCGAGGTCCACAGGTAGCCCTTCGCCAGGGGGAAATCGGGCCTCAAGGTGATGACCCGCTCGTAAGCGCCGGCCGCTTCCTCGAAGCGCGCCATCCGGCGCAGGAGATGCCCGTAATTGTTCAAGGCCTCGACGCTGGGCGCGAGGCCGAGCGCGGCTTCGTAGCTCGCGACCGCTTCATCCTTGCGCCCCAGCATCACCAGCACGCTGCCGCGTGCTTCCAGGACCTTGGCGTCGGCGGGCGCCGCCGCCAGCGCCCGGTCGAGCATGGCCAGCGCCTGGTCGTAGCGCCGCAGGCTGGTGAACGCGACACCGGCGCTGAGAAGCGCCGGCGCGCAATCGGGCTTGAGTGCGAGCGCCTGATCGAAGGCGGCGAACTGCTCGGCGGTGCGGCCCAGCTTCCCCAGCGTGCGGCCGCGATTCACCAGGAGGTCGAGATTGCCCGGCGCGAGCACCAGCGCCCGGTCGAACATCGTCAGCGCTTCGCCGTAACGCCCGAGTTCGCTCAGCGTGTCGCCCATGTTGTTGAGGGCGTCGTGGTGCCGGGGATTGGCGTTCAGGGCGGCGTCATAGGCGTTGAGCGCGGCGTCCGGCTGCTTGAGGGTCCTGAGCAGGTTGCCTTTGAAAAACAGGGCCTCCGGAAATTGCGGCTTCGCGGCCAGGGCGGTTTCCAGCGCCGCCAGCGCGTCCTCCGGCCGGCCGAGGGTGGTCAGGATCGACGCGCGGTTGTACAGCGCGATGGCGGCTTTGGGATCGAGCGCGATGACGCGGTCGAGGCTGCGCATCGCCTCGTCGTAATGGCCCAGGCGCAGAAGCGCGTTGGCGCGGTCATTGAGGGCGTCGCGATTGTCGGGGTCGCGCGCCAGCACCGCGTCGAACACCGCGACGGCATCGTCGGTCCGCCCCAGTTGCGACAGGATGCTGCCGTGCACGATCCGGGCGGCGAGAATCTCGGGGTTGAGGCGGGTGGCCTCCGCCAACAGCGGTTCGCCTTCCTGCAGGCGCCCTTGCTGCACGAACAGGATGGCGAGGTTATAGGCGGCAAGGAAATTCGCAGGGTCGGTTTTGCGGATATCGCGGTAGGCGCGTTCCGCCTCCGCCGCCTTGCCGTCCTGCTGCAATTTCATGGCAGCCTGGATGCGCTGCTTGGTGGGGTTCACCGCCGCGGCTCCTTCACCGCGACCGCGAAGTAGTTGACATCGAGATCGCCGCTTTCCTTCCAGCGGTCGGTGAAAAGATCGTAGCTGAGGCCGGTGAGGGCGCTGAGCGACAGCCCCGCGCTGCGCAGGTGCGCCGCCAGTTCATGGGGCCGCAGGAATTTGCGCCAGTCGTGAGTGCCGGCGGGCACCCAGCGCAACACGTACTCCGCGCCGACCTTGGCGAGGGCGAGGGACTTGAGCGTGCGGTTCAGGGTCGCGGCGATCAGCATGCCGCCGGGCGCCAGCAGATCGGCCGCCGACCGGAAGAACGCCGGCACATCGTCCACATGCTCGACCACTTCCATGGCCAGCACGGCGTCGAAGCGCAGCCCGCCGTCCAAAAGGCCTTCCGGGCCGGTGGTCCGATAGGTGACCGGCAGGCCCAACCGGTCGGCATGGACCCTGGCCACGCCGACGTTCTCCTCGCCCGCGTCGATCCCCGTCACGGCGAAGCCCAGGCGGCTCATGGGCTCGGCCACCAGGCCGCCGCCGCAGCCGATGTCGAGGAGCGTAAGGCCCGAGAAGGGAACGTCCGCCGCCGCGGGGCGGCCGAAATGGGCGGCCAGCCGGTCGCGGATCAGGCGGATGCGGGCGGGATTGAACTTGTGCAGGGGCCTGAACGGCCCTTGCGGGTCCCACCATTGGTCCGCCAGGGCGGTGAATTTGGCGATCTCGCTGGCGGTTACGGAAGAAGCGGGGGAGGCGGCGTGCATGGGGTCCACTATATGGGCCTGAGAACGCCCGGCAAACTGCGCTTTTTCCAGGATTTTTTGAAGATTTGCGGATCCAGGGTTCCGCCTTGTTCCGCAAAGGCCCTTTGGCTATTTATACGCGCCCTTTGGGCGCCCCCGCCGGTCGGGGAAAAGCACGCAAGGTTTGAAGGTTTAGGCGCGATGGCGCGGATTGTTCAGAAGTTTGGCGGCACGTCCGTGGGCGACATCGCCCGCATCCAGAATGTCGCCAAGCGGGTCAAGGCCGAGGTCGACCGCGGCAACCAGGTGGCGGTGGTGGTGTCGGCCATGTCCGGGGTCACCAACCAGCTGGTGGATTATTGCAATAAGATTGCGCCCGAAATCGCCCCCGACTACGACCAGCGCGAATACGACGCGATCGTGGCCACCGGCGAGTGCGTGACCTCGGGCCTGCTCGCCATCGCCTTGCAGCAATTGGGTCTTCAGGCGCGGTCGTGGTCGGGCTGGCAGATCCCCATCACCACCGACGGCGCCCACGGCAAGGCGCGCATCGTGTCCATCGACGGCGCCGAGATCATCCGCTCGATGGAATCCGGCCATGTGGCGGTGGTCGCGGGTTTCCAGGGCTTGGGCCCGGATAACCGCGTCAGCACCCTGGGCCGCGGCGGGTCCGACACCACCGCCGTCGCCCTAGCCGCCGCGGTGAAAGCCGACCGCTGCGACATCTACACCGACGTGGACGGGGTCTACACCACCGATCCCCGCATCGTTCCGGCGGCGCGCAAGCTGAACAAGATCACCTACGAAGAGATGCTGGAAATGGCGTCCCTGGGCGCTAAAGTACTGCAGACGCGGTCGGTCGAAATGGCCATGAAGCACCGCGTGCGCGTGCAGGTGCTGTCGAGTTTTACCGACCAGCCGGGTACGCTGGTGTGTGATGAGGAAGAGATCGTGGAACAGGAACTGGTAAGCGGCGTCGCCTACAGCCGGGACGAAGCCAAAGTAACGCTGCTCGGCGTGCAGGATCAGCCGGGCATTGCCGCGGGCATCTTTGGGCCGCTGGCGGACGCCAACATCAACGTCGACATGATCGTGCAGAACGCCTCGAGCGACGGCACGACCGACCTGACCTTCACCACCAGCCGCGGCGAGCTTGAACGCGCGCTCAGGGTGGTGAAAGAAAACATGAAGGTGCCTCATCGCAGCATCTCCACCGACAAGGCGGTGGCCAAGGTGTCGGTGATCGGCGTCGGCATGCGCAGCCACGCCGGCGTCGCCCAGACCATGTTCAAGGCGCTGGCCGACAAGGGCATCAACATCCACATCATCTCGACATCGGAGATCAAGGTGAGCGTGTTGATCAGCGAGGAATACACCGAACTCGCGATCCGCGCCCTGCACTCCGCCTACGGCCTCGACGCGGCGGCCTGAGAACACCCTCATGAACGACGCGGCCGCCACCAAAAATGAACTGAGGTCGGCGCCGCGCGATGCGGCGGACCTGAAGGCTGCGATTCCGCCGCGGCTGGCCGCGCTGTGGAAGCGCGGTGCGGATTTCCTGGGCTGCCCGATCGCGATCCTGGCCGGCGCCATGTCCTGGGTGTCGGAGCGCAACCTGGTGGCCGCGATCTCCAATGCCGGCGGTTTCGGCGTGATCGCCTGCGGCGCCATGACGCCGGCGCTGCTGGATACCGAGATCAAGGCCACCCAGGCCCTCACCAAAAAGCCTTTCGGCGTCAATTTGATCACCATGCATCCCCAGCTCCCGGAGCTGGTGGATGTGTGCCAGGCCAACGGCGTTACTCACGTTGTTTTTGCCGGCGGCGTGCCGCCGGCGGACGCCATCAAGAAGGCCAAGACCTTCGCCAAGGTCATCTGCTTTGCGCCGGCGGTGGTGCTGGCCAAGCGCCTGATCAAGAACGGCGCCGACGCGTTGGTGATCGAAGGCTCCGAAGCCGGCGGCCACATCGGCCCGGTGTCGACCTCGGTCCTGGCCCAGGAAATCCTGCCGGCGATCCGCGATGTGCCGGTGTTCGTGGCGGGCGGCATCGGCCGCGGCGAGGCGATCGTGTCGTTCCTGGAGATGGGCGCCGCCGGCGTGCAGATGGGCACCCGCTTCGTGTGCGCCACCGAGAGCATCGCCCACCCCAAATTCAAGCAGGCTTTCATCCGCGCCGCCGCCCGCGAGGCCGTGACCAGCGTACAGCTCGACAAGCGGCTGCCGGTGATCCCGGTGCGCGCGCTCGCCAACCAGGGCACGGACGTCTTCATGGAAACCCAGCGCCGGGTGCTCGACAAGTTCGTCAAAGGCGAAGTCGACCAGCAGGCCGCGCAGCTTGAAATCGAGCATTTCTGGGCCGGCGCTCTGCGCCGCGCCGTGATCGACGGCGATGTCGAGTTCGGGTCGATGATGGCCGGCCAGAGCGTCGGCATGGTCACGCGCGAGGAGCCCGTGGCCGCGATCATGGCTGAGTTGATCGAGCAGGCGGGCGCCGCCCTCGCCGCGCGCGGAGGATAGCGCGATGAAGGCCCCTCTTGGCGCAGTGACGTCATGACGGCGGGTTTCAGCGCCGTCGACCTGCGCCGCCTGTTGTCGCGCCTGCGCGACGTCATGGCCGGGATCGGGGCGGTGCAGGAGCGTCTCGATAAGGTCGTGGCCCTGATCGCCCAGGACATGCGGGTCGACGTGTGTTCCTGCTACGTGATGCGCGCCGGCGAAGTGCTCGAGCTGTTCGCCACCTTCGGTCTGTCGCAGAAAGCGGTGCACTTGACCCGCCTGCGGGTCGGCGAAGGCCTGGTCGGTGAGATCGCCGCCCACGCCAGGTCGGTCGCTCTTGCTGATGCCTGGTCGCATCCCCAGTTCGTCTACCGTCCGGAAACCGGTGAAGATTTCTTCCGCTCGCTGATGGGCGTGCCCATGCTGCAGGCCAGCCGCGTGATCGGCGTGCTGGTGGTGCAGACCAAGCTCGAACGGCCTTTCAACGACTGGGAAGTGGAGACCCTGGAGACCGTCGCCATGGTGATCGCGGAGCTGATCGCCGCGGCCCAGGTGGTCAAGCGCGAGGAACTGTTCCAGACCGAAGGCAACGCCCTGCTGCATGTGCGCCTTCCGGGCATCAGCCTCAACGCCGGCGTCGGTGTCGGCGTTGCGATCATGCACAAGCCCCACGTGCGCATCGGCCGGCTGGTCAGCGACGATCCGATCGCGGAACAGCACCGCCTGCACGGCGCCCTCGACACCTTGCGCGCCGAAGTCGATGCCTTGATCGACGGCGCGCACGGCGAGACCGCGGCCTTCGGCGACATCCTCGAGGTCTATCGCATGTTCGCGGACGACCGAGGCTGGATTTCGCGCATTTCGGAAGTGATTGCTTCGGGCCTGACCGCCGAAGCCGCCGTGCAGAAAGTGCACGACGACACCCGCGTGCGCATGATGCAGGTGGGCGACCCGATCCTGCGCGAGCGCCTGCAGGACCTGGACGACCTCGCCAACCGGCTGCTGTCGATCCTGGCCGGCGTCACGTCCCGCGGCGAACTGCCCGATAACGCCATCCTGGTGTGCCGGTCCATCGGTCCCACCGAGCTGCTCGATTACGACCGCCGCAAGCTCAAGGGCCTGGTGATGGAGGAGGGCTCTCCCACCATGCATGCGGCGGTCATGGCCAAGGCTCTCGACATCCCGGTGGTGGCCCAGGTCCAGGGGGCGCTGTCGCGCATCGACGCCTTCGACCAGATCATCCTCGACGCCAATGCCGGGCAGGTGATCCTGCGTCCGTCCGATGAAGTGATCGAACTCTATAGCGCCGCCATCGAAGCGCGCGCCGAGCAGAAGGCGGTCTATGCCTCGGTCAAGAATCTGCCGGCGGTGACCGCGGACAATGTCGAGGTCGAACTCAACATCAACGCCGGTTTCCTGCTGGACATGGCAGGTCTCGCTGACACCAATGCCGACGGTATCGGCCTCTACCGCACCGAAATGCCGTTCCTGGCCCTGCGCACCCTGCCCGACGTCAAGGCGCAGCACGCGCTGTATCGCCAGGTGATCGAGGAAGCCAAGGGCAAGCCGGTCACTTTCCGCACCCTGGATGTGGGCGGCGACAAGATCGCCGCCTCGTCCGCGAGCCTGCCGGAGGACAACCCGGCCATGGGCTGGCGGTCGATCCGCCTGACCCTCGATCGGCCGTCGTTGCTGCGCCAGCAGCTGCGGGCGCTGATCCAGGCCACGGCCGGCCTCAATCTGCGGGTCATGTTCCCGATGATCGCTTCGCTCGCCGAGTTCGACGCGGCGCGCGCGATTTTCGACAAGGAGATGGCCCGCCATCTCGCGCAAGGCGGCGTCGCGCCTAAGACCGTGAGGGTCGGCACCATGCTCGAGGTGCCGTCGCTGCTGTGGCAGCTCGACGGCCTGTTCAAGCGCGCCGATTTCATCTCCATCGGCACCAACGATCTGCTGCAGTTCGTCTATGCGGCCGATCGCGGCAACACGCGTCTTGCCAACCGCTACGATCCGTTGTCGCCGGCGATGCTGCAGATCCTCAAGCGGATCATCGACCACGGCTGTGAGCGCGAGGTCGAGGTTTCGGTCTGCGGCGAAATGGCCGGGAAACCCCTGGACGCGCTGGCGCTGCTGGCGCTGGGCTTCCGCAGCCTCTCGATGTCCGCCTCCGGGATCGGCCCGGTGCGGGCGGCGATTCGCAAGATCGTATTGGCGGAATTCGAACCCTTTGTGATCGAGCTGTTGGCGGCCGAAGAGCCGTCGGTCCGCGAGCGGCTGCGCGCCTTCGCGCGCGACCGCGGCGTGGATGTGCTTTAAAGCGCTTGGTTTGCCAAAGCCGGCCAATACCGATAAATTTCCCCGATAAAAGGGATGGTTTCGGGACCAGCGGAGAGAAATGCGCGAGTTCGGACAACAGCAAAGCGCGAAGCCGTATCTGAAATTTGGCGCCAAAGGCGACAAATCCGGTGCGGCCGAAGCCGCCGGCGGAACCGTCGGCACGCTGCTGTGCGCGACACGCATGCGTCTCGGCAAGGACCTGCAGCAGGTCGCCGAGATCCTGCACATCCGCTACACCTATCTCGTCGCCATCGAAGACGGCCGCTATGAGGATCTGCCGGGCCAAGCCTATGCCATCGGCTTCGTGCGCGCCTACGCCGACCATCTCGGCCTCGACGGCGACGAAGTGGTGCGCCGGTTCAAGGAGGAAAGCACCGGCGTCACCCGCAAGGCGCTGTTCGAATTCCCGCTGCCGACACCTGACTCGGGGCTGCCCTCCGGCGCGTTGATCTTGCTGGCCATGCTGATCGGTATGGCGGTTTACGTGGGCTGGTATTTCCTGGCCGGCTCCGACCGCAGCGCCGTCGATATCGTGCAGGCGGTTCCGGAGCGCCTGGCGGTGCTGAGCGCGCCGCCGACCCCGGCGACCAGCGCCGTGGAGAAAGCCGACGCCGCGCCGGCCCCGGCCTCCGAGGCGGCCGATGGGGCGAGTGACGCGGCCCCGACGGAAGCGAAGCCCGACCTCAGGCCGCCGCCGTCACCGGCCGATGTGGTGGAACTGCGTTCCAAAGCCGACATGTGGGTGACGTTGCGCGACGCCCGGAAGGTCGACCACACCCAGTTCCTGAAGAAGGGCGAGGTTTTCACGGTGGACGACGCCCGCGGCATGACCCTGCTCGCCAGCAAGGCCGCCGATCTCGAAGTGCTGGTGAACGGCAAGGTCATGGTGCTGGCGGACGAGGGGGTCTTTACACGCGGCCTGCCGTTGGACCCCGAACATCTGCCCGAGCATTTGAAAGCGGCGCCGGCCACCGTCGATTAGGCCCGGCAATTAACGTGCATCCGCAACGGCTTGGACGTTGCCGCCAACGGCCTTTGGCGCGCGCCCGGTTTTGCGGTATAAGCCCCGGAAACCCCAGGGGAAATTCCCCCTTATTCATGAGCTTGCCATGAGCCTGCGCCCCTACCGCGACATCCAGCGCCGCACGTCCCGGCAGATCCATGTCGGCAAAGTGGCCGTGGGCGGCGGCGCGCCCATCAGCGTGCAGACCATGACCAACACGCTGACCAGCGACGCCAAGGCGACCATCGCGCAGATCAAGACCGCGGAGCTGGCCGGTGCGGATATCGTGCGCGTGTCCTGCCCCGATGAAGAGTCCACCGCCGCGCTCAAGGATATCGTGCGCGGCGTCTCGGTGCCGGTCGTGGCCGATATCCACTTCCACTATAAGCGCGCCATCGAAGCCGCCGAGGCCGGCGCGGCCTGCCTGCGAATCAATCCCGGCAATATCGGCAACGCGCAGCGCGTGAAGGACGTGGTGCAGGCGGCCAAGGACCACGGCTGCTCCATGCGCATCGGCGTCAACGCCGGCAGCCTGGAAAAACACCTGCTCGAGCGTTACGGCGAGCCGTGCCCCGACGCCATGGTCGAAAGCGCCCTCGAACATGCCAGAATTCTTGAAGACAACGACTTCCGCGAATTCAAGATCAGCGTCAAGGCCTCGGACGTGTTCCTCGCGGTCGCGGCCTATCAGGCGCTGGCCGACGCCTGCGACTATCCTTTGCATGTGGGTATCACCGAGGCCGGCGGCTTGCGCTCGGGCACGGTGAAGTCCTCGATTGGCATGGGTTCTTTGCTGTGGGCCGGCATCGGCGACACCATCCGCGTTTCGCTGTCGGCGGAGCCGGCGGAGGAAGTGCGCGTCGGCTTCGAGATGCTCAAGTCGCTCGACCTGCGCCACCGCGGCGTGCGCATCGTCTCCTGCCCGAGCTGCGCCCGTCAGGGCTTCAACGTCATCAAGACCGTCGAAATCCTCGAGCAGCGCCTGGCCCATATCGCCACGCCGGTATCGCTGTCGATCATCGGCTGCGTGGTCAACGGTCCGGGCGAAGCGCGCGAGACCGACATCGGCCTCACCGGCGGCGGCAACGGCAGCCACAAGATGTATGTGGGCGGCATCCCCGACCATAACATCAACGACGAAGACAAGATCGACCATATAGTCAAACTGGTCGAGAAGCGCGCCGCCGAGATCGAAGCCGCCAAAGCAGCGGGAAAGCATTCGCACGCCGCCGAGTAGCGGGCCTTCCGGCTAGCTACTCCTGCGTCGGCGTCGTTCCCATTTTCTGCGAGGCTATCCCGTGTCAAATCTTCAACCCGTCCGCGGCACCCACGACTTGATGTTCGACGACATCAGGCGTCATCGCCTGGTCGAGGACACCGCCTTCGACGTCGCCGGCCGCTACGGCTATGGCGAGATCGCAACCCCGGTGTTCGAGGCGACCGAGGTGTTCACGCGCACCCTGGGCGACACCACCGATATCGTCACCAAGGAGATGTACACCTTCGAGACCAAGGGCGGAGAACGCATCACCTTGCGGCCCGAGGGCACGGCCGGTGTGGCGCGCGCCTTCATTTCCGGCGGGCTCGCGCAGCAGACGCCGCTCAAATTCTTCTACCGCGAAGCCATGTTCCGCTATGAGCGCCCGCAGAAAGGCCGCCAACGCCAGTTCCACCAGATCGGCGTGGAGTTGATCGGCGTGCCCGGCCCGCAGGCGGATGTGGAAGTGATCGCCCTCGGTCACCACATCCTGACGGCGCTGGGTGTCGCCGGAAACATCAGGGTCGAGCTGAATTCGCTCGGCGACGGCGAAAGCCGCACCGCCTACCGCGGCGCCCTGATCGCTTTCCTGGCCGGCCACCTGGAGACGCTGTCGCCCGAGAGCCGCGAGCGCCTGGAACGGAATCCGCTGCGCATCCTTGATTCCAAGGATCCGGCGGACAAGGTGCTGGTCGCCAACGCGCCGCGCTATACCGACTACCTCAACCCAGCGTCGAAAGACTTTTTTGAGGCGGTGAAGGACGGCCTCGCGCGCCTGGAGGTGCCGTTCGTCCTCAATCCCGGCCTGGTGCGCGGCCTCGACTACTATTCCCACACGGCATTTGAGTTCACGACCGATGCCTTGGGCGCGCAGGGCACGGTGCTGGCGGGCGGGCGCTATGACGGGTTGATCCCCTCCATGGGCGGCCCCGCGACCCCCGGCGTCGGCTGGGCGGCGGGCGTCGAACGCCTGGCGATGCTGATCCCCGCGCCGCCGGCGGCGGTGCGTCCGGTGGCGGTGATTCCGGTCGGCGACGCGGAAAGCGCGGTGGCGGAAAAACTCGCCCACGACCTGCGCCGGCAGGGCTTCGCCGTGGACATCGGCTACGGCGGCAATATGGGCAAGCGCATGAAGCGCGCCGACAAGGTGAAGGCGCGCGTCGCCCTGATCCTCGGCGCCGACGAAGTGCGCGACGGCGCCGTCACGTTGCGGGACCTCGATAGCGGCGAGCAGCGGAAAGTGCCGATGGCCGAGATCGCCCAGGCGCTGAAGAGCTGAGCCATGGCGTTCAATTTCGAAGAAAATCTCAGCCGTCTCCTGACGCGCTACGACGAGCTTCAGGCGCTGATGAATGAATCGTCCGGCGCCGCCAAGTTCGCGCAACTCAGCAAGGAATATTCGGACCTGGGGCCGATCGTCGAACAGATCCAGGCCCTGCGCCGCACGCGTGCAGAACTCGCCGATGCCGAAGCCATGGCCACCGGCGACGATGCGGAAATGCGGGCGCTGGCCGAGGAGGAGTTCCATCGCCTCAAGGCCGAGGTGCGCGATCTGGAAGCGCAGGTGCAGCTGGCCCTGATCCCCAAGGACGAAGCCGACGCCAAGAACGCGATCCTGGAAGTGCGCGCCGGCACCGGCGGCGAGGAAGCCGCGCTGTTCGCGGCCGATCTGTTCCGCATGTACGAACGCTACGCCGCCCGCAAAGGCTGGAAGTTCGAGGTCGTCGACATCAGTGAAACCGGCATCGGCGGCTTCAAGGAAGCGATAGCCAACGTTACCGGCCGCAACGTGTTCGCGCGCCTGAAGTTCGAATCCGGTGTCCACCGCGTGCAGCGCGTGCCGGCCACCGAAGCCCAGGGCCGTATCCATACTTCCGCCGCCACGGTGGCGGTGATGCCGGAAGCCGAGGACGTGGACATCGAGATCAACCCCGCCGATCTGCGCATCGAAACCATGCGCTCGCAGGGCGCGGGCGGCCAGCACGTCAACAAGACCGACAGCGCGGTGCGCATCACCCATATCCCCACCGGGTTCTTCGTCAAGTGCCAGGAAAACAAGTCCCAGCATAAGAACCGCGACCGTGCCATGAGCATCCTGAAGGCGCGGCTCTATGACGTGCAGCGCCAGGCGCTGGACGCGAAACGCTCCGCCGACCGCAAGAGCCAGGTGGGTTCGGGCGACCGCTCCGAACGCATCCGCACCTACAATTACCCTCAGGGACGCGTCACCGATCACCGCATCAATCTGACCCTCTACAAGATCGAAGAGGTCATGGACGGCGCCGGGCTGGACGAATTGGTCGATGCGCTGACCGCCGAGGACCAGGCGGCGCGGTTGGCGGCGATGAATTGACATGAAAGCGGCGGACGCCGTCGCCGAACTGACGCGGGACTTCGCCGCCGCCGGTTTTGAGTCCGCCCGTCTCGACGCCCGCATCCTCGTCGGCCGCGTGCTGAACCTCGAACCCAGCCTCCTGTTCGCCCGCGGCGAGGTGGAACTTACCGTTCAGGACCTCGCGGCCTTGCGCGGGTTCGCCCGCCGCCACCTCGCCCATGAACCGGTGTCGCGCATCCTCGGGATGCGCGAATTCTACGGACTGCCGTTCAAGATCACGCCGGATACGCTCGATCCCAGGCCCGACAGCGAGGCCCTGGTGGACGCCGTGCTGGAGCTTCGCGCCGCCATGACGGCGCCGCGCATTCTCGATCTCGGCACCGGCACCGGCTGCATCCCGCTGGCGATCCTCGCCAACTGGCCGGAGGCGACGGCCACCGGCGTCGATATCGACCCCGGCGCCGTTGCGGTGGCGAAGGAAAATGCCCGCACGCTGGGTCTCGAGGCCCGTGCGTGCTTCCGTATGGGCGATTGGACCGAGGGGTTGGACGGCGCCTTCGACATCATTGTCAGCAACCCGCCTTACATCACCGGCGCGGATTACGCTGGCCTCGCGCCCGAGGTGCGGCTCTACGACCCCAAGCGCGCCCTCACCGACGGCGGCGATGGGCTTGCGGCCTACCGGGTGCTGCTGGCGCCGGTTGCCGCGCTGCTGGCGCCCGGCGCCCAGGTTTTTCTGGAGATCGGCGAGGGCCAGGGCGACGCCGTCGCCGGTCTGGCGAAAGCCGCCGGCTTGCGACTCCTTGATCGCCGCCGCGACCTGGGCGGTATCGAGCGGTGCCTGCATTTTGCCGTTTAAGGCGGTTTTCCGGACTTTCTGATGGGCAAAAAAAGGGGTTGGAAATCCCCGGCAAGCTGAATACCATCCTATGCGAAAGCGAATTCCCGCCTTTAAGGCCCTCTGGGAGGGGTGCTGGTGTTAGACCAGCCTAGGGAATTCGAGGACCCCCCAAAATGAGATGTGATGGCGCACACTTGGGTGCCGCGTTCTGATCATAGGGTCTCTCGACGGGGGTATTGTGCCCCGAGGAACCACTCACTTGATGAATAAGCCAAACAACATGAAAAACCGTCAGCGTGGCCGTAACAACAATGGTAAGCCGCGCCCCATGGGGGGCGGCGGCGGACGTAATCCGAATTTCGACGGCGGCCAGCGCATGCGCGGCAACGCGCAGCAGCTGATGGAGAAATATCTGGCCATGGCGCGCGACGCCAGTTCGGCCGGAGACCGCGTCCTGGCGGAGAATTATTTCCAGCATGCCGACCATTACTACCGGGTGCTGAACGCCCGTTTCGAGCAGCAGCAAAACAACGGCAACCGCCACCAGAACTACAATCAGAACGGCGGCAACAACGGTCAGAACTACAATCAGGGCGGCTTCGACGGAGATCAGCAGCCCGCCTTCAACGATCAGGCGCACGGCCAGCAGCCGCAGGCTCACCAGCCCTATCAGGCCCAACACCAGCAGCCGCAGTATCAGCAGCCCCAATACCAGCACGCGCCGGCGCAACAGGAACCGGCGCGCGAACAGCCGCGCGCCGCGCAGGCCCACGGCGAGGATATCGGGTTGCCGCCGGGTATTCTGGGAATGAACGCCGGGCAGGACGTGCCCGCGTCCGACAACCGTCAGCCGCCGGCGCGCGCCGAAGGCGGCGAGGAAGGCGGTCGCCAGGGTGGTCGCCGCCGCCGCGGACGGGGCGGCGACCGGCAAAACCAAGGCGCGGATGCCGAATAGAGCATCTTGCGGAAAAGCGGATGCCGGTTTTCCGCAAGAGACTCCCACCGGTTGATCCCGATCATTCACGAGGCCTCTCGCAGGGCGGTAATGGAAAAACCATTGCCGCCCTTTGCTTTTTGCCGGCGGACCTTGCGGGCAGGCGGTAAAGTTCCCAAATACACCCGCATGAGGGGCGTTTCGCCGCTACAACGGGGTGAAAGCGCGCACCGTCAGTCACGGGCAGTCATGAGAGAGCGCCATGGACCTTGAGAAATTCACCGACCGCGCCCGCGGTTTCATCCAGGCCGCGCAAACCATTGCGCTGCGCGAGAATCATCAGCAAGTCACCAGCGAACACCTGCTGAAGGCCTTGCTCGACGACAAGGAGGGCATGGCGGCGCAGCTGATCGGGAAGGCCGGCGGCGATCCGGTCCGGGCGCTGACGCTCACCGATGCCGAACTCAAGAAATTGCCGCGCGTCGAAGGATCTTCGGCGCAGATGTATCTGGCGCCCGATCTCAACCGATTGCTCGACCAGGCGCAACAGGCGGCGGAGAAGGCGGGCGATTCGTTCGTCACCGCCGAATACATGCTGCTGACCCTGGCCGCCGCGAAGGCCGGCGCGACCGGCCGCATCCTCAAGGACGCCGGGATTACGCCGACCGGCCTCAACGCCGCGATCAAGGACCTGCGCAAGGGGCGCAGCGCCGACAGCGCCAGCGCCGAGGACCAATACGAGGCCCTCAAGAAATACACCCGTGATTTCACCGATCTCGCCCGCCAGGGCAAGCTCGACCCGGTGATCGGCCGCGACGAGGAGATCCGGCGCACGATCCAGGTTCTGTCGCGCCGCACCAAAAACAATCCCGTGCTGATCGGCGAACCGGGCGTGGGCAAGACCGCGATCATCGAGGGCCTGGCGCTCCGGATCGTCAACGGCGACGTGCCGGAAAGCCTGAAAGACAAGCGTTTGCTGGCCCTCGACCTCGGGTCGCTGATCGCCGGCGCCAAATTCCGCGGCGAGTTCGAGGAGCGGCTGAAGGCGCTGTTGAACGACGTCACCGCCGCCGCCGGACAGGTGATCCTGTTCATCGACGAGATGCACACCCTGGTCGGCGCCGGGGCTGCGCAGGGCGCCATGGATGCGTCCAACCTGCTGAAACCGGCTTTGGCGCGCGGCGAATTGCATTGCGTGGGCGCCACCACCCTCGACGAATACCGCAAGCATGTGGAGAAGGACGCGGCGCTGGCGCGGCGCTTCCAGCCGGTGTTCGTGAGCGAGCCCAACGTCGAGGACTCGATCTCGATCCTGCGCGGCATCAAGGAGAAGTACGAGCTGCACCACGGCGTGCGCATCTCCGACAGCGCGCTGGTGGCCGCCGCCACGTTGTCGCAGCGCTATATCACCGACCGCTTCCTGCCCGACAAGGCCATCGACCTGATGGACGAAGCGGCTTCCCGCCTGCGCATGCAGGTGGACAGCAAGCCCGAGGAACTGGATGAACTCGACCGGCGCATCGTGCAGCTCAAGATCGAGCGCGAAGCCCTCAAGAAGGAGAAGGACGAAGCGTCGCGCGACCGGCTGACCAAGCTGGAGACCGAACTGGCCGGCCTGGAGAAGGAATCGGCCGACATCACCGGTAAATGGCAGGCCGAAAAGGCGAAGCTGGCCGATTCCACCAAGATCAAGGAAGAGCTGGACAAGGCCCGTATCGAACTCGACCAGGCCCTGCGCCGCAGCGAATACGAGCGCGCCGGGCGCCTGCAGCACCAGTTCATTCCCGAGCTGGAGCGGCGCCTGAAGGAGGCCGAGAGCAAGCAGGCGGGCGGCATGGTCACCGAGGAAGTGACGCCGCAGCATATCGCCGGCGTGGTCTCGCGGTGGACCGGCATCCCCGTGGACAAGATGCTCGAGGGCGAGCGGGCGAAACTGATCCACATGGAAGAGACGCTCGGTAAACGCGTCATCGGCCAGAAGGAAGCCATCGAGGCGGTCTCCAACGCCGTCCGGCGCTCGCGCGCCGGCCTTCAGGATCCCAACCGGCCGATCGGCTCGTTCCTGTTCCTGGGCCCCACCGGCGTCGGCAAGACCGAGTTGACCAAGGCGCTGGCGGAGTTCCTGTTCGACGACGATACCGCGCTCCTGCGCATGGACATGTCGGAATACATGGAAAAGCACTCGGTCGCGCGCCTGATCGGGGCGCCGCCGGGCTATGTGGGATACGACGAGGGCGGTGCGCTCACGGAAGCCGTGCGCCGGCGGCCCTATCAGGTGGTGCTGTTCGACGAGGTCGAGAAAGCCCATCCCGACGTGTTCAACGTGCTGCTCCAGGTGCTGGACGACGGCCGCCTGACCGACGGCCAGGGCCGCGCGGTGGACTTCAAGAACACCCTGATCATCCTCACCTCCAATCTCGGCGCGGAGATTCTCGCCAACCAGAGCGAAGGCGAGGACTCGGGCGCCGTCCGGGATCAGGTGATGACGGTGGTGCGCGGCGCTTTCCGCCCCGAGTTCCTGAACCGCCTCGACGAAGTGCTGCTGTTCCACCGCCTGTTCAAGGCGCAGATGGCGGCGATCGTGGAGATTCAGGTGGCGCGGCTTGCGAAGCGCCTGGCCGACCGCGGCATCGGTATCGATCTGGACGCCAAGGCCAAG
>JAYRKL010000022.1:0-65647 GCA_041905795.1 Rhodospirillaceae bacterium | reverse complement strand
CAGGCCTTCGCGGCGGACGTGCAGAAGGCGGACGGCGTGTGGTTCTTCCAGGTGACGGACGAAGGGCAGGCTCAACGTATCAAGACACCTAAGGCCCGGCGCAGAATACCACTACATCCCAAGCTCAGGGCCGAAGGCTTCCTGGACTACGTGAAGGGCCTGAAGGAAGGAAGCCGCTTGTTCCCCGACATCAAGCCGGACCGCTTCGGGAGCTGGGGCGGCAACATCGACAAGCGCGTAAACCGGTGGTCCCAGGAGATCGTGCCGGGGAAGTCGGCGCACTGCTGGCGGCATTTCTTCAAGACCGCGCTCCGGTCTGCGAACACAAATGAGGATATGAATGACTACCTCACCGGACACCAGGGCGGCGGGGCCGGCCGCGACTACGGCGAGCATGACCTGAAGGCGCTGAGGCGGGAGGTGGCGAAGGTGAAGCTGGAAGCGCGGTAGCCCTGAAAATGCGGCGCCGATAATTATGGCCTCGCTACGCTGAACAGGGGTGGCACGGTCACTAGAAACCCGTGACGCGCGCAATAGTAATTAACCAACCGTTGTGCCCAGACAAAGGCCGGGGCGGCCCACCTCACGGCCGCGTGAGGAGATACCCCCCTCGTTTCGCTATAGCCAAAGGCCAGGCCCAGGGGCGCCCCCGGAATAACCCACCCCTATGCTCCCAGAGAAAGGCCCCAGGAGACTCGCTGGAGCGCGCCCGCGTATCCGCCCCCCTCGCGCCGGGCCTTGCGCTCGCCTCTCCTGGGGCCCTCCCAGAGTCACTGAGGGGCCTTCTAGGCTCGCCCCAGGAACGCTGCGGCGCGAGCCATCCGCTTGCGTATGTTTTTCGTCTGGCGGCGAGACCACGTCCACAAATCTGAGAAGGATTACCAATGTCGATATGCCAGCACATTGGCTGCGGCAAGAACGCGGCCGGTTACTCGAAACATTGCACCGCCCACCGCATACGAGACCGGAGACATGGCGCGGCGGACCAGGAGACCATTACCGCCGCCAAACTCCGCCCCTATGTCCGCGCCGTCCGCGCCTGGGTCGCACGCCAGCCGGACGATAGCCTCTGGCAGAAGCTGGAAGGCATCCTGAACGCGCTCCTCGACCGGGCGCGGGCCGTGGATGCTGAGTTCGCGGCCGGACGGCCGGGACTGCGGCATGAGGTCCAGGCGGTCCATGACCTCCTCAAGGTCACTGGCGCGGTCCCAGCGCAGAAGATCATAGAGACAGTGCTGGCGATGATCGTGATGCAGGAGCGCGAGCCCCGCCGCTTCAAGTCTGACCGGGCATCCCGCGTCCAGCTTGCGCGCCGTGTGCGCGGGCTCTCGGACCTGTTCTCCGGGAGCTACTGGAACCACCGGGATAACCGCGTCCATCTGGTCTACAGAGACCCAGACCCGCGCGCTGCTGAGGCGCTGGGCCAGATGCTCATGGAGGCGCTGGGGGTGGCGGGCGCGAAGATCAACGCGGCAGACCTCGCGGACCTAGAACGATTACCCGAGGCGAAGAAGGCGTTCTACGTCGCGCTCGCTGCGTCTCGCGAGGAGGTGGCGTGATCTATGCAGGTGGGAATGAGATGCCAAGGTGGATGGATGTAATCACCCGACACCAGCGAATATAGATCACGCTGAAGATAAAATCTATCGGTTCGCGCGAAGTCGGCGCTCTCATTGCTCGCCAATCCGGCACAACAAGCAACGGGGGTTGCAATGATCTTGATACTTGAGAGGTACAGCAGCGAGGCCATGCTGGCGTTCTACGTCCGCGTCGGCGTGTTCGAGGCATGGGCGGAATACGACCGCAAGCGTGGTGGCCTCGGGTTCAGCGTGGAGCGCAACGCCAGAGGAGAGGCAACGCTGTATGCCGGGCGCCTCATGGTTCAGTGGAACTGGGGCGTGCGGCGTGCGCGCCCGGAGGACGAGCGAGACGACGGGCAACCGACCGAGCAGGAGACGCACCCCGCGCGGCATCGCTCCAATCCGTCATGGGCCCCGCCCTGGCACCAGCAGAGCGCCTCGCACGCGGAACCCCCGCGCTCATGGCTGCATCAACTGAGGTTCCCCCGTGGGCTACGGCCAAGCCTGCGGGCGATGCGGCCCAAGACGCACACGGCCTGACAATCAACCATCCCGGCGGGCGCGTTCATGCGCTCGCCATCACTCGGGGTCCTGGCGAGAGCCGGGGCTCCTTTCATTTGAGGAGAGACCATGAAGATACGACCGATTACAGACGCACAAACAAGGAGCGCAGAATGAGTGTCGCATGGACAGCCGTAGCTATCGGCGCGGGCAGCGCCCTCTATAGCGGCATCTCTGCTTCCAACGCTGCCGCAGACCAGAAGGCCTACAACGCCGAAGTCGAGCGCCTCCAGAAAGACTATCGCCTGAAGGTGATGGATTACTCGACGACCCAGTACGCGAAGGACGTGGACTTCTACCGGCAGCAGATCGCCTATGAGAAGGACACTTTCGACCGCGAGAAGGTCCAGGTTCAACAGTCCGTGGACGCGGTGAGCGAGAACTTCATGACGGAGCTGACGACACAGTTCAAGAAGATCGTCGAGCAGGACATGGCCGAGACGCTCGCCAAGCAAGACGTGCGCGGTCAGGTTCTCTCCGAGACAGGCACACTCAACGCCTCTCTAGGCGACGCAGGCGTCACCGGCAACACCGTCAACATCCTCCGCGGCGAGGTGCAGCGGCAAGGCGGCGTAGCCCAGACGGCTATCAGCATGAACGCCCAGGCTCAGCGGGATCAGTCCATGCGGGAGGCGCGCGGGCTTCAGGGACGGCGAGAGGCCGCGTTGGCGTCCATCACCATTCCCACGTTCCAGCCCTTAGCGGCCCCTTCGCCTCCGGCACCAGTCAGTCCTGTGAACCCAACACAGCCGGTGTCTGGCCCCAGCGCCGGCTCCATCGTGTTCAACGCGGCGTCGGCGGGGATCAACATGGGCGTGGGCGTTACGCAGCTCACCAACGGCCTCAAGAAGACATAAGACACTGCTGAACCGCCCACGTAACAAAGGCAGTCACGGCCGCTGTCGTCGCTGCGGTGAATACTTTCCAGGCAAAGCTTCGCCATCTGGCGCTGGTCATTTCCAAGCTCCATACCGCGCACTAGCCCGCTGACTGCCAAGCGTGCGTGCGCGAGCACGTTGCTTGTTTCGACATATAGACCGCAGCCGAGCAGTCACGGTGCGGAGGTCGGGAGTGATAAATTCCTAGGAGGGTGGTTGCCAATCCGCTCAGCGGTGGTTGGCAATCCCTCCGCGCCGGGTAGGGCGCTATGGAACGCAGAAATCATGCGCCCCGACCGCCGCAGAGTCAATGCCGAGCGGCTTTACAGTAATCATCCAACCATAACGGGACATTTAGGAGGCGGCAGCGCCGCACTCCCAACGAGGAGAACTATTGAGCAAGTCACAGTACAAGGACGAGGACTACGACAAGGCTCCGTACAAGGAGATCGCGGCGGAGCAACGCGAGGGGCGAGACGTGCGGGGGAAGCTCATGGCCCTGTTGGCCTCGATATACGCACGCCCCAAGTTCATCGCCCGCCGGATGAACGCGCACGGCATCCACAAGCCGGGCGACACCAGCGGGCAGAAGTGGCATTGGACTGATGCGATGGAGTTGCGCGCGCGAGCCCAGTACGAGGCAGACGCTAATGCCTTCCGGCGGGCGATGGGCACGCCCCCGCGCGGTCCATTCGTTCAGCCGACCCCGGAGGAGCTGGACGCACGCGCGAAGGAGTTGGACACGCAGGCGGAAGAACGAATGAAGGCCAGCGAGGAGCGCGAGCGGGCTGTAGACGACGCCGCCGACTGCACCGAGGACCCCGCTTTCCGCGTCAACGAACGGGGCCACTGGGAGCGGGTGCGATGACGGACGCGCAAGGCTCAGGCTTGGTAGACCTGGGCCGTATCGTCTGCGACGAGGCGCTCCAGGTGCGCGCCAAGGGAACCAATCCGCGCGTTGTGAAGGGCTACGCATCGGCCATGAAAGCGGGCAAGGTCTTCCCGCCCGTGCGCCTCTTGCGGGCCCATGACGCCCTGTTGTGCGTGGACGGCTTTCACCGGGTAGAGGCCGCGCGGCTCGCGGGGCGGCGGGACATAGGCGCCGTGATCCTGGATGGCGTGCCGCTCGCGGAGGCCGCGTGGCTGGCGGCGGAGGCCAACCTGACCCACGGCCTACAGCTCAGGCCCAGTGAGCTGAAGGAGGCGTTCAAGCGGTACGTGAAGGCGGGGAAGCATCGGAAGCGGAGCGGCTTCAAGTCGTATCGAGAGATCGCGGCGGAGCTTGGCGGGCTCAAGGCCCACACCACCATCAGCAATTGGATGTATCGGGAGTTCCCCGGCATCGCTGCGGCGATGGGCGGCAAGGCCCCGGAGGCGGGCGGGGTTGGGCTCGGGAAGGCGGACAAGCCGGACCTAGAAGCGCAGGCCAGGGCGGCTCTTGAGACGGCCCAGGGCTGCATTGCGGGGACCACTGGCGCGGCCCGGGCGCGGCTCAGGGCGCAAGTAGCCGAACTGCTGGCCCAGGCACAGAGCGAGGAGCGTAAGCCCCTGGAACCCAAGCCCTTCTGACCTGAGCTGTTCAATTTGAACACTCCAAGGAACAGGACGCCCCACTAACCCGCGCCCCAGGCGAACGGATGCACAGGGGCCTCAGAAATATTTGATGCAGATTTTTGAGCGCCCTTGCCGCCGCCTTGCCGCCTGCAAATCCCCCCGTGCCGGGGTGGCATCCCATTAGGCAGTGCGCGAGGTGGTGTCGCCCCGCCGTGCCGTAGCGATGGCGTTGACCCCGGGCGCAGAGTGCGGCAACAACAGGCAGCGTCCACTACACGGGGAGAGCCGCAATGCTTCCGTCCAAACTGGTGTCGCCCTCAAGAGAGCTGATTGCAGATATGCGGGCGTGGGAGGCTGACAGCGTCGTCTTCACCTCAACAGGGGTCATGGATCAAGGGCCCCTAATCATTTGGGCGGAAATGGACAGCGTGAACAAGTACGAGGTTCGCGCATATGCCCAGCCGATAAGCCGAGGCCTCTTTGGTACGACCTACCGCTTTCGGATTGAAGTGCTGGACTATGTACCGGGGCGGTACGAGCGCGGCGCACTGCTATTCGAGAACGAAGGCGGAGACACGAAGCGGCTATGGGATAGCGTCCATCATTACGTCTTCGCGGAGGCTGGCCGCCGCTGTAAGGCGGCCATACCGAAAACCTCTGCGTAAAGCCGAGCCGCGAACGCAATAAAACCAGGGGCCCGCGAGGACACCATGCCCCATACGGATAACAGTTGTTTTCGGTATGGATTCGGCATAGGATGGAGCATCCACCAACCCCGGAGGCCCGTCATGGCGAAGCGCATTGCTCTCTATCTCCGCGTCTCTACGTCCGAGCAAACCACTCAGAACCAGCGGCTTGAGCTAGAGGCCGTAGTGCAGCGGCACGGCTGGGAGGTCGCGGCCGTGTTCGAGGATGCCGGTATCTCCGGCGCGAAGGGGCGCGAGAAGCGGCCCGGCCTAGACGCAATGCTGAAGGGCGCAGCGCGGCGGGAGTTTGATCTTGTCGCGGCGTGGTCCGTTGATCGCCTCGGGCGCTCAGTGCAGGACTTGGTGTCCACGCTGGGCGAGCTGCACGCGAAGCGCATTGACCTCTACCTACACCAGCAAGGCCTGGACACCACCACACCAACCGGCCGGGCGATGTTTCAGATGATGGGCGTGTTTGCGGAGCTGGAGCGCGCCATGATCCAGGAGCGCGTGAAGGCCGGGCTCGCGCGGGCGCGGGCGGAGGGAACGCAGCTCGGGCGTCCGCGTATCGACAAGAAGACGGAGGCCGCCATTCGAGCCGCGCGGCGCAAGGGCGTAGGCATGAACAAGATCGCCCGCGAGCTAGGCGTTGGCGTATCCGTCGTGCAGCGCGTGGCGGCCGGAGCCTGAGCTGCGCTGGCTAGGTCTGCCCAACTAGTGAGAGGAAATGGTAGTCTTTGCCCTGGGCACTGGCAGGAGGCGCAAAATGGCCGTGCGCGTAGTCGCAGTCCAAACTATTCCCGAGTTGCTGAGCGAAGTCGAAAAGCTCAAGCCGACCGGCCTATGGCTGTTTCGTGGTGTCGCTGACATTGAACGCCACACTCTCCTCCCCAGCATAGGTCGTGCTTTGCGAGGGGGACGCCCGGTACTGCCGCCACGCGAGGTCGCAGCCTTCCAACGCTTTCAACGGGTGAACCGTCTAAGGCCCGAGCTGGCCGGGCTGTCACAGCTAGAGTGGCTGGCGCTCGCACAACATGAAGGTGTGCCTACTCGCCTGCTGGACTGGACGCTAAACCCACTTGTCGCGGCGCATTTTGTATTGGGTGAGTACGGTCTGGCGCGAACAGTCGGTGCCGGGTACATCCGAGCGGTCATCAAGAAATTTCTGCCGTCTACCGATGCGGACGCTGCTGTACCAGACGGTGCCACATTCACTTCGCTGACGCCCATCACCGGAGGAATTTACGCCGTTCGCGCGCCTCGCGATGCTTCGCCTGCCGCAGAGGAAAGGCCGTTCAACACGCGGAGTGTCACACTGGTCCAGCCGTCCGACGTGTCGGAGCGTGTGCGAAGACAGTTGAGCCTGTTCACCCTGCATCCCAATCCGGCCAAAGCTTGGCGGCCGAAAGAATGTGTTGTCTTCACAGTCGATATGCACGCCAAGCAGGAATGGCGAGAAGCGCTGCCCATCCTGGGCATCAGTAGGGAGACGTTGTTCCCTAGCCATGACGCCTACGCCAGCCGCATTGCGTGGAACCTCAAATGGAACCACCGGCTCTTGTAGCTCCCCTTCAAGCGCGACTGCCTTAAGAATATCGTCTAATCTCGGATTGCACAGGCAGGGAGGGGAAGATGCATCCGACGTTGGCGGCGCTTAGGGATCAATTAGTACAGCTCAAGAAGAAGGTTGAGGGGACAGTACCGAACGACGAGCCCATAGGCGTCGCACACGGCAACTGGTCCTTTGCTCCCGTGAGCAGGGCTGAATTGGCTCAGCAGGTTCAGGATGTGATTGACGCTCTTGACGAAAGCGGAGAGAGCAACGTTGCCGAGAACGAAGCCCTACTGTCTGACTACGCCACACGCCGCATCCCCCATCTGATCAATCACACGGTTCCTCAATTGTGGGGCAATGCAGCGCAGGCCATTCCGGCGTTCACGATTACGCTCGACCTTCTGCGCAAGGCGCTCACGCCGGTTCTCACTCCGGATCAACACGCTCAAAACGCCGCAGCCACAAAGCGCGTAACGAGGCAGGTGCGCGGATTGGAGGCCGCGCTGAAAGCTTTGGAGCCAAAGACGAAGTCGCTCGCCGCTATGGTGGAGAGGATAGAGGCGGCTGAAGAGGCTGCGGAGCAGTTGCCAACCGATTTGGAGGCGCTGGGGGAAGCGCGCCAGCAAATTGCTACGCTTGCAAAAGACGCATCGAAGGATCAGGCCCACATTACAGTTCTCCGGGAGAAGGCTGAGCAGATAGACAAAGACCTGGAGAAGCTACGCACTGAGGCCAAATCGGTTTTAGCCAACTGTGAGAGCGTCTATGCGGCGGCCACAAGCGTAGGTCTAGCAGCGGCATTTGATGAGCGATCCGTCAAGCTCAACGCATCAATCAAGTACTGGATTGTCGGACTTGCGGGCGCGCTTGTCATCGGGGGCGTTGTGGGCTCAATCCATTTGCAAACCCTGACGGACGTGTTGAAGACGCCGAACGTGTCGCCCTGGGTCATCATCCTGAACTTGTTGGTGTCGCTGCTTTCAGTCGGTGCGCCGGTATGGTTCGCGTGGCTCGCGACAAAGCAAATCGGCCAGCGGTTTCGGTTAGCCGAGGACTACGCCTTCAAGGCGTCTGTGTCGCGGGCCTACGAGGGCTACCGGCGAGAAGCATCGCGCATAGATGCCGACATGGAGAAAAGCCTGCTGGCGTCGGCGCTCAAGCGTATGGACGAACAGCCCTTGCGGCTTGTCGAAGCCCATAGTCACGGCAGCCCTTTGCATGAGTTCGTCTCCTCACCTGTGGTCAAGGAGGCAATCAGATTGGCCCCCGACTTTCTGGGCAAGATTACCGGGCTTGCCCGTGAAATCGTTGCGAAGCCCAAGGCAGAACCAATCACCGTGACCTCATCGTTGACAGAAGGTGAGAGGCCTGCCCGATAGAGTGCGGCCATCGCCTCGCCTCTACACAGCGATAATACAAACTGCTACAAGGTGGCTTGAAAGAAAGCCGCTATTTACGGGCCTTTCTGTGTGCGGGCGTCTACTCCTGCTGGGGTCGCCAGCCTTAATTTTCGTTAGCGTTGCCTTAACGCTCTCTGCCGACAATGGCGGCTTGAGCAAAGGAGACGCTGTGACCATGCTTCGCCTTTCAACCGCAGTCGTACTGATGAGCCTCCTCGTTGGGTTCGCACAGGGCACTGCTATGGCCGCCATCACGGGCAAGGTGGCAGTCGTTCAAGATGGCGAAACGTTCTCCCTCGTTGGCGGCCAGAAGATTCGGATTTTCGGCCTCGACGCGCCAGGGCTCAGGCAACGGTGCCAGCAGAACGCATTGCACGCCTCAGGGGTGTCACTGTGTATCCCCTGCGGAGAGGGCGCCCGTCGGGCGCTTGAGGACCTCATTCTCGGCAAGGAGGTCCAGTGCGAGCCCCGGGGCGAGAATGACGGCCAAGTGGTGGGCGAGTGCGCTTATGGCAGAGTCAAAGTTGGTCCCTGGATGCTCGCCCGCGGCTACGGCGTCGTCGACGGGGAGTACATGGAGAGGAAAGACCTGAAGGCCTATGTCGGCACACAGAGGGCGGCGAAGCAGGCCAATGCCGGCCTCTGGGCGATGAGTTTCATTCCCCCGGCGGACTGGCGCAACCACAAGCAGCGTCTGGAGTGCGAGAGGTAGGGCGTTGATCTCTGCGAAAAGTGATTTCCCACCGGTTTCCACTTTCATCGCCCCGGGTCACCATCTCCGGCAATTCAAGCACTTAGGCTAGCTAACCGGATTCGCATCCCGTTGCTTCAGCCTTATTGCCGTGACGGCAATTTCGCTGCCGCTCACTGCGCCGCACCACTTAATCGCAAACGGTAGCGCTCGTGGTTGAGCCGGTATCGAGCATGATCGCCACTGCACAGCTATAGCCGTGCTTGTCATCGCCGCTGCATTCCAGTCCGCCCGCGGTTTTCGATGGCTGGGTTTCGGGCCTTGGCGGACCACCGCAAAATTCGCGCCGCTCCGGCGCCAGCATGGCTTTGTATAGGTCCCGGGCGCTATTCCCATCGATGTATATCGCAACCCGGTCCTTTTTATCCTCCGGGCTGGGATCAACCAGATTCGCACTGGTAATGGTGTATTCCGCATTGAGGGGCGTGTACACCCTGACACGACTCATATTGAGGAGCGGGTACGCGTTGATCCCGGCAACGGCTCCGCCCACGGCCGCAGCACAACAGCAAAGAACAATTGCTGACCTTTTCATGCCCACATTCCCCATCTCATAGCGATTAGATTAGCTCAATCTGACATCGCTTCTGCAATATATACTTTAGGTTCATCTCCCCGGCGGTCGCCGCCAGTTTGGATCGACTTGAACATGAAGGTGGTCGTGGTGGCCGCCCTTAGGGTCTGCTGTCACACCATTCATGAGAGGATCGTCAAATAGAATGCCTCGAACACCCCCCGTTGCGCGGCTTTTCGTTCCGGCCCATTGCAACCGCTTGTATGTCTCGCCTCGGCGAAAAATACATCGGGGCCAGTCACGGCCTGCAGAGGTAGGCTTGAGGATATGAAGGATGGCGCTGAACAGGGCGTCAGCCAATACGCGCCAAAGCTTTTACCGATCAACGATGCTGCAGAGCACGGTCAGCCAACGCAATCTGCTGACATGCAATAATTTCGGCCCCTGTTGGGGCCACCACTCCCGGACAATCGGGCTCTCAAAGCCTGCTGCGCGCCGCCGGGCGCGGGCGCCGCAGCGTTACGGTTCGTCCGAGCACTTGTAGGGCTGATGCAGATGGCCCCGCAGCATTGACGCCGCCGAAACGATGTAGTTCTGGTTCTTGGCCTCGAGCTTTTCGCCAAATGCCGCCTCAAGGTCGTGGATCAGGCTCGCGCGCTGCGCCTTGGTGATGGTCAGGCGGCTCACGTACCCTTCCGAATCCGGAGTGGTGCTGACGAGCGTGGCGAACACCAGCGGCGTCGCCCGCATCAAGGTCTCGTCGGCGGTGTCTATCATCATGCGCAGGTCAGGCGATCGGCCGCCGAGTTTTTCGTAAACCACACCCGGCTTCGGCGTACCCGTCAGCGCTTCGGCCACCGCGACGTAGGTCTCGAACAGACCGGCTTTCTGGTGAAGCAGGGTCGCGAACTTTTGCGGCGCGCCGCCCATCGGCGGCGGCAGGTGGAAACTGTTCATCACATCGGCCTGCGCCCGCAGCGCGGTGGCGAATCTGCTGCTGCTGGAGAGAATGGCGGCGCCCTTGTCGTCGCCCGCGGCGGCCATGTCCCGTTCGGCCTGGGCCCGCAAATCCTCGGCCTCGCCGATATTGTGAATGAAGGCGGCGACAAACGCGTGGGGGTCGGCCCCGTCCACGGCCGCGAAGGCGGACCCGCATACGCCCTGCACAATGAGCAAAACCAACAATACTCGGCCCATTTCGGCCCTCCTCGGCCCGCTGCGAAGCACCCAGTGTATCAAACCGGCGGGGTGTCAGGTAAACTTTGGCCGTCCTTGGGAGGGGATTTACATGAAAATCCGTGGCTTGACCGTAGCGCTCACCTGCTTGATGGCGTCCGTATCACTGGCGGGGGCCCGCGGCGCTGAATTCCCCAAATCCGGGCTGATCGCGGCGCGCGGCCTTACCGAAAAGGACTTCCCGCGCTGGAAACCCATCGAACCCAACATCTATGTATATGAGGACACGCATTCCCCGGACCCCGATGGCGCGGTGATCGGTACCGTCAGCCTGATCGTCGTCACCCCGGACGGCGCCGTGCTGATGGATGGCCAGGGCGACGCCCAGGACGGCCGGCGCCTGGTCGACACCATCAGGAAGCTCTCTCCACAGCCGCTGAAATATGTCGTCGTCGCCTCGGACCACATCGATCATGTCGGCGGCAATGCCGAGATCAAAGCCGCCTTCCCCGGCGCCGTCTTCATCTCCTCTCCCGCGTCGCAAAAGGTGCTCGCCAAAGCGCCGGTGGTGCCGACCGAGACCGTGAACGACAAGCGCGTCATCACCCTGGGCGGCACCGAGTTCCAGATCCTGAACCTGGGCCGCGCCCACACCGGCGGCGACCTCGCGGTTTACCTGCCGCAGACCAGGGTGCTGTTCCTGGGCGAGATCTATGCGCGCGACATTTTCCCGTCACAGCGCTCGTCCTATCCCAGCGAGTGGGTGGCGACCCTGAAGAAGGCCAAGACGCTGGACGTGTCCTGGTACGTCCCCGGCCACGGTTTCGTCGACACCATGACCGAGATGCGGGCCGGCGTCGACGCGTCGCTCAGGATCCAGGAATACATCGTCGCCGAGGGCAAACGCCTGCATGCGCTTGGACTTCCCTGCGCCAACGAGGGCGCGGCGCCGGTGTGCGAAGCCGCCAAGCAGGTCAACTGGGGCGCCTTCGCCGCGGTCCCGCAAACCCGCAGCAAGCAGGATATCGCCATCAACCGCGTCTACATGGAACTCGAAGGCAAGCTGCCGAAATAGCCGCCCGGCCGGACGCCGGCTGCAACCCCGCCCCACAACACGCATTGAGGTCTTCCCCTCCTTGCGCAATGATGCGCAGGCTCACTGGTCAATCAGGGGAAAGCCATCATGGCCAAAGGTCAGCAGAAGAAAGAGAAGCCCGCGAAGAAACCGGCGAAGGACAAGCCGGCCAAGCAACCGTCGGCTTACGCCCAGGAAATGGGCCGCAAGAAATAGCCGCTGCCGTCCAAAGAACCCCGGGGGGCCACCCCGGGGTTCTTTTTGCTCCACATGGATAACCTGACGCACACCCTGGTCGGCGCGGCCCTGGGCCAAGCCGGCCTGAAACGGCGCACCGGCCTCGCCATGCCGGCGCTCATGATCGGCGCCAACCTACCGGATCTCGACGTCCTCGGGCTGCCGTTCGGCGAGAACCTCGCCTGGCGGCGCGGCTGGACCCACGGGCCCCTCGCTCTGCTGATCCTGCCGGCGCTGCTCGCCGCGGCGCTCATGGCCTTCGACCGATGGCAGGCACGCCGCGGCGTCAGGCCGCCGGCGCGTGACCCGGTTCGCCCCGGGCAACTCATGCTCATCAGTTATCTCGCAGCCCTTACTCACCCGCTGCTCGACCTCATGAACAATTACGGCATCCGCCTGCTGATGCCGTTCTCCGAGCGCTGGTTCTACGGCGATGTCCTGTTCATCGTCGATCTGTGGATCATCCTGGCGCTCGCCGGCGGCCTGTGGCTGTCGCGCGGCGGCAGGACCCGGCCGGCCGTGGCCGCGCTCCTGGCGGTCATCCTCTATACCGGCGCCATGGCCTTCGGCGGCCGCGCGGCGGAAGCCTATGCGGCCCGAGACTTCGCGAAACTGGACCTTGGCGAACCGCGCCAGATCATGGCCGGCCCGGTCCCCATCACCCCCTTCCGCCGCGCGCTGATCATCCGCATGGACGACGGCTATTGGTTTGGCGACCTGCGCTGGCGCCCGGCGCCGCATTTCACCCTCGACCCGGTTTTCATGCCGTCGCATATGGACGATCCGGCCGTCTCCGCGGCGGCGCGCAAAGACAAAGCCGCGGCGGATTTCCTCTATTGGTCGCGCTTTCCGTTCGCGTCCGTCCAAAGGTCCGCCGGCGGCGCGGCGGTGACCTTGGGCGACGCCCGCTTCGCCGACGCCATCGGCGGCAGGTCATTCGCGGTGACCACGCCCCTGTCCGCCGACGAAGCCGGCCCCGCGCCCTGACCGGGCGGTCAGAACATCCAGCCGTTCAGGGTCAGGCGCTGATCGGTCAGCGCCGCCGAGGCGCAGCGGATCGGCGTGACTTCGTGGAAGATCGAGGTGGGGAAGATCATCAGGCCGTTGCCGGGCGGATCGATATCCGCCGCCGGCCGTCCGCATGTGCCGTAGCCGCCCTGGAACCGGGTGTGAAACAGCGCCAGATGGCCGCCGCTGAACGGCTTGGGCTCGCGGTGAAAATAATAGACATAGCTGACCTTGCGGTGGGCGATTTCCGGGGTGCCGTTGTCGGTATGCACGGCGAAGAAATCCCCGTCGCCGTGGGCGGTGATCTGGCATTCCATCGAGGCGAGCGGCAGGGGATCCATCTCCAGCCGCGGCCACAGCCCCGGCATCAGGGCCTGCAGCTTCGGCATCATCAGCGCCGCCATGGGTGCGTTGGCGGCGCCGTCGAGAACCCGCGAACTCCGGGCGCGATAGGTCTTGGGCGCGAACGGATTGTAAGCCTCATGCACCCCGGAGTTCTGGAACAAGGCTGCATGAGCCAAAGCGAAGGCCAGCACCGTCTCGCGCTCGGCCGCGTCGAGGAAATCGCGGATCAGCACATGGGGCGGCGGCACATCGAGGCACGCGATTTCGCCGGCCGGAACCTCGACCGCCTCGCCCGCGGATCCCTGCAGCCGCAAGGTCTGCTCCGCCGCCGCCGGGAAGCGCATGTAATACAGTATTCTCTCGAGGTCGCGGCCGGCCGGCGTGCGCACCGCGCGGCTCTGCCCGTCCTTGAGAGTAAGTGTGGCGAGGGTCAGTGTGGCGTCGTTCACAGGCGCGGCGTCCCAGGCTTCGGCAAAAGGCGGCGGTCGTCCTCACCCTACCAAAATGCCCTTACACATCAATGGCGCGCTGGAGTACGGTGAGATCGCTTCCCTGAAACCACAGCTCCCGGAGCACATGCGGCACCATGGGCATCGCCAGCCTCTCGCATATCGGCGTGGTCCTGGCGGTCGTCGCCGTGTTCGCGCTTTTGTGGAAACTCAAGCAGCGCCGGCTTCGCGGCGCGCCCTTCGCGGCGGCCGGCACAGGCGCCTCCGCCCCGTGGCTGTTCCTGAAGGCCCTGGTGCTGGCGGCGCTGTTCTCCGGCGCCATGCTCCCGGTGTTTCGCGATGACGGCTTCGCGCCCGTGATTCACCTCGCCTGCACCGCCCTGCTCACCCTGCTCGCCGGCCTGTGGCTGTTCCGCACAAGCGGACGATAGCGCAGACCTGTCGTTCGCCGTGGCCTCCCCCGGGCCCCGCACAGGAATCTCCTTCAAATTCGCGCCTATTCGGGCTAGCCATGACCCCATGCAGGGAAAACAGGACCCGCGGGTCGCCCCCAAATACGAAGCGCTCTACGGTATGCTCTATGCTTATGCGCGCAACCTGGTGCAGGCGTTGCCCCCCGGCGATGCCGCCGCGGCCTTTCCGCGCCTGCGCGACTCTCTCCAGGCGGCCTGGGATGTCATCGTCCGGTCCTCCGGCGACACCATCGGCCGGGAGGAATTCGAGCGCCGCTGTGCCGCCTTCCTCGCGTCGCCGCGCGCCTGGATGGAACATGGCCGGCGCACCGACGGCACCCAATTGGGCGTGATCCGCGCCTGGACCGGACTGCATACCGATGCGGTCAAGGCCCATGCGCCCGCCGATTGCGACATGGTGATGGACCTGGGGTGCGGCTGGGGCCACCGGCTGTTCGATGTTTATACCCACGGCGGCCCGCAAGACGCGGCCTATTGGGGCTTCGAGCGCGCGGCGCCGGGCCTCGCGACCGCGGGCCTGATCGCCGGCCTGTTCCCCGGGCTGAAAACCGGCTTTGCCCCCTTCGACTTCGTGAACCCGGATTTCGGCGCCGTCACCGGCGCGCCGAAATCCGTCGTGGTCTACAGCTTCCACGCCGTCGAACAGGTGTTTCGCCTGGGGAGCAGGCTGTTCGACGCCTTGCGCGCGCGCTTCCCGCACGCCGCCCTCACCGGAATCCACCTCGAGCCCATCGGCTTCCAGGCCTTCCCCGGCGATCCCGCCTGGGAGACCGACCGGCGTTACGCGCTGGAACGGCACTACAACGTCGATCTCTACGACCAGGTCCGCGGCCATCCAGGACTTGCGGTCACCACCTTCGAGACCGGCCTGTTCGACGAAGGCGCCGGCAACGCCACCTCCCTCCTGGTGTGGCGGTCCCGCCGCGCCTGAGAGAACCGGGACTCTAGAGCATTTTCCGATGAAGTGGATGCCGGTTCATCGCAGAAAATGCGACCAAACCAAAAAAAGATTAGAGCATGATCGCGATTCAATATGACTCGATCATGCTCTAGTATTTCACGGTCAGCGACACACGGACGTTGCGTCCCGGCTGGGTATAGGCATCGAGGGTCGTGGATGACGCCGCGATTCCGCGCACGTCGCTCCACCACCAGTATTTTCGGTCCGTGAGGTTGAACACGCCCGCGCGCACCACGGCCCAGCCGGTGACATTCCAGAAGGCGGTCACGTCCAGCACCGTGAACCCCGGCGGCGTAGCGCACGGCGTGGTGCAATTCTGCATGACGCGCGCAGCGCTCTTGCCGGCGGAATGGGTGGCGACCACCTGGCCGCCGAACCGGCCGGCGGCGTCACGGTAGCCCACGCCGCCCACCAGTTTGACCGGCTCGACGCTGTTGAGCGGGCTCTTCACTCCGGCGGTGGTGGTGTCGCCCCGGGCATAGGAAAACGCGGCGTTGGCCTCGAACCCGGCGCCCAGGCCGGCTTTACCCTTCGCCTCGATCCCCGAAATCTGCGCCTTGCCGACGTTGAGATACTGGAAGACGCCGGGGCTGGCGGGCGTGAACGTGCCCGACACCTGCACCTGGTCGATGAAATTGCTGTACCAGGCCGCGAACCCCGACACTTCGGCGGCGATGCTTCCGCTATTGAAGCGGATCCCGCCGTCGATGCTCTCGCTGGTCTCCGGCTTGAGGTTGGGATTGGGCAGCGACGTGTAAAACTGGACCGGGTTGGCGAAGAAATTGTTCACTTGCGACGGCGCCGGCGCCTTGAAACCGCGGGCGTAATTGGCGAACAGGCGCACCTCCTCGGTGACCGCGTGGACCGCGCCGATCTTGGGCGAGAGACGATTGCCGTCCTGGGCAGCCGGCGTGAAGCCCACCAGCAGCGCGTCCGCCTTCGGGCTCAGCCTATAGGTGTCGAGGCGCACCGCCGGGTAGAGCTTCAACCGGTCCGCGAGCAACCCGATCTCGTCCTGCACATAAAGCCCGGCCAGGGTGTAGTTGGTGGTGGGGAAGGCGCGCGTCGGGAAGGTTTCGCCCACCGGCGGCACGGTGCCGTCGCGCAGGCCCTCCTGGCGCGTGAACGAGGCCTCGCCGCCGTAAACAACGTGATGCGTCACGCCGCCGCTTTCGGCCAAGCTTCCGAGTTGCAGGCTGAAGCCCCACACCCGGTTGTTGAAGGTGTTGCGCCGGGTGCGGTCGGCGGAGGTATTGCGGTCCTCGGCCGAGAACTGGGTGGTGGCGCTGTCCTGATAGTAGACCGCCCAATTGGCGTCCTGGATGAACCCGAGGTCGCCGGTGAAGTGGTGGTCGAGCATGACCCGGTCGCGCCGCGCGTTGTCCTGCGCCGTCAGGCCCAGGGTGCTGGTGGCCGCCAGCGGCGGCTTGGCGATGGCGCTCAGCACGTTGCTGACCACCCCGGAGTCGTAATGATCGTAGGTGAGGCGGAAACGATTGCCGGCGTCCGGCGCGAACACGCCCTTGGCCAGAACCGCGTTCGACCGGGTGTCCTGCGGAATCGCGGCGGTGCGGTCGGTGTTGGCGGAGAAATTGCTTCCCTTGTTCTTCTGCGCGCGGCCGTCGCGGCGCTCGTAGGACGCCAGCGCGCTCCAGGCGCCGTTCTGCGCCGCTCCCAGCACGCCTTCCGACCAGCCTTCGTCGGCGCCGTCATAGGCGCCCCGCGCCTGGAGATACACATCCCGCCCGCCGGCCAGCAGATCGCCCGGGTCCTTGGTGATGAAGTTCACCACGCCGGCCACGCCGTCGCTGCCGTACAGCGCCGAGGCCGGCCCGCGCAGGATTTCCACCGCCTTCAAGAGCGCGATGTCGGCGTAGTCGCCGCGTCCCACCGATTGCGCGCCGAAGCTGAACGCGTCCGGCACGCGGATGCCGTCGACGATCATCAGCACGCGGTTGCCTTCGAGGCCGCGGATGTTGAAACCGCTGTTGCCGTCACGTCCGGTGGCGGAGCTGGCGGCGGTGAAGCGCGCCGGGTTGGTGCGCACCGCCACGCCCGGCTCGAACTGCACCAGATCCTTGATGTCGGTGGCCAGCATCTCCTCGATCTGCCGGGCGGTGATGACGCTCACGGTGGTGGGCACGTTTTCCGGCGCTTCCGCGACCCGGGTGGCGGTCACGGTCACCACGTCGATGGCATCCGCCGCCGCATCTTCGGCCGCCCGCACCGCCCCACAGCCCAACCCCGCCGCCAGGCAGCTCGAGATCAATAGACTGTTTTTGAAGGAGAATTTCCCGGCCATAGATGTTCCACCCACCAAGACAATATTAATAATGCGAGTCATTCGCATATCTTGGCCGGAAAATGCCGGGCTTCGCAACAAAATGCAACTAATTCTTATTACTGTTTATCGTCCTTGGCTCCTGTCACCGGCCCGGCCCACGTCCAGCCGGGAGCACTCCCCTGCGCTGCGCGCAAGGGAGTGCTCCCGAGGGCCGCGGCCTTAAAACCTGATGGTTCCCTCGATGCCGAAGGTGCGCGGCTCGTTGTAGATGCCGTAGGTGCCGAGCGAGGCATTGAAGTTGCGCAGGAACACATGCTTCTCGTTGAGCAGATTGCGCGACCACAGCGCGATCTGGAGCTGCCCGCCGGACCGGCCCAGGTCGATGTCGCTCAGCGACAGGCGCCCGTTGACGATGAAGGATGAGTCGCTGAGGGTCGGGTCGGTGGTGCCGGTGAATTGCGCGTCGGCCAGGTTGGCGTCGAGATGCAGACCGAGGGTGGCCCACGTCAGGGCGTGATCCCAGTCGGCGCCGAAGGTGGCGGCGTTCTCGGGCACATACAGCGGATAGATCGTCGCCTGCCCATTGGTGAACGGATTGAACGCCTTCGACAGCGACACATGGGTATAGGCGTATTCGGCCGAGACCTTGATGCCCGGGACCGGCGCCAGGATCAGGCCGGCTTCGATCCCCTTGGTGCGGCCGGTGGCGGCGTTGGTGGTCTCCAGGGTGCCGCGGTTGTTGTTGAGGATGATGACGCTGAAGTCGACCTGCACCTTCTTGAGTTCGCCGGTATAGGCGGCGAGGTTGAGGCGCGCGCGGTTGTCCCAGAACTGGGTCTTGGCGCCGACCTCGAACATGGACACGGTCTCGGGATCGAAGGCGCGGTAGGTCAGCGAGCGCGAGTTGGCGCCGCCGGCCTTGAACGCCGTGCTCCAGCGGCCGTAGAGGTTGATGTCCGGCGTCACGTCCACCGCCAGGTTGATCAGCGGATCGAAGTGGTCCCAGGAAGCGTCGAGCGGAATGACGCCCGTGACCGTGTTGCGGTTGGCGTCGACATAGCTCGGCAGCGCGCCGTTGACGATATCCAGCGCCCCCTTCTTGGAATCGCTGGTGTAGCGGCCGCCGGCGGTGACATGGGCGATGCCGTCCCACACCGGCGGTGTCCACACCACCTGGCCGAAGGCGGCGTAGCTGGTGGTGGTGACGTGGCTGGCGCGGTCCTTCGGCACGTTGTCAAAATCCAATGACAGGAAGGTGTAGCCGGTGCCGTTGGCGTTCCACTGCAGCGAATTGGGGGTCTGGGCGTTGTCGCGCACACACTCGCGGTAATAGAAGCCGCCCGCCACCACCTGGAAATCGCCGAAGGTGCCCAGCGCCTGCAACTCTTCGCTCGACTGGTGCTGCTGCACCCGCGCCAGGCTGTAGCGGCTGAAGGCGCCGCCCGGTGCATAGACCGACAGCGCCGTGGCGCCGTTGTCGAACTGCGACTGGCGCAGGCCGCGGAACGAGGTGACCGAGCGGATCTCCAGGTCCTCCATCGCCTCCCAGCTCACCGTCAGGCGGTGGCCGTTGATGTCGCCGACGCTTTCGCGCAGCGGCACGCCGATATTGGCGCGCTCCGCCCGCTCGGGCTGCGGCGGCGACAGCGGCGCCAGCGGCAACGCGCCTTTCGCCAGCAGCTGCACGAAGTACGGCGTGGTGCCGTCCTTGGTGATGTCGAAGGAGTAGTCGATGGACAGCGGCCCGCCGTCGCTCCACAGGGCTTCGGCGTGAAAACCGCGCTTGTCGTAGGAATTGAAGTCCGGCTGGCCCGAAGTGGTGGGATTGCCGACGGTGCCGCCGCGGCGGCTGACGATGCCGTCCAGCTTCAAGGCGATATTGGCGAACGCCGGCAGGTCGACATGGGTCTCGGCCTTGTAGCCTTCATAGTTGCCGAAGCCGGCGGCGGCGGACATGCGGAAATCGCCGCTGGGCTTGCGGGTGACGATGCTGATGGCGCCGCCTTCGGTGTTGCGCCCGAACAACGTGCCTTGCGGCCCCTTCAGCACCTCGATGCGCTCCACGTCGTACATCGCCGCCCCCAGGCCCTGGGCGCGGCCCAGGTAGACGCCGTCGACATAGACGCCCACCGCCTGGTCGCGCGCCGGCTGGTTGGCGTCGCCGAGCGAGCCGATGCCGCGCATGCCGATGGTGAGCGCGGAACTGCGCGCGAAGAACGGCGCTACCCGCAAGGACGGGATCGAGCCGTCACCCAGGTCTTCCAGCGACTGGGCGTGGCGGTTGGCCAGGTCGTCGGCCGCCAGCACCGAGATGGAGATCGGCGTCTTCTGCAGGTTGGTCTCGATCTTCTGCGCCGTCACCACGATTTCCTCCAGGGCGCTGTCGGACGGCGCCGCCGCGGCCTGTGTCTGCGCTTGCGCCGGCGCGAATGCGAGCAAGCTGGCCATCGCCGCGCTGGTGAAAAGGGCGGCGCGCGAAAAGCCGGTATGAAACGGTGTCATGAGAATCCCCCGGAGAGAAAATGAGCGGAAATGAGTCGGCCGAGCCGAGTCAGGGGCCCTGACGTAACGCACGACCGCGACAACTCTGTTGCGGTTGCGAAGTGGTTTTGTGACGTTGACGGACCGTCACCGAACCGTCGCGATTTCTTCACCGCGCCTTTGCGCAGGTGTCACGGAATCTTCGCCGCGCGCCGCTAGAGTCCGGCGCATCCGCAGTTTCCCTCAGGAGTTCTCCGATGACGGCCCCCGCTTTTCGATATGCCTTTGTTGCTTCCGCGCTGATCGCGAGCCTCGCCGCGCCGGCTTCCGCCAGAGTGACCGCCGAGGCCGCCGCGCGCGCCGCGGATAAAGTCGTCATCACCTGGACCGACGCGGCGCCGGTGGATGTCTACCTCAGCGAACGCGCCGACGGCGCGCTGGACGCGGCCAGGCTGGTGTCGCGCGGCAACACGACCGGGCGTTTCGAAACCGCCGCCGCCGGCCGGCCCACCTTTTTGCTCAAGGACACCCGCGACGCCACCGTCGTGCGCGTCGCCGAGCGCGCGGTGCCGCTGACCCATGGTTCGAACTTCCGCGACCTCGGCGGCTACCCCGCCGCCGGCGGCAAACATGTGAAATGGGGGCTGTTGTTCCGCTCCGGCGGAACGCCGCTGCTCGACGACGGCGACGTGGCGCTGGTGCGGTCCCTGGGGATCACCAGCCTGGTGGACCTACGCTCGTCCGAGGAACGCGTGCTGGCGCCGACCCGGCTCGACGGCATCCGCTACACCGCCATCGGCTACCGCATGCAGACCATGAACGGCGGCAGCTTGCCAACCAGCATGTCGCAGGTGGGCGATTCCTACCGCGCCTTCCCCACCATGCTGGCACCGCAGATCAAGATGCTGTTCAAGACCCTGCTCGCGGGCGACGGCGCCACCGCCTATAATTGCTCGGCCGGCCAGGACCGCACCGGTTTCGTCACCGCCATCCTGCTCACCGCCCTGGGTGCGCCGCGCGACGTGGTGCTGGCGGACTATCACCTCTCCACGGTCTACCGGCAGCCCGAATACGAAATGCCGAAGCTGGATCCCGCCGCCTATGAGCAGGGCTCGGTCGGCGCCTTCTTCGCCGCCCTGCAAAAGGACGGCCGCATGAGCAAGCCGCAACCGCTGTACGACGCCGACCACCGCGCCCTGCTCGACTACGCGCTGGACGAGGTGCAGGCCAAGTGGGGCGGCGTCGAAGGCTACCTCGTCAAGGAAGCCGGCGTCGGTCCCGCCGAGATCGCCCGCCTGCGCCGGCTCTATCTCGAATAGACCTCGCGCGTTCGGCCGGCACAAACGTCCTCTGTGCCGGCCGCTGTGGACACGCGCCGAGAAAGCTACCGCAAGAGGATTACGGCGACGCCGTCTCCTGCGCCGCCAGAAGCGTCTGGAGCTGGGCGCTGTTGCCTGCGTCCAGCGCGCCCTGCGACGCCACCGGCACCGGGTTCTGCTCGGTGACGGTCGAGGTGGAACCGTCGCTGTAGGTATAGGTGATGGTGATGGTGCCGTTGCTGTTGGTCTGCTTGACCTCGTTGGTGATGGTCTTGCCCGACGACGATGATGATGACGCGTCCGCGCCATCGCTCTTGCCGGCGCCGCCGGGACCCTGACCGCCGCCGGGGCCGCCTCCGGGACCGCGCTGGGGCCGCAGGCTCTGCATGTCGCTTTGCAGGGTCGAGAACGCTTTCTTGGCGGCGTTGACATCGCCGGAGTCCAACGCCGACGACAGCGCCGCGAAGTCCTGGGAGATCTGGCCGTTGGCCCCGCCCGGCGGCGCGCCCATCTGTTGCTGCGCGTCCTGGATGGCGGAGAACGCCTGTTGCGCCGATGACAGATCGCCGGACGACAGCGCCTGGCTCAAATCCTGCCAGTTCTGCTTCATCTGTTGAATCTGCTGCGGCGAGATCTGGGGCGGCGCCCCGGAATAGGGAGAAGTCGAGGAAACAGCGGCCACCATGACGGGCCTCCTTTCTGGAATGAACGACACGCGGCAGCATGAGCAACGGAGTTCTCTCCGTCCGGACTCATGGCCCCCGCAGACTGAGTGACCTCTCTTGTGGACGCGGCCTGCGCGGTATTCCTGCGGGAAAATGCGTGCGGGTTACAAAATCCCCGCGCGCAGACCCGAAAACGCAACCGGCCGCGCGGGCCACTCAAGGCCCGCGCGGCCGGCAATAACGATGAAGGCCTGGCTTACTTCGGCGCCGTCGCCGGGCGCGTGGGGCGATCCGGCGGTGTGACGCCAGCGGGCAGCGTCGGGCGCGTGCCGGGGGTGAAGCCCGCGGGCGGCGTTGTCGGACGCGCCGGCGGCGTGACACCGGCGGGCAGCGTCGGGCGTGTGCCGGGCGTGAAGCCGGCGGGCGGTGTCAGGGTGGGCCGGGTCGGCGTCGTGGTGTCGGCGGCGATGGCGGCGCCGGACATCGCCAGCGCGGCGCAGAAGGCGGCAGAGACAAGGCGTTTGGACATTCTTTCCCCCCGTGTTGTTGAAGTCGTGTCGTTGAAGCTCCCGACGCTATAAAGCGCCGCCCGGCGCGTCAACCGGGATATATGGGTTTCTTACCCACGTACCCGGGGCGCGATCCGGGCTAACATTCCGCCGCCGGACTTCGCCCGGCCCCGCGTCCTATATCCTGCGTCCTATATATCGCGTTCAACATATAAAGCGTGCTTCCGGGGACCTTCGCATGAACACAGCCGTCCGCATGGTGATCACCGCTGTCATGGCCTTGGCGCTCGCGGCGCCGGCGGCTGTCGCACAGATGGGCGGCGGCATGGGCCCGCCTCCCGGCGGCAGCAAAGGAGGCATGCGTCCCCCCGGCGGCGGCGGGCGCGGCGGGCCTCCCGGCAAGGCCGGCCGGCCCAAAGGCGATGAATTCAATCCCGCGACCTTCAGTTGCCTGGATTACACCAACGGCGCCGGCGAGAACGCCACCAACCGCCTGCGCTCGGTGATCGCGCGGGTGTGGATGCAGGGCAACCTCACCGGCCTGCACCGCGCCAACGGCGACCTCACCTTCAGCGACGCCGCCGCCGACAGCGCCGCACTCGCCGATAGCCTGGACAGCGCCTGCCGCGCCTTCCCGGCCGCGTCGATCCTGGCCATCGGCGTCGCCAACCTCGCCAAGGCGCCGCTCAAGATGCCGGACGAGATCTTCGGCGGGATCAAGATCAGCGACTACACCTGCAAGGCCCACCTTGCCGCCAAAGCCGGCGGCTCGGGCGACGCCATCCGCAGCGACATCGCCGAGATGTGGGCCTTCGCCTTCATCCAGGGTTACAAGCTCGCGCATAACGCCGAGGTGGCCGTGCCCATGGACGCGAAGCCGCAGGTGGTCGGCGCCGTGCTCAGGGCCTGCGCCGCCAATGACTCCGGCCGCTTCATGGATCTGACGGCGCAGGTGGCCGATAAGCTTAAAATCCAGTGATGGGAGCCCCGCTCTCCTGAATCATGCGCTCCAGCGCATCCTCGAAGCCGCGGCAGAACCGGTCCACCTGGAACAACGGTTCGGTATAGCGGTTGCCGGCCAGGAGGCCGTGGAATTCGTCGCGGTCCGCGGGATCGGTGGCGAGGCGCACCGCGCGGTCCTCATAGTCCACCGGCGTCCCGCAGATCAATCCCTCGAGCCCCAGCGACGTCAGCGCCGTGGCGCCGAAGCGTCCGCCGAACCGGGCGCCTCTGCAGGTCAGCACCGGCAAGCCCGCCCACAATGCGTCGAGGGCGGTGGAATTGGCGTTATAGGTGAAGGTGTCCAGGAACAGCCCGCACAATTGATGGCGCGCCATATGCTGGCTCTTGTCCGGCACCCGAGGGGCGAACACCAGGCGGTGGCCGTCCACGCCGCGCGCCGCCGCCGCCGTCCGCAGGTTCTGCGCCACCTCCGGCGTGGCGCGGCTCAGCCACAGCAGGCTGTCGGGAACCCGCGCCAGGATGTTCATCCACACCTCGAACACCGCGCGGTCGATCTTTTCGGGATTGTTGAACGCGCAGAACACAAAGCCGTCTTCGGGCAACCCGGCCCAGGCGCGGGTCACCGGCGCCGCGGTCTTCTGCGGCGCCGCGCAGTGATAGGGTCCCGGCAGGCGCACGACCTGGGCGCGGTACAAGGGCTCCTCGCCCGGCGGCACCACAATGTCGTCGGCGATCAGGTAATCGATCGCCGAAATGTCGCAGCCGCCCGGATGCCCCAGCCAAAACGCCTGCACCGGCGCCGGTTTCATCGCCACCGCCTGCAGCAGGTCGAGTTCGGTGTAACCGTCGATATAGACTAGGATGTCCAAATCCCGCGCCGCGATCGCCGCCGCCATGTCCTTGGGCGCCGGCGGCAGGGCGATGAAATGCTCCGCGCCCTTGCGGATGGCGTCGGTATAGGGATTGGGCGCCGCCGTGCGGTGGAACACATGCACCTCGAACCGCGCGCGGTCATGAGCCGCGAACAGCGGCGCGGTGACATGGCCGACCGGATGATCGCGGAACAGCTCCGAGAGATAACCGACCCTCAACCGCCGCCCTTTTGTGTCTTTCCGCGCGGGTCTCCCCGGCGCCGGCAGGCGCCGGTCCAGTTCCGCCGTCACCGCCCGGTAGACCGCGCGCGGCAGCGGCCGCAGCACGTCCTGAAAGGCGATGGCCGCGAGATAGGGCCAATGCACCGCCGTCAGGTCCGCCCGCTCCAGGCTTTCCACCAGGCGCCGGTGACGGACTTCGGCCTCCTCCAGCCGTCCTTCGGCCCCATCCATGGTCAGGAGCCGCGACAGCGCGAACACATGGGAGGAATCATGGCGCAGCACCGCCTCGTACCCCGCGCGCGCCACGGACGCCAGGTTGCGCGCGTCCGCCAGCCAGGCTTTGTCGGTCAGCGCCGCCAGTTCGGCCGCGGAGAGGCGAGAGGTCGTGGACTCCAAGAGGTGCATCCGGTGCAAAAGCCTGTGCGCACCTTACTGGAGGGCCCGCGCGGCGCACAGATGTTTGAGGCGCTGGATTTGCAGGCCGCCGCGGTTTGGACTACATCATCCCCGTGGCACGCACATCATCCCCCAAGACGCGGACCAAGCCGCACGCCAAGCCCCGCGGCGACTATCATCACGGCGACCTGCGCCAGGCCTTGATCGCCGCCGCCGCCGCCGCCGTCGACAAGGCCGGCGCCGAAACCGTCAGCCTCGCCGGCCTCGCCCGCGCGCTGGGCGTGTCGCAAGCCGCGCCCTTCCGCCATTTCGCCGACCGCGACACCCTGCTCCGTGCCGTGGCCGAGGAAGGTTTCACCGCCTTCACCGCGGCGCTGGCCGCCGCCGGCGCTAGTACCGGCAAGCGCCGCCTCCACGACATGTGCCGGGCCTATGTCGCCTTCGCCCTGGCCCGTCCCGGCCTCTACCGCCTGATGTTCGCCTCGGCGGTCTTGGTGCAGGCGCCGGCCAACAGCGTCCTGCTCAGGGTGGCGGAAGGCAGTTTCCAATTGCTGGTGAACGCCATTCCCGGCCCCGCCGCCAGGCGCCCGCCCAAGGCGCTGCGCATCTGGGCCGGGCTTCACGGCGTGGCCATGCTCAGCCAGCAGGGCCTGCTCAGGGACGCGCCGCTGGCCGGCCTGATCGCCGACATCGCCCGCTGAGCCGCCTCATGTAATATCCTAAAACATACCGGCTTGACTCCGGCACGCCCGGGGTTAATGTAATATTGTATTACATCAGAGACCGTCATGACCCGCAGTCAGGCCCTGCCGCACCGTCCGCCGCTCCACACGCTCGTCTATGGCCTCGGCACCCTGTTCAGCGTGGCGGTCGCGCTGGTGTCCTACCGCTACCTCACCCACGCCGGCCCGGCGCCCGCCAATGTGATGGCGAACCCTTACACGCCCACCTGGCTGCCGGTGCATGTGGCGGGCGCCGCCACCGCCCTGCTCGTAGCGCCGTTCCAGTTCCTCAAGGGCCTGCGCGCCAAACGCCCGGCCGTGCACCGCTGGCTCGGCCGGCTCTATGCGCTGGGCTGCACCGCGGGCGGGATCTCAGGGTTCATGCTGGCCTTGGGCTCCACCGCCGGCCCGGTGGCCACCGCCGGCTTCGGCCTCTTGGCCATCGCCTGGATGACCGTCACCACGCTCGCGCTCAAAGCCGCGCTCGAACGGCGCTTCGCGGCACACCGGGCATGGATGATCCGTTCCTTCGCGCTGACCTTCGCCGCCGTCACCCTGCGGCTGTATCTACCGCTGCTGCTGGTGGTCCCGGTGCCATTCCTCACGGGCTATGCGGCGATCTCGTTCCTGTGCTGGGTGCCGAACCTGATGGTGGCCGAGGCCTTTCTCAAACGCGGCTGACGGGTGCCGCGATTGGCGTAATCGTGCGGCCTGGGGTATCACTGCCCCATGCTCAACCGCATCGCCAGGTTCCTCACCTTCCAGCTCATCACCAAGCGCATGGCCATGAGCGAGGTCGATGTCTACCGTTCGGCTCAGGATATGGTTCGCCGCCACGGCGATGCCGCAGAACAGGAAGCCCTGGCGCTCAGCGCCGCGGCGCTGGGCGCCGGCGACGAGGACCGCGCTGAAGCCTGGACCCGGGTCGCCCGCTCCGTCCGGGGTATTCTCGATACCCCGGCCGGGCGCGCGAACTGATCGCGCAAACCAATTATAAGTCTAGTGCTGGCCGGTGGCGCCTTCCGGCAAGGCGCCGCAGGACGGGTCCTCGGCGACCTTATGCAGCCAGGCGATGACGTCGGTGCGGTCGTTGGCGTCGAAGAACCCGGCGAAACCCATGTTGGTGCCCGACAGATAGCTGATGGGCGAGGTCAGGAACTCCTGCAACTTGTCGTCGGTCCACACGATCTTGGAGTTCTTCATGACGTCGGAATACTGGTAGTCGGCGACCGTGCCCGCCTTGCGGCCGGTCACGCCGCAATGGCGCGGGCCCACCACGTTCTCGGTCGGACTGTGGCAGCCCTTGCACTCTTCATACAGTGCCGCCCCTTTATTCAGGTCGGGCTGGCGCGCCGGGGCGGCGGCCCAGGACGTGACGGAGGTCGCGGTGAAAGCGATCAGGGCGGCGGAGGCGGCGAAACCCAGGATACGGACGGCGGACATGAGATCCCAATGACTCCATATATACGGACGATGCCGAAGCCTTAGCCAAAGGCCTGCCCCGCCACCATGAACATTTCCGTGGGTTGGCCCCACCTGTCATGGTTGTGATCTAGATGACAGTTTTTGGCGCCGTGTGTTACCACCGGACAGGGTCCATTTCGCCGGGGGAAAGACATGACGACGTTCAAAGCCGCTCTCGCCGCCGCCGTTCTGTTCACAGGCCTGGCGCAGGCCGCGGACGAGAAGGCGCCCTCCCCCAAACCGCTGGTGTGGGTGTTCTCCACCGGCGGCACCATCGCCGGCACCGGCTCTTCTCCGACCGACGTCTCCAACTATAAAGCCGGCAACCTCACCGGCGCCGACCTGGTGAAAGGCCTGCCGCAGCTGGCCGACGTCGCCGACATCAAGGTCGAACAGGTGGTCAATGTCGCCAGCAACAACCTCGCCATCGCCGACTGGCTGACCCTGTCGCGCCGCATCAACGAAACCCTGGCCGATCCCAAGGTCGCTGGCGTCGTCGTCACTCACGGCACCAACACCCTCGAGGAGACCGCCTACTTTCTCAATCTCACCGTCAAGTCCGACCGCCCGGTGGTGGTGGTGGGCTCCATGCGCCCCGCCACCGCCATCAGCGCCGACGGCCCCATGAACCTGCTCAGCGCCACCCGCGTCGCCGCCGCGCCCGAGTCAAAAGGCCGGGGCGTGATGATCGTGCTCAACGACGAGATCAACGCCGCCCGCGACGCCACCAAGACCAACACCACCCGCGTCGAGACCTTCCGCGCCCCGGAAATCGGCGTGCTCGGCTATGTCGACGAGGACAAGGTCACCTTCTATCGCACCACCACCAGGCGCCACACCGCGAACTCCGAGTTCGACGTGCGCGCGCTGAAGTCCCTGCCGGCGGTGGACATCCTTTATTCCTACGTCGAACCGCGGCCCGAGCTGTTCCAGGCGCTGGTGAAAGCCGGCGACAAGGGCATCGTCTTCGCCGGCACCGGCGCCGGCGGCCTGTCCAAGGTCGAGCGCGACGCCGTCGACGCCATGCTCAAGGGCAAAGGCGACAAACCTGTATTGGTGCGCGCCTCACGCACCGGCAACGGCCGCGTCTACGCCGCCAAGGAATACGACGAGCGCGACATCGTGCCCGCCGACACCCTCACCGCCCAGAAGGCCCGCATCCTGTTGATGCTCGCCCTCACCAAGACCCGGGACCTCAAGGAAATCCGGCGGATTTTCGACGAGTACTGACCCTCGCCGGCCGGCGCGGCGGCATTACATCCTTGAAGGCTGCAAAAGCGGCCGGGTTTAGCCATGTTCCGGCCGCGATCCGGCGCGACCTTGGCGCTCGCCGGACATCGACGCCCTCCTGGAAACGCCTCCAGCAGCGCGGGCCGCCGAGCCCAGGTCACAGGAGAGTTCCACCCATGCGCGCCTTCAAGACCACTCTGTTCGCCGCCGTTGCCTTCGCCGTCGCCGCCCCCGCCTTCGCGCAATCGACCGCCCCCGCCGCTGCACCCGCTGCTACCCCGGCCGCCGTGGCGAAACCCGCCGCGATCACCGCCGCCACCGACACCGCGGTCAAGGCCGCGCCTGAGGCGAAGGCTGTCGAGACCAAGGCCGCGGAGACCAAGGCCACCACCGACACCAAAGTCACCAAGAAGAAGCATCACAAGAAAACCGCCGACAAGAAGCCGACCTAACGCCGATATTTCTCCCAGGACGAGAGCCCCGCCCCAGCCCAGCGGCGGGGCTCTTTTCCATGGTCACGCCGCGTCGTGGAAAATAATCCCCGCCCCCGGCGCGGGAGCTTGAACAGCGGCCGGCGTCAGGCGGTGTGGCCTCTATAGGTCGGCCCCGGGATCCGCCCGAGCACGTTCTCCACCGCCATGCCCAGGCCGAGGATGCGCGCGTCGTCGCCGGGCATGCCTTCCAGCAACAGGCCCACCGGCATTCCCTCGGTCAGCCCCGCCGGCACACTCAACCCCGGCCCGCCCATGCGCGGGCTGAGGTTCAAGTGCACCGGAATGACCCGGCGGTTGTGGATGGTCTTGCCGTTGACCGCGAACGATTCCTTCATGGCTCCGGCTTCGTCCAGAGGCGGCGCCGGCACGCCCAGGGCCGGCATGGCCACGGCGATGACGCCGTTGGTGCGGAAAAAATCCGCGTAAGCCTGCTGCGCGGTTTCCAGGATGAAGCGGCGCTCCTGCTCGAACATCGGCTCGGGTTGCGGCGCGGGCGGCGGCACCGGCCGTCCGGCGTAGACCTGCTCCAGAGTCACCCCCGCCCCATTGGCGGCGAGCCATTCGGCGAGGCTCCGGCCCGCCGGCCGCCGCAGCGCCTGGTTGACCTTGGCGCCGGCGATCTCCAGCACCGCGGCCAGGTCCACCTCCACCAGCACCGCGCCCGCGTCCTTGAGCTTGGCGAACGCGATCTGCATCACCTTCGCCAGCCCGGCGTCGATGGTCTCCGCCTGCCAGTAGCCGTCCCGCGGCACGGCGATGCGGACACCCTTGATGTCGAGCACCGGCGCGGTCTCGCCGGTGACGAGGGAATCCAGGAACGCCACGTCCGCCACCGTGCGTGCCATCGGGCCGAAAGTGTCCAGCAGTCCCGCCGGCGGCACGACGATGCCGCCGTCGGACCAGCGTTTGCGGCTGCCGCCGGAGAGCGCGTTCTCGATGGTGTAGGTGGAAGGCCTGAGCCCGGCGATGCCGCAGCAGGCCGCCGGCAGACGTACTGATCCTGTTGTGTCCTCGCCGATGGCCGCCGGCACGATGCGCGCGGCGACGATGGCGCCGTTGCCGCCCGACGATCCGCCGGTGATGCGCGATTGGTCGTAGGGGTTGCGCGGGTTGCCGAAGTCGCGGTTCCAGCTGGCGTCGGTGGCCATGATGCTGCCGCCCGCCACCATGTCGGGCATGGCGGTCTTGGCGAAGACGATGCCGCCGGCGCGCGTCACCGCCTCCACCACCGGGGCGCTGGCGTTGGGGAAATTGGTCTTGAGGGCGCCGTTGCCGCCGGTGGTGGGATAGCCGAAGGCGTCGATCTGGTCCTTGACCGCGAATATCAATCCAGAGGCCGGCCCCAGCGCCCCGCCCTTGGCCCGCGCCAAATCCACCGCGCGCGACGCCTCCAGCACCTTGTCCGGGTCGATGGTGATGACGCAGTTCAAATCCTTGTGCGCGGTGTACTGGCCCAGCAGCAGCTTGGCATAGGCTTCCGCCTTGATCTCGCCCTTGGCGATGCGCGCGACGGCCTCCTGCGCGCCCATTTCGATCAGCGCGGCCGCGGCGTCGGGCGCCGGAGCCTTGGCGCAGGCCGCCAGCGCCGCCGCCGGGACCGTCTTCAGAACATCGCGCCGCGACAACCTGGCCATGGAACTCCCCGAATGCCCGACCCGACTGTGCGCCCCGCGCGGGTTTGCGCGCAAGTCAAGCAAACGCATGACCTGATGCTTTTTCCTCCCTGTTCCTGATAAGCTGCCGCCAACCAGGGAGGATTCTTATGCGCGCATCCATGATTTTCGCAGCCGCGGCGTTATTCGCCGCACCGGCCGTGGCCCTGGACGCCAACACCGCCGTGCCGGTGGACATCAGCATGATCCAGGAAAAGGACAGCATCATTTTCCAGAACACCTTCGCCCAGCCGTTCTATGTCTGGGACAAGGACACGCCCGGCAAATCCAACTGCACCGGCCACTGCGTCGATATCTGGGTTCCGGTCTACCCCACCACCCACGATCCCACCGACATCGGCGACTTCACGGTGATCACACGTTCGGACGGCAACAAGCAGTGGGCTTATAAGGGCAAGGCGCTCTACACCTTCGGCTACGGCGAGCACGATCCGCCGACGGCGAAGGAAACCATGAACCAGTGGCATATCCTGAAGCCATAATCGGCGCTTCGGACCGCCGCCGTCATTTTATCGGCTCACGCCTGCGCGGGGACCCCATGGCACACCTTAAAGCCGTAACCCTCGCGCTGGCGCTGCTCGCCGCCTCAACGATGAGCGCCGCAGCGGCGGGGGACGCGCAGGACGGCAAAGCCTATTTCAGCATCACCTGCATGGTCTGCCACAGCGCCGAGCCCAGCGACGACGGCGGCGCCCAGGGCCCCGTGCTCTACGGACTGATCGGGCGCACCGCCGGCAAGGGCGATGCCAAATTCAACTACACCAAGGCCATCAAGGCCTCGAACATCGTCTGGGACACGGCCACCCTCGACAGGTTCCTGACCAATCCGCCCGCCATGATCCGCGGCACCGCCATGGCCGAAATCGTCCCCGAGAAGGCCGATCGCGACAACCTGATTGCCTACTTTCAGTCTTTAAAGAAGTGACGGGTGCCGGACCGGGTACGGCGCCCGGACGAAGTCTCGCGTTTGCGTGATCGCCCCGTGCTGGGCCGCCTCCTGAGTCGCTTCCCTGGAACCCGGCTGCTATATTCCCGGCGCCTTTCAGCCTCGGGAGAGTCCGCCATGCGCGCCCGCCTTCTCGCCGCAGCCGCTGCTTTCACCACCGTCGCCGCCGCCTTCGCCGCCCACACCGCGTCGCCGGTGCTCACCGGCACGGAGGCCCTCGGCGACTGGACCACCGACAAGCCCGGCGTCACACGGCTGATCAAGGCCGGCGACCTCCCGCCGCCCAACCCGCGCGAGTCCGTGCGCAACAGTTCCCAGGTGACCGACCGCCCGGCCAACGCCAGGCTCAGCGTGCCGTCCGGTTTCACCGTCGCGGAATGGTTCGACGACGTCGAGAACCCGCGCACCCTGCGGCTGGCCCCGAACGGCGACGTGTTCCTGGCCGAGACCGCCGCGGGCCGCGTCCAGGTCCTGCGTCCGGCCGCCGACGCCGCCAGGCCCGCCGGCGCCGAAGCCTTCGCCGAAGGCCTGCGCCAGCCGTTCGGCATCGCCTTCTATCCCGCCGATAACCCGCAGTGGGTCTATGTGGCCGAGACCAACCGCGTCCTGCGGTATCCCTACCGCGCCGGCGACATGAAGGCGCGCGGCCCGGCGGAAGTGATCGTCGCGCAGATCGCTCCGGGCACCGGCGGCCATAGCACCCGCGACATCGCCTTCACCCGGGACGGCCGCATGCTGGTGTCGGTGGGCTCGCTCTCCAACGTCGCCGAAGGCACCATGGAGAAAAAGTCCGACGCCGATCTCGCCGCCTGGGAAAAGGACCGCGGGCTGGGCGCGGCGTGGGGCCGGGAGGAAGGCCGCGCCGCGGTGATCGCCTTCACGCCCGAAGGCGCGAACCGCAAGACCTTCGCCACCGGCATCAGGAATTGCGTCGGCCTCAACGCGAATCCCGTCAATGGCGACATCTACTGCTCCACCAACGAACGCGACACCCTCGGCAACAACTTGGTGCCGGACTACCTGACCCGCGTGAAGGAGGGCGGCTACTACGGCTGGCCCTGGTATTACCTCGGCGCCAACGAGGACCCGCGCCTGCCCGGCGCGCGTCCCGACCTTAAAGGCAAGGCCACCCTGCCCGACGTTCTGTTCCAGTCGCATTCGGCGGCGTTGCAGACCACGTTCTACCCGGTTCAGGTCACCGGCGCGTCGGCCTTCCCGGCCGAATACCGCGGCGACGCCTTCGTCGCCCTGCACGGGTCCTGGAACCGGGCGCCGCGCACCGGCTACAAGATCGTGCGCGTGAAAATAAACAACGGCGTGCCGGCGGGCGAATATCAGGACTTCCTCACCGGCTGGGTCGTCGACCAGGAAAAGGTCTGGGGCCGCCCGGTTGGCCTGGTGGTGCTGAAAGACGGCTCGCTCCTGGTCAGCGAGGACGGCAACAATACCCTCTGGCGCGTGGCCTACGGCGGCAAGTAGCCGCCGCGGCCTTAGCTGGGCGCGTCGAGATAACTCTCACGGTAGATCCGCGCAAAGGCGATGACGCCGGCGATCACCAGGGGGCTGATCAACCCGCCCAGCACGCCGTAGACCTGCAATCCTCCGAGCACGCCCAGGAACAAGAGCGCCGTGGGCAATTGCGCCGCGCCGCCGACGACGATGGGACGCAGGAAATTGTCGATCAACCCGACCACCAGCAAGCCCCAGGCCGTAAGCCCCGCGGCCTGCCAGATGTCGCCGGTGATCGCGAGATAGATCACCGCCGGCACCCACACCAGCGCCGCACCGACGAACGGCACCACCGACATGAACACCGCCAGCGACCCCAACAGCACCGGGAACGGCACGCCGAAGATCGCCAGGCCCACGCCCGCCAGCGTGCCCTGCGCCACCGCCGTGATCACCGAGCCGCGGACCATGGCGACCAGGGTGCGGTCGAGGTTCTGCACCACCAGGGCCTTGTTTCGCTCCGCCATCGGCACCAGGTCGACCACCGCCTTCACCATCGAAGGACCGTCGCGCAGGAAGAAGAACAGCGCGAGCACCAGGATCAACAGTTCGAACAGCACGCCGAAGAACCCCGCCAGCAGTCCCGCGCCGACCGCCGCCGCGCCGTTGCCCAGGTCCTTGACCGAGTCGATGGCCGCGGCCTTCACGTCGAACCGGATCCTGGTGAAGAACGCATCCAGGCTGGCCCAGACCCCGCGCACGCTCTCGGGCAACCCGTCGACCCCTTGCGCCTGGTGTTCGCTAAGCCAGGCGCTGACCGCCGGCACCATCAGGGCCGCCTCGCGCACGAACAGGGCCAGCAGCACCAGGACCGGCACCACCACGGTCACGACAATCAACAGAGTGAGCAGCCCGGCGACCGCATTGGGCGATGCCGGCCACATGCGCCCGAACCGCTCGCGCAGGGGAAACACCACCAGCGCCAGCATGAGCGCGCCCAGGAGCGGTGACAGGAACGGCGTCAGCAGCTTGAACAGCTGATAGATCAGGAGCGCGAACACCGCGAAAAAGAAGATGACCGACAGGCGCTCCTTGCTGAAAGCGCCGGATGGCGGTGTGGACGAAGCGGGGTCGGTCATGAGGGCGCAGCTTTCTACAGCCTGGAGCGCTACCCTACCCCATCGTCCGCCTCCCCGCCATTTCGGCCGCGGTAAAAAGAGTGTGCGGCTGGCGCCGCACCCGAAAAGCACCTTCACCGCCGCGCCACAAGCGTTAAGCTGGGTGCCGTTTTCCAGGAGGAGCCGCCATGAAAACCTCAATCCGGGTGTTGCTGTCATGCCTCGCCGTGGCCGCGGGCACCGCGCAGGCCGCCGACGCCAAGCGCGACGACAAGGTCTGGGCGGCGGTGGAGGCCGCCCGGCCGGCGCAGATGCAACTGCTGGAGCAGATCGTCAATATCGACTCCGGCACCGGCGACGTCGAGGGCTCCGCCAGGATCGCGGATATCATCGTCCCGCAGCTGAAAGCGCTCGGCATGACGGTGGAGACCATTCCCGCCGAAGCGCCCAACCTCGGCGCCAACACCGTGGCCACCATCACCGGCCGCGGCAAGACCCGCATCCTCATGATTGCCCATACCGACACCGTGTTCGAGGCCGGCGCCGCCAAGCAGCGCCCGTTCCGCACCGACGCCACCCATGCGTACGGCCCCGGCGTCGCCGACGAGAAAGGCGGCGTGGTCCAGGGCGTCTACGCCCTCAAGATCCTGCACGACCTGAAATTCACCGACTACGGCAAGATCACCTACCTGATCGAGACCTCCGAGGAGCGCGGCTCGCCCGGCACCCGCAAGCTGATCGACAAGCTGATCTCGGAAGCCGATGTGGAGTTGAACCTGGAAGCCGGCGACGAACCCGATGTGCTCACGGTCTGGCGCAAGGGCAGCGCCACCTTCCATATCGACGTCAAGGGGCGCCCCGCCCACGCCGGCGTCGCGCCCCAGGACGGCCGCAACGCCGCCATGGAACTCATCCACCAGATCGCCGGCATCGAGAGCCTGCCCAAATCCGGCGATGGCCTGACCGCCAATCTCACGGTCATGAGCGCCGGCACCCGCAACAACATCATCCCCGAGAACGCCTCCGCCCAGGTCAACGTGCGCGTGCGCAACAAGACCAGCCTGGACGAAGTGGAAGCCCTTCTCAAGAAAAACGCCGAGACCACGGCGATCCCGGATACCAAGGTCACCGTCAGCCGTGAGCCCGCCTATCCGCCGCTGGTGAACAACCCCGCCACCGACAAGCTGGCGGAACGCTCCCAGCGCATCTACGCCGAACTGGGCAAGACCATCGGCACAGGCGGGAACGGCGGCGCCTCGGAATCCGCCCTGGCCGCCGACGCCGGCGTGCCCGCCCTGGACGGCATCGGCCCGGTGGGCGCCAACTTCCACTCGGAAAAGGAATATCTGGTCCTCGCCACCGTCTCGCCGCGGCTATACCTGCTCACCCGCCTGCTGATGGAGTTGGGCCCAACCCCGCCACCGAAGAAATAAGAAAAAGTAAGGCGTGCCCTCACGCGCCACGTCATCCGGTCATTATGATTCGCTTTCTTGCCCTGTTCGCCGTCCTCGCCCTCCCGGCCATGGCCGCCGAACCCTGCGCCATGTGCAAGACGTGGAATGCGCCGCAGCTGCCGTTCAAGGTTTACGGCAACACCTTTTACGTCGGGCCCCATGGCCTGGCGGCGATCCTGATCGCCTCGGACGCGGGGCATATCCTGATCGATGGCGGCCTTCCGGACTCCGCCCAGCTCATCGCCGACAACATCGCGGCGGCGGGGTTTCATCTCGAGGACATCAAATACATCCTCAACAGCCACGCCCATTACGACCATGCCGGCGGCATCGCCGAACTGCAACGCCAGACCGGCGCGCGGGTCATGGGCAGTTTCCCCTCCATGGCGGCGATGGTGATCGGCGGCCCCACGCGCGAGGACCCGCAGTTCGGCGGCGGCGAGATTTATCCCAACGTCGCGCAGGCCTCGCCCATCGCCGACGGCGAGGTCGTCAGATTGGGCCCGCTCACGCTGACGGCGCATTTCACACCCGGCCACGCCCCCGGCGGCACCACCTGGACCTGGGAGTCCTGCGAGGCCAACGCCTGCAAACACATGGTCTACGCCGACAGCCTGACGGCGGTGTCGTCGCCCGGCTTCAAATTCAGCGGCGATACGGGGTTGGTGCTCGGCTTCAAGCACTCCATCGCCACGGTCGCCGCGCTGCCCTGCGACATCCTGCTCACGCCCCACCCCGAGGCGAGCAACCTATGGGAGCGCAAAGCCGCGGGTAACTTTGCCGATAACGCCGCCTGCCGCCGCTACGCCCAGGCCGCGGGCGCCGCCTTCGACAAACGGCTGGCGGAAGACTCCCGATAGCCCGCCGTCGCGGCGCGCCAATGAGAAGGGCCCCGACCGGGGCCCTTTTCGTTTTGCCTTTGCGCCGGCTCACATCTTGAAGCGCACGCCGGCCCGGAACGACCGGCCCAGCACGTCGTAGAGCGTGGTGTTGACCCCGATCGGCGCGGCGCCGATGCCGGTGCCGGGCGGCACCGGCGGCGGGTCCTTGTCCAACAGGTTCTCGATGGTGAGGAAGGTCTCGACGTTGTCCGTGACCTTATAGTTGAAGGCCGCGTCCATGTAGAACGCGCCTTCCACCTGGTTGTTGTCGATGGTGAAATGGTCGGTGCTCGACACCGGGCAGCCCGAGGTGCATTGCACATAGGACGTGTTGTAGACCCCGGCGCTGATGGCGCGGGCAGTCAGCGACACGCGCACCGGGCCCTCGCTGTAGGACGCCGTGGCCAGGTAGCGCCAGCTCGGCGGGCCGCCGGCGGTGTTCTGACCGGCGGAATCCGTCGGCACGTTGACGCCGTTGGACGAGAAGTTCTTGAGGTAATGCGTGGCCAGGAAGCGCAAGGCCACCTCGCCGCTCCAGTCGCTGGAGATGGCGTCGAGGCGCGTGCGGTAGCTGGCCTCGAAGTCGACCCCGCGCGCGGTTTGCGACAGCAGGTTCACCGGCTGCACCAGGATGCGCGAGATGGCGCCGGAGGAATCGCGGATGATCTGACCGCAGAGGACGGTGTTGCCGGCGAAGCAGTTGTTGACGATGGTGGCGCCCGACACCGAGAAGATCGCCTGGGCGATGTCGATATTGTAGTAGTCGACCGAGGCGCTGAAGCCCGGGAAGAACCGCGGCTGCAGCACCACGCCGATGCCGGTGGAATCCGCCTTTTCCGGCACCAGGTTGGGGTTGCCCGAGGTCAGGGTGATGTAGGTCGACTGGGTGTTGTTGCGGAACGGATCGGCGATGGTGCCGGTGCCCGCCTGCCCGGCCTGGAACTGTTCCGCCAGGTTGGGCGCGCGGATGTCACGCGAACGGGTGGCGCGGACGGTGATGTCGTCCACCAGCGAATAGGTGGCGCCGATCTTCCAGGTGGTGACGAAGCCCGAGGTGGAATAGTCGGTGCCGCGGATGGCGGCGTTGAGGTCGAAGGCCTTGGCCCACACCGCGTCCTTGGCCAGCGGCACCACCGCTTCCAGGAACCCTTCGGTGACGTGGTAGGAGCCGAAGCTGGCGTGGTAGTTGCCCGCGAACCAGGAGTTGGTGTTGGACGGCCCGTCGTTGCTGCCGCCCACTTTCTCACGCCGGTATTCCATACCGCCGGCCACCGACACCGGCCCCGCCCAGGTGGCGAACGGCGTGCCGTGGACCGAGCCCGCCGCCACTTCCTCGCCCAGGTGCACTTTCAGGAAGGCGGTGCCGAGCACATAGTTCCTGGCCGCATCCGAAGCGACGCCGGTGCCCAGGATATTGTAGGGCACGCAGCCGTCGGTGGGGTTGGTGAGGGTCGAGCGGCAAACGATGGCGCCGCTGGGCGCGCGCACCGCGTCGATGGCGCGGTTGTAGTTGGGGGTATTGGAGATCAGCGTATCGTTGTGCACGTCGCTGCGGCTTTTCTGGCCGTAGACATCCCAGGTCCAGGTGCTGTCGAAGGCGTCGAACTTGCCGCTGGCCCCGACCACGTAGCGGTACAGCGCGCGCCGGCTGCTGGCGGGGATCGAGCCCAGGTCCGCGTTCAGCGACCCGCCGCGCAGGTTGGTGATGCCCAAGGCCGTCATCTGCGCCACGATCTGCGCCGGCAGGAAGGCGTTGTCGCGCTGGATGGTGAGGTTGCCGAGGTTGAATTGATTGGTGGCCTGCTCGCTGGTGTGCGCCACGCCATAGGACGCCTGCAGGAACACTTCGATGTCGTCGGTGACGGCGTAGCTGGCGCGGCTGAAGATGCTGCGGTGGGCGATGCGCATGTCGAGGTCGCCGGTGGTGCCGAAGTCGGCGTACTTCCAGTCGCCGCCGACCACGAACGGATCGTTGACCAGCGAACCGTAGTTGAACTGCGCCGGCACGCCGCCGGGCCCGAAGTAGACGCCCTTCAGCGGCCCCGCCGAGACGATGAAGCCGGGCGTGGCGTTGCTGAAGCCCGTCCCCTGGCGGATCAGCAGCTGCGGCACCGAGGTACTCTGGCCGGCGCCGGTGCCGTAGGCGGGATTGATCAGCGTCTTGACGCCCGTGTACCAGCCGCGCGGCAGGCCGCGGATACCGTCGACATAGGAGTTCTCGGCGCTGACGATGATATGGCCGCGCTCGCTGGCGAAGCCGGTGCCGCCGGTGAGCGACATCTTGTAACTGCGGTCGTCGCCATAGGTGGTGACGCCGCCTTGCAGTTCACCCTTGAGGCCGACGTACTTTTTATCGAGCACGAAGTTGATGACGCCCGAGATGGCGTCCGAGCCCCAGGCCGCCGAGGCGCCGCCGGTGACGACGTCGACGCGGCTCACCAACGCCTGCGGGAAGCCGTTGATGTCGACGAGGCCGGTGAGCGTCGAGGCCGCCACGCGCTGGCCGTCCAGCAGGATCAAGGTGCGGTTGGCGCCGAGGCCGCGCAAGGCCAGCGCGTTGATGCCGGTCTGCCCGGCCGAAACCCCGGCGGTGGTCGACCGCGGCGTGCTCGATCCGGCGAGCGACGGCAGCTGGTTGACGAAGTCGGCGATATTCGCGGGCGCGGCGGATTCGATTTCCACCGTTCCCAACACCGACAGCGGTGTCGGCGCTTCATAGCCGTCACGGATGATGCGCGTGCCCGTGACCACGATCTCTTCGACATTGGCGGGCTGCGCGGTCTGGGTCTGCGCCGGTGTCTGGGCGTGAGCCGCCTGCGTCGCGGCCGCCATGAGCGCGGCGGCGCTGACGGAGCCCATGATCCGGCGCACGATGCGCGCGCCCGCTGTTGCCGTGACCGACATGTGACGATCCTCCCCCTGATGACGTGCCGGCTTTCAGCCGCCACGATGTAAAGCGATACCGAAACCCGCGCCGGAGACATTTCCGAACGCGGCTCCCTTTCGACCTAAAACTATATTACCACTAAACCTTTGGCTACACGGAGATATTAATCCGTCCTCCGGCGGTCGCCCTTGTCCGCCGCCGCCAAAAACATTTCACAAAGCTTGCATGGTTTTGACGCGCGCTGATGCCCCCTCTCCAACGCCGTCCCGTGATGTAGGCTGAGGCGCAACTTTTTTAGGGCCATCTTTTTTAGGGCCAAATTCTTCAGGGGAGGACTCACTTTGCGTATGTTTGCCGCCGCGGGCCTCGCGCTCGCTTTGTCGACCACCATGCTCGCCATGCCCACGCTCGCCGCGCCGACGCCCAAGGGACCGCTGGTGGAATTCGATATGATGACCTGGCCCGAAGTCAAAGCCGCCATCGCCGCCGGCAAGACCACGGCGCTGATCTACACCGGCGGCACCGAACAGCGCGGGCCGCAGGACGTCAACGGCGGCCACACCCTCTTGGGCCGCCCCACCGTGAAGGCCATCGCCGAGAAACTCGGCAACGCCATCGCCATGCCGGTGCTGGCGTTCACGCCCAACCGCGCCAACCCCGACATGCCGGGCACCATCGGCCTCACGCCTGAAATCCTGGCCGTGGTGCTTGAACAGATCACGCGCGAGACCATTGCCAATGGTTTCAAGAACGTGGTGGTGATGGGCGATCACGGCGGCGGCCAGGGCCCGCTCGGCCCCAAGAACGTCTACGACACCGTCGCCCACAAACTGGACGCCGAATACGGGCCCAAGGGCATCCACGTCTATTACTGCGACCAGGTCTACGCCCCGGCCGAAGCCGCCTTCGACAAGGAAATCGCGGCGAAGGGCATGCAGGTCAGCACCCACGCCGGCATCTCCGATACGTCGGAGATGATGTACCTGGAAGAGATATATCACGAAGCCTGGGTGCGGGATGACCAGCTGAAAAACGCCATCGGTACGCCGATCGACAACGTCACCCACAAGCCCACCGGCCCCGATCCCCATACCGGCATCACCGGCGACGCCCGTGCGTCCACCAAGGAACTGGGCAAGCACTTCTTCGAAATGAAGATCGACTTCGCCGTGAAGCAGATCGAAGGCTTCATCCCGCGCAAGAAGTAAGGCCCGGATACCCTATATTCACGGCCAGGACCCGGGAAAACCGGGGCCTGGCCGTTTGTTTTGGCCGGTGGCCCTCCCGGCCCCCCCTTGCCCCCCGCACCGCAACATCTTGCGCGATTCCCGGGACTTAGGCATTGTTCGCTGCGCCGGTGCCGCATTTCGACGCGTCACCGGCGCAAGACCTGCGCCCGGTTGCCGATGTGCTGCTCAGGCCCTGGTCCGAAAGCCGCACCTTCGCCGCGGTGCTGGCGCCACCTGCCGTCACAGGCGGTGCGGGCGCCGCGGCGACGGGCACTTTCCCCGCCACCTCACGCCCACCTCCCCGTTCAGGCGCCTTTCTCGTAGGGTTTCAAACAGGCGTGCGCGAACTGATGCACCGGCACGTCGATGCCGTAGCGCTGCCCCAGCCGCACGATCACACCGGAGATGGCGTCGTTCTCCACCGGCCGGCCGCGCACCAGATCGTGGTAGAGCGAGGCATAGAGATCGGGCGGGAAGCTGTCGAGCAAGGCCAGCGCCGCGTCCTTGGCGTCCGGCGGCAGATTGACGCCATCGGCGCGCGCCACCGCGATCACCTCGTCCATCGACCGGAGCGCGACGGCGCGCAGGTCCGGATCGCCGTAGACCACGCCCACCGGCTGGCGCACCACGCCGGTCATGGCGGCGTTGGTGGCGAAGGCCACGAATTTCTTCCACTGCGCGGCGCGGATATCGGGCGAGATGTCGCAGCCGACGCCGGCGCTCTTGCACGCCTCCTGCAACGCCAGGCATCGGGAGCTGGTTGAACCGTCGTCTTCGCCGATGACGATGGAGGACATGGCGCTGGTGTAGCGGATCACCCCCGGCCGGGCGATGACGCCCGACATGAAGGCGATGCCCGGCAACAGCGCCGCGCGCGGGACAACCGCGCTCAGGCGGTCGATGCTGTCGATGCCGTTCTGGAGCGTGACCAAAGCCGCGCGTCCCAGCGCCGGCGCGATCGCCCGGGCTGCCGTATCGGCGTCATAGGTTTTCACCGAGAACAGAATGAAATCCGATTCCGCCAGCACCGCGGGGTCGCCGCCGGCCGTGACCCGCGCGGTGACATCGCCGCGCGGGCCTTCCAGCTTGAGCCCTTCGGCCTGAATGGCCGCCAGATGGGCGCCCCGCGCCAGCACCCGCACCTCATGGCCGGCCTTGGCCAGCAGCGCCCCGAAATACCCGCCGACGCCGCCGGCGCCTACGATCCCGATTTTCATCAGCCGCGCTTGAACAGGCCGGTGACGACGCCCTTGCCCAGGATCTTGCCGGCCATGGCGCTTTCCACCGCGGCCTTGGTCAAGGCCGGCGACTGGCCCACCGCCGGCACATCGACCGCGGCGCTCACCGCGTAGAGTTCAAAGGCATAGTGATGCGCGGGACCCGACGCCGGCGCGGCGGGGCCGCGATAATACGGTCCCGAACCGCTGATCTGGCGCATCCCGTCCGGCAGCGGGCCTTCGCGCATCGCTTCCGGCAGGGCGCGGGCGTCCTTGCCGATGTTCCACACCATCCAGTGCAGGAAGGTGTCGGCGCCCGCGGGCGTGATGGAATCCAGATCGCGCACGATCAGCACGAAACTCTGCGTGCCGTCCGGCACGTTGCTCCAGGTCAGGCCCGGCGACGTGTCATGCCCCGGCTGGGCGTATTTGGCGGGAATCATGGCGCCGTCTTTCCAGCCCGACGACACCAGGGTCATGGTCTGCACCACCGGCCGCCGCGGCGGCGTGTTGGGCGGCGGATTGGCGGGCGGAGTGGTTTGCGCCAGCGCGGTTTGGGCGGCAACGATCAGGCTGAGAGCTGCGAGGCGGAATTTCATGGTGCACCTCTACTTGAACGAGGCGGGCTGGGTCTTGCGCCAGGCGTCATAGCGTAGGCGCAGGGTTTTCACCGGGTTGAGGTTCTCGCCCGGCTTGATCTGGTTCGGCCCGCGGTTCTCGCCCGGCGTCACCACCGTCAGATAAAGCCCGTACTGCCCGTTGTTGTGGGAATCTCCGCTGGTGTCGGTGGGATTGGCCATGAGGATATAGGCGATGAAGCTCGACCGGTTGTCGCAGGGGATCGGCGGGGTGGTGCCGTCGGTCGGCCACGGCGGACAGGTGCAGCGCGCGTCGCCGCCTGAACCGTCGGCCGCGTCCATGGCCGCCATCACCCGGTCGGTGAGCGCACCCTTGGCGTGGAGGAACGCCTGCACCGCGTTGGGCACTAGTTCGCCGGGGCGCAGGATGTTGCCCTGGATCGAATAGTAGATCTCGGTCCCCGGCACCTGCCCCTGCATGTCCTGGGTCACGAAACTGTTCTGGATGCCCGAGTGGCCGGCGAAACGGCCTTTCAGGTCGACGATGCCGAACTGGCGGGTCTGGTATTCCGGCTCGCTCAGGGCCAGCTGTTCGAGGATGGCTTTGGGGTCTGCGCCCTTCTTCATCTGTTCGAAGATGAACATCTGGTTCTTGTGGGTGCGGTCCACCGCCGCCTGGCAGGCCGCGACGCCCACCCCCGGCACCACCACCGCCTGCACGCCCTTGAGGAAATTGTCGTCGTCGCTGTCGACGCAGGTGGCCGAGGCGATCGCCACCTTCCCGGTGGCTTTGTCCACGGCGATGATCGACCAGGTGGCGGAGGCCGGCAGCGGAACGGCGAGCACCGCGGCGATGACGCCGGCGAAAACGGCACGAAGCATGCGGACCCCCAGTCTGGTTGGCGCGCCGGAGCATGACACATCCGCGAAGTCCTGGCGACAGCCGCCGCCGGCGTCACTGCTCTTATATTCGCAGGCGGCGCTGCTTCATGCTTCGGCGCCGGTCAGTTTCATCAGCACCAAGCCCGAGACAATCAACACCGCGGCGAGGATCCTGAGCGGCGTCACCTGCTCACCCAGCACCGCGATCCCGACCACAAAGGCGCCCACCGCGCCGATGCCCGTCCACACCGTATAGGCCGTGCCCAGCGGCAAGGTTTTCATGGCGACGGACAGCAGCCCGAAACTCGCGAACATGGCGATGAACGTCACCGCCGTCGGCATCGGGCGGGTGAAGCCCTGCGACTGCTTCATGAAGTAGGCCCACACCACTTCGAGCAGACCGGCGACGAGGAGGAAAATCCAGGCCATGGCGGCCCTCCTGTAAAAGGGCCGGGCCGTCCCGGACTTGAAGACCCACCATGGAGAGCCATAGTGGGCGGAGGACGTGGCCTCGCGTGGAAGTTTTAGCGCCGGCCCGCAGCGATGGTCAATAGAAGCGGCTCTTGCCGCTCCCCCTCCCAGCACCGTCGCTGGTATAGTTGCGGCCGGATGTTCTTAAGGAGGGACCGGCCATGAAATCTTTTCTGCTCGGGATCGCGTTCCTTGCCGCGCCTGCCCAGGCTGCCGCACCGGCACAGATGACGGTGCCGGCGGACTTCTCCATCGACGCCGACGCGCCGCTCACGCTCGCCATCCGCACCTCGCCGTCGAATTTGCCGGTCTATGTCTTCGACGACGACGCGCCGGGCAAATCCAACTGCGGCGTCGGCTGCATCGGGGTGTGGAGCCCGGTGGTCGCCGGCGGCATCTCCAAGCCCATGGGCGACTGGACCATCATCGCGCGCGACGACGGCCGCAAGCAGTGGGCCTATAAGGGCCGGCCGCTCTACACCTTCTTCACCGACACCCCCGGCCAGCCCACCGGCGACGGTCAGGATGGCAAGTGGCACCTGTTCCGCCCCTGAGATTCTGTCCGTGAGATTCTGTATTGCCGGGCGTCACGGCCCGGGCCTATGCTTTGCCCGCCTTCCGAGAGGCCTGCTGTCCGCGCGAAGGGCTTAGCCCGCTCGTCATCGCTGCCGTTAGGTCGAACCTGACTTCCTGCCCGTGTCTCGCGGACCCCGGGCGCTTTTGGGAAGGAAGGTATTTCACATGGCCACCTTTGAGTGGAAGCCGGGCGACGGGAGGCTGATGCTTCCCTCCCGCCCCCACCTCGATCACTTGCGCAAACAGGCGAAAACGCGCCTCGGCGAAATGCGCGCGGCCCAGCCGGACGCCCGCCTCGCCGATGCCCAGCGCGCCCTGGCCCAGGACTATGGGTTCTCGTCCTGGAGCCTGCTGCGCCAGGAAGTGTCCCGGCGGACGGGCACTCCGCATGCCCCGGCGCGGCGCCGGGCGCGCCTCGGGTACGGCGCGCACGAACAGAATAACGCGCTCCTGGAACAGGCGGCCCAGGCCGAGTCCCATATGGCGTTTTTCCTGTCCGCGGGCGGGACCAACATCGGCGTCATGTTCGTGATTGTCGCCATCGTGATGTCCCTATGGGTCCTCACCTCGGCCTTGCACAGCCTGTGAGCGCGCCTCGGGCGCGGCCCGTCATGACTCTCACGAAGGCGCAGGAGAGAACCTTGCGCGCGACCCTGGCGGCGGCGCTGATCGCGCCGACGCCGCTGGCGCAGATCGCCGCCGCGCTGGATCGGCCGTGCCCGGAGAAAGCGCGCCGGAAAAAGACGCGCCGTCGAAAGATCTGGCAAAAAATCAGGAGCTGAAGCGTACCGACAACCCGACGATCCGGGGATCTCCGGACTGGCCGAGGATCAGGCCGGAGTTGCCGGTCTGGACGGTGAGCGCGGTGATGTAATTCTTATTGAACAGGTTGCGGGCGAACAGGCGCGCTTCCCAGTTGCTCTTGAAGCGGTAGCCGATGCTGGCGTTGACCACGCCGTAGCCGTCGATCCAGGTGTACTGGGAGTTGCTGGTGTCGGCGTTGTAGCCGGAACGCACGCTCCAGTCGCCGCGCAGCACGATCTCGCCGGGGCCGGCCGGGGCGATGTAGTCGACCCCCAAGGTGCCGACCCATTTGGAGAGACCGGCCAGCGGCAGGCCGGTGATGACATAGGCACCGGGGATGGTGGGATTGCCGCGCGGATTGGAGGTCTGGATGGCGAGGCTGGCCGGCGGGGTCAGCGGCTGGCAGCCCCCGGTGGCGTTGGGGTTCTGCCATTCCAGCGGGCACGGGCCGGCGGGGTAATTGGTGTACGTGCCGTCGCTATAGGCCAGCGACCCATGCACGCCGAAACCGGCAACCAGCTGCGCCGCCAGGTCGGCCTCCACGCCCTGCACCTGCACTTCCGGGATGTTGGCCGGGAAAGTGCGCAGGGGCGCGGCGTTGTTGGCGGTGACCGGGGTGGCGATATTGGCCTGGAAGTTGGTGACGATGGTCTTATAGGCGGCGAGGTTGGCGGTGGCGCGGCCGTCGAACAGCGTCGATTTCACGCCGAGTTCGAAGGTGTTGTTCTTCTCATCCTTGATCACCGCCGTGTCCAGGGCCGGCTGGTTGGCGCCGGGTCCGGTGCCGCCGGTCAGCTGCAGGCCCGACATGTTGAGGCCGCCCGCCTTGTAGCCGCGGGCATAGCTGAAATAGCTCATGAGCTGATCGGTCGCCTGCCAGGCGATATTGGCGCGGCCCGAGACGCTGCCGCCGCTGTCGACCACCGCATAACATTGCGGCCGGAACAGCGAGAGCTTGGCGTTGTCGCGGTTGTTCAAGGTGGCGCCGTTGAGCGCGGTGCAGGTCACCGGGTCCGGCAAGGTCGAGAACGGGACGCCGCCCTTGACGGTGGTGGCGTAGTCGCCGCGCTTGTCCTCGTAGGTGTAGCGCAGGCCCAGGGTGGCGGTGACGCTGGGCAGGACATGGTAGTTGGCCTCGCCGAAGGCGGCATAGCTCTTCATGGTGAAATGCGAGTTGCCGTATTGGCCGTAACCGTCGGTGAGGTTGTCGGGGCGGTCGGCGGCGGCGAAGGTGGTGGTGCTGATCAGCCAGTAGGCCGAGGCCGGCCCGTAGACGCTGGTGGGCTTGCCGTCGATGGTCTGGGTGAAGAAGTACAGGCCCGCCACATAGTCCAGGGTCCGGTTGCCGTTGGAGGCGATGCGGAATTCCTGGCTGTACTGGTCCTGGCGCGAGGGGATGCGCTGCACCAGCTGGATCGGCACGCCGATGTAGTCGCGGTCGTTGGCCACGTCCCAGTCCCAATAGCGCCAGGCCGAGATGGACGTCAGGGTCGCCGATCCCAGGTTCCAGTCGGCGTTGAGCGAGATGCCGCCGTCCTGGGTGTCCACATGCAAGGGCGCGTCGATGTCGGTGAGGCGGTCGTAGATATTGGTGCTGGCCGGCGTATAGGCCGCCAATCCATGCTGCGGCAGCGCCGCGATCAGCCCGGCGAACTGGCGCGCCGCGCCGCGCAAGGACGTGCCCACCCGCAGGTAGTTCTGGGTGCAGCAGTCGGCGTCGAAATCCGACAGGTCGGCGATCAGGCGCACCCGCAGGTCGTCGCTGGGCTCCAACAGCACCTGGCCGCGGAGCGCGATGTTGTTCTGGTTGTTGGCCTTGCGCCCGGTGTTGACGTTGGTGAGGAAGCCATCGCGTTTGGTCACCTGGGCCGAGAGGCGCGCGGCGACGTGGTCCGTGAGCCCGCCCGACACGCTGGTCTTGGCCTGCATGAACTGGTAGTCGCCGTAGGAGACCTCGGCATTCACTTCCGGCTCGAAGGTCGGCAGCCGGCTGGTGATGGCGATGGCGCCGCCGGTGGTATTCTTGCCGAACAGCGTGCCTTGCGGCCCGCGCAGCACTTCGATGCGGTCGATGTCGGTGAAGTCGAAAGCGGCGGTGGCCGGGCGGCCGTGATAGACGCCGTCCACGTAGAAACCAACGCCCGGTTCGATGCCGTCGTTGGCGGCGCTGACCGACAGCGTGTTGGAGCCGAGGCCACGGATGGTATAGGCCGTGTTCCGGGGGTTGGCGGAGTTGTAGTAGAGCGACGGCACCAGCTGCGCCAGCGACTGCGGGTTCACGGTGCCGGTGTCATCGAGCGCATCGCCCCTCACCACCGAGACCGCCACCGGCACGGTCTGGATGTTCTCCTCGCGCTGGCGGGCGGTGATGATGATCTCCTCGACGCCGTTCGCGTCTTTGGCGGCGGCGCTTTGGGTCTCCGCCGCCAAAGACGCGAACGGCGTCAATCCGGATGTCGCCAGCAGCACAGAAACCACACCACGCACGCGCATAGTCGCACCTCCAAAATGAACCGCGCGTTATATACGGACAGATATATCGCCATGTCCACGTTATATTCATCCGGATATAATGACCCGGATATGACGACAGCACGCGGACAGGTGATGCCGCCCGCACCGGCGGAACCCACCGCGCCCGGCCCGGAGGGCGCGCCTGCCCCTTGCCCGAAGAGGTCGCGAAATTCCGCCGTGTCAATGAATATTGAAACTTTCATACTGGGCGCCGCGGGTGTTTTCCGGGTGTCGGCGCAAGCCGCAGTCCCTTAAAAATGCACCTACGCGCAAGCGCGCGTGAGCCCCCGGACAGGGTCTTGGCGGCGCTCCGGCCTCACCCTATTTCCGCGCCAGGACGACCATTCATGCCCGAGCTTCCCGATCCGAGCCGCCAGGCGCCGCCGTGCGTCTCCTCGCCGGATCTGCGCGACGTGCTGAACCTCCTGCCGGTCCCGGTCGCCATCCTGACGCCGGAGGGCCGCGTCCGTTTCATCAACCGGACGCCGCTCGCGGACCTCGGGCTGGCGGCGGAAGACGTGACCGGAAAATTCTTCTGGGAAACGCCCTGGGTGAGCTATTCCGAGAAAAGCCGCGCGGAGGTCCGCGCCGCCGTCGCCCGCGCGGCGGCGGGAGACACGGTCCAGTGCGAACTGATCGCCCGCTTCAGCCATCAGGATGACCGCATCTTCGCCTGCAGCTTCCGCCGGCTGCACGACACAAGCGGCGGGGCGGCGGGGATCATCGCCTGCGGCGTGGATATCACCGGCCTCAAGGGCCACGAACAGAAGCTGCATCATTCCCAGCTGCTGCTGGAAGGGATCGTCGAGCACCTGCCGATGATGCTGTTCCTCAAGCGCGCGTCCGATCTGCAATTCCAGCTCTTCAACCGCGCCGCCGAGGAGGTGCTGGGATATTCGCGCGAGCAGCTGCTGGGCAAATGCGACCACGATTTCTGGCCCAAGGCCCAGGCCGACGCCTTCACCGCCGCCGACCGCGAGGTCCTGGCCTCCGACCAGGTCAAGAAGATCGATCTTGAACCGATCCGGTCGGCGAACCGGGAAACCCGTTATCTCCGCACCTGGAAAGTCGCCCTGCGCGACCGCGCCGGCAGGCCGGAATACCTGCTGGGAATCTCGGACGACATCACCGACGAGATCGCCACGCTCGAGGAACTGCGCCTCAGCGAGGAGAAGCTGCGCGGCTTGTACGAGATGGCGCCGATCGGCATCGCGCTCACCGACTCGTCCGGCCGTTACGTCGAGTACAACGAGGCCTTCCGCAGGATTTGCGGCTATCCCGACGACGAACTCAAGACCCTCGACTACTGGAAACTGACGCCGCCGGAATATTTCAAGATGGAGCAGATGCAGCTCCGGTCGCTCCAGACCTCAGGCCGCTACGGCCCCTACGAGAAGGAGTATGTGCAGAAGGACGGCACGCGCATCCCCATCCGCCTGAGCGGCATTTCCGTGCAGGGCACCGACGGCCAGACCTACACCTGGTCGATCGTCGAGGACATCGCCGAGCAGAAGGCCACCGAGGAGACCCTTCGCCAGGCCCATAAGATGAAGGCCGTCGGCCAGCTGACCGCCGGCGTCGCCCATGATTTCAACAACCTTCTGGCCGTGATCTCGGGCAACCTCGAACTGCTGCTCGACGACCCGAGCGTGTCGCCCCGCGTGCAGACGCTGGCCGCCCTGGCCCTCAAGACCGCCCGGCGCGGCGGCGAGCTGACCCAGCACCTGCTGGCCTATGGACGCAAGCAACAGCTCAATGCCGGCGTGCACGACCTCGGGCGCCGCATCGAAAGCACCGCCCGGTGGCTCAAAAGGACGCTGCCCGCCAATATCCGCGTCGTCGCCCGCGGCACCGATACGCCTCTTCTGGCACTGGTCGACGAAGCCCAGCTGGAGAACTGCCTGCTCAATCTCAGCCTCAACGCCCGCGACGCCATGCCCGCGGGCGGAACGCTGACCTTCACGCTCGCAGCCGTCGAAACCGACAGCGAAGTGCCGGTCTACAGCGACCGGCTGTCCCCCGGGCGCTACGCCCGTATCACGGTCGCGGATACCGGTTACGGCATGACGCCGCAGATTCTGAGCGAGGCCTTCGACCCGTTCTTCACCACCAAGCCCATGGGCCAGGGCAACGGCCTCGGCCTCAGCATGGTCTACGGTTTCGTGCGCCAGTCGGGCGGGCGCATCGCGGTGGCGTCCGAGGTCGGCCGCGGAACGAGCTTCGACATCTATTTTCCGCTGTCCGCGGCGGACACCGCGGCGGCGGCGGCCGACACGGCGCCGGCCGCACCGCCCCCGGCGCCGGATGCCTTGCGCCTGCTGCTGGTCGAGGACATCCCGGAAGTGCGCGAGACGGTCGGCCTGCAGCTGGAATCCTTCGGCCACACGGTTAGCGCCGTGGCCAACGCTGAGGATGCCCTCGACCTTCTGCTCCGCCGGGACTTCGACCTGCTGATCACCGACCTTGGCCTGCCCGGATCCATTTCGGGCCAGGACCTGTGCGAACGCGCCCTCGCGCTCAAACCCGGCCTCGGGCTGCTGACGATGAGCGGCTACAACGAAAGCCTGACGGAAGCGCGGCAACCGCCGTCCGCGGCGCACCTGCGCAAGCCGTTCGAGACCGCGGAACTGAAGCGGGCGGTGGCCGCAGTCATGGCGCGGCGCCCGGCGTCCTGACGCCGGGGAAACGGGGCGGCCGCTAGTTCTTGGTCCCGCTCTCCGCCGCCTGCACGCGGTTGCGCCCGGCGTGTTTGGCGGCGTACAGGGCGGCGTCGGCGCGGGCGAACAGGGCGTCGAAGCTCTCGTTCCTGCCCAGCGCCGCCAGGCCCATGCTGGTGGTGACGCGCACGTCCTTGCCGTCGATGTCGATCACGGTGTCGGCCACCGCCTGGCGCAGGCGTTCGGCCAGGATCATGGCGCCGTCCTTGTCGGTGCCCGGCATCAGGATGGCGAATTCCTCGCCGCCGATGCGCGCCAGGATGTCGGACGTGCGGACGTGGGCGGCATAGGCGCCGGCGGCGGCGACCAGCACCTTGTCGCCGCCGGCATGGCCATAGGTGTCGTTGACCCGTTTGAAGTGATCGAGGTCGGCGATCAACAGGCTGATGGCCTGGCCGCTGCGGTGGGCGAGCGCGATGGCACCCGCCGCCCGTTCGAGCAGGTGGCGGCGGTTGGCGCAGCCGGTGAGCGTGTCGGTGGTGGCCAGGTCGAACAGCCGTGCGTTGGCGGTGCGCAGTTCGGCGGTGCGCGCGGCGACCTCCTGCTCCAGCTGCCTCTGCCGCGCCCGCAGGTAGGCCGTGCGGCCGCGCACCAGGAGCGAGACGAACGCCAGTCCCGAAAGCACGAGCGCCACCTGGAACCACAGGGTCTGACGCCAGGCCGGCGCCACGCGCACCGGCAGCGTCAGGAGCTTCTCCGCCCACATCCCTTCGCGGTTGGAGCCGCGGATCGCCAGGGCATAGTCGCCGGGCGGCAGGTTGGTGTACGCGGCCAGGCGCTGGGTCCACGGCGCCGGGATCCAGTCCTTGTCGTACCCTTGCAGCCGATAGGCGTAGCGGTTCAGTTCCGGCGCCGAGTAATCCAGCGCGGCGAATTCGACCGTCAGGCTGTTGGCGTCCGCCGGCACCGTCAGCGCGCGGCTCCAGTCGGCGGTCTTGCCGCCGACGCGCAGGTCGGTCACCACCACCGGCGGCTGGTAGCTCCAGGGCGCCAGCAGCGCGGGCCGGATGACGGTGAGCCCGCCGGAACCGCCGAACAGGATCTCGCCGGCCTCGGTCACGGCGCCGGAATTGACCCAATTGAAGGTGATGGCCACGCCCTCGGCGCGGTGCAGCGCACGCACGGATAAAGTCTCGGGGTCGATCACCGCCAGGCCGTCGTTGGTGCTGACCCACATGCGGCCGGTGCGGTCGGGCTGCAATCGCGCGGCGCTGGCGTTGGGCAGTCCTTGCGCCTCGCCGAGGCGCGTGAAGCGCGGGCGGCCGGCGTCGTCGCGGCCGTCCATGATGTTGAGGCCGCCGCCGAGAGTGCCGACCCACAACCGGCCCTTGGCGTCGGTGGCCAATGCCGACACCCAGGCGGCCGACAGCGACCGCGGATCGCCGGCGTCGGGCAGGATCTTCTCACCCTCGCCTGTCGCCGTATTGAACCGGGTGAGGCCGGACGCACCGCCGACCCACAGCCAGCCGTCGCCGCCGGGGGCGATCACTTCGATGCGTTCGCCGGCCAGGGTCTCGCGGCTCCAATGGCCGGTGGCCATGCCCTTCACCGGGTCCAGGCGCCATAAGCCGTCCCACAAGGTGCCGATCCACAGGGCGCCCTCGGCCGCGCGCAGGGTGCGTATCGGCAAATCGGGATGCGCGGGGTCCACCTTGACGCGCGTCACACGCTTGCCCGCGGCGTCCGTGCGGTAGAGACCGCGGTTGGTGCCGAGGAACACCTCGCCGCCCGCCGTCTGCACCATGGCGTAGACCCGGTCCGGCGGCAGGGCGCTGTCGGGGCGCGCGGCATCGGGGCGCAAACCGCCGACCCGCCCGCCCTGTGGATCGAGGATATCGACGCCGCCTTCGCGCAATCCCGCCCAGACGCGACCGTCGGCGGCGGCCAGCACCGACCAGACATCGATGTCCGACAGCGCCGTGGCGCGGCCCCATTCGCCGAAGATGGTGGTGACCGCGGTCTGGCGGGTGTCGTAGCGCGACAGGCCGCCCGAGGTGCCGATCCACAGGAAACCGGCGCGGTCCACGTGCATGGCGCGCACGTCGTCGTGCACCAGGCTCGACGGCCGCACCGCTTCGTGCTGGATGCGCCGGGTTTCCCACGACGCCGTGTCGATCATGACGATGCCCTGGCCGAAGGTGCCGACCCACATATGGCCTGGCGCCGCCTCGGCCACCGTGTTCACGGTCTGATGTTCCAGCCCGGCGGCGTCACGCCCATTGTTCTCATGCACCTTGTTTTCACGCACCGGGCGCGGCGCGTCCTGGCCGGCCTCGATGACGAACACGCCGCGGTTCTTGGCGCCGATCCAGATGCGCCCGGCGCTGTCCTCGAACACACACCAAATCTCTGGCCGGATTTCCGGGTCGTCGTCCCCCGGCAGCGGCACGACAACGAAACCGGCGGCGCCGGGGTCCTTGCGCGCCAGCCCGCGGCGCGTGCCGGCCCAGACCCGGCCCTTGCTGTCATGGCGCAGCGCGGTGACATGGTTGTCGGGCAGGCTCGCCGGGTTCGCGTCGTCATGGCGCTCGCGGGTCCAGGCTCCCTGGGCGTCACGGTGATCAAGGCCGCCGTCGGTGGCGATCCACAGGCCGCCCTGGCCGTCGTCGTCCACCGCCCAGACCTGGCCGTCACTGACACCGTCCGGTCCGGGGCCGAACACCGTGAAGCGCTCCGTGCCCGGCTCATGGCGCGCGAGCCCGCCGCCGGCGGTGCCGATCCATAAGAATCCCTGGGCATCGGTGTGCAGCGAGACGATGTAGCTCGACGGCAGCGCCGCGCTGCCGCTCTTGAAGGTCTTGAAGTGATAACCGTCCCAGCGCGCGAGACCGCCCGAGGTGCCGAACCACAGGAAGCCATCCTTGTCCTCGGCCACCGACGTGGTGAAGCGGGTCGGCAGGCCTTGATCGGGATTGAGTTGGGTGAACAGGACGTCGGCGAGCAGCGACCAGCGCTCGGACGCGGACGCAGGCCGCGCCGCACCGGCAATCGCCAGGGCGCAAACCAGAGCAAAGGCGCGGATGTGACGGCTCACACTCAAAATTCCTCCCGAGCCTTGATAATCCACCGGAGATTGTCCGCGCCACTCATGAAATGACACCGCCGCCAGGCCAGGCATTTCCAGCCTCCGCCAACCTGACATTATATATGTCTCTCAGTTACTTGCCGACATTTCCGGCAGCGCGCGGCCGGCCGTCACATAATTATAAGTGTCCGGCGCCTTCGGCCGGACGGCATCGGGTATTCGTGGGTAAATAACTCAGCACCCGCGGCGCAGGAAATCCGCAAGGGCCGCGTCTAGCCCTCATCGGCCACCCACAGCTTTGCCGCGGGCGGCCTTTTCTTGCATGAGGGACAGCATTTTGAACGCTGAAAAGAAAAGCCGCGGCCTCAAGATTGGCGCGGCCGTTGCCGGATCTTTGTTGTCCTTGCCCGTCCCTCTCGCCCAGGCCTTGGGCGCCGACCTCACCGTCAGCACCGCCCGTACCACCCCGGTGGTCACCTCCACGCTCGATGGCGGCGGGCCGGGGAATGTCAGCGTGACCAGCGCCGGCTCCATCGCGGCAACCACGGGCGCTGCGGTCACCCTCGACAGTTCCAACATCGTCACCAACGCCGGCACCATCTCCAACAGCGGCGAGAGCTTTGCGATCGGGATACGCGTCACCACCGGCAACGGCGACCTCACCGGCGGCCTCGTCAATAACGGCGCGATCAATGTGCCCGGCCCCGCTTCGACCAGTTCGCTGTCCGGCACCACCGTCACCAACAGCGCCATCCAGGTGGACGGCGCCAACATCTTCCACGGCTCCATCGCCCTCAACACCGGGTCGACCCTGACGGTCGGCGGCAACGGCTCCAACGGCATCCTCACTAGCGCCCGCATCGACGGCTCCATCGTCAACGCCGGCAAGATCTCTCTCTCCGGCAATTCCGCCTGGGGCATGGCCGTCAACGGCGCCGTCAGCGGCGCCCTCACCAACAGCGGCACAATCGAAGGCTTCGGCCAGGCCACCATCGGCATTTACACCGGCGGCAACGTCACCGGCGCCATCACCAACACCGGCTCCATCTCCACCGGCAAGGCGGCCGGCACCAACACCTCCACCGACCCGTTGTATCCGGGCGGCCGCGCCCTGTGGGTCGCCGGCAATGCCGGCGGCATCCTGCTCGAGGGCAACGGCGTCACGGCGGCCCAGGGCGGGACCGGCAACGGCCTCACCGATTCCACCTTGAGCGTCATCGGCGGCGCTGAAGCGCTCTACGTCGGCCAGGGCGGTTCCGCCGGCTACAAGGACATCGCCATCGGCAAGCTGGCGGGCGACGCGGACGGTTCCAGCCTCCTGATCCGCGGCAATATCACCTCCCAGGCCGCCTCATCCGTCACCTCGGTGCGCGCGGTCAATATCACCGGCATCACCAACGGCGGCGTCGACTACCGCGTCACCTTCGCCGGCGCGCTCAGGATCGCGGGCGGCGAGATCAACGCCAGCGGCGTCGACACCGCCACCACCGCCATCCGCATCGGCGAACTGACCACCATCCCCGGCATCGTCAACTCCGGCGCCATCACCGCCGTGACCCGCGATTCCTCGGAAGACGTCACCACCGGCGCGGCCGGCTACGGCGGCGGCGACGCCACCGCCGTCACCATCGACGCCCGCGCCAATGTCGCCAGCTTCGTCAACAGCGGCATCATCACCGCCGAATCCCACGGCGCCACCCAGAGCGCTTATGGGATAACGGACGCCTCGGGCACCCTGACCTCGGTGGACAACAGCGGCAGCGTCTACGCCAGCGTCAAAGGCACCGGCGCGGCGCTGGCCTTCGACCTCAGCAAGACCGCCACGCCCGTCACCTTCCGCAATTCCGGCGCCATCCTCGGCGATATCGTGCTGGGCTCCGGCGCCAACGACTTCGCCAGCACCGGCGGCGGGATCACCGGCGCCATCAAGACCGGCGCCGGCAACGACCGCGTCTCTCTCGCCAACACCCTGGTCACCGGCACCCTGTCCCTGGGAGCCGGCGCCAACACCCTGGCCCTCACCAACAGCACGCTCACCGGCGGCATCGGCGCCGACGGCGGCACGGTCAGCCTCGCCCTGGCCAGCAGCACGCTGACCATCCCCGCCGCCGCCCCGGTGCATATCACCTCGGGCAGCGTCACCGGCGCCTCGGTGCTCAACTTCAACATCAACGCCACCGGCGGCTATTACGGCACCATCACCGCCGACGGCGCCTTCTCGGTGGGCAGCGGCACCTCCATCAACGCGCTGCTCACGGGACCGGTGCAAGACAAGCTCACGGTCAACCTGATCCAGGCCCAGACCCTGGTGCTGGGCACGGACATCAACGTGCAGCAACCCACGTCCACCATCATGTACACCAAGCGCATCGCGCTGGCCGCCGGCGGCACCAACGTCCTGCAATACCAGGTGACCCGCAACACCGCGAGCCAGCTGGGCCTCGCCGCCGATCTCGGCAAGGTTTATGAATCGGTGCTGCCGGCGTTGGCCAGCGACACCGAATTGTCCACCGCCCTGGGCGACATCACGGCGCGCACCGACTTCACCAAGGCGCTGACCCAGCTCACCCCCGACATCTCGGACGCCTCCCGCATCGCCGCGCTCAACGCCATCAACCTGTCGCAGACCGCCGTGCGCCGGCGCATGGAGGGCCTTTCGCGCACCCTCGACGAGCCGCTGGGCCGCTATCGTACGAGTTACTGGGCGCAGGTCTACGGCACCTACGGCAACCAGAACACCGCGCAGAACGCGGCCGGCACGACGGTCCCCGGCTACCGCGCCGTCACCGGTGGCTTATCCGCCGGCATCGACGGCGAACTGGACCGCAACTGGCTGGGCGGCGTGTCCCTCAGCCAGACCGAGAGCTATATGACCGGGAAGGACAACTCCGGGCGCAAGAACGATCTCTCCTCCACCGCCTTCGATTTCTACACCCGCGCCAATATCGATCCGCTGTTCGTGCAAGGGATCGTCGGCTTCGCCTACGACACCCATTCCAGCACCCGCGACGTCGCCTTCGGCACCATCGCCCGCACCGCGCAGTCCGACTGGACCGGCAACCAGGTGACCACCGCGGTCGACGCCGGCGCCGACCTGCCGCTCGGCAGCGGCCATTTGGTGCCGTATCTGCGCGGCGCCTATGCCCGCATCTACCAGCAGGCCCACAAGGAAACCGGCGCCAGCGACGGCGCCGACCTGATCTACGCCCACCGCATCACCACCTCCTTGCGCGCGGGCGGCGGCGGCGCCTTCCAATACCAGTCCGAGCTGGGCGACCTGTCCGAGGTGCAGTTCGAACTGCGCGGCGACCTCGCCCACGAGTTCAAGGCGGACGCGCCCGTGTTCCAGGCCCAGTTCGCCGCCGGCACCGCCGCTTTCACCTTGCAGGGCGTGGCGCCTGCCGCCAACACCGTCACCGGCGGCGTCGGCCTGGCGTGGAAACAGAAATTCTCCACCTGGAGCCTGGACTACGACGCCCAGAAAGCCGGCGGCTACCTCGGGCACAACCTGACCCTCACCTACCGCGCGCGGTTTTAGCCAGTTTCCAATCAGGAAAACACCCGGTTATCATATCCGCCAAGGGTTATATTGGCCCTTGGGGGGATACCGATATGCGTGCGCGTAAAACAGCCGGCACACCCGACAAATCCGGGACCAATCCGGGCGCGGTTTTGCGCGCCTACCGCCGGCAGAACGGCTGGACCCTGGCCGACGTGGCGGCACGCACCGGGATCCAGGTCTCGACCCTGTCCAAGGTCGAGAACAGCAAGATGTCGCTGTCCTACGACAAGTTGGTGCGCATCAGCCAGGGCCTGAAAATCGATATCGCGCTGCTGTTCGGCGGCGGGCAATTGCAGCCGGAGCCGAGCGCCCGCCCGCGCGGCGCACTCAACGGCCGGCGCAGCGTCACGCCGGCGGGCGGGGGCAAAGCCATCCAGACCGCCAATTATCTGCACCACTATCTGGCGTCGGACCTGCTCAACAAGAAGTTCTCGCCGATCATCGCCGAGCTGCAGGTGCGCCGCATCGAGGACTTCGGCGAGTTCATCAGCCACCCCGGCGAGGAACACGCCTATGTGCTGGAGGGCGAGGTCGACCTCTACACCACGCTCTACGCTCCCTTGCGCCTCAAGACCGGGGATTCGATTTATTTCGACAGCGGCATGGGCCACGCCTACATCGCCGCCGCCCCCGGCAAATGCCGCGTGCTGTCGGTCTGCATCGAGACCGAGCCGATGCAAACCCCGGCGAAGAAGCGCTAACCCGGCTTTTTTTGGTTTCTTGTCATTCTTGCGGCGAAGCCGCGAGAATCCAGAGGTTTCTGTTTTCTGGTTTATAAACCTGAAACCAGACACCCCTGGATTCTCGGCCCTGCGGGGCAAGAATGACAAAAAAGAGGGAGGCCTATTTAATCGCGCCGCCGAGCCAGCGGGCGATGTTGAGGACGAACTGTTTATCCTCCGGCGCATCGGGGCTGTTGAAGCCGATCTTCGCGCCGCCTGAATCCTGGGCGGTGAACAGGCCGGCCTCGCCGAACACCGCCAAGCGGCCTTTGCCGACACTCATCACCGCTCCTTGCAGCTTACCGGCCGCGTCTTCCTGCGGCGTAGAGGGAGAGAACGTCCAGGCCTCCTTGGGCAGCAGCACCGCGTAGCCTTGCGGGAACACCAACAACGGTTTTGCCCCCGGCGGCGCGGTGAAAGCCGAGCCGGTGAAAGTGACGATGCGCGTGAGTCCTTGCGTGAGGGCGTCCTGGCGCAGGGTGTTGTCGTCGCGGGTGAACGGGTCGCCGGCGCGCGGGCCCGGCATGCGGAAGGCGAAGCCGTTGATGAAGTCGAACCCCAACGCCTTGGCCATGGGTTGCACCGCCCCCGCGAACGGCATGTGGTCGGCGATCAGCAAGAGCGACCCGCCCTGCTCCACCCAGGCCTTCACCGCGGCCACTTCGTCATTGGTGAAGGCGGAGGGTGTCGGCAGTTGCCAGTGGTCGACATTGGCCTGCGCGAGGGCGTTGGCGATCACCAACACCTTGGCGCGCGCCAGCACCGCCGCCGTCAACGGCACCTGCGAGCCTTGAACCTTGAAGCCGTCGTTGCGCAGCAAGTCCGCGAATGGCTTAAAGCGTCCGTCGATGGTGTGGTAGTTGTGGTGCGCCTCGTCGATCAGCACCACCGGCCCGGCGTTCTTGGCAAAGGCCGGTTTGGCGACGGAGACATCAGCGGCGGGATCGGCGAGCTGTTCCTCCGCCGCGAAGGCGGGGAAAGCGAGGAGTGCGGCAATCGCGACCATTACCCCTTTACGTGTCATTGCCCGCTTTATGCGGGCAATCCATGCTTCCGCACGCGCCATTCTCATATATGCCCTCTGATGCATGGATTCCCCGGACAAGCCGGGGGATGACAGCCGGTGTTTTCTACGGCTTCGCGCCTCCCGAGAGCGCGAACTTCTGCACGCGCTTGCCGGCGGCTTCGGCGGTGTAGAGGTTGCCTTTCGAATCGAAGGCGATCTGGTGCAGGCGGTTGAGTTCACCCGAGTAATGCCCGAAGTGGCCGAAGGTCGAGAGCACTTCGCCGTTGGCGCGCCGGACGATGCGGATCTGGAAGTTGCCGAGGTCGGAAACCGCCAGAAGACTCTGGGTCTTGTCGGGCCAGAAGGCGATATGGCCGACGGTGCCGGGCGGATAGGTGTTCTTGCCGTAGAAGTACTCGGTGACGAAGGTGCCGTCTTTCTTGAACACCTGCATGCGGTCGTTGTCGCGGTCGCAGACATAGACCAGCCCGTCTTTCGCCAACTGCACGCAATGCACATTGCGGAACTGGGCCGGCTTCTCGACGGTGGGATCGTAAGTGCCCTCTTTCACATCCGTCGGCGTCTTGCCGTAGGCGCCCCACTGGCGCTTGAACTTGCCGGTGTTCATGTCGAACACCGCCACGCGGTGGTTGCCGTAACCGTCGGCGACGTAGATTTCGTTGGCGGCCTCATCCAGCGCCATGCCGGCGGCGCCCGAAAGCTGGTCCTCGGCGGTGGAACCTTTGGACGGCCCGGCATGACCGATCTGCATCAGGAATTTGCCGTCGCCGGTGAACTTCAGGAGCTGGCCGTCGGCCGGCCGGCCCTGGAACTCGCGCGTGGCCGAGCCCGCCAGCCAGACGTTGCCTTTGCTGTCGACGACGATGCCGTGCTCGGTCGAAGGCCACTCATACCCCTGCCCCGCTTGATCTTTAGAGGGCCCGCCCCAACTGCGCAGCACGTCGCCGGCCGGCGAGAACTCGATCACCGGCGGCGCCGGGATGCAGCATTCCGCCGTGGGCGGAGTGGCGGCCGCCGCCTTCTCCCACGGGAACAGGGTGCTGGGACGGTTGTAGATCCAGACATGGTCCTGGGCGTCGATGAACATGCCGCCCAGTTCGCCCAAGGCCCATTTGTTGGGGAGCGGCAGCTTGGGCCAGCTGTGGTCGATCTTGAACGTTGGGCCTTCCGCCATCGCGGGCGCGGCCAGACCAAGGGCCAGCACAGTGGCCAGCAGCATACGGACCTTCATATCATCCTCCCAGAAATAAGAACCTACTTTAGCGCCTCGCGCAGCGGCGCCAAATACGCGTCATAGGGTTTCGCGCGGCTCAGCGCGGCGGTGTAGATGGGCTGGCGCACCTGGAGCGCGCTGGCGGTGGCGATCGGGCGCTGCGTCCGGTAGAACTCCAGCACATCGTCGCTCCACGCTAGGCCGCAGTATTCCAGCAGGCGCCGGGCCTGGCTCTCCAGGTCGGCCACCACATCCTCATAGGCCACGTCCAGGATCGCGCCCGGCGGCAACAGCTTTTTCCAATGCGCCATGAGCCCCCGGTAATCGCGGGCGTAGCGGCCCAGGTCGGTCAGGTCATAGGCGAAGTTCTGCCATTCGCGGAACAGCTTGGAATAGCAGGAGACGCAGGTGTCCTCGAGATCGCGGGTGGCGTGGACGATGCGGGCGTTGGGGAACGCCATGCGGATCAGGCCGATGTTCAGGAAATTCCCCGGCAGCTTGTCGACCGTGCGCAGGCGCCCTTCCAGCAGCGGCGCGAGGCGGTCGAGGTAATCGGCGGCGATCCGCGCCGCCGATGCGGCGAGGCGGCCGGCATGGTCGGCGTAGGCGAGCGGTACGGTGGCGGCCCCCAATATGCTGCGCGCGGCGGCATCGAAGGCGGTGCTCTCGCCCACGGCGCGCACGTCGGGATGGCTGGCCAGGATCTGCTCGATCAGGGTGGTGCCGGACCGCGGCAGGCCGACGATGAAGATCGGCGCCGCCTTGGATGAACCCGCGCTTGCGAGCATGTCCTTGCCGAACACCTCGGCCACGCCGCGCATATAGGCGGTCATGGCCTCGCGGTTGTAGATGATCCCGGCGCGCTTGAGGGCGTTGCCCTTTTCCAATTGGGCAAAGGCGCCGGCATGGTCGCCGATGTCCGCCAGCGCTTTAGCCAAAGCGAAATGGATAAACACCGCCTTGGCCGGCGGCAGCCGCGGGTCGCCCGCCGCGATCAGGTCGGCCATGCCGCGCAGGTTCTCGAGCGCGATGTCGCCCGGCGCGGCGGTCACCAGTTCGGCGCGGTTGAGGTAGCTCTGGGTGTAGAACGGATCGTCGGCGATGGCCTTGCCGTAGAGATCGAGCGCGCCCGCGAAATCGCCGGCGTCTTTTTTGAGGTTGGCGAGGTTGTTGCGCGCCTCGGCGTAGTCGGGCTTCAGCTTCAGCGCCTGGGTGTAGGCCGCCGCGGCCTGGTGGCCGAGGCCCATGTGTTCCAGCGCCACACCCACCGCGTTGTGGGCAAAGGCGTCGGTGGGCTCCAGCGTCAGCGCCTTGTCGTAGTGGTCGCGGGCCTCGGCCCAGCGTTCGGCGGCGTGATAGGCGATGGCCAGATTCTTGTGCAGCGCCGCGGTGTCGGGCGCCAGCACCACGGCCTTGGTATAGGCGGCGATGGCGTCGTCGCCGCGCCGCAGGTTGTGGAACACGCCGCCCAGGGTGTTCCAGATCAGGGCGTCGCCGGGCTTGGCCGCCGCGGCCTTCTCGAGCCACGAGATCGCCTGTCCGGCGTCGCCTTGCAGCAGGTAGTTGTAGCCGACGTTATAGAGCACATCGCCGTTGCCGGGCGCGGCGGCGGCAGCCGCGGCGTAAATCTGCCCGGCTTCCTCCAGGAGGCCCTTCACCTGCAGCGCGTTGGCGAGGTTGTTGGCCACCGGGATCGAGCCCGGCGCGATGGTGAAGGCGCGGCGGTAGACCGTGATGGCGTCATCCACCTTGCCCTGGGCCAGGAGCGCCCCGCCCAGGGTGTTGTGATAGGACGGCAATCTGGGTTCAACCGCGATGGCGCGGTTCACCAGATCGACGGCGATGTCGTTGCGGCCGTTCTGGTAGGCGAGATAGCCCAGCATGTGCAGGGCGTCGGCATGCCGGGGGTCGTCCTTGAGGACGTCCTTATAAAGCCGCTCGGCCTCGGACCACCGGCCGGCTTCATGGGCCTTGGCGGCGCGGGCGAACAAGGCCTTGGTTTTAGCCGCCATTCAAGGGCTCTCCGGGGGCGAGTTCTCTGTAATTACAGGACAAACCATACCCCAACCGGGCTATTGTCCCACCAGGATTCGCGGAGAACCCGACCGGGGAATTGGGGGGCTCACCTCTATGTACCGCTGGCTTGCCGTCCTTGTGCTGTGGGCCCTTCCCGTCGCCGCCGTCGAGTATCCGGCGGCCGTCGCGCCCGATGTGGCGCGGGCGCTCGCCGCCCTGCCCCAGGCGCCGGGCGGCGGCCTGTTCATGCCCGCCGCCCCGACCGGGCCGGAAACACCGGCCGCGGCCGGGCCGCGCGTGCGCTCCGCCGCGGTCGACCCGGCCGATCTCGCCGCACTCATCGCCGCCGCGCCGCTCGCCCTGGACGCCGGCGGTGCGGTGGCCGGGCAGCCGCGCAGGATGATCCTCAATCTGTTCGACGATCTCTCGGTCAGTATCGTCAAGCTTTCCGAAAGCCGCAGCCCGCTCGGGCCGCGGGTGATCCGCGCCGCCGTCACGGATGGGGGTTACGCCACCTTCGTGATCGAGGACGGCACCGTCACCGCCGACATCGCCGCGGGCGGGCGCGAGGTGGCCGTGCGCCCCGCCGCCGGCGGCCTCCACCGCATCACCGAGGCGCGCGAGCCCTCCGATGACGACATCATGCGCAAGCCTCCGGCCTCCGGCATCGCCAGGCCCGGGCCCGAGAAACCTGGGCTCGAAAAACCCGGCGCCGGAGCGCCGGCGCAGATCAAGATCCTGATCATCTACACGCGCGAGGCCAAAGCCAACCTGACCTCGGTGCGCGCCACCGCCGCGCTGATGATGGACACCCTCAACGCCGTCCTGACCAATTCCCAGGTCAACGCGCAGGCGGTCCTGGCCGGCCTCGACCAGCTCCGCGAGGCCGAGCCCGCGGGCGCCACCAGCGGCGACTACCTCAACCGCATGAAGGCGAACACCGGCGACTTCGCGCGCGTCGCCGCCTTGCGCGCCGCCGCCGGCGCCGACATCGTCACCCTCGTCAGCGCCTTCGACGAGGACGGCAGCAGCGCCAACAGCGCGGTGTGCGGACGGGGATGGCTCAACGACGACCTCGACACCGCGCCCTCGCTGGCGGCCGAAGCGGTCTACGGCGCCAATGTGGTGAGCACGGCGCCGACCTGCCTGCCCAACCTCGCCAGCAGCTTCGCCCATGAGGTCGGCCATAACCTCGGCGCGTCGCACGACCGCTATACCGAGCCGACGCTGGCACCCGGCCCCGGTTTCTACGCCGCCGGCTACGTCGACCTGGCTGGCAAGTTCCGCGACACCATGAGCTATTCCAACAAGTGCACGGCCAACAACGTCTCCTGCACGCGCGTTCCTTACTACAGCAGCCCCACCCTCACCTATAACGGCCGGCCGCTCGGCATCGCCGACAGCCAGCCCGACGCCGCCGACGCCAGCCGGCGTGTCGCCGAGATCGCGCCTTATGCCGCGCGCCTGCATGAATCCCTGGCTGCGCCGGCGGCGCCGGTGCTGAGCCTGGTGGTGAGCGGGTCCGGCGCCGTCACCTCGACGCCGTCGGGCATCGATTGCGGCGACACCTGCAGCGCGGCGTTCACCGCGGGTGTGCCGGTCACCCTGGCCGCGGTCGCGCCCGCAGGCTGGGGTTTCAAGGAATGGTCCGGGGCCTGCACCGGCGCGGGCGCCTGCACGGTGACCATGTCCACCAGCCGCACCGTCACCGCCGTCTTCCTTCCGGCGTTGAGATTTGGCCCGGTGTTCTCCACTGCTCAAAAGTCATCGCAGTCGTTCATCCGCCTCGCCAACACCGGATCGGCCGCCGCCACGGCCACCGTCAAGCTGTGGGACTATTCCACCGGCGCCGCGGTGGGGCAGTGGACCAGCCCGCCGATCCCCGCCGGCACCGCGCCGCAATACGCCATCTCCACCATTGAAAGCGGCGTCACCGCCGCGCCCAAGCCGCAGTACTACGCGCTGGCGGTGCAGACCGATATGATCGGCACCACGCAACATGTGCTGTGGAAGCCGTCCGACGGCACCCTCACCAACCTTTCCACCTGCGACACCGGCATCACCGCCGGCGCCGGCCAGGTGGCCGGCGTGCACAGCTCGGTCCTGGATGCGCCGGGCTATCCCAGCTCGGTCGCCGTCAACAACGTCAGCGCCGGCGCCGCCTCCGGCCTGTCCCTCGGCGTCTACGATGCGCGCGACGGCGCCAGGCTCGGCGCTTACGCCATCGCCTCGCTCCCCGCCAATGCCAAGCTGGTGGTGTCCATGGCCGACATCGAGGCCGGCGCGCGCATCACGCCCACCGCGGACATGTTCCATTACATCATCAAGATCGAAGGCACGACCACCGCCACCGGCGGGACCTTCCTGCAGCACCTGGTCGACAACCGGCAGGTGGGCGTGATCACCGACATGACCACGGCCTGTGCCTTCGGCGTGGCGCCGGCGGCGCTTCAGACCATCGCCATCCGCACGCCGGGGCCGCTCTACTCCACCGCCCAGGTCTCGGCCCAGTCGTTCCTGCGCTTCGCCAACACCGGAACCGCCGCGGGCAGCATCGCGGTCACCTTGCGCAACGCCGCCACCGGCGCGCGCTACGGCCAATGGACCAGCCCGCCGATCCCGCCGGGTGCCGCGCCGCAGTACGGGATCTCGGATATCGAGACCGCGCTCAATATCTCCGCGAAACCCCAGTATTACGCCGCCATGATCGAGACCCAGATCGCCGGTTCGGTCGCCCATGTGCTGTGGAAACCCTCGGACAGCACCCTGACCAACCTTTCCACCTGCGAGGCCGGGGTGTCGTCCAACACCGCCCTGGCGGCCAATGTGCATTCGTCGCTGCTGGACACGAACTATCCCAGCACGGTGGCGGTCAACAATACCGGATCGGCGGCCCAAGCCTTCACCCTCGGCGTGTTCGACGCCCGCAGCGGCGCCCGGCTCGGCACCGCCACCACCGCCGCGATCCCCGCCAACGGGCAGCTGCTGCTGGCCGTCTCCGCCATCGAGCGCGCCATCAACCTGACGCCCGCGGGCGCCCTGTTCCACTATGTGGTCAAGCTGGAGAGCGGGACCGGCTTCCTGCAGCACCTGGTCAACAACCAGGCCAGGGCGGTGATCACCGACATGACCACGGTCTGCCAGCTGCCCGCCCGGGCGGTGAGTTTCACCGACTGCGCGCCGAACATCGCGCCGCGCTGCACCGCCGCCGTCGGCGCGCCCACCAGCGGTCAACTCAAGCAGGCCAACTCCTGGCAGAATTTCGACGTGGCGCTCACCGCCGGCCGCACCTACACCATCGACGTGAAAGGCGCCTCGACCAACAGCGGCACCCTCGCACAGCCCTATATCTTCATTTATCCGGCCGGCGGTTCATCGGTGGTCGCCCAGGGTGGGCGTGGCGGCACCGGCAACGACGCGCGGCTGACCTTCACCCCCGCCGCCACCGCCACCTACGTCATCCAGGTCTCGACCTACGTCATCGCCGATGGCGCCGGAACCTTCGTGCTGACGGTGCAGTAGGATCAGAGGTCCAGCGGCCGGATGCGGATCAACCCGGCCTTGGCCTTGTCGTAAAGCCGCACGGCGGTGGCCTGGAGGCCGGCGCGGTGGCGGTCGTAGACCTTGAACTTCTCCTGGCGCGACAACGGCTTTACCGCCTTCGCCAGCAGGCGCAGCGTTTCCGCCGGCACCAGCACCTTGACGCGGGCGTCGCCGTCGGCGCCGGTGAATTGTAGGTCCTCGCCCAGGAGGATCACGGTCGCGCCGATTTCAAACCGCAAGGTCATGGGCCATCCCAAACTTAAGATGTTTCACGTGAAACATCTTTCCCGTACCCGGCTTTTCCGGGTCGCGCGCCCCT
>JAYRKL010000021.1:0-67371 GCA_041905795.1 Rhodospirillaceae bacterium | reverse complement strand
CGATTTCGCTCCCCGGCCTCGCGTCATTTCACCCGCGCCGGCCAACCAGGAAGTGTCTTGTCCCGACCCCTGCTCTACCGAAAATTATCTAGGTTTGGCAAGGATTTGCCCCATGGGGGCGGCCGTTGCCGGAGTTTATACGCGAATGTCGCAAAAACCTAGCCGAGCCGGACCGGGCATGGGCGATAGGACCCCGGCGGCCAAACCGCGCCTTTGCGAGGCCAAAAAATCCACTTTGCCGCCTTTTAGTTTCGCCTCTATAGTTATTTAGTTTTGAAGCGAAACTTGTGACCAGCACCGGAGCGCCGCCATGATCCACGCCACGACTCAGCGGGCGACATTCGAGCCGCACTACCAAGCCAATATCTCGGCCCTCGCCGATGAGGTCCGCCGGACCCATGGCACCCAGGCGCTCGACTACGCCATCGCCTGCATGCACAGCCATCTCGGCGCCTCGGCCTGGAAGAATTGCGCCTTGTGGCTGCAGATCGTGAACCGCCTCAACGGCGCGGCGGCTCTGTCCTAGGCCTACGCGCGTTTCACCGCGCGCATCCCGAGCAGCACCGCGAGGATCACGGCGTAGACCGTCGGCTGCTGATAGCCGGCCTTGATCATCAGGAAATAGTGGATCACCGCCAGCACGCCCGCCGGGTACGCAAGCCGGTGCAAGGCGCGCCAGCGCGCGCCGCCCAAGCGGCGGATCATGGCGTCGGCGGAGGTCGCCGCCAGCGGGATCAGGATCACGAAGGCAGCCATGCCCACGGTGATGTAGATCCGCTTCATGACGTCGTTCCACAGGCCCGCCAGGTCGAAGCCCTGGTCGAGGCCGGTGTACGCCAGGAGGTGCAGGACGACATAGGTGAAGGCGAACAGGCCCATCATCCGGCGCAGGCGGGCGACCTCGTTCCATCCGGTCGCCAGGCGTACCGGCGTCACCGCCAGCGCCAGCAGCAGGAACCGCAGCGCCCAGTCGCCCAGGTACCGGATAATGAATTCCACCGGATTGGCGGACAGGTCGTTGGCAAAACCGCGCATCATCAGGAGCGCGAGCGGCGCCAAGCTCAAGGTGAACACCGCCGGCTTCAGCCAGCGGCGCAGCCTGTTGCTCCGGACCGGAGCAGCTGTCGCATCCACGGGCATCGGACGGGATCAGTAATAGCGGGCCAGATCCATGCCGGCGTAGAGCTGGCCGACTTCTTCCTGATAGCCGTTGAACATCAGGGTGGCGCGGCGCGCGTCGAACGCCGACAGCACGCTGCCCGAGCCGATCCGGCGCTCGGTGGCCTGGGACCAGCGCGGGTGGTCGACATGCGGGTTGACGTTGGCGTAGAAGCCGTATTCGTCCGGCGCCATCACCTGCCAGGTGTTCTTGGGCTGCTGCTCGGTGAAGCTGATGCGGACGATCGATTTCACGTTCTTGAAGCCGTACTTCCACGGCGCCACCAGGCGAATCGGCGCGCCGTTCTGACCGAGCAGCGTGCGGCCGTAGATGCCGACCGCCAGGATCGCCAGCGGATTGCTGGCCTCGTCGAGGCGCAGGCCCTCGACATAGGGCCACGGCAGGATGCGCGACGACCGCTGGCCGGGCATCTCCTCGGGCCGGACAATAGTCTCGAAGGCGATGTATTTGGCGCTGCCCAGCGGCTCGAATTGTTTCACCACCTCGGCCAGGGGGAAACCCACCCAGGGGATCACCATGGACCAGGCCTCGACGCAGCGATGACGGTAGATCCGGTCCTCGAGGGTGTGCGGCTTCAGCAAGTCTTCGATCGCGATCGTGCCGGGTTTGGCGCACAGGCCGTCGACCTTGATCTTCCACGGCATCGGCTTGAAGGTCTTGGCGTTGGCCGCGGGATCGTCCTTGGACGTGCCGAATTCGTAGTAGTTGTTGTAGCCGGCGATGGCTTCGTATTTGGAAACCTGGTCCTTTTCGCCGAGTTTCCGGTAGCCCTGCTTCAGGTTCTCGAAGGCGCCGGCGCCGTTTTCGGCCGGCAGGACCGCGGCGTCAGCCGCGCCCGCGAAGCCGCCCGCGGCCAGCGCCGCGGCTCCCGCCCCCGCCATGAAGTCCCGCCGGTTCACATAAACGGCTTCCGGCGTGATCTCGTGAGAGGCGGCGTCGGACGCCTTTTTCGAGCGGATCAGCATGGCGGTACCTCGCGTTGGGGTCTGCGCGGAAGCTTACTCTCGATCAACGCCGGAGCAAGGCCGCACCCCCACACTTTGTGGTGAAGCGGCGCGAAACGGATTCCTCCGCCGCCCGGAAAAAGAAATCGCCGGAGGCGGTTTCCCGCGCTCCGGCGACATTTCTTAAAGCCTCGAAGCCCTAAAGCCTTGAGGGCTTTATCAGGCCTTCTTCGGCGGCGGCGAGTTGGCCGCGAGCGTCCACAGGCGCGACAGCTGGCCCGGAACACTGTTGGCGGCAATGCCCTTGAAAGCTTCCGCGGCCTGCGGCTTCTTGCCGGCCGAGAGGTAGACCACACCGAGACGGAACTTGGCGTCGTCGGCGCTGGTGACACCCTTGGTGATGCCTTCCTGGATCAGTTCCGCGGCCTTGTCGTACTGGCCGTAGCTCCAGTAGGCCTCGCCGGCCTTGACGAGCGGATCGCCGCTCTTGGCCTTGCGGGCTTCGGTTTCACCGGCGGCGAGGGTCTTCTCGTCGGAAGCGGCCTGATTGGTCGCCATGGTCTGCAGGCGGGTTTCACGATCCTTGGTGGCGCCGGTGCCGAGAACGCCGGCGGCGAAGCCCTTATCCACGACCTTCTTGGCCGCGCCCGGGAGACCGTCCTGGAGTGCCAGCTGCGCGAAGTCGCTGTACTCATTGGCGGTGGCGAGCGTGCCGACCTGCATTTTGATGAAATACATGTCGAGGGCGTTCTTGGTCGAGTTGCCCTGGTTGCGCATGCCCTTTTCGGCGTACTGGATCAGGGCCTTCCAATCTTCGTCCTTCGGGGCGATGGCGATGATCTGTTCGAGCGCCGCGGCAGTGCCGGCGTCATTGCCCTGTTCGTGCTCGGCGCTCATCTGCAGACGCAGCCAGCCTTCCTGCACCGGCTTGCCGGCGGCGCGGGCGGCCTTGAGGGTCGCCTGCACGCCTTCGGTCGTGCCCTTGTAGTTCTTCTGCAGATACTGGGACTGAGCGATCAGCACCAGCATGTCGGTGTCGTTCGGGTCGGCCTTGGTGTAGGCGGTCGCGACCTCGATGGTCTTCGGGTAGTTCTTGAGCTGGTAGTAGCTGGTGGCCACCTGCTTCTGCATCTTCTTCTGCTCTTCCGGCGACATCTCACCCGAAGCGACCTGCGCGTCCATGGCCTTCACCGCATTGGCGAAGTCCTTTTTCTGCGCATAGATCGCGGCCAGCACCTGGTTGACCATCAGGGTCTCATAGGGGCTCTTGCCGGCGACTTTGTCGGCTTCCAGCGCCTTGGCCAGCGCTTCGTCGAGCTTGTTGCCCTTCACCAGGTTCACCGCTTCGAGCAGCGGCTTCATCTTCGGGGTCAGGGTCTTCTTGGCTTCGGCCGCGATCGCGGCGGTCGGGGCGGAGATGATCTCCGCGCCCATGAATCCGGTCGCCAAAGCGATAACGGCGACCATTGCAGCAGTACGTGACTTCGTCATTTGTTTTCTCTCCACGAAAAAGAACGCCACCGGATGTTCCGCGCGGCGCTCCCCCCTCACACCACGTTAATACTCAAAGATTGCGGCTTTCGCCGGGCAGCACCTCTAATCCGTGAGGTACTGCTCGTTGCCGACAAACCCGATACGCTTCACGCCAAGGCGCTGGGCGATCGCAAGAATTTTGGCCACCGGCTCGTACTTGGCGAGGCGGTTGGGGCGCAGATGGATTTCCGGCTGCGGGCTGGCGGCGGCGGACTGCGCCAGGTAGCGGATCATCTGGTCGAGATCCTGCACGACGTTGCCGTTCCACAGCATGGTGCCGTCGAAGTCGACTTCGAGTTCGACCACTTCCGGCGGCGCCGTCGGCTTGTTGGCGCTGGGGCGCGGCATGTCGAGCTTCACCGCCTGCTTCTGCACCGGGATGGTGACGATGATCATCACCAGCAGCACCAACATCACGTCGATCAACGGCGTGGTGTTCATTTCCACCATCGGGGCGCCTTCAGAGGAGTCGCCGCCTACGCTCATACCCATAACTAAATCTCCGCTCTAAAAAAGCGGCGAGCCGGGGTTGCCGGCTCGCCTGCCACTGGTCTGTTAGAAGTTGACTTCGCGCAGCTCGGGATCGGTGATGAACCCGACTTTCACGATGCCGGCGCGCTGAACGGTGGCGACGACGCGGCCGATCCACTCGTAACGGGCCTGCACATCGCCGCGAATGTGGATTTCAGGCTGCGGCACCTTGAGGGATTCCTGCTTCATACGCTCGAGCAGGCTCTCGGGCGCGATGCGGCGGGCGTTCCAGTAGATGTAGCCTTTTTCGTCCACCGCGACCGTGATGTTTTCCGGCTTGGTGATCAGCGCTTCGTTCGTGACCACCGGCAGCTTCAGCTTCACTTCCGCGGTCACCACCGGGATGGTGATCAGGAAGATGATGAGCAGCACCAACATGACGTCCACGAGCGGCGTCGTATTGATGGCCGACATGACTTCATCGTCGCCTTCGGCCGGACCAACACTCATACCCATGAGAAACTCTCCTTTAGGCGTCCGGATCAGGGGTCCGGTTTTTGCCGGACCCCTGGGCCGAGACGAACTTTACTAGGTCGTACGGGCTTCGCGTTACACAAAAGCCCGAGAGCAGCGTCCGCCGATTAGGCGCGGGCGCGGCCGGTGCGGTTGCTGAGCAGCACCGCATGGATGTCGGACGCGAAGTTGCGCACGCGATCCAGGGCGACCTTGTTGCGGCGGACGAGCCAGTTGTAACCCAGCACGGCCGGCACGGCGACGATCAGACCGAAGGCGGTCATGATGAGCGCTTCACCGACGGGGCCGGCGACCTTGTCGATCGAGGCCTGGCCGGCGAGCGAGATCTTCACCAGCGCGTGATAGATGCCCCACACGGTGCCGAGCAGACCGACGAACGGAGCGGTCGAACCGACCGACGCCAGGAAGGACAGACCGCCCTGGAGACGGAAGTTGACGGCTTCGGTGGAACGCGCCAGCGACATGGTGACCCACTCGTTCAGGTCGACGGTGTCGGTGAGCTTGCCTTCGTGGTGTTCGGTGGCCTTCAGGCCGTCGTCCACGATCGCGCGGAACGCACTGTTCGGCTCCAGCTTGGCCATGCCTTCCTTGAGCGAACCGGCGGCCCAGAAGCTCTTCTGAGCGGTGTTGGCCTGCTTCATCAGCACGGTCTGGTCGACCAGGCGCATGATCAGGATGTACCAGGTGCCCATCGACATGATGGCCAGGACGACGACGGTGGTGTGGGACAGGAAGTCGCCCGAAGCCCAGAGGTTCTCAAGGCCGTACGGGTTTTCGATGGTTTCGGTGGAACCGGCGGCGGCAGCCGGGGCGGCGGCCGGAGCGGCGGCAGCGGGTTCGGCGGCCGGAGCGGCAGCGGCGTCAGCCGGAGCAGCAGCCGGGGCTTCATCCGCGGCGTAGGAGACGACCGGGCTGGTGGCCAGGGCCACGGCGAACGCCACGGCCGGCACAACGGCCAGGATCTTCGAGCAAAGGTTGGTCAGTCGGGTATTCATTGATGTGTCCTCGCTAGACTCAAACTGTCATTACATTGATGCGGGCTAGGCCGCGGCTCATTTCTCGACTTACTTCGGAAGCTTGAAGGTCACTCTGATCGGCATCTGCATGGAGGAAGGCTTGCCGTTGATCGTTCCCGGCAAGAACCGCCATGTCCTCCCAGCTTCTTTTGCTGCAGCTTCGTCGAGACGTTCAAAGCCGCTGCTCGTCTGGACTTTAGCTTCGGTCACCCGGCCTTCTTCATTGACGGTAAGAAGCAGGACGACCGTACCCTCTTCGCCCAGACGACGAGACATCGCCGGGTACATTTCTTCGGCGCCGGTGTTCGGACGCCGCGGGTTCTGACGCGGCGCCACGATCACGTCCGCCTTCGGTGGCGGGGGCGGAGCGACGGGGCGCACGTTGGTGGTGTTCTGGATGGCCGAGGTGTCGGCGGCCGGCTCGCTGATGGCCACGACCGGGATATCGACGAACACCGGCGGCGGCGCCTGGAACTTGGGCGGCGGCGGCGGCGGCGCGTCTTCCTCGATCTTGGCTTCTTCGATGATGCGGGTCTCGAGCGGCCCCTTCAAGCGGTCGACGACCATCTGGCCGAGACCTGACATGAATGCCCATACGACGAGGGCGTGGAATGCGACCACGAGCAGGAAGCCGATCGTACGGCGATTGTTCGTGGGCGGCGGTATGTAACGTGGTGCGGTCGAAAGATCCATGCGCTCACTCAACAAAATGGGTTTGCGTTTTGGCCGGTCCTGATGGGCAAAAGTAGTGTCGAGGGTCTAACAGGCAGAGCGCCGCCTTGGCAACACTCACGCCTTTTGGACCGATGTAGTCCATCGGTCCGATGCCCCCCCAACCCGTCCCCTTTGGAGCACCCACAGGATGGGCTTAACCAACGTCATGGGCGCTTAGCTGTCAAGGGAGAATGTTCCCGCGCGGCTGTTATTACGAAGCGCTTCCCAACCTCACGTGTAAATGCGCGATCGATCGTCATAAAGCGCACGCCGCGCGCCAAGCGCGCGATCCCCCGCATGCACGCCGATTCGTTTTGTTTTGGTTGAAAAATTTGGCTGCTTGGCCGTGCGCCGCCACCGGGTGCGTTGCCCCGAGCGGCGCGCCGGAACGCGCGTTCCGGCGCGCGTGTTCCGGGAAAATCCGCTGAGCGATTTTTTTGTCAGGATGGAGCCGCGTGCTGTCCCACGAAGCTTTTCGCAGGACCGAATCCGCCGTCACGGGGCGCCGCTTTGCGGCCAAAATTATGTGCGAATCCGTTGACTTCCCGCCGTTTGGCGCGGAGCGGTTTGAAAATCGCCGGCTAACATATTGAGTCATATGACTCTCACCCCGGCGCGTGAAATTTTGTCCGCGTTCAGAAACCATCAACCTGCGGCCGGTAGGTTCACATCACGAAGGATGGCGCAGACCGTCCGGCCCCGGCCTCAAGGGGAAAACAGGCGGACGATCCCGCCGCGCGGCCGCCTTTTTGGAGAACCGATGACCATTCGTGCCGTACGCGCCGCCTTTGCCGGACGCACCGCCCCCGCAACCTCCCCCGCCCCGGGCGCGGGCGCCGGATTCGATACCGGCAGCCTCGGCGTGCTCGTGTTCGAGGACAACGCCCGCGACCGCGCGCTGATCAAGAAATTCCTCGAAGCCGCCGGGGTGCGCGCGGCCAACGTTCACCATGCCGATACGATTCCCGCCGCGCTGCAGGTGCTGCGCCGAGAGGCGATCGATCTCGTGCTCGCCGACTATTATCTGCAGCCGCACACCGGCCTCGATCTCATGGATGAGACCCGGCACTCCGAGTTCGATGTTCCGTTCATCGTCATGTCGGCGCTCGACGACGACGCCATCGACCAGAAAGCGCTGGCGCACGGCGCCTACGGTTTCCTCGCCAAAAGCGAACTCACGGTCGAGCGCCTGGAACGCGCGATCCGCTACGCGCTCGCCGGCCACCGGCGCGAGGCGGCGCGGGGACGCGGCGCCGAGCGCGACACGCTGACGGGTCTGGTGGCGCGCGCGCCGTTCATCGACTCCCTCACCGCCGCGATCGCCAATCGCGCGGGCAAGGGCGCGATGGTCGGCCTGTGCCTGTTCAAGACCGGCGCGCTGTCCGAGATCAACGACGCGCTGGGCCTCGCGGCCGGAGACGAGGCGCTGCGCCTCCTCGGCCAGCGCCTGCGCCGCGCCAAGGGTCCGCTGGAAGTCGCGGCCAGGGTCGACGGCAATGTCTTGGCGCTGATGATGGCCGATTTCCTGATCGCGCCGCACGCCGCGGCCCGCGGCCGCGACGTCGCGAGCGCCCTTGCCGCGCCGCTGATCCTCGGCGCCATGACCATGCCCGTCGCTCTCAGCGCCGGCATCGCCGCGCAGGCCTTGAGCGGCGCCGATGCGCCCACGGATGTCGCCGAACGCTTGCTCAAGCGCGCGCAAGCCGCGCTGCGCGACGCCGTGCCCGCGGACGGCCTGCGCCTGGGCTTCGCCCATATTCACTGACCCGATATTCACGGAACTGTCGAAATGCGGTCCGGGTGCTATGATCATGCCGCCCGGGAAGGGCAGCGGGGCGGACTCTGAAACTGTGATCGACAACTCTCCTTTGGGCAGCACGGTGTGGCGGCGCGATTTCGCGGCCGCCCAGCGCCGGCTGTTGATCGGCGGCGGCGGCTTTTATGGCGTCGCCGCCCTGTGGGTGGGGCATCGCGGTTATGCCGGCGCCGTCTTCGCGGATCTCACCCTCGGGCTGCTCGCGGCCCTCCTGCTGATCTACGGCCTGACGTTCCTGCGCGAGGAGCGCGTCCGGCAGTTCATCGTGCCGATCCTCGCCAGCGTCGTGTTCGCGGCGCATATCGTGTTCGGCGTCGCCGCCGCGCCGGCCGCGGGCGCGGTGCGGTTTGCCCTCCTGTTCGGCCTGCTGGGACTGTTCGCCGCCCACCTGTCGGCGATCCCGCGCGCCGTCTGGATCAGCCTCGGCGCCGTGAGTGCGATCGGGCTTTACGGCGCAGCGTTTTACCTGCCGGGGCTCAACCCGGACTTTTCGCGCGCCGAAGCCCTGGTCTACTGGCTGCCGTTCCTGGCCGCGACCGTGGTGGGAACCCAGCGGCTGGTGGCGCAGGAAGCCAGCGCCGCGATCCTGCACCAGGAACTGGAGCGGCGCGCCACCTCCGACAGCCTCACCGGCGTCTCCGACCGCGCCCATATCACCCAACTCGCCCAGAACGAATTCGCGCGCGCGCGCCGCTATGGCGAGGATTTCTCGTGCCTGGTGATCGAGGTCGAAGGGCATGAGGCGCTGGCGGCCAAGGCCGGCGGGCGCGCCGCCGATACCGTCGCCCAGGCGCTGACCGGCTATTGCACGGCGGTGATGCGCCATTGCGACAGCCTCGGACGCCTCTCGCCCGCCCGCTACCTCGCCCTCCTGCCGGAAACCGCGGGTGCCGGCGCCTTGACCCTCGCCGCGCGCATGTGCCGCGACGTGGCGGCCCTCGATGTCGCGGTCGACGGCCAGAAATTGAATTTCACCGTGAGCATCGGCGCGGCGGCGATCCACGCCCTCGACCGCGCCGCGGGCGACATGTCGCGCCGCGCGGCGCTGGCGCTCGAGGACGCCGCCGCACACGGCGGCAACCGCGCGCTGCTGGCCGCCCATCCCGGCCTCTCGGACGTAGACGAGGCCTTCCAGGCGCAAGCTGACCGGGAAGCGCCTGTTCGGGAAGCAGACGTTCGGAAAGCGCCGGGCCCGCCGTGACGGTTGGGGCCGTAAACGCACGGGTCTGGGATCCTTCGGCGTATCTCGCCTTCGCGGCGTTCCGGGCACGGCCGGTCGAAGACCTCCTGCAGCGCATCATCCTCGATGGTCCGGGGCCGCTCTACGACCTGGGCTGCGGCGCCGGCAACGTCACCGCCATGCTGGCGGCGAAATGGCCGGCGCGCGCCGTCACCGGACTCGATTCATCTCCATCCATGCTGGCGGCGGCGCGGGAACGCTTTCCGCACCTGCGGTGGCAAGCCGGCGACATCGCCGTCTGGTCGCCGCCGGACGCCGCCGCGCTGATCTTCTCCAACGCCGCGCTGCATTGGGTGCCGGACCACGCCGCACTGTGGCCGCGGCTGATGGCGGCGCTGGCGCCTGGCGGCACGCTGGCCGTGCAAATGCCCAACACCGCCGATGCGCCCTACCGCGCCTGCCTGGATGAGGTGCTGAAACAGGCCCCCTGGCGCACGCGGTTGAAAGACGTGGCCACCCATCCCGATCCCCTGCGCGCCGGCGACTACTATGACCTGCTGTCGCCCCACGGGACGGTGCACGGGACGGTGGACATCTGGGAAACCCACTACGCGCATCCACTGGACAGCCTGGATGCGGTGGTGGCCTGGGTCGCGGGCGCGGCGCTGGTGCCCTACCTGAGCGCGCTGGACGCCGACGAAAAGCCGCGCTTCCTGGCCGACTACCGCGCCGCGGCCGCGCAGAGCTACCGTCCGCAGGCGGACGGACGCGTCCTGTTCACGATGCGGCGGCTGTTTGCGCTAGCGAAGCGCGAAAAATAGCTGCTGGAGCGTGTGAGGCCGGAGCGATTCTTGCGACCGAACAGAGTCTAATGGTCGCGCAGGCGCGTCACGGCGTCGAAGGCTTCGCGCGGCGAGAGATCGGGACGCACCGCCATTACCGCCTGCGCCGCCATATGGCACTGCCCGACGTAGTCGCGGCCCGAAGCCCGGGCGCTGGAGACCGCGCGAGCGACGATGCCGCGCAAATCCCCCATGATCGGCGCGAACCCGGACGGAACCTGCGCGATTTGCGGTGCGGCCATGATGCAACCTCCTTAGGCGGTTCCGATGTCGGAATCCCTGGGTATCCTGCCACAGATTGTAGCAGGGCGGCGCCGATCCACCATATTTAGTTAAAAGTGTCCGGAGTCCGACACATCGCCTTGGGTCCGAACGCTGGTCCCGAGGCCTTGCCCACTATTTAGGGCCGCTTGGTTTCCGGCGGTTCCCCCGCTGTCTCCAAGGGCTTCCAGTCCTTGCCCAGGCGGGTCAAGCCTTTGGCGCGCTCGTCGCAGGCGGCCACCGTGGCGCGCTTCTGGTCCAGGGTCATGGTCCGCCAGGCGCCGATTTCCTGGAGGGTACGCAGGCAGCCGATACAGATGTTGCGGGCGCGGTCCACGGTGCACACCCCGATACAGGGCGAGGCGATGAGGTCGGTGACCGGGATGACGTTCTCCATAAGCTGGGTTATAGCACGGCTATGACCGAACGTTTTGAACAGCTCACCAAGCTTGGCGGCACCAGCGCGCTGCCCGCCTCACCTGACGCCGCGGTGCTGGAGGCGGTGCCGAATCCGCACCAGGACACCGATTACCTGATCCGCTTCACCGCGCCGGAGTTCACCACCCTGTGCCCGGTGACCGGCCAGCCGGACTTCGCCCATCTGGTGCTCGACTATGCGCCCGATGAAACCATCGTTGAATCCAAGTCCCTCAAGCTTTTCCTGGGCTCGTTCCGCAACCACGCCGGTTTCCACGAGGACTGCACGCTGACCATCGGCAAGCGCCTGGTGGAAGCCATCGCGCCGAAATGGCTGCGCATCGGCGGTTACTGGTACCCGCGCGGCGGCATCCCCATCGACGTGTTCTGGCAGACCGGGACGCTTCCCGAAGGTCTTTGGGTCCCGGACCAGGGCGTGCAGCCCTACCGCGGAAGAGGCTAAGAGGGCGGAATAGAAAAAAGGGGCACAGCTGTGAGGCCGTACCCCTTTTTGTCTTGGTTCCCCGTCCAGCGCGCTAGAGCGCAGCCTGATAGGGCCCCTTCCCCCTGCAGCTTGAGTCCCCTTGCCCCCAAGTGTGAACCCCGCGTGCGCCGACACAATTGCGTAAGCCATTCATGCCCGCAAGCATTCGCTGGCGGCGGCGGAGAAATATTGTCGTTGACGAAAAGCGGGTTCGCATTCCGGTTGTACCCGGGTGCCCGATACCCGGAAAAGGCCATTTTCAGGGCTTTTCCTTGGTCCCTTTAAAATCCAGCGATGCCGAATTGACGCAGTAGCGCAGGCCGGTCGGCGCGGGCCCGTCCGAGAACACATGCCCGAGATGGCCGCCGCATTTGGCGCAGGTGATCTCGGTGCGCCGCATGCCGTGCGTGCTGTCGTGATGTTCTTCCAGCACGGTGGGACCGGCCGGCTGGAAGAAGCTGGGCCAGCCCGACCCGGAATTGTACTTGGCACGCGAGTCGAACAAGGTCTCGCCGCAGCCGGCGCAGCGGAACACGCCGTCGTCCTTGAAATCGTTATACGCGCCGGTGAACGGACGCTCGGTGCCCTTCTGGCGCAGGATGCGGAACTGGTCCGGGGTCAGTTCCTGGCGCCACTGGTCGTCGGTCTTGGCGATCTTGGTCATACAGGCCTCCTCGGTGCTCCACGATACTTAGGGATCTTAGCTACTTCCTCAAGGTATCCGCGAGTTCCTTCACCTGGGTGCGGGCACGCAACAGGTGGAAACCGAGATTGGCGAGATGCGCCGGCATGAACATGCTGTCGTGGCGGCCATTGACCACCACCAGCGGGGCCATGGTGGCGCCGGTGCGGAACGAACTCAGCATCGCGGTCCAGATCTCGGTCGCCTGTTTCTCGCGGATCACCGGCGCGAAGTCGTCGCCGAGCGCCGACAGGATCATGTAATAGCCGTAGAGCTTGCCCTTGGCGTTGTAGAAGACGTCGTCGGCCCTGGTGTCGAAGTAGCCGCCGCCGGCCTCGGCGCGGGCGTCCAGTTCGGCGCTGGCCGAGCCCAGGTCCGCCGCGGCGCGGTCGAGAAAGGCGATGAGGTTGTCGGCGCGCCGGTCGTACATGGATTTTCCCGCAGCCACGTCCCGGTTGTAGGCCAGCAGATGCTCGGCCCCGTCCCGGTACTGCCGCTCGGCCGAAGCCATGGGCCAGATCCCCCAGACGGTGCCGTCGAACCGGAGTTCGGCGGCGGCGCGGTCGAGGTTGGAATCGATGGCGCTGGTGCCGCGCACGCGGCCCAGGTAGTCGCCCATCTCGAGCGCGAACCGCGATACTGCGTAGATCACGCCGCGTTGGAAATTGGGGCCGTTGTCGAGCGGCGCCGCCGGGTGGAAGAACGGCTTATTGGCGATCCAGCGGTCGGCCTCGCGCGCCGCCAGACTGGCCGCCATCGACACCGCCGCGCTGCCGCCGGAGACGGTATAGGCCGGCAACGGCTGGAAGCCGGCGTCGTCATCGACACGGTCGTAGATCAGCATGCCCAAGGGGTAGTAGATGATGAGCAGCACAAGCGCGCCCGCGCCGATCGTCCTGCGGGTACGGGAGTCGAGAGCGGCAAAGGCGCCGGGGGCGCGCGCCGCCAGGCCCGCCGCCTGGGATGCGAGGGAACCGGCCGTGCGCTTGAGAAAGTCGGACATGATGGGTCCAGAGGGTGGGGAAGGCGTCAAGATGGGGACTATCGCTGATCCGGTCAATGGCACGGCGCGCGGCAAGCGCGCCTCTCCCTGGCCAACGCGCGGCAGGCGCGCCCCTCCCTGGCCAGCGCGCGGCCGGACGGTTTAGATGCTGACCACCGCGCTTCTGGGACCCGGCGCGGCGCTGGGCTGCGGCCTCGCCTATCTGGCGATCGACTACCTCCGCAAAGTCGTCGACGCGCCGCCGCGCCAGACCCTGTTCATCTTCATCGGGCTGCAGATCCCGGTGCTCGGCGGATGGGCCTGGTATTCCGGGGACCTCGCGGGCCCGTCGCCGCTCCAGTCCGCCTACTGGCTGCCGGGGATCGCCGATATCGCCGCCGGCATGGGCGCCAACGTGCTTTATCTCCTGGCGCTGCGGCGCTCGCCGCTGTCCCTGATGGTGCCGCTGCTGGCGCTGATCCCCGGCGTCACACTGCTGTTGTCGGGCGTCATGCTGGGCGAATGGCCGAGCCTCATGCAAAGCATCGGCATCATGGTCGTGGTGGCCGGATTGTTCGTGCTCTATAGCGCCGGCGAGCCCGGTGTCGAAACCACCGGCATCTTAGCACCCCTGGCCACCGCCATGCGCAACCTGCGCCGGGAACCAGGCGCACGCCTGATGGCCGGGGTGGTGCTGCTGTGGTCCACCACGCCCGCTCTCGACAAGCTGTGTATCGCCCGGTCATCGGTCGGTTTGCATGGCCTGATCCAGGTGACGGCGATCACGGCGCTGATCGGCCTGTGGACCCTTGTCCGGGACGGCGCCCGCGCCTTCGGCATCAAACGCGAAGCCGGGAAACCGCTGCTGTTCGCCGGTATCCTCGGCGGCGCCGGCTATGTGCTCCAGCTCGCGGCCTACCAGCTGATGCTGGTGGCGGCGGTGGAGTTGATTCGCCGCGTGTCGGGCATCCTGGGCGCACAGGTCGTCGGCCGCTTCAAGCTCGCCGAGCCGCTGACGCCGGCCAAGATCGCCGGCGTGCTGATCATCGCCGCCGGATTGCCGCTGGTTCTGTGGAACTGACGTCGCCCGCGGCGTCCTGGGCATAGGACACCGCCGGACGCGGCGTTTCGTCCACGCGCAGGGACAACACGTCGGGCCGCGCGTAGTGGCCGACGGGATCGAAATCCATGCGCGCCCGCACCAGGTCGCGCATGTCGATCTCGGTGGTGAGGATGGCGTCCTGGTTATAAACCGGCCCGGCCAGCACGTTGCCGAGGGGGCCGACGATGCAGCTGCCGCCGGCGGAATAAACCGCCTCGGGATCGTCCGAGAGGCGGGTCATGTAGTCGGCGGGGTAGTCCTTGCGCCGGCAGAACTGATTGGCCGACAGCACGAAGCAGCGGCCTTCAAGAGCGATATGACGCATGGAGGCGTGCCAGGTGTCGCGCGGATCGGCGGTGGGCGCGCAGTAGATCTCGATACCCTTGCCGTACATGGCCGCGCGCAGCAGCGGCATGTAATTCTCCCAGCAGATCACCGCGCCCAGGCGTCCTTGCGGCGTCTCATAGACCGGCAAGGTCGAGCCGTCGCCGAAACCCCACACCAGGCGTTCCGACCCCGTGGGCATGAGTTTCCGGTGCTTGCCGAGGTAGACGCCGGTGGCGGCGAAGAACAGCGCCGTGCAGTAAAGCGTGCCGCGATCGCGTTCGATGACGCCGATCACGAGCTGGGTCTGATTGTCGCGGGCGATCTTCGACAGTGCGTCCACCGCCGGACCCGGCACCTCGACCGCGCTTTCCCAGTAACGGCGGAACTGCTCGCGGCCTTCGGGCGAGCGTGCGCCCACCACCGCGCCGAAATCGTTGCCGCGCGGATAGGCCGAGACGAAGGCTTCGGGAAACAAGGTCAGCGCCGCGCCTGTCTTCCTGGCATCGGCGGTGAGGTCGGCGACTTTCTGCAAAGTGCGCGCCGGATCGAAAGCCACCGGCGCCGCCTGGATCACGGCGGCGGTGTAGGGGGCGGGTGTCGCGGACCGGAACGCTGCGGGATCGATCGCCATCACACCCTCCCCTTCTCGAGATTTAGAGCCTGCCGGCGGCGCGCCGCTGCTCGTAAGCCTTCAAGTGCACATAGGATATATCGAGAAGCCGCGCCGGGATGCCGTATTTTTTGGCCTTCTCGCGCATGAAGCCGACAATATGGTCGCTTTCGATCTGCCCGCCGCGCTCGATATCGCGCAGCATCGAGGCGCCGTAGGGAATGGTGGGGTCGGTGAACATGCGGCCGTAGTCGTCGAGGAATGTGTCGGACGGCTTGTGCCCTTCGCGCGCGGCGATTTCGGCGTTGGTGTTCAAGGCTTCGAGCATCAGTTCGGAACCGCCGCCGCGCACGATTTCGCCGATGCTGGCGCGCATCAGGCTGGTCATGGCCGCGACCGTGGAGAGATGAACGCATTTTTCCCACATCGCCTGCTTGATGTTGGCCACCGGCACGGCCTTGACGGCGCTTGTGCCGAACGCCGCGGCAAAGGCCTGCACCGCCGGGGTGATCTCGCCAGATTGCGCGCCGAACATCAACTCGCGCCAGTCGTTGAGGTGCTTGATGACGCCGTCGGCCAGCATCTGCGCCGCGATCTTGGCCACGCCGCCCCAGACCCGCGCCTCGCCGAACCGGCTGTTGAGAGCCTCCATGTGCGACATGCCGTTCAGTACCGGCAGCACCGCGGTCTGCGCGGTCACCGCCGGGGCAATGGCCGCCAGCGCGCTGTCCAGGTCATAGGCCTTGCAGGTGAACAGCACCACGTCGAAGGGCTTCTCGCCGCCGAGCGCGGCGCCGGTAATGGCCCGCACCGGCGTGGTGAAATTGCCGCAGGCCGGACTGTCGATCACGAGGCCTTTCTCGGCCAACTGCGCCTTGCGGCCCTCGCGCACGAGAAAAGTAACGTCCGCGCCGGCTTTTGCCTCGATCAGGCGTCCGCCGTAGTAGCCGCCCATGGCGCCGGCGCCGAGAATCAGGACCCGCATGAGGTGTTCTCCTGTTTTGCGGCAAGGACCTTGCGACAGCCCCGCGCACAGGTAAAGGCGCGCGGAACACATGACAGGGTTACGTGCTCCGCACGCGTCTAGGTTTCAGAGAAGGCCGAGCTTGGCCAGTTCCAGGCGCATGGCCGCGGGCATCTTGGGATCGACGACCGCCTTGCGGCCCTTGCCCTTGAGGTCCGGCGGCGCCGCTTCGGGCTTCAGGTAACGCCAGCCCTGGAAGGCGCGGTGCGCCGTGACCTGCACCGGCACCAGCTTGGGATCCAGTTCGATCACACAGGCCGGCCGGCCGTCGTCGCGCTTGCCCGCCGACAGGCCGACGATTTCCTGGCGGACCTGGATGAAGCCCTTGACCACCCAGTACATGGATCCCTGGCCGACGATCTCCTTGCCCCGGGTCGGGGTCATGCGGGTGCGGTGGAAGCAGTTGCCGTCCTTGTTGCGGCGCTTCTTCTGGACTTCGGCCAGGTGCTCGATGTCCTCGATGCCGACCGCGAGCTTGATGAGATTGACCGTCATGGACTGAATTTCACCACCACCACGGTCATGTCGTCCTCCTGCGGCGCACTGCCGGCAAAGGCGCGCACGCGTGCGATGACCTCGCCGCAGATCTCCGCCGCCGGCAGGTGCGCCGTGGCCCGCAAGGCCGCGAGCAGGCCTTCCCTGCCGAACGCCGCGCCCTCCCGATTGCGGGTTTCCCACAATCCGTCGGTGCCGATGACGATCAGTCCTTCGTCCGGCCAGGTGTCGCGGTCGTTCTCATGGAACGGCCAGTCGGCTTTCACGCCCAGCGGGATATCGTGCACCGCCAGTTCCTCGAACTGCTGGCTGCGCGGGTCGTAGAACAGGAGCGGCCCGTGGCCGGCGCTGATCCAGCGGATATGGCGGGTGCCGGGCGCGATCACCATGTAGACCAGGGTCACGAAACGCCCGGCGGCGGTGTCCGCCGTCAAGTGGCGGTTCACCGCGCGCATGACGGGCCGCAGGTTGGCGCCGCTGCCGGCGTAGGACCGCAGCAGCGCGCGCACCGACATCATGGTGAGCGCCGCCACCACGCCGTGGCCCGAGACGTCGCCGACCACGACGCCGTAGCGCGGCTGGCCGCGCTCGCCACCCAGGGTGATGAAATCGTAGTAGTCGCCGCCGATGGCTTCGGAATAGACGCTGCGCCCGGCGATGTCGAAGCCCGGCACGATGGGCGCCGACTCCGGCAGCAGTTTCTGCTGGACCTCGCGGGCAAGCGACAGCGATTCCTTGGTGGCGATATGGCTGCGCAATTCCGGCACCATGGCGTTGAACACGGTCGCCAGTTCGCCGACCTCGTCGCTGCTTTCCACCGGCGCCCGCGCCTCAAGATCCCCGGCCGCAAGGTCGCGGGCGGCGGTCGCGAGCGAACGCAAGGGGCTGGTCACGGATTTCGCGGCCACCATCGCCAGCGCGGCGACGATGACGATCAGGCCCACGGACGCGAAACCCGCGAGCCGCACCTGGTCGAGAATTGCCTGGCGCACCGAGGCCTGGGTGCTGTCGGCGATGGTCTCGATGGCGTCCACCGGCACGATATAAAGCAGCGCCGAGCCGAGATTTTCCAGCCGGCCGTAAGCCCACAACGCCGGCCGTCCATGGAATGTCAGTTGGCGGATGCCGTCGCGGCCGCGGCGCAGGTCCTCAAGCAGGGCGGCAAGATCGCCGGTGCCGGCAGACAGCGTCGGCGCTTCGAGGACCGCGTTCCAGGCGGCGCCGGAATCCTTGTACGTCGATGACGCGATGACCCTGAGGTGGGGCTGGGCGTCGTCCACCAGCTGCACGATGAAGCTCTCGGCGTCCTTGCCGACCCGGACCCGGCTCTGGATGGCCGTGAGCAGATTGAGGATGTCGATGTCGATGGCGGCCACGCCCGCGACATCGCCGGCGGCGTCGCGCAGGGGCTGCGAGGCGGTGAGCAGCAGCCGGCGGGTCGAAGCATCGAGCAGCGCTTCGCTCCAGACCGGCCCGCCTTTGGCGATGGCGTCCTTGTACCAGTCGCGCGAACGGGGATCGTAGCCGTCCGGGAAGCCGCCGTGGCCCGGATAACTCGAGAGCACGCCATTCTTGAACGCGACATACTGCCAATAGAACAGGCCGGGATTGGCCTCGAAAAGCTCCCTATACGGCCGGTCCATGGACGCGAACCGCGCCATGGTGCGCTGGGCCTCGGCGGGGTCGGCATCCTTCGGGATCAGGAACGATTGATGCTCGCGCGAGATCGGCGTGGCCTGAAGCTCGCGCCCCGGCGAGGCAATGGCGTGGTCGAGCGCCAGTTCGGTGCCCGGCGGCCAGCGCTGCGGATCGTCGAAATCGGTGGCGAGATAGGCCGCGTCCCGCTTTTCCTGGACACGCTCTTCCTGGACATACTCAAGGCGCCGCTCCGCCGCGGTCGCCTGCAATTTGAGCGCCAGTTCCACCTGGCGCTGTTGCGCGGCCAGGAGGTCGGCGGAATAGCCCACCGCCTGGCTAAGCTGGGTCTGAATCTCCTGGGTGACCGCCGCGCGGCCGAAGGCGGCCATCGACTGGCCGAGATCCTCGGTCGCCCTCTGGCTGCGCCAGCTCAGCGCCGCGAGCGGGACGATGGCGATGACCAGAAGAAGAACGAAAAGCTTGAGCTGGATGCGCATGATTCGGTTTGGACCATGCCGTCAAACCCCGCCGCCCGCAATATGGTGAAACCAGCAAGCAGTTATGCGCCGGTTTCCGGTCTGTGGCCCAGCTTCTGGTCGATCAGGAAGCCCTGGAACATGTTGATGCCCATGCGCGCCCCGACCTCGAGCGCGCGCTCGTTGTCGACACGGATCAGGACCGGCACCACGTTGCAGTCGATCAGGTATTTGATCGCCCGCTCACGCTCTTTCAGGATCTCCTCGGCGCCGTTGCGCCAATGGATTTTCGCGATGCTCGCGCCGATATAGTCCAGATCCACCAGCCCCACGGTCTGCGGGAAAATCTGGTCGACGGCGATATGCGCGCCCTTGGACCTGATCAGGCCGCGCGCCACCTGGAACTCGTCGAAATTCTCGACGATGTTGGACTGGCGGAACTCGAACACCACCTTCTCCAGCACCGCCGGCGGCGTCGCCTCGATGAAACCTTCGAACGCCTCGGTGAACACGCTCTCGACATTGAGGTTGATGGAACAGCGTTCGCCGGTGGTGTGCATCTGGTTGAAGGCCTGGAGCAGGATCTGGTCCAGCACCAAAGTGAACTCATTGAACAGCCGCCCGGAGCCGCGCATCTCGACGTCGATGAACAGCGGTTTGCGCAGCAGGTCCATGCTGATGAAATACTCGCGCAGCACGGTTTCCGGCGGCTTGTCGGCGATATTGAGCATCACGTCCTGGGTGCGGACGAAAGCCTTGATGAATCTCTCGTTGCCGAACTTCTCATAGGCCTTCATCACGTTCTTGATGTCGGCGGGCGTGAGCGGCCGGAGCTGCTTGTTGCCGCCGGGGCCGGCGTCGTCAGCGACAGAGCGCTGGGCGATCTCGGCGTATTTGGCAACCCGGTCGGCGGCGGAGCGGTAGTTGTTGACCAGATCATAGGACAGCACCAGGCGGCTCTGGTCGATGGAACCGAAGCTGCCGGGGAAATTGCGCTCGATGGTGCGCAGCATGTCGACCTTGAGGTCGCGCACCATGGCGACCAGCGCGCTCTCGGCCAGCTTGGCCATGATGGCGAAGTCGCAATCCGACACCTGGTAGCAGAAGCCGGCGCGCTTGGCGGCGATCCCGGCCGCGCCGTCGGAGATCTGGGCGATCAGGCCGGGCGAGCGCTTGGTTTCGGGCAGGACGGCGGCGACGCTGAGGATGACCAGATTGACGCCGCTTTCGGGCGCATGGCGCCAATGGCCCATGTCATGGACCAGGGCACGCAAGTCCTTTGGCTTGGCGGCCTGGGGCTCAGCCTGGTTCATGGCCGGGTATTGAGTTTCAGACATCCCACTCTATCGCCTCGCAAAGGCCGCCCACACCCCGACACGGGCGCTTCTTGCCCCTTGTCCGGCCCCCGCAGCTTCAACCCTCCAGAAGCTAGCCGGAAGGCCCGCACCGGTCAATTAACGCCATGAAATTCTTGGATTTCTCTAGCGTGTCGCGACGATTGTGCCGGGGGCCAAGTCCCTGGGAGGGTTCATGATTGGGGACCAGGACGCGGCTGGGGATCAGGACGCGAGGCGGGCCGCATGTCGTTAAGTTTTTGGACTCACGATTGGTTTTTATTTGGTGTTTGGACGGGAGTTTCACCGCCGGCGCTCGCCGGTCACAATGATATGAGTCAAAATCGAACCGCGGCCGGAAAGCCGTTGTTTGCGAAAACCGGAGGGGTCATGGCGTTGGAAGACATCGTCAGTGAGATGCAGGGCCAGGCGGACAAGCTCAAGGAACTCAACCATACCGTCCTGTTCGACCTCGGCGACGACGGCAAGGTGCTGCTGGACGCCACCGGCGACGAGGTGAAAATCATCCCCAATCCCGAGAGCGATGAGGCCGAAACCACCTTGGTCCTTTCGCCCGAAAGCATGGTCAAACTGATCAACGGCGACCTCAACCCCATGGTCGCCTTCACCCTGGGCAAGCTGAAGGTGTTCGGCTCCAAGGGCATCGCGCTCAAACTGTCGAGCCTGCTCGATCAATAGCTGGCGTCCGGTGCGGCCCTCACCCTCTACCGGTGGCGGCGCGGGTCGAGCGGCCGGAACCGTCTCTTCCCGCGAAGCAATTGATTCGCTAAGATTTTTTTAGAAACCGGTCAGCGGCGGAATTGAGCCCCACAGAGGGCCGCGCCCTGACGGGCTTCGCACACCGGCAGATCTGCCACCCGGGAGGGGGACGTGAACGCCACGACGGAGAGCCGCGCTGGAGCATTTGCCGATGAAGCGGACACCGGTTCATCGCCGAAAATGCCGCCAAACCAGGACGCGCCGGCCTATCCTTGGCTGAAGAATTACCCGCCCTTCGCCCCTTGGGCGATGCCGCTCCCGGCCGAGCCGGTGTTCCACCTGCTCGATGCGGCGGTGGCGCGCTATCCGGAGAAGCCCTGCCTCGAATTCCTCGGCCGGCATTGGAGCTACGCCGAAACCGGCGCGGCGGTGAAACGCGCCGCCGAGGGTTTCCAGAAACGCGGTGTCGGCAAGGGTACGCGCGTCGGCCTGTTGCTGCCCAACACGCCCTATTACCCGATCGCCTTCTTCGGCATCGCGCGGGCGGGCGGCACCGTGGTCAACATGAACCCGCTCTACGCCGCGCGCGAACTCGAGAACATGGTCAGGGATTCGGAGATCGACATCCTGGTGACCATGGATCTCGCCATCACCTATCCCAAGGCGGTCACGCTCTTCGACACCACCAAACTCAAGAAGCTGGTGGTGTGCTCGTTCGCCGCGGCCTTGCCGCCGCTGACCGGCCTCCTGTTCAAGCTGTTCAAACGCTCCCAGGTCGTTCCGGTGCAGGCGAACGAGCGGATCGTGCTGTGGGAGCAGCTGCTCGACAACGCCGGCAATCCCGCGCCCGCCGCCATCGATCCCAAGACCGACGTGGCGGTGCTGCAATACACGGGCGGTACGACGGGTGTGCCCAAGGCGGCGATGCTGACCCACGCCAACGTCACCGCCAACGCCCGCCAGGTGGCGCGCTGGTACGGCGGCGGCACGGCCGGCAACGAGAAATTCCTGGCCGCCCTGCCGTTCTTCCATGTCTTCGCCATGACCGTGGTGATGCTGGTCGGCCTCGAATTCGGCGGCGAGATCATCATGCTGCCGCGCTTCGAGCTGATAGATTGCCTGAAGACCATCCATAAGAAGCGGCCCACCGTGTTTCCGGCCGTGCCCACCATCTACACCGCCATCAATCACGCGCCGGAGGCCAAGCGCCTCGACCTCACCTCGCTCAAATGCTGCATCTCCGGCGGCGCGCCGCTGCCGGTGGAGGTGAAACGCTCGTTCGAGACCATCACCGGCAGCATCGTGGTGGAGGGCTACGGGCTGTCCGAGACCTCGCCGGTGGTCTGCACCAACCCGACGCAGGGCATCAACAAGGCGGGCTCGGTGGGCCTGCCGCTTCCCGGCACCATCGTCGAAATCCATGCTCTCGACGACGACCGTATCCTCGGCGTCGGCGAGAAAGGCGAGATCTGCGTGCGCGGGCCGCAGGTGATGAAGGGCTACTGGAACCGGCCCAAGGACACCGCCGACGTCCTCAAGGACGGCGCGCTGCATACCGGCGACATCGGCTATATCGACGAGGACGGCTACGTCTTCATCGTCGACCGCATCAAGGACATGATCAACGCTTCGGGCTACAAGATCTATCCGCGCGTGGTGGAAGAGGCCATCTACCTGCATCCCGCGGTCGAGGAAGTGAACGTCATCGGCATCCCGGATGCCTACCGGGGCGAGGCGCCCAAGGCCTTCATCAAGGTGCGCGCCGGCATGACCCTGACCGAGCCCGAGATCCGCGACTTCCTGAAGGAGCGGCTGTCGTCCATCGAACGCCCGGCGCAATATGAATTCCGCGATGTCCTGCCCAAAACCATGATCGGCAAACTGTCGAAAAAGGAACTCAAGGCGGAAGAAGCGGCCAAAGATACCGACACCAAACCAGGCTGAATGCCGGCACAGGCAATAAGGGGAAAGACTATGAGCAATATCGTCATCGCAGGGTACGCCCGCTCCGCCTTCACGCTCGCCAACAAGGGCGCATTGCGCAAGACCCGGCCCGACGACATGGCGGGCGCGGTGATCAAGGGCCTGATGGAGAAACTCAAGGTCAATCCCGAGCATATCGAAGACCTGCTCATGGGCTGCGCCTTCCCGGAAGCCGAACAGGGCCTCAACATCGGGCGCAACGTCGTGTTCATCGCCGGATTGCCGAACACGGTCGCGGGCGTGACGGTGAACCGCTTCTGCGGCTCCTCCATGCAGACCATCCACCAGGCCGCCGGCGCCATCAAAATGGGCGCGGGCGAAGTGTTCATCTGCGCCGGCATCGAGAGCATGAGCCGCGTGAGCATGGGCGGTTTCAACCCCATGCCCAACCCCGGCCTCGTCAACGCCGGCGTCCAGGCCTACATCGGCATGGGCGAAACCGCCGAGAACCTGGCCGAGAAGTACCAGATCAGCCGCGCCAAGCAGGAAGCGTTCGCGGTCGAGAGCCACCGCCGCGCCGCCAAGGCGCAAGCAGACGGCAAGTTCAAGGACGAGATCATCCCGGTGAAAGGCGACGGCGGCATGGTCGACACCGACGGCTGCATCCGCGCCGACACCACGCCCGAAGGCCTGGCCGCGCTGAAGCCCGCCTTCAAGGACACCGGCACGGTCACCGCCGGCACCTCGTCGCCGCTCACCGACGGCGCCTCGGCGGTGCTGGTGTGCACCGAAGACTACGCCAAGAAGAACGGTCTCAAGCCGCTGGCGCGCATCCTCGCCATCTCGGTCGCCGGCTGCGCGCCGGAGATCATGGGCATCGGCCCGGTGCCGGCGGTGAAGAAGGCGCTGGCGCGCGCCGGCCTCAAGCTCGACCAGATCGACATCATCGAACTCAACGAAGCCTTCGCCGCCCAGGCGCTGTCGGTGGTGCAGGACCTCGGCATCGACCTGGCCAGAACCAATATCGACGGCGGCGCCATCGCCATTGGCCATCCTTTGGGCGCCTCCGGCGGGCGCATCACCGGCAAGGCCGCGGCCCTGCTCCAGCGCGAGAAGAAGAAGTACGCCCTGGCCAGCATGTGCATCGGCGGCGGCCAGGGTGTCGCCACCGTGCTGGAAGCCATGTGAGGGCAGAAACCATGGCCGAAATCAAAAAAGCGGCGGTGATCGGTGCCGGCGTGATGGGAGCCGGCATCGCCGCCCATATCACCAATGCCGGCGTGCCGGTGGTCCTCCTGGACATCGTCCCCAAGGACGGAAAAAACCGCAATGCCATCGCCGAAGGCGCGGTCGCCAAGCTGCTCAAGACCGACCCGGCGCCGTTCATGTCCAAGCGCAACGCCGGCCTGATCACCACCGGCAATATCGACGACAACCTCGACCTGCTCGCCGACTGCGACTGGATCATCGAAGCCGTGATCGAGCGCCTCGACATCAAGCAGAACCTCTACAAGAAGGTCGAGAAACACCGCAAGAAGGGCTCGGTGGTGTCGTCCAACACCTCGACCATCCCGCTCGCCACCCTGACCGAGGGCATGCCGGCGGAGATGGTGCCGGATTTCATGATCACCCACTTCTTCAACCCGCCGCGCTACATGCGCCTCCTGGAGATCGTCGGCGGCCCGAAGACCCGCGCCGACGCCATCACCATGGTGCGCGACTTCGGCGACATCCGCCTCGGCAAGGGCGTGGTGGTGTGCAAGGACACCCCGGGTTTCATCGGCAACCGCATCGGCATCTACTGGATGCAGAACGCGGTGGTGGAAGCGCTGAACCTCGGCCTGACCATCGATGAAGCGGACGCGGTGGGATCGAAACCGTTCGGCATCCCCAAAACCGGCGTCTTCGGCCTGCTCGACCTGATCGGCATCGACCTGATGCCGCATCTCACCAAGTCCATGCTCTCGCTGCTGCCCAAGACCGATCCCTATGTGGCGATCTCCGGCGAACCGCCGGTGGTCACCACCATGCTCGCCAACAAATGGATCGGCCGCAAAGGCGTCTCGGGCTTCTACCGCCTGCGCAAGGACGGCGGGAACAAGATCAAGGAAAGCATCAACCTCAAGACCGCGCAGTATGAGCCCAGCCAGAAAGCCCAACTCGCCAGCGTCGAGGCCGGCAAGAAGGGCCTGAAGGGCGTGGTCGAACATCCCGACAAGGGCGGTCAGTACGCCTGGAAGCTCGCCAGCGGCGGGCTCGCCTACGCCGCCGGACTGGTGCCGGAGATCGCCGACACCATCGTCGACGTCGACGAGGCCATGAAGGACGGTTACGGCTGGAAGCTTGGCCCGTTCGAGATCATCGATTCCATGGGCGCCAAATGGTTCGCCGATAAGCTCGCGGCCGAGAAGCTCACCGTGCCGGCGCTCCTGAAACTCGCCGCCGACAAGGGCGGCTTCTACAAGATCGACGGCAACAAGCTGAAATACCTGACCGTCAAAGGTGACTACGCCGATGTCGTGCGCGCCCCCGGCGTGCTCAAGCTGTCGGACGTCAAGCGCGGCGCGACACCGATCCTCAAAAATCCGTCCGCCAAAGTCTGGGACTTGGGCGACGGCGTCGCCTGTTTCGAGTTCACCTCGCGCGCCAACAGCTTGGACCCCCTGATCATGGGCCTCTACAAGGACGTGATCAAAATGTTCAAGGCCGACAAGAAATGGAAAGGCCTGGTCATCCACAACGAGGGCCCCAACTTCTCGGTCGGCGCCAACATCGGCCTCTTGCTGTTCGCCGCCAATATCGCGGTGTGGAGCGAGATCGAGAGCATCATCGAGGACGGCCAGAAGACTTACATGGCCCTCAAGCAGGCGCCGTTCCCGGTGGTCTCGGCACCGATCGGCATGGCGCTGGGGGGCGGCTGCGAGATCCTGCTGCACTCCGACGCCATCCAGGCCCATGCGGAGACCTACCCCGGCCTGGTGGAGGTCGGCGTGGGCGTGATCCCGGGCTGGGGCGGCTGCAAGGAGATGCTGCTGCGGCTCAAGGCCGATCCGAAACTGCCCAAGGGCCCGATCCCCGCGGTCGCCAAAGCCTTTGAAATGATTGGTACGGCGCAGGTCGGCAAGTCGGCGTTCGAAGCCAAGGAAATGGGCATCCTGCGCGCCACCGACGGCATCTCCATGAACCGCGACCGCTTGCTCGCCGACGCCAAGGCCAAGGCCCTCAAGCTCGCCGAGGCCTACACACCGCCCAAGGATGAGAGCATTTCCTTGCCCGGCGAAGGCGGCATCGCCGCCCTCAAGGTGGCGCTGCAGGGCATGACCCTCCTGGGCAAGGTCACGAAGCACGATCAGGTGGTGTCCATGGCGCTGGCGAAGGTGCTCACCGGTGGAAAGACCGACCACACCGAGACCATCACCGAGAAGGACCTGCTCAAGCTCGAGCGCGCGTCCTTCATTGAACTCTGCAAGAACCCGGCGACGCTGGCGCGCATGGAAGTGATGCTCGACACCGGCAAACCGTTGAGGAACTAGCCGCTCGCGATACAAACACAACTGTCGTGCCGCGGCCGCGGGCGAAGCCCGCCGCTAAGAAGTACCGGGGCATCCATGGTTCGACAAACGCTAACGCCTGTTGAGGGATGGATTGCCCGGTCAAGCCGGGCAATGACAAGGGTAGAAGGAAAGAAGTCATGGCTGTGTACAACGCGCCCCTCCGCGACATGCGGTTTGTCTATCGCGAGCTGTTCGACGGTGACGGCCTCGCCAACCTGCCGGGCTACGGCGACTTCACCGCCGACGTGGTCGACGCGGTGCTGGAAGAAGCCGGCAAACTTGCCGCCGAAGTGCTGTTCCCCCTGAACCGCTCCGGCGACGAGGAAGGCTGCCACTTCGAGAACGGCGTGGTGCGCACGCCCAAGGGCTTCAAGGAGGCCTACCAGCAGTTCATCGCCGGCGGGTGGACTGGCATTGCCGCCGACCCGGAATACGGCGGCCAAGGATGCCCGAAAGCGCTCAACATGCTGGTCGAGGAGATGATCTGCTCCTCCAACATGGCCTTCGGCATGTACCCCGGCCTCACCCACGGCGCCTATAACGCCCTCAAGCTCTACGGCACCGACGCGTTGCGGCAGACCTACCTGCCGAAGTTCGTCGACGGCACCTGGAGCGGCACCATGTGCCTGACCGAGCCCCAGTGCGGCACCGATCTCGGCCTGGTGCGCACCAAGGCGGAACCCCAAGCCGACGGCAGCTACAAACTCACCGGCACCAAGATCTTCATCTCGGCGGGTGAGCATGACCTCACCGACAACATCGTCCACCTGGTGCTGGCGCGCACGCCCGACGCCCCCGCCGGGATTCGCGGCATCAGCCTGTTCATCTGCCCCAAGTTCCTGCCCAAGGCGGACGGATCGGTCGGTGCGCGCAACGGCGCTTCCTGCGGCTCCATCGAACACAAGATGGGCATCAAGGCCTCGGCCACCTGCGTCATCAACTTCGACAACGCCCAAGGCTGGCTGGTGGGCGACCTCAACAAGGGCATGCGCGCCATGTTCGCCATGATGAACACGGCGCGTTTGGGTGTCGGCGTGCAGGGCCTGGGCCTGTCCGAAGTCGCCTACCAGGGCGGCCTGCTCTATGCGCGCGAACGCCTGCAGGGCCGCGGCCTCAAGGGCGCGGTGGCGCCCGACAAACCCGCCGACCCGCTCATCGTCCACCCGGACGTGCGCAAGAACCTGCTCACCATGAAAGCGCTGACTGAAGGCATGCGCGCGCTGGCGATGTGGGTGGCCATGAGCCAGGACAAGGCCGAGAAAGCCGCCACCGAGGAAGAACGCACCCGCCATGACGACCTGATCCAGCTGCTCACCCCTGTCGTAAAAGCCTTCGGCACCGACATCGGCTTCGACAACGCCAACCTCGGGGTCCAGATCTACGGCGGCCACGGCTATATCCGTGAGCACGGCATGGAGCAGTTCGTGCGCGACGCCCGCATCACCCAGATCTACGAAGGCACCAACGGCATCCAGGCGCTCGACCTGGTGGGGCGCAAGATGAGCGCCCACTACGGCCGCTACCTGCGTTCGTTCTTCCATCCGGTGCAGCAATTCATCGAGGACAACGCCGCCGATCCGCAGATGGAGGAGATCGTGCTCGGCCTCGCCAAGGCCTTCGGCCGCCTGCAGCAGGCGGTCGGCGCCGTGGCGCAGAAGGGTCTTTCCAACCCCAACGAAGCCGCGGCCGCGGCCACGGACCTGCTTAAATTGCTGAGCTATGTCAGTGTCGGCTTCATGTGGGCGCGCATGGCGAAGCTCGCCTACGGCAAGCTCGGCGACGACCCGACCGGGTTCTACAAAGGCAAGGTGAAGACCGCGCGCTTCTATATGAACAAGCTGCTGCCGCAGACCGGCGCCCTGCTCTCATCCATCCTCGCCGGCGGCGAGACCATCATGGACCTGGAGGATGAGTTGTTCGGCGCGGGTGTGGCGGCGTAAGTCCCGCCCCATGTTGCGTTACGCCACCAAGAGCGATCTGCCGCGGATCGCCGAGATCTACTGGTCGGTCTGGCATGAGACCCATGGGCCGCTCATGCCCCAGGGCGAGCGTGACCGGCGCACCCAGGACTTTTTCCTGAAGAAGATCTCATCCTTCGCACCCTGCGCCCTGGTGGCGGAGCGCGGCGGCACGATCGTCGCCTTCTCCGCCTGGCAGGGCGTGCTGGTGGGCCAGCTGTTCGTCGAGCCCCAGTGGCGCGGCTCGGGCATCGCCGACGAACTCATGGAAGCCACCGAGGCCGAACTGGTCAAGTCCGGCGTCAATGAAGGCGAGCTGCACTGCGTGGTGGGGAATGACCGCGCCCGGCGCTTCTATGAGCGCCTGGGCTGGGAGAGCCAGGGCGAGTTCCTGGAAGAGACCGCCGGCGCCGAGGACGGCGTGTCTTTTTGGCGGATGACGAAAACGCTCTCAATTTAGCTCTCGTGTCATCCTTGCCCCGAAGGGGCGAGGATGACAACGCGTTTTAATATCTCCGGAACAGCGACCGCCGCGCGTCGATGCGCGGCACCTCGTCGGTGCACTTGGGATTGGCCTTGTCGCTGACCGACAGCAGCTCGAACAGGGTCGGCGGCGCCCAGCGCATGTGGAAATAGCGCTCCTCACCGTCCTTGGCCGGGCTGTTGCGGAAGGTCACATGCACCTGCCACTCGCCGTAGGCGGTGTCATCGCAATGGGTGGTGGGCCCGGCGAAGTCGGCGCGCACCTTTTCACGGTGCAGATGTTCATGCTCCGTCTTGGCCGCGGTTTGCGCGGCGTCGGCGGTCATGACCGCGGCGTCAGGCCATGAACTCGTCACCCATTCCTCCACGAATTCGCGCGGGGTCTGGGCATAGGGCATGATCTTCTCGGCCTTGAACGCGCCGCCCTCGCCCGGCACCACCCGGTAGTGCGCCACCTTGGTGCGGCTGGGGACGTCGGCGTCGATGCTCTCCACCTGGTATTCCACCAGGAAATCGTCGTCGCCGGTCAGGCGCGCCTGGATGGCGGGGCCGCGCTGGGGCACCGGCGCCACGCCGCGTTCGTTCACCAGCATCTGCGGCGCCGGCTGGCCGCCGTCCATGGTCCACAGGCGGTAAAACACCGGCTGCCAGGCGGACTTGCAGCCGGGAAAGTGCGCCAGGGCCGAGATCAGACGGGGGCCGTCCTTCTGCGCGTCACCCACCGAGACCTGGTCGATCACCTGCGGCTCGTACTTGCCGTCCTTGCCGGGGATCGAGCTGTCCCAGACCCGCCGCCATTTGGCGCCGTCCCAGCGGTAGAGGTAGACGTTCTCGTCGAAGCCGCATTGCACGCCGACCTGGGTCATGGCCTGCACGAACGCGCCTTTGCGCGACAGCCGCACTTCGCCGAGATAACCGCTGGCGTCGGAGAAGCTGCCCATGGCGGAGTCGCACTGTGGGCACAGCAGCTTCGCGGCCTTGAGTTCGGCGTTCAGCGTGTTGGTGAATTCGAAGTCGTTGTCCTTCTCGGCCATGGCGGCCATGCGCGTGTCCAGCCAGTCGCGCACGGCGTCACGGGCCTGGAAGAACGCCGCCGGGAATTCATCTTCGGCGCGCGGCGAGGGCAGCTTGCGCAGCTCAGCAAGCGTGGCGTTGATGCCGGCGAAGGTCTTGTCCTGCGGCGAACAGCTGGCGAGCACGCCCGCCGCGGCCGCGATGAGTAGTCCGGTCGCCAGCTTCGCCATAGCCACTCCCAATTAGGCCAAGTCCTCGCCCGCGATCGCGCGGTCCAGCAGCGCCACCATCTCCGGCACGCCGTAGAGCGCGATGAAGGAACCCATGCGCGGGCCCTGATCCTGTCCCAGCAGCACCTGGTACAGCGCACCGAACCAGTCCCGGAGATTAGGATAGGCGGCGGCGTGGGTCTTGCCCACCTCATAAACCAGGTTCTGCAGGTTCTCCGCGGTCGGCTCGCCGGTGAAGCCCTTGAGCAGGTCGCGCAGCTGCGTGAACGCCGGCAGTTCCTCGCCGCGCGCTTTGCGGAACTGCTTCGCCGGTTTCACGAAATCGCGGTAATAGGCGATGGCGTGCTTGACCAGGCGATCCAGCAGCGGCGCCGTGGCCGGGCTGGCGTCGGGCTTGTAACGGGAAATGTACTGCCACAGCACAGCCGGGTTGTCGGTGTGGCAGACGCCGGCGAGGTTGAGCAGCACGCCGAAAGTAATCGGCACCCGTTCGGCGGAAGGCTTGCCGCCGTGGATGTGCCAGGTCGGATTGTTGAGCTTGGCGTCGTCCGCCTCGCCTTCGAGCTTGCCGAGGAAATCCAGGTACTCGTCGACGTTCTTCGGGATCACGTCGAAGAACAGGCGCTTCGCGGTCTTGGGCTTCTGGTACATGAACAGCGCCAGGCTCTCCGGCGGCGCGTACTTGAGCCAGTCGTCCACCGACAGGCCGTTGCCCTTGGACTTGGAGATCTTCTGGCCTTCCTCGTCGAGGAACAGCTCATAGGTCAGGTTGGTGGGCGGATCGCCGCCAAGGATGCGGCAGATGCGGCCCGACAAACGAACCGAATCGATCAGGTCCTTGCCCGACATCTCATAGTCGACGCCGAGCGCGTACCAGCGCATGGCCCAGTCGCACTTCCACTGCAGCTTGCAATGACCGCCGGTGACCGGGACCGTCACCGGCTTTCCATCTTCGTCCTGATAGGTGACGGTGCCCGCCGCCACGTCGCGTTCGACGATCGGCACCTGCAGTACCACGCCGGTCTTCCTGCACACCGGCAGGAACGGCGAATAGGTGGCCCGGCGTTCGGGTCCGAGCGTCGGCAGGATCACGTCGATCACGTCGTCGTATTTCTCCAGCACGCGGCGCAGCGCCGCGTCGAACTCGCCGGAGGTGTAGGCGGCGGTGGCGCTCTTGAACTCGTAGTCGAAGCCGAAGGAATCGAGGAACGCGCGCAGGCGCGCGTTGTTATGAGCGCCAAAGCTGTCGTGAGTGCCGAACGGGTCGGGGATCGCGGTCAGCGGCTTGCCGAGATGCGGGCGGATCAGGTCCTGGTTTGGCACGTTGTCCGGCACCTTGCGCAGGCCGTCCATGTCATCGGAGAAAGCGAACAGCCTGGTCTTCACGCCCGGCTGCAAGGCTTCGAAGGCGCGCCGCACCATGGTCGTGCGCACCACTTCGCCGAAGGTGCCGATATGCGGCAGTCCCGAGGGACCGTAACCGGTCTCGAACAGCACGTAGCCCTTGGCCGGCACTTTGGCTTTAAGGCGTTCGTCCCAGAGAGCACGGGCTTCGGCGAACGGCCAGGCGTTGCTGTGACGGGCGAGGGCGGCGAGATCGGTCATTTTACAAGCTGTTTTTCTTAAGGAAGCCAAGTGGATATTGTTCCTAGACTCTGTTTCTGTTTCCTTGAATCGGAAACAGAGTCTAGGTCTTTGTTTGGTCGCATGTTGAGCGGCCGAACCGGTTTCCACTTCGGCCTAACATGCTCTAGAGGGTTTTGCCCGCTGAGGAAAGGCGCTTCCCGTACCTCGTTGTTTTGCCCATGGTTATGGGGTGATTTAGCGGGAGTGTCTTTGGAAATGGCCCTATTCCATAGGCATGTTACCGCCAGCCAGGAGAGAAACATCCATGCCAGCCCTCGCCCCGCCCGCTCTGGATGCGCGGTTCCTGGAGCCCGCCGGGTTCCGGTGGGGCGCTTATGTCAACAGCCGCGGCCAGGCGCTGCGCTGGGGTCATCTCCCGCGGGCTGACGCCGCCAAATCCGTGGTGATCGTCGGCGGCTTCGGCGAGTTCATCGAGAAATATTTCGAGACCATCGGCGATTTCGCCGCCCGCGGCTTCGCGGTGTGGTGTCTCGACTGGCCGGGACAGGGCGCGTCGGCGCGGCCCGCCGGCGACCCCACCCGTCCGCTGGCGCGGGATTTCGCCGCCGATGCCGATGACCTCGCGGCGTTCACCGAGAGCGTGGTTCCGCGCGGCCGGCGCCTGCTGGTGGCGCATTCCATGGGCGGCGCCATCGGCCTCTATTCCCTGGCCCGGCATCCCAGGGTGTTCGACGCCGCGGTGCTGTCGGCGCCCATGCTGGGCCTCAAGCTCGGCGGCCTGCCGCGGCGGCTGGCGGCGGCGATCGTCTGGCTAGGAAGCAGGCTCGCGGGCAGGGATGCCTTCGCGCCCGGCGCCGCACGCTGGACCGCCGACCCCGCCCTGTGCCCAGCCAGGAGTCACGTCTCCAACGATCCGCAGCGCTGCCTGGTGCAGCGGGACTGGTACACCGCCCGCCCCGAACTCCAGGTCGACGGCGCCACCTACGGCTGGATCGCGATGGCGCTCGCGTTCACCGATACGCTCAGCGACCCGGCCTTGCTGGCACAGGTGAAATCGCCCGTACTGATCGGCAGCGCCGGCCGCGACGTGCTGGTGAGCCCGCGCCGGCATGAAGCCGCGGCGGCGATCCTGCCCGGCGGCCGGCTCGTGAAATTCCCGGACGCCAAGCACGAGCTGTTCATGGAAACCGACGCCGTGCGGAACGCCTGGTTCGCCGCCATCGACGGCTTTCTCAAGGTTTCCTTGCCCACATGAACCCGCCGGCATGAGCGCGGCCGACAGCCGCTGGTGGCGGAAGGCGGCCATCTATCAGATCTATCCGCGCTCGTTTCAGGACAGCAACGGCGACGGCATCGGCGACCTTGCCGGCGTCATCCAGCGCCTGGATTACCTGGTGTGGCTGGGGATCGACGCCATCTGGCTGTCGCCGTTCTACCCCTCGCCCATGGCCGACTTCGGTTACGACGTCGCCGACTATTGCGATGTGGACCCGATCTTCGGCACCTTGGCCGACTTCGACCGGCTGGTAACCGAAGCCCACGCGCGCGGACTCAAGGTCATCGTCGACTTCGTCCCCAACCACACCTCCGAGGCCCACCCCTGGTTCGTGGAAAGCCGCAAGAGCAGCGACAATCCCAAGCGCGACTGGTTCATCTGGCGCGACCCCAAGCCGGACGGCAGCCTCCCCAACAACTGGCTGTCGGAATTCGGCGGCCCGGCCTGGACCTGGGACGATCTCACCGGCCAGTACTACTACCATGCCTATCTGCCGCAGCAGCCGGACCTCAACTGGCGCAATCCCGCCGTGCGCGCGGCCATGCAGGGCGCCCTCACCTTCTGGCTGGAGCGCGGCGCGGACGGTTTCCGCCTCGACACCATCCACCACCTGTTCGAGGACGAATCCTTGCGCGACAACCCGCCCAATCCCGCTTTCGCGGACGGCATGGCGCCGACGCTGGAATTCGACCGCGTGCATCAGTTCGACCAGCCGGAAGTGCACGCCGTCCTCGAGGACTGGCGGCGCCTGTTGGAGCGCTATCCCGGCGACGATCGCATCCTGGTGGGGGAAGCGTATCTGCCGCTCGACAAGATCATGGCCTATTACGGGACCGGCAAAGGCGTGCACCTGCCGTTCAACTTCCAGCTCATCGGCGCGCCGTGGGACGCGGCGTTCCTGGCGGGGCTCATCCGCCGCTATGAGTCGCTGCTGCCGCCCGGCGGCTGGCCCAACTGGGTGCTCGGCAACCACGATAGATCGCGTGTCGCGAGCCGTTTCGGAGCGGACGCCGCACCTGTCGCCGCCATGCTGCTGCTGACCCTGCGCGGAACGCCCACGCTTTATTACGGCGACGAACTGGGCCTCACCGACGTGCCGGTGCCGGCCGAGATGGTGCAAGACCCGTGGGAGAAACGCGTGCCGGGCTTCGGCCTGGGCCGCGACCCGGTGCGCAGCCCCATGCCGTGGGATCAGGGCGCCGGCGCCGGCTTCACCACCGGGACTCCCTGGCTGCCGCTGGGCGCCGACCACGCCACCCGCAACGTCGCGGCGATGCAGGCCGGGAAGAACAACCTCCTGCTGCTCACGCGCGACCTGCTCGCCTTGCGCAAGGCCGAAGCCGCGCTGCAGACCGGCGCCTATGGCCTGGTCGAAAGCCGCGGCGACATCCTGACCTATGAGCGCGTCGCCGAAGGCCGGCGCCTGCTGGTGGTCCTGAACCTCAGCGCCGCGGCGCAGCGTACGCCGGCGCCGGACTACGCGCTGTTGCTGTCCACCCACCGCGACCGCGCCGGTGAGATGGGCGGAAGGCTGTTGCGCCTGCGGCCCCATGAGGGGGTCATTTTGGCTTTGAGGGATGAGTTGCCACCCGGGGAGGGAGCCTATACAGGTCATCCCTTCCCATGACCGCGCTTCCGTCCAGCCGCCGCATCCTGCTTCCCGACGTACCCGTGGTGGTGGCCGAATGGACCGCCGCCGCGATGCTCGATTCCTCGGGCGAGATCGCCATCAAGCCGGCCGCCGCCGTCGGGCAGCGGGTCGCGGGCGCCCGGCCCATGGTCTGTCACGCCCCAGCCGCCGCGGCGCGGCTGCGGCAGGACCGCTTCCCTGCCTTCGACGTGCTCGAACTCTTCGCCTTCGTCCACCCCGCGACGTTTTGCCTGCCGACGGTCGCGGGGCTCGCGGCCGCCTTGGGATTGCCGCGGCCGGACTCCTTCGAGGATCAGCCGGTCACCCTGCGCGGCGCGGCGCAGACACTGTTGATCTCGCTGTCGCGCCTGCATGAACTGGAAACCAAGGCGCTCGCGGCCGTGGCCGGGGCCATGACCCGCGGCGGATGGCTGTGGGGGCCGGCGGTGCTGGCGGCCCTGGGCGGCGATCCCAACGAGACCAAAGGATACGGGCCGGCGGCGGGCCTGCGCATCTGGCAGGGCCTGCCCGAATGGGAAGAGCGCGCGCCGCCGCCGCCGCCCGGCAGCACACCCATCGATCCCGGCGAGAGCGAGCAGCGTCTCACGCGCCTCCTCGGCGCCAACGCCGAACCGCGCGGCGTCCAGCGCACCTATACCCGCGACGTCACCGCCGCCTTCCAGCCGCGCGCCGCCGCCAACCAGCCGCTCCTGGTCCTGGCCGAAGCCGGCACCGGCACCGGCAAGACCTTGGGCTATGTGGCGCCGGCCAGCCTGTGGGCGGAACGCAACGGCGGCGCGGTGTGGCTGTCCACCTTCACCCGCAACCTGCAACGCCAGCTGGATCAGGAACTGGACCGGCTGCACCCAGATCCCGACGACAAGAAGCGCAAGGTGGTGATCCGCAAGGGACGCGAGAACTACCTGTGCCTGCTGAGCTTCGAGGACGCGGTCAATCGCCTGCAGACCCAGCCCTACGACGCCGTCGGTCTCGGCATCCTGGCGCGCTGGGCGTCCATGACCCGCAACGGCGACATGGTCGGCGGCGATCTGCCGGGCTGGCTGCCGGAGATCCTGGGCCGCGAAAAGACCATTGGGTTGGCGGACCGGCGCGGCGAATGCATCTACGGCGCCTGCGCGCATTATCAGAAATGCTTCATCGAGCGCACCGTGCGCCGCGCCCGCCACGCCGACATCGTGGTGGCCAACCACGCCCTGGTGATGGCCCAGGCGGCGCTTGGCGGCCTCGACGACGGCGCGCGGCCCACGCGGTATGTCTTCGACGAAGGCCACCACATCTTCGAAGCGGCGGATACCGCTTTCTCGGCGCATCTCTCGGGATTCGAGACCGCCGAACTGCGCCGCTGGCTCCTCGGCGCCGAGGGCGGCGCCACCCGCAGCCGCGCCCGGGGCCTGAAACGCCGCGCCGAGGACCTGATCGCCACCGTTTCTGAACAAAAAATCTCGGACCAGAAGGGCGCCGACGCGCCGCTGGCCATGATCCTGGACGAGATCCTGATGGCGGCGCGCGCGCTGCCGGGCCAGGGCTGGCGCAACCGCATCAAGGACGAAAAACCGGGCGGCCCCGCCGAGGCCTTCCTCGCCCTGGTGCGCGCCCAGGTGCTGGCGCGAGTGGACGCATCTTCGCCCTACTCCCTGGAGACCGAAACCACCCCGCCGGTAGACGGCTTGCTCGACGCCGCGGCGGAACTGGAGAAGGCGCTGGCACGGCTGGACTCGCCCCTGCGGCGCATGATCGCGAACCTCAAAGCTGTGCTCGAGGACCAGGCCGGCAAGCTCGACACCGAAACCCGCGGGCGTATCGAATCCCTGGTCCGATCCCTGGACCGGCGCGGCGTGATCCAGGTGGCGGCCTGGCGCTCCATGCTCACCGCCCTCGCTGCCGCCACGCCGCCCGAATTCGTCGACTGGCTCAGCATCGAACGCGAGGGCGGCAACGACCTCGACGTCGGCCTGCACCGGCACTGGCTGGACCCGACATTGCCGTTCGCGCGCGCCTTGGCCGATCATGCCCACGGCATCGTGGTGACGTCCGCCACCTTGCTGGACGGCGAACCTCAGAATGGTCCAGATTGGACCAGCGCCGAGCAGCGCGTCGGCGCCAACCACCTCTCGCCCATCGTCACGCGCGTGTCCCTGCCCTCGCCGTTCAACTATGTCGACCAGACACGCGTGATCGTGGTCACCGACGTGCGCAAGGACGATCTGACCCAGGTGGCCAGCGCCTACCGCGAGCTGTTCACGGCGTCCGGCGGCGGCGCGCTCGGCCTTTTCACCGCCATCTCGCGGTTGAGGGAGGTGCAGAAGCGCATGGCGCCGGCGCTCGACGCCGCCGGCATTCCGCTCTACGCGCAGCACGTCGACGCCATGGACATCTCGACCCTGGTGGACATCTTCCGCTCCGAGGAGAACGCCTGCCTGCTCGGAACCGATGCCGTGCGCGAGGGCGTGGACGTGCCGGGCGGTTCCTTACGCCTGGTGGTGTTCGACCGGGTGCCGTGGCCGCGCCCGGATATCCTGCACAAGGCCCGGCGCGCCTTCTTCGGCAAACGCACGTATGACGACGCGGTCACGCGCCTGCGCCTGAAACAAGCCTTCGGCCGCCTGATCCGCCGCGACACCGACCGGGGGATTTTCGTGTTGTTGGACCCCATGATGCCCTCGCGCCTCAAAAGCGCATTCCCGCCGGGCGTGCCGTACTTGCGGGTGGGCTTGAAGGAAGCGGTGGAGGAAATCCAGGCGTTCTTCGCCAGGAGCTAATCGTTGGTCGTATCGACCAGGGTCAGCGTGATCGGCGTGGTGCCGACCGGCGCGGCCTGGCGGGTGATCTCGATGCGCCCGGCCTCGCGTTCGATGCACTGGCCTTTGGCGCCCTCGGGCAGCGACAGGTTGGCAAGGTCCTTGCGCGACACCCGGATCGGCACCAGCGGATGTGCGATACCCCAGCTGGCCTGGCGCTCCTTGTCGATGAACAGAAGCGTCCAGTAGTCGGGCAACGGCAGCCAGTGCAGCTCCTCGAAGTCCTTGTAGGGGAAGCCGATGATCTTGTTCAGCTCGTCGGCGGTGACGCCGTTGGTGACGGCGCAGACCCTGACCCACGGCCAATCGGTGAGCGGTGCCACGTCCAGCGCGGCACCTTCGGCCATGAGCGCGAAGCGCAGGTTCTTATGGAACACCAGTTCCTTGCCCGACGCCGGCCCGCCGGTGCGGGTGTAGAGGATATAGAGCGTCGCCGGCGCCAGCGAGAACACCACCAGCAGGACGAGGACGCGCAGGAACGTGGGGGATGGTTTCCAGGACATGGCGCGCCTTCGCATTTTCCGGCGAAGTGGATACCGGTTCGCCGCAGAAAATGCGACCAAATAATAAGTCGTTGCAAGCCGCCCAAAATAAAAGGGCCGCGGTGCGTCCACCGCGGCCCTTTCGTCTCTAGAGGGTAGCCGGACTTTAGAAGTCCATCCCGCCCATGCCGCCGCCGCCGGGCGGCATCGCCGGGGCTTCGTCCTTCTTCGGCAGGTCGGCGATCATCGCTTCGGTGGTGATCAGCAGGCCGGCGACCGAAGCCGCGTCCTGCAGAGCCACGCGCACGACCTTGGTCGGGTCGACGATGCCGGCCTTCACCATGTCCACGTACTTGCCGCTCTGGGCGTCGAAGCCGTGGTTGGCGTCTTTCGCTTCCGAGACCTTGCCGGCCACGACCGCGCCGTCTTCACCGGCGTTGTCGGCGATCTGGCGAAGGGGAACCGCGAGCGCCTTGCGGATGATCTCGATGCCCACCTTCTGGTCGTCGTTGTCGCCTTCGGCCTTGGTCAGGTTGCGCGAGGCGCGCAGCAGGGCGACGCCGCCGCCCGGCACGATGCCTTCTTCCACCGCGGCGCGGGTGGCGTGGAGGGCGTCGTCAACGCGGTCCTTCTTTTCCTTCACTTCGACTTCGGTCGCGCCGCCGACGCGGATCACCGCGACGCCGCCCGCGATCTTGGCCAGACGCTCCTGCAGCTTTTCCTTGTCGTAGTCCGAGGTGGTGTCCTCGATCTGACGGCGGATCTGGTCGCAGCGGGCGTTGATGTCGGCCTTCTTGCCGGCGCCGTCGATGATGGTGGTGTTGTCCTTGTCGATGGTGACGTGCTTGGCCTGGCCCAGCATCTGCAGCGTGACGCTTTCCAGTTTGATGCCGATGTCTTCGGAGATCACGTCACCCGCGGTCAGGGTGGCGATGTCTTCCAGCATGGCCTTGCGGCGGTCGCCGAAGCCCGGAGCCTTCACCGCCGCGACCTTGAGGCCGCCGCGCAGCTTGTTGACGACGAGGGTGGCGAGCGCCTGGCCTTCGATGTCTTCGGCGATGATCAGCAGCGGACGGTTGGACTGCACGACCGACTCCAGGATCGGCAGCAGCGGCTGCAGGTCCGAGAGCTTCTTTTCGTGGATCAGGATGTAGGGGTTCTGCAGTTCCACCACCATCTTGTCGGCGTTGGTGATGAAGTACGGCGAGAGATAGCCGCGGTCGAACTGCATGCCTTCGACGACGTCGAGTTCGGTGTCGAGGCCCTTGGCTTCCTCGACGGTGATCACGCCTTCCTTGCCGACCTTATCCATGGCCTTGGCGATAATCTCACCGATTTCGCGTTCGCCGTTGGCCGAGATGGTGCCGACCTGGGCGATTTCTTCGTTGGTCTTGACCTTCTTGGAGAGCTTCTGCAGCTCGCCGACGACCAGATCAACCGCCTTGTCGATGCCGCGCTTCAGATCCATCGGGTTCATGCCGGCGGCGACCGACTTGGTGCCTTCGCGCACGATCGCCTGGGCCAGAACGGTGGCGGTGGTGGTGCCGTCGCCGGCGAGATCGTTGGTCTTGGAAGCGACTTCCTTGACCATCTGCGCGCCCATGTTCTCGAACTTGTCCTTGAGTTCGATTTCCTTGGCGACGGTGACGCCGTCCTTGGTGATGCGCGGGGCGCCGAAGGCCTTTTCGATCACGACGTTGCGGCCCTTGGGACCGAGCGTGACCTTCACGGCGTTGGCGAGGATGTCGACGCCGCGGAGCATGCGGTCACGGGCGTCGGAGGAGAATTTTACGTCTTTGGCAGCCATGTTGTCTGATCCTTACTCGATGATGCCCATGATGTCGGACTCTTTCATGATCAACAGGTCATCCCCGTCGACCTTCACTTCGGTGCCCGACCACTTGCCGAACAGGATGCGGTCACCCTTCTTGACGTCGAGCGGGACGATCTTGCCGTCTTCGCCGCGCACGCCCGAACCCACCGAGATGACTTTGCCTTCCATCGGCTTTTCCTGGGCGGTGTCGGGGATGATGATGCCCCCCTTGGTCTTGGTGTCGGACTCGACGCGCTTGACCAGAACCCGGTCATGCAAAGGCCGAAATTTCATGAATTCCTCCTGATAGTCATCTGATTTAATTGAATTTTCCTCGAGAATGCCAACGTTGTTAGCACTCTCGCAATTGGAGTGCCAGCTAGGTAATAGGCCCCTCCCGGAGAGTCAAGGCGGGCGCCCGTGAAAAAAAGCGGCTTGAGGGCGCGGTTCGGGCTAACCGCCCGCCAGGCCACGCTTCTCGCGCCGCACCAGATGGAGATTGCGGCTGTAGATCACCAGCGCCGCGATCTGGGGCAGCAGGAACACCGGCTCCTCGATGTGGAAGGCATAGACCATGGTGATGAGCCCGCCGACGATGGAGAGGTACCAGAAAGCCTCGGGGATCACGCTGCGCCCGGCGCGTTCGCTCATCCACCACTGCACGAAAAACCGCGAGCCGAACACGATCTGCCCGACGATGCCGATGGCCTTCCAGGCGGTCATGTCGGTGAACCAACTGATGAACCAGGGCATGCGGATCTCCTTGGGTGTGAGCGCTGGTATGGTTAATGGCCGCTGCGGACCGGCGCTAGCGCTAAGTTACCGCGATCCCCCCGTAACCTTTGCCCTGCCTTGCCAGGCTCTTGCCCCTGGCCTACATCCTTCCCCATGTCTTCTCCTGTTCCCCACCGGATGATCGCGGCTTGGCTCATGGTCTGCGCGGTCATGGTCGCGGTCATGGTGATGCTGGGCGGCGCCACGCGCCTCACCGAATCAGGGCTTTCCATGGTGCATTGGAAGCCGCTGACCGTGCTGCCGCCGATGAACCAGACCGAGTGGCAAACCGCCTTCACCGACTATCAGGCCTCGCCGGAGTTCGTGAAGAAGAACTCCTGGATGACGCTCGAGGACTTCAAGTCGATCTACTGGCTCGAATACCTGCACCGCCTGTGGGGGCGCGCCATCGGCTTCGCGGTGGCGCTGCCGTTGCTGTGGCTGGTGGCCAGGCGCGCCATCGACCGGCCGCTGGCCTGGAGGCTGGGCGTCCTCTTGGTGCTGGGCGGGCTGCAAGGCGCGCTGGGCTGGTACATGGTGGCGAGCGGCCTGGTCGATCGCCCGGATGTCAGTCAATACCGGCTCGCCGCGCACCTGGTCAGCGCCTTCGTTCTGTATGGCTTTATCGTCTGGCTGGCGCTGGATCAGCATGACGCCGCCAGCCCTTACCCGCGCAGCGGCGACCCGGTGCTGACACGCATCGCCTTCATCGTCCCGCCGGCGGTGTTGCTGGTGGTGGCCGCCGGCGCCTTCGTCGCCGGCCTCGATGCCGGCAGGATCTACAACACCTTTCCGCTCATGGACGGCCAATGGACGCCGCCGGACGGGCTGGCGTTGCAGCCCTGGTACCTGAACCTGTTCGAGAACATCGCCACGGTGCAGTTCCAGCATCGCCTGCTCGCGGTTTCGCTGGTGGCGCTGGTCGCGGCGATGTGGTTTTACGGACGCAACCGCGCCCTGACACCGCGCGCCCACGTCCTGCGCCACGCGCTCATGATCATGGCGCTGGTCCAGGCAGGCCTCGGCATCTCCACCTTGCTCATGGTGGTGCCGCTGGGCCTGGCACTCACCCACCAGATGGGGGCGCTGGCGCTGTTCACCCTCGCCATCTCTTTCGCTTATGCCGTGCGCCCGGCGGCGCGGCCGCATGAGACGCTCGATTTATCCGTCACACCCGCGGAGTGACCCATGGCCGACATCGCCCTGACCGAGAACCTGTTCTTCACCAAGACCGGCATGGACAAGCGGAACGTCGACCGCATCGTCGGCGACGCCCTCAAGGGCTGCGACGACGGCGAACTGTACCTGGAATACTGCCAGTCGGAGAGCTTCAGCTTCGATGACGGCCGGGTGAAGAACGCCTCTTTCGACACCTCCCAGGGCTTCGGCTTGCGCGCGGTCTCCGGCGAAGCCACCGGTTACGCCCACGCCACCACCTTCAGCGAGGACGCCATCGCGCGCGCGGGTGAAACCGTGAAGGCCGTCCGCACCGGCTCCGGCGGCGTCCTGGCCGCGCCGCCCATCGGCACCAACCAGCAGCTCTACACCGACGCCAATCCGCTGCCGCTGGCGCCGTTCGACGAAAAGATCGCGGTGCTGGCGGCCATCGACGCGTATGCGCGCGGGCTCGATCCCAAGGTCAAGCAGGTCAGCGCCTCGCTCAGCGGATCTTGGCAGGCGGTGCACATCGTGCGCGCCAACGGCCAGCCGGCGGCCGACATCAGGCCGCTGGTGCGTCTCAACGTCTCCATCGTCGTCGGCGACGGCAAGCGCATGGAGACCGGCAGCTACGGCACCGGCGGGCGGTCCACCTATGGCGACTTCCTCAAGGAGGGCACCTGGAAAGCGGCCGTGGACGAGGCCCTGCGCCAGGCGCTGGTGAACCTGGACTCCGTCGAAGCGCCCGGCGGCGAGATGGAAGTGGTGCTGGGGCCGGGCTGGCCCGGCGTGCTGTTGCATGAGGCGGTCGGCCACGGCCTCGAAGGCGACTTCAACCGCAAGAAAACCTCGGCGTTCTCCTCGCTGATGGGCCAGCAGGTGGCGGCCAAGGGCGTGACCGTGGTCGACGACGGCACCTTCACCGACCGGCGCGGCTCCCTGACCATCGACGATGAAGGCACGCCCACCCAGCGCAACGTCCTGATCGAGGACGGCATCCTTGTCGGCTACCTGCAGGACCGTCTCAACGCGCGGCTGATGAACATGAAGCCCACCGGCAATGGACGCAGGCAGTCCCACGCCCATCATCCCATGCCGCGCATGACCAACACCTTCATGCTGTCCGGCGACAAGGCGCCCGAGGACATCATCAAGTCGGTGAAGAAGGGCCTCTACGCCGTCAACTTCGGCGGCGGCCAGGTCGACATCACCTCGGGCAAGTTCGTGTTCTCGGCCACCGAGGCCTATTTGATCGAGAACGGCAAGGTCGGCCGCCCGGTCAAGGGCGCCACCCTGATCGGCAACGGCCCGGACGCCATGCGCAAGGTGACCATGATCGGCAACGACATGGCGCTCGACCCCGGCATCGGCACCTGCGGCAAGGATGGCCAGGGCGTGCCCTGTGGCGTAGGCCAGCCGACGCTGAAAATCTCGCAGATGACCGTGGGCGGCACCGCCGTTTAGGTGCCGGCCCTCGTCGGCTGGATCTAATATCTCTTCATCATCGCGGCGACATCCGCGCCGGCGCCGCCTTGAGCGGCCAGGCCATCCCGCGCGCCGTCATGGTCGGCCGCGGCCCGGTTCTGGCTGAGCTTCCATTTGCCGGTCAGGCTGGTGATGGTGAGTTCCACGCCGACGATCGCCGTGAGCATTTTCCTGACGTAATCCTCCGGAGCGTCCGTCACCTTCCATGGCTCCGCCAGCGGCGCTTCCTGCCGGTCGGTGAGCGCGGTGACGTGGGCGCGCAGCCAATCCGCATCCTCGATCACCCGGATGCCGCCGGCGGCATGGACAACCGCGTAATTCCAGGTGGGCACGGTTTTGCCGTCCACTTTCTTGCCGGGATACCATTGCGGCGACACGTAGGCGTGCGGACCCATGAAAATGGCGAGGGCCGGCTGGCCGGCGGCAATCTTTTTCCAGTGGGGGTTGCCGCGCGCCAGATGCCCGCGCAGCACGCCGTTTTCCAGCATCAGGGGTAAATGCGTCACCTGGGGGACGTTATCGGTGCTGGTCACCAGGGTGGCGAAAGGGTGCGCGCGCATGAAATCCCGGAGGATCTCGGGATCGTCCTGGCGGAATGCCTCCGGCACATACATGTCAATATCTCCCGCGTTGCGGTGGCGAGGGACTTCGTCGTCCGAGTTGTGCCGCCGCGTCAAATCCACTCTAATAGGCCAGGAACCTGTGAGCCGTAAGACCGCCTGAATGGCCCGTTGGCACGCTCTCTGGCTGAAACCCGCCTTCACTCCCGAGATCGAACGGGAGATCAATGTCGAGCGCCTGCGCCTGATGGCGCGGCAACAAGGGGTGTCCGCCGCCGCCCACGCCTTCAATTCCCTGATGCTCGCGGCCGCGGCCTGGTCGTCGGTCGATCATACCCTGCTGCTGGCCACGGTGGCTCCCCTCCAGATGATCGCCGCCTGGCAGCTGTCGCTATGGCTGAGGCACCGCCATCGGCGGCGCCCCTCGGCGGTCGGCGACACGACGATCACCCGGATTTGCGTCTGGTCGCTGGCGTTCGGCGCCCTCTGGGGCGGCCTCGCCGCCTCTCTGCTGGTCCGCGTGCACGATCCCGAGGTGCAGCTGCTGATCTGCCTGGTGGTGATCGGCATGGCGTCCGGCAGCACCATGATGCTGTTCTCGATCCCGGCCGCGCTCATGGGCTTCCTGGCCTTCAGCGTGGTCCCGGCCTGGACCGCTTTCGTGGCGCAGCCCGGCGACGTGCCCACGACTTTCTATGCCTACACCGCCGTCTACGCGGTCTGCATGCTGCTGTCGGCGCGCTACAGCTACGACACCTTCGTCGAGAACGTGCGCCTGCGCATGGCCAACGCCGACCTCGCCTATAAGGCCGAGGCCGCCAACCGCGCCAAGTCGCGCTTCCTCGCCAATATGAGCCACGAACTGCGCACGCCCCTCAACGCCATCATCGGCTTCGCCGAGGTGATCCATAACCAGTTCAAGGGCCCGGTCGGCAATCCGCAATACATCGACTTCGCCCGCGCCATCCACGAGAGCGGCCGGCACCTGGTGGGCATCATCAACGACATCCTGGACCTGTCGAAGGTCGAGGAAGGCAAGTTGGAGCTGGACGAGGAGCCGGTGAGCATCCCGGCGCTGATCGAGCGCGTGACCCGCCTGATGCGCCAGGGCATGGACGGTGCCGGGCTCACGCTCGACGTCACCACCGCGCCTGGAATGCCCGAGGTCGTGGCCGACGGACGCAAGCTCGATCAGGTGCTGCTCAACATCCTGTCCAATGCCGTGAAGTTCACGCCGCCGGGCGGACGCATTTCCATCGACGCACACCGCAACGCCAAGGGATTGGCCATCGTCGTCGCCGACACCGGTGTCGGCATCTCCGAGGACGAACTGGCCGAGGTGTTCAAGCCGTTCGTGCAGGGCCGGGACAGCGAACGGCGGCTGGTGCACGGCACCGGCCTGGGATTGCCGCTGGCCGACCAGATGATGAAGCTGCACGGCGGATCGCTGTCGCTGGCCAGCCGCCGCGGCGAAGGCACGGTCGTGACCTTGCAGCTGCCGTCCGCGCGCCTGATCGCGGCGCCGGCCATGAAGAGCTTCGGCTGACCGGAGCGCGAAACCGATGCACCAAAAAACCGGATCATCGCAGACGAGGATCTAAATCGCCTGTTCGGCGGCATCGATGGCCGCGTCCATTGTCTCGGGATCGATTTCGAAATCCGCCAGGATGGGCTGGCTGGGGTCGCCCCGCATCTCGCCCACCACGACGCCGTATCCGAGCCCGGCGGCGCTTGCGAGTTCGTGATAAGTGCCGACCACGCGGCCGGTATGGGTGAGTTCCACGACCGCGCCGCCGGGCGCCATGAAGGCGCAATTGGCCAGCCCCGCCCCGTGCGGCCCCACCGTCAGGCGCGCGCGTGCGAACAGCGCCGCCTGATCGCGCACCGGCAACGCGCCCGGCGCCACGCAGATGAACCCGCGTTTCTCCAGGCGCGCCATGAGCGCGCGCTCGTTGACAATCTTGCGCCGCTGGGCGTCGCCGCGGGCGATGTAGAGTTTGTCCGTCCCGCGCGCGCCGCTGACGCCGAAATTCTGCCGCAGCCACATGACCCGCGCCGGGTCTGCGCCGGTGACGCGGCGCGGGAACATCACCGACCGGCAGAACAGCAGCGTGCCGTCGAAAGCCTGGAGTGCCGCGGGCGCGAGGTTCAAGGCCCCATAGGCCGAAGGAATGAACGGCAAGGTCGCCTCGGCCGCGGGGCCGTAGCCGGAGACGATACATTTCATAGCCGCGGCGCCGGGCACACGCGCGCGCCAATGCAGGTTGGCGAGACTGTCGACCAGGAAATGGAAGTAGTTGTTGGTGGCGTAACTGTTGACCGCGAACACCGGCTGTTCGGCGCTGCTCCACGGGATCTGCGCGCCGGGATATTGGCCGGCGAATTGCGCCAGGCTGTACTGCAGCGCGTCGCCGTCGAGATTGATCACCGACTGACGCAAGAGGTGTCCCGTCGGCAGCACCACCGCGCCGAACGGCCCCATCAGGAAACAGTCCTGCACGGCACAGATCACGTCTTCGCCCCGGCGCGCGGGCCCTTCGGGAAATACCGCGGCGAATTCGGCGCGATTGAGGAAAACCGGCGCCGTCAGGACGAGCGGCGACTCGCCGGAAACCCGCGCGTAAACCAATGGCCCGGCGCCGCGGCCGAGGTCGCCCGGCGCCACCTCCGCGCCGACGCGGGTAATGTCGATAACATTAAGGACCTTGTCCAACGCCTCTTCCCCTCGGGCATCGCCTCACGCATTTTGCCGCAACTCCAAGGCGGTGCGGCCGTTAACTTTTATATCGCGCGCGGCCTCCCGCAACCGCAGCCGGCGCCTGTGCACGCCTGCCTGAAGTTTCTTGACTTTACAAGGTCCGCGGGGCCTCATTCTTATGCAATTGAGAGCTTTGGCCTGACCTTGCCAGCACCACCAGTCTTCCGGCCCTCGGCCTTGCCCCTGGGGGCGCTCCCTCAAGTCACATCCAAATCCTTGGTTGTCGGACGCTGCGCGCCGTTTTGCGCAGCACTTTGCGCAAAACGCATCTACGGAGAGTGAGAAATGGCTTCTGGAACTGTGAAGTGGTTCAACAAGGTGAAGGGTTACGGTTTCGTTCAGCCGAGCGACGGCGGCAAGGACGTTTTCGTGCACATCACCGCCGTTGAGCGCGCCGGCATGGACACCCTCGTCGAAGGCCAGCGCGTCAGCTACGACCTGGTCACCGAACGCGGCAAGACCGCGGCGGCGAACCTGAAGGCGGGCTAAGTCCCCTCTTCCCTCCAGGCCTTTCTCAAGGGCCGGCGGACAGAACGACAGTCTTTGCCAACGGCGGCGCCGGTTTTTCCGGGCTGCCGTTTTTCTTTTGCCGGAAGCGCGCCTAAAGCATCCCCGCGGCGCGGAACCAGGCAATGGCGTCGCGCAGCGCTTCGTCGGCCGGGCGGGCGGCATAGCCGAGGTCCCGCGCGGCTTTGGCGCTGGAGAAGAACATCCGCTTCTTGGCGAGCTTGACGCCGTCGACGGTGACGAACGGTTCGCGGCGGAACAGGCGGGCAAAAATCTCGGCGGCATGGGCGATCGGCAGGATCGCGGCCACCGGCAATTTGATCCTGGGCGCGCGGCCGCCGGTGATGGCGGCGATGCGCACCAGGATCTGCTCCAAGGTCATGTTCTCGCCGCCCAGCACATAACGTTCACCGGCAAGGCCTTTGTCGTGCGCCAGCAGATGGCCCGCGGCCACGTCATCGACATGGACGATGTTGAGGCCGGTGTCGACGAACACCGGCATGCGCCCGGCCGCCGCTTCGATCACGGTGCGCCCGGTCGGCGTCGGCTTGACGTCGCGCGGGCCCACCGGCGCGGACGGGTTGACGATCACGATCGGCAGGCCTTGGGCCGCCAGCGCCTTCACCGCGCCCTCGGCCATGAACTTGGAGCGCTTATAAGGGCCGATCATCTCGGCCAGGTCCACCGGCGTGGTTTCGTCGGCGATGCCGCCGTCCTTGGGGATGCCGAGCGTGGCGACGCTGGACGTGTAGACAATGCGTTTGGCGCCGGCGTCCGCGGCGCGGCGCAGGAGATCGGCGGCGGCGTCCACATTGGTGGCGTACATGGCGGCGGGGTCGGGCACCCACAGCCGGTAATCGGCCGCCACGTGATAGAGGCTGGCAATGCCGGCGACGGCGCGCGCGCGCGCCTCCGGGTCGCGCAGGTCGCCTTCGACGATCTCGAAATCCAGGCCCTGGAGGTTGCGCCGGTCGCCGCCCCTGCGCGCCAGCACCCGCACCGTCTCGCCGCGCGCCAACAGCGCCCGCGCGACGGCGGAGCCGATGAATCCCGTGGCGCCCGTGACCAGAGCGGTCATGTATGCAAAATGCCTTGTCAGCCGCTATCCTGGCTTTGCGTAAACCAACCACCCGCCGGATACAATATTATGAAGCAGGTGATCTTCACCGCCGACGACTTCGGGCTGGCGCCCGAAGTCAACGAGGCGGTGGAACAAGCGCATACAAACGGCGTCTTGAGCTGCGCCAGCCTGATGATGGGCGCGCCGGCCGCGGCCGACGCCGTGGCCCGGGCGAAGCGCCTGCCGTCCTTGCGCGTCGGCCTGCATGTGACCGTGGCCGACGGCAAAGCGCTGCTGCCGCCCGCGGACATCCCCGCGCTCGCCGACGCCGCCGGCAATCTTCCCGGCAACCTTGCCGTGGCGGGGATTCACTGGTTCTTTTCACCGGCGGCGCGGCGCGATCTCGCACGCGAGATCCGCGCCCAGTTCGAGGCCTTCCGCGCGACCGGACTCACGCTCGACCATGTCAACGCCCACAACCACATGCATCTGCATCCGACCGTGCTGGGCATCGTCATCGCCGTCGCCCGGGACTTCGGCGTGCCGGCCATGCGCCTGCCGTGGGAGCGGCCCGCCGGGCTGCTGACACCCTGGCTCGCGCTGTTGCGCCGGCGGCTGCGGGCGGCCGGCATCCGCCACAACGATGTCCTGGCGGGCATGGCCGACACCGGCCACCTCACGGCGGAAAAGGTGCTTGCGGCCCTGACCCGCATCGAGGACGGCGTGACCGAATTCTATTTTCATCCGGCGAGCCGGAGCACGCCGGACTTGGAGGCGCAGGCGCCCGGCTACGACCGCTTGGGGGAACTCGAGGCTTTACTCAGCCCTATGGTTGCAGCCGCCCTGCGCGATCTGGGCGTGAAAACCGTGGGATTCGCCGACTTGCGCTAAAGCATTTCACGCCGAAGCAGGAACCGGTTCGGCGGTTAAAACTGCGGCCGCATAAGAACCTAGAGCGCGATTGCTATGCCGCGTGATTTCGATTCCCTCTGCCGCGATCGCGCTCCGCAGCCGCCGCAGCCGCGGGGACCACGCGAACTCTTGCTTTCCCGGCGGTCGCCGATAGTATGGCGCCAAAATTTCAATAGCGACAACAAGATACACGTCTCGGGGGTTCTAGTGACTGCGACGCTGACCTCAAACAGCAGCGCCATCCCATACACATCCCAGTACTTCGGCACGCTGCGCGAGACCGACCCGACAGCGTTGTCGGACATCCGTACGCGCTACCATGATGACGGTTATGTGCTGCTGCGCGGCGCCCTGCCGGCGGAGACGGTGTGGGATATGCGCGCCGCCTATCTCGACATGTTCGGGCCGGAAATGTGCAAGGACGGCGACACGCGCCGCGGCGCGTTCGCCGGCGTGATGCCGCCGTTCCCCAGCCACGGACTCAAAGGTCATCCCGCGCACACCTTCGTCCGCGGCGACACCTTCCGCGCCTTCGCCGGCCTGCCGGTGTTCAAGGAGATCGCCGAGACCATCTTCGACGACGAAGCCGAACGGGTCCGCCGCACGCCGCTGCGCCACTTCATTCCGGGACGCAAAGGCGCCTCGCGCGCTCATCTCGACAAGACCTATATCGACGGCGTCGCCGCCGACGTGGTCACCATCTGGGTGCCGTTGGGCGACTGCCCGGTGGAAGCCGGCGCGCTCCTGTACCTGGACGGTTCTCACAAGGACGCCGGCCTCGAAGCCGAGATGCGCCGAGCCCACGCCCCCACCGACCGCGCCCATGACGCGCGCCCGCTGACCCATGACCTCAAGTGGCTGTCGGACCAGACCGGCCGCCGCTGGCTGACCGCGCATTTCAAGGCCGGCGATCTCGTCGTTCACACGCCGTCGATCGTGCACGCCTCCACCGACACCCAGGTCGACATGATGCGCGTGTCCACGGATATCCGCTTCCAGCGCAAGGGCGCCGCCTCGGACCCCCGCTGGCATGCGGATTGGTCGGCCGATGACGGCTATTAATCCTTAAGCCCATCCCATGACGAGGGTATAACCCTCGCCATGCTTTCCGCCTTCGCCCGCACCATCGTCAGCTTCTGCCGCCGCTCGCCCTGGACCGTGGTGGGCGCCACCGCCGTTGTGCTGGCCCTCTCGATCCTGGCCGCGGCCACGCGGCTTTCCATCAACACCGACATCGAAGCGCTGTTCGACGACGACGTGCCGTTCCGGGCGGCCGAGAAAGCGTTCGACGCCCAGTTCCCGGGTGAAGTGGACGTCATCGTCGCGGTGGTGGACGCGCCGTCGGCCATGGCCGCCGAACAGGCCGGTCAGAAACTCGCCGCGAAATTGACGCCCCGCACCGATCTGTTCGCTTCGGTCGCGACACCCGGCGGCGGGCCCTTCTTCGAGAAAAACGGCCTGCTCTACCTGTCCGTCGATGAACTCAACGATCTGTCGGCGAAGCTGGCGCAGGCGCAACCGTTGTTGGCCTCCATCGCCACCGACCGGAACGCCCGCGGCCTGTTCCGCCTGTTCGAACTGGGCTTCACCGGCGCCGCCGAGGGCGCGCCCGGCACGGAAGGCTTGGCGCCCGCCGTCCAGCAAAGCGCCGAGGTGATCGAAGGCGTGCTGGCGGGCCAAGCCAAGGCCATGGACTGGAACGCGCTGTTCGGCGCGCTGGCGCCGCCGGGCCAGACGGCGCGCGCCCTGGTGGTCACCCAACCCAAACTGGACTTCACGTCGCTGGAACACGGCGGCGCCGCCTCGGATTTCATCCGCCAAACCGCCCGCGACCTGGGCCTTGTGCCCGAGAACGGCTACCGCGTGCGCCTCACCGGCCAGATCCCGCTGGCCGACGAGGAATTCGCCACCGTCGCCGAAGGCACCGGCATCGCCGGCGTGGTCTCGGTGGTGCTGGTGGCGGTGCTCCTGTCGATGGCGCTGGGATCGCTGCGGGTGGTGGGCGCCACCCTGATCACCCTGCTGGCGGGATTGGTCATGACCGTCGGCTGGGCCGCCGTCTCGGTGCATGAACTCAACCTGATCTCGGTCGCCTTCGCCGTGATGTTCGTGGGTATCGCCGTCGACTTCGCGATCCAGTTCTGCATGCGCTATCGCGCCGAACGCCGCGCCCGCGAACCCGCGCCTGACGCGCTTGACCACGGCCTGGAGGCGGCCGGCGGCGCCATGGCCAAGTCGCTTCTGCTCGCCGCCGCCGCCACGGCGCTGGGCTTCTTCTCGTTCCTGCCCACGGATTATCGCGGCGTCGCCCAACTCGGCATCATCGCCGGCGGCGGCATGATCGTTGCCGTGGCGCTGAGCTTCACCTTGCTGCCGGCCCTCCTCCGCCTGATGCGCCCCGCGCCCGAGAGAGGCAGCATCGGCTACGCCTGGGCCGAGCCGTTCAACCGCCGCCTGATCGCGCGGCGGGGCGCGGTGATCGCGGGAAGTGTCGTTCTCGCCGTGGTCGCCGCCGGCGCTTTGCCGCAGTTGAGATTCGACTTCGACCCCTTGAAGCTGAAGGACCCCCATACCGAATCCATGGCCACGGCGCTCGCGCTGATGGACGACCCGCTGGTCAATCCCAATACCCTCAGCGTCCTGGCCGCGACCCCCGAAGCCGCCAAGGCCATGGCGGAGAGACTTTCGGCGCTGCCCGAAGTAAAGCAGGTGATCACCATCTCCGATCTGGTGCCCCAGGACCAGGACACCAAGCTCACCATGCTGGAGGACCTCGCGGGCCTGCTCGGGCCCGTCCTCGACGACACCGCGCCGGCGAAGCCCGCGCCCACCGCCGCCGATCTCGCCGCCGCCGCGGCTGCCGCCGCCCGCAGCGCCAAGGCCTATCTGGCGTCGCACGCGGCCAACGGCCCTTTGCGCGACGCCGCGGCGCGGATCGCGCCGCTGCTCGACCGGCTCGCGGCGGCGCCCGAGAAAGCCGAGCAGGTCTCAGGCGCATTGTTGGCCGGCTTCGGCGACGCGCTCACGCCGCTCAAGACGGCCCTCGGCGCGGGCCCGGTGGCCATCGCCGACATACCGGAGGACCTGCGGGCCACGTTCATCGCCAAGGACGGCACATACCGGGTCCAGGCCTTCCCCGCCGGCGCCGGCTCCAACGCCGGCAATCTCGCGCAGTTCCTGAAGGCGGTGCGCGCCGTCGCCCCCGACGCCCAAGGCGCCCCGGTGGCGATCTACGAGAGCGGCGTGGTGGTCACCACGGCTTTCGCCACCGCCGGGATCCTGGCGCTGGCCACCATCACGCTGCTGCTGTTCGCGATCGTACGCCGCGTGGACGATGTGCTGCGGGTGTTGGCGCCGCTGCTGTTCGCGGGGCTGCTCACGCTCGGCACCTGCGCGCTCACGGGCTTTGCCCTGAACTTCGCCAACATCATCGCGCTGCCGCTGCTGCTGGGCGTGGGCGTCACCTTCCCGATCTATTTCGTGACCGCCTGGCGGGACGGCGAAGGCCTGCTGCTGTCGTCGCCCGCGGGCCGCGGCATGCTGTTCAGCGCCCTGACCACCGCCGCCGCCTTCGGCAGCCTTGCGCTGTCCAGACATCCCGGCACCTCGGCCATGGGCGAACTGCTGGCCATGGCGCTGGCTTACACGTTGCTCGCGACCCTGGTGCTGCTGCCGGCGCTGCTGGGGCCGGCACCTCAAAAGACCTAAACGCCGGCCTTCGCTTTCGCCGTCAGCTCTTCCATATGCCTGAGCAGGTTGGCCGTGCCGCCGGCGGACAGGGCGGCGGCGAACTGGCTGCGGTGCATGGCCATCTGGCTGACGGATCCATCCAGGAAAATATCGACGACCTTGGGCGCGCCGCCCGACTCACGCATGCGGTAGGTGAACGCCACCGGCGCCGCGGTCTTCAGGTTCAGCGCGGTTTCCACCATGACGTTGCCCTTGCCGTCGTCCCTGGCGCCCTTGGTGACAAAGGCCTCGCCGTCCCAGTCCTTGAAGTTGGCGGCATAGCTGGCCACGGTCCAATCGGTGAAGGCGGCGATCACCTTCGACCGCTCATCCTCGGCCATCTTGGTCCAGGCGGCGCCGGTGGATACCCGGGCCATGGCGGCGAGATCGAAGGTGTCCTTGATGACCGGATCCAACTTCTGCTTGCGCCCGTCGAAGCCGAGGGCTTTTCCATCCTTCATATTGGCGAGCAGCACGCCGTGAAAGCGTTCCACCGCCGCGGTCGCGGCGCCGGTGTCGGCGGCCCGGCCCGGCCCCGCCGCCAGCCCCAGAAGCGCCAGGACGATCAATGCCTTGCAAAACACCCTCACGCGCAACATGGCTGGTTCCCGCCTTTCATCCTGCACTGCATTGCAATATATTGGCCGTTATAGGCTTTTCCGGGATTTAACGCGACCTGTGTGGCCGGACTATGGCCCCGAGCAGTATGGGCAAAAGCATAGGGTGCGCCGGGGGATAATCGGTTAGACATGCCCGCCATGGAACAAACGATGACTTTGCGTGTCGCCGCCGAGGGTCCGGGCAAGCCCGGGGCGCCCCGGGCCCGTGCGCTCGATAACCTGAGCCTGGTCCTGAAACAGGGCGGTCCGGGCTTCGCCCAGTTCGCCCTCAACAACGCCTGCAACGCCAATTGCGGCTTCTGCAATTTCGCGCGCGACAGCTTCCCCAAGGACAAATGGATTTTCGCCGGCCGTGAAGACGGCCTCAAGGCGATCGACACCCTGTTCCGCAACGGCGTGCGCTACCTGCTGTTCACCGGCGGCGAGCCGACCCTGCACCCCAACCTGCTGGAGTTCATCCGCCACGCCCACGGCCTGGGCATGAAGGTGATGCTGGTGTCCAACGCCGGCCTGTTCAAGCCGGACAAGCTGCGCGCGCTGCACGACGCCGGCATCTCCAGTTTCATCATCTCGGTCGACGCCGCCACGGTGGAAGCCCACGAGAAGAACCGCGGTATTCCCGGCGTCTGCGAGAAGATCAAGGCCGCCAACACACTGTTCAAGGAACTCGGCGTCCACTCGACGGCGTCGGTCACCATGAGCCGCCTGGTCGATTACGATGCCCTGCCCGCCTTCATCGAGGAACTGGGCTTCGCGTCGGTGACCTTTTCCTATCCGCTGACCGGCCTGGAATCGAATTTCCTCGGCTACTCCACCTCGGACCTCGTCAGCTACAGCAAGGAAGAGCTGCTGGCGGCCTTCGACAAGGTCAAGTCGCTCAAGTCGCGCCTGCAAGTGCTGAACCCCACCGCCTCGATCGAAGAGATGAAACGCTACATCACCGGCGGCGAGCAGAAGTTCCCCTGCCTCGGCGGCTACAAATACTTCTACCTCGACTGGAATCTGATGCTCTGGCGCTGCCATATGTGGGCCGAGCCCATGTGCCACATCAGCGAATTCGACGAGACGAAAGTGGTCCGCGACGGCTGCACCAAGTGCATGATCGACTGTTACCGCGATTCCAGCGTGATGCAGCATATCGGCGTGTCGATCCACGATTCCTACCAGGCGTTCAAGCAAGGCAAGCTGGGCGAAGGTTTCAAGGCCCTGGGCCGCAAGGGAAACCTCGGCTCCATCGGCTCGGTGCTCGAAGAACTGCCGTGGCTGCTGCGTTTCTGATAAAAAACAGACAAACCCGCTTTAGGGAAATACCGTCATGATGAAAACCCTGTTCCTCAACCCGCCCTCTTTCGAAGGTTTCGACGGCGGCGCCGGCTCCCGCTACCAGGCCAAGCGCGAAATCCGCTCGTTCTGGTACCCGACGTGGCTGGCGCAGCCCGCCGCGCTGGTGCCGGGATCGAAACTGGTGGATGCGCCGGCCCGCGACCTGACGGTGGAACAGGTCCTGCCGATGGCGGACGATTACGAACTGATCGTCATGCACACTTCGACGCCGTCCTTCCGTTCGGACGCCAAGGTCGCGGCGGCTTTGCGCGAGCGCAACCCCAAGCTCAAGATCGGCATGGTCGGCGCCCATGTCGCGGTGGATCCGTACCAGTCCATGAAGCTGGCCCCCGCCCTCGACTGGGTGGCCGGCAGCGAATTCGACTTCACCTGCAAGGAAGTCGCCGAAGGCCACGACTACGCCGACATCGACGGCCTCACCCATCGCGTCAACGGCCAGATCGTGCGCAACAAACCGCGCGCCCTCCTGGAAAACATGGACGAGCTGCCGCATGTGGTCGATGTCTACAAGCGCGACCTGGTGATCGAGGATTATTTCATCGGTTACCTCAACCACCCCTATCTCTCGGTCTATACCGGCCGCGGCTGCAAGTCGCGCTGCACCTTCTGCCTGTGGCCCCAGACCATCGGCGGCCACGTCTACCGCACCCGCAGCGTCGAGCACGTGGTGTCGGAAATCGCCAAGGCCAAAGAATACTTCCCGCAGGTGAAGGAATTCTTCTTCGACGACGATACCTTCACCGACGACGTGCCGCGCGCCGAAGCCATCGCCAAGGGCCTGGGCAAACTCGGCGTCATGTGGTCGTGCAACGCCAAAGGCAACGTGCCGCGCAAGACGCTCGAAATCTTCAAAGACAACGGCATGCGCCTGATGGTGTGCGGCTATGAGTCCGGCAACCAGCAGATCCTGCACAACATCAAGAAGGGCATGCGCATCGAACAGCTGCGCGAGTTCTCCAAGAACTGCCACGAGCTTGGCCTCAAGATCCACGGCACCTTCATCGTCGGCCTGCCCGGCGAGACCAAGGAAACCATCAAGGAAACCATCGCTTTCGCCAAGGAAGTGAACCCTTACACGCTCCAGGTATCCTTGGCCGCGGCCTATCCCGGCACCTTCCTCTACAACCAGGCCAAGCAGAACGGCTGGCTGATGGAAGAGGACAAAGGCGGACGCCTGGTGGCCGAGGAAGGCATCCAGGTCAGCTCCATCAGCTACCCGCACCTCAGCCACGAAGAGATCTTCGAAAGCCTGGGCGACTTCTACAAGCAGTACTACTTCCGCCCCGGCAAGATCTGGGAGATCACCTCCGAGATGCTGACCGATTGGGAGATGATGAAGCGCCGCCTGCGTGAAGGCGTCGAGTTCGCGAAGTTCCTCAGCAAGCGCGAGAACCGCGAGCAGAGCGCCGCCTAGTCCCCCACCACCATCCCTGTCATTGCCCGCTTCATGCGGGCAATCCATGCATCAGCAGGCACAACAGCCGTTGTGCGGACGATGGATGGATCACCCGCACAAGGCGGGTGATGACGGGCGGAGGAAACGTTGGACCTCCTCACCCTCATCCAAGACCTGCTCCTGATCCCCGTCGCCGGCGGCAGCGTGTTCTGCCTGCTGTGCGTCTGGGCGGCGGCGCGGTTCATGCGCACACCGGCGCGCGGCAGCAGCTATAAGCCGCCGATCACGGTGCTGAAGCCGGTCTATGGCCTGGACAAGGGCCTGGAAGAAAACCTCCTCAGCCTGTGCCGGCAGGACTACCCCGAATTCCAGGTCGTCATCGGCGTCCAGCGCACGACCGATCCCGCGCTTCCCCTACTGCGGCGCCTGGAACAGGAATTCCCCGACCGCATCACTTTGGTCGTCAAGCCCAGCGAGCCGGTGGTCAACGGCAAGGTCCAGAACCTGGTCAACGCCCTGGAACACGCCCGCTTCGATCTCCTGATCATCAGCGACAGCGACGTGCGTCTCGCGCCGGATTATCTCTCGGCGATCGTCGCACCGCTGGAAGACCCCAATGTAGGCTACGTCTGCACGCTCTACCGCAGCGTCGCCGCCACGCGCTGGTTCGAGAAGTTCGAGGTTCTGAGCCTCAATGCCGATTTCGTGCCCAGCCTGATTTTCTCGGCCGTCACCGGCGCCGCCGATTTCTGTATCGGCGCCTCGGTGGCCTTCCGCGCCGCCGACCTCAAGGCCATCGGCGGCATGGCGGCGCTGGGCGATTACCTGGTGGAGGACTACGAGCTGGGCCGGCGCCTCATCGGCCTCGGCAAGCGCATGCACCTCTCGCCGCATGTCGTCGAGGTGCTCGCCGATTACCCGACCTTCTCGACCTGGTGGCATCACCAGGTCTACTGGGACCAGAACACCTGGGCAGCCAATCCCGTCGGCTTCGCGCTCACCATCCTCACGCGCGCGGTGCCGTTCGCGGTGCTTTATGCCGCCGTGCGCGGATTCGACCGGACCGGCCTGGAGGTGCTGGCGGCGGCGCTGGCCGTGCGCCTCGGCACCGCCGCGGTGATTTCCGCGCGGTATCTCAAGGACCGGGAAGGCCTGGCGGCGCTGTGGCTGTTGCCGCTGCGGGATCTGCTGGCGCTGGCCTCCTGGTACATCGCCCTGACACGGCGCACATTCGTCTGGCGCGGCCATCGTTTCGGGCTTACCAAGGACGGCAGGATCGTGCCCCGGGACGGGGTCGAATTGCCTCTCACCGTGAAAGCCACCGCGCCTTGACGCTCCCGGCCGACATCGCCAGCACTCTCCAAGATACCCATGTGCTGGTCACGGGCGGCGCCGGCTTCATCGGCAGCCATACCGTCGACCTGCTCATCGCCCAAGGCTGCAAGGTCTCGGTGCTCGACAACCTGAGTTCGGGATATATGGCCAACCTCGCGCAATGGGACGGCCACCCGCGATTCACCTTCGTCGGCGGCGATGTCACCAAGGACCTGGCCGAACCGCTGGCCGCCGCCGTGGCCAAATACGGCCCGATCCAGCGCATCGCCCATTTCGCCGCGCAGACCGCGGTGCCGGTCTCCATGGACGACCCGGTCACCGATATCGAGGTCAACCTCGCCGGCACGGCGCGGCTCCTGGAATACGCGCGCCGCCACAAGGTCGCCAAGGTGGCCTTCGCCTCATCCTCGGCGGTCTATGACGACGACGCGCCGGTGCCGGTGTCGGAAGAGTCCCCGGCGCGGCCGGCCTCCCCCTATGGCATCGATAAACTGGCCGCCGAGATCTACCTCGACTATTACACCCGCCTCTACGGCCTGAAGTTCACGGCGCTGCGGTTCATGAACGTCTATGGACCGCGCCAGGACCCGTCGAGCTGGTACTCGGGCGTGATCTCGATCTTCCTCGACCGCGCCGTCGCCGGCGACCGGATCACCATCTTCGACGACGGCGACCAGACGCGCGATTTCGTCTATGTCACCGATGTCGCCAACGCCGTGGTCACGGCGCTGTTCTCCAGCACCGCCGACGGCGCCATCATCAATATCGGCACCGGCGTCGAAGTGACCATCAACGAGATCACCCGCACGATCCTGGCGCTGGCCAAGTCCCGCTCGGCGGTGAAATACGAGCCCGCGCGTCCGGGCGACATCCGCCGCTCGGTGACCACCATGGACCGCGCCAGGGCGCTGCTGGCCTTCGCGCCCCAGGTCGATCTGCGGGAAGGCCTCGACCACACCCTCGCCTGGGTGCGCGCCCAAAAGTCTTCCGCGGCCTGATATGTGGGCCCTCAAGCTGCTTGCTTTCGCGGGCGGCGCGGCGCTGTTCGCCTGGATCCTGCATGACAGCGATCTCGCCGCCGTGGGCGCGATCCTCTCGCGCCTCGGAATTCCAGGCGTCGCGGCGGTGCTGGCCGTCTTCGCGGCCGGCTTCCTGTCCGATGTCGTCTCTTGGCTGCTGATGTTCCGCTCGCTGCCGGCCACCGGCTTGTGGTTTTTCCGCCTGTGGCTGGTGCAGATGGTGGGCGAAGCCCTCAACGTGCTGATGCCCTTTGGAGCCTTCGGCGGCGAACCGTTCAAGGCTCTGCTCCTCAAGCGGCACTACGGCGTCTCCTACACCGAGGGAACCGCCTCGCTGCTCCTGATCCAGACCGTCAACAGCCTGGCGCAGGTGCCGTTCCTGGCGGTGGCGGTGGGTCTTCTGGTCCATCGCCATCTGCTGCCGCCCACGCCGGAGCGGATCATCCTCGGCGCCGCGGTGGTGATCTCCGGATTCATGGTCCTGGTGCTGGTGGCCCTGCACAGCCGCCTGCTCGCAGCCCTGCACGCCCGCCTGGAGCGGAGCCGCTGGAACAAATTCGATCGGGCGCTACGGGCCTTGGAGGAGATCGAAGGACGGCTGTTTTACTTCATGCGCGAGAGTCCGCGCCGTTTCACCACCTCTTACCTCCTCGCGTTCGCCTGCTGGATGGCGGGCGCGGTCGAGATGTTCGTCCTGTTCCGGTTCCTGGGCTATCCCGTCAGCTTCACCGACGCCTGGATGATCGAAGGCATCGTCTCCATCGCCCGCTCGGTGAGCTTCTTCATCCCGGCCCATCTCGGTTTCCAGGACGGCGCCATCGCGCTTCTGGGCGGGGCGCTCACCGGCGCACCCGAAGTGGGCGTGGCGATTGCGCTGGCGCGGCGCGCCCGTGAGATTTCCTGGAGCCTCGTGGGTCTGGCGATTGGCGGCTGGTTCTCATTCAGGCGCCCCTCTGGATCTCTCTGATCAGGCGGCGTCCATCGACTGGCGCAAGCGGCCCTCTCGAGGTTTCGCGGTTATTCGCTGCGGCGTTTAAGACTCAAGGGCAGGCGTTTGCCGGCCTGGATCCAGGTGCCTTGCATGGTGCCGGCCGTGGGCGTGACGGTGCCCTCGAACACGCCCTCCAGCGCGGCAGACTCCAGGCGGAGTTTGTCGCCCACCCGGGTCGCGGCGTTGACCGGGATATCGCGGACACTTTGCTCGAGGATATCGACGGCCACTGTGGATTTTCCTTCGATCGTGGCGATGGAGAAGGAAATGGGGAGAGAGCCGGTGGTGGTTTGCAGCAGGCCGTCCCAGGTCCCCTCCAGGTCGACACCCAAGGGCGCCAGGCGCGGCAATGCCGGGGCTGCCCCGGCGCCGGAGAAGATCATCGCGCTCAGGACAACTGCGGCGGAAAGAATGCGGAGAAGGAAGAGCCTGTTCATGGAACAGGTATAGCAGCCCGTGGCCCGGGAGGCCGCGCGGTTTTTGCGGCCTAAAGGGCGAAAAAGAACACGGAGCCGAACAGCATCGCGGCCACGGCGATCTCGCCGAAATAGCGCGGCAGGAAGCGGTCGTAGACGTCGAAGAAGCGATCCAGGTTTTCCATTGTCTCATCCTCCCGAAAGTCTCTCAGCGCTGGAGAGCCAGCCCACTGATAAAACTCCGGGATTGGGATGACCGTGAGACAACCGGAAGGCATTTCGGCGGCAATCGCGGCATTTTTGCGACCTGGGGCATTTGAGGCCGCAGGCAACCCCGGTTCGGCCCGACGACCGATAGAAGCCGGGCTGCACCCGGTCCCCGGCGACTCCCGCCGTTCCCCGGCTATTGCAGCGCCCGGGTCAGCACCCAGGCCAGGCGCACCCCGGCCTTCTCGATCTGCCGGTAGACGGTGGGCAGATTGGTCCTGGCGTAGTCCTCGCCGAGAACGAACGGCGGATCGTACGGGTGATAGCCCACCGGCGCGCTCAGGGTGACGGCCAGGCTCTCGTTCGCCCAGTCGGTGGGCGTGCCGGACTGCCAGGCTTGGCGGTCGGCCGCGGTGATGCGGCCGTGCAGGTCGGCGGCGATCTCCGGCCAGGTCTTATGGGTGGAATCCAGCATGTTGTAGTCCCAGAGCGCATGCATATTGGTGTCCAGCCCCTCGAACCGGCCCTTGATCTCATTGCCGCCGCGATCCTCGGCATAACTGATATGAAGCGGCTGGTGGATATCGCCGATGAAATGCGCGGTGAACCTGAGGTCGTCCAGAGCCCACGGGCGCTTCAGACGCTCGGCATGCAAGGAGATCTGCTCGACCGCGCAGCTGTTGGGCGGCGCGCAGTCCCGGGCCAGGTCCACCTTGGCGGCGCCTTTCGGAACGTTCAAATAGTGCCAGGACGCGGTCTCCTTGCGCCAGCGGATCACGTCGTCCGCCCACAGGCAGCTCTCGGCGAAAGCGTCACGGCCGGGCGTTCCCATGATGGCCTCGATCCTGGCCCGCACGGCGGGCGTCAGTTCGTCCCACGCCACCGCGCAGACGACGCGGTGTCCGTCCCACCCCCAGGCGCGCACCGGTGCGGGCCTAGCGGCAACAACGAGGGCAAGGATCACAACGGCAAGCACGCGCATGTCAGGCATCCCGGAAACAGCTACACCCTGACATTAGAGCATGATCGAATCATATTGAATCGCGATCATGCTCTAATCTTTTTTTGGTTTGGTCGCATTTTCTGCGATGAACCGGCATCCACTTCATCGGAAAATGCTCTAGCAGGGGCGCGGCGATACCGCGCCCCTGGAGTCTCATGTCACGCAAGATTAACCGCAGGTCTTAGCGGTTGATCCGGCATTTGTTGGAGAGATTGAGGAAGGCGCTGAATTTGGCGTTGAACACCGTGTTGCCGAAGATCGCGCCGATGTCGTCCGGATCCGGGTTCGGCGGCGTGCCGGTGGGGTCCAGCACCGCGGCGAAGGCCGTGGTGGGTTTGAACTCCAGGGTCGCATGGACCACGCTGTTGGGAATGGTCACGCGGCTCTCGAAGTACGAGAACGGATAAGTCGTGGTGCTGTTGGCCTTGACCGGCACGCTGGCTACGGTGCCAAGCACGTTGCCGGTGCCGGAATCGCGCACGGTCACTTTGTACTCGGCGTCCACGTAGAGCAGGTTGTGAATAAAGATCGTCGCGGGATACTGGTTCCCGGCGAGCTTCGAGGTGTGCACGTTGGCCACGTTCTTGCTGCCCTGCATGCTGGCGCCGGGGGAACAGATGGTGGTGTCCTCGAAGAAGCCGTTGCCGCCGTTGTAGATCACGGTCTGGAAGTAGGTGTTGGGGTCGTCGTTGTTCAGGTAGAACGAATAGCTGGTGTCGCCGTTGGCCAACGGCAGGGCGTCGATCCGGGTCAGGAAGTTACTGATGTCGTACTGCGGCGTGGCGTGGGCCGGCACGGTGATGTCGCCGGTGCCGTAGAGTTCGCCCGAGGGCGCGCCGACGGCGGTGACGTGGAACACCGAGGCGGCGTTGTTGTCATTGCCCAGGCGGATGTAGCTGGCGTTGTCGCTGGTGGCCGGGAAGGTCGGGAACACCTCGGCGTAAAACGCGCCGTCCAGGCCGGCCAGATCGGCGGGCTTTTCGATCCCCGAGCGCGCCGGCGCCGAAGCCGCGGGACCCGCCGGCAGGCTCAGACCAAAAATTGTTATGAATCCGGTGGTTAGGTTGACAAGGGTGGTGCGCATGATCGGTCCTTCCGTGGGGTGCCGATGATAACGCTTGAGTCGCTTTAAAATTGCTTAACGCGAAATGAAAATCGCGCGACGGCGCCCTACAACAGGCCCTTGGCTTTCGCATCCGTAAGGGCTTCCACAACCTGGCGGCCCTGGGTTTCGGTCATGCTCGCAAAGATTGGCAGGCATATATGCCGGCCGCAGGCGGTCTCGGCGCCGGTCAGGTTGCCCGGGTCAAGGTGCCGGAGGACCTCGTTCCTGTGCAGGGGCACCTCGTAAACCTCGCCGCTGCAGTGGACGTTGTGGTGTTGCTTGAGCCAGCCCTTGAGGGCGGCGCGGTCGCAGCCGTCGGGCAGCATGACCACGTATTTGTAATAATTCGGTTCGCAGCCCTTGGGCGTGGCGATGGGACGGATCAGGTCGCCGCCGGCGAAGGCCGCGTCGTAGAGGCGCGCGATCCTGCGCCGGCCCGCGAGCAGGCCGGCGAAACCTTGCAGATGCCTGAGGCCGATCACGGCGTGGGGCTCGGACATGCGCCAGTTGTAACCCATGCGCACATGAGTGTTCTGCAGGAAGCTGGCTTTGCCCTGGTCGCGGTAGAGATGCGCTTCCTCGCGCATGCGATCGTCGTCGGTGACGATCATGCCGCCCTCGGCCGAGGTCATGACCTTGGTCGGATAGAACGAGAACGACCCGGCGAGGCCGAACGTGCCGGCGTGTTTGCCGTCGAGGGTGGCGCCCTGCGCATGGGCCGCGTCTTCCATCATCCACAGGCCCTTGGACCTGGCGAAGGCGGCGATAGCCGGCATCTCGGCGGTGATGATGCCGGCAATATGCACGATCATGATGCCGGCGGTCTCAGGGGTGAGGCGGCGTTTGATCTCGTCGAGACTGGTGGACAGGGTCGCGACGTCGGTGTCCATCAACACCGGCCGGCCGCCGGCGCCGATCACCGCCGACGCGGTGGCGAAAAAAGTGTTCGCGGGCACCAGCACGTCCTTGCCGGCCACATCCATGGCGCGCAGCATGATCTCCAGCGACGCCGTGCCGCTGTTGACGGCGATGGCATGTCTGGAGCCGGTGAGGTTCGTGAACTCACGTTCGAACTGCTCTCCGAAAGCGCCCAGGGTCAACCGGCCGCTGGCCAGCACGTCCTTGATGCGGTTTGCGATCCACTCCTGGTCCTCGGGCGTGAAGTCGATGCGGGTCGGCGGGACCTGCGGGAGAGACGTGGCCATGGCGAAAATCCGGATCCGCGGATGAGAACTAGCGAATGAAGAAGCGGGCGGCCCTGACGGCGCGCGGCATGATCATGGGCCGCAGCAGCCTGCCATCAAGACCGCCCATGCGGCGCTCGTTTTCCGCGAGGCACAGGTCCATGAACTGAGCCAGCTCGATATCGACGCCGACGGCGTCCTTGCCGGTGGTGGCGAAATCGTCCTGGTCGCCGGCGATGCCGACCCGCGACAAACCGTTGAGCGCAAGATGGGCGAGGCGCTTGGCGGCGAACCAGGGCTTGGCGAGCCACGGCGTATTGGCCTGGGTGTAGGCCGCCCAGTTGACGAAGAACACGATATGCCGCGCTTCCTCCGCGATCACCGGCTCGAAGGTTTCCACCAGTTCCGGCGGGAAATAACCCGACCGGCGCGCCAGCTCGAACAGGCCGAAGGCAAAGAAGGAATCCAGGCACTCGCCGTAACCCGTGGACATGAAATTCCACTCGGTACGCGGCGACGGCACGTATTTGGGCAAGGGGTCGAGCTTGATTCCGTAGCGCGCCACCAGGGCGTCGAGCACCTTGCGATGGCGATTTTCCTCGAAGGCCATCAGGGTCAGCGCTTCGCGTATCAGCGGATCGCCGGTCCGTTCGGCCATGAGGCCGATATGCGCCGAGGCCCGATCCTCGGTTTCCACGGCGATGGTCCAGACCGGCAGGCCGGTGACGCGCGCCAGCGCGTCGGGCGCCAGTTCGGGCCAGTCGATGATCGCCGGTTTATAGGGATTGAAGGTGTCGAGCAGCATGCGGCAGAACGCGTGCTTGTGCTCGTCCGAGCCGATCTTGAGCGGGGCGCGGGTGACGAGGGGATCCGTCGGTTGGCTGCGGCTGACGACGTTCATGGAATGCGGGGGCCATGCGGCAAAAGGTGGCGCAGTGTGGCGATTGGGGCCTGACAGGTCAATTCGTCTTTCCGCAATCTTGCCAATACTTTCCGCTGATTTTTCGAGGCTTTCTTGATCCGGATCAACGGGATTTCTTGATCCATCATGGCCGCCTCGCGTATTGAACTGGCCTTCGCAACAGGGACCGTCAGTGAGCGTCGCCGTGGGGATCGAGACACCGTCCGGAAAGGGCGCCGGGGATGAGAACTTCCCCGTGGGATCGTGGCTGCTGCCGCGCCCGTTGCGCCCGCATGTGGCGACCTATTACGCCTTCGCCCGCGCCATCGACGACATCGCCGACAATCCCGCCCTCGCGCCCGGCGACAAGGTCCGCCGGCTGGACGGCTTCGCCGCGGCGCTGGTGAACGGCAGCGGCGACCCCGACTACGCCAAGGCCGAGGCGCTGCGCCGCACGCTGGCGGCAACCGGGATTTCCGCGCGTCACGGGCTCGACCTGATCTCGGCGTTCAAGCAGGACGCCGTCAAGCATCGCTACGCGGATTGGAATGAGCTGATCGATTACTGCTTGCGCTCCGCGGCGCCGGTAGGACGTTTTTTGTGCGATCTGCACGGCGAGGATCAGGCGCTGCATCCGCTTTCCGACGCCCTGTGCAATGCGCTGCAGGTGATCAATCACCTGCAAGACTGCGCCAAGGACCATGCCGCGCTCGATCGCGTCTACCTGCCGGAAGACTGGATGCGCGCGGCCGGAGCGTCGGCCGACGATCTCAGGAAGGACGCGGCGACACCCGGACTGCGGGGCGTGCTCGACCGGTGCCTGGACGGCACCGAACGCCTGATGACCGAAGCCCGCCGCCTGCCGAAGGCCATGCGCCACAAGAGTCTCGCCGCCGAGACCGCCGTGATTGTGTCGGTCGCCGACCGGCTGGTCGCGAAGCTCCGCCGCCGGGATCCCATCGCCGGCCGCGTCGCGCTCGGGCCTTTCGGGTTCGCCGCCGCCGCCATCTCCGGCCTCGCCGGTTTGTGGCTGCCATGATTGCCTTCGTCGCCGGCTTCTCGCTGTTGGCCTGGTGCTACCTGGCCTTTTTCCACCGGGACTTCTGGCGCGGCGACCAGCGCCTGCCGCCGGCGCTCGATCCGCCGCAAAGCTGGCCGTCCGTCACCGCCATCGTGCCGGCGCGCAACGAGGCCGCCACCATCGAGGCCTGTGTGCGCAGCCTGCGCGGGCAGATTTACCAGGGCGAACTGCGCATCGTCGTCGTCGATGATTCCTCCAGCGACGACACCGCTGCGCGCGCCCGTGTTGCCGGCGCGGTCGCGCCCGGCACCGCAAAGGTGGAAGTGATCACCGCCCCGCCGTTGCCGGCCGGCTGGACCGGAAAGCTCGCCGCGCTCAACGCCGGCCTCGGGCAGGCAGGCGATGCGGACTTCATCTGGTTCACCGACGCCGACGTGGTCCACGCGCCGGCGACCCTGACGCGCCTGGTCCACATGGCGCTCACGGGCCGGCACGATCTGGTGTCGCTGATGGTGCGCCTGCGCTGCAAAAGCCCCTGGGAGCACCTGCTGATCCCGGCCTTCATCTATTTCTTCCAGATGCTCTATCCATTCCGGGCGGCCAACGATCCGCGCGCGCGGGTGGCCGCCGCGGCCGGCGGCTGCGTGCTGGTGCGCCGCGCGCGCCTTGCCGCCGCCGGCGGGCTCGAGGCCATCAAGGGCGAGATCATCGACGACTGCGCGCTGGCGCGGATTGTAAAGCGCAGCGGAGGACGGCCGTGGCTGGGGCTGGCCGACGACAGCCATTCCCTGCGCGCCGCGGACTCCCTCGATCCCCTGTGGACCATGGTCAAACGCACCGCCTTCACCCAGTTGGGACACTCGCGCGTACAGGTGGCCGGCGCGGTGCTGGGGCTGGCCCTGGTCTTCCTCGGACCGGCCGTGGTGGTCTTGACGTCTTTGTGGCACGGACATGGTATTGCAACTTTGGCGGGACTCGCGGCCACGGGTCTCATGGCCTGGACCTACCGGCCCACGCTTCTGGACTATCAGCGAAACCCTTGGGAAGCCTTGGGATTGCCGGTCGCCGCGGCCCTCTATTGCGCCATGACCATCGACTCCGCCCTCGCCCACGGCAAGAACCAGGGCGGCCAATGGAAAGGGCGCAACTATGGACCTTCTTCCGGGTCGTCCGATCTGGCAAAATCCCTATAGGAAACAAGTCACTGGAAAAACAGTCCAGGACCGTTCCAAACCGCGGCTGCCTCACGGCTGAGAGGGTGGGCGCGGCCGGGGGATTTGGACATCCGGCAGAAGATCCCGCACGGGACCGTATGGGACCCCCGCGCACCACTTTTTGAAACCTGCCCGCTTGAAACCTGAAGCCCGCATAAGAAGAACGATTTAAGGACCGAACCTTGGCACGCGCCGCAACACCGCTTCTCGACCGGATACAGTCTGTTACCGACCTGCGCCGCCTCGCGCCGGCGCAGCTGCCGCAGCTGGCGGACGAACTGCGCGCCGAGACCATCGACGCCGCCTCCACCACCGGCGGCCATTTCGGCGCCGGCCTGGGCGTGGTCGAACTGACCGTCGCGCTGCATTACGTCTTCAACACGCCCGCCGACCGTCTGATCTGGGACGTGAGCCATCAGGCCTATCCCCACAAGATCCTGACCGGCCGGCGCGACCGGATCCGTTCGATCCGCAAACGCGGCGGCCTCTACGGCTTCACCCTGCGCGCCGAAAGCGAGTTCGACCCCTTCGGTACGGCGCATAGCTCTACCTCCATCTCCGCGGCGCTGGGCATGGCGGCCGCACGCGATCACAAGGGCGGCGACAACCACGTCATCGCGGTGATCGGCGACGGCGCCATGAGCGCCGGCATGGCGTACGAGGCCCTCAACAACGCCGGCGCCCTGGAGAGCCGCCTGACCGTGATCCTCAACGATAACGGCATGTCGATCGCGCCGTCCCTGGGCGCGCTCACCAGCTACCTGAAGGACATCACCGGCACGCGGGAATGCCTGTCGGCGGCCGACGTCCAGAAACTGCTGGCCGGCAAGTTCCCCCATGAAACCGCCGCCGCCCGCGCCCGCCTCGCCGACGCCGATACCCTGTTCGACCAATTGGGCTGCACCTATATAGGGCCGGTCGACGGTCACGATGTCGCGGCCCTCACCGGGATCCTGTCCGCCATCAAGGACGGCGCCGGCAAAGGCGCGGTGCTGTTGCATGTGATCACCGAGAAGGGCAAAGGGCATCCGTTCACCGCGCCCAACGCCGAGAACTACCACGCGCTGGAACGGTTCGATCCCGCCACCGGCGAGATCTTCAAGTCCAAGGCCGCGGCGCCC
>JAYRKL010000020.1:0-76940 GCA_041905795.1 Rhodospirillaceae bacterium | reverse complement strand
AGGATCAGCCCGGCGCGCAGGATGATGATGCACAACATCCGCACCGCGGCGCTGGCGTCCGCCGGCGTGAATTGTTCGCCGCTCTTGAGTTCGAAGATCCTGAGACAGGTGTCGAGGGATTTCGACAGCACCGCCCGGCACACCATGGGCCGCGACAGATACTCGGAGCAGCCCCGGTTCTCCAGCATCGGGCAAGGCAGGCGCAGCTCTTCGCGGACATACTGCTGGACGCTGCAGGACTTGGCCGCGGCTTGGTTCACGCGCCCGGTTTTGGCGGCTTGACCGCGCACCGCGCGGGCCAGCAGCAGGATTTCCGGGATCGAAGCGCTGACATAGGTTTTGCAGCAATGGTCGCAGCCGCGTGCGCAATCGACCCGGCCGGTGACATGGGCCTGGATGTTGGCGTCGAGCAGATTTTCGGCAAAGGCGGCGGCGCGGCTGGCGCGGTCGGGGATGGCGGTGTCGCGCAGGAGCAGCGCGATATGCCGGGCGTTCGCCTGGATCACCCTGGCGTTGTCGCCCTGGAGCGGGAAGGGCTTGCCGATGAGGAACGCATCGTCGCGGAGCAGGGCGGCTTTTATCTCGGGAGATATGGAATCCATGGCTGATTCTAGAGCGTGATGCGGCGGCGTTGAACCGCCATTTTCTACGCGCCCCATCCCGGAACGTGGCGTCGGGTCTCACCGGCGGCGTTGCGGGCATGGATCCACAGGCGGCCGGCGGCGCCGCGCGGCGCCGGCGGAACGCAGTAGATATGGCGCGCCGTGGGCTGACATCCCAATGAAACCGGCTCTCCCTTCGCCACGGCGCCATCCGCGGAAATCCATTCCGCCCAGAGTGCGGTCTCCAATCCCATGGCGTTGCCGCGGATCGCCACGCAGGCCGGACTACCGGCGCCGCGTTCGAGCGGCGTGGCCGATTCCAGGACCGGTTGACTGTCGGCGGGCAGGGACACGGCCGCGATGCCGCTTTCGGTGCGGCGGCCGGCGTCGTCGATAACGACGCGGTAGAACAGCGTCGTGCCCGGCGTGAGGCCGGCGACCTCCTCGCTCACTGTGCAAGAGTCGCCGTCGCCGGTGAAGACCGCACCCTCGCCGTACAGCTCAAATCCCTCGACGCCGCAGCGGGAGTCGCCGTATCCGGACAGAAGGCGCAATTCCACGGCAACGCAACGCTTCGGGGCGTTCGGTGTCTCGACGCGGCAATGGGGCGGATCGTGGGAACTGGCGCGGCCGTCCGGCAACGGACCGGACCACAGCAGCGCTGGCACGCCGGCATCGTCCGTGCCCCAGACCTCGGCTTGCCGTGCCGGCCAATAGGGATGCTGATTTATCTGGAAATGCGTGATCCGCGCCGGCCGGGATAAGCGCCACCTGAAGCTCAGCGGATACGCGGGCGCTTCGCCGCTGGTCCACAGCGCCGCATCCTCGCCGCGGATGCCGTCCGTCACATGCGAGGGGTCGCAGACTCCACTCTGCGGAGATTCGACCAGCTGCGACCCTGCCGCAGCCGAAAGCAGGGAGTGATCGCGATAGCGCGCGGAAACGGCATAGAGGTCGAGGCTGCCGAGCGGCGGTGTGCGGGGCGATCCGAAGGCGAAGATCAGCACGAAGGTATGGTTGTTGCCGGACAAGGTGTCGTGCAACGGCAAACGCCGGTAGCGCGCGGCGCGCGGCCCCTGTTCGGCGGGATTGTTGCCGGTGTAGGTCCAGGCGCGCGGATCGTCGGGGAGCGCGAAGGTAACGTCGTGCCAGTGTCCATCCTCCAGCGCCTGATCGGGGAACGGTGCGGCGGTCAACGCCCATTGCGATGTGAAGGGGCCGGCGGCGTCTTCGGCATCGCGTCCGATCCAGAAATGCAGCGCCGCGCCGCGTTGCGTAAGCGCCGCGCCGCGCACGGTGAAAGTCAGCTGCGCGTCGCGCAAATCCATCTGTCCGGCGCCGACGGACAATCCGTGCCCGGCCGACCCTCGCGCCCAGTTGAAACCGAGCGGCATTTCATGAGACCCAATCCCGTTGAGCTGGTTGCGGTCGCGGGCGAACGGCGCGCCAAAGCGCAGGCACAGGCGTCCTTCGCCGCCGGGGATGCCGTGCTCGGCATGAATCGGCTTCAGCGAGAACGACGTGCTCATGGGCTGCCAATGACCTGATTGCCGGTAGAGCAGGTCTCGCGCCCGTGCCAACCGCGGCGGCGGCACGGGCCGCCAGGGCGTGCTGTGCTCCAGTGCCGTGGCCTGCGCTCCGTATTCCACGCGATACTGGGCGCCGGGCGCGGTTGCTGCCACCGTGCCGCAGAGGACCGCCCCGGTCATGCCGACCGCATCCCCGGCCGACACCGCGGCGCGCGCGGGAGACGGCGCCGGAACCTGGAACTCCACCGATGACGAGTCCCCGCCCGGCACCGCCAGGCGGCACAGATAGGTCATTCCCGGCCGGGCATCGGCACAGGCCGCTGTCCAATATGCGTATCCGCCTCCCGTGCCCGTCCTGTGTGCTGTGATGCGCAAGGCCTCCGCGCCGGGTCCGCCGGGCGTGAGTTCAAAAAAGCCGGTGGCGTCGTCGTCCCGGCTGACGCCGCGCAGGATCACGGGAGCGCCATGCATCCCCCGCGGCTGCCACATCGCGGCGGGGCCTGCTTCCCGCGCGAGAAGAGTCTCCTCATATCGGGCGCTGTCCGCTGCCAGCATCGTCGCCGCCGCCGCCGGAGCGAAGTGGCTGAGGGGATGCGCGGGAAACTTTGGGCGGAAGTCGACCGCGGGAAATCCCAGATCCAGGGATTGAAGGAAGATTTCACCGGCTTCGGCTTGCCGTCCGCATTTCAACAGGACAATGGGCAGGCGGTGATAGAGATAGCGCTGCTCCTGCACGGTGCCGTCGCGCCAGGCTCTCACGCCGATATGCGCGGCTTCGGGATTGCGCCTCAACGCATCGAAAATCAGGAAAAGCGGCACGGCATGGCGGGGGTGTATCCGGTCGAGAAATTCCCGGTCGGTGAAAGAGGCCGACCGCCATTCGGCCGGGACCAGTCCGCATTCCACCAGGCTGTTCACGGCCGCCGCGAGGCCTTCGGTATGCACCAGGCACACGGCCGCCAGCATGGCGAGGCCAGTCTCGGCCTCCTGCTTCAGCGCCCGCCGGAAAAACACCAGAGCCGCGTCAAAGCGGTTGGCGTTCATCTCCACGACGCCAAGACTCCGCAAGGCCGCGACCGAATCCCCGCTGCCTTCAAGGTCGCTCATCGTCACGGGGTTCCAAAGGGATCGGGGATGGCGCTAAAGTCCGGTGCGGCGGATTCTATCCGAATCCCGAAGGCCGCGACGATAACAATCGCAGAACCCACGCTCGGCGGTAACTGGCAATGGACACACGTCGGGAAAAATTCACGCACGCGGACTACCGGGATTACCTCGAGGTGATTGAGCGTGAGTCGGCGAAGGGAGCACCCCTGCCGCGGGTCATAGCCGCCCTGCACGCGCATCTCACCGCGGGGCTGCTGCACCCCGGCAAGGCCGCGGGCATGCACCCGGTGGAACGCTATGGGCATCAAACCGTGCTCCAACCCCACATGGGACAGTGGCTGCGCGTGCGGACGGACTTCTGCGTGACCCTACATGACGCGCTGGTGCGCCATGTGATCTCCGGTCATGTCAGCGAAGCCGTCGACACGGTGTTCGAGATCGGCTGCGGCGCGGGGATCGATCTCGTCGGACTGGCGGGGTTGTGGCCGGAGGTCCGGTTCTACGGCGGCGAGATCGCCTCCTTCGGCAAGACCTGCCTTGAGCGTCTGGCGGCGATCGGCGGGCTTGCCAATGTGCGGGCGGTGAATTTCGACAGCGAGGCCGCCGATTTCGGCTTTCTTCGGGACAAGAACGTCCTGGTCTACAGCAATTTCGCCTTGGTCTACGCCAATCCCTTTCCCCGGGATTTTTTCCCGCGTCTGCTCGACACCGTCAAAAGCGCGCATGTATTGCTGTTCGAACCGGTCAGCTTCGAACTCGCGGCCGACATGTCTGAATCACCCTTGTATCCCCGGGAACGGGCCCGCGCCTTGAATCTCTGCGAGGATCTGTGCGCCGTGGTCAAGGAACTGGCCGCGACCGGACGTATCACGGTGGAGGAAGTGATCCCCGACATCAGCGGACGCTCCGGGATCAATGCCGTGAGCCTGCTGCGCTTCAAGAAGGCGGCCTAGCTATTAAATCCGGCGGTTAAATCTTGCGGCAACGGTCTTTCTGGGCCAGCTTGCCGCGGCCATGCCCAATCCCGCCGCCAAAGGCCTTTCCGCCGAAGAGATCCTCGCCCGCCTGCTGCACCGGGACGGCATGATCCTGGTGATCAACAAGCCGCCGGGCATCCCGGTGCACGCCGGTTTCGGCGGCGGGCCGAACCTGGAGGAGAGCTTCCTCCACCTCGCCTTCGGGCTGCATCGGCCGCCGTCGTTGTGCCATCGCCTCGACCGCGACACCTCCGGCTGCCTGGTGCTCGGGCGGCACACCAAGGCGCTGCGCCAGGTGGGCGATCTGTTCGCCGCCGGCAAGGTACGCAAGACCTACTGGGCCCTGGTGGACGGTGCGCCGCGGGAGAGCGAAGGGCGCATCAAGGTTCCGATCCGCAAGGCCGGCCAGGGGCCGGGGTGGAAAATGGTGGCCGATCCCCGCAACGGCCAGGAGACCATCACCGACTATAAAGTGCGCGGGTCCATCGACACGCCGCACGGCAAGCGCACGTGGCTCGAACTGTATCCCCTCACCGGCCGCACCCATCAGATCCGCGTTCACTGCGCCGAACTCGGCTGTCCGGTGGTGGGGGACAAGGTCTACGGGCGCAAGGAATTGGCCGGCGATTTGATGCTGCATGCGCGCGCGGTGGCCATCCCGATGCATTCAAAGCGCGACCCCATCAAGGTCAAGGCGCCGCCGCCGGAGCATATGCGCGCCGATCTCATCGCCTGCGGATTCAAGGAGGAGGCCGAACCGGCGACGCCGGCTCCCCAGCCCAGGAGCGAAGCGCCCAGGAAGGTGATCCCGGACACCCCGGATTTTTCCGCGACCGATCAGGCCAGGGCGCGGGCAAAACGGGGTGGGTTCAAGAAGAAAGGCCGGCGCCCCGGCGGCCGCAAGGGAACCTAAGGCGCGTTGACCGCCGGCGCGGCGCCGAACTTGCGCATCATGTCGGCGACCCCGGCGAGCACCTCGACGATGAGCGCCTTGTCGGTGGCGCGCGCGACGATGCTGGTGAACAGCCTGTTGTCGCGCACCGAGGGGTAACTGCCAAGGCTGACGCTCGGGTATCTCTCCTGCAGCGCGGCGAGATCGGCGGCGATGTCGCCCTCGCGCACTTCGCCGTCGACGCTGCCCGAATAGACCGGGTCGCCTTTGCGCAGCAGCGGCACCGCGGCTTCGAACATGGCCTGGGCGATGGACGGCACGCCCGCCATCACGAACACATTCTCGATGCGGTAGCCGGGCGCCGAGGTCACCAGAGTCTCGATCAGGGTCACACCCTCGCCGTCAGGCGTCTCGGCCATCTTCAGCCTGGCCTCGTTGACGCCGCCGCCTTTGCTCACAGAGTCCTTGTAGAATGCGCGCAGTTTCTTCTCGGCCTCGGGATGGCGGATGACCTTGCGGCCGAAGGCGCGGGCGATACAGGCGGTGGTGATGTCGTCGTGGGTCGGGCCGATGCCGCCGGTGGTGAAGACATAGGTATAGAGCACCCGGCAGAAGTTCACCGCCGCGACAATGGCGTCGGGCTGGTCGGGCACCACGCGTGCTTCTTTGAGCTTGATGCCGAGCTGCGCCAGGCGCCCGGCCATGTATTTGATATTGGTGTCCTGGGTGCGGCCCGAGAGGATCTCGTCGCCGATGATCAGGATGCAGGCGGTGGGCGTGCCGGTCATCGGCCCAGTTTAGAGCGTTAAAGCCAGTCCTGCAGCAGCGGGATGAGCGGCTCGTCGGCGGGGGGCATGGGGAAATCCCGCAGGTTCCGCGCCCGCACCCAGGCGATCTTCTGGCCCTCGGCCGGCTCCAGCCGTCCACGCCACTGCCGGCATATATAAAGCGGCATCAGCAGGTGGAATGTCTCATAGGAATGGGAGGCGAAACCCAGCGGCGCCAGGCAGCTGGCGCGGATATCGATGCTCAACTCCTCCTTCAGCTCGCGGATCAGCGCGGCTTCGGGGGTCTCGCCCGGTTCCACTTTGCCGCCCGGGAACTCCCACAGTCCCGCCATGGACTTTCCGGCGGGGCGCTGCGCCAGAAGGATGCGCGCGTCGGCGTCGAGCAGCGCCACGGCGCTGACCAGGACGATGGGCAGGCCGGCGCGCGGTTCAACACCGGCCGCCCAGCAGCCGTCCTCGTCTTCCGCGATGGCGTCGTCAGGTGCGATATGAGCCATTGATGTCGATATATCCATGGGTCAGGTCGCAGGTCCACACCGTGGCTTCGCCGCCGGCGATGCCGACATCGACGTCGATCTCGATCTTCCGGCCCTGCATGTGTTTCGTCACCGGGGCTTCGTCGTAGTCCGGCACCGGTTCGCCGTCGCGGGTGATGGCGACGCCGCCGATGGAGATGGCGAGTTTATCGCGGTCGGCGCGTTCCCCGGCCTTGCCCACCGCCATGACGATGCGGCCCCAGTTGGCGTCCTCGCCGGCCACCGCGGTCTTCACCAGGGGCGAGTTGGCGATGGCCAGCGCGATGCGTTTCGCCGCCCCGTTGTGTTCCGCGCCCGTGACCGTGATCTCGATGAACTTGGTGGCGCCTTCGCCGTCCTTGGCGACCAGTTGCGCCAGTTCGATCAGCAGGTCGTCGAGTTGGGCGCGAAAATCCGCCGCGCGCGGGTCGGCGGCGTCGGTGATGGCGTCATGAGCGGCTTTGCCGGTGGCGAACATGAGCAGCGTGTCGGAGGTGGAGGTGTCGCTGTCCACTGTCATGCAGTTGAAGCTCTTGTCGCAGCCCGCGGCCAGCATCGCCTGCACCGCGCCTGCCGACAGCTTCGCGTCGGTGAAGACATAGGCCAGCATGGTGCCCATGTCGGGCGCGATCATGCCCGATCCCTTGCAGAAGCCGTTGATGGTGACGGCGGCGCCGCCGATTTTGGCCGTGCGTGTGGCCAGCTTCGGGAACGTGTCGGTGGTCATGATGGCGCGGGCGGCGCCCATCCAGGCCTCATCCGACAGGGTGTTTTTCATCTGCGGCAGGGCGTTCAGGATCTTCTCGACGGGCAGCCGCACGCCAATGGTGCCGGTGGAGGAAACGAACACCTCTTCAGGCCGGCAGCCGAACTCCCGGGCCGCCGCGGCGCAGGTGTCGGCGACGTCCTTTTCGCCCTGGCGTCCGGTGAAGGTGTTGGCGTTGCCGGCGTTCACCACCAGCACCCGGCCGCTGCCGCCCTTAAGGTGCGCGCGGCACGACAGCACCGGCGCCGACGCGGTCAAGGAGCGGGTGAGGACGCCGCCGACGGCCGTGCCGGGGTCGCAGACCGCGACCATCAGGTCCGCGCGCGCCGTGTAGCGGATTCCGGCGGCGAAATTGGCGAAGCGCAGCCCCGGGATCGGCGGCAGCGAGGGGGTCACAGCGGGGGCGAGGGGAGAGACCGGCGGCGCCATGGGGGTCCAGCACGAAGGGGGGTTAAAAAATAGCTCGCTTCAATGGCATACCGGTCTGGCCCGAACAAGCGGTGGCGGGGGTTACAGCCGGGCGAAAACCCACCCTGTGGGCGGCCCCGTCACACACCCGTTAAATCGAAGAAATATCAAGCAAATCAGCCGAATTCGCGGGCGGTGTCGTTGACTTCGGGGCATCCGGCTTTTATCTGTCTGCCATCACCTGAGGGGACCCCCTCTCCGGGGCCCAACTCCCTATGTGCGGCGTTGGATAATGATCCACGCGGCGAACCGCTCGTCATTCTCCTATCCGCGATTTTCGAGGTCTAGATGCTCGGCGCTCTCGCCAAACGCCTTTTCGGCACCCGTAACGACCGGCTGATCAAGTCCCTCCGCCCGATTGTCGACCAGATCAACGCCAAGGAAGCCGAGCTTTCCGCCCTGGACGACGTCGGCGTGCGCGAACGCACCGACTGGCTCAAAGGCCGCCTGGCCGCCGGCGAGACCCTCGACGACATCCTGGTGGACGCCTTCGCCACCGTGCGTGAAGCCGCCAAACGCACCCTGAAACAGCGCCATTTCGACGTGCAGATGATCGGCGGCATGGTCCTGCACCGGGCCAAGATCGCGGAAATGGGCACCGGCGAAGGTAAGACCCTGGTCTCGACCCTGCCGGTGTACCTGAACGCGCTGTCGGGCAAGGGCGTGCACGTCATCACGGTCAACGACTACCTCGCCAAGCGCGACGCCGACTGGATGGGCCAGATCTACCGCTTCCTGGGGCTCACCGTCGGCTGCATCCAGCACAACCTCACCGACATCGACCGCCGCGCGGCTTATGCCTGCGACATCACCTACGGCACCAATAACGAGTTCGGCTTCGACTACCTGCGCGACAACATGAAATACGCCATGGAAGACATGGTTCAGCGCGACTTCAACTACGCCATCGTCGACGAAGTGGACTCGATCCTGATCGACGAAGCGCGCACGCCGCTGATCATCTCCGGCCCCTCCCAGGACCGCACTGACCTCTACGAGCGCGTCGACGCCCTCATCCCGCTGCTCAGGGAAGAGCACTTCGAGAAGGACGAGAAGCAGCGTTCGATCACCTATACCGACGCCGGCACCGAAACACTCGAGAAGCTGCTGGTCGAACGCGGGATCCTCAAGGACGGCGGCCTTTACGACATCCAGAACATCTCCCTGGTGCATCACGCCAACCAGGCCCTGCGCGCCCACCACCTGTTCAAGCGCGACGTCGACTACCTGGTCCGCGACAGCAAGGTGCACCTGATCGACGAATTCACCGGCCGCATCATGGAAGGCCGCCGCCTGTCGGAGGGCCTGCACCAGGCGCTCGAAGCCAAGGAACACGTCGAGGTCCAGAACGAGAACCAGACGCTCGCCACCATCACTTTCCAGAACTATTTCCGCATGTACCCGAAGCTCTCGGGCATGACCGGCACGGCCATGACCGAGGCCGAGGAATTCGGCTCGATCTACGGCCTCGATGTGGTCGAGGTCCCGCCCAACGTGACGCGCGCCCGCAAGGACGAACACGACGAAGTCTATCGCTCGGTGGATGAGAAATACGACGCGATCATCACCTTGATCGAGGACTGCCAGAAGCGCCAGCAGCCGGCGCTGATCGGCACGGTGTCGATCGAGAAGTCCGAGAAGCTGGCCGAGCTTCTGCGCAAGAAGACCAAGGTCAAGGCGCATGTGCTCAACGCCAAGTACCACGAGCAGGAAGCCTTCATCATCGCCCAGGCCGGTGTGCCGGGAGCGGTCACCATCGCCACTAACATGGCCGGCCGCGGCACCGACATTCAGCTCGGCGGCAATCCTGAATACCGCTTCGCCGAGGAGGAGCGCACCCGCGGGCGCCTGCTGTCGGACGAGGAACGCGAGGCCATCCGCAAGGACATCGCCGAGAAGAAGCAGGTCGCGCTCGCGGCCGGCGGCCTGTACGTCATCGGCACCGAACGCCACGAAAGCCGACGCATCGACAACCAGTTGCGCGGCCGCTCGGGCCGTCAGGGCGATCCGGGCGCGTCCAAGTTCTTCCTGTCGCTCCAGGACGATCTCATGCGCATCTTCGGTTCCGAGCGCATGGACAGCCTGCTGCAGCGCCTGGGCCTGCAGCCCGGCGAGGCCATCATCCATCCCTGGATCAACAAGGCGATCGAGAAGGCCCAGCAGAAAGTCGAAGCCCGCAACTTCGACATCCGCAAGAACCTGCTGCAGTACGACGATGTCATGAACGACCAGCGCCGGGTGATTTTCGACCAGCGCCGCGAAATGATGCAGGCGGACGACCTGTCCGAATATGTCACCGACATGCGCCACGACGTGGTCGCCGACCTGGTGGCCAAGTTCATCCCCGAGCGCGCTATGCACGAGGAATGGGACCTGGCCGGCCTGCATGAGGAGACTTTGCGCCTCTTGAACCTGAACCTGCCGCTCAAGGACTGGGCGCAGGAGGAAGGCATCGCCGACGAGGAAATCCGCGAACGCATCACCCATGCCGCCGACGCCCGCTTCACGGAGAAGGCTTCGACCCTCGGCCCCGACACCATGCGCCGGGTGGAGAAGAGCCTGATCCTGCAAATGATCGACCAGGGCTGGCGGGACCACCTGGCTCAGCTCGACATGCTGCGCCACGGCGTCAACCTGCGCGCTTACGGGCAGAAGCAGCCTCTCCTGGAATACCAGCGCGAATCCTTCGAGATGTTCACCGAGCTGATGTCGTCCTTGCGCGAGCGCGTCACCAGCATCCTGTCGCGCATCGAATTCCGCGCCGAGCCTTCGCCGGAAAGCCTGCAGCCGCGCGCTCCCGTTCGCGGCCGGGAAATCCACGAGCAGGTGAACTCAGGCATCGGCGACGCCGGTCTGGCCGACCAGCGCGCGTTGCCGCGGGTGGCGCCCGAGAGCCGCGACCCCAACGACCCCGCCACCTGGGGCCGGATCGCGCGCAACGAACCCTGCCCGTGCGGATCGGGCAAGAAGTTCAAGCACTGCCACGGCGCCTCCGAACAAGTGGCCTGATCGGTGACAACAGTCACTGTTCTGCGCCACGTGGCCTTCGAGGACCTGGGGATCCTCGAGGACCTGTTCGCCGCGCGCAAATGGAAGGTCAGCTATGTCGAGGCTCCGGTCGCGGACTGGGCCAAGCTCGACCTCGCCAAACCCGACCTCCTGGTGATTCTCGGCGGTCCCATCGGCGCCAATGACGAGGACCTGTATCCGTTCCTGAAGCCGGAACTGGCGGCCATCGCCAAGCGCCTCAAAGCCGATAAGCCCACGCTCGGCATCTGCCTGGGCGCGCAACTCATCGCCAAGGCGCTGGGCGCCCGGGTTTACCCGGCGTCGGAAAAGGAAATCGGCTGGAAGCCATTGTTGCTGTCGCGGGTGGGGTACGCCTCGCCGGTGAAGCACTTGGGCCCCGAGCACACCTTCATGTTCCACTGGCACGGCGACACCTTCGATTTGCCCGAGGGCGCGGTGCTGCTCGCCGGCACCGCCACCTCGCTGCATCAGGCTTTTGCCTGGGGCAAAGCGACCTTGGCGTTCCAGTGCCATCCGGAGGTGCGCGCCAGGGACCTGGAGAAATGGTTCGTCGGCCATGTTTTCGAGCTGACCCATACCCCCGGCGCCAATGCCAAGATGCTGCGCGCCGATACCGCGCGCTACGGCGCGGCCCTGGAGAAACAGGGCAAGCTTTGTTTCACGGACTGGCTGGATAGCCTAGGCCTATAACCTCTGTTGTCATTCTTGGCGCGAAGCGCCGAGAATCCAGAGGTTTTTCGTTTCTCGTTTATTAAGCAAAAAACAAAAACCCCTGGATTCTCGCGCCGCTTCGCGCCGCAAGAATGACAGGAGTGTTTTGCTACGCATCCGGCGACAAGCCCATCAGGCTGCGGGCAAAGCTGTGCGAGGTGAAGGGGCGCAAATCCTCGGCGCCTTCGCCGACGCCGATGAAGTGCACTGGTAATTTAAATTTCTCCGCCAGCGCCACGACCACGCCGCCCTTGGCGGTGCCGTCGAGCTTGGTCATCACCAGCCCGGTGACCCCGACGACCTGCTTGAACACCTCGACCTGGGTATGGGCGTTCTGGCCGACGGTCGCGTCCAGCACCAGCAGCGTGGCATGGGGCGCGGTCGGGTCGACTTTAGAGATAGCGCGCACTACCTTCTGCAGCTCCGCCATCAGCGCGTCCTTGTTCTGCAGGCGGCCGGCGGTGTCGATCAGCAAGACATCGTCGCCGCGCTTCTTCGCTTCCAGCAGGGCCTCGAACGCCAGACCCGCCGCGTCGGCGCCGGTGTCCTTCGCCATCACCGGCACGCCGGCGCGGCTTCCCCAGACCTTGAGCTGTTCCACCGCGGCGGCGCGGAAGGTGTCGCCGGCGGCGAGGCTCACCGACAGGCCTTCGCGTTTGTACTGATGCGCGATCTTGCCGATGGTCGTGGTCTTGCCGGCGCCGTTGACGCCGACCACCAGGACCACGAACGGCTTGTGAGCGGGATTGACCGACAGCGGCAGCGCCACCGGCTCCAGGATTTTTGCGATATCCGCGGCGAAAGCGCCGCGCACTTCTTCCGAAGTGATCTCCTTGCCGAAGCGGGTTTTCGCCAGCGCTTCGGTGAGGCGCGCCGCGGTCGAGGTGCCGAGATCGGCGGTGATGAGCAGGTCTTCCAGCTCGGTGAGCGTGGCGTCGTCCAGCTTGCGTTTGGTGAAGATCTCGCCGATGCCCGTCACCAGCTTGGACGAGGACTTGGCGAGGCCGGAGACCAGGCGCGAGAGCCAGCCGCTGCGCGGCTGGGCGGATTGATCGGACATTACTGTAAAACTTCCGCGGTCAAGGTATCGGGGCTCGCGGAGATGACGCGCGCCGCGACGATTTCACCGGCAAGGCCGTTGGCCGCAAAGCGCACCGGCGCGTAATGCTCGCAGCGACCGGTGTCATCGGCTTCGCGCAGCACATGGATGGTGGCGCCGACCCGGCTGTCCAGCCAGGCGGCCATGGCGGACTTGCCCTTGTCCCGCAGGCGCGCGGCGCGGGCCTTGATGGCGCCGGCCTCCACCTGCGGCATCTTCGCGGCCGGCGTGCCGGGGCGGATGGAATAGGGGAAAACATGAAGATGGGTAAGCCCGGCGTCGTCGATGAGGCGATAGGACGCCTCCGCCATGGCATCGTCTTCGGTCGGGAAACCGGCGATGAGGTCGGCGCCGAACACTGCGCCCGGGCGCAGACGCCGCACACGCTCGCAGAACGCAATGATATCGGCGCGCGCGTGCCGCCGCTTCATGCGCTTCAGGACCATGTCGTCGCCGGCCTGGGCCGAGATATGGAAGTGCGGCATCAGGCGCGGCTCTTCGGCGATGACGCGGAACAGGTCTTCGTCGGCCTCGGCGGGGTCGATGGAGGACAAACGCAGGCGCGGTAATTCGGGCACCAGCGCCAGCAGCCGGCGGGTCATCTGGCCCAGGGTCGGTTTGCCCGGAAGGTCGCTGCCGTAGCCGGTGATGTCGACACCGGTGAAGACGATTTCCTTGTAGCCCGCCGCCGCCAGGCCGCGCACTTCCTCGGCGATGCGGCCCATGGGGACGCTGCGGTTGTTGCCGCGGGCGAAGGGGATGATGCAGAAGGTGCAGCGGTGGTCGCAGCCCTGCTGCACCTGTACGAAGGCGCGGGTGCGGCCGTCGAAGCCTTCCACCAGATGCGCGGCGGTCTCGCGCACGGTCATGATGTCGCTGACCCGCACGGTTTCGTTGGTGGCCGGCAAGAAACTCTCGGCCTTCATCTTATGCTCGTTGCCCAGCACCCGGTTCACTTCCGGCATGGCGGCGTAGCGATCGGGGTTCAACTGCACGGCGCAGCCGGCAGCGACGATATGGGCGCCGGGATTCTCGCGGCGCAGGCGGCGCAGGGTCTGCAGGCCCTGGCGCTCGGCCTCTTTGGTGACCGCGCAGGTGTTGACGATGATGGCGTTGTCGAGCCCGGCGTCGCGCGCATGGGCGCGCATCACCTCGCCCTCGTAGGTATTGAGGCGGCAGCCGAGAGAAACGACGCGCGGGTCTTTCATGCCACCAGGCTCGCGTCCAGGGTGCCAGAGAACACCAGCGTTGCCGGTCCGGTCATGATCACATGGCCGTCGTCGCGCCATGAGATGTGGAGATCGCCGCCGTCGAGGGTAACCGTGACATCGCGGTCGGTGAGGCCGCGGCGTACCGCGGCGACGGCGGAAGCGCAGGCACCGGTGCCGCAGGCCTGGGTGATGCCGGCGCCGCGCTCCCATACCCGCATGCGGATATGCCCGCGATTTAAGACCTGCACCGCTTCGACGTTGATGCGCGCGGGGAACAGCGCGTGATGCTCCAGCTTGGGGCCGACGGCTTCCAGGTCGACCGCGGCGGCGTCTTTTACGAAGAACACCGCATGGGGATTGCCGACGTTGACGCCGACGCCGTCGCTCAAGGGGCCTTCGCTCACCGGCAGGTGCAGGGTGTCGGCCTCGCTGGCGAGCGGAATGGTCTTCCAGTCGTCGCGCGCCGGGCCCATGTCGATGGCATAGAGGTCGCCCTTGCGCGTCGCGATGATCGGCCCGCCCAGGGTTTCCAGGATCACGCGGTCCTTGCCGCTCTCTTCCATCAGCACCCGGGCGACGCAGCGGCTGCCGTTGCCGCAGCTTTCCACCACGCCGCCGTCGGAATTGCGGATGGCGATGAAAGCATCGCCGCCGTTGCGGGGCGCTTCGATGATCATGATCTGGTCGCAGCCGACGCCGGTGCGCCGGTCGGCGATGGCCTTGGCGCGTTCGGGCGTCAGGGCGAACGGGTGCTTGCGGGCGTCCAGCACGACCACGTCGTTGCCGAGTCCATGCATCTTGAGGAAGGGAAGACCGCTGCTCATGAGCCGGTTTATAGGTAGCGCGCCCGCCCCTGTCCAGGGCGCGGCGTTCGCAAATGTCTTCCTAACCCATTGTTTTATCTAAGGTCTGGCGTGTTTGGGCTGATAGAGGTGGAGATCGCCGCCGCCCGGCAGCCGGATTTTGGTGATGGACCCCCAGCGCGCCTCCTGGACCTCGGAGCAGGCCACGCCCTTTTTGCCCAAAGCCGCCCTCTCGGCCTTGAGGTCGTCGCACATCAAATAGAGGGCGTGGCCGCCGTTCTCGCCGGCGGGATGGAACGCGGCTTCGGCCTTCGGCAGGGCGAAGATCAGCCAGCCATGCCCGGCGTCGACATGGGCGAATCCCAGCACATCGCGGAAGAACGCCCGGTCGGCTTCGGCATCGGTTGAATTGATGACCACATGGGCGCCGGAAATCATGTTTTCCTCCAATGGGTTATAGAATTGCCGTCCGGGATGCGGGCTTGACTCCGCCACCCCCCAAGCGTACACAACCGCCAGCTTAAGCCTGACATTTCGGGTTTTCGCGGCCTCTTCGGGGACCTCCGTCCGCGTTATCGCGCACGGGGGTGATCTTCGTTTGGTCAATTCGATTTGGAACTCTGATGTTTGACGCCTTAACCGACAAGCTTGGCAGCGTCCTCAATAAGCTGACCCGCCGCGGCGCGCTGACCGAGGCGGACGTGAGCGCGGCCATGCGCGAAGTGCGCGTGGCGCTGCTCGAAGCCGACGTGGCGCTGCCGGTGGTGAAGGACTTCATCGCCAAGGTCAGCGAACAGGCCGTCGGCGAAGCGGTCGTGAAGTCGGTCAGCCCCGGCCAGATGGTCGTCAAGATCGTGCACGACGCGCTGGTGGAAATGCTCGGCGGCGTCGCCGGCGCGGCGCCGAGTTTCGACACCGCAGGTATCAGTTTGAATGCCCCCGCACCGGTCGCGGTGCTGATGGTCGGCCTTCAGGGCTCGGGCAAAACCACCACCACCGCCAAGATCGCGCACCGCCTGCAGAGCAAGGACAAGAAGCGCGTGCTGATGGTGTCGCTCGACACCTATCGCCCGGCCGCGCAGGACCAGCTCGCCATCCTCGGCAAGCAGGTCAATGTCGTCACCCTGCCGATCGTCGCCGGACAGCAGCCGCTGGATATCGCCAGGCGCGGTCTGGCCGAGGCGCGCACCGGCGTGTTCGATGTGGTGGTGTTCGACACCGCCGGCCGTCTGACCATCGACGACGCCATGATGGCCGAAGTCACCGCGGTCCGCGATCTGATCAAGCCGCACGAAACCCTCCTGGTCACCGACGCCATGATCGGCCAGGACGCGGTCATCACCGCGCAGTCGTTCAACGAGAAGGTCGGCATCACCGGCATCGTGCTGACCCGCGTCGACGGCGACGCCCGCGGCGGCGCCGCGCTGTCCATGCGCGCCATCACCGGCCGTCCCATCAAGCTCATCGGCGTCGGCGAAAAGGTCGACGCGCTCGATGTCTTCGATCCCAGCCGTATCGCCGGGCGCATCCTCGGCATGGGCGACGTGGTCAGCCTGGTCGAAAAGGCCGTGGCCAACGTCGACCAGGAAAAGGCCGAGAAACTCGCCGCGCGCATGGCCGAGGGCAAGTTCGACCTCAACGACATGCTCACCCAATTGCAGCAGATCCAGCGCATGGGCGACATGAAGGGCCTTTTGGGCCTGATTCCCGGGGTCGGCCAGGCCATGAAGCAGATGAAGGGCGACATCGACCCCAAGCAGTTCAAGCGCCTGGAAGCCATCATCCAGTCGATGACGCCGAAAGAGCGCCGCGTGCCGGACATCATCAAGGCGTCGCGGAAACAACGCATCGCCACCGGCGCCGGCACCACCGTCGCCGAAGTGAACAAGCTCCTGAAGCAGCATCAGCAGATGGAGACGGTGATGAAGCGCATGAAAAAAATGGGCGGCATGGGCGCCCTCGCCAGCATGTTCGGCGGCGGGCTGCCCGGTATGGGCGGTGGCGCTGGATTACCCCCGAATCTCCCCCGCCCACCCGGCGGATTTCCGTTCAAACGCTAAGCACATCAACCCTTTTTAAGTTCACTCAGTAAGGAGAGACCATGTCGTTGAAGATCAGACTGTCGCGCACCGGCGCGAAGAAGCAGGCTTACTACAAGCTGGTAGTGGCGGATGCCCGCTCGCCGCGCGACGGCCGCTTCATCGAGAAGCTCGGCACCTACAATCCCCGCGTCGCCAAGGACCACAAGGAACACCTGGTGGTGAAGGAAGACCGGATCAAGCATTGGGTCGGCGTCGGCGCTCAACCCACCGACCGTGTACAGCGTCTGCTCTCCAAGCTCGGCCTCGCCAAGGAGCCGACCGTCAACAAGCAGACCAAGAAGGACAAGCCGCGCCCGAAGACCGTCGAGCGCATGAAGGCCCAGGAAGAAGCCGCCAAGGCCGCCGCCGAAGCCGCCGCCGCCGAAAAGGCCGGCTAACACACCGTGAGCCGCGTCTGCCTTGGCGTGATCGTCGGCGTCAAAGGGCTCAAAGGTGAAGTTCGCATCAAGAGCTTCACCGAGGCGCCCGAGGACGTCGCCGCTTACGGTCCCCTGAAAGCCAGTGACGGCAGGACACTTACCGTGTCCATCGTCACTGTGCTGGAGGACGTGGTGATCGCGACGGTCGCGGGCGTTGCCGACCGCGACGGCGCGGAAGCGCTCAAGGGGCTCGAGCTGTTCGTCGACCGCGCGGTGCTGCCCGAGACCGGGGGCGACACCTACTACCACGCCGATCTCATCGGCCTGGCGGTGGAGACCACCGAGGGCGAAAAGGTGGGGAAGGTTTCGGCCTTCTACAACTTCGGCGCCGGCGACGTGATGGAAGTGACCAGGGACGGGGGAAGCGATACCGGCTTTTTGCCGTTCTCGGCGGACGTGATTGTCGAGGTGGACGTGCCGGGCGGCAGGGTGGTGATCACCCCGCAGCCCCCCCTGTTCGAGGACGAGAAAACGGAAGGCGAAAGCGGCCATGAGGCCTGAGGCCCTCCCTCAGACTTTTCGGGCGGTGGTGTTAACCCTTTTTCCGGAAATGTTTCCCGGGCCCTTGGGGGTTTCGCTGGCCGGAAAGGCCCTGGAAGACGGTATTTGGCGGCTGGAATCGGTGGACATTCGCGGGTTCGCACGCGATAAACACCGCACCGTTGACGACAGCCCCTTCGGGGGCGGCGCCGGCATGGTGATGCGGCCCGATGTTCTGGATGCCGCCATCCGTGCCTCCCGGCCCGACGGCTCGCCGCTTATATATCTCACCCCGCGCGGTCGCCTGCTCGACCAGGCGCGGGTGCGGGAACTGGCGGCAGGTCCGGGTGTCACCGTCGTCTGCGGGCGCTACGAAGGGGTGGACCAGCGCTTGCTGGAAGCCCACGCGGTGGAGGAAGTCAGCCTCGGCGACTTCATCCTCTCCGGCGGCGAGTGCGCGGCGCTGGCGATGCTGGATGCGGTCGTAAGATTGCTTCCGGGGGTCGTCGGCAAGACCGAGTCGCTGGAGGACGAGAGTTTTGAGACCGGGTTGCTCGAATACCCCCATTACACACGGCCCGATCCGTGGAATGGGGCCGAGGTGCCCGACGTGCTGAAGTCCGGACACCATGCCAAAGTGAAAGCATGGCGCCTGGCCCAGGCGGAGGAAGCGACCAAAGCGCGCCGTCCCGACTTGTGGGAACGGTATGTGCGGCGGAAGGAAAGTACGTAAGACCAAAAGTTACCGTTACAAACCAAGAGCAAAAATTCGTAAGGGACAACTGACATGAACACTCTGGAAAAGCTCGAGAAGGATCTTCTCGACGAGATGAAGTCCAAGACGCAGGTGCCGGAATTCTCTCCGGGCGACACCCTGCGCGTCCACGTGAAGGTGAAGGAAGGCCAGCGCGAACGCACGCAGGCTTATGAAGGCATCTGCATCGCGCGCAAGAACGCCGGCCTGAACTCCTCCTTCACCGTGCGCAAGATTTCCTTCGGCGAAGGCGTGGAACGCGTGTTCCCGGTCTACGGCCCGATCATCGACAAGGTCGAAGTGATCCGCCGCGGCCGCGTGCGCCGCGCCAAGCTCTACTACCTCCGTGACCGCCGCGGCCGCGCCGCGCGCATCGCCGAGGAAGGCATGAGCACCGGCGAAGCCGCCTCGAAAGAATAAGTTCAAAGAATAAGCCAGGTTCGCCTGGACCATTCGTTTCGCCCGCGTGGGGACGCCTGCGCGGGCGAAATTATTTTTAGCGCGTGTCCAGGAAAAGTGGCTGCCGGTTTTCCGTCAGGACACGCGCCAAATTTAGAGTCCCGCATGTGCGAGATGCGGTCCCAGGCGGCCGGTGACGAACAGGCCGAACATGCGGAAATCGCTGATCAGCGACCACAGCGGATAGGTGAAGGTCGCCGGCCGGTTATGCTCCACCGCAAGATGAGCGATCCAGGCGAAGGCGTAGCCGGCTACCGGTGCCGCGGCGAAGGCCCATGCGGCGCCCAACAGGCCGACAAGCACACACAGGATGGCGAGGCCGGTGCCGACGTAGTGGATGGCGCGGGTGAGGGGCCGCCCGTGCTCCCGCAGGTAAAACGGCCAGAAATCGCTGTAACGGGTGATCTTGCCGGCCATATGCGAAGACCCTGGAAATCTTGATTTCAAAGGGGCGGGAGCGTAGTTTGCCGCACCTTTTTGAGCCCGGCCAGCCACTGTTCTTATAAGAGAGACAACACGATGCCCGATTCCTCCCGCCAGCGCGGCTATACCGTCGCCGTCATCGGCGCCACCGGCAATGTCGGCCGCGAGATGATGCAGACCCTGTGGGACCGCAAATTCCCGGTGGAGAAGGTGATCGCGCTCGCCTCCGCGCGCTCCATCGGCCAGGAAGTCTCCTTCGGGGAAGACGAAGTGCTCAAGGTGCAGAACCTCGAGACCTTCGATTTCAAGGGCGTCGATATCGCGCTGTCGTCGCCGGGCGCCAAGGTCTCCGCCGTGCACAGCCCGCGCGCGGCTGCGGCCGGGTGTGTCGTCATCGACAACACCTCCTACTTCCGCATGGATCCGGATGTGCCGCTGGTGGTGCCGGAGGTGAACCCGGAAGCCATCGCCCGCTACAAGAAGAAGGGCATCATCGCCAATCCCAACTGCTCCACCATCCAGATGGTGACGGCGCTGAAGCCGCTGCACGACGCCTTCAAGATCAAGCGCGTTGTGGTCTCGACCTATCAGTCCACCTCCGGCGGCGGCAAGGCCGCCATGGATGAGCTGTTCAACCAGACCAAGGGCATCTACGCCAACCAGGCGCCCTCGGAAACCAAGTCGATCTTCACCAAGCAGATCGCCTTCAACGTCATCCCGCATATCGACGTGTTCATGGACGACGGCGCCACCAAGGAAGAGTGGAAGATGACCGCCGAGACCCGGAAGATCCTCGATCCGGAGATCAAGGTGCACGCCAATTGCGCCCGTGTGCCGACCTTCATCGGCCACGCCGAGTATGTGAACATCGAAACCGAGAAGGCCATCACCGACACCGCGGCGCGCGAGATCCTGCGCCATGCGCCGGGTGTGTCCGTGGTCGATCACCGCGCCAACGAGGGTTACGCCACCCCGGCCGAATGCGCCGGCGAAGACGCGGTGTTCGTCTCGCGCATCCGCAAGGATTTCAGCGTCGACAACGGCCTGTCGTTCTGGTGCGTGTCCGACAATCTGCGCAAGGGTGCTGCGCTCAACGCCGTGCAGATCGCCGAAGTGCTGGTGAAGGAATACCTGACGGCCTGAGCGGATGCCGCAGGAGCCGTCGAAATGGCCGGAACGGCGACGTTCCGGCCATTTGCTTTTATGAGAGCACCTTGATCGCGACGGCGGTCAGCACGGCAATGCCCGACAACGCGATGATCGCGCCGAACACCTGATTGAGCCGCGTCAGGCCACTGCGCAGAAAGCCTTCGCGGAAGACTCCCACCGCGCCCGCCAGGACGGCCCACCACAGCATCGAACCCGCGAACACACCCGCCACCAGCCAGAATGCGCGGGACGGATCGAGCTTGGCGTCAATGACGCCGAAGGCCGCGAACAGCCCGGCGGCCGCGCCCATGGTGGCGGGGTTGGTGATGGCCATGGTGAAGGCCGCAACCGTGTCACGGCGCAGGCTCTGCACGTTCACTTCGCCGTCGGCCATGACGATGGGCGAGCGGTAGGTGAGCACGCCCATGACCAGCACGATGGCGCCGCCGATGGCGCCGATGATGGTCTGGTAGTCGGTGACGAAGGTGTTCACCACCGTGACGCCGAGGCCCGCCACCGCGCCGAAGATCATGTCGGCGACGGCGGCGCCGGCGCCGGCGATCAGCGCCTGCACGCGGCCTTTGGCCAAGGTGCGGCGTACGCACAGCATCGCCACCGGGCCCATGGGCGCCGCCAGCGCGAAGCCCGCGACCAGGCCGCGGATGAACGCCACCTGAAGGATATCGAAATTCATGCGGCGTTGACGCGGCCGGTTACAAAGTCTTCTATCATCGGGTCAGCCCTACACCGGTTTCTCCCGTGCGAGCAAGCCGTGGCGGAGGATGCGGGCCTGATGAAACAGGATTGGGATGAAGTAGGATTGGGGATGACTGTCTCCGAAAGACCCCGTCGCAGCGTGCTCTATATGCCGGCCTCCAACCCGCGCGCGTTGGAGAAGGCCAAGACCCTGGCGGCGGATGTGGTGATCTTCGACCTCGAGGACGCGGTCGCGCCGGAAGCCAAACGCGCGGCCCGGGACGCCGCCGTGGCCGCGGTCAAGGGCGGTTACGGCGCGCGCGAGATCCTGATCCGTGCCAACGGGCTCGAGACCGCCTGGTGCGCCGACGACCTGGCGGCGATCGCGGCGTCAGGCGCTCATGGCGTGGTGCTGCCCAAGGTGAGCGCGGCCGCGGACGTGCAGCGGGCGGAACGGCTGCTGGCGGCTGCGCCCCAGGCGCTGGCGCTGTGGGCGATGATCGAAACCCCGCGTGGTGTGCTCGATGTCCGCGAGATCGCGGGCGCGGGCGGGCGCCTCGCCGGACTGATCGCCGGTACCGCCGATCTTGCCAAGGATTTGCGGTGCGCGCACCCCGGCGACCGTTGGCCGATGCTTGCGGCTTTGCAGATGTGCGTGCTGGCGGCGCGGGCCCACGGCCTCGCGGTGCTGGACGGTGTGCATCTCGATATCGCCGATATCAGCGGTTTCGAAGCCGCCTGCCGCCAGGGGCGTGACCTCGGCTTCGACGGCAAGACCCTGATCCATCCGAACCAGATCGCCGGGGCCAACGCTGCGTACAGCCCCGGCGCCGACGATCTCGCGCGCGCCGCAAGAATCGTCGCTGCGCACGCGGAAGCGGCGGCGCAGGGAAAGGGCGTGACCTTGCTGGACGGACGGCTGGTCGAAGCCTTGCACGTCAAGGAAGCCGAACGCCTGCTGGCGCAGGCTGAGATGATCGCCGCCCGCGAGCCGGCATGACGGAAAAGCCGGCTTAAGTCCGGGACTCGGGGATTTGTCGCCGATGGCCCGCTGCGCCAGAGAGCCTCACACCGGCCCTGCGCGGGCATCAAAAACCTCCCACAACCCCTTGTGGGCCTTCGTTGACTTACGCCGGACAGGCGATTAGTACTGCCCGGCATGGGGTCCGGCTGGGGCGTCCGGGTTCCAAAATATCTTTAAAAAACGGCGAGTTAGCGTCAAACTTGCTCGCGTCATTCGCGCCCTTTCGGATCAGCGTTCCACGAAGGTTCTGTCCATGGCCAACGCAGCGAAGCCGACCTCTCGGCCGCTTTCCCCCCATCTCCAGATTTACCGGCTGCCGCTGGCGGCGGTGCTTTCGATCGTCGCCTCCCGCGCTACCGGCATAGCCCTGAGCCTGGGTCTCCTGATGCTTACGTGGTGGGTGACCAGCGCTGCCTACGGGCCCGACGCCTATGACATGGCGATGAGCTACATCGCCTCGCCGCTCGGCCTGCTGATCCTGTTCGGTTTCTCGCTGGCGCTGTCACTCCACCTCTGCAACGGCATCCGCCACCTGCTGTGGGACGCCGGGCGCAACTTCGAGATCGGCGAGACCAAGCGCGGCAACATCTACGTCATCATCGGCGCCATCGTGCTGACCGCGGCCGCCTGGCTGCTGGCGCTGGCGTAAGGGGGTTCACATGTTTGCTTCCAACGACCTCCGTTCCCCGCTCGGCCGCGCTCGTGGTCTTGGCTCGGCCAAGGAGGGATTGCATCACTGGTGGGCGCAGCGCGTCACGTCGATCGCGCTGGTGCCGCTGACTATCTGGTTTGTGGCCGGCATCGTTCACCTCGCCGTGGGCGGCGAGCCCTACGAAGCCTTCATGGGGTGGATCGCCAACCCCTGCAACGCCACCCTGATGATCCTGTTCCTCGGCGTTTCCTTCCACCATGCCCAACTCGGCATGCAGGTAGTGTACGAGGATTACATCGCCTGCCATTCGTGGCGCACGGCCGCCATCATGCTGACCAAGTTCGCCGCGTACGGCTTTGCCGCGCTTGGCATCGTCTCGACCCTGATCTGCTGTTTCGGAGGCTAAGCGCCCATGGCCGCTTTCACCATCGTTGACCACGAATACGACGTGGTCGTTGTCGGCGCCGGCGGCGCCGGTTTGCGCGCCACCTTCGGCATGGTCCAGCACGGTCTCAAGACCGCCTGCGTGACCAAGGTGTTCCCGACACGCAGCCACACCGTCGCCGCCCAGGGCGGCATCGGCGCGGCGCTCGGCAACATGGCCGAGGACAACTGGGTCTGGCACATGTACGACACCGTCAAGGGCTCCGACTGGCTCGGCGACCAGGACGCCATCGAGTATATGTGCCGCGAGGCCATCCCGGCGGTGTACGAGCTGGAGCACTACGGCGTGCCGTTCTCGCGCACGCCCGAGGGCAAGATCTACCAGCGCCCGTTCGGCGGCCACATGCGCAACTTCGGCGAAGCGCCGGTGCAGCGCGCCTGCGCCGCCGCCGACCGCACCGGCCACGCCATCCTGCATACGCTCTACCAGCAGAGCCTGAAGCATAAGGCCGAGTTCTTCGTCGAATACTTCGCGCTCGACCTGATGATGGACGCCGACGGCTCATGCCGCGGCGTGGTCGCCATCGACATGGCCACCGGCACCATCCACCGCTTCAAGTCCCATATGGTGGTCATGGCCACCGGCGGCTACGGCCGCGCCTATTTCTCCTGCACCTCGGCGCACACCTGCACCGGCGACGGCAACGGCATGGTGGCCCGCGCCGGCCTGCCGCTCCAGGACATGGAGTTCGTGCAGTTCCACCCGACCGGCGTCTACGGCGCCGGCGTGCTGATCACCGAAGGCGCGCGCGGCGAGGGCGGCTACCTCACCAACAGCGCCGGCGACCGCTTCATGGAGCGTTACGCCCCCACCGCCAAGGACCTCGCGTCCCGCGACGTCGTCAGCCGCGCCATGACCATGGAAATCCGCGAAGGCCGCGGCGTCGGCGCCGAAAAAGACCACATCCTTCTGCACCTCGAGCATCTCGGCGCCGAAGTGCTGCACCAGCGCCTGCCCGGCATCACCGAAACCTCGAAGGTGTTCTCGGGCGTCGACGCCACCAAGGAACCGATCCCCGTGCTGCCCACCGTGCACTACAACATGGGCGGCATTCCCACGAACTACATGGCCGAAGTGGTCACCATCAAGAACGGCAACCCCGACTCCGTGGTCCCCGGCCTGATGGCCATCGGCGAAGCGGCCTGCGTGTCGGTGCACGGCGCCAACCGCCTCGGCACCAATTCGCTGCTCGACCTAGTGGTGTTCGGCCGCGCCGCGGCCCTGCGCGCCAAGGACATCATCAAGAAGGGCGCCACGCATAAAGCGCTTCCCAAGGACGCCGCCGACCTCGCGCTGTCGCGCCTGGAACGCCTGCGCACCGCCAACGGCTCCATGACCACGGCGCAGATCCGCAAGAACATGCAGCGCACCATGCAGAACGACGCCGCCGTGTTCCGCACCTCCAAGACCCTGAAGGAAGGCGCCGAGAAAATGGCGCAGATCGCCCAGTCCCTGGCCGACATCAAGGTCACGGACCGCTCGCTGGTGTTCAACACCGACCTGATCGAAGCGCTCGAACTGGAAAATCTGATGCCTTGCGCGCTGGCCACCATCGTCGGCGCCGAAGCGCGTCACGAAAGCCGCGGCGCCCATGCGCATGAGGACTTCCCGAACCGCGACGACGAAAACTGGATGAAGCACACCGCCGCGTACATCGACGACAAGTACAAGGTGAAGCTGGATTACCGCCCGGTGCACACCTACACGCTCACCGACGAAGTCAAATACATCGCGCCCAAGGCGCGCGTTTACTAGAGGGCTGCTCACATGGTCGAATTCTCGCTCCCCAAGAATTCCAAGCCGACCAAGGGCAAGGCGCATCCCGCTCCGGCCGGCGCCAAGAACACCAAGCGGTTCCAGATCTACCGCTATGACCCGGACACGGAAGCCAATCCGCGCATCGATTCATACGATGTGGACATGGATACCTGCGGCCCCATGGTCCTGGACGCCCTGCTGAAGATCAAAGACGAAATGGACCAGACGCTGACCCTGCGCCGGTCCTGCCGCGAAGGCATCTGCGGCTCATGCTCCATGAACATCGACGGCGGCAACACGCTGGCCTGCCTGAAGCCGATCGAGGACTGCAAAGGCGACGTCAAGGTCTATCCGCTGCCGCATATGCCGGTGGTGAAGGACCTGGTGCCCGACCTCACCCATGTCTACGCCCAGTACGCCTCGATCGAACCGTGGATGAAGTCCGATACGCCGCCGCCGGCTTCGGGTGAACGCCTGCAGTCGCCGGAAGAGCGCGCGAAGCTCGATGGGCTGTGGGAATGCATCCTGTGCTTCTGCTGCTCGACCAGCTGCCCGAGCTACTGGTGGAACGGCGACCGCTACCTCGGTCCCGCCATCCTTCTGCAGGCGGCGCGCTGGATCAACGACAGCCGCGACGAAGCCACCGGCGAGCGTCTCGACCAGCTCGAAGACCCCTTCAAGCTGTACCGCTGCCACACCATCATGAATTGCACCCAGACCTGCCCCAAAGGCTTGAACCCGGCGAAAGCCATCGCCGACATCAAGACCAAGCTGGTCGAACGGGCGGGTTAGAGCGTATCCAGGAAAAGTGGACGCCGGTTTTCCGTCCGGAGACGCGACGAAGATAGAAGCGTATCCAGGAAAAGTGGACGCCGGTTAAAGGCCGGGCGTCGCCGGGACTTCGGGCGCCGGCGGCGTGGGTGACGCCGTCGCCAGCCGGCGCAGTTCCAGGGTCGCCACGGCGTGCGGCATGGTCCCCGGCCGGCAAATACCAAGCGCCTCCCGGAAAATCGCCGGCGCGTTCTCGCCGCCCGCCTTGATCACCAGCCACTCGCCCAGGAACACGATGCCGTCGCAGGCCGGTTTCCGGTCCTTGGCCAGGCCCGCGGCCAGGCTGGCCGCCATCTGCGCCGGGGTGTAGTCTGCCAGCAGCGCGTTGATCCCCGCCCAGGCCGGATGATCCCGGGGAAGCTGCTCGAACTGCCGGCGCGGGATCGCGAGCTTGCCGCGCAGCTGCGCCTTCAGCAGCCACACCGCATAGCGGCCCTTGTTTCCGTCGCTGCGCGCCGCGTGCGCGAAATCCTCCGCCGCGCCTGCATAATCGCCGCCGAGATATCTTGCATTGGCGCGTCCGACGACGGCGTCGATGTTGGGCCGGCGGTCCAGGATAAGGTTGAAATCCGCCACCGCGTCGCCGATGCGGCCGGCATAGCTGCGAATCACGCCGCGCTGATAATGGGCGGCCATGTCTTTGGGATCGAGCGTGACCGCGGCATCCAGGTCGGCCAAGGCATCGTCGGCGCGGCCCAGGGCCTGAAGGGCCAGCGCGCGTTCGGTGTGAAGCTGGCGGGCCAGGGTCAGGCGATGGGTTTCGGGGAAGGTGGAATCGCCGGCTTTGTCGCCAAGCTCCTGCGCAGTCTTGACCGGCGGGCCGAGGCGAATCGCTTCCGTCAGATCGGCGAGCGCTTCCTGGTTGCGGCCATCTTTGCGCAAGGTCACGCCGCGGCGCAGATACAGCACGTAGTCCGTGGGGCGGCGCGCGAGTTCGGAGCTGTAGTAGCCGATCGCCTCACCCTTCTGGAGCGCCGCGAATTCGGCGCGTTCCGCCGCCCTCCGGGTCTGGGCCGGGTTGTTGTAGAGCGCCGCGCCGGCGACAATCCCGACGCCGAGAGCGGCGATTCCGCACAGAATGCGCACAGAAACCATCACGATCCTCTCTCCCCGGCGTTTGTCTAACGCGGGACCGGGGCTCAAGGTTTCGCCGAGCAGCGGTAGAAGGCGCGATTGGGCGCGAGAAGCGTGCAATTCCAGGCGTCCTCGTGGTCAAAAGCGGCCACGCGGCCAGTCTTGGCGCACTCCGGTTGAGCCAGGGCGGTCAACTGATCGCGCGGGGTTTTGGAGGGCGAGAAGCAGATGGCCACCATGTCCGGGGTCGAAGTGCCGACAGGCTGCTTCTGGCCGGCCTCGCGCCGGCTGTCGACATAGGGGTTGGCGCAAGACGCCAGGGCAAGCGCCGCGCCGGCAAGTGCCCAAACCACGGTTTTGCCCGGAAACCGGTGTGTTTCGTGTCGGGTTTCGCGGGGGCACGGCTTCACAAAAATGCTTTTGTCCTTCTCGCGCATCTAGGTTGTCTTAACTCACCGTCCTGTTTATCTTTTCGGCCGGGATGCATCGTGTTTTAAGGGGGAACCCGCAATGTCCTCGACTAAATACCGCCTGGTCACGCGCAGCGATTTTGACGGGCTCGTCTGCGCCGCGATCCTGAGGGAGCTAAATTTGATCGATGAGATCAAGTTCGTCCACCCCAAGGACATGCAGGACGGCGTCATCGAGATCACCAATCGCGATATTACCACCAACCTGCCGTTTGTGGATGGGGTCCATCTCGCTTTCGACCACCATGAGAGCGAAACCATCCGCGTCGGCAAGCGGGACAACCACATCATCGACGCCAAGGCCCCCTCGGCGGCCCGCGTGGTCTACGATTACTACGGCGGCAAGAAGAAGGTGCCGCGCATCAGCGACGAACTGATGATCGCCGTGGATAAGGGCGACGCCGCCCAGTTCAACAAGGACGAAGTGTTGAACGCCAAGGGCTGGGACCTGATGAATTTCCTCATGGACGCCCGCACCGGCCTGGGGCGGTTCCGCGAATTCACCATCTCCAACTACCAGCTGATGATGGAACTCATCGACAAGTGCGTGCAGATGCCGGTCGAAGACATCCTCATGCTGCCGGATGTGGTCGAACGCGTTGACCTGTATGTCGAGCACGAAGGCAAGGCGAAAGAGCAGATCAAGAAGTGCACCACCGTGCACAAGAACCTGGTGGTCCTCGACCTGCGCGACGAAGACACCATCTGGGCCTGCAACCGCTTCCTGATCTACGCCTTGTTCCCGCAGTCCAACATCTCGATCCACGTGATGTGGGGCCTCAAGAAGCAGAACACGGTTTACGCCATCGGCAAGTCGATCTTCGACCGTTCGTCCAAGACCAATGTCGGCGAACTCTGCCTGAAGTACGGCGGCGGCGGCCACCAGGCGGCCGGCACCTGCCAGGTGCCCAACGACCTGGCCGAAAAGACCCTCAAGGACCTGATCGAGAAGGTCAACAAGGACGGTTGATCTGTCTTTCAATGCGTTCCCGGCATGCCGCCTTCGCAAGAGGGCGGCATGTTGCGTTTTATGATCCTGAGTCATGAGTAACGATCTGCTCACTCGCTACCGCGCCAAGGTGGCGTCCGGCGAATTGAAGCCCGATCCGATTCAGGAGGCGGCGGCGGCGAAGCTTGCCGCGCTCGCCGGCGAACTTGCCGCGTATAAGCCCAAAGGCGCCAGGAAGGGCGTGCTCGGCAGGCTGTTCGGCGGCGCCGACAAACCGCCGCCGCGCGGGCTCTATCTCCACGGCGGCGTCGGGCGCGGCAAGTCCATGCTCATGAACCTGTTCTTCGAGGCGGCGCCCGTGGCTGCGAAGGAACGGGTGCATTTCCACGCCTTCATGCGCGACATCCACGGCGAGATCCACCGCCGCCGCCAATTGCCCATGTACCAGGACGAGGGCGATCCGATCCCGGGTATGGCCGACGGCATCGCCGACAACGCCGTCTTGCTGTGCCTCGACGAACTGGAAATACGCGATATCGCCGACGCCATGATCGTGGGCCGGCTATTCGAGAAACTCCTGGCGCGGGGCGTCGTGATCGTCTCCACCTCCAACCGGCATCCGGACGACCTCTACAAGCACGGCCTGCAGCGCGAGCGGTTCCTGCCGTTCATCGCCCTGATCAAACAGGCCTTCACGCTTCTGGAACTGGACGCGGCGCAGGACTATCGCCTGGGCCGCCTTGCCGGACAGCAAGTGTACGTATCGCCCCTGGGGCCGGCTGCCGACGCGGCCTTGGATGCGGCCTGGGCGCGCCTCACCGACGATTCGGCGCCGGCGCAAGACGTGGTTCTGAACCAGGGCCGGCGCATAGCGGTGCCCGCAGCCGCCCACGGCACGGCGCGATTCGACTTCGCCGATTTATGCCAACAGCCGTTGGGCCCCAGCGACTACCTCGCCATCGCCGCGCAGTTCTCGACCCTGATCCTGCGGAACGTCCCGCAGATGAACGAGGACCTGAAAGACGCGGCGCGGCGGTTCGTGACCTTGATCGATGCGCTGTATGAACACCGCACGGCCCTGATCTGCTCGGCCGCCGTGCCGCCGCAGGACCTTTATCGCGGCCATGAAGGCGGGTTCGAATTCCATCGCACGGTGTCGCGCCTGATCGAGATGCAGGCCGCCGACTACATCCGCCAGCGGCACGTCTAGACTCTGTTTCCGCTTCGTTGAATCGGAAACAGAGTCTAGGTCTTTGTTTGATCGCATGTTAAGCGGCCGAACCGGTTTCCACTTCGGCCTAACATGCTCTAGACTCTGTTTCCGCTCCCGATCGCGGGCAAACAGCTACATCTTGCAGTTCACCTTCTCGCGGGCGGTGGTCGATCCGCGCATGGCCGCGCGCATCTCGGCCGCCGTGACGTAAAGCTGCGGCAGCGCGCGCAAGGCCAGCACCAAGGTGCCGCCGGCGGCGTCGGAGGCTTTCAAGCGGATGTCGCCGGCGGTCTTGTAGTCCGTCGGGCTCACCACCGCGATCTTGAGCTTTGGATCGCGCATCCGCAGGCGTTCGACCGTGCCCAGGAAATCGTCGCTGTGGAACGACCCGGTCAGGTGCACGACCTTGCGGCCGGGATTCTTCTGCAAATGCAGGAAGATCGATTCCGCCATGGTGTCGTCGCGGGTGGCCTGGGCCTCGAAGCCGCGCAGCGCCTGGGCGCTGGGCGTGTCGCCTTTCTTGCCGCCGCCGTGTCCGGCTTCACCCATGGCGAAGCCCATGAACTTGTCGCGATACGCGCCGTCGCCGGTGTGTACCTCGGCTGCCGCCCAGCCGCGGCTGGCGGGGCTCATCGTCGCGAGGAATCCGATGCCCTCGCGTCCGACGCAGCGGATCACCTGTTCGGGCGCATTGGCGGCGATCACCGGCAGATGGTGCTCCTTGGCGTATTCCACCAAAGGCCGGTAGGTGGTGCCGTAGCTCTGCCAGGCGCGGCCTTTTTCGGCCAGGGACAGTTCGCCGGCCTTGCCCGCGAGATAGTCGTCGACCACGCCCTGAACGTCGCGCTCGAACTGCTCCATGGACAGGCTGACGGCGGGCGCGCGTTGATGGATTTCCCGGAACAGGTCCATCTGGGCGCGTTGCGCGCCGACATGGCGGTGAGCCTCGCCGAGGAAGACGACGTCAAAATCCGCCAAGAGCGCGGCGGCCTGACCGAGGCTGAGCACCTGGGGCGGCGTCTTGCCGCCGTCGGTGCGGATCAGGGCGTAGGCGGTGAGATCCGGCAAGGTGATGGCGACAGGGACGCCGGGGTCCTCGGGCGGCGCCGGAGGCGTGTGCGCGGCGGCCGGTGCCGGGGACGGCGTGTGAGGCGGCTTGTGCGGCGCGGGGGCGGCGCAGGCGCTCAGGAGCGCAAGACTGGCGGCAATCGTAAAAACACGCATGTCACACCTCGGCGTCCGCCATGACGGTCTTGGGCGGCGTAACCCCCACTGTAGCTTCATTTTTTTGCGTCGGGAAAGCGCTCTGGCGCAGGCTCTGCCGCTTGCCGGGGCAGGTGATTCGCGCTACACCCCCGCGGGAATTCATCCGGGGGCCTTCGGGCGCGCCGTTCCCGCGCGTTCAGCTCCCTTTTTGCTCAAAGAGGACACCATGGCGCGCAGCAAAATCGCTCTTATCGGCTCCGGCAACATCGGCGGCACCTTGGCCCATCTGATCGGCCTCAAGGAACTGGGCGACGTCGTGATGTTCGACATCGCCGACGGTATCCCGCAGGGCAAGGCGCTGGACATCGCCGAATCCACCCCGGTGGAAGGTGCCGACTCCGCCTACTCCGGCGGCACCGACTATTCGGTCATCAAGGGCGCGGACGTGATCATCGTCACCGCCGGCGTGGCGCGTAAGCCGGGCATGAGCCGCGACGACCTCATCGGCATCAATCTCAAGGTCATGTCGCAGGTCGGCGCGGGCATCAAGCAGCACGCTCCCAATGCTTTCGTGATCTGCATCACCAACCCCCTGGATGCGATGGTGTGGGCGCTGCGCGAATTCTCCGGCCTGCCGCACAACAAGGTGGTCGGCATGGCGGGCGTGCTGGACTCCGCGCGCTTCCGCTACTTCCTGGCGGAAGAGTTCAAGGTGTCGGTGAAGGACATCACCGCCTTCGTGCTCGGCGGCCATGGCGACACCATGGTGCCCTTGGTGCGTTACTCCACCGTCGCCGGCATCCCGCTGCCCGACCTGATCAAGATGGGTTGGACCACCCAGGAGAAGCTCGACAAGATCGTGCAGCGCACCCGTGACGGCGGCGCCGAGATCGTGGCGCTGCTCAAGACCGGTTCGGCCTACTACGCCCCGGCCGCTTCGGGCGTGCAGATGGCCGAAGCCTATCTCAAGGACCAGAAGCGCGTGCTGCCCTGCGCCGCCTACATCAACGGCCAGTACGGCGAGAAAGACCTCTATGTCGGCGTGCCGGTGGTGATCGGCGCCGGCGGCGTCGAGCGCGTGGTCGAGATCTCGCTCAATGCCGACGAGAAGAAGATGTTCGACAACTCGGTGAACGCCGTGCGCGGCCTGGTCACCGCCTGCAAGAACATCGACAAGACGCTCGCCTAGTCAAAAGCGACGCTTCGAAACTCTTGAACCCGTTTGCGGCTTAGGCTGCAAACGGGTTCAGTCGTTTTAGCCATTCAAAGGGTTTTCGCAGAAAACCCGTCTCGAATAAGAAACTGGCCCGCGTTTATGCAGAGAAGGGGTTCAAGCGCTTCAGCCAGCGTGTCCATTTGGCGGTGCGCGTCTTATGGGCGACCTTGCTGTCGTCGATCAGCCAGGTGATCTGCACCACCTTGCGCTCGCCGGTGAAGGGCAGGTGGCCGTGCCAGGAATTCTCGCCGCGGCGGAACCCGAAGATCGTGCCCACCACCGGGTTGACCTCCCGGGTGTAGTCCTCGAAGTCCTTGGAGCCGCGCAACACCCGCAGCCGCCCGCCGCCGTTATCGGCCCATTGCTCGTTCAGATAGATCAGGGTGGTGGCCAGCTTGCTCAAGCTGTCGGTGTGGATGCGCCCGTCCGCACCGGCCGACCATTTGCGGATGGTGACCAGCCTGGGCTTGGAGACCAGATCCAGGCCCAGTTTCTCCCCCAGGACCCGGCTGAAGTCCGGTTCGTTCACATCCGCGATCAGGTCGGCGAAGGCCCCATGCACGGCGAGGTCGGTCACCGGGTAGAAGCCCGGCTGTTTGATATCGGGGAAATCCGCCAGCAGTCCGGAAACCGCTTCCGGCTTCAGGGCGCGGTCCCCCGTGAAATGCCGATAGGGGTCGTCGAAGGCCGGAGCGGCGGCGATGGCTGCAAGATCAAGGACACGCATGGGCGCAGTTTAGACCGCTGATCGGCCAAGGTGAATCGGCATTGCCGGGGGGCTGAAATGCCGGAACCCGCCGGTTGCGTGGGGTTTTCCGGGTGCTATAAAGACCCCCGGCGCGAAGGGGGCTTTCGCCCATTTTGCGCCATTCCCGCCGCCAGATCAGCCCTGGGTTCAGCCCGACAGCAGAGCGAAAAACATGAATATTCACGAGTACCAAGCAAAACAGCTGCTCAAGAAGTATGGCGTGCCGGTGCTGCCCGGCGGCGTCGCCTACACCGCCGACGAGGCCGCCAAGGTGGCCGAAGGCCTGCCCCAGGGCGTCTATGTGGTGAAAGCCCAGATTCACGCCGGCGGCCGCGGCAAGGGCACCTTCAAGGAGAAGGAAGCCGGCGGAAAAGGCGGCGTGCGGGTCGTCAAGACAATCGCCGAAGTGAAGGAAGCCGCCGGCCAGATGATCGGCAAGACCCTGGTCACGCACCAGAGCGGTCCGGCCGGCAAGAAGGTGAAGCGGGTTTATGTCGAAGCCGGCTGCGCCATCGTCCGCGAACTTTATCTCTCCATGCTGGTCGACCGCGCCACCAGCCGCGTGACCCTGATGGTCTCCACCGAAGGCGGCATGAACATCGAGGACGTCGCCCACAACACTCCGGAAAAGATCGTTTTCCAGAGCATCGATCCGGCCACCGGCATCCAGGGCTTCCACTGCCGCAAGATCGCCTTCGCGCTGGGCCTCAAGGGCAACCAGATCAAGTCCTGCACCAAGCTTCTGACCGCGCTTTACAAGGGTTTCCTCGACAGCGACGCCTCGCTCCTGGAAATCAATCCGCTGGTCGTCACCGGCGAGGAAGTGCTGCCGCTCGACGCTAAAATGAATTTCGATTCCAACGCGCTCTACCGTCATCCGGAAATCGTCGAACTGCGCGACGAGGACGAAGAAGACCCGATGGAACTCGAAGCCTCGAAGAGCGACCTCAACTACATCAAGCTCGACGGCTCCATCGGCTGCATGGTCAACGGCGCCGGCCTGGCGATGGCGACCATGGACATCATCAAGCTCTACGGCGGCGAGCCCGCCAACTTCCTCGACGTCGGCGGCGGCGCCACCCGTGAGCGCGTCACCAAGGCGTTCAAGATCATCCTGTCCGACCCGAACGTCGAAGGCATCCTCGTGAACATCTTCGGCGGCATCATGCGTTGCGACGTCATTGCTGAAGGCGTGGTCGCCGCCGCCCGTGAAGTCAGCCTCAACGTTCCACTCGTTGTCCGCCTCGAAGGCACCAACGTCGAGCTGGGCAAGAAGATCATGGCCGATTCCGGCCTGCCCATCGTCACCGCCAACAACCTCGCAGACGCCGCCGAAAAGGTGGTCAAGGCCGTGAAGGAGGCCGCATAACATGGCCGTCCTGATCAACAAGAACACCAAGGTCATCTGCCAGGGCTTCACCGGCAGCCAGGGCACTTTCCATTCGGAACAGGCGATCGCTTACGGCACCAAGATGGTCGGCGGGGTTACGCCCGGAAAAGGCGGCACCACGCATCTCGACCTGCCGGTGTTCGACACCGTCGCCGACGCCAAGAAAGCCACCGGGTGCGACGCCACCGTGATTTATGTGCCGCCGCCGTTCGCGGCTGACGCCATCCTGGAAGCCATCGACGCCGAAATCCCGCTGGCGGTCTGCATCACCGAGGGCATCCCGGTGCTGGACATGGTGAAGGTGAAGCGCGCCCTGGACGGCTCCAAGACCCGCCTGATCGGTCCCAACTGCCCCGGCGTCATCACCCCGGGCGAGTGCAAGATCGGCATCATGCCGGGCCACATTCACCAGCGCGGCAAGATCGGCATCGTCTCGCGCTCCGGCACCCTGACTTACGAAGCGGTGGCGCAGACCACCGCGGCGGGCCTGGGCCAGACCACCTGCATCGGCATCGGCGGTGACCCGGTCAACGGCACCAACTTCATCGACTGCCTCGACCTGTTCCTGGCCGACGACGAGACTTTGGGCATCATCATGATCGGTGAGATCGGCGGCACCGCCGAGGAAGACGCCGCCGCGTTCTACAAGGCCGCGAAGAAGAAGAAGCCCATCGTCGGCTTCGTCGCCGGCACCACGGCGCCTCCGGGCCGCCGCATGGGCCACGCCGGCGCCATCGTCTCCGGCGGCAAAGGCACCGCGGCCGCGAAGTTCGAAGCCATGAAGAGCGCCGGTTACCACATCGCCGACAGCCCGTCGGCGCTGGGCTCCACCATGCTCAAGGCCATGGGCAAGTAATGCGGCGTGTCCTTGCGGTTGGCGCGGTTCTCGCCGGCTTTGCCTGTCCGGGCGTGAGCAGCGCCGCCGATCCGGCGGCGCTGATTCTCAACGCCGGCGTGTTCGACCTGGTGGGGCACCGCACCCAATATGTCGAAGGCCGCATCGAGTACCGCTTCGGCCATGGTCTGTTTGATCCCCAAGACCAAAGCGGGCAAAGCGACGGCGGTTTCCGCGGTCTGAAGCCGCTGGTCGGTTTCATGGCCAACGGCAAGGGCGCGACCTTCGCCTACGCCGGCTTGGCGGCGCCGATCCAATTCGGCGCCGGCAACGCCTGGGAATTCACGCCCGCCGCCGGCATGGGCGCCTACAGCAAGGCCAAGGGCATCGACCTCGGCCAGACCTTCGAGTTCCATCTGGCGCTGGGCCTGTCCTACCGCGTGCTGCCCAACGCGCGGGTCGGCATGGCCATCGATCACATCTCCAACGCCGGCACCGGGCGGGTCAATCCCGGCATCAATTCGGCGATGGTCACCTGGGCCTTCACCTTCCCGGGCTTATAGAGGGGCATGTCCTCTCTCATCGACCAGGGGCTGACCCACCACGACGCCGGTGATCTCGACCGGGCGGAAAGCTGTTACCTCGCCGCCGCCCAGGCGGACGCCGCCAACCCCGAACCCCACAAACTCCTGGCGCTGGTGGCCATGGAGAAGGGGCTGGCCGACGCCGCGGTGGACCATATCCAGAAGGCCCTGGACCTGGCGCCGGACGTGGCCCAGTACCGCCATCTGTTCGGGCGCATCCGGGCGATGCAAGGCCGCATGCCGGAAGCGGCGGAAGCCTTGCGCGCCGCCGCCGATCTCGCCGGTCCCGCGCGTTTTCCGGTGTTGTGCGACCTGGGTCTGTGTCTCGAACAGCTTCAAGCCTGGGAAGACGCTCTGGTGGTCTACGCCGAAGTCCTGGCGCATGACCCGGCCAACACCACCGCCCTTCACGGCAAGGCGGGCGCCTGTGCCGCCGTCGGGGAGCTTCCCCGCGCCAAGGCGACCTACGAGGAAATCCTGCGCCTGAACCCCGCCGACTCCGATGCCCGGAACGGCCTCGCCCAGGTCGACGGCTGGATTCGGGACAAGGTTGTCCCGTAAGCCGGGCGCCGGAAGGGTCCAAGATAGCCTCCCAAGGGCTTGATTTTGCAGCCCTGCTGCCTGCCTTCAGCACGCCGATAAGCCCTCCAAGTCATTGTCCGGTAGGGGCAATTCGTCTATAGACTGTGCCGTTGGGGCTTTTTCCTGCAGGACCCGTGTTCGCGCGGACCGGGAAGGGCCATTAGGCAAGGATTCTTCCGTGAACGCCTCATTTCTGACCGGCGCCAATGCGCCGTTCATTCTCGAACTCTATGCCCGCTATCGCCGGGATCCCGCCTCGGTCGATCCCAGTTGGATCACTTTTTTCAATGGCTTAGCCGATGACGAGGCGGCGTTGCTGCAAGACCTTGCCGGCGCCAGCTGGCAGGAATCCCACCACCAGATCATCGGCGCCAAAAGCGACGACGATATCCCCGCCAAAGCGGCGAAAGATGCCAAGCCGGCCAAGAAGGCCGATGTGCCGGCGGCCGGCGGCGAAGCCGCGCATGCGCTCAATTCGATCCACGCCCTGCAACTGATCCGCGCTTACCGCGCCCGCGGTCACCAGGTGGCGCAGCTCGATCCCTTGAACCTGCACGATCCCGAGAGCCATCCGGAACTGAACTACCAGACCCATGGCTTCACCGACGCCGATCTCGACAAGGACATCCACCTCGGCGGCGTGCTCGGTTTCGAGAAGGCGACCCTGCGTCAGATCATCGACGCCCTGAAGGCCACCTACTGCGGCACCATCGGCGTCGAGTTCACTCACGTCCAGGATCCCAAGCAGAAGGCCTGGCTGCAGAAGCGCATCGAGACCGACCGTCTCACGCCGCGTTTCTCCACCGAAGGCAAGAAGGCGATCCTCGAGCGCCTGACGGAAGCCGAGGGTTTCGAGAAGTTCCTCGGCATCAAATACACCGGCACCAAGCGCTTCGGTCTCGACGGCGGCGAGGCCGCCATTCCGGCGCTGGAGCAGGTGATCAAGCGCGGCAGTGCGCTCGGCGTGAAGCAGATCGTGATCGGCATGGCCCACCGCGGCCGCCTCAACGTGCTGGTCAACGTCATGCACAAGCCGTTCAACGCGCTGTTCTCCGAGTTCCAGGGCAACTCGCCGAACCCGGATTCGGTCGAAGGCTCGGGCGACGTGAAGTACCACCTCGGCACCTCGGCCGATCGCGAGTTCGACGGCAACACCGTGCACCTCTCGCTCACCGCCAACCCGTCGCACCTGGAAGTGGTGGATCCGGTGGTGCTGGGCAAGGTCCGCGCCAAGCAGGAGCAGATGGGCGACAACGCCCGCAAGCAAGTCATGGGCCTGTTGATCCACGGCGACGCCGCTTTCGCGGGCCAGGGCATCATCGCCGAGTGCTTCGGTTTCTCGCAGATCGAGGGCTATACCACCGGCGGCACGCTCCACTTCGTCATCAACAACCAGATCGGCTTCACCACCACGCCGCGCTATTCGCGCTCGGGCCTCTACTGCACCGACGTGGCCAAGATGGTCGAGGCGCCGATCTTCCATTGCAACGGCGACGATCCCGAGGCGGTGGTGCACTGCGCGCGCATCGCCATGGATTTCCGCCAGGAGTTCGGCATCGACACCGTGGTCGACATGGTGTGCTACCGCCGCTTTGGCCACAATGAAGGCGACGAGCCGAAATTCACCCAGCCCTTGATGTACAAGAAGATCGACGGCCACGTGTCGGTGCGCACGCTCTACGCCCGCCGGCTGGTCGAGGAAGGCCTGTACAGCCAGGACGAAGCCGACCGCATGATGAGCAATTTCATGCACATGATGGAGGTGGACTTCGAATCCGCCGCCAGCTTCAAGCCCAACAAGGCCGACTGGCTGGAAGGCGCCTGGAAGGGCCTCGCGCAGATGGGCGAGGAAGAAGAACTCCGCGACGACAAGACCGGGGTGTCCCTGGATCTGCTCAAGGAAGTGGGTCGTGCGATCTCCACGGCGCCCGAGGGCGTCGCCGTGAATCCCAAGGTCGCGCGTCAGCTCAAGGCCAAGCTGGAGATGATCGAAACCGGCAAGGACATCGACTGGGCCACGGCGGAAGCGCTCGCCTACGGCACCCTCGCGGTGGAAGGCACACCTGTCCGTCTGTCGGGTCAAGACTGCGGCCGCGGCACCTTCTCCCAGCGCCACTCGGTGCTGGTGGACCAGAACACCGAAGCCCGCTACGTGCCCCTCAACAACATCCGCAAGGGCAAGCAGGCGCATTTCGAGGTGATCGACAGTCCCCTCTCCGAGCTTTCGGTGCTCGGCTTCGAGTACGGCTACAGCCTGGCGGACCCGAACACGCTCACCTTGTGGGAAGCCCAGTTCGGCGACTTCTCCAACGGCGCCCAGATGATCATCGATCAGTTCATCAACTCGGGCGAGAGCAAGTGGCTGCGTCTTTCGGGGCTGGTCATGCTTCTGCCGCACGGTTTCGAGGGCCAGGGCCCGGAGCATTCGTCGGCGCGTATGGAGCGCTATCTTCAGCTGTCCGCCCAGGACAACTGGCAGGTCTGCAACCTCACCACGCCGGCCAATTACTTCCATGCCCTGCGCCGCCAGGTGCGCCGCAATTTCCGCAAGCCTCTCGTGATCATGACACCCAAGTCGCTGCTGCGTCACAAGCGCTGCGTCTCGACCCTGGACACCATGACCGAGCAGACCTCGTTCCAGCGCGTCATCGGCGAGACCGGGAAGATCGCCGCGCCGGCGAAAGTGCGCCGCATCGTGGTCTGCAGCGGCAAGGTCTATTACGACCTGCTGCAGATGCGCGAGGAAAAGGGCATCGACGACGTGGTTATCGTGCGTGTCGAGCAGCTCTATCCGTGGCCCAAGGAAACGCTGGCCCGCGAGTTCGCCAAGTACAAGAACGCCGAGGTGATCTGGTGCCAGGAAGAGCCGGCCAACATGGGCTCCTGGACCTTCGTCGACCGCCGCCTCGAGTACGCGCTCGACGGCCTGGATATCAAGGCCACGCGCCCGGTGTACGCCGGCCGTCCGCCGGCGGCTTCGCCGGCCACGGGCCTCATGAAGAATCACGTCCGTGAACAGAACCAGCTGTGCGAATGGGCGCTTATCACGCCGGTCGCGCAGATTCCGCAGCCGTTCCGCCGTATTTCCAGAATCGGCAAGATGGCCGCGGAGTAGACAGCCTTGGTGCCGGGCCGCGCCTCGCGCGCGGTCCGGCCAATCATCAACACGCCAATCATCGATACGATTGAATTAACACACGCGAAATTTCGGGGAACGACATGCCGGAAATCAAAGTGCCCACCCTGGGCGAATCGGTCACGGAAGCCACGGTCGCCAAGTGGTTCAAGAAAGTAGGCGACACCGTCGCCATGGACGAGCCGGTGGTGGAACTGGAGACCGACAAGGTCACGGTCGAGGTGCGCGCGGAAAGCGCCGGCACGCTTGCGGAAGTCGTGGCCGGTGAAGGTTCGGAAGTCGCCGTCGGCGCCGTGCTCGGCGTGATCGGCGCCGCCGGCGCCGCCGCGGCGCCCGCCAAGAAGGCCGATGCTCCCAAGGCCGCGCCCGCTGCGGCGCCCGCCGCCAAGGCCGCCGCGGCTCCGGCGCCGCAGACCGCGCCCGTCCCGACGCCCAAAGCCGCGCCCGCCGCGAAGCCCGCCCTTGCTTCCGACTATCCGCTGGCTCCGGCCGTGCGCCACCTGGTGGAAGACCACGGCCTCGACCCGAAAAAGATCCCGGCCAGCGGCAAGGATGGCCGCCTGACCAAGGCCGATGTGCTGTCCTATATCGCCGGCGGCGGCGACGCCGCCCCGCGCGGCGTGCCCAACCGCGGCCCGGCGGAAGAGCGCGTGAAGATGACGCGCCTGCGCAAGAAGATCGCCGAGCGCCTCAAGGAAGCCCAGAACACGGCGGCCATGCTCACCACCTTCAACGAAGCCGACATGTCGGCGGTGATGGCCTTGCGCAACAAATTCAAGGACGGCTTCGAGAAGAAGCACGGCGTGAAGATGGGCTTCATGTCGTTCTTCGTGAAGGCCTGCGTTGCCGCGCTCAAGGAACTGCCGGCGATCAACGCCGAGATCCAGGGCGACGAACTGGTCTACAAGAACTACTACGACATCGGCGTCGCGGTCGGCACGCCGAACGGCCTGGTCGTGCCGGTGGTGCGCGACTGCGATCACAAGTCCTTCGCCGAGATCGAAGCCGAAATCTCCGGCCTGGGCCGCAAGGCGCGCGACGGCAAGCTCACCCTCGAGGATATGACCGGCGGCACCTTCACCATCACCAACGGCGGCATCTACGGCTCGATGCTGTCGACCCCGATCCTGAACACGCCGCAGTCGGGCATCCTGGGCATGCACAACATCAAGAACCGTGCGGTGGTGCTGGACGATGGCGCGATCGTGTCGCGCCCGATCATGTACCTGGCGCTGTCCTACGATCACCGCATCGTCGACGGCCGCGAGGCGGTGACGTTCCTGGTGCGGGTCAAGGAAGCCCTCGAGGATCCCTCGCGCCTGCTGGTCGAAGTCTAAGCGGTTCATAAAGAGGAGCCGTCATGGCTGAGAATTTCGACGTCATCGTCATCGGCGGCGGCCCAGGCGGCTATGTCTGCGCGCTGCGTGCGGCTCAGTTGGGCCTCAAGGCGGCTTGCGTGGAAAGCCGCGGCGCCCTGGGCGGCACCTGCACCAATGTCGGCTGCATCCCGTCCAAGGCGCTGCTGCAGTCGTCGCATTTCTTTGAAGAAGCCAATCACGGCTTCGCCGCGCACGGCATCAAGGTGTCCAAGGTCGAACTCGACCTCGCCACCATGATGGCGCGCAAGGACGACGTGGTGAAGCAGAACACGTCCGGGATCGAATTCCTGCTCAAGAAGAACAAGGTCGCTTATCTCAAAGGCTTCGGCCGCATCGCCAAGGCCAGCCGCGGCGCCCACGAAGTCGCGGTCAAGGATGACGCCGGCAAGGAAACCACCTATGTCGCCAAATATGTGGTGATCGCCACCGGCTCCGACGTCACCTCGCTGCCCGGCCTCGCCATCGATGAAAAGAGCATCGTCTCCTCCACCGGCGCCCTCAAGCTGCCCACGGTGCCGAAGAGCATGATCGTCATTGGCGCCGGCGTCATCGGCCTGGAAATGGGCTCGGTGTGGCGCCGCCTCGGCGCCGAGGTGACGGTGGTGGAATTCCTCGACGTCATCCTGCCGCCCATGGACGGCGAAATCCGCAAGCAGACCCAGCGGATCCTGGAAAAGCAGGGCATGAAGTTCAAGCTCGGCCACAAGGTCACCGAGGCCAAGCCCGGCAAGGACGGCGTCGCGGTGAAGATCGAGCCGGCCAAAGGCGGTGCCGCCGAATCCTTGACCGCCGACGTGGTGCTGGTGGCGGTGGGCCGCGGCCCCTTCACCAAGGGCCTGGGCCTCGAGGCCATCGGCGTCGCCATGTCCAAGCGCGGCTTCGTCGAGGTGGACAGCCATCTGCAGACCAATGTCGAGGGCATCTTCGCTATCGGCGACGTCATCGGCGGCCAGATGCTAGCCCATAAAGCCGAGGAAGAAGGCGTCGCGGTCGCGGAAATCCTGGCCGGCCAGCCGGGTCATGTGAATTATGACGTCATCGCCGGCGTGGTCTACACGTGGCCGGAAGTCGCCGGCATCGGCAAGACCGAGGAACAGCTCAAAGAGGCCGGCATCGCCTATAAGGTCGGCAAGTTCCCGTTCACCGCCAACGGCCGCGCGCGTGCCAATGGGGATACGGAAGGCTTCGCCAAGATTTTGGCGGACGCCGCCACCGACCGCGTGCTCGGCTGCCACATCGTCGGCCCCGAGGCCGGCGACCTGATCATGGAAGTGGCCGTGGCCATGGAGTTCGGTGCGTCATCGGAAGACATCGCCCGCACCTGCCATGCGCACCCGCAATTGGGTGAAGTGGTGAAGGAAGCCGCCCTCGCCGCGGACAAGCGCGCGCTGCATATCTGACGCCAATGCCGCGGGGTATTCCCTCGGCGGTCATCGTCATCCCGGCCTATAAGGCCGCAAAGACCCTCGACCGTACTCTGGAGAGTGCGGTCAGGTCCTTGCGCCAGTACACCGACGTGGAGAAGAAGCCGCTCCGGGCCGAGATCGTGGTGGTGGATGACCTGTCTCCCGACGAGACGCCCGACATCGTCACCGCCTGGAGTAAGCGTGATCCCGCCGTGCGGCTGCATCGCAACGCCGTCAATCGCGGACCGGGCTTCTCGCGCAACGAGGGCGTGCGGCGCAGCGCCGGCAATTTCCTGTTTTTCCTGGATTCCGATGACGTGTTCTATCCGAACCATGTTTCGGAGTGCCTGAATGCCCTGTTGGCCGACGACTCCGTGGGCTACGTCTTCACCCGCATGAAGGTGGACATGCCGGCGATGCATCCCGATTGGCTGCACTCGCTGGACGAAAGCAACCCGATCAACTTCTGCCTGCGCCGGGTCTGGCACGATATGATCTTAGGCTTCCCCGAGGAGCCCGACTTCAACACCTACAGGACCGAGGACACGCTTTACCGCATGTGCCTGCGGCGCCTGGTGCAACACAAGAAAATCGATGTCGTCACCTGCGAGCAGTTTGTCTCGCCGGGAAACGCGCTCGACCGGCAGAAGCACAAGTTTGCCCTCTCCATGGACGCCTGGAACAAGTCGGGCCTCGACGACGGTTTTGTCCTGACGCCGCAGATGGAGAAGGTGGTGGAGGCGAGGCTCGCCCACGTCCAGAAGCTTCTCACCCGGACGTAACCCCGTGTTCTTCCCGTACAGCGACGACAACCCGCACACCACGACACCCTTCGTGAACTACGGGCTGATCGCCGCCTGCGTGCTGGTGTTCCTGTGGGAGGTTTCCACCGGCGAGCAGGGCCAGCAGGGCATCACCTATGTCTTCGGCCTGATTCCCACACGCCTGTTCGGCGGCGCGATGCCGGTCGCCGGCTTGCCCGAAGTGGCGCCGTGGCTGACCATTTTCACCTCCATGTTCCTGCATGGCGGCTGGATGCATATCCTCGGCAATATGCTGTACCTGTGGATCTTCGGCGACAACATCGAGCATTCCCTCGGCCACGTCCGCTATCTGGTGTTCTATCTGCTGTGCGGCATCGCCGCGGCTCTCGCGCAAGCCATTTCAGCGCCCGGCTCGGAGATTCCCATGGTCGGCGCCTCGGGGGCCATCTCCGGCGTGCTCGGCGCCTATCTGGTGCTGCACCCGAAGGCGAACATCCGCGTGTTCGTGTTCATGATCTTCATCACCACCATCAACCTGCCGGCTTTTGTCGTGCTGGGCGGGTGGTTCGTGATGCAGCTGTTGAGTTCGGCGCAGGTCAACGCCGGCGCGGCGGGCGTGGCGTTCCTGGCCCATATCGGCGGCTTCGTCGCCGGCGCGGTGCTGGTGTTCTTTTTCCGCCGCCGCGACGTCCCGGTGTTCCAACCCGCGCAATCCCGCGCCTTTGCCGTGGAACGCCGGACCTACCGCCGCGGCTCGGTGCCGGATACCGGCGGCCCGCGGCGCGGACCTTGGAACTAAGATGGCCGGATCTTGGTCCGCAGCCTGCCGACGACATCGTTCAGCGCCCCGTTGAGGGCGGCGCTGGGGTTGGCGGCTTGCGCAAAACGCGCCCGGTCGAACAGCGGGAAATAGGGCGAATATTCCTCATGCCGCGACAGCAGGGCATGGAGGCGTTTGGCTGCGGCCTGTGCCGCGGCGGCATCGAGCTTGCGGACCTGATGCGGGGTGCCGTTGAACGACAGCGCCATCGCCAGCGCGGTGATCAGCGCATCATGCCGGACGGCAACGCCGTTCTGCCGCGCCAGATCCAAGGCCGCGGCGTCGTCGCTGCGGCGGTCCAGGACCGCCGCCATGCCGGTCTCGGCCGGCCGCGCCCGGAACTTGATGTAGAGGTCGATCTCCTCGCACGGCGCCGCATAGTCGAAGAAGATGGCATTCCGTGGGCCCGGCGGGGGCATGAACAGGTGCGGCGCCTGCTCGGAAATCGCGGCCTCCACGGAGGGATGAACCGCGAGCGACGGGTCGGCGGCGAACAGCCGTGCCCCCGCGCTATGGAATGTGCGGAGGTTCCAGACCGCCACATCCCCCGGTTCGCTGGGCAGGTTGTGAAGCGGATGCGTCGTCTCGGGATAGTCGATACGGTCGTCGCCGATCGTCCGGCTGACGATGCCGCGGCTCAGCAGGCGCGCTTCCTCGAACATGGCCGGATCGCCGCGGTGCGACCCGACGATCACCTTCAAGGCGCCGCTGGCACGGCGGTAATCCTGAAAATAGATGCCGCAGCGATAGGCCCGATAAAGGGCGTCGGTGGGGCTTACCCAGGCCGCGCCGAGATCCTCCGGGAGTCCCTTGGCGTCGCAATGGAGCACCGTATAGGGATTGCGGGTATGGGCGCCGATGGTGTCTTCAAAATTAAAGGTGGCCTCGCCATCGTACACCAGCGCGGGTCCCAGCAGGGCGCGGCCGATGGCGAGCAGCCGCGGGTCGAAATAGATGTGGCGCAGGTCCGGCATCCCGAGGAGGTCGGACCTTGGAGCCCCGCTCTGCGCCGCCGCCTTCATGCCGGCCAGGAGTCCGTCGAGATCGCCGCGCGACAGCACCCCTTTGACGAGGCAGAAGCCGTATCGCGCGCAAATCTCGCGCACGGCTGGGAGGTCGCTGGCGGACGCTTGATATTGGCCGGACATCGTCAGGTGCTGCGGCGGGCCCGTGGGTGCGCCGCATTGTATACGGAGCTGAGTCGCCGGGCGTCCACCACCGTGTAGCGCTGGGTGGTGGAGAGCGAGGCGTGCCCGAGCAATTCCTGGATGGTCCTCAGGTCTCCGCCCTGCGCCAGGAGGTGAGTCGCGAAGCTGTGGCGCAGCGCGTGGGGCGTCGCGGTTTCGGGAAGTCCCAGGCGCGCGCGCAACAGGCGCATCTGCCGCTGCACCACGCCGGGATTGAGCGGCCCGCCGCGAGCGCCGACGAACAGCGGGCCTTCGGGGCTGGCGGCGTAGGGACAAATCTTGCGGTAGGCGGCGACGGCCTCGCGCACGACAGGCAAGACGGGCACAATGCGCTGCTTGCGGCCTTTGCCGGTGACCCGCAGGGAATCGCCGCGCGGGATTTCCGCGCAGGTGAGCGCCAGCGCCTCGCCGATGCGCAGACCGCAGCCATACAGCATCAGCAACAGGGCGGTGTCCCGGGCCGCGAGCCAGGGTTCTTCCTGGGCGGCGCCGGCGTCGCGGATCGCGGCCAGCGCGTCGTCCTCATCCAACGCCTTGGGGACGGTCTTGGGCAGGCGCGGGGTGCGCACGGTCTTGAGGGCGGGGTTATGCACCCGGTCGGTGCGCTCGAGAAACCGAAACAGGTTGCGCAAGGTCGAAACCCCGCGCGCGATGGAACAGCGGGAAATGCCGGCGTTGGCGCGGTGCGCGAGATAGCTGCGGAAGTCGGCGGGCGCGAGGGCGGCGAAATCGGCGAGGTCCGGCGCCGCGCCGAGGTGACCGGTCAGGAATACCAGAAACGCCGCGAGATCGCGGACGTAGGCGTCGAAGGTATGTTCGGAAACGCGCCGCTCCGTTTTCAGCCAGCGCTGCCAGTCGGCGATCGCGGCGGTAAGGCCGGCGCCTGCGGAGAAGCCGAGGCTGCTTACAGCTGCAGCGTCCACCAGCGGCCTACGGCATAACGGGTGACATGGCCGAGGAAGGCGATGAGTTCGGTGCCCTGGCCCGGCTCGAAATGCCCCGGCATGCGGCAGCCCACGGCGAACAGGCCGGCCGGAAGGCCCTCGCCTTCGGGCAGGGCGACGATGGCGTCGGAGCGCACCAGGCCGGCGGCGCCGCCGTAAATCTCGGCCTCGCCTTGGGTCTCGGCGCGGATCAGGGTGCCGTCCTGGCCCATGAACCTGGCGACGAACCCGGCGGGCAGGGAGCGTACGGTCTGTCCGGCTTCCACCGGCGGGGTGTCGCTTTCGAAACAACAGGCCACCGCGTCGACGCCCAGGTGCACCGGCAGGTCATCGTGCAGGATCTGCGTGAGTTCGGAGAAGTCGCGCGCATAGAGCAGCGCCAGTGCGCATTCCATGGTGCGTTCGATCAGCGACATATTGGTGCGGGTGGTGGTGACCAGGCGGTCGCTGGCGACTTTCATGTCATCCACCTGGCGGCGCAGGCGTTCGACGACAAAGCGCTGCATGTCGACCACGACCGTATCGGTCTCGAACCGGGTATCCGGCGCGATAGCCGCGAGCAGATCCGGGTTCTGGAGCAGCAGGCGCGGATTGCGGCGCAGGTATGCGATCACGTCGCTGTCGCGCAGGTCACCGCCGTTCTTCGGCGTCTCGGTCTTCACGCCGGCTTTCAACTGGTCGCCCATGGTCGCCTTCCCCGAAAGGTCTCTGGGCGTTTTCTTGACCATGGGCGTCTAGAGAATCGACTGCCCGGTCTTGGCCCAGTCATCCATGAAAGCTTTTAGGCCCTTATCGGTTAAGGGATGGTTGAACAGCTGGCGCAGGGTCGAGGGCGGCATGGTGGCCACATGAGCGCCGATCTTGGCGGCTTCCACTACATGCATGGGGTGGCGGATCGAGGCCACCAATACCTCGGTATTGAAGCCATAATTGCCGTAGATGGTGCAGATATCGTCGATCAGCTCCATGCCGTCGGTGCCGACATCGTCGAGGCGGCCGACGAAGGGCGAGATGAAGGCGGCGCCGGCCTTGGCGGCCAGCAGCGCCTGGGCGGGCGAGAAGCACAAGGTGACATTCACCATGGTGCCGTCGTCCGACAGCGCCTTGCAGCACTTCAACCCGTCCGGCGTCAGCGGCACCTTGATGGCGACATTGGCGGCGATTTTTTTCAGGACCGCGGCTTCCTTCATCATGGTGTCGAAGTCCAGCGCGGTGACTTCGGCGCTCACGGGGCCCGGCACCACGGCGCAGATCTCGGCGATCAGGTCGAGGAACTTCTTGCCCGACTTGGCGGCCAGGGTCGGGTTGGTGGTGACGCCGTCGACCATGCCGGTCGCGGCGAGGTCCTTGATCTCTTTGATGTCGGCGGTGTCGATGAAGAACTTCATGGGGCCCCAGGCAAGCAGAGTGAAGGAGAGACTGTGTGAAAATTCAGGTGGAATGATCCACGCCTGTGGGCGAGTTTAAACCATGACCCTCCCGCAATCCATGCTGCCACTGAAAGAAGCTTCACTCTTTACGGCCGCCGCCGTGGACGGGGTTTTTCCACAGGGCGCCCAGGTTTCGGTTTTGCTGCCGCTGCCGGTTGAGTCGGCCTACGACTACCTGGTGCCTGCCAACCTTCCTCCCGGAAGCGGGGGCTTGCGCGCGGGTGATATTGTCGAAGTTCCCTTGGGCCGCCGGTTTGAAGTCGGCGTGGTCTGGGGCGCGGGCACGGGTGAGGTGACGCCCGCCAGGCTCAAGGAAGTTGTCCACAAGCTCGACCTGCCGCCGGTGCCCGAGGTGCTGCGCCGGTTCATCGACTGGGCCGCTGCTTATACGCTGCAGCCTCCCGGCTCGCTGTTGCGCATCGCCGTCAATCCCGCGCGCCGCTGGGTGCCGCCGGCGCCGGTCACCGCCATAACCGCCTCGGGCGCAAGTCTCGCGGCCCGCGGACTGAAGGCGACACCGGCGCGCGAGAAGCTGCTGGCGGCGGCCGCGCGCGCGCAGTTCCCCACCGCCGCGGCACTGGCGCGCGCCGCCGATGTCAGCAGCGGCGTCATCAAGGACATGATCGCCGCCGGCGTGTTGACAGTCATACCCGCGGCGCATGTTTCGGCCTTTGACCCTCTCGATCCCGCCGCCGCGCCGCCGAAGCTGGACGGCGCCCAGAGCGCCGCCGCCGCCGGATTGCGCGAACGCATCGGCGCCGGCTTTTCGGTGAGCGTGCTGGAAGGTGTCACCGGCTCCGGCAAGACCGAGGTGTATCTCGAAGCGGTGGCGGCGGCGCTCGCGGCCGGCCGGCAGGTGCTGGTGCTGGTGCCGGAAATCGCCCTGACGGCGCAGACCCTGGCGCGATTCGCCCGCAGGTTCGGCGGTGTCCCCGCCTTATGGCACTCGGACCTCAATTATAAAGCACGGCGGGAAACCTGGGCGGGGGCGGCCACGGGCGACGCCCGCGTGATCGTCGGTGCGCGCTCGGCTCTGTTCCTGCCGTTCACCGACCTCGGCCTGATCGTGGTGGACGAAGAACATGAGCCGGCCTTCAAACAGGAGGACGGCGTGATCTACCACGCCCGCGACATGGCGGTGGTGCGGGCGCGGGAAGGCGGCATCCCCATCGTCCTGGCGTCGGCGACGCCGTCGCTCGAGACCGTCATGAACGTGCGCGACGGGAGATACGCCGACGTGCGCCTGCCGCAACGTTACGGCGCGGCGGCCATGCCCAGAATTTCCCTGGTCGATATGAAAGCGACGCCGCCGGAAAAAGCCGCCTGGGGCCGCGCCTGGCTGGCGCCGCCGTTGGTGAACGCCGTCAACCGCGCGCTTGACGCCGGCGAGCAAAGCCTTCTGTTCCTGAACCGTCGCGGTTATGCGCCGCTCACTTTGTGCCGCAGCTGCGGGCAGAGACTGCAGTGCCCGCGCTGCACGGCCTGGCTGGTGGAGCACCGCCTGACGCGCCGGCTGCAATGCCACCACTGCGGCTTCTCCGCGCGGTTGCCGGACTCCTGCTCTTCCTGCGGCGCCAGGGACTCGTTCGTCGCCTGCGGCCCCGGCATCGAGCGCGTCGCCGAGGAAGCCGCCGCGCGCTGGCCGGACGCCAAGGTGCGCGCCGTGGCCAGCGACACATTGGAACGGCCCTCGGCCGTGCAGGAACTGGTGGACGACATCCTCGGGCACCGCGTCGATATCCTGGTGGGCACTCAGGTGCTGGCGAAAGGCCACCACTTCCCAGGCCTCACGGTGGTCGGCGTTGTCGATGCGGACCTGGGTCTGTCGGGATGGGACCTGCGCGCCGCCGAGCGTACCCACCAGCTCCTGCAGCAGGTGGCGGGCCGCGCCGGCCGCGCCGAGAAGCCGGGCCATGTCTATTTGCAGACCCACGATCCCAGGCACCCGGTCATGGAAGCCCTGGTATCCGGAGACAGCGCCGCCTTCATCGACAGCGAAATCGCCTCCCGGGAGGCCCTGGGCATGCCGCCGTTCGGCCGGCTGGCCGCCCTGATTCTCTCCGGACCGGACGAGGTCGCGGTCATCGCCGCCGGCAAGGCCCTGGCGGCGAAGGCCCCGGACGGGGAGGGGATCGAGGTGCTGGGGCCCGCCCCGGCCTTTATGGCCCTGCTGCGGGGCCTCCACCGCCACCGGCTGCTGCTGAAGACCCGCCGGAACATCGCCCCCCAGCCCCTGATCCGGGCCTGGCTGGACGGGGTCAAAATCCCGTCTTCGGTGCGGGTTCAGATCGATATCGACCCCTATAGTTTCTCTTAAGGTTAGGCCTGATTTTCCGGGCCTTTCCGGTGCCTGTTGCAACGCAATGGCAAGTCATGGTACCAACCCGCCGGCGATCGCGGACAAGGCTTTCAAACGCCGCAAATCGTTAGAAAAATCAAGGACTTACAAAAGGTCCGGCCGGAGCGCTTTGAACCGGTCTGAAGTTCTCTCTCAAGGGGCGTTGAGCAGGTGCCAGCGGACGCAAGCGGAGTCGGTAACGTAGCCGGGCGGTACGCCGCTGCGCTGTATGACCTTGCCGACGAGAAAGGCGCGCTCGATACGGTCGCCGCCGACCTCGCCGCGCTGCAGGCCATGATCGGCGCCAGCGACGATTTCCGCCGTTTCATCAAGAGCCCGATCATCAGCCGCGCCGAGCAGAGCAAAGGCATTGCCGCGCTCGCCGACAAGGCGCAGCTGTCGCCGATCGTGCGTCAGTTCCTGGGCCTGGTGGCCGCGAACCGCCGCCTGTTTGTCCTCGACGAGATGATCCGCGGCTTCAACGCGATCCTCGCCGACCGCCGCGGCGACGCCTCGGCCGAAGTCACCGCCGCGGCGCCGCTGTCCGACAGCCAGACCATGGCGCTGACGGAAGCGCTCAAGAAATCCCTGGGCCGCAATGTCCAGATCGTCACCAAGGTCGATCCGTCCATCCTGGGCGGCCTGGTCGTCAAGGCCGGCTCGCGCATGGTGGACAGCTCCATCAAATCCAAACTTCAACGCCTGAAGCTCTCTTTGAAAGGGGTCGGATAAATGGAAATCCGCGCCGCAGAAATCTCCGCCATCCTCAAGCAGCAGATCGCCAACTTCGGCACCGAAGCCGAGTCCGCCGAAGTGGGCCAGGTGCTCGCGGTCGGCGACGGCATCGCCCGTGTCCACGGCCTCGACAACGTCCAGGCCGGCGAGATGGTCGAGTTCCCGGGCGGCATCAAAGGCATGGCCCTGAACCTCGAAACCGACAACGTCGGCATCGTGATCTTCGGCTCGGACGCCACCATCAAGGAAGGCGACACGGTCAAGCGCACCGGCACCATCGTCGACGTTCCGGTGGGCAAGGAACTGTTGGGCCGCGTCATGGACGGCCTCGGCAATCCCATCGACGGCAAGGGCGACCTGCTCACCAAGGAACGCCGCCTCGCCGAAGTGAAGGCCCCCGGCATCATCCCGCGCCGTTCGGTGCACGAGCCGGTGCAGACCGGCCTCAAGGCGGTGGACGCGCTGATCCCCATCGGCCGCGGCCAGCGCGAACTGATCATCGGCGACCGCCAGACCGGCAAGACCGCCGTCATTCTGGACACGATCATCAACCAGAAGAAGGTCAACGACGCCGCCAAGAGCGACAAGGAAAAGCTGTTCTGCGTCTACGTCGTCGTCGGCCAGAAGCGCTCGACCGTCGCCCAGGTGGTGAAGACCCTCGCCGATTACGGCGCGCTCGACTACACCATCATCGTCGCCGCCACCGCATCGGACCCGGCGCCCATGCAGTTCCTGGCGCCCTACACCGGCTGCGCCATGGGCGAGTGGTTCCGCGACAACGGCATGCACGCCGTGATCTTCTATGACGATCTGTCCAAGCAGGCCGTCGCCTATCGCCAGATGTCGCTGCTGCTGCGCCGCCCGCCCGGCCGCGAAGCCTATCCCGGCGACGTGTTCTATCTGCACTCGCGCCTCCTGGAGCGCGCCGCGAAACTCAACGAAGCCAACGGCGCCGGCTCGCTGACCGCGCTGCCGGTGGTGGAAACCCAGGCCAACGACGTGTCGGCCTATATTCCCACCAACGTCATCTCGATCACCGACGGCCAGATCTTCCTGGAAACCACGCTGTTCTATCAGGGCATCCGTCCGGCGCTGAACGTCGGCATCTCGGTGTCGCGCGTCGGCTCCGCCGCGCAGATCAAGGCGATGAAACAGGTGGCCGGCTCGATCAAGCTGGAACTCGCCCAGTACCGCGAAATGAAGGCCTTCGCCCAGTTCGCGTCGGACCTCGACCCCGCCACCCAGAAGCTGCTGGCGCGCGGCGAACGCCTCACCGAACTCCTCAAGCAGCCGCAGTACCAGCCGGTGCCCGTGGAAGAGCAGGTGGTCGCGATCTTCGCGGGTACAAAAGGCTACCTCGATAAAATCGCCGTGCGCGACATCGGCCGCTACGAGAAGTCGATGCTCGGCGCCATGCGCGAGCGCGCGCCGGACATTCTGGCGGGCATCCGCACCGAGAAGGCCCTGACCGACGCCATCCAGGCGAAGCTCAAGACTTTCCTGGACGATTTCGCCGCCTCCTTCGCCTAAGAACTTCAGTAGGGCGTCATGCCGAGCCTAAAGGACCTCCGGGTCCGGATCACGTCGACCCAGTCGACCAAGAAGATCACCTCCGCCATGAAAATGGTGGCGGCGGCGAAGCTGCGCCGCGCGCAGGAAGCCGCTGAAGCCGCGCGGCCTTATGCGGAACGCATGGCGCGTATGCTAGGGAATTTGGCCGGCGCCGCCCAAGGCCGTGCCGATGCCTCGCCGATGCTGGCGGGAACCGGCAAGGATCAGGTGCATCTGGTGGTCGCCATGACCGCCAACCGCGGCCTGTGCGGCGGCTTCAATTCCAACATCGCCCGGTCGGCCCGCGGCCTGATCCAGGAACTGCTGGCCCAGGGCAAGACGGTCAAGGTGCTGTGCGTCGGCCGCAAGGCGCGCGACAACCTGAAGCGCGATTTCAACAACCTGATCATCGACACCGTGACCGACTTCGGCGGCAAGACCGTGAAGTTCGGCGAGGCGGAAGCCATCGCCGCGAAAGTCTCCGAGATGTTCGACGCCGGCGAATTCGACGTCGCCACCATGGTCTACGCCCGCTTCAAGTCGGCCATGACCCAGATCGTCACCCGCCAGCAGATCATCCCGTTCCCGGTCCCGGCCGCGGAACCGGGCGCCGATGCCGCGACGGTCTATGACTATGAGCCTTCGGACCAGGAAATCCTGACCAGCCTTCTGCCGCGCAACCTCGCCATCCAGATGTTCAAGGCGATGCTGGAGAACGCCGCGTCGTTCTACGGCGCGCAGATGACGGCGATGGATTCGGCGACCCGCAACGCCGGCGACATGATCAATGCGCTGACCCTGAAGTACAACCGTTCGCGCCAGGCGCAGATCACCAAAGAACTCATCGAAATCATTTCCGGCGCGGAAGCGCTGTAGCCGGTCGAAGGCCGGTAACGAATTTAAGGAGAAGAGACCATGGCCAAGAACAATGTTGGTGTCGTTTCCCAGGTGACGGGCGCCGTCGTCGACGTGAAGTTCGAGGGCGACCTGCCCGCGATCCTGAACGCGCTGACGATGGAAAATCAGGGCAAGAAGCTGGTTCTGGAAGTCGCCCAGCACATCGGCGAATCCACCGTGCGCTGCATCGCCATGGACTCCACCGATGGTTTGGTTCGCGGACAGAAGGCGACCGACACCGGTTCGGCGATCAAGATGCCGGTGGGTCCCGCCACCCTCGGCCGCATCATGAACGTGGTCGGCGATCCGGTGGACGAGCGCGGCCCCATCGCCGCCAAGGAATTCTACCCGATTCACCGCGCCGCCCCCGACTTCGTCGACCAGTCGACCGAGGCGCAGATCCTCGTCACCGGCATCAAGGTGGTGGACCTGCTGGAGCCCTACGTGAAGGGCGGCAAGATCGGCCTGTTCGGCGGCGCCGGCGTCGGCAAGACCGTGCTCATCCAGGAACTGATCAACAACATCGCCAAGGGTTACGGCGGTTACTCGGTGTTCGCCGGCGTCGGCGAGCGTACCCGCGAAGGTAACGACCTCTACCACGAGTTCCTCGAAGCCGGGATCATCGACGCCAAGGGCGACAACAGCCGCGTGGCGCTGGTGTTCGGCCAGATGAACGAACCGCCCGGCGCGCGCGCGCGTGTGGCGCTGTCGGGCCTCACCCAGGCCGAATATTTCCGCGATGCCGAAGGCAAGGACGTGCTGTTTTTCGTCGACAACATCTTCCGTTTCACCCAGGCGGGTTCGGAAGTGTCGGCGCTCCTGGGCCGCATCCCGTCGGCGGTGGGCTACCAGCCGACGCTCGCCACCGACATGGGCGCGCTGCAGGAACGCATCACCTCCACCAAGAAGGGCTCGATTACGTCCGTCCAGGCCATCTACGTGCCCGCTGACGACTTGACCGACCCGGCGCCCGCCACCTCATTCGCCCACCTCGACGCCACCACCGTGCTGTCGCGTTCGATCGCCGAACTCGGCATCTATCCGGCGGTGGACCCGCTCGACTCCACCAGCCGCGCCCTCGATCCGCTGATCGTCGGCGAAGAACACTACAAGGTGGCCCGCGACGTGCAGCGCGTGCTGCAGACCTACAAGTCGCTGCAGGACATCATCGCCATCCTGGGCATGGACGAACTGTCGGAAGAAGACAAACTCACCGTCGCCCGCGCCCGCAAGATCCAGCGCTTCCTGTCGCAGCCCTTCCACGTGGCCGAGATCTTCACCGGCAACCCGGGTGTGTTCGTGCAGCTCGCCGACACCATCAAGGGCTTCAAGGGCATCGTCGCCGGTGAATACGACCACCTGCCGGAGCAGGCCTTCTACATGGTCGGCACCATCGAGCAGGCGATCGAGAAGGGCAAGAAGATGGCGGCTGCGGCATAACCCGGAAAAGTGGGAACCGGTTTTCCGATCAGGTTCTGCCGCAAGAATAAAAGCAAAGCCGAGGACTCAATAGATGCCCGACATGCTGAAGCTCGAACTGGTGTCCCCGGAAAGCCTCCTGCTCTCGGAGCAGGTGGAGATGGTGCTTGTGCCGGGGTCCGAAGGTGAATTCGGCGTGCTGCCTCTGCATGCGCCGACGCTCTCGACCCTCAGGCCGGGCTTCGTCGACGTCTACAAGGGTGGCGCGGTCGTGCAGCGGTTCTTTGTCTCGGGCGGCTTTGTCGAAGTAACCCCCACCAGCTGTACGGTCTTGGTGGACGCCGCGGCGGCGGAAAGCGACCTGTCTCAGGCCACCTACAACCGCCGCATGCTCGAGATCCAGACCGGGGCGGCGCATTAATCACCCCGGCTTGGGCGCGCCGGGTGATTTCGCTATACTTTCCGATGACTTGGAACCCTCCGCAGGACTTTGAGGGTGCCGACCGTTTTGTCACGGCCCGCGTTCGGAAAATGCTCTAGAGGCGGCATGCAACGGCATTGGACATTGGACGATATCGATTGGGTGCGCTTCGACGCGGCCAAAACCTCGCCCGACGTCATCAAGGTCATCAAGACCGCCGCCATGGTCGAGCGCAACGGCGCCGACTATGGCCGCTACCTGTGCAGCGTCTTTCGCGACGACCCTGAATTCTGCGCCGCCGTCGACGGCTGGGCGGCGGAAGAGGAGCAGCACGGCCTCGCCCTGGGCCGCTGGGCGGAACTGGCCGACCCCTCCTTCAGCCTGGACCGGAGCTTCGGCCAATTCCTGGCCATGTACAAAATCCCGGTGGATGCCACCGAATCGATCCGCGGCTCCCTAGGCGCGGAACTCTGCGCCCGCTGCGTGGTCGAGACCGGCACCAGTTCGTTCTATTCCGCCATCCGCGACGCCGTGGACGAGCCGGTGCTCAAGCAGATCTGCAAGAACATCGCCGCCGACGAATTCCGCCACTACCGCCTGTTCTACGGCCATATGCAGCGCTATTTCAGCGGCTCGCTGCGAGAGCGCTGGCAGCGCCTGATGGTGGCGGTGACCCGTTTCCGCGAGACCTCGGACGATGAGATCGCCTCGGCCTATCATGCCGGCAACGCTTTGAGCGGCCCCTACGACCGGGTGTTCTCCACCAACGAATACGGCGCCCGCAGCTTCGGGTTCTACCAGGAGCGCCATGTGCGCCGCGCCGGGCATATGTTCGCCCAGGCTGCCGGATTTTCCCCCGATGGGTGGGTGGCCAGGCTGCTGACCTTGGCGCTGTGGTTTGTCATCAGGCGGCGCGGTGAAAAGTACCGCGCCGTTCTTGCGGCGGCCTAGAGCATGTTAGGCCGAAGTGGAATCCGGTTCGGCCGTTCAACATGCGACCAAACAGAGTCTAACCGCGGCGTTTTTTGTTCGGCGGCGCCAGTGACGCCACCTTGTCGCCGAAATACGCCACCACCTGTTTATAGATCTCCCGCTTGAAACCCACGATCACCCGCGGCAGCTGCCGGAAGGGCAGCCATTTCCAGGTGTCGAACTCCGGGGTATGGGCGGCGAGGTCGATGTCATCGTCACGGCCGGTGAAGCGCATCAGGAACCACTTCTGCTCCTGGCCGCGGTATTTGCCTTTCCAGACCTTGGCCTGAAGGCCGGCGGGCAGGTCGTACCGCAGCCAGGCCCTGGTCACGCCGATGATGCGCGCCTTGTCGGTGCCGGTCTCTTCCTTGAGTTCACGCAGCGCGGCCTGGCGCGGTGTCTCGCCCTTGTCGATGCCGCCCTGGGGCATCTGCCAGGCGTCCTTGGTGTCGCGGCGCTGGCCGACGAATACACGGCCCTTGGCGTCGACCAGGACGATGCCGACACCCTTTCGATAAGGTTTGGGACGGTCAGGCTTTGACGGCATTTTAGAGCATGATCGAGTCATGTTGAATCGCGATCATGCTCTCATCTTTTTGGTTTGGTCGCATTTTCTGCGATGAACCGGCATCCACTTCATCGGAAAATGCTCTAATGCGCGGTCTTGGCCTTGGCGGGGGCGGCCTTGCCCTTGGCGGGCGGCGCTTCGCGTTCGGGCGCTTTGCCCTTCGCGGGGGCTGCCGGCGCCGGCGCGTTGGCGGCTTCCGAGCGGATCAGCACTTCCGAGATCGGGGCAAGCTGCACGCCTTTCTTCTGGGCCTGTTCCAGCCACAGAACCAGGCGTTCGAAACTCACCGGCTTCGCGCCCACGGCGGCGACGGCGCTGCCTTGGTACTTGGCGAGGCGTTCGGCATAGTCGAGGCGCGCGTCGACGGCGGCGCGGAACGGGCGCTCATCCAGCACCACGTCGGCCACGGCCACCGGCACATTGGCTTCACCGAGGCGCACGCCCGGTTCGCCCTGCACGTAGAACAGATTCTTTTCCTTGAGCTTGGCGAAGACGGCGCTGATATGCGGTTCGGACTCGCGGAATTTGCTGCCCTCGGCATCGAGCACCCCAATGGCGTCGCCGGCATCCTTGAGGATCGCGTCCAGGCGCTGGGCGTTTTCCTTGGCTTCGATGCTGGTCAGAAGGCCGAGGGGGCCGGGGTCCTCGGCCGGGAACTCCTTGCTCTCCATGGGCAGTTGAATCAGCACTTCGTGGCCGCCGGCCTTGGCCTTCTCGGTCCACTTCTTGAGGTTGCGGGTATAGGGACTGAAGGCGAGGGTCACGGCCGCCGGCAGCTTGGCGATGGCGGCGTCGGTGGCGGATTGGTTCAAGCCCAAACCGTCGATCACCACCGCGACCTTGGCGGTGTTCGGCGCGGCTTTCGCGGGCGGCGCGGTGTCCTTGCGGGGGGCTGCGATATTGGCGAAACGCGGCGGCGGTGCCGCGATGGCGGTCTTGTCGATAGGCGGATTGGTCGGGTCCACCAGGCGCGGGCGTCCGCCGGCCACCGCCGGACCGGCGTCGGCGCCGGCGGGGGTGTTGAACAAACCGGGCGCGCCGGGGGCGGGGCCGAACGGCGACAGGTCGTTTGCAGCGGGGGTTGCCGCTTCTTTGGCCGCGGGTTCCTTGGGCGCTTCGGCGGTCTTGGCCGGCGCCGGCGCTTTGGCTTCGGGGGCCTTGGCCTCGGGAGCCTTGGTCTCAGGAGCCTTGGTTTCGGGGGCTTTGGTTTCGGTTTTGGCCTCCGGCGCTTTCGCTGGTGCCGGTGGAGTCATCAAGGCGGTCTTGGTTTCCGGCGCCTTGGCCTCGGGTGCTTTGGCTTCGGGAGCCTTGGTCTCAGGCGCTTTGGTCTCGGGCGCCTTGGCGGCGGCCTTGGTTTCGGGGGCCTTCGCGGCCGGTTCATTCACGCCCGGGCGTTTTTCCGTGCTGGTCGCGGGTACGGCCAACCAGGGGCGGCGTTCGATGGAGCGGTCGGTGGCGGCGGTCGCGTCGGCGGCCTTGGGCGCCGGCGCGCCGGGTACGGGCGCCGCTTCCGGCGCGGCGGCCGTGGCCGTGGCCGGTTCATCCACGACCTCGATGTCGGCAAAGCTGCCCATCACCGGCGGCGGCGTGGTCTTGCCGGTCATGACGATGGCGGCGATGCCGCCGGCCAGCACCAGGAACAGCACGACACTGGCGGCGAGCGCGATCTTCGGGCCCTTGCCGGCGAAGCGCGATTCACCTTCGTACATATCGTCGCCGCCGAAGGGGTCTTTCGCCTGGTCGCGTTTGAGGAAATTCAGCACGGCTGAGCTCCGGTGAGGCTCGCACACTATAATACGAGCCTAAGGTAAGAGCCGCACCCTTAACACGCTGTTAAGCGCCGCGGCCGGGCGCGGGCGAAACCAAACAAAAAGGCCTGTTTCCCGCAGGAAACAGGCCTTCGTGACCGGCAAGCCGGAGCCGGCTTTATTTGACGGCGGTGGTACCGCCGGCCGACGCCCGTTGATAGAGCGCGATGCCGCGCAAGAGGTCGAGGGCGCGGGTCAGCTGGTAGTCTTCGGGCGGCTGCTCGGCCGCGGTCTGTTCGCCGGCAGCGCTCTTGCTGGCGGCGGACGGAGCCCCCGGTGCGCCGGGCGCCTGGGAGGTGGGGCCGGGCGCGGCCTTGGGATCCGCCTTGGACTCCGGTGCCTTGTCCTTGACGGTGTCGTTCTTGAGCGCGCCTTTGAGGTCGGCTTCGGCGCGGCGGATATTGGTCGCGGCGCTGGCGATTTTCTCCACTTTGGCCTGCTGCACCTCGATGTCCGGCTCGATGCCGAGCGCCTGGATCGAACGGCCGCTCGGCGTGTAGTAGCGCGCGGTGGTCAGGCGCATGGCGCTTTCGCCGCGCGCCAGCGGGATGATGGTCTGCACCGAGCCTTTGCCGAAACTCTTGGTGCCGAGCAGGATGGCGCGGCCGTGGTCCTGCAGCGCGCCGGCGACGATTTCCGACGCCGACGCGGAGCCGTCGTTGATCAGCACGACAATGGGTTTGCCGTCGGCCTGATCGCCGGCCTTGGCGTTGAAGCGCTGGGTTTCCTCGCTGTGACGCGTGCGCGTGGAGACGATCTCGCCGCGGTCGAGGAAGGTGTCGGCCACCGACACCGCCTGGTCGAGCAGGCCGCCCGGATTGTTGCGCAGGTCGATGACATAGCCCTTGAGCTTGTCGCCGATCTTCTCCTTCATGTCCTTCATCGCCTTGTCGAGGCCGGGCTGGGTCTGCTCGGTGAATTGGGCGATGCGGATATAGGCCACGTCGTTCTGGGCTTCGGCCTTCACGGTCCGCACCTTCACGACCGCGCGGTTCATCTTGACGTCGAACGGATCCTGGCCGATGCGGCGGATGGTGACGGTGATCGCGCTGTTGACGGGGCCGCGCATCTTGTCGACCGCTTCGTTGAGGGTCAGGCCGCCGGCGGACTTGCCGTCGATGGCGACGATATAGTCGCCGGACTGGATGCCGGCGCGCGACGCCGGGGTGTCGTCGATGGGCGAGACCACCTTGACGAAGCCGTTATCCATGACGACCTCGATGCCGAGGCCGCCGAACTCGCCCTTGGTCTGCTCCTGCATGTCCTGGAAGTTCTTGGCCGGCATGTAGCCCGAATGCGGATCGAGGCCGGTGAGCATGCCGTTGATGGCGTTCTCCAGGAGCTGCTGGTCGGACACGTCCTCGACGTAGTCTTTGCGCACGCGTTCGAACACGTCGCCGAACAGCTCGAGGTACTTGTAGGTGTCGTCCGAGAACTTGGCGCCGCCCTTGGGCGCGATCTTGATGTCCGCGGCGTGGCCGGCGGGGACAAGGAACGCCGTGGAAAGCGCGACGGCGCTAACGAGAAGTTTCAGACGCATGGCAGTGACACCGTTCCAGAAAAATAGAGGTCGCGTTAGCCGCTGTTCTTTCCCGCGGCCGAGGCTAACCAGGGAAGGGGGTTGATCGGTTGGCCGTCGCGCCGCAGCTCGACATAGAGCGCCGGCGCGCCCGGCTTTGACACATCAGTCTTGTCGCCGGTCGAAGCAGGCGCGTTTTCCATGACGCCGACCGGTTCGCCGGCCAGCACGCGGGCGCCGACAACCGCATCGATACGGCCCATTCCAGCCAGCAAAGTATGATATCCCTCGCTATGTTCGATGATCAATAGCTGCCCATAACCGCGGAACGGTCCGGCGAAGGCGACGACGCCGTCAAACGGCGCCACAACCTGGGCGCCCCCGCGGGTGGTGATGGTGATGCCTTTGGCCCGTGAGGAGGGGTCTTCGGCGCTTCCCGCCGCCTCGCCGTAGCGCGTGGACAGGGTGCCCGAGGCCGGGAACGGCATGGTGCCGCGCGCCTTGGCGAAGGACCGGGTTACAGCAACGTCATATGGTCCTGAAGCGGGCGGTCTGGAGGCTGGCGGTCCTGCGGCTGGCGGCGCCGGGGATCCGGTCTCGGGGGGTTTGGCTTTCGCCGCCCTCTCGGCTTCCGCGGCCTTCGCCGCCGCCTCGGCCTTGTCCCGGGCGGCCTTCTCCGCGGCCGCGGCTTTGTCCCGCGCGGCCTTTTCTTCCGCGAGCCTGGCGAAAAGATCGCGCAGGTCCTGTGCGTCCCGGGCCATCTTGGCGACGCGGGCGTCGAGTTCCTCGCTGCGACTCGCGAGCTGCACTTGGCGCGCACCCTTCTCGCGCTCCAAGGCCTCGAGCTTCGCGCGCTTGGAGAGCAGCGTCGCCGCCGCCGATGCCGCGGCGTCCTTCTGCTGCTGCACATCGGCGCGCAAGGCATAAAGGCCGGCCAATTCCTTTTGCAGCGACGCCTCCGACTGCTTGATGTGCGGCAGCGCGGCGCGCAGCAGGATCGCGGTGCGCACGGCGTCGGCGGGCGCCAACGGCGACAGCGACAGCGCATCGGTCGGGCGCAAGGCCAGGCGTTCCAGCGCCAGCAGCACTTGTGTCATCTGCGCATCGCGCTGGACCAGGGTAGCGCTCATGCGCGCGCCGTCGCGCTCCAGGTCGCGGATCCGGTTTTCCATGATGGTGAGCGAGCGTTCCTGATCCTGGATCTCCCTGGCGGTCTGGATCAGGTCGGCGCGGATGGCATCGATGTCGCGCGCGAGGCCGACGCTTTCGCCGCGCGTCTTGTCGCGCGCCGCGGTGGTTTCTTCCAGGGTGCGTTCAAGGGCCTTGAGCTGCGCCGCGTCCGGCGCCTCGGCGGCCAGCCCTTCGACAGCAAGTGCGCCGCCGAGACTGAAAATAAGCAAAACGGCGGGAAGCGTTCTACGCGCCGGCACGGGGACTCCGCGCCGCCGTGGCGTGATGCGCCAGCAGGGAGTGGCCGGTCATCTCCGCCGGTTTGGCGAGATGCAGCAGGTCGAGCACGGTGGGCGCGAGGTCGGAGAGTTTGCCGTCGCTCAAGGACGCCGCGGGTCCGTTCACCAGGATCAGCGGCACGCGGAACAGGGTGTGCTGTGTATGGGGTTCGCCGGTTTCCGGATCGCGCATCATTTCCAGGTTGCCGTGGTCGGCGGAGATCAGCATGCAGCCGCCGGCTTTCTTGAGCGCCGTCTCCAGCCGCCCGAGGGCGGTGTCGATGGCTTCCGCGGCGCTGATGGCGGCGGACAAAATGCCCGAATGGCCGACCATGTCGCCGTTGGCGTAGTTGACGATAATCACGTCAAACCGGCGGTTTTCGATGGCTTCGACGATCTTGTCGGTGACTTCCGGCGCGGACATCTCAGGCTGCAGGTCGTAGGTCGCGACCTTGGGGCTCTGCACCAGGATGCGGCTTTCGCCGGGGAATTCCGCCTCGACGCCGCCGTTCAGGAAGAAGGTGACATGGGCGTATTTCTCGGTCTCGGCGATGCGCAGCTGGGTGAGGCCCTGGTTGCTGATGACTTCGCCCAGGGTGTTGACCGCTTCCTGGGGCGTGAACATCACGGCCATGAATGTGGTCAGCGCCTTTGAGTATTCCGTCAGGCTGACGGCGCCGGCGAAATGCACCGCGCGCGGCCGCGGGAATTCCTTGAAGGCGGGATCGAGCAGCGCGGCGCTGATCTGGCGCACCCGGTCGGCGCGGAAGTTCCCGACCAGCAGGCCGTCGCCGTTCTGCATGCCTTGATAGTCCGCGATCGCCACCGGGATCATGAATTCATCGGTGACCTTGGCGTCGTAGGACGCGCGGATCGCGGCGAGGGCATCAGCTGCGCGTGGACCTTTGGCGTCGACGATCACGTCATAAGCTTTCTCGACACGATCCCACCGCTTGTCGCGGTCCATGCCGTAATAGCGGCCGCCGACGGTGGCGACCTTGACGTCCTTGAGCCCGGCGATGTCGGCGAGGAATTTCTCCATGAACCCCAGCGCCGATTGGGGCGGCGTGTCGCGTCCATCGAGGAAGGCGTGAATGCGCACGGGGATTCCCGCGTGATCGAGAAGCCGCGCCAAGGCCGCCAGATGATCCTGATGCGAGTGAACGCCGCCCGGCGAAACCAGGCCCAGAAGATGGCAGGCGCCGCCGGTGCCGGCGAGCGCGGTGATGAACGCGGTCAGCGACGGGTTCTCGAGGATGGAATTGTCGGCGATGGCGGAATCGATGCGCGGCAGTTCCTGGGTGAGGATCCGGCCGGCGCCGATGTTCATATGGCCCACTTCGGAGTTGCCCATCTGGCCGTCGGGCAGGCCCACGTCGCGGCCGCTGGTGGCCACCAGGGCGTGGGGGCACTCCTGCATCAGGCGCGTCCACACCGGCAGTTTGGCCAGGGCGACGGCATTGTCCTCGCGCGCGGCGCGGTAGCCCCAGCCGTCCAGGATGCAGAGGACGACAGGGCGGGGGCGGGTCTCGGAGGGCGAAGGGGTGGGCAGGGTGTCCATAGGCTTTATGTCCAAGCGGGCTCTCAATATAAGGCGTCGATTCGCGGGCTTGTACCCGGGCCGGGGCCTATATTTGCGGGGGTATTTGGCCGCAAGCGCCGGACCCTGGGTTTGTACCCCTCGGCCGGGCCGCGGCAAATGCAGAAAATACAGCCCTGATAACCATTTAAGACAACTTCTGCGGGGCCTTGCTTCCGGCGTTCCGCTGTCTGATATAGTGCCCCTCGAGAGGCTGGCGGTGGACGGGCTCCTCGCCAACCCGGTCAGGTCCGGAAGGAAGCAGCCGTAACGAGTTTCGGCCCGGGTCGCTGTCCAGTCTCTCACCCTTTCCTGGTTATTGTTTTGTCGCGTGTCCGGACGGAAAACCGGCTTCCACTTTTCCTGGACACGCTCTAGCCCCCGGTCAGACACGGTTCATGGTCAGCCCGCCAAAGGATTCGGACAGCAGCGGGCCAGAGACTGATGCCGGCGCCTACCAGGTCCTGGCGCGCAAATACCGCCCGACCAGTTTCGCGAGCCTGGTGGGCCAGGACGCCCTGGTCCGCACCCTCACCAACGCCATCACCTCCGGCCGCCTTGCCCAAGGCTACATGCTCACGGGCGTGCGCGGAGTCGGCAAGACCACGACCGCGCGCATCATCGCCAAGGCGCTGAACTGCATCGGCCCCGACGGCAAGGGCGGCCCGACGCCGGACCCCTGCGGCGTCTGTTCAAACTGCACCGCCATCGCCGAAGACCGCCATGTGGACGTGCTGGAGATGGACGCCGCCAGCCGCACCGGCATCGACGACATCCGCGAGCTTCTGGAAGGCGTGCGCTATCGCCCGACGGCGGCGCGCTACAAGATCTACATCATCGACGAAGTGCACATGCTCTCCGACAAGGCATTCAACGCCTTGCTCAAAACCCTCGAAGAACCGCCCGAGCATGTGAAGTTCATCTTCGCCACCACCGAGATCCGCAAGGTGCCGGTGACGGTGCTGTCGCGCTGCCAGCGCTTCGACCTGCGGCGCATCGACAGCGCCAAGCTGGAAGAGCTGTTCCGCGGCATCGGCGCCAAGGAAGGCGCGGCGTTCGAGGACGGCGCGCTGGCGCTGATCGCCCGCGCCGCCGACGGTTCGGCCCGCGACGGACTCTCGATCCTGGACCAGGCGATCTCCCAGGCCGGCGGCGCCGCGGTCACCGAAAAGTCGGTGCGCGACATGCTGGGCCTGGCCGACCGGGTGCTGGTGTTCGACCTGATGGAATCGCTGCTCAAGGGCGATGTGAAGCGGGCGCTGGCGCTTCTGGCCGATCAATATGCCGCCGGCGCCAGTCCGGTGGTGGTGCTGCAGGATCTCTTGGAACTGGTGCATTGGCTGACGCGCCTCAAGGTGGCGCCCGACGGCGCCGCCGACCCGGCGCTGGCGGAAGCCGAACGCACGCGCGGTGTCGCCATGGCCGGTACGCTGACCATGCCGGTGCTCAGCCGCGCCTGGCAGATGCTGCTCAAGGGCCTGTCGGAAGTGCGCGCGGCGCCGATCCCGATCCAGGCCGCCGAAATGGTCATGGTGCGTTTCGCCTATGCCGCCGAGTTGCCGACGCCGGCCGACGCCATCAAGACATTGGAAAGCGGCGGCGGCGTGCCGGTGCGCACTTCAGCGCCCGCGCCGGCGAACCCCGGCCCGCGCGCGTCGTTCACGGCGGTCGCGGGGTCCGCGGCACCCGCCCGCGCGCCCATGGCCGAGCCGGTGGCGCAGCCCACCGCCGTTTCCGCCGCGCCCGCGCCGGAGAGTTTCGCCGCGGTGGTGGCGCTGTTCGAGAGCAAGCGCGAAGCCATGATCGCGGCGCACCTCAGGCGCCATGTGCATCTGGTGCGATTCGAGACCGGCGTCATCGAATTCAATCCCGACAAAGGTGCGCCCAAAGACCTCGCCGGCCAGACCGGCAAGCTGCTCAGCCAATGGACCGGCGCCCGCTGGGTGGTGAGCGTGGCCAACGCCGCCGGCGAGCCCACGCTCCACGACCAGGAACACGCCGCCGCCAAGGCCGATCCGTTGATTCAATCGATCCTGGACGCCTTTCCCGGCGCCGTCATCGAAACCGTGCGTAAAGCCGACAAGTAAGAAAGACCCTGTTGTTATGAAGAATCTCGGCCAGATCATGAAGCAGGTGCAGGACATGCAGAACCGCATGTCCGACATGCAGTCCCAACTTGCGGACATGGAAATGACGGGTGCTTCTGGCGGCGGCATGGTGAAAGCCACCATGAACGGCAAAGGCGAACTCAAGGGCCTGAAGATCGATCCCAGCCTGATCGTCGCCAGTGAAGCCGAAGTGCTGGAAGACCTGATCGTGGCGGCGGTCAACGACGTGAAGACCAAGGTCGACGCTCACTCCCAGGAAGAGATGAGCAAGCTCACCGGCGGCCTGCCGCTGCCGCCCGGTTTCAAACTCCCCTTCTAAGATGGCGGGCGTCGAGATCGAGGCGCTGATCAAGAGCCTCTCCAAGCTTCCCGGTCTAGGCCCGCGTTCGGCGCGGCGCATCGCTCTGGCGCTCATCAAACGCCGCGAAACCTTGCTTGAGCCTCTGGCACAAACCCTGGATGCGGCGGCGCGCAGCGTGAAGGTGTGCTCGGCCTGCGGCAATTTCGACAGCGTCGATCCCTGCACCATCTGCTCTGACGCGCGCCGGGACGCCTCGGTGATCTGTGTGGTCGAGGACGTGGCCGATGTCTGGGCGCTGGAGCGCACCGGTGCGTTTCGCGGGCGTTACCATGTCACCGGCGGCCTGCTTTCGCCGCTGGATGGAATCGGCCCGGGCGATCTCAAGATCGAGAAGCTCGCGGCGCGGGCATCGGACCCCGGCGTGAAAGAAGTGATCCTGGCCTTGAGCGCCACGGTCGACGGCCAGACCACAGCCCACTACATCGCCGAGCGCCTGCAGGGAACATCCGCCGCCGTCTCGGGCCTCGCCCAGGGCATGCCCATCGGCGGCGAGCTTGATTACCTCGATGACGGGACAATTTCCGCGGCGCTGAAAGCGCGCAGGCCCATTTAGGTCAGAGGGCGCCGCCGGCGCGCAAATTGATTCCGTATTCCAGATAGGCTTTCAGGCAGCACATCATGTGCATCCAGCCGCCGGCATTGCCGTAGGACGCCTTGAAGCCCGCATCGTCCGGGCGCCAGCCAGTCTCAGTGATCTGTACCATGCAGTTGGCCGGGTCCAGCACCATGAATTTCATTTCGACCAAAGTGCGGTAACCGCCGGTGTCCGACGGCCATGTGAAGACGATGCGCGCATTGTGCTCGATGGTCTGTACCGTCACATCGGCCACGTAGTCTGGCGGTGCCTCGGCGAATTTCCATTTCACGGCTACTCCCTCGACCAACGGACCGGTCGATGACTGAACAAAGTAGCCGCAGAGCTTGGTGGGGTTCACAACCGCCTCGAATACGTCCGCCACCGGCTTCTGGATTTTCAGTTGAACTTGAAATCTGGGGTTCATAGAGCGCTCCTCTTGCCCACCCCGTAAATATGTTATAGATTTACAACATGTCAAGACAGGCAAAAGAAGACGCTGTTTTCAAAGCTCTGGCGGACTCGCGACGGCGGCAGATCTTGGACATGTTGCGCGTGGAGCCCCGCACCACCAGCGAATTGTGCGCACGGTTCCAGCGCACGCTGGACCGCTGTACGGTCATGCAGCACATCGGCGTGTTAGAGCAGGCAGAGCTGATCGTGGTGCGCCGCGAAGGCCGTAATCGCTGGAATTACCTGAACGCAGCACCGCTCAAGGAGGTTTATGACCGCTGGATCTCGCCGTATGCCAGCGAGTCCGTGGACCTGTTGGCGCGGCTCAAACGGGATCTGGAAGCGGCTTAGTTGTCGCTCACCAGCCGCAAGGTCGGCTCCTTGGTCTCGCCGTCCAACTGCATGTTCTCGATCTTGCCGCCGCGGTCGGCGATCTTGCGGGTCGAGATCTGGATCTGTTCGATGTCCTTGCGGGTCTGCTCGAAATGGGTGGCGAGGCCGCCGACGCGCTGATCCAGGCGCGCAACGTCCTTCACCAGTTCGCCGATCTCTTTCTGCAGCACATGCGCCTGTTCGCGCATTTTGGCGTCCTTGAGGATGGTGCGGATGGTGTTGAGGGTCGCCATCAAGGTGGTGGGCGAGACGATATAGACCCGGCGCTTGAAGCCTTCCTCCACCACCATCGGGAAACGGTCGTGCAGTTCGGCGAACACCGATTCCGCCGGCACGAACATGATGGCGGAATCCGCGGTTTCGCCGGTGATGATGTATTTCTCGGCGATGTCCTTGATGTGCTTGCCGACGTCGGCCTTGAACGCCTGTTCGGCCAAGGCGCGCGCGCGGTCGTCCTTGGCGGCCATCAGCGCCATGAAGGCTTCATGGGGGTATTTCGAATCCACCGCGATCAGGCCCGGCGGATTGGGCAGCTTGATGACGCAGTCGGCGCGCTTGCCGTTGGACAGCGTGAATTGGAAATCGAACGAGCCCGGCGGCAGCATGTTGCGCACCAGGTCTTCCATCTGGGTCTGGCCGATGGCGCCGCGCGCCTGCTTGTTGGACAGAATGTCCTGCAGCGACACCACCTCGGCCGAAAGTTCGGTGATGTTGCGCTGGGCGGCGTCGATCACCGCCAGGCGCTCCTGCAACTGACCCATCGCTTCGGTGCTCTTGGTGGCGGATTTGGCCAGGTCCTCGGCCACGCGGCGGGTGACCTCGGCCAGTCTTTGATCGAGCATCTTGGTGACGGCGCGCTCCTGCACCTGGAGCTGTTCGGCCATGCGCGCGCTCGCCGCGGCCTGGCCTTCGGCGATCTGCGAAAGGCGGCCGGCCAGCTGCGCCTGCTGATCCGCCAGCTTCTCGGCGGCCTGGCTGAGGCCGTCGGACGTGCGTCCTTTAAGACCGAACACCAGCGCTGCGCCGGCGACGACAATGGCGGCAACGGTCAGGGCAAAAGTTGCAAATTCCACGGCGGTTCGCCCCTTTTTCGCGTCCTTCGCGAGAGTCTTAAAGGATGGCAACTATGGGCTGACGCCTTACGTGTGCCATCATTTGAATCTTAGATCATTCCGTCGTTCCCGACTCGTCCTTTCTTTGGATGCCGCATGCCGCTTCGCTTTCTTTCCCGCGCGCTGTTTCTCTCCGCCGCCGTCATCGCTCCCGTGGTTGGCCTGGCCGCCGAAGCGCCCAAGGCGCCGGTGGCCAAAGCGCCCTTGCCCGCGCCGAAAGCGCCGGCCCCTGCCGCCGCCAAAGCGCCGCCGAAGCCCGTCGACCCTTTGGCCTCGATTCCGGCCGATGCGCGGCCCGCGGATCTGGAGGTGCCGGCCCCGGCCGGCGGCGCGGAACTGACGGTCTATCTCAACGACCTCGCCATGGTGCGCGAGCATCGCAGCTTCCGCCTCGCTTCGCCGTTCACGCGCCTGACCTTCCCCGGCCTTGCCGCCACCGCCCAGCCGGAAACCGCGCTGTTCCAGGTGGTCAAGGGCCCGCCGGTGCGTTTCGTCGAGCAGAGCTTCGATTTCAATTTGCTGACGCCGGCCCGCATGCTGGAAAAGGCCGTCGGCCGCGAGGTCACGATCATCAATACGTCCGCCAGCGGCAATGAAACATCGAGCCGCGCGCTGGTGCTGTCGACGGTTGACGGCCTGGTGGTGCAGATGAACGGCCGCATCCACACCAACCCGCCCGGGCGCGTGGTGTTTGACGGCCTGCCGCCCGGCATGCACGCGACGCCGTCGCTGACCATGACCGTGGCCGGAATGCCCGGCCAGGATATGGACAGCGAACTCAGCTACCTCACCGGCGGCCTGACTTGGCGCGCGGATTACGTGCTTCAGTACGATCCCGAAGGCAACCGCATGGACCTGAACGCCTGGGCCAGCATCACCAACACCACCACCGTGGATTTCCGCGACGCCCGCCTGAAACTGGTGGCGGGGGAAGTGAAGCGGGAAGCGGCGCGGCCGCTGCCGCAGATGAAGGCCGCCATGGCGTTCGAGGCGCGCGCCGCCATGGCGCCGGGGCAGAATGGCGTGTCCGAGGAATCCCTGGTCGGCAACCACATCTACACCATGCCGCGCGCGACCACCCTCGCGGCCAACGAAACCAAGCAGCTGTCCCTGTTCAGCGCCCAGAACATCGCCGTGAAGCGCGAAAACGTCGTGCGCAGCCAGCCGGCGCTATTTCAGCAGAATCTGCGCGACCGGCCCCAGACCTCCGCCGTCGGCATCGAACTCTCGTTCCGCAACGACTCCGGCGCCAAACTGGGCGGTCCGCTGCCGGCCGGCACCATGCGCGTCTATAGCGTCGACCAGCAGGGCACGCCGCAGTTCATCGGCGAGAGCCATGTCGACCACGCCGCCGAAGGCACCGACGTGGTTTTCCAGGCCGGCCGCGATTACGACCTGCCGGTTCTGCGCGAACAGCTGAGCTTCGTGCGCGCCTCGGACAACATCACCCTCAGCGTCTGGCGCGTCACGGTGAAGAACGCCGGCGCCAAGGCCCAGGCGGTGAAGGTCGTGGAGCCGATTCCGGGGTCCTGGGAAATCACCAAGGAAACCCACAGCCACACCAAATCCGACGCCGGCGCCGCCCAGTGGGACTTCCAGATCCCGCCGCAGAGCCAGATCGTGCTTGAATACACGGCAAAATCGACGTTCTAGCGCGATAAATCCCAAGAGCGTGGCCAGGAAAAGTGGCGCCCGGTTTTCCGTCGGCCACGCGGTAAAACCACGTGTTTCTAGCAATTGACGGCCCCGGCGGCGGGGCTTATGTCACAGCCATGGCATTGCTCGAAATCATCACGGCGCCGGACCCGCGCCTCAAGAAAAAAGCCCAGCCGGTGGAGCGCGTCGACGCCGCCGCCGCCAAGCTCATGGCCGACATGCTCGAGACCATGTACGAGGCGCCGGGCGTGGGCCTGGCCGCGCCGCAGGTCGGCGTGCTCAAGCGTATCATCGTGGTGGACGCGGCCCGCGACGGCGCCCCGCCCAATCCGCTCAAGATGGCCAATCCGGAAATCGTCTGGGCTTCGGACGAAAAGAAGCTTTACGAGGAAGGTTGCCTCTCGCTGCCCGAGGAATATGAGCAGGTGGAACGCCCCGACAAGATCAAGGTGCGTTACGTCGACGAATTCAACGAATTGCGCACCATCGAGGCCGAGGGCCTGCTGTCGGTGGTGATCCAGCACGAGATGGATCATCTGGAAGGCACGCTGTTCGTCGATCATATCTCGTCGCTCAAGCGCAACATGATCATTCGCCGCCTGACCAAGATCAAGAAGCTCGAAATGGGCGGCAAGCGTCACGCGCTCGAATCGGCCTGAACACCGCAGGAGAAGATGACCATGCGCGTCGTCTTCATGGGCACGCCGGACTTCGCCGTCGCCGCGCTCCAGAAAGTCGCCGATCGTCACGAGATCGCGGCGGTCTATTGCCAGCCGGCGCGCCCCGCCGGTCGCGGTCAGCAGGACCGTCCCAGCCCGGTGCAAACCTTCGCGGCCGGCCGCGGTTTCCCGGTGCGCACGCCCAAGAGCCTGAAGTCGAAAGAGGCCCAGGACGAATTCGCGGCCTGGAACGCCGACGTCGCGGTGGTGGCCGCCTACGGGTTGATCCTGCCGCAGGCGGTGTTGGATGCGCCCAAGTATGGCTGCGTCAATATCCATGCGTCGCTGTTGCCGCGTTGGCGCGGCGCCGCGCCGATCCAGCGGGCGATCATGGCGGGCGACGCCAGGACCGGCGTCACCATCATGCAGATGAACGCCGGCCTCGATACCGGCGCGATGCTGGTGAGCGGCGAGGTGCCGATCACCGGCACCACCACCGCCGGGGAATTGCACGACGCCCTGGCGGTTTGCGGCGGCGGCCTCATCCTTGAAGCCCTGGACGGCATCGCCGCCGGCGTCCTCGCGCCCCGGCCCCAGCCCGCGGACGGTGTCACCTATGCAGCCAAGATCGACAAGGCCGAAGCCAAGGTGGATTTCAACCGCCCGGCACCCGCGGTGGCCCGGCATATCAACGGCCTTTCGCCGTTCCCCGGCGCATGGTTCGCCCATGGCGGCGAACGGATCAAGGTGTTGCGGGCCGAAGCCACATCCGGCGAAGGCGAAGCCGGTGCGGTGCTGGATGATCGTCTGACAATTGCCTGTTCATCCGGCGCCGTGCGCCTGCTCGTGGTCCAGCGCGCCGGCCGCGCGCCGGCGCCGGCCGAGGCGTTCCTGCGCGGCTACGCCTTGCCCAAGGGAACGCGTCTCGCCTAAACCTAGGATCGCGCTCCAACATCTTGCCTGGAACCTTGCGGCGATTCGCTATACTCCGACCGGGAGGAAAAGCATCCTATGTTCGGACGCCGGCGGAAAATCATCTCGAAAGGCGGGTCGGTCTACCTGTTCGCGCCGACGCGCGACGCGGCCGACGACTTCCTGGCCATGACCACGGCCAGCATCAGGTTTCATGAACCCTGGGTGTTTCCGCCCACGGACGTGCGCCGCTACAAGGCCTATCTCGAGCGCCTCGACAAGGGCAGCGCCCATGGCTTCCTGGTGGCCCGCATCGACGATGACACTCTGGTCGGGGTGATCAATATCAACGACATCGTCCTCGGCGGATTACAGTCGGGCTCGCTGGGCTATTACGCGGCCGCGGCCTTCAGCGGGCGCGGCTATATGACCGAAGGGCTGGTGCTGGTGTTGGACCATGCCTTCGTCGCCCTGGAATTGCACCGCATCGAGGCCAATATCCAGCCGGCCAACGCCGCGTCGCTGGCGCTGGTGAAGCGCCTGGGCTTCCGCAAGGAAGGTTTCTCGCCGGCGTTCCTGCGCATCGACGGTGAGTGGCGCGACCATGAGCGCTGGGCGATCCTCAACGAGGAATGGATGGCCGTCCATCACCAGGACGGCGCGGCGCCCGAGACCCGGATAAGCCAGGTCGTTTAGATGCCGCGTTTTAAGCTGACGATCGAATACGACGGTACGGCCTTTGTCGGCTGGCAGCGCCAGGACAACGGCATGTCGGTGCAGGAGGCGCTGGAGACGGCGGTCGAGCGCTATTGCCAGATCAAGGGCCAGGTGTTCGGCGCCGGGCGCACCGACGCCGGCGTGCATGCGCTGGCCCAGGTCGCCCATGTGGATCTGCCGCGCGACGACCGGGTGGAGGTGGTGGCCAACGCCCTCAACGCGCACCTGCGGCCGCATCTGATTTCGGTGCTGAAGGCCGAACGGGTGGACGACGAATTCCATGCACGGTTTTCGGCCGTCGAACGCGGCTACGAATACCGCATCCTCAACCGCCGCGCGCCGGCCGCCCTGGAGTCGGGCAAGGTGTGGTGGATTCCGGCGGCGCTCGACGCCGGGGCCATGCACGAGGCCGCCCAGGTGCTGGTGGGCAAGCACGACTTCACCACCTTTCGCGCCGCCGAATGCCAGGCGGACTCGCCGGTGAAGACCATCGATGCGATTGCCGTGAGCCGCCAGGCCGACATGATCGTGCTGACCACCCGCGCGCGCTCGTTCCTGCATCATCAAGTGCGCAATATCGTCGGCACTCTGCGGACGGTGGGGGAGGGAAAATGGAGCGCGCGGGACATCGCTCACGCCCTGGACGCCCGCGACCGCGCCGCCGGCGGGCAGACCGCGCCGCCGACCGGCTTATATCTGACTCACGTCAGATACTAGTTCTCGATGCGATTGATCAGCTGGCCGGTGATCAGCGAGAGGACGAAGTCAAGCACCACGAGACTCAAGGCGGTGCCGATGCCCACTTGCAGGCCGACGCCGGCGACGAATGTTCCGTAAATGAAGAAGATGGCGATGCCGGCCAGTTCCATGGCGCCGATGCCTTGGGGCGCGATCAGGTGAACGTCGCCCAGCAGGCGCAGGCCGAGGAAGAACAGGGTCAACGGCATCTGCAGCCAGTTGTAGCTCACCATGTGCCAGAAGTAGCGCTCGCGCCGCTGCAGCAGGTCGGCCACGTACAGCATGACAAACGGGAACAGGGCCCACTGCAGGACATAGGTCAGGAATTCCACCACCAGGAACGGGATGAAATCCAGTTTGGGCGGGTGGTTCTGGAACTCCAGCAGGCTGTGGATCATGCTGAGCGGCGCAAGCGCGATGGCAGGCGCGAACGACGCCCAGAATCCCGCCGGAGTCTTGTCGAAACAGCTCCAGGCCTTGAGGTTGAAGGCGGCCAGAAGCCGCACGCCTCTCAAGGCAGCAGCGAACTGCGGGATAGAGATCACCGCGTCTCCCGGAAATAGCCTTGGAGGATGCGCAGGTAGATCGCACTCAGCCTTGTGATGTCGTCGACGGCGCAGCGCTCGTCGGCTTTGTGCATGGTCTGGCCGACCATGCCGAATTCGCACACCGGGCAGGCGTCCTTGATGAAGCGCGCGTCCGACGTGCCGCCGGTGGTGGACAACTCCGGCGTCAGGCCGGTCACCGCCTTCACCGCCTCCGCCACAACCGTGCTGAGGGGGCCGGGCGGCGTGAGGAAGGATTCGCCCGAGACCTTGACGGCAAGTTCGTACATCTCCGGGCCCGCCACCTTGTCAAAGGTCGTCCGCAGCCAGTCGGTCAGCGATTTGCCGGAATGAAGGTCATTGAAGCGGATGTTGAACCCCGCCCGCGCCATGCCCGGAATGACATTGGTGGCGGGATTGCCGACGTCGACGGTGGTGATCGCCAAAGTCGAGGCCTGGAAGTGGGCCGAACCCTTGTCCAGCGGTTCCGCGGCGATGGCGTTCAGCATCGCCATCAGGCGGGTGATGGGATTGTCGGCCAAATGCGGATACGCCGAATGGCCCTGGGTGCCGAAGGCCGTGACCTTGGCGGTCAAGCTGCCGCGGCGGCCGATCTTGATCATCTCGCCCAGCTTCAGGGGATTGGTGGGTTCGCCCACCACGCAGGCGTCGAGCTGTTCGCCGCGCGCCTTCAGGGCTTCGAGCACTTTCTTGGTGCCGTTGACCGCGTCGCCTTCCTCGTCGCCGGTGATCAAAAGGCTGATGGAGCCTTGCGGCGCTCCGCCGGCGACGAATTTACCCACCGCCTCGACAAAGGCGGCGATGGCGCTTTTCATGTCGGAGGCGCCGCGTCCGTACAGCTGGCCGTCGATGACCTCGGCCTTGAAGGGATCGGTGGTCCAGCCGCCGCCCACCGGCACCACGTCGGTATGCCCGGCGAAACAGAAGTTGGGCGAGGCCGTGCCGAGGCGGGCGTAAAGGTTGTCGACCGGGTCGGCGCCGGCTTCCTCGAATCGCATGCGTTCGCAACGGAAGCCGAGGCCTTCCAGCGCCTGCTGCAGGACACCGAGCGCGCCCGCGTCCCGCGGCGTGACGCTGTCGCAGCGGATCAGCGCTTGTGCGAGGTCGAGGGCGCTGATGCTCACGTGCGTAGCAGTTCGTTGATGGACACTTTCGAACGGGTCTTGGCGTCCACGCGCTTGATGATCACGGCGCAATAGAGCGACGGACCCGGGCTGCCGTCGGGCAGGGGCTTGCCGGGCAGGCTGCCGGGCACCACCACGCTGTGGGACGGCACGCGGCCCATGAAGACTTCACCGGTGGTGCGGTCGATGATCTTAGTGGAGGCGCCGATGAACACGCCCATGGACAGCACCGCGCCTTCTTCCACCAGCACGCCTTCCACCACCTCGGAGCGAGCGCCGATGAAGCAGTTGTCCTCGATCACCACCGGCGCGGCCTGCAGCGGCTCTAGAACCCCGCCGATGCCGGCGCCGCCCGAGAGGTGCACGTTCTTGCCGATCTGGGCGCAGCTGCCGACCGTCGCCCAGGTGTCGACCATGGTGCCGGCGCCGACATGGGCGCCGACATTGACGAAGGACGGCATCAACACCACCGAGGGCGCGATATAGGCGGAATGGCGCACGACGCTGCCGGGCACGGCGCGGAAGCCGGCCTGGCGGAATTGGGCTTCGGTCCAGCCGGCGAACTTGGACGGCACCTTGTCCCAGGACGCGGCACCGGCCGAGCCGTGGGGAATGATCTTGTTGTCGTTGAGCCGGAAGGACAGCAGTACGGCCTTCTTCAGCCAGTCGTTGACCACCCAGCCGCCGGCGCTTTTCTCCGCCACCCGCACGGCGCCCCCGTCGAGCAGGTCCAGGGCCGCGGCGACGGCAGCGCGGACCGCGCCGGCGGTGGTGAGGCCGAGACCCTCACGGGTCTCCCAAGCGGCGTCGATCTCTGCCTTTAGCGCATTGATATCCATAAATATTTTCCATATCCTCGGCGACGTCCGACTCGACCCGTCCGGGGCGAACATAGCCGCTGGCAAAGGCGAGTCAACGCCGGCCAGAAATCCCGCCCGCGGTTGGACAAGGACTGGACTCAGGCGGGGCGCAGGCTAACATATATTTTGGTCGAAACTTGTCGCGCCTTTGAATGACGGCGACAGGAAATGCCGGCCGGTCAAGAACTTGACCGGCCTTTCGGGGGGATCGATAGAAATGGTGCTCGAGAGCGCCCGCGCCGGAACGGCGCAAACCAAAGAAACCGCCGGAACGGCGCAAACCAAAGAGAGTGCCGGAACGGCGCAAACCAAAGAAGGCGCCGGAACGGCCCCGGCATCGGGTGCCGTGGGCGGAGCGCCGGGAGCCTTGCCATTCGGCGTGTCGCCGGCGGCGCTGCAGCGGTACGAGGAAGCGGTCTTCCGCATCACCGCCGACGCCAAGGTCGAGCCCGCCAATCCGGTCGCCAAGGAATTCGCCGAACGCCTGTCGCGCGACGACATCCAGAGACTCGCCGCCGCGGCCGCCAAGTCCCGAAGCGCCGAGCGCGCCCTGGTCGACCTGGTCGATGTCGGCTTCGGCGAGCGCCAGCAGAACCTGCAAGTCACCCTTCTGCCGCTGGACGGCGGGGCGGGCACCTTGTTGTTCGTACGCGACCTCACCCTCGACAACTCCCTGCGCCTTGCCCTGGTGGACAGCCGCCGGCGCTATAAGGACTTCACCGAGATCTCCACCGACTTCGCCTGGGAAACCGGGGCCGACAACCGCTTCTCGTTCGTGCCGCCGCGCGGCGCGCTGGGCTATTCCGCCGACGTGCTGATGGCGACGGATCCTGTGGGCCTGGTGATTCAGGAAGCCGGCGTCGCCGCAGAGCCCGCATTCCTGACCACGCGCCGGATCGAGAACGAAGAAACCTGGTTGAGGCGGTCCGACGGCCGTTCGGCCTGCGTGGTGGTCTCGGCCATGCCGCTCCGCGGCAAGAGCGGCGAGTGGATGGGCGCCCGCGGTGTCTGCCGGGACGTCACGGAAACCCGCGACCGCGAGGCGACCCTGACTCGCGTGCGGAACCGGGAACGGGTGCTGACCCGCATCGTCCGCGCTTTCCGCGACGAGGTCGACCCCGAGGCCATGCTGAGCGTGGCGGCCGAGGCGCTGGCGAAAGGGTTGGGCGGGGAACACTGTCACATTTTCCGCCGCAGCGGCGCGGCGGAAACGCCGCCGCACAGGAACTTCCAGCTCGCCGCCCGGTTCGGCGACCTGGACGCCGCCCTTGCCAACGCCATCCTCGACACCATCGGCGGCGGCGCCGGCGCGGTGGAACTGCTGCTCGGCGACAGGCAGGTGCTGGCGGCGCCGGCGCGCTATCAGGGCGAGGCCAACGGCGCCGTGGTGCTGTGGCGCGCGGTGGAGCGCGGCGCCTGGACCGACGACGACCGCCTGCTGATCGGCGACATCTCCAACCAGGTCGGCATCACCATCGAGCAATTCGCCCACCACGAGCATGTGCTCAAGATCTCACGCACCGACGCCCTGACCGGCCTTCTCAACCGCGGCGCCTTCATGGACGGCCTGCAGCGCTCCCTGTCCCGGTTGCAGCGCGACAAGGGCATGGCGGTGCTGATGTATGTCGACCTCGACAACTTCAAACACGTCAACGACACCCGCGGTCACCAGGCCGGCGACGACGTGCTGGTGGAAGTGCGCAGCATCCTGCTGCAGCATACGCGCCCGACCGACATGGTGGCGCGCCTCGGCGGCGACGAATTCGCCTGCTGGCTCCCGGGCGCCGATCTCGCCATCGCGCGGACGCGCGCCGGCCAGTTCCTGGACAAGATCGGCATGCTGGCCGACAAATCCGGCAGCAGCGACCGGCCGCTCGGGATGTCCATCGGCATCGCCGCCTGGACCCACGACAGCAACGAAACCCTGGACGCCCTGCTGGCCCGCGGCGACCAGGCCATGTATCAAGCCAAGCGCGGCGGTAAGAATAATTTCACCATCGCGCCGGAAACGGTGCCGGCATGACCGCGGCGAAACACGGCCCACAGGTTCCCAACGGCGCGGCACCCGCGAAAGACCGCCTGGTGCGGATGCTTGGCTTGCCCGGCCAGAAGATCACCTATGAACAGGCCCGCGACCTGCTGGATCACCCCGACCCGGACGTGCGCGCCAGCCTCGCCGCCCGCGACGACGTCGAGCCGGAAATCCTGTTCTTCCTGACGCGCGATCCCGATCCCGCCGTGCGCCGCGCCGTGGCCATCAACGCCGCCACTCCCGCCAAGGCGAACCTGCTGCTCGCCGCCGACAACGACGCCGACGTGCGTTGCGACCTCGCCGACCGCGTCGGCCGCCTGGTCCCGGGCCTCACCGATGACCAGCAGGACAAGGCGTGGCGGACCGTTCACCAGGTTCTGATCCTGCTGGCGCGCGA
>JAYRKL010000019.1:0-77335 GCA_041905795.1 Rhodospirillaceae bacterium | reverse complement strand
CCCCCTATGTGCGCAGCCATCCCGACATCTTCCCGCGCGCCAATGTCGAGAACCCCGTGGACCTGTCGCACCTGCGCTGGACCGTGGACGAGCCCGCCGACCTCCTGTTCGTCGAGGAGATCTACCGCCGGCTCTACCCGTCCAATCCGGCCTTCGCCATGGCCGATATCCTGGAACTGCTGGACCGGGACCCCAAGCTCGCGGATATTAACGCCGGCTTTGAACGCAATGCCGGCATGGCCAAGTCCCTGGCGGAAGACCGGGACTTCGTCCGCCGGACTGGAGACTAGCCGTGGCGCGCGCTGCAAAATCCCGGATGAACGCGAAACCGCCGGTCCTGGTGGTCGCCGCCCATCCCGACGATGAAGTCCTGGGATGCGGCGGGTCCATGGCGCGCCTGGCCGATGAGGGCGCCGAAGTCCATGTGCATTTTCTCGCCGACGGCGTCGGCGCGCGGGGACGGGCGACGCGCCCGGACGCCAAAGCCCTGAAGGCGCGGCGCGGCGCGGCGCTGAAGGCCTGCGATATCCTCGGCGCCGCCTCGGTCACCTTCGGCGACCTGCCCGACAACCGCCTCGACGCCACGCCCTTGCTGGACGTCATCAAGCAGGTCGAAACCCGCATGGACGCCGTGCGCCCCGCGCTGGTGCTGACCCATCACGCGGGCGATCTCAATATCGATCATCGCCGGGTGCACGACGCGGTGGTCACCGCCTGCCGGCCGCATCCGGCGCAGAGCGTGCGCTCGCTCCTGTTCTTCGAGCTGCCGTCCAGCACCGAGTGGCAGACGCCGGGATCGGGCGCGCCGTTCACACCCAACTGGTTCGTGGACATCTCAAAAACCCTGGCGCGCAAGACCGAGGCGCTCAAGGCCTACCGCATGGAGATGCGCCCCTGGCCGCACGCCCGCTCGATCGAGGCCATTACCCATCTCGCGCGCTGGCGCGGCGCGTCCGTCGGCGTCGAAGCGGCGGAGGCCTTCCTGCTCGGCAGGGCGATCTTGTGAGTACGATCTTATGAAGGTCGCCTTCCGGGCCGATGCCTCGCTGTACATCGGATCCGGCCATATCGCCCGCTGCGTGACCCTTGCCAAGGCGTTGCGCCGGCGCGGCGCCGAGGTCACGTTCGTTTCCCGGGCGCACCCCGGGCATCAGATCGCCCTCATCGATCGCGCGGGGTTCACGGCCGCCGTCCTGTCCGGCGAAGGCCTGCAGCCCCCGCAACGCGAGGACTACGCCGCCTGGCGCGGCGTGAGCGAAGACCGCGACGCCGCGGAAACGCTCGCCGCCGTCGGCGGCTGCGACTGGCTGGTGGTGGATCACTACGGATTGGGAACCGCCTGGGAACGCGAAATAAAGACGGGCATTGGCCGGCTGGCGGCGATCGACGACTTGAACCGCGCCCACGACGCCGACCTGGTGATCGACCAGAACCTGTCCGAACGGCCGGCGCGCTACGATGAGATACCGGCGGCGGCGCGGAAACTGCTGGGGCCGGCATTCGCTTTGCTGGGCGAGGAATATCGCAGCGCTGCGCGCATAACGGTGCGCGACGGCGTCGAGCGCATTTTCGTATTTTTCGGCGGCGCCGACCCGAAGGGCGCCGTGATCGCGGCGGCGGAAGCGCTCTCCGGTCCGGCATTTTCCGGCATTCATCTCGACGTCGCGGTCGGCGGCGCCAGCCCGCATCTTGCCGCGTTGCAGACCTGGGCCGCGCGCCGTGGACACGCCGCCGTTCACGCCGGACTGCCCGGCCTGTCCGCCTTGATGGCGGCGTCCGATCTCGCGGTCGGCGGCGGCGGCATCGCCATGCTGGAGCGCTGCTGCCTGGGATTGCCGCAGGTGGTCCTGACCATCGCCGACAACCAGGTCCCCGGCACGCGCGCGCTCGCCGCCCAGGACGCCATCGTCCATCTCGGACCGTTCGAGACCGGCAAGGACCGTCTGGCTGAAACCGTGGGCGCCCTCGCCGCCGATCCTGAACGGCGGCGGGCTTTGTCCGACCGCGGACAGCAGCTTGTGGATGGCTGGGGTGCGGCGCGCGTCGCGGAGCAGATCATGCCGACCCCCACCGCATCCCTGACCTTGCGGCCGGCGGCGGAAGGCGATTGCCGCTTCTACTACACGCTGGTCAACGACCCCGACGTTCGGCGCAATTCCATCCAGACCGCGCCGATCCCCTGGGACCAGCACCAGGGCTGGTTCGCGCGCCGGCTGGCCTCGGCCGATAGCCGTCTGTGGGTCATGACCGCCGCGGACCTGCCGGTCGGCCAGGTGCGCCTTGATCGGCATGACGGCCGCGCCCATATCGACTATTCGCTGGACCCCCTGGTGCGCGGACGCGGCTGGGGTTCGGCGATCATCATGCTCGGCCTCGCGGCTTTTTTCCGGGAGCATGACATGCCTGTCAGGGCCGAAGTGAAAAGCGGCAATCTCGCGTCCCGTGCTATATTCGAGAAACTGGGTTTCCGTGCCGTTCCGGCCGGGCAAGACGAGATGATGGCCTTTGAGATGAACCGGACCATGTTCGCCGCCGGACGCACCGCATGAATGTTTCTTACGTCATCGCCAGCGGCCGCCCCTGGAACCGCGATCTCCCCGAGCGTCTCAGGTCGCGCATGGGCTGCCGTGGCGACCATTTCATTCCCGTCGCCACGCCGGCCGAACTGACCCGCGACGCCCTCGACCGGCTCAAGGCGCAAGGGACGCCGCCGCGCTACGTCTTCTTCCCGCACTGGTCGCACATCATCCCGGAAGACATTCATGGCGCCTTCGAGTGCGTCATCTTCCACATGACCGACCTGCCCTTCGGACGCGGTGGCAGCCCGCTCCAGAACCTGATCTCCCGCGGCATCACCCGCACCAAGATCAGCGCCCTGCGCTGTGAGAAGGGGCTCGACACCGGGCCGATCTACCTCAAGCGCGACCTGTCGCTGGAAGGTTCGGCCGAGGAGATATACCTCCGCGCCGACCGGATCATCGAGGACATGATCGTGGAGATGATCGAGAAGCAACCCCAGGCGCAGCCCCAGACCGGCGAGCCCACGGTGTTCAAGCGCCGCACGCCGGACATGAGCGACCTCGCGGGCACCAGCAATCTGGACGATGCCTACGATCTCATCCGCATGCTGGATGCGGAGGGCTATCCGCGCGCCTTTCTCGATGTCGGCCCGTTACGGATCGAATTCTCCCGCGCCGCCCGCAAGGCCGGCGGCATCGCCGCCGACGCCAAGATCACTCTCAGAGAGAAGCCCAAGGAATGACCGCCCGCTCGTTCAAGATCGGTTCCCGTGATATCGGCGCCGACCATGCGCCGTTCATCATCGCGGAAATGTCCGGCAACCATAACCAATCGCTCGACCGGGCGCTGGAGATCGTCGAGGCCGCCGCCGGGACCGGCGCCCACGCCCTCAAGCTCCAGACCTACACCGCCGACACCATGACCATCGACGCGCCGCAAGCAGAGTTCTCCATCCGCGACAAGAAATCGCTGTGGAACGACGAGAAGCTCTACGACCTCTACAAAAAGGCCTATACCCCCTGGGAATGGCACGAGCCGATCATGAAGCACGCCGCCAAGTTCGGCATGCTGTGTTTCTCGACGCCGTTCGACGACACCGCCGTCGACTTCCTCGAGGACCTGAAAGTCCCTTGTCACAAGATCGCGTCGTTCGAGAACACCGACCTCAACCTGGTGCGCAAGGTCGCCAGGACCGGCAAGCCGATGATCATCTCCACCGGCATGGCGTCGATCGCCGAGCTGGACGAAACCGTGCGCGCCGCGCGTGACGCCGGCGCGCGCGATATCGTGCTGCTGAAATGCACCAGCACCTATCCGGCGACGCCGGAGAACACCAACCTGCGCACCATCCCGCACCTGCGCGACCTGTTCGGCTGCGAAGTCGGCCTCTCGGACCACACCATGGGCGTGGGCGCCTCGGTGGCGGCGGTGGCTTTTGGGGCGACCGTGATCGAGAAGCATTTCACCCTGCGCCGCGCCGACGGCGGGGTCGACAGCACGTTCTCGATGGAACCGGAGGAGATGGCGGCGCTGGTGGTGGAGACCGAACGCGCGCGCCTCGCCCTCGGCGGCGTCAGTTATGGGTGCACCGCGGCGGAGCGCCCCTCCTTGCAGTTCCGCCGCTCGATCTATGTGGTCAAGGACATCGCCGCCGGCGAGATCCTGACCCGCGACAACATCCGCTGCATCCGGCCGGGCCTGGGCCTGCCGCCCAAGCATTTCGAGCTGGTCCTGGGCCGCCCGGCGCGCAAAGCCGCCGTGCGCGGCACACCGCTCAGCTGGGACCTGGTTTAGCCGGCCCGCCTTCTAAATGGCCGTGCGGGCGGGGAAATCCGGCGCGCACAACTGGGGCAACAGGAAATTAATCCGCCCACACGCGGATAACCCCCTAGAATAAAACCATAAAAGCATTGTCAGGCCCCTCCGGCGCGCCATATATCCTGACGGCTGCCCTTCAACACCGGCTTTTGTGAGTGCTCCCGCATGCTCAAGCGCTGCGTCTCCTGCAATCTGCCCGAGACCTATGAGACCATCGAGTTCGACGCCAATGGCGTCTGCAACATCTGCCGGCAGAAGGAATTCAAGGACGCGGTCATCGACTGGTCGGCGCGCAAGGCCGACCTCGACAAGCTGGTCGAGCAGTATCGCGGCAAGCACGACTACGATTGCCTGGTGCCGTTCTCGGGCGGCAAGGATTCCACCTGGACCCTCTACTACCTGGTCAAGGAATACGGGCTTAAGCCGCTCGTCGTGCAGTTCAACCACGGCTTCATGCGCGAAGGCCTGCTCAAGAACAACGAGCGCACCTTCAAGCAGCTCGGCGTCGACGTGCTGTCGTTCACGCCCAACTGGAAACTGGTCAAGCGCGTCATGCTGGAAGCCTTGATCCGCAAGGGCGACTTCTGCTGGCACTGCCACACCGGCATCTTCGCCTATCCGATGCACGTCGCCATCAAGTACCAGGTGCCGCTGGTGTTCTGGGGCGAGCCGTCATCCGAGTACACCAGCTACTACGATTATCGCGAGAACGAGATCGAGGAAGTCGACGAGACCCGCTTCAACCGCTTCGTCAACCTAGGCATCACCGCCGAGGACATGGCGGGCATGATCTCCGACGACTTCAAATTCGACCCGCGCGACCTGGCGCCGTTCTCCTATCCGTCCACCGCTGCCTTGAAGCGTTTGAGATACCGCTCCGTCTGCCTGGGCTCGTTCATCCCCTGGGACGTGAAGAAGCAGTTCGCGGTCATCAACAAGGAACTGGGCTGGAAAGGCGACCAGGTCGAGGGCATGCCCTGGAACGAATACCCCTATGAGAAAATCGAGTGCCACATGCAGGGCATGCGGGACTACATCAAGTTCCTCAAGCGCGGCTACAGCCGCGTGACGCAGATGACCGCGCTGGACCTGCGCAACAACCGCATCACCAAGGAAAAGGCGCTGGAGCTGATCGGCGAATACGAAGGCCGCAAGCCGCCGTCCTTGCAGATCTTCCTCGAGTACCTCGGACTCTCGGAAGAGGAGTTCAACGCCATCGTCGCCAAGACCGTGGTGCCGCCGTTCAAGCCCGACTACAACGCGCCCTATGCGCCCAAGACCCACGATTTCGACAAGTGGTACCGCGAGGCGCCGCAGAACCAGGGCATCGAGCGCAAGCAATCGGTCAAGGGCTGAGCGCGTCGTTCGACAGGACTTCACCGGTAGGAACTGGCCGTGATCGGCATCCTCGACCTCGGCATGGGCAATCTCCGGTCCTTGTCCAACGCCATCGACCATAACGGCTTCGACGTGCAGGTGACCGAGAACCAGGCGCCGTTCGACGACTTCACGCACCTGATCATCCCCGGCGTCGGGCATTTCCGCGCCGCCATGGGCGCGGTGTTCGAACGCCAGCTGCGGCCGCAGATCCAGGCCTTTGCCGCTTCAGGCCGGCCCGTCCTCGGCGTCTGCCTGGGCATGCAGTTGCTGGCCGCCATGGGCACCGAGGGCGGCGAGATGGAAGGCCTCGGTCTGATCGCCGGCACTGTGCGCAAGCTCGAGCCCGGACCGGAATTCCGGATCCCGCACGTCGGCTGGAATTCCCTGACCAAGACCAAGGACCATCCGGTCTACGAGGGCCTCAAGCAGGACCGGGATTTCTATTTCGTGCATTCCTTCGCCATGCAGTGCGACGACCGCGCCGACGTGCTGGGCGAAACCGATTACGGCGGCCCGGTCACGGCCGCGGTCAGCTATGCCAATGTGGTGGGCTTCCAGTTCCATCCCGAGAAGAGCGAAGCCAGCGGACTCAAGCTGCTGGAGAACTTCTGCCTGTGGGACGGCGCATGCTGAAGAAGCGCATCATCCCGGTCCAGCTGCTGCTGAACGGGCGCCTGGTCAAGACCGTGCGCTTCGGCGAATTCCGCGACGTCGGCGACCCGGTCAAAAGCTCGTCGGTCTACAGCGCCCAGCGCGCCGACGAACTGGTGTTCCTCAACATCGACCGCGCGCAGTCCTCGGTGAAGCCCCTGGCCGAGGTCATCGCCGGGGTGTCCAAGGTGGCCTTCATGCCGATTGCCGTGGGTGGCGGCATCCGCTCGTTCGACGACGCCGCGTTCCTCATCAAGAACGGCGCCGACAAGGTGGTGCTGAATTCCATCGCCTACAAGGACAAGGACATCATTACCCGCATCTCCGAGCGTTTCGGCGCCCAGGCGGTGGTGGTCAGCATCGACGCGCGCCGCTCGGCCGGCGGCGGTTATGTGCTGAAATCCGGCTGCGGCACGGTCACCGAGGACATCACCCTGGCCGGCCACATCAAGGCTTGCGAGGCCGCCGGCGCCGGTGAATTCTTCGTCCAATCCATCGACCAGGACGGAACCATGGCCGGGTTTGACATTCCCCTGATCAAGGAAGCCTGCCGCAGCGCGACCGTTCCGGTCATCGGCTGCGGCGGATCGGGCGACTATAACCACCTGCGCGACGCTTTCCTGGAAAGCAACGTCAGCGCGCTGGCCTGCGGCAGCCTGTTCAATTTCTCCGACAGCAATCCGATCCGCGCCAAGGCGTTCCTGTCCAACCACGGCCTGCATTTCAAGGTGGTGTAGGCATGAACAGCCCGGCGACCATCCCGATCACCGACGGCCGTGTCACCATCCGGCCGATTTCCCTGGACGACGTCACCCAGACCTATGTCGACTGGCTGCGCGACCCCGAGGTCAACCAGTACCTCGAAACCCGCCACAGCGAGCAGACCCTGGCCAGCGTCGGCGATTTCGTGCGCGCCATGATCTCGGCGGCCGACCAGCACCTGTTCGCGGTCTGCCTGGACGGCAAGCATGTGGGCAACATCAAGGTCGGCCCGGTCAAGCAGCCGCACCAGTTGGCCGACGTCAGCCTGTTCATCGGCGACCGCGGCGCCTGGGGCAAGGGCGTCGCCACCGCTGCCATCAGGCTCATCAGCCGGTTCGCCATCCGGACCCTGGGCCTCAAGAAGCTGAACGCCGGGGTCTACGGGCCCAACACCGGCAGCGCCAAGGCCTTCCTCAACGCCGGCTACACCCAGGAAGGCCTGCGCCGGCGGCACTATAAGTGCGGAGCAGATATGGTCGACGCCTTCGAATTCGGGCTTTGCGCGGAAGACTTGGGCGCCGACGACCTCGATAACGAAAGCAAGAGTGCATGAGCCAGCTCGCGATCCTCGGCGGCCCCAGGACGGTCGCGACCACGCCGCGCAAATACCGCTCCATGGGTGCGGCGGAAAAGCAGATCGTCGCCGAGGTCATGGACAGCGATTGCCTGTCGGGCTTCTACGGCAGCTGGGGCGACGAGTTCCTCGGCGGCCCGCGCGTCAAGGCGTTCGAGGAGGCCTGGGCCAAACGCTTCGGCGCGCGCTATGCCGTGTCGATGAACTCCGCCACCTCCGGCCTGGTGGCGGCCATGGGCGCCATCGGCCTGGGACCCGGCGACGAAGTGATCGTGCCGCCTTACACCATGTCCGCCACCGCCATGGCGCCGCTGGCCTATGGCGGCATCCCGGTGTTCGCGGATATCGAAGATAAAACGTTCTGCCTCGATGTCGAGGCCGTGAAGGCCGCCGTCGGCCCGCGCACCCGGGCGATCATCGCGGTGAACCTGTTCGGGCATCCCGCCCGCCTGCATGAGCTGCGCGCTCTGGCCGACGAGCGCGGCCTGGTCCTGGTGGAGGACAACGCCCAGGCGATCCTCGCGCAGGAAAACGGCAAGTACACCGGCTGCATCGGCCATATCGGCGTGTTCAGCCTCAACTATCACAAGCATATCCACACCGGCGAAGGCGGCGTCTGCCTGACCGAGGACGACACTCTCGCGCTGCGCCTGCAGATGATCCGCAATCACGCCGAGAACGTGGTGGAGCCGTTGAAACTGGAGGACATCGCCTCCCTGGTCGGATTCAACTATCGCCTGGGCGAACTCGCCGCCGCCATCGGCACGGTGCAGCTCGCCAACGCCGACACCCATATCGGCAAAAGAATTGCCATCGCCAAACGTCTGTCCGCCGGCCTCGAGGACCTGGAAGGCATCACGGTGCCGGCGGTGCGCGATGGCTGCACCCACGCCTACTATGTGTGGTCGGCGCGCTATGACGAGAAGGCCCTGGGTATTTCACGTGAAACCTTCAGCAAGGCCCTCGACGCCGAAGGCTTCCCGCATTTCACCGGCTATGTGCGCCCGCTCTATCGTCTTCCTCTGTTTCAACGCCGCATCGGCTTCGGCAAGTCCGGCTTTCCGTTTACCCTCACCAACCGCCGCTACGAGGGCGACCTCTGCCCGGTGGCGGAGCGGCTGTACCGTTCGGAACTCCTGTGCTTCGAGACCTGCATGTACGACCTGACCGATGCGGAGATCGATCAGTTCATCGCCGCCGTGCGCAAGGTGCACGCCGGCCGCGCCGAACTCAGGAAGCTGTGATCCATGCCCCGGGTCGTCGCCAGTATCGAAGCGCGCATGGGCTCTTCCCGGTTACCGGGCAAAGTGCTCATGGACATCAACGGCCGACCCTCCCTATCGCGGCTGGTCGAGCGCTTGAAGGCCTGCCGGAAGCTCGACGATGTGGTTGTCGCCACCTCCACCGATCCGCGTGACGACGCCATTGTCGCCTGGGCCAAGAGCGAAAATGTTGCGGTGTTCCGCGGCAGCGAGGATGACGTGTTGCAGCGGGTGGTGGACGCGCAAGCGTTCATGAAATCCGACATTGTGGTCGAAGTCACCGGCGACTGTCCGCTCTTGTGCCCCGACATCATCGACATGGGCGTCGCCACCTTCTTCGCCAATGACGCCGACGTGGTCACCAACGCGCGTGTCCCGTCATACCCCATGGGCGCCGACCTGCAAGTGTTCCGCACCGATGCGCTGGCCTGGGTCGCGGCGAATATCCAGGATCCGGCGGTGCGCGAGCATGTCTCGCTGTATTTCTATGAGCAGCCGGAGAAGTACCGGATCATCCACCTGACCGCGCCGCCGCAGTGGGAAGGGCCGCGCATCCGCCTGCAGCTCGATTACGAAGAGGACCTGCGCTTCATCCGCGAGGTTTATGCGCGCCTGGAACCGGTGTACGGCGGCGTGTTCGGCCTCGACCGCATCATGGACCTGCTGCGCGCGCATCCCGAACTGACTGCCATCAATATCGATTGCGAAGAAAAGGCGGTGCGATGACGCGACTCACGGTCTGCATTGCTGGGTTCGGCAAGATCGCCGCCGGCTATGCGGCCGATCCGGTCATGGCGCGCCACTACCGCTACACCACGCATAGCCAGGTGCTGCTCGCACATCCGCGGTTCGACTGGATCGCGGCGGTCGATCCCACGCCGGACGCGCGCGCGGCCGCGGCGCGGCTCAAAGATGTCGAAACGGCCGCAACCGGTGCGGACCTTAAGATGGGACGGGACGCCGACATCCTGGTGCTGGCAACGCCGCCAGGCCCCGCACGTCTGGAACTTCTCGCCGCCTTCCCCAAGCTCAAGGCCGTGCTGGTCGAAAAGCCCTTGGGCCGGACCCTGGACGAAGCCCGCGCCTTCCTCGACGCCTGCGCGGCGCGCAACATCCTGGTGCAGGTCGCCCTGTGGCGCCGCGCCGACCCGGCGTTCCGCGCTTTGGCCGAGGGCGATCTCGCCAAACGCATTGGTGCACTCCAGACCGGTCACGCCGTCTACGGCAACGGCCTGCACAACAACGGCGTGCACATGGTGGATATGATCCGCATGCTGTGCGGCGAGATTGCGAGCGTGCAGGCGATCGGCCCGGCCACGGCGCCGGACGGCCTGCCGATCCCCGGCGATATCCAGGTAGACGCGGCGCTGACCTTGGCCAACGGCCGCAATGTGTTCCTGTCAGCCCTGGACTTTGCGAACTACCGCGAAGTCGGCCTCGACCTGTGGGGCACGCAGGGCCGCCTCGCCGTGTGGCAGGAAGGCCTCGTCCTTTCCCATTTCCCCCGCACCGCCAACCGCGCCATGAGCGGCGAACGCGAGGTCGCATCCGATACGCCTGCGCCGATCACCTCCACCGTGGGCGAGGCGTTCCGGCATCTTTACGACAACCTCGCGGCCGCGCTCGATGCCGGCGCGCCGCTGGCGAGCCCCGGCGCGTCCGCCCTGATCAGCGAACGCGTCATTGAAGACATAGTCCAGTCTGTCCGCACCGGCACACGGCGGACCCTCACGCCATGACCGACGTCCTGATGTTCATCGAGGACCCGGGCGTCGCCAATTTCATGGTCCCGGTGATCCCGGCTCTGCAACACATGGGGCTGACCGTGGCGCTGCGCGTCGCCGGCGCGGCGGTGGACTATGTCGGCCAAAGCAGCGCGGTGAAGGCCTGGACACCCGAAGGTGATGCGCGCGCGGTGCTCGATGCGGCCACGCCGCGCCTCGTGTTCACGGGCACCAGCGAGAACCGCGAATCCCTCGGCCTCGCCCTGATCGCCGAAGGCCGTGCGCGCGGACTGCCCACTGTCGCCGCCGTTGACGCGCCCTCGAACGCCAGCGAACGGTTCCGGGGCCTGTCCGGCGCGCCCCTGACATATACGCCGGATCACATCCTGGTCCCCGACGACGAAACCGCCCGCGCCTTCGCAGCACTCGGTCATGCCGACGGGATCGCGGTCTGCGGCCATCCGCACTACGACAGCGTGCTCGAGCGCCTGGTGGAATTGCAGCAGGAAGGCCGCGACCATGTGCGCGCCCGCGTCATCAAGGGCCGGCCGCAAGGTCCGGTCCTGGTGTTCGCGGCGGAGATCTCGACCGGCATGATCCCCGCCCTGTATGCGCGGTCGGGGGACTATTCGCTGCACGGCAGCGGGCGCTATCACGGGCGCACGGAAGTCGTGATCGAGGAATTCATCCAGGCCGCGGCGGCGATGAGGCCGCGCCCCTACACCATCCTGCGCCTGCATCCCAAGAACACGCGGGAGGAACTGGCGCCGTTCCTGGACGCCTTCGACGACATCAGTCAGGGCGGGCCCGGCCTCGACGTGGTGTTCGCCGCCGATGCGGTGTGCGGCATGACCTCGGTGCTGCTCGCCGAAGCCGCGGTGGCGGGGCGGCCGGTGCTGGCGATCCTGCCGCGGGCGGAAGAACGCGCCTGGCTGCCGCAGCTCATCCACACAACGACGGCGGTGGCCGCAACCCACGACCAGGTGCTGGGCGAAATGGCCGCGCTGTTGAAGGGCGCTAGAGCCCCGGCGGTGGCGATCCAACCGGGCGCGGCGGAACGCGCCGCGGCGGCGATCAAAAACCTGCTTTAAGTCAGCCGATCAGGTGAGGCGCTGGAACCCGGCATGCGCGGTCGGACCGCGCATCAGCTTCTCGACCGAGTCCGTCTTGAGGGCCTGGGCGAGAATCCCGAACACGTCGGCGCAGGCGGCGATATAGCCGTCCACATGGGCGTCGGTGTGGGCGTACATGGCGTAGAACGCGTCCTTGGCGAGATAGCCGCGATCTAGCATCAGCTGCGTGAACAGGGTGCGCAGCTGGCGCGGATTGGGCGCCTTGAACTCGACATGGCCCAGCGGCGCGATGCCCGAGGTCTCGACCGCGAGGCCCGCTGACTTGCCTGCGTCCCGCCAGCCGGCGAGCACCCGCTCGCCGATCCGCACCAGGTGGGCGGCGACATTCTTGTCGCGGTGTTTGGTGACCGACGCCACGCCGGCGGTGGAGCCGATGCGCTCGGTCCAGGCGGTGGAGCTGATGAAGGTGTCCTGGGCGGCCGACATATATTCCCCGCGGCCGATGATCGCCGAAATCGGATAGCCGTTGCCCAGCGCCTTGGCGAACACCGCCATGTCCGGATGCACGCCCAAGGTCATGTGGATGCCCCCGGTATTGAGGCGGAATCCGGCGGTGATCTCGTCGAACAAGAGGACGGCGCCGGCCTCGCTGGCGATCTGGCGCACGCCTTCGAGGAATCCCGGCGCCGGCATGTTGCGCACCGGCTCCATGACGACGGCCGCGAGGTTGGCGCCGTGTTCCTGGACGATCTTTTTGAGGGCTTCGAGATCGTTGAACTGGAAGGGATGCATCAGCCCCTTCAGGCCGCGCGGCACGCCCTTGGGCGCAAGGCCCGCCAGCAGGTGGCCGTCCAAGGCACTGTCGTCGGCCAGGTTCGCCGACAGGTACCAGTCATGCCAGCCGTGATAGCCGCAGAAGGCGATCATCTGGCGGCCGGTGGCGGCGCGGGCGATGCGCACCGCGATCGCCATGGCCTCGCCGCCCGAGCGGCTGAAGCGCGCCATCTGCGCCCAGGGATGCAATTCGACCAAGAGTTCGGCGAGCCGCACTTCTTCGGGCGCGTTGAGGGTGGTCATGCTGCCGTTGTCGATCACGTTCTTGACCGCGGCGTCGACATCGGGATCGGCGTAGCCGAGCACGGTGGCGCCGATGCCGCAGAGCGACATGTCGACAAACTGGTTGCCGTCGAGGTCGGTGACCGTGGCGCCCTTGGCGCTGACGTAATAGCCGGGCCACTGGCCGGGCGCATACATCTCGGGCCGCTTGGACAGGAGCTGCGTGCCGCCCGGAATGAGCGCCCGCGCCTTTTCGTAGAGCGCCTGGCTCTTGGCGGTGTTCACCGGCTTGGGTTCATTCGACAGCGGCTTGCTCATGAGAAGCGGTCCTATGGGAAGAAAACGAGTGCGGCGGTTATACCAGGAGACGGCGGCTGTTCAGCCCGGCGGCACGCGGTTTAACAAGAAATAATCTGCGAGCGCCCGCGCCATGAGCGCATGAGCCTTGGCGTTGGGGTGCGGGTCGGGGACCGTCACCCACAGGCTCGCCGGCGGCGCGCCGGCCACCGCCGGAAGGAAGTCCAGATATTCGATGCCCTCGGACTTGGCCAGACCTGCGAGGTCGGCGTTGACCGCGGCAAAGGGATAGGGCGCCAGTTCGCGCAGCTCGGGGATATTGGTCATCACCAGCCGGATGCCGTGCTCCCGGCAATAGGCTGCCAGCCGCCGGATATTGTCCTGGGCCGCGATCCAGCCCGGCTGATCCTTCTTATAGAGATCGGCGTAATAGGCCTTCCATTCCGGCCCGCCCAGCAGCGTTCTCTTGAAGATATCCCAGGCGCCGCCGCTGACCGCATAGGCGTAGAAACGCTTGGCGTACCACGGGACGGGTTTGTAGGTGGGTGTGGGCTCGGCGTCGTTGATGAAGTAGTTGAGCACGACGATATCGGGCTTGAGCACAGCACCCTTGTCGAGGAAGTAGGCGACTTCCATGGCGGTGTTGTAGTTGCCGACACCGGTGTTGATCACGTCCACGGGACCAAAGCCGCCGGCCGCGAGGTCGCGTTCCAGGTCCACCGACATGGTCTTGTCCTGGGCGACGCCCCAGCCGAAGACGATGGAATCGCCCAGCATCATGATGCGCGTGATGTCCGCGGGTTTTTCCGCCGCGATCTCCCGGTTGCGCAAACCTAGGCTATTGATGGCGACATCGTGATCCATCAGGTGCGCGGACGTTCCCGGCGTGTGTTCATGGCCGACGGCGGGATCGGCAGAGATGCGCTTGATGGCGGTGGCGTATTTCCACATCTCGATGTCGTACTGCAGGCCGGTGTTGGCCACCGTGCGGCAGGCGACCTCGAACAGGCCGGCCATCACCAGGACGGTTCCGGCGACCAGCGCGGCGTTGGCAAGAAACTTCTTCACGGTGCTGAATCCACTTTCGGAAGGACGTCTTTCTCCAGCCAATCGCCGATGCATTGGGCGAAATAGGCGTGAAGCTGGGCGTTGGGGTGGCCGTTGGCGGCGATATAGGTGTTCTTGGGGTCGGCGCGCCCGGGCCCGCTGCAATCGACATGGGGGAACGCGGCGTCCTGGAACAGCACGCGCGTGGCGCCGCCGCGGTCTTCCAGCACCGCCACGGCGAAGACGGCGCCGTTGGCTTTGGCGAGCGCCGCGAGCCTGTCGATCACCGCGCGCGTCACGGCCGTGGCTTGGCCCTTGGTGTTGTAGGCGAAGGACTGGAGCCAGACGTTATGCAGGAGCGTCAGCGCGGCGGAATGCCGTTCCAGCGGCCAGAACCCGATACTGCGGTAAGGGTGAAAAACCAGGGCACCGTTCTCCAGGCGATAATGCGGCGGCGCCGCATAACGGCCCTCGAAGTCGGAGATCGAGAAGATCCACGACTGGTCCGAGACATTGCGCAGGATATGCGCGTCGTCGAAGGCGAGCAGAATCACCTTGGGCTTCGCGTCATGGTAGAAGCCGGCCAAGGCGCGCTCCGCCAGCATCAGCGCCTGCACGGTGCCGTAGCCGCCGGTGCCGAAGTTCTCGATCCAGAGGCGCGGATCGTGCGCGGCCAGGCGCCAGGCGAAGGTGTCGGCATCCACGACACCGTAGGACTGGGCGTTACTGCCGCCGATGATCATGATCGGGATGCCGCCAGCGGGAGGCGCAGGGTCCGGGCGGGTGGCGCGGCGGCCATGGTCCCAGAATGTCATGCGCACATCACCGTCGCCGATGGCGCGGGGATTGCCGGGCTTGTTGATCCAGCCCAGGTCGGGGTCCGGCATGGACCAGGAGGTTTCGCCAGGCACGAAGAACTGGTTCACCTGGACCGCGCGGGGCTTGAAGCCGGCCAGACGCACCGCGCCCTCGGACGCCAGGGCGCCGACAACCATCGCGATCAACAGCAGCGCGAAATTCTTCACCGCGTTTCCAAGCCGGACTGAACATTGAGAGCACAGCGGCAATTGAACACCGCCGCCGGTGCGCTTATCTCTTAAGAGTGCCCACCTTTACAAACTTGTAAGTCCGCTGCGCAAGGGATAGGGCTGGGTCACCGCTCAAGACACCGCAGATTTAGCGGGAAATTCCACCACCTTAGCAACTCGTCAAGATATGTTTCTCACACTCTGTTAAACTGCGGCGGTCGCATCGGGTGTTAAAAGACAGCTGCATGCAAGCCCTTGTCCAACCCTTTTCCCGCCCCTTGGAAACTTCACCGGATATGACGGTCACGACCGCCCGCGCCCTGGAGACCGAGCCCGCCCCCGACGCCCTCATGATCCAGCCGCCGCTGGGCCAGATCCTGCTCGCGCGCGGCGTCATCGGCGACGCCGACGTGGCCAAGGCCCTCGCGTTCCAGGCCAGCTACGGCGGCGTCATCGGCGCCATCCTGGTGCGCCTCGGCGCCGTATCCGAAGACGCCGTGCTGGAAGGGCTGTCCACGCAGCTCGGCCTGGACGTCATGTCGAACGAAAAGCTGCCGCAGGATCCCGCGACCTATGTCGCGGCGCTGCAGGCCTCGGGCATCGATACCGACTGGTGGGTGGACCAGGCGGCCCTGGTCTGGGCCGACGACAAAGGCACGGTCCACTGCATCAGCCGCGACCCGCTGAAGCCCAGCCTGCAGGAGGCGTTGCTTGCGGCCTTCCCGGACAAGCGCATCAATTGGTGGCTGATCCGCAACCGCGACCTCGATTTCATGATCGACCTGGTGCGGCGCGAGATCGCCTCCGCCGGCAAGGACTACGAAGGCGATGTCGCCATGCTGCGCGAACTCGCCGAGGAAGCGCCGGTGGTGGAACTGGTGTCCAACGCCATGGCGGGGGCGGTCGGCGAGAACGCCTCCGACATCCACGTCGAACCGCGCGAACATGAGTTCGACATCCGCTACCGTATCGACGGCGTGCTGCAGAACCGCCTGACCCTGCCGCGGTCCCGCTTCGACGCCGTGGCGTCGCGCATCAAACTGATCTCCGGCCTCGACATCGCCGAGCGCCGCCTGCCCCAGGACGGCCGCATCGGCATGCGCATCAGCGGCAAGGACCTGGATATCCGCGTGTCCTGCCTGCCCGGCGTGTTCGGCGAGTCCATCGTCATGCGTCTCTTGATGAAGGAGCACAAGCAGTTCTCGCTGGCCAAGATCGGCATGGCGCCGGACCACCTCGAGACCTTCGGCAAGCTGGCCCAGGAGCCCTACGGCATCATCCTGGTGACCGGCCCCACCGGCTCGGGCAAATCGACCACGCTGAAAGCCACGCTCGAACACATCAAGGACGGCAAGCGCAAGATCATCACCGTCGAAGACCCGGTGGAATACAACATCCCCGGAGTCACCCAGGTTCAGACCAAGGCCGATATCGGCTACACCTTTGCCCGGGCGTTGCGGTCGATCCTGCGCCAGGACCCGGACGTGATCATGATCGGGGAAATCCGCGATCTTGAAACCGCGCAGATCGCGGTGCAGGCCTCGCTCACCGGCCACATGGTGTTCTCGACCCTGCACACCAACGACTCCCTCTCGGCCTTCACCCGCCTGATCGACATGGGGCTGGAACCGTTCCTGGTGACGTCGTCGGTGCGCGAAGTCATGGCCCAGCGCCTGGTGCGCCGTCTCTGCGCGCACTGCCGCCAGCCGCATCAGCCGGCGGCGGCGATCCTGGAGAAGTACGAAGGCCTGGCGAAGACTTTCCCCGCCCTGTTCGCCCACCAACCGCAGTTCTTCGAGGCGCGCGGCTGCCCCAAGTGCCAGCACACCGGCTACAAGGGACGCCTGGGCATCTACGAAGTGGCGGTGCTCAATGACGAGGTCGCCGACATGGTGCTGCACCAACGCTCGCCGGCCGAATTGCAGAAGGCGGTGCGCAAGTACGGCTTCCGCGATCTGCTCGAGGACGGCTTGCTCAAGGTGTGGCAAGGCGAAACCAGTGTCGAGGAAATCATCCGGGTCGCGGGCCAGACCGGCATCGAAGACGAATAGCCCGCCCCCCGCGCTTGCCCCCTCGCGTTTACAATGATCTCCACGCCCAACGCCCAGACCGCGCGCTTCACCCAGGCCTTCCAGGCGGCGGTGGAGCTGCACAAGGCCGGCCGCACCGCCGACGCCCTGGCGCAATACCAGGCCCTTGTGCGCGAACAGCCGCGCGACCCGCAGTTGCTGTATTTGCTGGGAACCGCCTATGTGCAGCTCAGCCGCGGGCCTGAGGCCGTGGCGCCGCTGGAAGCGTCCCTGGCGGCGCGCCCCGATTTCCTGCCCGCCATCGAGGCGTTGGCCTCGGCTTTGGCGCAATCGGGCCGGGCCGCCGAAGCGTTGCCGCACTATCGCCGCATCGCCGCGGCCGCTCCCCAGTCCCCCGAGGCGGCCGACCGCCTGGCCTCGGTGCTCATGATGTGCGGGCAATTCGCCGAAGCCGAGACCATCGTGCGCGCCACCCTCGGCCGGCATCCGCAGCACGCGCCGGCCTATGTCGGCCTCGGCATGATCCTGGGCATCGGCGAACGCTATGCCGACGCCGAACACGTCCTGGCCAAGGCCACCACGCTCGCGCCCCAGGCCGCAGACGCCTGGCGCTGGCTGGGCGTGGCCCGCCACAAACTTGGGCGCATCGACGAAGCCGTGCCGGCGTACCGGCAGGCCCTGGCGCTCAAACCTGCGAACGCCCTGGCCGCCGCACATCTGGGCGAAGCCCTGGTGGACCTCAACCGCCTGGAGGAAGCCGAGCCGGTGCTGCGCGGGGCGCTCGCACAGGCGCCGGAGGATCCTGGACTGCTCACGGCGCTGGGACGCATCCATGAGCTGCGCGGCGAACTGCCCGAAGCCATCGCCGTGCAAAGCCGGATCGTCGCCCATCATCCCGCCTTCGAAGCGGCCTATCTCAACCGCGGCACGGTGCGCCGCTTCGCCGGCGATTTTGAAGGAGCCCTGGCGGACTACGACGCCGCCCTCGCGCTCAAGCCGAATTTCCCGCAGGCGGTCGCCAATCGCGCGCTGACGCTGCTGATCATGGGGCGCCTGGCGGAAGCCTGGCCGTTGTACCGGGCGCGCATCAAGGCGCTCGGCGGCGCACCCGACCTCTCCGGCGGCAAGCCGTGGGACGGCAAGCCGCTCGCCGGCAAGCGCGCCCTGATCTGGGGCGAGTACGGCCTCGGCGACGAAATCATGTTCGCCAGCCTCCTGCCGGATCTGGTCAAGGACGCCGCGCGCTGCACGCTGGTGTGCGCACCGCGCCTGGTGACGCTGTTCAAGCGCTCCTTCCCGGAGATGGACATCGTGCCGTTGGGCGCCGGGGTCGCCGGCGACTTCGACGCACGCCTGCCGCTGATCGACGCGGCCGCGTTGCTGCGGCCGGATTTCGCCCATTTCCCGGCCCAGGGCGGATATCTCACGGCCGATCCCGCGCGCGCCGCGCGCTTGCGCGAACGCTATCGGGCGGGTTCCAAGAACCTTGTGGTGGGAATTTCCTGGCGCAGCGCCAGCGGCGCCACGGGGCGATTCAAGTCGATTGACCTCGCGCGCTGGCGCGACATCCTTGGCGTGCCGGGCGTCACCTTCGTGTCCCTGCAATATGGGGACGCCGCCGCACAGGACATCGATCGCGCTGGACTGAAGGACCGGATCGTCACCGACCCCGAGATCGATTCCTCCAGCGATCTCGACGCCTTCGCCGCGCAGGTGGCGGCCATGGACCTGGTGATCTCGGTCAGCAACACCACCGTGCACATGGCCGGCGCCCTCGGCAAAGCGGTGTGGGTGCTGACGCCGGTGGGCCCGGGCGCCCACTGGTATTGGTTCCGTGACCGCGCCGACAGCCCGTGGTATCCGTCCGCGCGGCTGTTCCGGCAGGACGCGCCCGGATCCTGGGATGCGCCGATCAACGCCGTGGCCGCCGCACTGAAAACCCGCGCCGGCCATGAATAGTCCGATCCAAACCGCCATCGCCCTGCACCGCAGCGGCAACTTGCCCGCCGCCCACGACGCCTACCGCAAGATCCTGGCGGCGACTCCGCGCGACGTCGACGCCCTGCATCTGCTCGGCGTGCTTTTGAGCGACCAGGGCAACGCCGAGGGCTTGGATCTGCTGGCGCACGCCGTCGCCCTGAAGCCGGACTTCAAGGACGGCCACCAGACCCTCGGCAAGGCCCTCATGCGGTTCGCCCGCCTCGCCGACGCCGAGCCGCATTTCCGCAGCGCGGCCGCGCTCGCGCCCAACGACGCCGACGCGGCCAATAACCTGGGCGCGGTCCTGCTCCGCCGTGAGAACTACGCGGAAGCCGAAACGCACCTGCGCCGCGCGCTGACGCTGCAACCCGATCATGCCGGCGCCTTGCGCAACATGGGCGCGCTGCGCGAGATCGGCGGGCAGGCCGAAGCCGCGCTCGACTACTACAACCGCATCCTCGCGCGTCAGCCCGAGGACGCCGAAACCCGCTATCAGCGCGCCGGCGCGCTGCTGTCCCAGGGGCGCTTCGCCGAAGGATGGATCGAACTGCTGTGGCGGTTCCGGCGCGCGGGCGACTACGGCATGTACGGCCGGTTGAAGTACCCCTACTGGCAAGGCGAGGACCTGGCCGGCAAGAAGATCATGGTCTGGACCGAACAGGGCCTGGGCGAAGCGCTGATCCTGGCCAGCATGCTGCCCGATCTGTTCGCGCGCGGCGCCGCGGTGGTGCTGGTCTGCCCGCCGCGCTTGGCGCCTTTGTTTCGCACGGCTTTCCCCGGCATCGGCCTCATCCCCACCGGCGGCGGCCCGGTCGACCCCGCCCTCAAGGCCGACGTCAGCTTCCAGGCGTCGGTGTCGGAACTCGGCCGCTGGCTGCGCCCGTCGTTCGCGGCGTTCCCAAACAAACCCTTCCTGGCGGCCGACCCCGCGCAGACCCGTGCGCTGCGCGACAAATACCTGGCGGCCGCGCAAGGACAGCGGATCGTCGGCATTTCCTGGTACAGCAAGAGCCCCGGCGCGGAAGCGGAGAAGACTCCGGCGCTCGCGCACTGGGCGCCGGTGCTGAAGACCCCCGGCATCCTGTTCGTGAACCTTCAGTATGAATACGGCCGCTGCGCCGCCGACCTGGCGGCGATGGAGCGCGACTGCAGTGTCTCGGTGCTGACCGATCCCACGGTCGACCCCATGCGCGACCTGGTGGCCTTCGCCGCGCAAGTCGCCGCCATGGACCTGACGGTCTCCATCAGCAACACCACGGTCCACTTCGCCGGCGCCTTGGGAAAGCCGGTGTGGGCGATGATCCCGTCCAACCGCGGGCGCCCCTGGCATTGGTTCGTCGACCGCACCGACAGCCCGTGGTATCCCGGTCTGCGCATGTTCCGCCAGCCGCCGGCGGGTCCGTGGGACGCGGTGTTCGCGGACGTCGCCGCCGCCCTGGAGCACTGGCGGAAGACAAGTCTCGACCCCTCATGACCAACCGCGTACAGCCCATGGCGACATCGGACACCGCCCGCGCCCTGCAGGAGGGCGTGGCCGCGCATCGTGCCGGCAACCTGGCGGCGGCGGCGCAGGCCTATCGCCGGGCCCTCAAGAGAAATCCGCGCGAACCCGACGCGCTGCACCTGCTCGGCCTGGTGCTGGGCCAGGGCGGCGACGCGGCCGGCGGCGCGGCTTCGATCAAAGCCGCGCTGGCGGTCAGGGATGATTTCCCCGACGCGCATCTGAATCTCGCCATCATGCTGGCCCAGGCCGGCAACGCCGCCGAGGCCGAGCACCACTTCCGGCGCGCGATCCATCATCGCCCCGCGGCGGCGGCCTTGCACATCAACCTCGGACTGCTCCTGCGCAACACCGGGCGCACCGCGGAGGCCGGCCAGTGCTTCGAGACCGCGATCCGTCTCGATCCGCGCACCCTCGACGCCCGCGTGGAACTGGCCCGGACGAAACGGTTCGGCGCAGACGCGGCGAGCCTGCTCGCCGCCGCCGAGGCCGGTTTGCAGGTGGCCCCTGCGCATCCCCTGCTGCACGTCATGAAGGCCGAGGCGCTGTTCGCGCTGGACCGGCTGAAGGAGGCCTGGGCGGACTTCCGCTACCGCTTCCAATCGCCCGAGAACACCGTGCAGGGCAAGCGATACGCCGTGCCGCCGTGGCAAGGCGAGCCGCTGGCCGGGCGCACGATCCTGATCTGGACCGAACAGGCGCCGGGCGACGAGATCATGTACGCCAGCATGCTGCCGGATGTGCTTGGGGCGGCGCGGCGCTGCATCGTGCAATGTTCGGCGCGTCTCGCGCCGCTCTTCCGCCGGTCATTCCCGCAAGCCGACGTCGTCGACCGCGATCTTTCGCCCGATGAATTGCGCGGCGTCGATTTCCAGAGCCCCATCGGCGGTCTCGGCGAATGGCTGCGCCCCACCCGCGCCGCTTTTCCGGCCCATGCCGGATACCTGTGTCCCGATCCGGACGTGCGCGGCCGCCTGCGCGCGAAATACGCCGCCGACGGGAAGCTGGTCGTCGGCATCTCCTGGCGCAGCGCGGCGCCGGTCAATGGCGCGGACAAATCCCTCAACGTGCTTGACTGGGGGCCGGTGCTGCATGTTCCCGGCATCGTGTTCGTCAATCTTCAATACGGCCAGGTCGAGGCCGAACTGGCGGCGGCGCGCAAAGGGTTCGGCGTCGAGATCATAAACGACACGGCCATCGACTCCCTGAAGGACCTCGACAGCTACGCCGCCCAGGTGGCGGCGATGGATGTGGTGGTGACCTCGAGCAATACCGCCGCGCATTTTGCCGGCGCGCTCGGGATTCCCACCGTGTGCCTGCTGCCGGCGTCGCTGGCGCAAGGACAACGCTGGTACTGGTTCGCATCCCATCCAACATGCCCCTGGTATCCGTCCATGCGCCTGCTGGTGCGCCGGCCCGGCGACAGCTGGAACACGGTCATCCGCGACGCCGGCCTCGCCCTGCTCGATTTTGCCGCGGCGCGCGGCATAGAGCCCGCGCACTACCTGCGCGCCATGGCCCAGGCGTTCCTCAAGATCGGCCGCGCCGCCGACGCCGAGGCGTTCTATCGCAGGCTGGCGCGGGAACCGGGCTGCGCCGCGGAAGCGCCCATCCACATCGCCGAACTCCACCTTGCGCAGAATCCCGAGCGCGCGCTCGCGGCGATCGATGACGCCATCGCCGCCGATCCCGCCAACTGGCCTGCGTACAACCTCAAAGGCCGGATCCTCAACGCCCTGCGGCGCTTCGAGGATGCGGTCCTGGCGTTCCGCGAGGGCCTGCGCCATGCCCCCGCTATCGAGTTGCGCACCAATCTCGGCAAGGCTCTGGCCATCCTCGGGCACCGGCAGGAGGCCGCGCGCGAACTGGCGCAGGCCTTCGCCGACAGCCGCGACGCCGCGCCGGCCGTCCGTGACGCCGTCGCGCTGAACTACGGCGTGGCGCTGCGGGACGCCGGCGACGCCGAAGCGGCCATCACGGTCCTGCGCGGCCTCATCGCCGTGGCGCCGGATCTGGTCGACGCGCACTACAATCTCGGCTTCATCCTGCTGTCCCTCGGCCGCTTCGAGGAGGGATGGACCGAGATGGCCTGGCGCCTCAAGCGCCCGATCATGTCCGATTATGTCTTTCCGCCCCCCCCTTTCGCGGGACAGGACCTCGCCGGGAAAAAGGTATTGGTGTGGACCGAGACCGGCCTGGGCGACGAAATCCTGATCGCAAGCATGGTGCCGGACGTCCTCGCCGCCGCCAAAGAGGTGGTGCTGCTCTGTTCCGAGCGCCTGGTGCCTTTGATGCGCAGGTCCTTTCCCAAGGCGCGCGTGGAGCTGCGTCCCCAAGGCCAGGGGGAACAGCGCAAACCCTTGCCGGCCGCGGCCGCGGCCGGCGACATCGCCTGCCAGATGTCGCTCTCCGACCTGGGCGCGGCCTTCCGCCGCAGCTTCGCCGACTTTCCGGCGCGGCCCGCGTTCCTCAAGGCCGACGCGGCGCGCCGCGACGCCCTGCGCAAGCGCTACACCGCGCAGCGGCCGGGAGCCCCCCTGATCGGCCTGTCCTGGTCCAGCCGCCAGAATGCCGAATACGGCTGGCTGAAGAGCGTTGCGCTCGCCGACTGGGCGCCGATCCTGCGGACCCCCGGCGCCGCCTTCGTCAACCTTCAGTATGGCGATTGGGCAAGCACCCTGGCCGACATCAGGACCCACGCCGGCGTCGACATCCTCGACGACCCCGACGTCGACCCGCTGAAAGACATGGACGCCTTCGCCGCGCAGGTGGCCGCCATGGACCTCGTGATCTCGGTCAGCAACACCACCGCGCATGTTGCCGGCGCGCTCGGCGTCCCGGCCTGGGTGATGTTGCCGGAAGGCCGGGGCCGCTTGTGGTATTGGTTCCACGACCGCAGCGACAGTCCGTGGTATTCCTCGGTACGGCTGGTGGAACGGGACGGCGGCGGCACCAAGGATAGCGGGGGCTGGCAGCCGCTGATCGCGCGCTGCGCCGGCGAACTTCAGAACTGGATGAGAGACAGGACACCCTGACATGATCCGCATCTTCATCGGCTACGACCCGCGCGAGGCGGTCGCCTTCAACGTGTTTTCCCACAGCATCAACGTGCGCGCGTCCGCCCCGGTGCAGATCGCACCGTTGATGCTCTCCCAGCTCAAGAAGGAGATGTGGCGCGAGCGTCATCCGCTGCAATCGACGGATTTCTCGTTCAGCCGGTTTCTGGTGCCGCTGCTGTCCGGCTTCGAAGGCTGGAGCCTGTTCTGCGATTGCGACATGCTGATGCTGGACGACGTGGCGAAACTGTGGGCATTGCGCGACGACCGTTTCGCGGTCCAGGTGATCAAGCACGACCACAAGCCGGCCGACAACATCAAATTCCTGGATCAGCCGCAGCGGCCCTACGAGAAGAAGAACTGGTCGAGCGTGATCCTGTTCAACAACGCCAGGTGCAAGGCTCTGACGGCGGACTACGTCAACACCGCCACCGGCCTCGAACTGCACCAGTTCAAGTGGCTGGGAGACGATTCGCTGATCGGCGCGCTGCCGCCCCGCTGGAATCATCTGGTCGATTACGATCCCGCCCTGCCGCCCGAACAGGTTTCATTGCTGCATTACACCGAGGGCGGACCCTATTTCGAGGCCTATCGCGACTGCGGCTATGCCGGCGTGTGGTGCGCGGAACGCGACCGCATGCTGTTCGCGGGCTGACCGGGCCGCGATGAATGACCTTGAACGGACCCTGATTCTGTACGAGAGCGGCCGGCTCGAAGAGGCCGAGCTTCTGTGCGCGGCGCTGGCCGCGCATCTGCCCGACAACGCCGCCGCCTGGGCCTTGCGCGGCCAGATCGCGCTGAAACGCGGCATGTTCGCGGACGCCGAGAATCATCTCTCGCGCGCGCTGGAACTGGTCCCCGGCGAGTTGGAGGTCATGGTCAACCTCGGCATTGCGCTCTATGGAGCGGAACGTCCCCGCGACGCCCTGACGATCCTCAAACAGGTCCTTAAACGCGCGCCGTCGAATGCGGCCGCGTTCCTCTACACCGGCCTGGGTCGCCTCGCGCTCGGTCAGCCGACCGAGGCCGCCACCGCCTTGAACGCGGCGCTGGCGCTGCGCCCGGACTGGCCGGACGCGCTTGAGGGGTTCGCAGCGCTCTCGCTCAGTCTCGGCAAGACCGAGAAGGCCCTGTCCTTCGCGCGCCGCGCGCTGCAGGCGGAGCCCGGCCGCATCCCTTGCCTGGAACTGGCGGGGTACGCCAGCGAGCGGCTCGGGGAATACGAAATCGCCGGCGCCTATTATCACCAAGCCGCGAAACTGCGCCCCGACGCAGCCACGGTCAGCAAACTCGCGACCGCGCTGCAGCGCATGGGGCGCCATGAGGATGCGATTGTGGCTTTCCGCCATGCCCTCAAGCGGACGCCCGAGTCAGCCGCACTCCAACACGCCTACGGCGTCTCGCTGCTAGCACTTGGACGCCTCTCCGAAGGATGGCCCTTGTACGCCAAGCGCCTTGCCGGCGTCAGCGGCGAAACCAGCCGCGCCGGCCAGCGGCCGCTGACCGCGCCGCCGCAGGCCGGCATGCGCGTCGTCGCCTGGGCCGATCAGGGAATCGGCGAGCAGCTGTTGTTCGCGAGCCTGGTGCCCGACCTGATCGCCACCGGCGCGACGATGGCCCTGGAATGCGATTACCGGCTGGCGCCGCTGCTGCAGCGCTCTTTTCCCGGCGTCACGGTCCGCGCGCACACCGATCCGCCCGACCCCGCGCTTGCCGCATTCCCCGACGGGCGCTTCTGCCTGTCCGACGCCGCGACCTGGTTCCGCCGGGACTTCGGCGATTTTCCGCAGCACCGCGGATACCTGACCGCGGAGCCGGACCTCACCGCGGCCTTGCGCGCGAAATACCGGTCCGGCCACCGCACACCCCGGCCGCTGGTGGGGATCGCCTGGCGCCGGGCGGACGGCTCGCCGCTCAGCGACGCCAAATCCGTAGCGCTCGGCCGATGGGGGCCGATTCTGCACGTCGCCGGGTGTACCTTCGTCAATCTGCAGTATGGCGACGTCGGGGCGGAAATCGCCGCGGCGTCGAAGTCCTCCGGTGTGCGTATTCTCTCGGATCCGACGATCGACCCCTTGATGAATCTCGACGCTTTCGCCGCGCAAGTCGCGGCCATGGACCTGGTCATCTCCACCTCCAGCACCACCGTGCACATGGCCGGAGCGCTGGGCAGGCCGGCCTGGACGATCCTGCCGATGGGCGTCGGATCCCTGTGGCACTGGTTCCTGGATCGCGACGACAGCCCCTGGTATCCCGGCATGCGGCTGTTCCGCCAATCCGTCCGCCGCACCTGGCGGCCGGTGATCGACGCCGTCTCGGGCGCGCTGGTGGAGTTCACGGAAAACTGGCGCGAACCGACATGACCGCGAAGCCTGGCGCCGAACATCTGGTCGCCGAAGCGCACCGCCATCACCTCGCCGGGCGGTTCGACCTGGCGGAGCACGGCTATCGCGCGGCGCTCAAAGCCAGCGGCCGCAACGCCGACGCCGCGCGGCTGCTGGGGACGCTATTGCTGCAGCGGGGCGACGCCAAGGCCGCGGTGCCGCTGCTGGAGAAGGCCGTGCGCCTCGCGCCGGGCGCGGCCACGCTCGTCAATCTCGCCGGCGCGCTCAGGGCCGACGGCGATCCTGCCGCCGCCGCCGCCGCCTGCCGCCGGGCGATCGCGCTGGACCCGGCGCTGTCCGTGGCCTTCTTCACCCTTGGCCACGCCTGCCGCGACCTCAAGGACCTAGCGGGCGCGGCCGAAGCTTACAGCGCCTATCTCGCGCGCCAACCCGGCGACGTCGAAGGGTACGTCATCCTTGGTGACACCTTGCGCCTGATGGAACGTCCGGACGCCGCCATGGAGGCCTATGAAGCGGCGCTGGCCCATGACGGCGCCCACATCAACGCCCACATCAACGTGGCCGGAATCATTCAGTCGCAGGGGGCTTTTCACGCCGGCCTTGCCGTCCTCGAAGGATTGCAGCGCGCCGCGCCGGACAATGCCGAAGCCCGCAAGACCTTGGCGGTGGCGCAACTCCAGCTCGGCGACTTCGCCAACGGATGGCCCGGCCTCGAGGCGCGTTTCGACTCAGTGACCGAGCGGGTCGCCCGGCCGGCGCCGCCGCCGGCGTATTGGCGCGGCGAGGACCTGGCCGGGAAAAGCATCGTGGTATGGACCGAACAGGGCGTGGGCGACGAGATCCTGTTCTCAGGCCTGATCCCCGAGATCGCCGGCCGCGCCGGGTCTTACGGCATTCAATGTTCGGCGCGCATGATTCCGGTGTTGCAGCGGTCTTTCCCGCAGGCCTCGCTGATTGCCCGCGACGACGATGGCGCAGTCGTCCACCGGGCCGGCTTCGATTTCCAGCAATCGGTCGTCAGCCTTGCCCAGTATCTGCGGCCCGGCTTCGCCGCGTTCCCGCGCCACGACGGCTATCTGCGGCCCGATCCGGCGGTGCGGGCGCGGTTGCGCGAAAAATACCGCGCGCGGGCGAACGGACGGCGCATCGTCGGCCTGTCCTGGCGCAGCACGAACCCGGCGTTCGGTGAAGCGAAGAGCGCCGTGCTCATCAACCTTGCGCCGATCCTCACCCAATCCGACGCGCTGTTCGTCAACCTGCAATACGGCGACTGCCGCGCCGAGATCGAAGCGGTGCGGAGGAAGCTCGGCGTCGAGATCGTGGACGACAGCGAGGTCGACTCCGCCGCCAGCATCGACGACTTCCTCGCCCAGGTGGCCGCCATGGACCTGGTGATCTCCACCTCCAACACCGCCGCCCATGCCGCCGGCGCCTTGAACGTGCCGGTGTGGATCCTGCTGCCGTTCGCCGCCGGATCGATCTGGTATTGGTTCCTGCACCGCGCCGACAGCCCCTGGTACCCCTCGGCCGTGCTGATGCGCGCGCGCCGCGCCGCGCCCGCGGAGCCGTGGGAACTGGCGCCGGCGGCCGAAGCCGCCGCCCGGCTGGCGGGAGGGCGCCCGTGACGCCGTCACTCGCCGCACTGCTGGCCCAGGCCGTCGCCGCCCATCGCGCCGGGAATCTCAAGGACGCGGATGCGCTTTACGACCGGGTCCTGAAGGCGGACCGCGCCAACGCCGACGCGCTCAACTTGAAAGGGGTGATCGCGACGACGCGCGGCGATCATGCCGCGGCGCTCGCCCTGCTCGACCGCGCGGCCAGAGCCGCACCCGCCACCGCCGAGATCCACGCCAATCGCGGCAACACCCTCGCCGCCCTGGGCCGGGCCGACGAGGCGCTCGCGGCCTATCGCGAAGCCACCCGGCTCAAGCCGGCGCATCTCGAAGCCTGGCTCAACGCCGGCGCGCTGTTCCACCGCGCCGGCCGCCTGGAGGATGCCGCCGCGACCTTCCGCGCCGCCGCCGGAACCTGCCCCGACGCGCGCGTCTTCTACAATCTCGGCCAATGCCTGCGGGAATTGCCGGCGCCGGATGGGGACGCGCGTAAGACACACCTTGAGGAAGCCGCGGCGGCGTTCCGCAGCGCCCTCGCGGCCGACGGCGGCTACCTGCCGGCGCGCATCGCCCTGAGCGCCGCCCAGGCCGCGCTCGGCGACTATCCCGCGGCGATCGCGACGCTGGAAGCCGCGCTGGAGCGCGAGCCGGACCGCGGACGCAAGCGCGAGCACCTCAACAATCTCGGCGAGCTGTATCGCAAGGCCGGGCGGCGCGAGGACGCGGTCGCGACGCTGCGCCTGGCGCTGAGCCTCGATCCCGCCGACGCCACCGTCCGCTACAATCTCGCGCTGAGCCTGGCGAAAGCCGGGAACGCCGACGAAGCGGAAGCCCTTTACCGCGCGCTGATCGCCGACACGCCGTCGTTCCTCAAGGCCTACGTCAACCTCGCCAATCTGTTGCGGGACCAAAACCGCGACGCCGAAGCGATCGCGGTTCTCGAGCGGGCGCTCGACCTGGATCCGGGGCTGGCGGAGGCGTACACCAACATCGGCGCCTGTCTCGCCGACCGCGGATGGCTTTTCGCCGCGATCCTCCAGCATCACAAGGCGCTGGCGCTCAAGCCCGCGGACCCCGGGACCAGCCTGAATTTCGCCGTCAACCTTCTGCGGCTGGGACGCTTCACCGAAGGATGGCCGCCCTACGAGAACCGCTTCGGCGCCCACGACCAGCATGACGCCCGGCCGCCGCCGCCGCCGTTCTGGCATGGCGAGGATCTGCGCGATAAGTCGGTGCTGGTGTGGACCGAGCAGGGCCTCGGCGACGAGATCCTCTACGCCAGCATGATCCCCGACCTCGCCAGCCGCGCCGGCCGCTGCCGGATCGAGTGCTCCAAGCGCCTGGTGCCGGTCTTCGCCCGTTCGTTCCCTGGCATTCTCGTCACCGCATGGGAGAGTCCCGACCGGCACGCCGGTTCCACCGCCGATGCCGATGTTCAGGTCGCGGCCGGCAGCCTCGGGCGCTACCTGCGTCCGTCCTTCGCCAGTTTTCCGGCGCGGAGCGGCTACCTCAAGGCGGACCCCGCCATGACGGCGCGGCTGCGCGCCGATTACCTGGCGCGCGCCGGGGGAAAGAAAATCGTCGGACTGGCCTGGCGCAGCGCCAATGCCCGGCTGGGTGCGGGGAAAAGTGCTGCGCTCGCCAGCTACGATCCGATCCTGGCGGTCCCCGGATGCTTTTTTGTCAATCTGCAGTACGGCGACTGCGACGCGGAGATCGCCGATGCCCTCACCCGGACCGGCGTCGGGATATTCCAGGATCCCGCCGTCGCGCATGTCGCCGACATCGATGCAGCCTTCGCCCAGGCCGCGGCCATGGACCTTGTGGTCACAACCTCGAACACCGCGGCGCACATGGCGGCGGCGCAGGATGTGCCGACATGGATCATGCTGCCTCATGCCAAAGGCGTGCTGTGGTATTGGTTCGAACGCCGCGAGGACAGCCCCTGGTACCCGTCCGTGCGGCTGTTCCGGGCGGCCGCGAATATGGAGGCGTGGGACAGCGGCGTCGCGCTGCGGGTGGCCGAGACACTCGCAAAATCCGCGGCGTCCCGCGTGCTCCGGCCGGGAGAGACACCGTGACCCGCGCCTCCTGGCAGGACCTGCTGACGCGCGGCCTGGCCTTGCATCGGCAAGGCAAGGCCGCGGACGCCGAGAAGCTTTACGACAAGGCCCTCAAACTCAATCCGGGCAGCGGCGATATCCTCAATCTCAAAGGCGTCCTGGCGTCGGGCCGCGGCCAGCACGGCGCCGCCCTGAAATTTTTCGACCGCGTGGTCGCGGTCATGCCGTCCTATCCCGAAGCGCACTTCAATCGCGCCGGCGCGCTCACCGCGCTCGGCCGCCTTGAAGACGCCCTCGCGGCGTACGGCCAGGCGCTGACGCTGCGCCCGGCCTATGGCGACGCCCAGCTCAACGCCGGACTGATCCACCACAAACTGGGCCGGCGCGAAAAGGCCATCGCCGCCTTCCGCGCCGCGGTCACGCTGTCGCCTAACGATCCCCGCGGGCCTTATAACCTCGGCGTGTGCCTGCAGGAGTCGCTGGCCGGCGCCGGCGATGACGCCCGCGCAGCGCTGACCGAGGAGGCGCGCGCCGCCTTCGCGCGCGCGCTGGCGCTGGATCCCGGCAGCGCCCAGGTGCTCTACGCCTTCGCCACGCTTTACTCCGACACCGGCGATCATGCCCGCGCCGCGGAGCTGGTCGAAGCCGCGGTGCGCCTGCGGCCTGACTGGTCGGACGCCTGGAACAACCTCGGCAACCACTACGAGGGCCTGGGGCGCCGGGACGCCGCCGTCGCCGCCTTCGACCGCGCCCTGCAGCTGCAGCCGGACAATATGGGCGCGGTGGTCAACCGCGGACTCACGCAGCTCGCCCTGGGACGTCTGGCGGAGGGGTGGGAAGGTTATGCCCACCGCTTCGACGATCCGCGATTCCCGTTCACACCGCGGTCGTGGCCGTGGCCGGCGTGGCAGGGCGAAGACCTCGCCGGCAAGCGCATCCTGCTGTGGAGCGATCAAGGCATCGGCGATGAAGTGCTCTATGCGTCGATGGTGCGCGAGATCGCCGGGCGGGCGCTGGAATGCGTCGTCGAATGCACGGATCGCCTGATGCCGCTCTACCGCCGCTCCTTCGGCCCGCTCGAAATCGTCCCCAAGACGCCGGAGGCCCATGCCGCGTTGACGGCGCGGCCGTTCGACTTTCACTGCTCGGTCCTGGACCTCGGGCGCTGGCTGCGGCGTACGCTGGCGGCCTTCCCAAACCGCCCGCACCTTCTGACGGCGGATTCGGCGGCAGCGGCGGCCATCCGGGCGAGATATCAGGGGGCCGCCCCCGGCACAAAGCTGGTGGGACTGTCCTGGCGCAGTACGAATCCCAGAATCGGCGGACAGAAGAGCCGGCCGTTGACCTGGTTCGGCCCGCTCGCCTCCGGTGAAAAATTAACCTTTGTTAATATACAATATGGGAGCACCTTCAGCGAGTTGGAGGAATTCCACGCCGCGACGGGGGTGCGCCTTCTGGATGACCCGGCAATCGACAGCCTGAAGGATTTGGATACCTTCGCCGCGCAGCTGGCGGCTTTGGACTTTGTCGTCACCGTCAGCAATTCGGCCGCCCATCTGGCCGCGGCCTTGGGCATCCCGACGGCTATCTTGGCGCCCAACGACCACAAGCGGCTGTGGTATTGGTTCGACCGCGGGTCCTTCAGCCCCTGGTACCGCAGCGCCTGGATCTTTCGCGACTCCGGGCCGGGGAGCCTGCGGGAGCTTGAGGAGCTGCTTGAAGGACTGGCCTAGTCACGCATCTTTTGCGGCCTTGTGGCGTGACCGGAAGAGGATTTGAAGCCGGAAGTTCCAGGGAGAGCGCTTGGGCAGAAGTTCTGGGGCAGAAGTTAAGGCCCGATTAATGGTGCGATCAGGCCGCCTCACCCCAAGAAAATATACTGTTTTGGGCGGTTTATGGGACTTGACCGGCTTGACATTACCCCCCCGCCAGAGTGATATGGCCCCGCGCTGACGGGCGCAACAAGCGCTGGCCGTGCGGCTAGTGCTTTTACTGAACCAGATCTGAAACCTTAAGGGGATCCCATAACGATGAATAAACAACAGCTTTTCACGGCTGGCAGCGTGCTGCTGGCCACCACGGCGCTGACCAGCGCCGCGAATGCCGGCACGGTTTCCGCCGCCATCGCGCAGAACGACGTGTTCGCCGCCAAGGCGTTCACCGCGGCCAACATCGCCAACACCGTGTTCTCGACCACCGCCGCGACGGCCAACGCCGTCACCGTCGGCTCGACCAACGTCTACGTCGTGTTCGCGAACAACTTCACGGCCGCGACCAAGTTCAGCGTCGAGCTGGATCCGATCAACGCCGGCCTCGTGCAGGCGGTTGACGCGAGCATCCTGCTCACCAGCTCCACCGGCACGTTCCTGAGCGTCACCTGGACTGTCGCCGCGACCACGGCCTGCACCAGCGTCACCCCGCTGACCACCAAGATCATCCTCGATGGTTGCGGCGGCACGGGCAACAAGGTCAGCGCCACCAACGGCGGCAACGCCAACGGTTCGGCGCAGTATGGCGGCGTGCTGTTCTCGGGCGTGAGCTTCAACAACGCTTCGGGTCTGGCTTCGGCCGGTGCTGCGATCGGTGTGAACGGCCTGGTCTACAACGCCAACAACACGTCGCAGACCTTCGAGAACATCACGGCGGCCAACATCGCGACCTCCGTGGCGCCGATCATCGCGGTCATCACCTCGGGCGGCACCGCGACCGCCAACGCGAGCGCCACTCCGGTTGCGTTCTCGTACTTCACCACCGGCACCAACACGCTGAGCGGTCTGGCGTCGCAGATCCTGGCGTTCGTGGAACTGTCCGGTTCCGGTGCGTATGCGGCTGACTTGGCCACTCTGGTCCGTCCGTCCGGCGCCGCCGGCGCCAGCCAGGGCGTGTCGAGCCTGTCGGTCACCGTCACGTCGACCGAACTGTCTCAGGCGGCGACCCTCGCCGTTTGGACGAACACGAGCACCGCGCTTTACAACGGTACCGTGGCTAACTTCTCGGCTGGTGTCGCGACCTTCAGCATCCAGCCCACCACCGGCTTCACCAGCTTCTACATCGCTGTGGCCTTCAGCGGCACCACCGCTCTCGCGGCGGCTTCCGCTGGCACCGTGACCTTGGCCTTCGGCCAGGGCAACTCGATGCAGCAGGTCGTGCCGAGCGTGTCTGGTAAGACCGGCACCATCTCCCTGGGCGGTTTCAATGCCGAATTGAACACCTTCCTGGGCTCGTCCAACACCTCCTTCTCGTCGTTCGCCCGCATCCACAACAACGGCATCATCGCCGCTGTTGCCACGGTGACCGTGCGTAACGACGCGACCGGTGCGAGCATGGGCGTGTACACCACCTCCTCGATCGCGACCAACCAGACCCTCCAGATCAGCGCGAAAGACATCGAAACCGGCGCGGGCATCACCGCGGCGGCCGGCGTCAACTACACGCTGTCGATCTCTGGTGCGTTCAGCGGTTATGCTCAGCACATCATCTTCAACCCGGCGACGGGCCAGCTGGCCGATCTGTCCAGCTTCCGTAACCGTGGCGGCGCGGGCGTCACCACCCCGTAAGATGGTTTGCTAACCTAACGTCGGGTTCGCCCGGCGGAAGATCGAGGGAGGGCGAGCAATCGCCCTCCCTTTTTCTTTGCCGGTTTCCCGGCGCCGATTCGGGCTATAAAAGCGCAGCCGTTCAATGCCTTGCCCGATTTCCGCAACTGACACTGATGTAACGGCCGCGCGCCTCAGCCAGGGCGTATGATGCGCCCGCCAGGACAGATCCGGCCCGTTTCACCATGCCCCAGACCTTTCAGTACGAAGCCCTCGATGCGGCCGGCCGCCTCCTGACCGGCCGGGTGGACGCCAACCATCCCCGGGAGGCCCAACGCACCCTCGAAAGCCAGGGGCTGACTCTGGTGGAACTGGCGCCGGCGCGCGCCGAGGTTTTGTCCGGCGGCGCCCTGGTGCGGCGCCGCGGGGTCACGATTCAGGATCGGATTCTCGCGCTCAAACAGCTGTCCTTGCTGCTCAAGGCCGGCGTGCCCTTGGTTCAGGGTATCGGCACCTTGAAGGGCCAGGCCACGCACCCCCTGCTGGCCACCGCCTTCGGGGAAATGGAAAAACGCCTGCGGACCGGCGATACGTTCACCAACGCCTTGTCGGCCGCGCTGCCGCAGCTGCCGCCTTACGTCTATCAGCTCGCCGCCTCGGGCGAGGCCATCGGCCACTTGGGCCAGGCCCTGGAAGACGCCGCCACCCAGATGGCCTACGACCGCCAGGTCCGCCAGGACATCCGCAATGCCTTGACCTATCCGGCGATCCTGATCATTTCCGGGATCTCGGCGGTCCTGTTCATTTTCATCGTCGTGGTGCCGCGCTTCTCCACCATGCTGGCCAGCGCCAAGAAGCCCCTGCCCTGGATCTCGGCGGTGGTCCTCAAGACCGGCATGTTCCTGGCCACGCACAAGCTTCTGATCTTCCTCGCCGTGGCGGGGCTGGCGTGGTTCGCGCGCTCGGTCTTCACCGACCCCGCGCGCCGGGCGCGCTTCCGCGAGTTCCTGGCGGGACTGCCCTTGCTCGGAGTCTGGCTCAGGGACGCCGAAGTGGCGCGCTGGGCCTCGATGTCGGGCACCATGCTCGCCAACGGCGTCGACCTGATCAAGGCGCTCCAACTCGCCCGCGACGCCGTGACCCTGGATAGCCTGCGCGACCGTCTCGAGCAGGCCACCAAGATGGTCCGCACCGGCCATTCCCTGTCCAGCGCCATCGGCGCGCAACAGGCGTTTTCATCGACGGCGCTCAGCCTGATTCAGGTGGGCGAGGAATCGGGCGAACTGCCGGCGATGCTGCGCTCGCTGGCCACGCTCTACGAGGACACCGCGCGCCAGCGCATGAAACAGTTCCTGCTGATGCTGGAGCCCATCGCCATCCTGCTGATCGGGGTGGTGGTCGGTGGCATCGTCGCCGCGATCATGTTAGCAATCACCTCCGTCAACCAGGTGGCTTTGTAATGAGAAAATCCATCATGCGAATCGGGTCACCCGCGCACTTTCACGCGCGCCCAGATACCGATCCGCGCGTTCACGCGCGCCCAAACAATGATCCGCGCGCATCCGCCCTGGCGGCCGGCTTCACCCTGCTCGAAATGCTGGTGGTGCTGGTGATCATCGGCCTGCTGGCAGGCCTGGTCGGACCGCAGCTCATGGGCCGCGTCGATACCTCGAAGGTCACCGCCGCCGACACCCAGGTGCGCATGCTCAAGGCCGCGCTCGACACCATGCGCCTCGACATCGGACGCTATCCCACGCGGGAAGAAGGTCTGGCGATGCTGGTGACCGCGCCGCGCGAGGAACGCGCCGCGCGCAAGTGGCAAGGCCCCTACCTCGCTGAAAACGTTCCCATGGACCCCTGGGGCAACCCCTATCAATACAATCCCGCGACACAGACCACCGTCGTGCTGTTCAGTTTCGGAGCCGACGGCCAGGCGGGCGGCGAGGGAACCAACGCCGACGTCGGATTCCTCGGGCAGTCCACCGCGGATGCCGCGAAATAACGCCACCGCTGCACGCCGCGGCCGGCAGCAACCGGTCCGCGGCTTCACCCTGCTTGAAATGCTGGTGGTGCTGGTGATTCTGGGCCTCACCGCCGGCGTGGTGGTGCCGCAGATGAGCACCATGGGCGCCAGTTTCGATTTTGCCCTCAAGCGCGAATCCTTCGAGCAAACCTTGAATGGCCTTGCCTATCAGGCGTTCCGTGACAATCAGGACCTGATTCTCCTGGGCGACTACACCGAGGCCGGCCGCGTCGAGGGCAGCGAGCCCAAGCGCGATCCCGGGAGCAGCCTCGCCGCCGGGATGCGGACGTTGCCGTCCTCGAGCGAATCGCGCGAGCACCTTCCCCCGCTCAATCCCGCCTACGCGAAATTGCCGCTGCCGCCCGGTTGGCGCGCCACGGTCACCAATCCGGTGTATTTCCGCGCCTCGGGTTTTTGCGGCGGCGGCGCCATTACCCTGGATATCGGGCGCGCCGAATATTCCTATGCGCTGTCCGCGCCCCAGTGCCACGCCCGGTTGGTGGACTAGCCCATGACCGCCGGCGCCAAAGGCTTCACCCTCCTTGAGGCGATCGTCGCGCTGGCGGTGCTGGCGCTCGCCCTGGTGCCGATGGTGGCTTTCGTTTCGCAGTCCGCCAACGAGTTGTTGCGGGCCGGCGAGTCCAACGAACGCAGCTTCGTGATGCAATCGGCCTTGGCCCTGATGGAGCCGATCAACCCCATGGCGGAAGCGCAGGGGTCATTGCCGCTGGACCGCAACATCACCCTGTCCTGGGAGAGCGCCGTCCTTGTCGAGCCCAATCCGGGCATCAACATCGGCGCCGGACTTCCGGCTTACAGGCTCGGCTTCTACAAGGTCCACGTCACGCTTTCGCGCGGCCCCGAACCCTGGTTCGATTTCGACATGCGCAAGGTCGGTTACGAGAAGACCATGCAGGACATGCCGCTCAAATGAGCCCGCGCGCGCCGGCGGCCGGCTTCACTCTGCTGGAAACCATCGTCGTGCTGGTGATCACCGCGCTGGTCTCGGTGGTGCTGGTCCAAGGCATGGGCCTGGTGCTGTCGGCCCGCACCAGCGTCGAGAGCAAGCTGGTCGACGCCGATCAATTCATCCTCCAGCGCAACCTGCTTCTCGACCCCCTGCGGGGCGTGATCCCCGACTACCCCGACCGCCCGAATACTTTCGCCGGACAATTGCGCATGGTGCACGGCTTCACGGTGAAGCCGCTGCAGGAACGCCTCGGGTCACCGGTCGGCTTTACCATGGCGATGGATTACGACTCGGGCGCCGACGAAACCTTCGTGACCTACAAGGAGGACCGGTCGGACCCCCTGGTCATCGCCCGGTGGCCCGGCAATGTCGGCGGCTTCTACTACCGCGACCGGACCGGATCCTGGAGCGAGGTCTGGCCGCCCGCCGGTTCGGTCGACAATCCTGTGCCCCAGACGCCATGGCTGATTCGCATCGAAATGGGGGAAGGCACCCCCGCCAGCCTGATCGCCAGTGTCGACGGGTCGCATCGGCGCCCCTTGCGCCTGATCGATACGCCCTTCTACAACCCAGCGAATTAACCGAGCCCGGGACCGGCCAGGACCGGGAAAAGCCGCGGCGAATCTCAACTTATTAAGGAAACACAAAGCTTTAGAGGGGGGTCTGACAATCATTTCATTGGTGGCCGGCCGCGACCCCGGTACCATGCCGGCCCTGGCGAAGACGGCCACGCCCGATGCGGCCAGCCTATCAACCGCCGCCTTCTTAGGTTCAATTCTGACGGCGCCCAGAGGTCATTTTGACTTCCTCGCAATGCCTTGCCCCATGCCGCAGCGCAGCTCCCGTGCGTGAGCGCGGCTTCATCCTGGTCCTGACCTTGTGGATCATCGCCTTTTTCGGGTTGGGCGTCGCCGCGATCAATACGTGGGTGTCGCGGGCCATCGAAAATGCCCGGATTCTCAAAGAACGCGCCGAGGGCGATCTTGCCCTCTCCGACGCCAAGAATGAGATCGTCTATGCGGTCGGCACCCGGCCAATGACCCATCGCGGCCTCGAGACCGGCCGCGACATGAAACGGCCCGACATAACCGACATGATGAGCGTCATGGCGGCGGATTTCTCGTCCGAAAGTTATGTCGCCTTCGACGGCCGGCCCTACGTCCTGGGAAGCAACCCCGGCTATGCCGTCCAGCTTCAGGACGGCCGCGGCCTGGTGAACCTCAATTTCATCACACCGGACCTCCTGCGCCGGCTGCTGGCGCTCTATGAGGCGCCCGAAACCTTGCGCAACCAGCTTCCCGATACCCTGGCCGACTGGATCGACGAGGATGATCTGACCCACCTCGCTGGCGCCGAAAAAACCGATTACGAACGCCGCAACCGGCTGCCCCCCGCCAACGCTGCCTTGCTGACACCGCGCGAAGCCCAGAACATCCTCGGCTGGGATGAAGTGCCCAAATTGTGGGAGGACGACATGAAGTCGCCCATCCTCACCACCTGCGCCGTCTCCGGGTTCAACCCCAATACGGCGCCCAAGGCCGCGCTGCTGACCTATATCCCGGGGTTGACCGACCAGAGCGCCACGCAGGTGACCGAGAAGCGCCTGGAGAGCCAGTTCCGCCACGCGCGCGAGTTCATGAACACCGCCGACGTCGTGGTTCCCAACGAAGCCTTCTTCTTCAGCGTTTCGCCCGGCAACTGCACCATCATCGACTTCACCAACCGCGTCACCAACGAGCGCGTGCGGTTCTCGCTGACCCTCCTTCCCCTCAGTCAAAACCAGCCCTGGCAGGTGGACTATGCGTTTAGAGTTCCTTCGCAATACCGCGGAGCGCTGGACCGCGCCGATCCGGGAGTCACTTTCCCAACCCCCGAAGCGCTTGCTCCAGACCCGCGCGACCGTGACCGAACTGCCGGGGTCAGATAGGCGCGTCTCCTGGATCGTCGGGCGCTCGTTCCTGCGCCATAACCTGTTCGAGGTCGCAGAGTCTTTGCCCGAGCCTAAGCGCAAGTCCGCGCTCGGCCTTCTGGTGAGGAAGTGGTCGCCCTTCCCGTCAACCGGCTTCTCGGCGCAATGGGCCGGCAACAAAGCCTCGGTCTATGCCTGGGACGCGGCGCAGGTATCGGCCGGCATCGCCGCCGCGGGCCTTGACCCGGCGCGGTGCACGATCTGGCCGGAAACCTTCTTCCGGCCCGCTCATGCCGACGGCGCCGTGCTCGCCGCCATGTGCGACGGCGTGGAAGGCCAGGTCTGGCGGCGTGGGCTTCTGGTCGCCACCCGGTGGTGGCCGGCACCGCCGCCGGCGCGGGACTGGATGCTGTTCCTGCGCGCCGCCGGCGTGGACACCAGCCAGACCTCGGCTACGGTGCCGGCGCCGGCCGCCCTGGGCGAGCTGCTGGCCGGTCCCTGGACCGTTGCGGCCACGCCGATCACCGACATCTGGAGTCTGGTGCAGAACAACCAGGCGGCCGCCATCGCCGCCGCGGTGGTCGCCGCGCCTTTCCTGTACTTCCTGACCGAGGTTGCGGTTTTATCGGCCGCGACATGGCGCGCGGAAAGCGCCATCGCCGGCATGAGCGCGGCCAATCAGTCCGTCCGCACCGACCGGACCGCGGCGCTGACCAACCTGGATGCCGCCGAATCCTACCTGTCCGTGGACAGCATGCCGTCGCAGTTCGAATTGCTGACCGCCACTGCGGATCTGATCAAGGGCCGGAAAGTGACTATCTCGGACTGGACCTATGACAGCGGCAACCTGGACCTGGTGTTGCAGGCTGACCGGCCGATGGAGGCCGCGTTCTACATCGAGAGCTTCGAGCGCGATGCGCGGTTCTCCAACGTCACCGGCTCACTGGCCAACCAGGAGAAGGAACTCCGCCTCAAGATGCAGGTCGACCGCAAGACCTGGCCGGCGTCGTGAGCCCCGCCATGAATATCCCCGCCCCGCTTCGCAAGGCCCTCACCGACCTGCGCGCCCGCTTCATGGAGCGGTTCGGCAAGGACCTGGTCATGTCGGACCGGCTCAAGGCCATGGTGGCGGGCGTCGCCGCCATCCTGCTGCTCTCCAGCCTGCTCGGCCTGCACCAGCTGGTGTCGGCGCTGGAGCGTCACTATGTGCGCGCCCAGACCGACATGGTGCGGCTGCAATCCCAGATCAGCACCAATGTCTGGAAGGACCGCCGCCAGCAGAGTCAGGTCATGAAGTCGGTTCTGGAGGAGCGGCTGTGGACGGCGGCAACGCCGGGCCTGGCCGACGCCGGCTTCGAGAAATGGCTGCGCGATCACATGGGCCGCTATAAGATGGAGCCGACCCAACAGATCCAAATTCGCCGCGTCCCGGTCAGCCGCGCCGCCGCGCCGGCGCCCGGCGCCGCCCCCGACAAGCTGAGCGAAATTCAGCGCATGACCGCCAAGATCGTGCTGCCTTTCGACCCACAGGGGTTGAGCAATTTTCTCGCCGACGTCGCGGAGGGCGAAAAAACCGTGGTGATCGACCGCCTGACGGTCCGGGCGGGGCGCAATCCCAGGGTTGATATGGATATTTCGGCCTTCTATTGGTCTCCCGAGAAAAGCTGATGATCAAGGCCCGCCTCCTTGCCATGCTCGGATCCTTGCGGATCCTGAGGTTTTATGTGCCCCATATGGCGGCGATCGTCGCCGCCATCGTGGCCGGCCTTGCTATGGGTTTCACAACCATCATGGGTAAACTGCCGGCCGTGGACACGGCCGACCGCTGGTCGCTCCCGCGTTGGGCGCCGTATGTCTCCGGCCCCAAGCGCCAGGAGATGGCGCAGACACCCCTGTGGGTGGACGAACCCGGCCGCCGCAAGGAAGAAGCCGTGGCCGTGGTGCCGCCGTGGCGCTTCATCGGCACGGTCAGGGATGGAGAGCGGCTTCTGGCGGTCATCGAACTCGACAAAGGCAAGCGCGTGCAGCGCCTCACGCAAGGCGAGGCCCTGCCCAACGGCGCAGCTATCACGCGGATCTCGACCGGCGAAATCTCTTATTCACAGGACAACGCGGAAACCACCTTGAAGCTGTTCAACGTCATCAAGGACCCGGCTCCCCCCAGCGCAGGCAAGAAGAACTGAAAATGAGCTTTTTCCCCAAGAACACCTCTCCCGCGCTGCGGTTGACCGCGGTCATAGCCGGCGTGTCCCTGCTCGCGAGCTGCGCCGACAGCCGCCGTGAACGCATCCCTGAGCCGTTGCGGATCATCAAGAAAAAGGAGGCGGAGAGCCTGACCGTCCAGACCCCCGATGAAACCGCGCGGCGCGATCATTTGACCTCGACACCCGGCGTCACGCCGCCGCTGGGCCGCCGCCAGACCGAGCCTTTGCTCGCGACCCCGGCGCCCAAGCTCACCGGCGACCCGGTGTCGGTCAAGTTCGAGGGGATCCGCCTGGCCGCTTTCATCAACACGGTGTTCGGCGACATCTTCAAGGTCGCCTACGAGATCGACAACAGCCTGATGCAAAAGGACATGATGGTGACCTTGAGCACGGGCGAAGCGCCCCTGGCCCGGGACGCCTTCTACCGTCTGGTGACCGAGGTCCTGGCGAACTACGGCGTCAGCGTCGTCTACGCGAACAACGTGTATCGCGTGGTCGAAGCCACCACCCAGAAAAAGCCGATTCCGCGCATCATCCGTTCGCGCGGCGTATCGTCGGTGCCGGGCGACATGCGCCCGGTGTTCTATTTCCAGCCGCTGAACAGCATCCAGACCGCGACCATGAACATCTGGCTGGAGCTGACGATGAAGGATCGCATCCAGACCGTTCCCTTGCCGTTCGCCAACGGCCTCCTGCTGCTCGGCAACGCCGATGACGTGAACACGGCGACCGAGATCATCCAGACCCTGGACCAGCCCTATCTCGCCGGCACACAGAGCTTGAAGATCTCGCCGGTGTTCTGGAGCGCGAGCAAGCTCGCGCAGCAGCTGATCGACATCCTGACGGCCGAAGGCTACAGCGTCGGCCTCGGCGGCGGCAATTCATCGGCCGTGAAACTCATCCCGGTGGAAGCCCAGAACGTCATAATCGCCTTCGGCACCGGACAGGATGTATTGCAGCATGTCCTGCAATGGGCGAGCGAACTGGACAAGCCGTCGCAAACCACGGGGACGTCAGGCGCCTTTTATCACCAGATCTACAACGCCAAGGCCAAGGATATCGTCGACATCATCAAGGGCGTCATCGAAACCACGACCACGACGCAAACGGCGGGCATGGCTGCGCAGGGGCAGACCGCGGCGACGCCGGGCATGACATCGTCGTCGACACGCCAGAAGATCATGGTCGACGAGTCCCGCAACGGCATCATCTTCACCGGCACCGCCGAAGAGTACGCGCAGTTTCGTACCTTGGTGCAGCAAATGGACCGCGCGCCGCTTCAGGTCATGATCGAAGCCACCATCGCCGAGGTCAATTTGAAGGAAGGCGAAAGCCTCGGCGTGACGTTCGATTGGGCGGCCCGCGGCGGGGGCGCGCTCAACCAGACCACGGTCAAGTCCGACGGCACCGGAATCTTCTTCACGCTCGTCCGCGATCACGCTTCGATCATGTCCCAGATCAACGCGCTGGCCGACTACAACCGCCTCCAGGTCCTGTCGTCGCCGCGGCTGGTCACCAGCAGCGGCAAGGCGGCCTCGATCAACGTCGGCACCCAGGTGCCGATCATCACCACGCAGGAGTCCTCGCCGACCGGCGGTGTGGTCGGCGGCAACACCTCCATCCTGCAGGCGATCCAGTACCGCAACACCGGCATCATCCTGAACATCAATCCCACCATCAATTCCAGCCGCCGCGTGGAAATGACGGTGTCGCAAGAAGTCAGTGACGCGCAGCAGAACAACATTTCCGGCGTTCAAAGCCCCTTGATCATCAATCGCTCGCTGCAAACCACCCTGTCCCTCGACGACGGACAGACGGCGCTGTTGGGCGGGATGATCTCGGAGAACTACAGCCGCGGGAATTCGGGCATTCCCTACCTCAAGGACGTTCCGATCCTCGGGAATCTGTTCAAGAACCAGTCCTCGTCGCTGCAGCGGACCGAACTGATCGTGCTGCTGACGCCTTACATCATCGACGGCGCCGAAACGGCGGCGCAGGTGCGCGACGCCTTCCGCAGCAAGCTCGGCGAGTGGGCGGCCCCCGTGCCCGCGAATGCCGAACCTGACGCGCCTCGTACACCCTCAGCTCAAAACGGTAAGTAAATGCTGTCTTTTTTCCGCACGTTCTCTCTTGCCCTCCTGATCGCCGCGACCGCATGCGCCGCGACGGGAGTCGCGGCCGATGACACCGCCGCCGCCGAAGCCAGGGTCCGGGCCATGGATCCGCGCCCCGAGGCCCGCATGACCACGGCCGAGCTTGAGCGCCGCATGGCCGCCGGTGAACTCGGCGCCCAGGCGGAACTGGCCGCCCGTTACGGACAGGGTTACGGCGTGAAGCAAGACCTGGCCAAAGCCATCGATCTGTTGCGCGCCGCGGCAGATAAAGGGAACGCCGACGCGCAGTTCTTCCTGGCGTCGGCCTACGCCGCCGGCCAGGGCGTCCCGCAGAACGATCTGCAGGCTTTCATGCTGTACGAAAAGGCCGCCGCCCAAGGGCATCCCGGCGGCAATTATATGATGGCCAACATGATCATCTATGGCCGGGCGGGGATCTCGCCCAGCTGGAGCGGCGGCATAGACCATCTGTGGGTGGCGGCGGCGAAGGACTATCCGCCGGCCATGTACCTGCTGGGTGCCGCTTACGAGGACGGCAAGGCCGGCGTCGTCAACGGACGCGCGGCGGCCTACTGGTATCGCCGCTACTTGAGCATGATTCAGGACCCTAAGGTCATCTACAACCTGCGCCGCCTGATCGAGCTGGGCGTCATTCCCTACGAACAGGGCGACCCGGGCGATCCGCCGGCGGCGTCAAAAAACGGCACGGCGCAGAACACGGATAGCGGGGCAAAGCCATGAGCGTCGACCTGATCCTGACGCTCGTCATCCTCGTAGCGGAATTGGGGTTGATCGCGTTGTGCCGCTTCAAGTTGAAGCAGCCGCCCAATCCGCAGCGCCCGCGCATCCTGCCCTACGGCGCCATCATGATGGCCCTGATGTTCGCCGTCCTGGTGACGGGCGCCCATACCGTCAGCCTGGTCACCGGCAAACAGCTTATGCCCAAGACCAAGCAGCCGGGTCAGTCCATGATGCGTTAAGGTGCCGGCCCCAGCTGCCGCGACGGCTGGGTCATGGCGGTCTCCGTCGTCCAGCCCATGGCGGTATCCAGGATGGCGTGCAAAACCGCCTGATGGGCGGTTTCGACAAAGCCGTAGACGCCCGACGCCACATAAAAATTGATGGCGCCCATCGCGCGCAAGCGGTTGGCCGGCGCGAAGCCGCTCAATGAGATGCACGTGCAGCCCATGGCCTTGGCCTTCTCGGCGGCCGACAGGATATTCCTGGACTCTCCGGAGCTGGAGATGGCGATGAGGAGATCCCCCGGCAGGCCCTGCATCTCCACCTGTTTGGCGAACACCTGGTCATAACCAAGGTCGTTGCCGAGACAGGTGAGCGAGGACGCGTCGTTGAAGGTCACCGAGCGCACGCCGCCGTTCTTGGCGAAATCGATCGCCATATGGCCGGCGATGCCGGCCGAACCGCCGTTGCCGACGAACATCACCTTATTGGGAGTCCCGATCAGCTTGCGCATGGCGTCATGGGCCCGCGCGATGCCTTCATCCACGGAGAGGGCATTGCCGGCGCCGTCGCTGGCCGCGGTGGATTCCAGGGCCGCGACGAAAGAACTGAGGTAGTCGGCGAAAGCGTTCGCCATGAAGATTCCATCCTTGACTGTTGTCGGTGAGTTATAGCGGTGTTTCAATAGATTAGAAAGGTTCCCGCCGCGCCGGGCGGCCCTGCGCCGGGCGCGAACCTTGACCCGGCGCGGGGCACGGAGTACCTAGTCCTTCGTGGTGATTTGAGACCGGATTGCGGCCACGTTAAAAACCGCTAAAAGGTCGAGGGCCTGCGCCCCCGCCGTTTCCGGTCGGGGGCTTTTTTATTGCCCGAACTGAAGGACTGACCATGACCACCGACTACGACTCCCAACGGGACTGGGCCTTCCAGACACAACTTGTGCGCGGCGCCACCGAACGCAGCCAGTTCATGGAGACCAGCGAAGCCATCTATTTGACCTCGGGGTATGTCTACAGCACCGCCGAGGAAGCCGAGCAGTCCTTCAACGGCGGGCTCGAGCGCTTCGTCTATTCGCGCTTCCGCAATCCGACCGTGGCGATGTTTGAACGCCGCCTGGCGCTGATCGAGGGCGCCGAGGAGTGCCGCGCCATGGCCAGCGGCATGGCCGCGGTGTTCGCGGCCCTCGCCTGCCAGCTCAGCGCCGGCGACAGATTGGTAGCGTCGCGGGCGCTGTTCGGATCATGCCAGTATATTTGCGGTGAACTGCTGCCCCGCTTCGGCATCGTCACCGAATTCGTCGACGGCGCCGACCTCGCGCAATGGAAGGCGGCGTTCGCCAAGCCGGCCAAGGCGGTGTTCCTGGAAACGCCGTCGAACCCGAGCCTGGAGATGATCGACCTGCCCGCCGTCTGCGCGCTGGCCCACGCCGCCGGCGCCACGGTGGTGGTCGACAACGTCTTCGCGACCCCGATCCTGCAGAAGCCTTTGACCCTCGGCGCCGACGTGGTGGTCTACTCGGCGACCAAACATATCGACGGCCAGGGACGCTGCCTCGGCGGAGCCGTACTCGGAACCAGGCAATTCATCACCGACAAACTCACCCCGTTTTTCCGCCACACCGGCCCGAGCCTGTCGCCTTTCAACGCCTGGGTGCTGCTCAAGGGCCTTGAGACCCTCGATCTGCGCGTACGCCGGCACTGCGAGAGCGCGCTTGCGATCGCGCGCGCTCTCTCGCAAAACAAGTCCCTTTTGCGCGTGGCCTATCCCCTGCTGGAGAGTCACCCGCAATACCAGCTCGCCGCCAGACAGATGACCGGCGGCGGCTCGATCATCGCGCTCGAGGTCGCGGGTGGAAAACCGGCGGCATTCCGCTTCCTGAACAAGCTCAAACTCATCGACATCTCCAACAACCTCGGCGATGCGAAGAGCCTGATCTGCCATTCCGCCACCACGACGCATCAGCGCCTTACGCCGGAGCAGCGCGCGGAGGTCGGAATCACCGACGGGTTCATTCGCCTGTCGGTGGGACTCGAGGACCCAAACGATCTGCTGGCGGACCTGACCCAGGCTTTGAGCTGACCGTAAGCCCTTGCGTCCAGGCCCTCGGCGTTCAATATAAGCCTGTCTGAAGCGAGGGTCCCTTGAGCAGCAAGCCGCCGACTGCGTTGTACGAGAAGGTGACGCGGAATATCTGCGTGTCCGTGCGCACGTTTTACCTCGAGGAGCAGTCCGCGCCGGACCGCGATCATTTCGTCTGGGCCTATCGCGTCAACATCGAGAACCGCGGGCCGGAGACGGTGCAGCTCCTGAACCGGCATTGGCGCATCACCGACAAGCTCGGCCGGCTGCAGGAAGTCAAAGGGCCGGGCGTGGTGGGCGAACAGCCGGTTCTCAAGCCGGGCGACACTTTCGAATACACCAGCGGTTGCCCGCTGCCGACGCCGTCCGGCATCATGGTCGGCAGTTATGAAATGACCACGCCGGCGGGCGAGCGTTTCGACATTGAAATCCCCGCCTTTTCTCTCGATAGTCCGTACGACACCGCCGCCATAAACTAGCCCCCCAACCTTCGCCGCCCCATGACCTCATCCCGCAAGACCCTCCCGCGCCCGACCCGCGAAGAAGCGGAAGCCGCCGTCGCCACCTTGATCCGCTGGGCCGGCGACGACCCCGCGCGCGAAGGCCTGGGCGACACACCGGCGCGCGTGGTGCGCTCCTATGAAGAATTCTTCGCCGGCTACCACAAGGATCCGGAAGAGATCCTGCGCACCACCTTCGAGGAAACCGACGGCTACGACGAGATGGTGGTCCTCAAGGACATCACCTTCGAAAGTCATTGCGAACACCATATGGTGCCGATCATCGGCAAGGCCTATGTGGCTTATCTGCCCGACAGGCGCGTTGTCGGCATCTCGAAACTCGCGCGGGTCGTGGAGGCTTATGCGAAGCGGCTGCAGATCCAGGAAAAGATGACCGCGCAGATCGCCAACGCCATCAACGACGTCCTGAAGCCGAAAGGCGTGGCGGTGGTGGTGGAAGCCGAACACCAGTGCATGACCACCCGCGGCGTCGAGAAGCCCGGCGTGTCCATGGTCACCAGCACGATGTTGGGCGCCTTCCGCGACGATCCCTCGACGCGCAAGGAATTCCTGGCCTTTATCGGCCGCGCCTAGAGCATGTTAGGCCGAAGTGGAAACCGGTTCGGCCGCTTAACATGCGACCAAACAAAGACCTAGACTCTGTTTCCAATTCAACGAAGCGGAAACAGGGTCTAGGCAGGCGGCTCAAGCAGCAATTTTGGGCGCCGCCGCGACGCCGTCATGCCGAAGGCGTGCGCGCCGCGAGGCGCACGAAAAACTGCACCATACGTCGCGGAGAGTTTAGTGCATGTATGACGCCATAGTAGCGCGGATGCGGGGCTGCAGCTCCGCATCCATGTTGTCGAAGGTCGACTTGATCATATCGGCCCAGACACCGCGCTTGTCTTCCTCGGTGGCGCCTTCGGTCACGGTGCGCTTTTGCCAGGCCTTGCCGTCCGCCGCGGCGACAACCTTGCCGTTGGGATCGACCACAGCCACTTCCACCGCGAGACGCGCTTCGTACTCCGCGGCTTGATCCTTGGTGAACCAGCCCTTGATACCGCCGGTCTTGGGCAGCAGCTTTTCGGTGATGTCCCCTTCCGTCACGGTGATGCGCAACGCGTTGACGCTGTTGCCGCTGAGGCTGAAGTGAGCCGCCGCCCAGACTTTGGCCGCCTGCTCGAAGGTGAAGGGCGCGCGGTACATCACATGCGGATATTCCTTCGGCGGCCGGGCCTCGACATTGATCGACAGCGAGGTCGCGTCGGTGGCGAAGGTAGTGGCGTCGGCGAAGCGGATCGCGGGGTCTGCGGCCGCGGCGGAGACTGCCATCAGGCCGCCGGCCAGCAGCACGGCCGCAACGAGCGTGGGGAGGGATTTGCCCATGAGGGTGTCCTTATTCGTGAGAGCCCGGATTGGAGCCGCGGTGCTTTTCCGCGATGGCTTCGATCTCGGAGTCCGTAAACACATGGTCGGCGCGGCAGAATTCGCACGTCATGTGGATTCTACCGTTTTCGGCGTAGGATTTCACTTCTTCCACCGGAAATGAGGCGAGAATGCGTTCGCTGCGCGCGCGGGAGCAGCGGCATTTGGCGGCCACCGGCCGGGCCTTGGCCGCCCGCACGTCTAGGGTGGCGAATAGGCGGTGCAGAAGCCGTTCCGGAGCCAATGTAACGTCCAGCAGCTCGGTGTCTGTCACGCTGCTCATCAGGATAACCGCCGTGCGCCAGGCGTCATCCGCGTCCTCTTTGTTGGCGATCGGCACCCCGCCGGCCTCGGGCATGCGCTGCAGCAGCAACGCCGAGGCGGTCCAGGACCCGTTGCCCTCCGCCGGCGCCGCGGCGACGATTTTCAAAGCCGATTCAAGCTGTTCCGATTGCCGGAAGTAGTGGTGAATGGCGTCCGCCAGGGTTTCCCCCGACAGTTCGACGATGCCCTGATAACGCTCGGTGTCCGGGCCTTGATCAACGGTGAACGACAGGTGCGCGCCCGGCCCCAGGAGATGGGGCAGCGACGCGCCGACGCGCGCCCGCGCCGTTTCCGCGGCCACTTCCCCGGGATCGAACTTGGTGCAGCCGCGCAGCGCGCCGTCGCTGGTGACATCGGTCACCAGGGTGTGGACCGGTCCCTTGCCCTGCACCTGCAGCGTGAATACGCCTTTGTATTTGAGGCCGCTGGCCAGGGCGACCGCGGCCGCCATGGCTTCCGCCAGCAACAGCGAGACCGGCGCGGGATCCCGGTGCGCGTTAAGGATGTCCGTGGCCGCTGCCGTCAGGCGCACCAGCCTACCGCGGAACGCGCCCCCCGACAGGATGAACGGCAGGCAAACATCGGCCGACGTCATCAGGTGAGACACCACAGCAGCACGCCTTTTTGGGCATGCAGGCGATTCTCCGCTTCGTCCCAGACCGCGGACTGCGGGCCGTCCATGATCCCGGCGGTGACTTCCTCGCCGCGATGGGCCGGCAGGCAGTGCATGAAAATCGCATCCGGCTTCGCCGCCGCCATCAGGCGCTCGTTGACCTGGAACGGCGTCAGCATGTTGTGGCGGTTGCCGGCATCGTCGCCCATGGAGACCCAGGTGTCGGTCACCACGCAATCGGCGCCCTTCACCGCGGCCAGCGGATCTGCGGTCACGGACACCCTGGCGCCCCTGGCCTTGGCCCACGCCAGGGCTTTTTCGGACGGCGGCAGGCCGGCCGGACAGGCCAGGCGCAATTCGAAGCCGAAATGCGCAGCGGCGTGGATCCAGCTGGTGGCGACGTTGTTGCCGTCGCCCGACCAGGTCACCACCGCCGTGCCGATGTCGCCCTTGCGCTCCTCGTAGGTCATGATGTCGGCCATGATCTGGCACGGATGGGATTCATCGGTAAGGCCGTTGATGACCGGCACCGTGGCGTGGCGCGCGAGTTCGGCGAGCTTGGCCGGCGCCGAGGTGCGCATCATGATCGCATCCACATAACGCGAGAGAACGCGCGCGGTGTCGGCGATGCTTTCGCCGCGGCCGATCTGGGTTTCCTGCGGCGACAACGTCACGACGTTTCCGCCCAATTGCTGCATGCCGACCTGGAACGAGACCCGCGTGCGCGTCGAGGGCTTCTCGAACACCATCGCCAGGGTCCGCCCGGCCAGGGGCTTGGCACCCTGCCTGTCCTTCTTGAGCCGTACCGATGCGTCGAGGATATCGCGCAAGGTCGCGGCGGTCATGACGTCCAGATCGAGGAAATGTTTCAGCGGCATGGCTTCGGGCCAATTTGTTACGGAGGACTATGATACGTGGAATGACAGGGTTACGTGGAATTATTGGGCCGCGGCCAGCTGGCCGGCGGCGAGGTCGATGATGGCGGCGGCGGCGCTAACCTCGGTTTCGCCGATGATCAGGGGCGGCACCAGGCGCACCACATTGTCGCCGGCGGCGACGGCGAGAAGGCCGTTGGCGAACAGCCGGGCCACCACCTCGCCGTTGGCGACCTTGCACTTGAGCCCCAGCATCAGGCCTTGTCCGCGCGCCTGCTCGAACACCCGGTCGTGTTTGCGAACCAGCGCATCGAGCCGCGCGCGCAGCATCGCCGCCATGGCGTTGACATGCGCCAGGAAGCCGGGCTCCAGCATGACGTCCAACACGCCATTGGCCACGGCGGTCGCCAGGGGATTGCCGCCGAAGGTGGAGCCGTGGCTGCCGGGCGTCATGTATTTGCCGGCGCGCTCGGTGGCGAGGCAGGCGCCGATGGGGAAACCGCCGCCCAGGCCCTTGGCCAGCGCCATGACATCGGGCGTCACGCCGGCCCACTGATGCGCGAACAGCTTGCCGGTGCGGCCCATGCCGGTCTGGACCTCATCGAAAATCAACAGCAGGCCGAACTCGTCGGCCATGGCGCGCAGGCCTCTCAGGTATTCGGGATCGGCGGGGACGATCCCGCCCTCGCCCTGCACCGGCTCCACCACCACCGCCGCGGTCCGGGCGGTGATGGCAGCGCGGGCTTCGTTGAGATTGCCGAACGCCACCTGGTCGAAACCGTCGACCGCGGGCGCAAAACCGTCGAGATGCTTGGCTTGGCCGCCGGCGGCGATGGTCGCCAGCGTCCGGCCGTGGAAGGCGCCGCGGGCGGTGAGCACGCGGTACTTCTCCTTTTGGCCTTGGGCCTGATGGTAGCGCCGCGCGATCTTGAGCGCGCACTCCATGGCTTCGGCGCCGGAGTTGCAGAAGAACACGGTGTCGGCGAAGGAATTGTCCACCAGCCGCGCCGCCAGCTTTTCCTGGCCGGGCACGCGGTAGAGATTGGAGCAATGCCACAGCTTCTCGGCCTGGGTCTTCAGGACCTCGACCAGGTGCGGATGCGCGTGCCCCAGCGCCGTCACCGCCACGCCGGCGCCGAAGTCCAGGAACCGGCGGCCGTCGGCGGTGTACAGCCAGGCGCCCTCGCCGCGATCGAACATCACGTCGGTGCGCGCATAGGTCGGCATCACTGCGGAAATGCTCATCCCTTCGCCCTTTCCATAAGGCGTACCATCCAACCATCGTATCGGAAAAAGTTCGGGCGGCTCTACGCCGCCCGATAGACCGGATTCATACGCTGCTTATAGGTTTTGTCAACGCAAGCCGTCAAAAAATCTTAACAGCTATGACTTGAGTTTGTAGCCGCTGCGGATGACCAGATAGGTCCATGTCAATCCCGCCGCGTTGACCCCCACCATCACCAGCACCCCCAGCAGCGGCCGGGTCGCGTCCTGGCCCAGGAAGCCGTAGCGGAAGCCGTCGATGTTGTAGAAGAACGGATTGTAGTGGGCCAGGACCTGGGCCCAGGGCGGCAACCGGTCGATGGTGTAGAAGGTGCCCGACAGAAAGGTCAGGGGCGTGACGATGAAGTTGGTGACCGCCGCCATGTGATCGAATTTGTCGGCCCACACCGCCGCCAGGACGCCGGCCCAGGACATCATCAAACACCCGGCGATGGCGTGGAACACCAGGAAACCCAGCGAATACAGGTGGAGGTGGGCGAAGAACGCCATGCTGGCGGCGCAGGCGATCCCCACAACCACACCGCGGGTGACGCCGCCCAGGGTCCAGGCCACGGTCAGCTCCAGCGCGCTCAAGGGCGGCATCAGCACGTCGACGATATTGCCCTGCACCTTGGACACTAGGATCGAGGACGAGGTGTTGGCGAAGGCGTTCTGGACCATGGTCATGATCACCAGGCCCGGAACCAGGAAATCCTCGAACGGGTACCCGGCGATGACGGTGCCGCCGCGTCCGAAGGCGAACACCATCACCAGCAGGAACATCAGGGTGGTGATGACCGGCGCCAGCACGGTCTGGAAGATCACCTTCCAGAAGCGGCGCACTTCCTTGACGTAGAGCTGGCGCATGCCGAGCCAGTTGACCGCGCCCATGGTGCGCGGCAGCGGCAAGGTATTGGCGTTTTCGCTCATGAGTCCCGGTTCTCTCGGCAATGGTCCCGGCAATCTAGGCTATATAGAGCGCATGGAAAAGGACGAGGCCTCACCCAAGGCCGCGCGTAAGGCGCGGGGCACACCCCGCAAAATGACAAAGACGCGGGTGTCCAATATCGCCCGCTTCCACATGGAGCGCTTTTCCTGCAGCGCCGGACACCTCCGGTCTGTTCTGACCCGGCGCGTCGACCGGGCGCTGCGCGCCCACGGCGGTGACCGTGCCGAGATGATCGGATGGGTAGACGAGGCCGTGCAAACCTTGCAGCGGGCCGGCGTGCTGGACGACGCCAGGTTCGCTCTTACCCTCGCCACATCCTTGCGCCGCAAGGGCCGGGCGCCGGCGCGAATCCAGGTCGCCCTGTTGGCCAAAGGCGTGCCGCGGGACATCGCCGCCGAAGCCGTCAGGGAGTCCGCGGGGCCCGGTGATGCCGATGACGCCTATGCCAGGGCGCTGGCCTATATCCGCCGGCGGCGGCTGGGACCTTTCCGCCCCAAAGAACGCACCAAGCTCAGCCCCTTGGATGCACGCCGGCTCGCCCAGAAGGACTTGGCGGCGGTGGTGCGGGCGGGGTTCGCCATGGACGTCGCGCGCAAGGTTCTGGCCGAAGAAAACTAGCCGCGCGCGGCAAGTGCCCGGTTCTCGGCGGAAATACGCACCCACAGGACCAGGGCATTCAGGACCGAGAACACCGCGGCGATGGGCCAGGCGCCCAGCGCCAGCGGCAGAAGCGCGATCTCCAGGACCACGACCGCATAGTTGGGATGTTTGAGGAACCGGTAAGGGCCGCCGCGCACCAGCGGCGCGTCGGGCAGGATGATGATGCGCGTGGTCCAATACCGCCCCAGGCTCGCGATCACCCAGGCCCGCACCGGCTGCAGCGCGAGATAGAGCGCGATGCCGGCCGGGTTCATGACCGGGGACCGGAAGGCGGCCCACAGCGCCAAAGCCATGAGCCAGCCGGCATGGACCGCGACAATGAAGGGATAATGCGCCGCGCCGTGTTCAACGGCGCCCCGCGCCCGCAAGGCGCGTTCGTGGCGGCGGCTGATGAACAGCTCGGCGATACGCTGAATCGCCACCAGCGCCAGCACCATAAAAATCCACGCGCGCGGCACCGCGACGAAGGACAGAAGCTGACCCATCACGCCAGGTCCAGGAGGCACATGCCGACCGAGAACCCGGGCCCGAGCGCCGCCATGAGGTGCACCCCCCGCGCGCCGCGCGCGCAAGTCCGCCGCAGCACCGCGAGCACGGTCACCGCCGACATGTTGCCGTGGTCCGCCAGCACGCCGCGCGCTTCGGCTAGGGCGCCGGGCGCCAGGCCGTAACTGTCCTCCAGGGCCTCGACAACCCGCTCGCCGCCGGGATGCACGATCAACCCTTGCAGATCGGCTTGCGCGAGCCCCTGAGCGGCGAGGAAGGCATCCGTGACCGGACGCATCATGGTCCGCACCAGGTCGGGGATGCTGCGCGAAAACACCACGCCCAGGCCGTCGTCCTCCACGGTCCAGCCCATGATGTCGCGGGTGCCGGGCCAGGTGTGCTCGCCCCAGGCGCGGATATGCGCGCGTGCGCCTCCGCCGCCCGCCCGCACCAGGATCGCGGCAGCGCCGTCGCCAAAGATGGTGGTGGCGATGATATTGGCCTTGCTGTCGTCGCCAGACCGAAACGTCAGGCCGCACAATTCCGTGCACAGGAACAACACCCACCGTCCGGGCAAGGCCTGGGCGATGGCGGCGGCGCGCGCCAGGCCAATGACGCCGCCGGCGCAGCCCAGGCCGAATACCGGCAGCCGCTGCACGGTGGGCGCCAGCCCCAGGGGTTCTTGCAACAGCGAGTCCAGGCTCGGCGTGACGATGCCGGTCGAAGACACCGTGACCGTCGCCGCGACCTCGCGCGCCGCCACGCCCGCGTCCGCCAGAGCCCTTAGCCCTGCCTCGGTGAGCAGCCGCACCGCATGCTCCTCGAACAGCGCCATGCGCTCCGGCCAGCCATGGGACGACCGGTACCATTCCAGCGGCACGCAGGAATGACGGTGTTTCACCCCGGCGTTGCCATAGGTCTTGGCCATGCGTTCCATGAGGTCGGGGCGATGACCGAAAACCTCGGCCGCCTGGGCCATGATCTCGTCCTGGCGGAAGCGATGGGCCGGATAAGCGGTGGCGATGCCGTGGATGCCGACTGCGGATGAGGTCATGGAAGCCTGGGACAAGAAGGACAGCCTCCAAGACGAAATTCAGGGCCCGGTTGTTCCAGGCGGCGCCGGGAACACAATGGGCGCGGGAGCATCGCGCCCGGCGGCCTCGCCCGCGAAGGTTAGGTGCTGCAACACCGGCTTCAGGCGCGCGCGCAGGTGCGCGACCACGCCGGGACAGCGCGCCGCCGGCAGGAACACCCAGGCGACATGGAGTCCGCCGTTGCCCCGGAACGGCGAGTCCTTCAGGGCGTCCGCCGCCGCCGCCAGACAGATCGCGAGGTCGGCGGCGGCGCTCACATGCAGCCACTGCGGCCGCACGCCAAGATGCCACAACGCGAAGATGCCGCTCTTGGCTTTCAACGCCCCGGCGTGCGCGCCAAGATCGAACAGCGAGGGATAGGCACCTTCCCCGGGGTGCCACGCATCCGCCGACGGCTTGCCTTTGATGCGGTCGAGAAGGCTCATGCCCGCCCCAGCATCAGGCGCGCCAGCACGGCGTTGATCGCCACCACCATCAGCCCCGCGGCCGCCACGTCGCTGGCGAAGTGGCCGCCCTGCACCACGCGCACGGCGCCGATGAGCAACCCGAACCCCGCAGCGATCCACAGGCCGCGCGCGCGCCATGCCGGCGGCAGCAGGAAAGCATAAGCCGTCACCCAGAATGCGATGGCGGCATGGCCGGAAACAAAGGAGCAATTGCGCGCGCATTCCTCCGCCACCACAAATGGCGGCGTGTAGGCGTGGTCGCCGCCGAACAGCGCGATGTCCTTGGGCCGCGCCCGCCCCCAATGCGGCTTGAGCACGGTTTCCACCAGCAGCCCGGGACCGAGGACGGCGGTCGCGGCGAGATAGGCGATGCGCGAGGGCGTCAAATCCCAGATCCAGTCCCGCGACGGCCCCGGGGATATCAGGCACATCAGCCAGACCAGCACGAAGAAGACCAGCGAGCCCAGGATCAAGGTTGGCACCGCCGCGCGTGCGAACTCCAGCAGTCCGTGCGGGTTCCAGGTGAACCCGGCGTCGTAGAACAGGGCGCTGGCGGCGGTATCGAGCGCCGGAATGCTGAACAGCGCGGTCAATGCCGCGAGGCCCAGAACAAGTTTGGTCTCGGCGGACACCACCTCAGCCGTCCTCGCGATGGAACAGATAGGCCAGGCCGAACATGGTCGTGGCCACGGTCGGCGCCCAGGCCGCCAGCGCGAGGGGCAAGGTCGCCGACAAGCCCAGCGCATAGGTGAAGTGGTTCAGGAAATAGACGACAAAACCGGTGCCGAGCCCGGCGGCGCCGCGCAGCATCCACCCCGGCAGCTTGGTGCCGGCGGTGAGATAAAATGCCGACGCCACCAGCACCATGGCGCAAAGCAGGAACGGCGAGGCCAGCAAGGACTGCCAGTACAGCCGGTGCGGCAAGGCCGAGAAGCCCGCCGCCTGCGACGAGCGGATGAAGGCCGGCAGGTCCCAGAACGACATGGTCTCGGGCGCGGCCAGGCTGTCCTGCACCTTGTCGGCGGTGAGCGTGGTCGGCATCCAGAAGTCCTTGTGAAAGGCGGATGTGGCCTTGCCGCCGTTCAGATGCATCTCCCAGACGTCGCTCATGGCGATGACGCCGGCGCCGAGGCGGCCCGCGGGCGCTTCGTATCGGCTTTCGACCGCCTCGCCGTTCATCTTGAACACCGAGAGATCGCGCAGGTTGAGGACGTCTCCCTCGGCCTGCATGGCGCCGGCGCGGACGATGGTGACCGCGCCGTTCTGGGACTCCCGCAACCACAATCCGCCGCGGTCGAGATTGATCGAGGTCGAGGCGCGCCGGATCAGGGAGTCTTCCAGGCGCTGGTAGGATTCATAAAGGCTGGCGGCGAAGGGATCGACCACGGCGAGATTGACGGCCCCCAGCATCAGGGTCAGCGCCAGCGGCGGCGCCAGGAATTGCCACACGGAAATGCCCGCGGCGCGCATCACCAGCAGTTCGTGGCTGCGCGACAGACGGAACAGCACGTACATCATCGCCAGCATGACCGCGAACGGCAACGTCGCCTGAGCTGTGTGCGGCAGCTTGAGCAGCGCCAGGCCGAACACAGTACCGAACCCGAGCGCGTCGTTGCCGGCGGTGCGGCGCAAGAGTTCGATGGTGTCGAACAACAGGATCAAGCTGCTGATCCCGCCGATGAAGGCGAGGAATGACAGCGTCACATGCCAGGCGACGTAGATGGAGAGGATGCGTAAAAGGCGATTCACAGGCGGCATCATACTCATAGCGGAAGCCGCGTTACACGGCGTATCATCGCGCCATGGTAAAGCTGACAAAGATCTATACCCGCGGCGGCGACAAAGGCGAGACCTCGCTGGGCGACGGCACGCGGGTGAAGAAATACGACCTCAGGGTCGCGGCCTACGGCACGCTCGACGAAGCCAATTCAGTGGTCGGCCTCGCCCGCCTGCATACCGCCCGGGACGCCGAAACCGACGCCATGCTCATGCGCATCCAGAACGACCTGTTCGATCTGGGCGCGGACCTGTGTACGCCGCTGGCGGCCGACGAAAAGCCCGGTCAGGCCTTGCGCGTCAGCCAGGCCCAGGTCGACCGCCTGGAGCATGAGATCGACGCCATGAACGCCGCGCTCAAGCCGCTGACCTCTTTCGTCCTGCCGGGCGGCGGCGCGGCGGCGGCCTATCTGCATCTTGCCCGCACCGTGACGCGCCGCGCCGAACGCGAGATCACGGAACTGGCCGGACACGAGGCCCTCAATCCCATCTCCCTGATTTACGCGAACCGGCTTTCGGACCACCTGTTCGTACTCGCCCGGCATGTCAACGCAAAGGCTGGTGGCGACGTCATGTGGGTGCCCGGAGCCAACCGTTAAGTGGGCCCTTTGTTTCGCTCTGGGCATGCTGCAGCGCAGCACTATTTCGTTTGACAGCCCCGCGGTCCGGGACTAGTCGTACGGCCGCGAAACTGACTAAAACCAATATGTTTTTTGCCGAAATGGGGGGCCGATGAAAGCACTGGTCGCCGTCAAACGCGTCGTCGACTTCAACGTCAAGGTCCGGGTCAAAGCCGACAAGACCGGCGTCGAACTGACCAACGTCAAGATGTCCATGAACCCCTTCGACGAAATCGCCGTCGAGGAAGCGGTGCGCATGAAGGAAGCCGGCAAGATCACCGAGATCGTGGTGGTCAGCATCGGTCCGGCCGGCGCCCAGGAAACCCTGCGCACGGCGCTCGCCATGGGCGCCGACCGCGGCATCCTGGTGCAGACGGACGCCGAGATTCAGCCGCTGGCGGTCGCCAAGATCCTCAAGGCGATCGCCGCCAAGGAAACCCCCAACCTGATCGTGCTCGGCAAGCAGGCGATCGACGACGACGCCAACCAGACCGGCCAGATGCTGGCGGCGCTGCTGGGCTGGCCCCAGGGCACGTTTGCCTCGAAGGTGGAGTTGGGCGCCGATGCCGCCACCGTCACCCGCGAAGTGGACGGCGGCCTCGAGACCATCTCCGTGAAGCTGCCCTGCATCATCACCACCGACCTGCGCCTCAACGAGCCGCGCTACGCCTCGCTGCCCAACATCATGAAGGCCAAGAAAAAACCCATCGACACGCTCGCCCCCGATGCTTTGGGCGTCGACGTGACCCCGCGCCTCGTCACGCTCAAGGTGGAGGAGCCGGCCAAGCGCCAGGGCGGCGCCAAGGTGGCCGACGTTGCCACCCTCATCGATAAATTGCGCAATGAAGCCAAGGTGATCGGATGACCTCGCTCGTTCTCGCCGAACACGACAACGCCACCATTAAGGCGGCGACCCTCTCGGCCATCACCGCCGCCGCGGCTGTGGGCGGCGATATTCACGTGCTGGTCGCGGGCAAGGGCTGCGCCGCCGCCGCTGCCGCCGCCGCCAAGATCGCCGGCGTGACGAAGGTCCTGGTCGCCGACGACGCCGCATACGAACATGCCCTGGCCGAACCGCTGTCGGCGCTGATCGTCAGCCTCGCCGGCGATTACTCCCACCTGATCGCGCCCGCCACCACCTCGGGCAAGAACGTCATGCCGCGCGTGGCGGCACTCCTGGACGTCGCGCAGGTCTCCGACATCTCGGCGGTAGTCTCGGCGGATACCTTCGTTCGCCCGATCTACGCCGGCAACGCGCTCGCCACCGTGCAGTCGAAAGACGCCAAGAAGGTCATCACCGTGCGCGGCTCGACCTTCGACAAGGCCAAGACCGAAGGCGGCAGCGCCGCGATCGAAAACGTCGCCGCGGCGGCGAACCCCGGCCTCTCCAGCTTCGTCAGCCAGGCGCTGTCGACGTCCGAACGTCCCGAACTGACCTCGGCCCGCATCGTCGTCTCCGGCGGCCGCGGCATGGGCTCGGGCGAGAACTTCAAGATCATCGAAGCCCTGGCCGACAAGCTCGGCGCCGGCGTCGGCGCCAGCCGCGCCGCCGTGGACGCGGGCTTCGTGCCCAACGACTACCAGGTCGGCCAGACCGGCAAGATCATAGCGCCCGAACTCTACATCGCCGTGGGCATCTCCGGCGCCATCCAGCACCTCGCCGGCATGAAGGATTCCAAGGTGATCGTCGCGATCAACAAGGATCCGGAAGCGCCGATCTTCCAGATCGCCGATTACGGCCTGGTGGGCGACCTGTTCCAGGTCGTCCCCGAGTTGACCGCCGCGCTCTAGACTTCTCATCGTTTCGCAGGTCGTTTCTCCATGAACCAGTCCGCCAAGACGCCCGTCACCATTGCCAAGGTCGGCATCATCGGCGCGGGGCAGATGGGCTCCGGCATCGCCCATGTCTGCGCGCTCGCCGGTTTCGACGTGGTCATGTCGGACATCAGCGAGGATCAGCTCAAGAAGAGCCGCGCCAATATCGAAAAGAACATCGCCCGCCAGGTGAACAAGGGCTTCGTCAGCGAAGCCGACAAGAACGCCGCCCTCGAACGCATCAAGACCGCCGCCGGCTATGACGGCTTGCGCGACCGCGACCTGGTGATCGAAGCGGCCACCGAGGCCGAAGAGACCAAGAAGAAGATCTTCAAGGACCTGACGCCGTTCCTGAAGGCGGACGCGGTGCTGTGCTCGAACACGTCGTCGATCTCCATCACCCGCCTGGCCGCGGTCACCGACCGGCCGGAGCGCTTCATGGGCCTGCACTTCATGAACCCGGTGCCGGTGATGAAGCTGGTGGAGCTGATCCGCGGCATCGCCACGGATGAAAACACCTTCTCCGCCGTGCGCGTGTTCGCCGAAAGGCTCGGCAAGCAGGTGGTCTCGTCGGAGGATTTCCCGGCCTTCATCGTCAACCGCGTGCTCATCCCCATGATCAACGAGGCGACTTACACGCTGTATGAAGGCGTCGGCACCGTGAAGGCCATCGACACCGCCATGAAGCTGGGCGCCAACCATCCCATGGGGCCCCTGGAACTCGCGGATTTCATCGGTCTCGACACTTGCCTCGCCATCATGACCGTGCTGCACGACGGCCTGGCCGACACCAAATACCGTCCCTGCCCGCTGCTGGCGAAATACGTCGAGGCCGGCTGGCTGGGCCGCAAGACCGGCAAGGGCTTCTACGACTACAGCGGCCCGGAACCGGTTCCCACCCGCTAACGCCCGGCATGACCGCGCCAGCGACAGGCATCGGCGCGTTCGCGGCCCGTCACCGCCTCACCGAGGGCTTTCGTCCTTATCTTTTGCTGACCCTGCTCTGCGCTGCCCTGTTCGCGCCGGGGCTCGCGTCGTTGCCGCCCATGGACCGCGATGAAGCGCGTTTCATGCAGGCCACGAAGCAGATGATCGAGACCGGCGACTACCTCAACATCCGTTTCCAGGAAGAGGCCCGGAACAAGAAGCCGGCCGGCGCCTACTGGCTGCAGGCCGCCGCCGTGAAGCTGACCGGCGCGCGCTTGACGGCGCCTTGGGCCTATCGCCTGCCCTCGGCGCTGGCGGCATGGCTCGCGGTGCTGGCCACGTTCGCATTCGGACGGCGCCTGTTCGGCGCGCCGGCGGGACTGGCGGCCGGCGCCATGCTGGCGACAACGCTGGTGGTCGTCGCCGAAGCCCATCTCGCCAAGACCGACGCGGCGCTGCTCTGCGCCACGGTCCTGTGCCTGGCCGGACTGGGGCGCATCTACACCGAAGGCAAGGCGCGGATCGGCGCGGCGCTGCTGTTCTGGGCCGCGCTGGCGGCCGGCATCCTGATCAAAGGCCCAGTGATCGTCGCGGTGGCCGGCGCGACCGGCCTGGCGCTCTGCATCGCCGACCGGGACATCAAATGGATCCGGCGGCTCTATCCGCTGGCGGGCGCCGCGCTGCTCGTCCTCGCCGTGGCGCCGTTCTTCCTGATGCAGGCGTCCACCGGCGGCTCCTTCGTCAGCGCCTCCTTCCAGGAAGACATCCTGCCCAAGCTCATCGGCGGCCAGGAAGGCCACGGCGCCTGGCCCGGCACGCACCTTCTGCTGAGCGCGGTCACCGCCTGGCCCTGGTCCGTGCTCGCCCCGTTCGCCGTGATCGCCGCCTGGCGCGCGCGCACCGACCCAGCGATCCGCTTTTGCCTGGCGTGGCTGGTCCCGGCGTGGGCCGTATTCGAATTGGTGCCCACCAAGCTGCCCCACTACACGCTGCCGCTCATGCCGCCGCTCATGCTGCTGATCGCCGCCAGTCTGCGAGGACTGCCGGACACCCGCGCGGCGTTCGGCGGTGGATGGGGCCTGGGCTGGCGGGTGGTCTGGTCGTGGGTTTGCATTGTCCTCGGCGTGGTCGCCCTGGTGGCGGCGCGGCGGTTCGGCGAAGGCAGCGTGATCCCGGCCACCGCCGTGGCCGTCATCACCTTGGGCGCCGCGCTTTACGGCATGACCCTGCTCGGACGATCCGGCGTTCCCCGGGCGGTGACGGGCGTGGGTTTCGCGGGGCTTGCGTTCTATGTGACGGTGTTCGGCGTCGAATTGCCGCGCCTGCCGCGCCTCGCCCTGAGCGACCGCATCGCAGCGCGCGCGGTGCCGTTGATGACCGAACCCGCGATCCTGGCCGGCTATCACGAACCTTCCGCGATTTTCCTGCTCGGCACCGAAACCATCCTGTCCGACGCGAAAGGCGCCGCCGATCATCTGGCGGGGCATCCCGCGGCACTGGCGGTGGTGCCGGTGGAGGCTCTCGATCTTGTGCGCACGGCCCTGGCGGCGGGCGGACGGAACCTGGTGCAGATCGCCGAGTTCGGCGGGTATAATTATTCCCGCGGCCGGCCCGAGCGGCTGGCGCTCATCACCACCGGCCCATGACCCAGCGCAATCCGCTCCTGTCCGCGCCCTTCCTGATCTACACGGTGCTGAACGCGGCGGCGATCGCCGCGCTGATGCTGTGGGGTGACGAACCGATCGCCCGCTGGCTCCAGCCTCACCGCAGAACCGATTGGGCGGAGTTCTTCGCCGCCATCACCGACTTCGCCAGCGGCTGGTTGTGGTATTCGGTGGCGCTCACGGGCCTCGCCGGCGCCTATATCCGCCACCGCTCGCAGCAGCTGCCTATCGGCACCACCGCTTTCACGGTACGCAAGCGCGCCTGGATCTTCATGATTGTCGCCATGGCCAGCTCCGGCATCACCGAGGTCGTGCTGAAGTTCGCGATCGGCCGCGACCGGCCCCGCTTCCTGTTCGAGGACGGCGGCGCGTCTTTTCATCCCTTCCGCATGAACACCGGGGATTCCAGTTTCCCGTCGGGCCACGCCCAGTCGATCACGTCGGCGATGCTGGCGCTGGCATTGATCTACCCGCCGCTGCGACCGGTGTTCTTCGTGACCGCGGTGCTGATCGCTGCCAGCCGCGTCATCATCGGCGCGCACTACCTCAGCGATGTCTTGGGCGGCGTGTGGCTGGCGGTGGCGGCCGTGATCTACTGGCGCCGCCGCTTTGAAGCCAACGGCGACAAACTCGACCTGACTCTCGTTAGGGCGCGCGAAAGCGCGCCCTAATTCATATCCGTCGCATTTTCTTCGAAAATGCTTCGGGGCGCGGTTTCCCGCGCCCCGTTTGTATTGGTCGCTTTTTCTACGAAAAAACTTATTGGGCAGACGCCAAGCCTTTGAGCTTCTCCACCACCTCGGCCGAGGTCCACATCACTTCGCCTTCGACCCGGCCCACTTCCTTGCCGGCCTTGTCGATGATGATGGTGGTGGGCAGCCCGCGGATCGAGGCGTCGCGCTGGAACCGGCCCTGCGGCTCGGTATAGAGGCCCAGGTTCTTCCAGCCGTTCTTCTCCACGAAGGGCTGCGCCACTTTGGCGCCTTCCCGGTCCTGGGAAATTGTCAGGACCTGGAACGTGTCCCCGCCCATCTGCGCCTGCAGCGCGTCCAGGGTCGGCATTTCCTTGACGCAGGGCGCGCACCAGGTGGCCCAGAAATTCACCACCAGTGCTTTGCCCTTGAAGTCCGCCAGGGTCTTGTCGGCGTCGGCCGCGTCCTTGAACACGGTCGCCGGCGCATCCTTGGGCGCGTCATACCAGATGAAATCGGCGCTTTTCGGCTCCGGCGCGGCCGCGGGCGCGGATGCAGCCACAGGTGCTGCTTCTTCCTTGGTGCCGCTGCGGCTTGCCACGACAACCAGGGCGATGATAATCAGCCCGAGCCCAAGGACCGGCACCAACAGCTTGCGTCCTGATTCATTTGACATAAATGCCTCCCGATAAATTCCCGGCGGGATGATAGCCTCCCCGGAGATAGCTTCAGTACCCAAGGTAGCACATGACGAGCAAGATCTGGGGTGGCCGTTTTTCCGCCGGACCCGCGTCGGTCATGGAGGAGATCAACGCCTCCATCGCTTTCGACCAGCGCCTGGCCAAGCAGGACGTGCGCGGCAGCCGCGCCCACTGCGCGATGCTGGTGGCGCAAGGCATCATCAGCAAGGACGACGGCGAGGCCATCCAGGGCGGGCTCACCCGGATCGAGAAGGATATCTCCGAGGGCAATTTCCATTTCCGCCGCGCCCTCGAGGATGTTCACATGAACATCGAATCGAAGCTGGCGGACCTGATCGGCCTTCCGGCGGGCCGCCTGCACACCGCGCGCTCGCGCAACGACCAGGTCGCCACCGATTTTCGCATGTGGGTGCGCGCCGCTGTCGACACGCTGGATGAGGAACTGGAGAAGCTCCAATCGGTGCTGCTGGACAAGGCCGAAGCCGAAGCCGCCACCATCATGCCGGGTTTCACGCACCTGCAGGCCGCGCAGCCGGTCACGTTCGGGCACCATCTGATGGCCTATGTGGAGATGTTCGGCCGCGACCGTTCGCGCTTCAAAGATGCGCGCACGCGCCTCAACGAGTGCCCGCTCGGCGCCGGCGCCATTGCCGGCACGTCCTTCCCCATCGACCGGCACCTCACCGCCGAAAAACTTGATTTCGACCGCCCCATGGCCAACTCCATGGACGCCGTGTCCGACCGCGACTTCGCCCTCGACTTCCTGGCGGCGGCGGCGATCCTGGCCACCCATATGTCGCGCCTGGCCGAGGAAATGGTGATCTGGGCGTCCGCCCAGTTCGGGTTCATCGCCTTCAGCGACGCCTTCTCCACCGGCAGCTCGATGATGCCGCAGAAACGCAATCCCGACGCCGCGGAACTGGTGCGCGGCAAGTCGGGCCGCGTGTTCGGCGCGCTCACGGCATTGCTGACGGTGATGAAGGGACTGCCGCTCACCTACTCCAAGGACATGCAGGAGGATAAGGAGGCGGTGTTCGGCGCGTTCGATACGCTGGAGCTGTGCCTCGCCGCCGCCACCGGCATGATCGCCGACATGAAGCCCAACCGCGCGCGCATGAAGGACGCCGCCAGCCCCGGCTTCACCACCGCCACCGACCTGGCCGACTGGGTGACGCGCACGCTCGATGTCCCGTTCCGGGACTCCCACCACATCACCGGGCGCATCGTGGCGCTGGCGGAACAGAAACGGTGCGGCCTGGCCGAACTCACGCTCGGCGACATGCAGGGCGTGGAGCCGCGCATCACCGAAGGCGTCTTCTCCGTGCTCACGGTCGAGGCCTCGGCCGCCAGCCGCACCAGCTTCGGCGGCACCGCGCCCGCCAATGTGACGGCGGCGGTCGCGGCCGCCCGTGAACGCTTCCTCAAGAAGGGACGCCAGGCATGAAACGTGACGCTTTAAAAAAAATCGGGCACCTGACCCTGCTGGCGCTGCTGCTGGCGGACATGACCCTTGGCCTCGCCGCCTGCGGCAAGAAAGAACCCTTGAAACCGCCCGAAGGCGCCACTTACCCGCGGCGCTATCCGCCGGCCTGAAGCAGGATGAAGGTCATCCTGCTTCAGGTTTAATATTTGTCGCGTGGCCGGACAGAAAACCGGCATCCACTTTTCTTGGCCACGCTTTAGGACCAAAACATGCACCATTTCGTCTACTGCAAGGGCGTGCTCCACGCCGAGGACGTGCCGCTGCCCGAGATCGCGGCCGATGTCGGCACGCCGTTCTATTGCTATTCCACCGCCACGCTCACGCGCCACTACCTGGTGTTCCGCGAGGCCCTGAAGGGCCTCGACGCCACCATCTGCTTCGCCATGAAGGCCAACAGTAACCTCGCCGTCCTGCGCACGCTCGCCGATCTCGGCGCCGGCGGCGACGTGGTGTCCGGCGGCGAGTTCGAAGTGGCGCTGCGCGCCGGCATCCCGGCCGCGAAGATCGTGTTCTCCGGCGTCGGCAAGACCGAAGACGAAATCCGCCTCGCCGTCGGCCAGGGCGTCGGCCAGATCAATGTCGAGTCCGCCGCCGAGTTGGAGACCGTCAGCCGCGTCGCGTCGGCGCTGGGCAAGACCGTGCGCATCGCGCTGCGCGTGAACCCGGATGTCGCCGCCGGCGGCCACGACAAGATCTCGACCGGCCGCAAGGAAGACAAGTTCGGCATCGACTGGTCGCAAGTGCCCGACCTTTACCGCAAGGCGCGCACCCTGCCGGGCCTTGCGCCCACCGCCATCGCCGTGCACATCGGCTCGCAGATCACCTCGCTGGCGCCGTTCGAGGCCGCCTTCACCAAGCTGCGCGACCTCACGCTGCGCTTGCGCGCCGACGGCTTCACCATCGACCACCTCGATCTCGGCGGCGGTCTGGGCGTGCCCTACGATCATCTTTCCAACACGCCGCCGCCGAGCCCGGCGGAATACGGCGACATGGTGCGCCGGGTGCTGGGCGGCCTCGGCTGCAAACTGGCGTTCGAACCGGGACGCCTGATCGTCGGCAACGCCGGCGTGATGGTGGCCAAGGTCATCGCCATGAAGGAGTCGCCCACCAAGAAGTTCGCCATCGTCGACGCCGCCATGAACGATCTGGTGCGCCCGGCCATGTACGGCGCGCGCCACGAGATTCTGCCGGTGGTCGAACCGCCGGCGAGTCCCGGCGCCCAGCCGGTGGATGTGGTGGGGCCGGTGTGCGAGACCAGCGACCGCTTCGCCCAGGATTACCGCCTGCCGCCGCTGCAGGCCGGCGACCTGGTGGCCTTCATGACCGCCGGCGCCTACGGCGCGGTCATGTCCTCGACCTACAACAGCCGGCCCTTGATTCCCGAAGTCCTGGTGCAAGGGGCGCGTTACGCCGTGGTCCGCCGCCGGCCCTCGATCGCGGAAATGCTGGCCCTGGAGCAACTGCCACCCTGGCTTGCGGACGACGCCAAGGACGCTCGAGCCGGCTGATCCAACGGCTGGAACGCGGCCTTCGCCTGATTGAGCGGGCCCAGATTGAACAGGCCCAGATTGAACAGGGTATTCGCTGCCCGTACACTCGGGTCCATGGAACACCCGTCCGCGCCCGGATCCGCCCACCTTCGCCTGGCTTTGGCCTGGCTCGCCCTGGCCTGGGAACGGCTGTGGGTGCGCTTGTGGATGCCGGCGACCCTGACCGGCCTGTTCTTCGCCGTCGCCCTCACCGATATCCTGACCGGCTTTTCGCCCTTCCTGCATGTGGCCGCGGTGGTGCTGGCGGCGGCGGGGATTGCCGCGGTCACGTGGCGCCGGGTGCGGGGTTTCGTGGCGCCGTCGCGCGCCGAGGCGCGTGCCCGCCTGGAGGCGGACTCCCCCGTCGGCCACCGCCCGTTGACCGCCGTCGAGGACCAGCTGACGCCCGGCGGCGACGCGGTTCAGCAGGCGCTGTGGGAGGCCCATCAGCGCCGCGCCCGCGAGGACCTCGCCCGCCTGCGCACGCCGGCGCCCGCGCCGAATATCGCCGCCCGCGACCATTTTGCGCTCCGGGCCGCGGTGATCCTGGCTCTGTTCGTCGCCCTGATCGGCGGTTCGGGCACCATCCCCGCGCGCCTCCTGCGGAATATCGTTCCGTCCATGGTCCAGGCCGGCCCGGCCGTGGCCATCAAGATGTGGATCACGCCGCCGGCCTACACCGGGCGCTCGCCGACCTACGTGGAGATTCCGTCGAGCGACGGCCGCAGCCCGCCGCACAGCCTCGACATCGCCGACGGCAGCACCGGGTTGTTCGTGATCACCGGCGCATCCATGGACACCGGCGTTGCCATGGACAAAAATCTCACGCCGCTCGAGCGCCTGGCCGACACCAGCCAGCACGGCGAGTTCCCGCTCAAGCCCGCCAAGCGCCTGGAACTGCTGCACGGCGGCAAGACGCTCACCGGCTGGGATGTCACCTGGATCCCCGACAAGCCGCCGACCATCGCTTTCTCCGGCCAACCGACCGTCGCCACCCGCTGGCGCCTCAAGTTCGACTACAAGGCCAGCGACGACTACGGCATCCAGAAGGTCACCGCGCATCTGGTGCGCGCGGACTCTAAAGATGCCGCGCTCCGCGCGGACAAAGACGCGGCGCTCCGCGCCGACAAAGCCGAACCTCTCGATGTGGACCTCAGCCTGCCGCCGTTCGCCTCGAAAGTCCTGAACCAGTCGCCGGCCCTCGACCTCGCCTCCCATCCCTGGGCGGGGCAGAAGGTCAAACTCAGCCTCAGGGCCACCGACCAGGCCGGCCAGAGCGGCGAAACCGACGCCGTCGACGCCACTTTGCCCGAGCGCGTGTTCACCCACCCCGTGGCCAAGGAGATCATCGCCCGGCGCAAGGACCTGTTCGCCGATCCCGCCGCCAATGCCCAAGGCGCGCTGGCCAGCGTCACCCAGATCACGCGCAAGCCGGAGAGCTTCGGCGCCGATCCGCTCACCCACCTCGTCCTCGCCGCCGCGCGCTTCCGCCTGCAGGCCGAACCCGCCGAAGCCATGGCGACGGTGCCCGAGCTTCTCTGGCATGCCGCGGTGCGCATCGAGGACGGCAACCTGACCGTGGCCGAACAGCGCCTCGCCACCGCCGAACAGGCGTTGCGCGACGCCCTGGAAAAAGGCGCGCCGCAGGAACAGATCAACCAGAAGATCGCCGAGCTGCAACAGGCGTTGGCCGACTACCAGAAGGCCAAGACCGACAAGCAGGAAAACAACTTCGCCGCCAACCAGGGCACGCCGCCCGATATCCAGAAAATGATGGAGCAGCTCAAGCAGATGAACGACATGGGCGCCAAGGAAGGCGCCAAGCAGCAGCTCGCGGAACTTCAGGATCGTCTGCAGGAGATGCGCGACGAGAACATGGACCTGGAGAACGAAAGCGCGCCCGCCCGGGCCGCGCAGAAGCTGCTGGCGGACATGCAGGACCTGACCAAGAACCAGGCCGGGCTGCTCGACAAGAATTTCGACAAGGCGCGCGCCGAGGAATTGCGCCGCCAGCAGCGCCAGGCCCAGAACCAGGGCCAGAACCAGCAGGGCCAACAGGGCCAGTCGCGCCAGAACGACCCGGCGGCGCAAGGCGGCGCCGACGCCGCCGCGCAGCAGGAAGCGCTGCGCCAGGAACTGGCGCGCATCAATGAACAGATCAAGCAGATGGCCGGCAAGCCGCAGTCCGCCATGGATGAAGCCGGCGACGCCATGGCCGAGGCCCGCGACCACCTCAAGGCCGGGTCATGGAAGAACGGCGTCGAAGCACAGAGCCGCGCGCTCTCCAAGCTCCAGGAAAGCGCCGAGCAGGCGCAGCAGGATCTGGCCGAGGCCATGTTCAACAAGGGTTTCGGCGGCATGATGGAGCAAGCGGGCCAGCCCCAGTTCCGCTTCGGCCAGGGACAGCGCGGCCGCGCCGGCGGCAACAACAACGACGTCGACGTGCCGATGGGCGAGGACCCCGCCAGCATGGCCAGCCGTGTCCGCGCGATCCTGGAGGAAATCCGCACCCGCGCCAGTGACCGCACGCGGTCCGCCGAGGAACAGGACTACCTCAAGCGCTTGATGAAGCAGTTCTGAGCCTCAGCTTTTTGGCGGCCCTCGCCGCGTTTGGGGATGGCGGGCTATTTCGCCCAGACGATGGCGTAGCCGCCCTTGGCGGCGGCCATCTGCGGCAGCTCGAGCCGGACTTCGAATTCGCAGCTGGCTTTGGGATCGAGCAGCGCCGAACAGGCTTTGGCGTCGGCATCCTGGATCACTTCGCGCTTCTCGTTATAAAGCTCGAGCTTCAGGTTCGGCACGCTCGTCGGCACCTCGCCGATGTTGGAAATGAATCCGCGCACAACCAGAGTCTCGATGCCGCCGATGCGCTGCAGGCGCTTGGAGGATTCCGCGATCTTCAGGCCGTCGCCCTGCTTCTTGGCCTCGGCGCCGACCGACTGATAAAAGCCTTGGATGCCCGGCCACATGTCCATCAGCAGCGAACGCCCAAACCAGACCAGCGCGCCGAGCGCGAGCACCGCCGCCCCCATGACCGCGACGGTGACATAGGCGGGGTCGACCGGTTTGCGCTTGGCGGCTTTGCCGCGCGCGACCGCGGCCCGCGAGGCAACGCTGGCAAAGCCGTCTTCGTCTTCCGTTTCGTCCTCGTCTTCGGCGTCTTCGCCGCCACTCCCGGCAACGCTGCCGCCGAAGTCCGGCCTGTCGGCGTCGGGATCGACCAAGTCGTCTTCGGTTTCACTCTTGGCGCCGGGTGCGCCATCCTCGCCGCCCTTGGCGGCGGCCGTATCCTCGGCTTTGGGCGCGCCGGGGCCGCCATCTTCGCCCGCCTTTTCGCGTTCTTCGGCCGTGAGCGCCGCGTCCGCTTTCGCCGCCCCGGGTCCGCCCGACGTTCCGGCTTCGGCCGCAGCGCCTTCCGCCGGGGCCTGGCCGGGGCCGCCTGCGGCTCCTGCGACACCCGCCTGCGCCGCCGCACCGGGGCCGCCCACGGCGCCGGCCTCCTGCATTTGTGAAACCCCGGGAGCACCCGCGGCGCCGGGCGCGCCCATGGAGACGCCCGGCTGGCCGGGACCGCCGGCAGGGGCCTGCATGGAGACCCCGGGCTGGCCTGCTGATGAACCGACAGGACCGAGGGACGCACCCGGCGCGCCGGGGCCGCCGGCGACCGGGCCGAGAACCGACTGTCCGGGCTGACCCGCCACTTGTCCGGTGAGCTGAGAAATCGCTGCCCCGCCGGGCCCCGCCACCGCGCCGCTGATTTGCGATACCGCAGGACCACCCGGCCCCGCCGCCTGACCGCTGATCTGTGAAACGGCGGGACCACCCGGCCCCGCGGCCCGGCCACCCATCTGTGACACCGCGGGACCGCCCGGCCCCGCCGCCTGACCGCTGATCTGTGACACCGCTGGGCCGCCCGGCCCTGCCGCCTGGCCGCTGATCTGTGACACCGCTGGGCCGCCCGGCCCTGCCGCCTGGCCGCTGATCTGTGACACCGCTGTGCCGCCGGGTCCGGCCATGACGCCTTGGTCGCGCATCGACTGTCCGGGCGCGCCGGGCGCCCCGGGCTGCTGGCTATTCATCCACGACATCGCGCCCTGGCCGACCGCTTGAGCGCCGGCCTGGCCGCGCATGGACTGACCGGCCAGCGCCGCGGCTTGCGGACCGCCCTGCGCACCCCCCGGCGGCGCGGCCATGGATTGACCCGGCTGGCCCGGCCCGCCTGGACCTTGCTGCCCCATCCACGACATTGAAGCACCGCCGACGGACGGGGCCCCGGCCTGACCGCGCATCGATTGGCCGGCCAGCGCCGCCGCCTGGGGACCACCCTGAGCACCGGGACCACCCATCATCGACGCGGCGGGAGCGCCTGCGGCGCCGGGCATCCCTTGCGGGTTGCGGTTCCAGGATACCGCGGCGTCACCGACCGCCTGAGCGCCGGCTTGACCGCGCATCGACTGACCGGCCAGGGCCACGGCTTGCGGGCCGCCGGGAGCGCGCATCTGCTGTGCGCCACCCATGGCTGCCCCCATGCTCCCCGGGGGCGGCGCCCCCGGGCCAGCCTGGGGACCACCCGGCATGCCGGCCGGCCGGCCGGCCGCACCGGGTATTCCAGCTTGGCCGGGGGTTTGGCCCGGCTGACGGGCCCAGGACATCGCTGCTTCGCCGACGGCGCCGGCGCCGGCCTGACCGCGCAGGGACTGGCCGCCCATGGCGGCGGCCTGGGGACCCTGGGGCGCCGCCGGGCCGCGCATCGACTGGCCACCCATGGCCGCGGCCTGGGGGCCTTGCGCGGCCGCCGCGGCTTGACGGGCGGCGCCCTGGTACCAGGGTTGTGCGGGCGGCGCCCCTTGGCCGGGCGTCTGCTGCCCCGGTCCGGGCTGTCCCGGCGCACCCGCTTGGCCTGGCGCCTGGCCGGGGGCCTGGCGTTGAGATTGGCCTGGACGCGGCGAAGCCTGGTTCGGGCGCTGCATCATCGAGACCGCGCCTTGCGGCGCTGGCGTCCGCGCCCCCCCCATATGGCTGTGCTGGCCGCCGATGGGCGCCGCCTGAACCCGGTTCTGGCCGCCGGTATCGCGCTGCTGCGCGCCGATGGGCGCCGCCTGGACGCGGTTCTGACCGCCCATCTGCGCGCGTTGTTGCGCCGCCTGCTGTGCGGCGGGCTGTTGCGGGGCGGGGGCAGGGGTAGGCGTGGGCGCGCCCCCCGGGGCGGCGCGCGGCTGGGGCCGCGGTTGCACCGCGGCGGCGTCGGTGGCGGCGGCCAGCGCGGCCAATTAGCCGCCCATGATGGCGGCGAGGTCGAGGGTCTCGACCTGCGCCGTCTGGTACCAGGAATGGCCGCAGCTGGCGCACTTAAGCGCCCGGCCCTTCTTCCCCAGAAGCTCGGTCGGCAGCTCGAAATGGGACGTGCAGTTAGGGCACGTAATACGCATTCATCACTCGCAGCACCGCGCAGCTTGAATTTCTATAGTACAGGCAACCCCTTAATGGGAACTAAATGGCCCGTACCACCCTCCGGCAACCCCTTGCGCAACCGCAGGATTATGGAAACAGTGTCGTGATGACACCCCCCGCCCCGCAAGCCGAAAAGAAGTCGCCAGGCGACACCATCGCCCTGCGCCAGGTCGGCCTCAGCTATGACGGCGGGCCGGACGTGCTGTCGGATGTGTCCCTGACCATCCCGGCCGGCTCCTTCCACTTCCTGACCGGACCGTCCGGGGCCGGCAAAACCTCGCTGCTCAGCCTGATGTACCTGGCCAAGCGGCCGAACCGCGGCCAGGTGCTGCTGTTCGGCGAGGACACCACCCAGGCCAGGCGGACACGCCTCGCCCTGATGCGCCGCCGGCTGGGCGTGGTGTTCCAGGATTTCCGTTTGCTCGACCATATGACCGCCTTCGACAACGTCGCGCTGCCGCTGCGGGTGGCGGGCGTGGCGCCGGGGGTGGTGCAGCGCGACGTCACCGAGCTTCTGAGCTGGGTCGGTCTCGAAAAGGAGATGGACAAGCATCCCCCGGCGCTTTCGGGCGGCCAGCAGCAGCGCGTCGCCATCGCCCGCGCCGTGGTCAACCGGCCCAAGCTGATCCTGGCCGACGAACCCACCGGCAACGTCGATGACGCCATCGCCCTGCGGCTGATGATGCTGTTCGTCGAACTCCACAAGATCGGCTCCAGCGTCATCATCGCCACCCACAATCATCATCTCGTCGAACGCTTCGGGTTTCCGCGCCTGCATCTCGAAGACGGCGTCCTGACCCGGATGCCGCCGGTGGGGGCCTAAGCCATGTTCAAGCTGCGCTCAGACCTGCCCTTGCGCGGCGGCGGCTCCGGCCGGTTCGTGGCGCTGCTGGTGATGGTGCTGGTGTTCGTCGCCGCCTTCGCCGTGACGGTCAGCGCCTATGTCGGCGTGCTGATCGCCGATTGGGAACGCGGCGTCAGCGGAACGTTGACGGTGCAGGTGCCGGTTGGCGACAACGGCGCCGCCGACGCGGCCAAGGCGCTCGATGTCCTCACCCGCCATCCGGCGGTGGCGCGCGCGAGCCTGGTGCCCCGGGCGCAGGTGGACGCGCTGCTCAAGCCCTGGATCGGCGAAGGCGCGGTCAAGGATCTGCCGTTGCCGGTGCTGATCGATGTCGAGATGCGCGAGTCCGATCCCGCGGCCGTGACTGCGGTCGAGACCTCGGTCAAGGCCGCGGCGCCGCAGGCCGTGATCGACGATCACCGCGTCTGGCTGGCGCGCGTCGCTAGCCTCGCGCGCGGCCTGGGCATGGTCGCGGCAGCCATCATTGTCCTGGTCACCACCGCCTTGGCCGTGACCATCGTCTTCGCCACGCGCGCGAGCCTGACCGAATTCGCCCAGGTGATCGAGGTGCTGCACGTGGTGGGAGCGAAGGACGGCTATGTCGCCGGGCAGTTCGCGCGCCGCGCGCTGCTGCAGGCGTTCGCCGGGGGTCTCGCCGGCCTCGCGCTCTATGCGCCGGCCCTGGCGGCGGTGGCGATGCTGGCCCGGCGCGTGGATCCGGAAATCCTGCCCGCCGCGCATCTGCCGCCGGCGCACTGGCTGGCTCTGGCGCTGTTGCCGGCGGCGGCGGGCGTGCTGGCCATGCTGTCGGCCAACATCACCGTCCGCCGCGCCCTCGCCGCCAAGGTATGAGTGAGCGGCTTTTGCTATAACCGTGGTCATGACCGGCTCCCCTCCCTCACGCACGGCCCCGTCCCCGTCAGGCGCACCGCAACGCGCCGTGATCGCGGGCGCGCTGCTGTCGGCGGCCGCCGTGCCGGCCGCCTGGCTGGCGGGCCTGTTGTGGTTCGCTTCCACCCTGCCGGCGGCGGTGGAGGACCCCACCACCCACACCGACGCCATCGTCGTCCTGACGGGCGGATCGGAGCGCATCGAGACCGGATTCAAACTGTTGTCCGCGGGCCTTGCCGACCGGCTGTTCGTCTCGGGCGTCGGTGAACAGGTGAAACCCGGCAGCCTGGTCGCGCGGACCGACGCGCTGCCGCCGGACCTGGCCGACAAGGTCGCGGTCGGATCCAGCGCCTATGACACGCCGGGCAACGCCACCGAGACCGCCGCCTGGGCGCACGAACAGCATGTCGCCTCGATCCGTCTGGTGACCGCGGGCTATCACATGCGCCGCTCGCTCCTGGAGTTCCACGCCGCCATGCCCGAGGTGCGCATCGTGCCGCATGCCGTGTTCCCCGCCATGGTCAAGAGCGACTGGTGGCGCTGGCCCGGCACCGCCAGCCTGATCGCCCGCGAGTACACCAAATACGTCCTGTCGTGGGCGCGGCAAAACCTGGGGCTATCGGCACGCGCCGCCGCGCGGGAGACAGATCGATGAAGAAGATGGGTCGATGAAGGAGACGGGTCGATGAATTCGCCCGAGAGCCAACCCGGCGTCGGCGTCGGCGTCGTCACCTGGATCCGTTCGATCCTATACACCGTCGCGTTCTTCATCTGGGCGGTGATCGCCTGCGTCGGCCAGTTGCCGCTCCTGATCCGCCGGTCCTGGACGCCCACCGCCATCCGCATCTGGAACACCGGCAATGTCTTGCTGGGGCGCATCGTCGCCGGCATCGGCTGCCGCGTCGAAGGCCTCGAGAACCTGCCGGCGGAGCCCTGCATCATCGCCGCGCAGCACCAGTCGTCCTACGAGACGTTCCGCGTGTTCGTCGACCTCAAAGACCCTGTGCTGGTGCTGAAACAGGAACTGATCCGCATCCCCTTCATCGGCTGGTACATGCTGCGCGGGGGTATGGTCAGTATCGACCGGTCGTCGGGCGCGGCCGCCATGCGCAAGACCATGCGCGCGACCAAGGCGGCGCTGGCATCGGGGCGTCATGTGGTGATCTTCCCCGAGGGCACGCGCGCGCCGCCCGGGGTGGTGTTGCCGTTCCGGCCGGGAATCGCGGCCCTGTACCTGCACTGCCAGGTGCCCGTGATCCCGGTGGCGATCGATTCCGGCTGGTTCTGGGGCAAGACCCGGCTGCTCAAGCGGCCGGGGCAGATCACCTTGCGCTTCCTGCCGCCGCTGCCGCCGGGGCTGGCCAAGGACGAGATGATGGAACGTCTCCGCGCCAGCATTTCCGACGCCGCGCGGAGTCTGCCGGGAAACCGCGCCGCCGCCGGCGAGGCTTGATGCATTAATTTATTGTTCTTAAATGGTTTTTTAGCACCGGTGGGCAATGCTCCCGGCACGGCCTATCTTTGCCGTTCAAGAACAAAACAGAAACTCGCATGACCCGCCTCCCGCCGTCACCCATCGCCCAGCAGATCTGGGACATGAAGTACCGCTTCAAGAACGCCGACGGCGCGCCCGTGGACCGCAGCGTCGCGGACACCTGGGCGCGGGTCGCGGGCGCGCTTAGCGCCGGAGAGAAAGACCCGGCGCTGTGGCGCGAGCGGTTCCTCGAGGCGCTCAGCGACTATCGCTTCCTGCCGGCAGGCCGCATCCTCGCCGGCGCCGGCACAGGGCGTTCGGTGACGCTCCACAACTGCTTCGTCATGGGCGCGATCGGCGACGACATGGGCGCGATCTTCGCGCACCTGCGCGAGGCCGCGCTGACCATGCAGCAGGGCGGCGGCATCGGCTATGACTTCTCGACCTTGCGGCCCAAAGGCGCGCCGGTGAAAGGCGTCGGCGCCGACGCCTCGGGACCGCTGTCCTTCATGGATGTGTGGGACGCCATGTGCCGCACCATCATGAGCGCGGGGAGCCGGCGCGGCGCCATGATGGCGACCTTGCGTTGCGACCATCCCGACATCGAGGACTTCATCACCGCCAAGCAGACCGCCGGCCGCCTGACCATGTTCAACATGTCGGTGCTGGCCACCGACGCCTTCATGGCGGCGGTGAAGGCCGACCAGGACTGGCACCTGCACTTCGGCGGCAAGGTCTATCGCACGGTCAAGGCGCGCGCGCTGTGGGACAGGATCATGCGCGCGACCTATGACGCCGCCGAGCCGGGCGTGATCTTCATCGACCGCATCAACGCCCGCAACAACCTGCACTACTGCGAGACCATCGCCGCCACCAATCCCTGCGGCGAACAGCCGCTGCCGCCGTACGGCACCTGCCTGCTGGGCTCGGTCAACCTCGCGCGCCTGGTGAAACAGCCGTTCACGGCCGCGGCGGCGCTCGATCTCGAGGAGCTTGCGCGGATCGTCGCGGTGGCGGTGCGCATGCTCGACAATGTCATCGAGGCCTCGAATTACCCGCTGCCGGAACAGCGCGCCGAAGCGCTGGCGAAGCGCCGCATCGGCCTCGGCATCACCGGGCTGGCCGACGCGCTGATCATGTGCGGCAAACGCTATGGGTCATCCGACGCGGTGGCGCTGACCCGCGCCTGGATGACCGCCTTCCGCGACGCCGCCTACGGCGCTTCGGTCGATCTGGCCGCCGAGAAAGGCCCCTTCCCGCTGTTCGACGCCGCGCCTTACCTCGCCGGCGCCACCGTCGCCACGCTGCCGGCGGCGCTGCGTGCGCGCATCAAAGCCCACGGCATCCGCAATGCGCTGATCACCTCCATCGCACCCACCGGTACCATCTCGCTGTTCGCCGACAACGTCTCCTCCGGGCTCGAACCGGTGTTCGCCTTCGACTACACCCGTCATGTGCTGCTGCCCGACCAGACCCGGCGCGAGGAGCAGGTCAGCGACTACGCCGCGCGGCTGTTCCGCGCCACACATGGTGAGGCTGCGCCGCTGCCCGATTATTTCATCGATGCGCAGAGGCTGGCGCCCGCGGACCACTTGGCCATGCAGGCGGCGATCCAGGATTACATCGACAGTTCCATCTCCAAGACCATCAACGTGCCCGAGGACTTCCCGTTCGCGGCGTTCGAGGAGGTCTACATGCAGGCCTACGACCGGGGCTGCAAGGGCTGCACCACCTACCGTCCCAACGCGGCGCGCGGCGCGGTGCTGGAGGTGAAGAAAAAGGCGCCGGAAGCGCCCGCGCGCGCGCCGGCCGACGACACCGCGCCCGAGGCCCGGCCCGACATCCTGCCCGGCCAGACCTACAAGCTGCGCTGGCCGGAAAGCGACCACGCCATCTACATCACCATCAACGACATCGCCGCCCATGACGCCCACGGTGCGGTGGTGGGACGGCGGCCGTTCGAGGTGTTCATCAACTCCAAGAACATGGAGCACTACGCCTGGACCGTGGCGCTCACCCGCATGATCTCGGCGGTGTTCCGCCGCGGCGGCGACGTCGGCTTCGTGGTCGAGGAATTGAAGGCGGTGTTCGATCCGCGCGGCGGCCAGTGGATGGACGGCCGCTATGTGCCGTCGTTGCTGGCGGCCATCGGCGACGTGATCGAGCGCCATATGCAGGAGACCGGCTTTCTCCGCGCCGGACACCCGGTGCGCGCCGAAACCGGCGGCAAAATCGTCAGCCTCAACGCCAACCGGGACACCGGCCGGGAGCCCGCCCGCGACCGGCGTTTCCGCGCCTGCCCGCGGTGCGGGACCTATGCGCTGGCCCGCCAGGAAGGGTGCGACAGCTGCACCAGCTGCGGCTATTCCAAATGCAGCTAACGCATTGAATAAGATGTGACTTTTGCATTCGGCCCGGCGGGGAAAGAAATTCCCTGCCCGGTCTGCCCGAATCTTTGCAAGAGTCCTCCCGCGCCGGGAAAAACGCGTCGTCCGGTTCAGGCGCAGAGAGGACGTCATTCCTATCGTTACCCGACATCGCGGACCCGCCCGCCGGGCCGCCCTACCGCCCGGCGGCAAGCCGTGGGTACGCGCCCGCGCCGCCGCCAAGCCCGCCGCACGCCCGCTCTTCAAGGCACCGGCGCCGCCGACCTGGCACCGTGCGGCCGCCGTGCCGTTGGCCGGCGACGCACAGATCGACCGCACGATCGCCGCGGTGGTGAAGAGCTGCCGCGATCATTGGCAGGCCAATGTCGCCGCGGCCTTGGATGGGCGCGATCCGGAGGGGGTTCACCAGGTGCGCGTGGCGCTCCGCCGCCTGCGCTCGGCGCTCGGCCTGTTCAAGACTCATGTGCCCGCCGTGCAGCGCACCGCCCTGGCCGCCGAAGCCAAATGGCTGCTGGGCGAACTGGGCGCGGTGCGCGACCTGGATGTCTTCATCCATGTGCTGGCCGCGGATTTCACGCCGCGCGTGGTCGAGGACGAAGGCTTCGCACAGCTGATCCGTACGGCGCGTGCGCAGCGCGACGCGGCCCAGGCGGCGGCCGTCCATAGCCTTTCCGGCACCCGCGCGAGGCGCTTTGCCGCGCGTCTCGATACCTGGCTGGAAGGCCGCGGCTGGCGCGATGGCGGCACCGCCGCGGACGCCGCCGGTTTCGCCCGCGAGGCCATCAACCGCCGCCTGCGCAAGATCAAAGGCGCCGCGCAAGGCATCGCCAAGCTGCCGATCCCCGCGCGTCACGACCTGCGGATCGCCGTG
>JAYRKL010000001.1:0-311697 GCA_041905795.1 Rhodospirillaceae bacterium | reverse complement strand
CGGTAGATCTCCTCGACGAACAGGAGGTCGGCGGGCTCGTCCACGGTCCAGCGCAGGTGCGACAGGTCCACGGGGTTCTCGACATTGGCGCGCGGGAAGATGTCGGGATGGCTGCGCACATAGGGGGTGACGTGCTCGCGCTCCGACGGCAGGCGGGCGTCGCGGTGCGCGCGCTCCAGGGCGCTCATGCGCACAACCTCCACGTCCAGGCCGTCCGGATAGGTGGGCGGCTCGACGTTGGAGGCATAGTCGCAGGCGCCGGCACGGAAGCGGTCGATGACGGCGTCGATCACCGCCGGGTCGGCGAGCGGGCAGTCGCCGGTCAGGCGCACGATGGCTTCCGGCGCGAACGGGCGCGCGGCGGTCAGGAAGCGGTCAAGCACGTCGTTGAGGTTGCCGCGGGCGGCGGCGATGCCGCGGGCGGCGCAGGCGTCCGCCAGCGGCTGGTCGCTGGGGTCGCTGCTGGTGGCCACCACCAGGCCGTCGATCCCGCGCGCGCGGCGGATGCGTTCGATCTGCCGGAACAGCATCGGCTCCCCAAGCAAGGGTTTGAGGACCTTGCCGGGAAAGCGGCTGGAACTCATGCGGGCTTGCAGGACGGCGAGGATCATGGTGGTGCTCCGGAAGGGCCCCGCGTTGGACCGATGCGTCGGGCCGATGCGTTGGACCGGTGCGTCAGGCGCCGCGCAGGATGTCCTGGGTCTTCTGCCAGGTGCGCTCGAACTGCTCGACAAAGCGGTTGCCCTCGAAATCCGCGGCGGGCAGCGAAGCCGGATTCTGGATCCGCGCCAGGTGCCGGAATTTGGCGGTACCCGAGTTGCACCAGACGAAGCCGTCGTCGCGATAGTCGTAATCGATCTCGCGCTCGCCCAGGAGGGCGAGCGTCGGCGCCTGGCCGCGGTCGGCCATATCGGCGTAGACGCCGTACATCGCCAGCTGGTCGATGCCCCACCGCAATGATTTATCGCGATAGAAGCGTCCGATGTAGGCGGCGATCAGGCGGAAATACTCCAGCGACGCGGGCCGCGGGCTGGCGCCGACAATACAGGCGTTGAACTGGTTCCAGGGTTCGAACCGTCCGGGCCGGATGCGCATGGCGACATCCTTGCCCTCGAGTTGCTTGAACATCTCCGCCGGATCGCGATTGAACAGGGCATCCACGTCCATCATCCACAGCGGGCACTCATAAGCCAGGAGGTGCTGGTAGAAGCGGATGAACCGGACGGCGTGATAATAGCAGCGCGCCTCCATGTCGTTCCCGGCCAGACCCGGACGTTCGACCGAGAGCGCGAAGCGCAAGGGGGCGAGACGTTCGCAGAACGCGGCCGCGGCCGCGGCCTCCTCCTTGGTCGCATCCATGATGTGGATATGGACGGCGGTACCCGGGGCCTTGTCGCGCAGCGACACCAACATGGGTTGGGCGAAGGCGACGAAATAGAGATGGTTGCACGACAGATACGCCACGCCGGCGGCGTCATGAACCAGCGGCGTCAGCAGGAAGGTGTCCTTCAGGCCGGCGGCGATCTCGGGCAGCTGGTCGCGGCGCAGCTCGTCGTAAAAGGCCGGCTGGAACCGTACATTGTCGAGGACATTGCCGCGCGGCGGTTCACCGGGCGCCGGCACCAGCAAAGGTTCCGCTCCGAGGCGGTCGCCCAGCACGAACCGTGCGTAGCCAAGGGATTGCCGGGCCATGTGAGGTTTGGGGCCGTTCATCCGCTTGAGGCTGGTCTGCTCGTAGTCTTTGGCGTAGTCGGCGGCGTAGGTGTAGAACAGCTCGCCGACGTCGGTGGCGTGATAGGGCATCAGCCCCCGGCGCATCCGCTCCCACCATTCCTTCTGCGGGATCAGGGTCTCGAGGATCTGGGCCCTTCTCTCCAGGTCTTCCGGGCCGGTGCCCGCCAGCAGGCGCTCGAGGATGGCGACGCCGCCTTCGGGATCGTGCTGCCAATTGGCGTTGGAGAATTTTATCGCAGCCAGCACATCGTTGGGCGATCCCTCCATCGCCAGCCGGTAGCACTCGCGCGCGCCCGGCTTGTCGCCGGCCTTTTCCTTGACGCCGGCGAGCCGCATGGCGGCGGCATAGTGTTTGGGGTTCTGATTGAGGACCGCCTTGAGGCACAGCATGGCGCGGGCGAGGTCGCCGGTGTCGTCGTAAAGTTCGGCCAGCAGCACCATGGACTCGACGAGCGCGCCCCTTTCCACGTAGGGCGCGAGGAATGCGATGGCCTCGGTCTTGCGCCCCGACCGGCTCAAGATCACGCCGATGCCGTGGATCGCGCGCAGGTCGCCGGGGGCGGCGGCCAGGGCGCCGCGGAAAAACTGCTCCGCGCCGGCGAGGTCGCCGGCGTTGAAGGCGCCGACCCCCTGCTGGACGAGGGCCTCAACGGTGGCGGCGGGATCTGACATAGGCTGGTTTCCGGAGAGGCTTATTTGGGCCATCGCGACGGCTCGAGAAGGGCCGGATCGGCGACGGCGAACTCCGAGTATAGCACGGCCGGCGCGGGCCCCGCGGCGGCGGCGCGGATCTCCTGGAACTGCGCCGCGGTTTCACATCCCACGACGACGCGGTCCACCAGCGGCTGTCCCAGGCAGAAATGCAGCGCGCCGGCCAGCGGGCTCATGCCGTGCGCGGCGTACAGGCCGCCGAGCCTGGCGTGCAGGCCGCGGATGGCCGTGAAATGCGGCGGCAGGTCGGCGGGCGCCATCAACAGCAGCCCCTGGAGGAAAGCGCTGCGGGCGTGGACTTCGACGCCGCGCGCCTTGAGCGCCGCGAGGGCGCCCGAGGCCAGGAAACGCTGGTCATAGATGTTGAGGGGCAGTTGCACGATTTCGATGGGAAACCGTTCCATGACGGCGGCGCACTGCTCCGGGTTGTAGACGGAGACGCCGATGCGCCCGACCTTGCCCGCGGCGCGGAACCGTGCGAGCAGCGCCCACAGCCGGTCGGCTCCCGGCATGAGCAGATTGCCGGCGTCATGCACCAGCAGGGCATACACCGCCTCCCGCCGCAGGCGGCCGAGGGATTCTTCCAGCGCCGCCTCCACCGCCGCGCAATGCGCGCCGTCGATCGCCGCCGCCCGGACCGGCGGCGGTTTCGTGACGATGTCGAAATCCCGCGCGGCGGCGTGGAGTTCGCCGATGACCTGCTCGGCGGATCCATAGGCGTGCGCCGTGTCCAGCATCGAAACGCCGGCGGCGCGCGCCGCCGCCAGGATCGCGCCGACCTCACGGCTGTCGGGCTGGCCGCGCCCGGCAATGCCGTAGCGCATGCCCCATTGAACCGTTCCGAGCGCGAGCTTCGCGCAGCCGCCCGCTTCAGCCCGAACTGCGTCGGCCCCAGCCGTGTCAGCCAATGCCGGCTCGTTGGTTGAACGCGCGGATTTCGTCGATGGACAGGAAGCGCGGATTGGTGCCGGAGTTGTACTCGAACCCGGAGGCGACATCGGCTCCGGTGTCGCCCAGGCCGTCCTTGTTGTAGTTGGGGTTGCCGCCGTCGAAGAACGTGATGGACGGCCTGATGACGTAGTGATTGGCGAATTCGGAGGTGAGGTGGGAATCGTCCGCCGGGCACATGACTTCGTGCAGCTTCTCGCCGGGCCGGATGCCGACGACGCGCTGGGGGATGTTCGGCGCCATGGCCCGGGCGAGATCGCCGATGCGGATGGACGGCAGTTTGGGCACGAAGATCTCGCCGCCGCGCATGCGCTGGAAATTCTCCAGCACGAAGTCGACGCCTTCCTGGAGAGTGATCCAGAAACGGGTCATGCGCGGATCGGTGACCGGGATATGGTCGGCACCGCTTGCGATCAGCCGCTGGAACAGCGGCACGACCGAACCGCGCGAACCGACGACGTTGCCGTAGCGGGTGACGGCAAACCGGGTCTGCAGATCGCCGCCCACCAGGTTGTTGGCGGCGACGAACAGCTTGTCGGAGCACAGCTTGGTGGCGCCGTACAGGTTGATGGGGTTGGCGGCCTTGTCGGTGGACAGCGCGACCACGCGCCGGACGTTGTTGGCCAGCGCCGCGTGAATGACGTTTTCCGCGCCGTTCACGTTGGTCTTGATGCACTCCATCGGGTTGTATTCGGCGGCCGGCACCTGCTTCAGGGCGGCGGCGTGGATCACGTAGTCCACGCCCTTCATCGCCATGGTCAGGCGTTCACGGTCGCGCACATCGCCGATGAAATAGCGCATGCACTCGTGATTGAAGTGCTCCTGCATCTGCGACTGCTTAAGCTCGTCGCGCGAATAGATGATGACCTTGCGCGGCTTGTACCGGGTGATGATGGTTTCGGTGTACTTGTGGCCGAACGAGCCGGTGCCGCCGGTGATCAGGATGGAGCAGTTGTCGAACATGGGGGGCGATCAATCTCTGAAGAAAGGGGCTCTGGCGGAAAAGGAGGCCTGTGGCGGAAAGGGCGAAGGTAGACGGTCTATTGCTTTCCGGGGCAAATGAACTAATTGCAATTGCCAAACTGCTCGCTTAGGACAAGCCATCAAGGCGTGGCGATAGCGCGTGCCGGGCAGCCTGGAACTCTCAAGAAAGCCGATGGAACCTATTGCCTACCTGACGGTTGAGGTCAAGCATCGCGATTTGGAGCCGCGGCTTTTGATCGCCAGCCACCTGGTGAAAGCGGGGATCACGGTGGTTGTGGGCCAGCAATGGGCGATGTTCCCCAATCCGTCGGCGTTTCCGCCCGGGATCGTCCTGTTCAAGACCGTCAACGAAATCCAGGCCCTGAACATGCGCCACTACCGGATGCATGGGCACCTGGTGGCGGCGACCGATGAAGAGGTCCTGCAGTGCATCGACGACAGGTGTTTCCTGCTGGCCTTCAGCCAGGTCGCGGCCGAGCATTGCGACCTGTTCCTGGCGCAGAGCCCGGCGCACAAGGGCGCCATCGAGCGCCGGTATCCGGAGATGGCCGGCCGGATCGCGGTGGCGGGCAGTTCCCGCATCGATCTTCTCGCACCTGCGGGGCGGCAATCCTTCGCCGCCGAAGCCCGGGAGATCGCGCACGCCCACGGCCCGTTCATCCTGTTCAACACCAATTTCGGATCGATCAACAGCATCTGGCGCGACATAAACAAGGTGCTGCAGATCGCGGCTTTCACCGGCGGCTTCAACAAGGACGATCCGGCCAGCGTCGCCGAGTTCAAGGCGCTGCTGGCCTGGGAGAAGCTCAACTTCGATGCCCTGGTGGCTTTGCTCGACTGGACGGTGAAGGAGGTGAAAAACCGCAACATCGTCATCCGGCCGCACCCCGGCGAGACCGTCGAGTTCTGGATGGAGCGTTACGGCGGCGATCCGCGCGTCACCATCGTCCCCAGGTCCAGTCCGCACCCCTGGATCATGGCCTCCGAGATGGTGGTCCACACCGGGTGCACAACCGGGCTGGAAGCGGCGTTGCTGGACAGGCCGGTGGTCAACCTGATGCCGTCCGATCACCCGACCTTCGACCGCATCGTCAATTGGGCCAATCCGACCTTCAAAACCCCGAACGAAGCGGCGATGGCCATGGTGGCCTTTCTCACCACCGGTGGCGGCCCGATCAGCGAGAACAACGCGAAGTACGCCGCCGTGCTCGATCAATACCTGCCCGGATACCGTTCGGGCGACGCCGCCAGGGCGATCGCCGATTGCCTGCGGGAGAAACTGGTCGCGGCCGGGGCGCAGCCGGGCGGCGGGCGCATTGCGCGTTACCGCGCCGAATTTGCGTCGCAGGTGCGTGTGGCCGTCACCAAGGACAAGTTCCAGATGGGACGCGCGGAATTCACCGAATGCGTCCGCCTGGCGCACGCCCTGACCGGAAATCCCAAGCTGCCGCGGATCGATACGCTCGACGAGAGCCTGTTTATGCTGAGCCCTGCTTGAGGCCCGCGGACGTTGCACGCCCGCTACTTGATAAACGTGGCGAATTCCTCGCGCATCACGCCGGCCTCGACCATGTCAACTTCGGTCCCTTCCCACAGCGCCTGACGGCGCCGGCGGCCTTCCTCGGTCATTCCGGCGTTCCGCATCACTGCCAGCATCCCGTGATTGGTGGCCAATGTGCCGGCGGTCACCTTCCGCAAATTCTGGTCGAGCAGCAGGAAGCGGCAGGCGGTCCGCCAGGCGTCGGTGCCGAAACCCTGTCCCCAGGACGCCCGCGCCCCGACCATGATGCCGACGTCGGCGACACGGTTGGCGGTGTCGAGGTAGGCGTTGATATTGCCGATATGTCCCAGGGCCGGGTCGTTGGCGACGATCGCCCAGAAATAATGCGGCGAGCCGGCGAACGACGCGGCGTAACTCCGGCAGGAGGCGAGATCGTGTTGCCGATGCCGCTGTTCGCTGTGGCGCACCACGGCCGGGTCGCTCAGCCATCCCACATAGCGCTCGGTGAGATGTTCGTCGGCGAACGGCTCCAGCCGGCATTTCGCGCCTGTGAGGATCGGTGATTGCGCCACGGCTGAGGTTCCAGTTTGCCGGAGTTAAGGCGGTAGATTATGTTAGATGCGCCTGGCCGGTCCACCCGGCTCCCCACCAGCTTCCCCCGCCAGATTCCATGAGCGCCTCTTGACCAATCCAGCACCTCCTGCGGACATCTTCGATCCGGCTTTTTTGCGTCGGCAGCAGGAGTTCGAGAAGTTCTGGCTTTATCTGCTCAAGGGCGGTCTCGACAAACCGGCGCGCGATGCCTTGGGAAAGGCATCCGCCGGATTCGTCGCGCGCAGCGTCGGCGCCCAGTTGTTCGGCGGCGGGCCGATCCCTTTCGACCAACGCGACCGGCCGGCTATCAAATCCCTGGTGAAGGCGGGGTACGCGCCGGTTCCGAACGTCTTTACCGATGCGGAGATCGATGAGATTCACGCCTATTTCCGGGATGTGCCCGGCGCACTGTCGGGCGGCGGCGCCGAAGGCCACGCGCTGGTGAAAGACGTGCCGCCCAATGCCGGCTTCCTCCACTTCCACGCCGCCGCCGCTTGCGCCTGCCCGCCCATCTACCGCCTGCTCCACGACGAGCGTTTGATCGGTCTCGCCAGCGCCTACCTCGGAGCGCCGGCGACCATCGGACTGTGCACCGCGTGGTGGTCGTACCCGGCGCCGGGCGGCGCCGAAGGGATGCAGATGTTCCATCATGACCGTGGCGATTTCCGGTCGTGCAACCTGTTCGTCTACCTGACCGACGTGAGCGAAGGCAGCGGTCCGCATGCGTTTGTCGAGCGCACCCACGAAATGGACATTCTGATGCCGCTGATGGCGCAGCGCTTCGCCGACAAACCGGAGGTGTTCCAGAAATTCTGGCAGTGGATGGAGCAGCACCGGAAGACCGACGCCGAAGTGCTGGAACTGTTCCCGCGGGAAGAGGTCAAGGTGTTCACCGGTCCGAGAGGCACCAGCTTTTTCGAGGACACACGCGGCCTGCACAAAGGCACCCGGCCCCAGACCGCGCCGCGGTTCGTGTTTGAGATCTTCTATTCGGTTCTGCCGAAAATGAACGAGGACGTCGCGCCGCGCCGGCGGTCTGAACTGAAAATGCCCGCCGGCCTGGAAACCGACACCGCCAGATTGCCGCCGCTGGTGCGATACGCCACCCGGCAGATGCTGGTCTGATCGCCTAAGAAAAGACGCTCTGGAAGGTGTTTACCACGCGGTCGGCGAATTCCGGCAGGACGTGGCGCTTGTCCTCCTGGAACACGGGCCAGGGCATGATCGTGGCCATCTCATAAGACGGGAAGTAGGTGACGCGCTCGGCGTATTCGCGGCAGATCTGCCCGGCCACGGCGCGCAAGATCGACTTGCTATCCATATTCGCGGTGCCGATGTCGGTGCTGGCGTAGGTCATCGCCAGCGGCACCGGCGACACCGTCAGCACCACGTTTTTCTCGGGATAGCGGGAAAACAGCAGATCCAGGGTGGCTTTGACGTTGGCGTAGTTCTCGACGAAAGTGCTTTGGCGGAACGTCGCAAGACCGCCGCCGCCGCCCATGCCCGTATTCGGGGGGCGGCACAGGTACCTGCCGGTGAGGTTATGCCGCCACACCTCGGTGAGGCCGAGGGTGATGACGATCAGCTGGCTCTCGATGATGCCCTGACGGATGACGGCGTCGATCATGCTGCTGAGGTCCTTCAGGGACTCATGGTTCTTTGCATAGGTCTGCTTGCGCGTGGGATCCTGGCTGATAACGTCCCTGCCGGTCCTCTGGTTGATGAACGCGTCGCGAACCTCCCAAAAACTGGCGTCGCGGTCGGTCCAGACTCCCAGCGCCGCCTCGAACTCCTGGCGGATAACGAACGTATCGTAATGCGGGACAAACTCCCGTTCCGGCACTTGGTCGAAGATATGCCGCGCCGGATTGAGCGGAACGTCGCGGTAGCGGGGATAGACGTCGTAGCCCTTGCGCTCCATGGCGCGGCGGATCTCCATGGCAAAACAACTGCCCATGGTGAAGATTTTCGTCGTCGGTTCGATCAGCTTGCGGGCCGTGATCGTGAGGCTCGGCGCCTTACAGAAGTCGCCCCACTCCCTTATGTTCAAGGCGGCGGCGGAAGATGGATCTGTCATCGCGGGTCAGTGACCTCGATACGTCTATGAGAAGTGGTCGTGGAAGGTCGCCACCACGCGGTCGGCGAACTCCGGAAGGATGTGGCGCTTGTCTTCCTGGAACACGGGCCAGGGCATGATCGTGGCCATCTCATAGGACGGGAAATAGGTGACGCGCTCGGCGTATTCGCGGCAGATCTGCCCGGCCACGGCGCGCAAGATCGACTTGCTCTCCATATTGGCGGTGCCGATGTCGGTGCCGGCGTAGGTCATCGCCAGCGGCACCGGCGACACCGTCAGCACCACGTTTTTCTCGGGATAGCGGGAAAACAGGAGATCAAGGGCGGCTTTGACGTTGAGGTAGTTCTCGACGAAGGTGCTTTGGCGGAAGGTCGCCTGGCCCTCGCCGCCGCCATAGCCGGTCGCCGGAGGCCGGCAGAGATATCGTCCGGTCTTGTTGTGCCGCCAGACTTCCGTAAGACCCAGGGTGATGACGATCAGATCGCTTTCCACGATGCCCTGACGCATGACGACGTCGATTTTATCCGCAAGGTCCTTGAGGAGGGGGAGGGTCCTGGCGAAGTTCAGTTTGCGGGTCGGGTCCTGATACACCACATCGGCCTGGGCCATCTTATTGATCATCGCATTGCGGACTTCCCAGAAGCTGTTCTCGCGGTCGGTCCAGACACCCAGGGCGGCCTCGAATTCCTGGCGGATGACAAAGGTGTCGTAGTGGGGGGTCATCTCGCGCGCGGGGATCTTGTCGAAAATCTGCTGCGAGGGATCGAACTGTACGTCGAGATAGCGCGGATAGACCGCGAAGCCCTTGCGCGACATGGCGGCGCGGATTTCCTGGGCGAAGCAGCTCCCCATGGTGAAGATCTTGGCGCCAGGATGAATCAGCTTGCGGCGCGCGATCTTGAGGGTGGGCATCTTACAGAAGTCACCCCACTCCCTCATGTTGAGCTTGGCGGTGGTGAAAGTTTGAGCGTCCATACGGCTGTCCCGTCAAAAAACCTTAAGTCGATCCTATCATCTCCGGCGGCGGCGGACCGCAGGCGTGTCTATCGGTTCCGGCCAAGCACACGGTTCAGGGCGTCGGCAACCCTGGCGACGTCCGCATCGTCCATGGCCGGAAACAAGGGCAGGCTGAGGCAGCGGCTGTAGTAGGCCTCTGCGCCCGGCAAAGTGTGGCGGCCGTAAAGCCGCTGGTAGTAGGGCTGCAGATGCACCGGGAAATAGTGGACTTGGGTGCCGATGCCGAGGGCGGCCAGGGCGCGCATCACCGTGGCGCGGTCCTTGCCGGCGGCGGTGAAGTCGATCTGTACGACGTACAGGTGCCAACCCACCGAACCGCCGGTGCGGGCGATGGGCCGCACCAGCGGCGCCAGCGGCTGGAGCGCCGCGTCGTACAGCGCCACCAGCTCCTGGCGCCGGCGCAGGAACCGGGGCAGCTTCTTCAGCTGGCTGGACCCCAGCGCGCAGTGGATGTCGCTGGCGCGGAAATTCCACCCGATCTCGTTCATCTCGTAGAACCACGGATTGGGCGTGCCGTCCGGCGCCAGGGCGAACTCCGGCACCGACGAGTTTTGCGGATTGCGCTCCATGCCGTGGCCCCGCAGGCGGCGCATGGTCGCCGCCAGGGCCGGGTCGTTGGTGGTCACCGCGCCGCCTTCGCCCATGGCCACGGTTTTGACCGGATGGAACGAAAAACAGGCCGCCACCGCGTCCCGGCAGGCGCCGACCGGCGTGGTGTCGTTGCCGGGATAAGTGGTGCCGAGGGCGTGACAGGCGTCTTCGATCAGCGCGACGCCGTGCTGGGCGGCGGCGTCACGTAATCCCCGCATGTCGCAGGCCTGGCCGTTCAAGTGCACGGGGATCGAGGCCTTGACGTGTGCGCCGCCGCGCGCAAGCGCGTCGCGAAAAGTCTCCGGCGTCATCAGGCCGGTGGCGGGATCGACATCGGCGAAAACCACGTCCGCGCCGACATAGCGCGCGCAATTGGCGGTGGCGAGGAAGGTGAGGCTCGGCACGATCACCTGGTCGCCCGGCTTGAGGTCAAGCCCGAGCACCGCCAGGTGCAGCGCCGTGGTGCCCGACGAGCAGGCGACCGCCTCGGCGGCGCCGGTGACGTCGGCCAGGGCGCGTTCGAACTGATCCACCGCCGGGCCGCCGGTGAGGGCCGGGGACTTGAGCACCGCGGCCACGGCGGCGACGTCGTCATCGTCGATCACATGGCGGCCGTAGGGCAGCATGGGGGCAGCGGTCATAGGGGCTTCACAGTTTCAGCCAGGGGACGTCGGCGGGAGAGACATGGGCCAGGGCGGCAATAAACATCGCCAGGATGCCGGCGGCAAGGCCGGGGCCCAGCGGCATCTCGCCGCGCCACAGGGCTTTGCGCCGGATCAGGCTGACGAGGCCGACGCCGGCCAAGGTCAGGAACCCGCCCGCGGCCATGATGTAAGGTAGCGCCAGCGGCCCCAGCCATAATCCGCCCACCGCCACCAGTTTGACGTCGCCGAAACCCATGGCTTCGCGGCCCTTGAGCCGGCTGACCAGCCAGCGCAGGCCCCAAAACACGGCTCCATTGAGCGCGGCGCCGGCCAGCGCCATGTCCCAGCCGATCCCGATGGGCGACCCGGCAGCCGCGATCCCAATCCCGGCCACCGCCAGTGCGGCTTGCACGGGATCCGGCAGGTAGCCGGTACGCAAATCCACCACCGACAGCCAGACCAGCCCGGCGGCAAGGACGACAAGACAACTCAGCGGCCAGAGATCCATGGATGAGAAACGGGAATCCGGAACGGGTGAGGCGGGAGAGGGCCCGAAGGCGCAATAGTTACAATATGCGGCCAGGGCGTGGTCCGCGAAACCCCCAGAACGCGCCGCGCGGATTAAATGCTTGCCAGCCGATTCCCGCCAAGACCTTGAGCCGGTGGCGCTTTTGCAGATGCCGAGGTTCGTGCTAGATACTCTCCCCAAGCGGCGGCCACGTGGCGCCCGTTCGCGCGGGACAGCGTCTCTCGCGGGTGTAGTTCAATGGTAGAACGAAAGCTTCCCAAGCTTTAGGCGAGGGTTCGATTCCCTTCACCCGCTCCAACTTCCGGTCGTCAGGCGAACCCTCGCTCTTATGTTTTGCGGCCTTCGGCCGCGGGGGTTCGATTCCCTTCCCCCGCTCCAATTTCCGGTCATCGGGCGAACCCTCGCTCTTATGTTTTGCGGCCTTCGGCCGCGGGGGTTCGATTCCCTTCCCCCGCCCCAATCTCCAGTCATCGGGCGAACCCCCGCTTCTAGGTTTTGCGGCCTCCGGCCGCGGGGGGTCGCTTCCCTTCACCAGTGCCGTGCCTCACCGGCATTGGTGGAGTGAAACGCGGCTGGCGTGATCGCTGTACCCGACGCGCCCGCGCCCGAACCTGCGGCGGCGGCCGGGCCGCGGAATACGCATTTCGATTTCCAGGCCAAGGTGTTCCAGGCGCCGGGGGCGTGTTTCATGCTCAAGGGCGCGGACAAGCGGCCCATGTTCGCGGTCGAGATGGGCGGCGGCCAGGGCATCATCTCGCTCAAGGACCTGCGCAAGACCTTCCAGATCGCGGCCGGCAGCCCGGACGACAGGCTAATCGACCGCGCCGCCGCCGGGCTCCGCTACGTGCCCGACATCAAACCGGGAGACGAGATCCCCAACGAACTCCTGGACGGGTCGGCGTCCTGGACAGTCGCGCGCCGTCACAAACAGATCGCCCGCGACAAACTCCAGGTGCAGCTTTTGTCATGGGTGTCCGGCACGCCGGTAAGCTACGCCAGCGAGGACGATCTCAAGAAGATCCTGGCGTCGGACGACAGCAAGAAAACGCTCAAGGACGCATTCGGCAAGGCGGCGGCGGCCATGGGCTACCGGGCCGGCGAATCCGAACGGGTGCTCGACAGTATTGAGACCCTCGCCCGTGAGCTGTGCTACATCGAAGCCTTGCGCGAGCGCGCCCACGAGGTGGCCAAGATCCAGCAGCACCTGGAGATCCTGACCAAGGTCTACGGCGGCGACTTGCGCGCGACGGCCGACATCGGCCGCATGAAAATCCTGATCGTCACCGGCCTTCACGAACTGCGCGAAGTTCTCGACACTGTCGACGCGGTGACCGCCGATGTGCTGGGCGCGCTCAAGTCGATCGGCGCCGTTATTAAAGCGGTACGCACGGCGCGCGACGACCTGCACCGCATCCTGATGGAGTGGGACCCGGTTCTGGCGACATGGCAGAACCTTAACATGGTCCGCAGCCAGGAAATCGACCGCGCCATGGCCGCCACCTACCATTTCCTGGCGCAGCGGTTCTCGACCGGGAAGAGCATGATGGGCGCTAAGGAAAAAGCGCCGAAAGCCTATTCGGGGCTGCGGACGCCCGGGGACGACAAGAAGAAGGCGCCGAAGCGCTACTCCGGGCTGCGAACGCCGGATTGACCTGTATACCCAAGCCCCGCCAGGGCATCGCGCAGCGCCGCGGGGCCAAAGGGCTTGCTCAGGATCAGGGATACGCCGGCGGCGTCCGCGCGTTGGCGCAAGGCCGGCGTCGCCTCGCCGCTCACCAGAATGAACGGCAAGGCGGCCAGGCGGGCGTCGCTGCGCACTTCGTGCAGCAAGGCGAGTCCGTCCATCGGCTCCATCTGCCAGTCGGAAATCACCAGGGTGATCTCATGGCTCCTGAGGCAATCGAGAGCCTCGGCGCCGTCGGCACATTCGATCACCGCGTCGAAGCCGAGCTTGCCCAGGGCCTGGCGCAGCGCCGACCGCATGCCGGCGAGATCGTCCACCACCAGGATTTTTGCCTGCGCCACCGCGGTCCCCTGAATCGATGGGGCAGACTAGAGCAGGCGCCGCCCACCGGCTATGGCAGCCGCGTGGGTTATCGCGAGAGGTGCGTCACGAGGTCGTGAAGGAATCGGGTGCCGAGGGCTACCTGATCCCGGGTGATGAATTCATCCGGCTGATGGGCCTGGCTGATGGAGCCGGGTCCGCAGATCACGGTTGCGAGTCCCTCGCGTTGGAATTGTCCGGCCTCGGCGGCGAAGGCGACGGCGCGGGTGACGTTGTCGCCGGTCAGAAGGCGCGCGAGTTCCTCCGCCGGCGAATCGCGCTCCACTTTCAGGGCGGGTGTGCCCGCCCGTGGGATGGTCTCGATGGCGCAGCCAGGGGCGATCTTGCGAATGCGCGGCAGTACCACTTCATCGCACTGCCGCCGGAAGGCGGCGATATAGGCGCCGGGGTCGTCGCCCGGCAGCGCGCGCACATCCCATTGGAAGGTGCACTGGCCGGCCATGATGTTGATGGCGGTGCCGCCGGCGATGTGATTGACCGTCAGTGTCGTGTGATTCGGTTCGAACAGCGGGTCGAACGGCCCTTTGGCGGCGGCTTCCGCCGACAGGCCCTGTATGAACTGGATCAGTTCCGCCGCCACCATCACGGCGCTGACGCCGCGGTGGGTCTGCGAGGAATGGGACTCGTGCCCGGTCACCACCGTGCGCACGCCGGTGATGCCTTTATGGGCGCTAACCACCTTCATATCGGTAGGCTCGCCGACGATCACCGCCTTGGGGGCGGGCAGGTTGTCGTTCAGGAACTTGATCAGCGACGGCGCGCCCAGGCAGCCGACTTCCTCGTCATAGGAGAAAGCGAGATGGATGGGGGTCTTGAGCAGCGCCTTGGTCAGGGTGTCGAGGGCGCCGAGAATGATGGCCAGGAAGCACTTCATGTCGGCGGTGCCGCGGCCGTACAGGCGTCCGCCGCGCTCCACCACCTTGAACGGATCGCTGCTCCATTTCTGATCGTCGATCGGCACGACATCGGTGTGTCCGGACAGCACGACGCCGCCCGCGGTCATGGGGCCGATGGTGGCGAGCAGGTTGGCTTTGCTGCGGTCATCGTTGTAGACCAGCCGGCTTTCGATGCCGTGCCGGCCGAGCAGCTCCCGCACGAAATCGATAAAGGCGAGGTTGGAGTTGCGCGACACCGTGTCGAACGCCACCAGCTTCTCGAGCATGGCGATGGAATCGGCCGTGCGGCTGTCGGTCATCGTCACTCCGCCGCCCGCCAGGTGGTCTTGCCGGCGCGGTCCTCGATCATCACGCCCAGGGCGGCGATCTGGTCACGGATGCGGTCGGCGCCCGCGAAATCCTTGGCGGCGCGCGCGGCGGCGCGGGCCGCGATCAGGCGCTCCACTTCCGCGGCGTCGATGGCCTTGTTGGCGCTGACGGCGGCGAACCAATCCTTGGGCGGCCGCTGCAGGACGCCCAGGAGAGCACCCGCCGCGATCAGTTCCGCCTTCAACCGCGCTTTGTCGGCGCCGGCGGCCGCATTGAGGGCGGTGCCAAGCGCCGCGATTTCCGCCATGGCCTTCGGCGTATTCAGATCGTCGCTCAGGGCCTCAACGACGGCTGCCGGCGCGGTGGCGCCATCGACGACGGCATCGCCGGCCTGATCGAGCGCGGTGTAGAGCCGGGTGAGAGTGCGCTTGGCCTGGGCGAGGGTGTCGTCCGACCAGTCGAGCGGCTGGCGATAGTGCGCCGACAACAGCGCCCAGCGGATGGCTTCGCCCGGCGTTTCGCCCAGAAGTTCATGCGGGCGCACGACGTTGCCCAGCGACTTGGACATCTTCTCCTTGTCCATGGTCAGGAAGCCGTTGTGCATCCAGTATTTGACATACAGCTTGCCACGATGGGCACAGGTGCTCTGCGCCAGTTCGTTCTCATGATGCGGGAAGATTAGGTCGTGGCCGCCGCCGTGGATGTCGATGCTTTGGCCGAGGTGCGCCTCGATCATGCTCGAGCATTCGATATGCCAGCCCGGACGCCCGCGGCCCCAGGGGCTGTCCCAGCCGGGAAGATCCGGCGTCGAGGGCTTCCACAACACGAAATCCGCCGGATCCTTCTTGTACGGCGCCACTTCGACACGGGCGCCGGCGATCATGTCCTCGCGGGCGCGGCCCGAAAGCTTGCCGTATTCGGGAAACGACGGCACATGAAACAGGACGTGGCCTTCGGCGGCATAGGCGTGACCGCTTTCGATCAGCTCCGAGATCATGGCGATCATCTGCGGGATATGCTGGGTGGCGTGCGGCTCGATGGTCGGCGGCAGCGCGTTCAGGGCCGCCATCTCTTCGCGGTAAGCGGCGGTATATTTCCCGGTGATCGCGGAGATATCCACGCCGCCTTCCTTGGCCGCGGCATTGATCTTGTCGTCGACGTCGGTGATGTTGCGCGCGTAGATCACCTTCGGGTATTCGCGCGCCAGCAGGCGGTACAGGGTGTCGAACACCACCACCGGGCGCGCATTGCCGATATGAACGTAGTTGTAGACGGTCGGTCCGCAGACATACATGGTGACGCGGGCGGGATCGATCGGCGTGAAGAGCTCCTTGCGGCGGCTCAAGGTATTGTAAAGATGCAGCGGCATGACCCGGTGATAGCGCATCGGCGAAGGGATTGCAAAATGGCCCTGCCGTCATGACGTCGGCGGAAAGCGCGGCTTTATTGGATCAGGCGGTCGCCCGGCATCAGGCGCAGGACCTCGCCGGCGCGGAAGCGCTCTATCGCCGTGTGCTGGACGTCGATCCGGGCAATCTGGCGGCGCGCGTCAACCTCGGCATCATGGAACTGGGGCGCGGCCATGCCGCGGCCGCCGTGGCGGCCGCGGATGCGGCGCTGGGATACGACGATGCCCACGCGCGGGCCTGGAATCTCAAAGGTCTTGCTCTGACGCTTGGCGGCGATCCGCGGGCGGCGCTCGCCTGCTACGAGCGCGCGCTGGTCTGCGATCCGCCGTCCACCGAGGCCCCGGCCAACCGCGCCGCCGCGCTTCTCGACCTCGACGACGCGCTTGGCGCGGCGGAAGCCTGCCGCGCGGTTTTGCGGACGCGCGACGACGCCGCCTGTCAGTGCATCCTCGGGCTGGCGCTGTTCAAACTGGACCGTCCCGAGGACGCCATCGGTGCGTTCAACGCCGCGCTGCGGCTGGCGCCGGGCATGGCCGAGGCGCACAACGGACTGGCGAACGTGCTCAGGCGATCGGGCCGCGTCGCGGAAGCGATCCTCGGCTATACGCAAGCCATCGCCTGCGATCCCGGTTCCGCCGACGCCTACAACAATCGCGCCGTCGCCTGGCAATATCTGCGCCGCATTCCGGAATCGCTCGCGGACTATGACGCCGCCCTTGCGCGCGCGCCCGGCCACGCCGGCGCCCATTGGAACCGCGCCCTGGTGCGGCTGCTCACAGGCGATTACGCGCGCGGGTGGCCCGACTACGAATGGCGCTGGCGTTCGGCCATGCGTCCGCACGCTCGGACCTTTTCCGTTCCGCAATGGCGCGGCGAGAATATCGCCGGCAAGACCATCCTGATCCATGCCGAACAGGGCCTGGGCGACGTGCTCCAATTCTGCCGCTACGTGCCGCTGGCGGCGGCGCGCGGCGCGCGCGTGGTGCTGGAAGCGCACAGGCCGTTGCGCCGGCTGCTCGCCGGGCTGGAGGGCGCGGCGGCGGTGATCACGTCCGATGAAACACCCCCGCCGCTTGACGTCCACTGTCCCATGCTCAGCCTGCCGCTGGCATTCGGCACGACGGTCGAGACCATTCCGGCGGCGGTTCCCTACCTTGCCCGCGACCCCGTGCTGGCCGCCGCCTGGCGCGCGAAACTCGGGCCGCGGCGCCGGCCCAGGGTCGGCGTGGTCTGGGCCGGGCGCCCCGACAATCACAACGACATCAACCGTAGCATGCCGGTGGAAACGCTGGCGCCGTGGCTGGCCGAGGACGTCGAGATTCACTGTCTGCAAAAGCAGGTCAGCGCATCCGACCGCGCCTGGGCCGGTGCGCGCGGCGTGATCTTTCATGACCAGCACCTCGGCGACTTCGCCGACACTGCCGCGCTGGCCGCGTCCATGGATGCGGTCATTTCGGTCTGCACGTCGGTGGCGCATCTGGCCGGCGCGTTGGGGCTGCGGACCTGGGTCGCGCTGTGTTTCGCCGCCGATTGGCGGTGGCTCCTGGATCGGACCGACAGCCCCTGGTATCCGACCGCGCGGCTGTTCCGTCAGCCGGCGCCGGGCGATTGGCCGGCGGTGGCGGAGCAGATCGCCGCCGCGGTGCGCCAGCTTAAGTAATCAGTGGGGCGAGGGCTGCTGCTGTTGCGGGATCCGCACGTTGCGGCTGCGCAGACCCGGTCCGCCGGCGGGGGTGGGCGGCAGCCACACCTTGCGCTCCCAGGCCGCCGCGCGCTTTTCGCCCGCGGCTTTCGCGGCCGCCGGGATTTTCGCCCTGATCGCAGCGAGCGCCTGGGGATCGTAGGGTATGAACCCGACGCGCGCCTTGCCGGGGTTGGCGTCGTAGAGCGCCAGCCAGGTGGCGGCTTCTTCCAGGTTACGCAGGGCCTGCGGGCCGTTGGCATGGGCGTCGGCGAGCACTACCTGCGCCTCGGGGAAGCCGGCATCGGCGGCGCGGCGCAGCCATGTCAGGCCTTCCAGGTAGTCGGAGGAGAGGTCGCTGGCGCCGGCGATCCGGAGCAGGCAATCCCCCAGGGCGGTCTGGGCGTTCTCGTAGCCGGGGCCGATGTTGGCCGGTCCGCGCAGCTTGAGGACCGCGGCCTTGCAGTCGCCCTTGGCCTTCAGGTCGACACCCTCGCTGTAGGCGGCATTGGCGTCGACGCCGGGACGAATGAGCGAGCCTCTGCCGTCGGGCCCGCCGATCAGGAGTGCGCTGTCCGGCGGCGCATCGCGGTCGCCGCGCCCGCCGCCGCAGCCGGCGAGCGCCGCCGCCAGCAGGCCCGCGCCGGCAATGACGCCGAGAGCCCGGACGGCGTTCATCCTAGAACCGGAACCGCGCGGTCACGCCCGCGATATGGGAGACGTAGCCCTTGGCCGCTTCGATGTCGTAGTCGAGGCTGATGGACGAATAGCTGTCCTTGCCGGCGATGCCGAAGCCCATCTTGAAGCGGTTGGGTTCGCGCGGATTGCCGACGTTGACGAAGGTCGGGCTGCCCGAGGCGAACGAGGCATTGAGCGCCACCGCGCCCTTGGTGAATTCGCGCGTGTAGTCGGCGCGGAATTCCGCTTCGACGTAGGAATCGAAATAGATCGGGAAGTTGCGGTCGAAGGCGAAGCCGACCGAGCCGCGGGTCGAGGCGTCGGGGTTCTTCTCGCCGACCACCAGGTTCACCGCCGCGCCGCCGCCGGTTTCGGTGTAGCCGTTCTCGTGCATCTTCAGGTAGCTGCCGCGCAGATACGGCGTGATGCTGTAGTCGTCCCAGCGCGAGATGTAGCCGGCCTCGATGGCGCCGCCGTACTGGGAGCCCTTCCAATAGCCGTTGGCGATGCGCGTGGTGGTGTCGATGGTGACGTGGCGCGCCTGGTTGTAGCTGTTGAGGCCGCCGCCGCCCATGGCCTGCACGTAGGCATTGCCGATATCGCTGCGGCCGTAGACGTAGCCCAGGGTCGAGTAGAATTGCGTCGGCGAGATCCGCGACACGCCCAGGTCCGCCGAGTGCCAGGTTTCGATGAAGCTGAAGCCGATGTTGGCGCGGTCGCCCACCGGCATGTCGGTGCCGAAAGCGATGCCCAGGCCCCAGGCGTCGAAGCCCTGCTGCTCGCCCTGGGCGCTCTGCTGCGAGTAGTCGCCGACCGCCTGGGCCCAGAAGCTGGAGACGTCGCCGCCGGCATGGGTGGGGTTGCCGTTCTTGGCCACGCCCACCAGGCGGCGGCGGATCAGGCCCGAAGCCATGTCCTGGGTATTGAGCGCCACCTGCTGGGTGGCGCCGGAGGTGTCGGGCAGCAGCTGGCGCAGCGCGCGGGTGAAGGTTTCTTTCGATCCCTGCGCCGAGATCGCGGTGGCGATGCCGGTGTCTTTGTTCACCGGCGTCGCCAACAGGCTGTAGACCGTCGTGGCGTTGGGTCCCAGTTCCAGTTCGGCGGCGGTCTTGGGCCGGACGATCAGGGTCAGCGACGTGCCGGTCGAGGTGAACTGCGTGCTGTTGAGGAACGACGATGGCGCGGTGGCGAACTGGCTCAAGGGAATGCCCGAGCCCGAGGTCAGCGAACCGGCCTGGATCAGGTTGTAGGTCTGGGGCGTCGTCAGGATGCCGGTGAAGGCCGCCGTGACCGTGGAGCCGGCGGCGAAGTTCACCGCGCCGGTGGCTTTCAGGACCGTGCCGGCCGGAGCGATGGCGGGCAGGTCGAAGGTGAGCGCCGAGCCCGACGAGAACGTCGCGGTGCTGGCGTTCAGGGGCTCGTTGCCGACCAGGGTGACTTTGGACTGGTTGACCGTGAGCGCGGTCGCGCCGGTGCCGCTGGACAGGCCCAGGGCGATTTGCGAACCGTTGTTCAGGGTCACGGTGTGGTTGCCGTTCCCGAGGTAGAGCTTGTCGACGATGATGCCCTTGTCGAGGTTGACGATGTTGTTGCCCGACTTGGACGCGCCGTTCTGCAGCAGCACGCTGCCGTTGACGGTGCTGTTGGAGATGACCACGGAGGTGTCGCCGCCGCCGAGGTAAACGTCGCCGAAGATCGTGCCGGAGTTGAAGAAGCCGAGGCCGGTGGTGTTGGCGGAAAGATCGACCGCCACCGACTTGCCGGTTGATCCCGACGGCACGCCGGCGGTGATGGCGCCGGAGTTGATGAAGGTCTTGATGGTGCCGGACTTGTCCAGCACGCCGTAGGAGGTGCCGGTCGGACCGCTGCTGGAGGCGGTCAGGTTGCCGGTGTTGGTGAAGGAGTCGAGGCGGCCGGACGGGTCGATGACGATGCCGTAGGCGTTGCCTCCCTTGGTGCCGATGAAGCCGGTGATGCTGTTGGCGGTGGAATCGCCGGTGGTGACGATGATGTCGCCGTCGTTCTGGAAGCGCGACACCACGCCGTAATCGCCGATGTGGACGCCGGTTGCGTTGGCGTCGACCGCGGAAATGTCGAAGGTGCCGCCCTGGTTGCGGAAGCCGCCGGAGAGCGTGGTGGTGTAGGTCTGCCCGCCGCTCACCAGGCCCGCGACTTCGATGCCGAGAGCGGTGCTGCCGTTGGCGCCGCCGCTGGCGGTCAGGTTGCCCTGGGCCACGACCGAGTAACTGCCGTTATCGCTGTTGGCGCCGATGGTGATGTTGGCCGGCGACGCCGGGCCGCCCTGGCCGAACCGCAGTGCCGCGGCCGAACCGACGATGCTGACGGAGGAATCGGCCGTGGTCTGGTTGGCGACGATGGTGGAATCCAGCGCTTCCTGCGCGGTGGTGTACTTGTTGCCGGCCAGGATCACGCCGCCGGTGACGTTGCCCGCCACCCACAGGCTGCCGGCGGCGGGGATCGGACTGGTCGTGACCAGGTCGATGCCGTTGGCGGCGTAGGCCACCTGCGGGCCGCTGCCTGCGAGCAGCGCGCCGGTATGGTTCAGCACGCCGGTGATGGTGCCGCCGAAATACGCGCCGACCGAGCCGTTGCCGCCCGCCGCGATCACGCCGCCGGTGGTGACGTTGCCGGTGATGTTGCCGGTGGTGAGGATGCCGTAGGAGCCGTCGCCGAGGGCGTTGATCGTGCCCAGGTTGGTGACATCGCCGACCATGTTACCGCGGATGGCGACGACGACGGCTTTGTTGCCGCCGGCCACCAGCGAGCCTTGGGAGGTGTTGCTGATGGACCCGGTGAAGGTGCCGAGGCCCGAGAGGTAGACCACCGAATTATTGATGCTGTTGGCGTAATCGGCGTTGGTGGTGTCGAGACCGACGGCGGTGATGACGTTGTTGTTGATGAAGCCCGAGGTGATGTTGCGCGCCGTGGTCTGGCCGCCGCTTGTCTGGCTGAGGTCGATGAAGATGGTACGGGCGTTGGCGGCGGCCGACGACGCGATCGAGCCGCCGTTGGTGGCGGTGTTGCTGCTGTCGATGGTGATGGCGGTGGGCGTGCTCACCACGATCGAGCCGGCGGTGTCGACGGTGATGTTGCCGGCCCCGGTGCCGTTACCGGTCGAGGTCGCCACCGGAACGGTCGTGGCGGTGCTGACGGTGAGGTCGGCGGCCGTGGCCTGGTGCGGGCCCAGCACCGGAAACGCGGCGGCGAGCACCGCCAGAGAGTTCAACGTACCGTACCGCATCCGCCCGCCCATCCAGCCGTCCCCTCAATACCTTCGTCGCATTCGCAAAATACGCCGGCGCCGGGGAGGGTTATCCCCCGGGCGCGCCAGCCTAAAAACCGGCGCGCACCCTAAACCAGACGCGTCCCCCTGTCCCAAGGCATTTTCTGCTGAAAGGCCGCCGTTTTAGCGGACAAACCCCGTAGGAAAGGCGGCCCATCAACGTCGCCGATTGCGGCGCGGATATGACCGCCAACCCTTTCTAAAAGCAACCAAAAGTTGAACGGATGCGGGCAAGATAACATTGACGATCTGTTGACCAATTTTCGAGACGATCCAAGGTAATGAACCGGGGCGGTTACAACCGCCCCTTCAAGCAACCGCGGGCGGCCGTCCGACGGATCGGACGGGGCCGGATGAGGGACTGATGAGCCAGGCGCGAAATATCTTTGTGGCCTTCGAACTGCTGCGCCCGGAACGGGGCGACGAGCGCATTCAGGAGGCCGTCGAGGCGTTCGGCTGCGTTTGGGCCCGCATCAACCGCAATGTGTTCTACCTGCACGGGGAACTCGATGCGGCCACGGTCGGTTCCAAGGTCTGGGCGGCCATGAACATGGACGACAAGCTGGTGGTCGTCGATGCCAGCAAGAACGACGCCCGCTGGTACAACATCAAGCCGGAAGTCTCCCAGTTCCTGGTCAACAACTGGCATGCTTAAGCGCGTTTACGCGCGTCTTAACTAAACATGTGCGCGTTTACGCGCGTCTTACCTAAAAGCGTGCGCGTTCACGCGCGTCTGAACTAAAAATGTGAGCGGTTACGCCGGCACGGCCACCAATCCGTCGTTTCCCAGCCACAGGCTACTGGTATTGGCCGGGGTCCGAGGCGCCCGCCCGGCCGCCGGCGTCGGGGCCGGGCTCCGGGGCTTTCATCGCCATCTTGAAGGCCTGGGTTATTTTGCGGATCAGGTCGAGTTCGCTTGAACTCGGGTATTCGTAATGCTCGGCGATGCCGTTGACGTTCTCGGCCAGGCTCACGCACAGGGACGACAGCTGCATGTCCTTGAGCCGTTCGGCCAAGGCCGCCGCGTCCTTGAGCACGTCGCCCAGCGTCAACAGGTCGCTCTGCAGGTCTTCATTGATCGCGCCGGTGTCGTAGGCGTTGACCAGGCGCTCGCACACTTCGCCCAGCCGGAAGCTATGGGAGTCGAGCTGGGCCTGGAGCACTTTCTGCAGCGAGCCCTCGACCGCGGCTTTCAGCGCGAGCTTGTCCATCTCGCGGCCGTTGACCTTCTCGAGCAGCGTATTGACCACCGGAATGCGCCGCACGCCGTGGGGCTGCCCCTCGCTCTTGCGCTCGGGGCCGACATAGCCGTTCACGGCGATGAACGGGCGGCGGTGGAAGGTCACCAGGCGCAGGCGTTCCTGCACGCGCTCGGCCGAGATCGGCTTGATGATGATGTCGTCGACGCCGGCCTCGATGGCGCGGCTCAGCGCCTGGCCCTGGGTCGGCGAGACCATCATGCTGATCAGCATGAACGGATTCTCACCAACCTGCTGGGTGCGGATTTCCCTGATGAAGTCGAAGATGCCGGCGTCGAAATCGGCGGCCAGCACCAGGAGATCGGGCGGGTTCTCGAACAGCATCTCGCGCAAGGCCTCGAGCGTCGCGTGGCAGACGACCTGCTTCAGGCCCTGGGCGAGAAACAGTTCCCGCAGCTGCTGGCGCTCGTAATAGTTCTTCTCGGCGATATAAACGGTCGCCTTGCGCAGGGTGTCCTGGTTGAGACGCGGCGGCATGTACGGTGCGATGAGGGTACGACACGAAACTATGTCGCCGATCATCGACCATACCCCGGCCCGGTGCAACCGGAGGAATATCCGCCAATATTTTCAATTTGATCGGCGAGGGTCCGGGCGCCGCTTCGCGCCGGACTTAGAACGAATCAAGGGTGGGACCGAATCAAGGGTGGCGTCAGCCGGCGGCGGTGGCGGTTTGCGCGGGGTCGGCCGGGGCTGCGACGCTCTTGGCGTTCTTGGCCAGCTCAAACGCCTTGGTGAGCTTGCGGATGGTCGAGGCTTGCGCGTCCGTGGGGTTCTCGTAGTTCTCGGCCATTTCCTCGACCTGGCGCGCCATCTGCGTGCAGATCTGCGCCAGTTCCGGTTCGCCCAGCACGCGCGCGGTGCGCGCGGCGTCCTCGAGCACGCTGACCAGGATCAGCAGACGCTCCTCAAGCTCCTTGTCGATACGTTTTTCCTCGTAGGCCTTGAGGATGAGGTTGCAGATCCAGCCGAGTTTGAGGCCGTGACTGTCGAGGCGCGCGGCCATGACGTCGTTCATGCAGTTTTCCACCGCGCGGCCAAGCTCCGCCATGCTCATGCGGTTGCCTTCGGCTTTGGCTTTCAGGCTGTTGACCACCGTCAGCAGCTTGATCTTGGACGGGCGCGTATCGCCCGACTTGCGCCGTTCCGGCCCCACGTAATCGGTCGTGACGATGAACGGCGAGCGGTTCATGGTCAGATGCGCCACGCGGTCGAGCATCTTGCCGGGCGCCACCGGCTTGATCATCACGTCATCGGCGCCGGCGAGCACGGCCCGCTTCACGGAGTCGTCGCTGTCGGGCTTGACCATGAGCGTGATCATGATGAACGGATTGCGGCCGATCCTGAAGTGACGGATATCCCGGACCATATCGAACAGGTTGGGATCGAGGTCATCGGCCGCGATCAGCAGATCGGGCGGCGCCTCCTTGATGGCGTTCAGAAGGTCGTCCATGCGCGCGAAGGTGCGCGTCCGGCGCAGCCCCTCGCCGCGCATCATGGCGCGCATACTCTCGCGCACCTGCTCATTGGGCTCGCCGAGGTAGATGTCGATCTCGCCAAGCCGGTCTTTATCGAATTTTTTCAACGGGTCTCCGTCCTGACGTCACGCCTCGGCGGGGGCAACTCAACCGGTACCCCGGAGAGCCTGACCGTAAAGCAACCATTCCGCGAAGCGATGGGTAACATTCAGGGATAGTGTTTACCACGTCAACCGTTAATCAGCGGTTGAGTGATGCGCCGGGAGAGGTAATCCCAATGAGAAGAAGGACTTACTGGCGTTCCCGCCAGCGGGGGTGCTCGGCGTCGAGGATCTTCTCCAGGGTGCCGATCCGGCCCTCCATTTTCTCCAGCAGGGCCACCATACGGGTCATCAGCTCCTGTTCCTCGGGGGAGGAGGGCGCCGCGAGCCCCATCTTCTCCCGCCGGGCTTGCGCACGGTAGTGCAGGATCAGCCACAGCGGCGCGACGATGACGAGGAACAGGATGGACGGAACGAACCACATTTCGTGCATGACGCCGGTCTTTCATCCCCTCGGGCGGGCAGGCCGCACGGCTTTGAGCTAGGCCTTGAGTTCCCGGTCGATCCGGTAGGCGGGCGAGGTTACCACCCCTTCCAGGGCGCGCAGCCGGCCTTCGAGGCGGTCGAAGCGGTCGCGCACGTCCACCAGGCGGCGGCGGGGCGCGGCCGGATCGGTGGGCCAGGGCGCCGACGGGCCGGTGCCGGCGAAGCCGCCGAAACCGGCGTCCGGCTTCGGGTCCACCAGCCAGGCCATCACGATATAGGCGGTCAGCATGATCGGCGGCCACATGACGGTGGCGATCACCCACAGGATACGCACGACCTTGAGGTCCCACTCGAGATAGTCGGCGATGCCGGCGCAGACGCCGGCGACCTTGGCATTCTGTTTGTCGAGATAGAGTTTACGGCCGCGGCGCATCAGATGCGTTCCTTCCAGGTCGGGTGTTCGGCGTCGAGGATCTTCTCGAGCGTCTCCAGCCGCTGTTCCATCTTGTCGGCGGTCCGGCTGAGTTGGGCCAGCGTGTCCTGTTCCTGTTCCAGCAGGATTCCGGCCTCGCGCTTGCGCGTGCCGTAGCGGTGCCGGATCCAGATGATGGCGAGCACGAAGGCGAAAATGGTCGCAAGTTTGACCACGCCCAGGAACGCCACCATGACTTCGGTCATGTCCACCGAATAACTCCCTCTTCCCCTGTCGTCTTCGCCGTGGCCGGTGATCAGGCCTTGGCGGGCCTATGCGCGACGCCCGCCTTCAACTGGGCGAGTTCGTCTTCGATCTTGGTCTGGGCCTCGAGGTCGGCGATCTCGTCGGCCAAGGTCTTGGCGCCGCGGCCCATGTCGAAAGCTTCCACCCGGCCGTCGATCTCGTCCAGCTTCTTTTCCATGTAGTCGAAGCGCGCGACGGCGTTGTCGACGCGCCCGTCATAGAGCTGTTCGCGGATCGCGAGGCGCGCATTGGCGCTCTGGGCGCGCGCCATCAGCGTCGCCTGCTTGGCCTTGGCCTCGGCCAGCTTGGCCTGCAGGCGGACTATATCCTCGTCGAGCTGGCCCATGCGCTCCCTGAGGTCGGCGTCGTCGGCCTCCATGGTGGCGACCAGTTCGGCGATCTTGGCTTTTTCCACCAGCGCGGCGCGGGCCAGATCCTCGCGGTCCTTGGTCAGCGCCAGCTCAGCGCGCTTCTGCCATTCGGTCTGGGCTTCGGCGAGGCGTCCCAGGCGGCGCTTGATCTCCTTGCGGTCGGCGATCAGGCGCGCGGCATCGGAGCGCACCTCGACCAGCGTGTCTTCCATCTCCTGGACGATCAGGCGGATCATCTTGGTCGGGTCCTCGGCCTTGTCGAGGAGCGCGGTGATGTTGGAATTCACGATGTCGGTCAGGCGGGAAAAGATGCCCATGGAAAACTCCGCGTGATGAGGGGCCGCAAAAGGGTGAGTGGGTGATACCCGGGGTTCAGGTCCCGGGGAACATGGTTGCGGGAAGCATGGCGAGCGTGATCACGGCGCTGAGCGCCAGCACGCTGATTTCAAGGAAGGCGGTATTGAGAGAGGAAAACTTCGGCATGGTCGTACTCCGTATTCAGGTTGCGGCCCGGCCATCCCGGGCTCTTGGCCCTATAAAAGCAAGCGCCGTGCCAACCGGAAAATTCCACTAACATGTTGATATATAACAATTCATGGGGCGTCGCCTGCGAGGTCGGATTGCCGATTTCGCTAACTAGTGCGATATTCCAAAAAAACTTAGCGGACAGGCGAGGGGAACGTGGCTGATCTACCGGCACCCATGGGGGAATCCACCGCATTCCTCGCCCATCTCGACCATTTGTCCCGCGTCGCCCCGGTCGACCGTCCGGTCCTGATCATCGGCGAGCGCGGCACCGGCAAGGAGTTGTCGGCGGCGCGCGTGCATTTCCTGTCGCGGCGCTGGTCGGGAGCTTTCATCAAATTCAACTGCGCGGCCTTGCCCGAGAGCCTGCTGGAGGCCGAGTTGTTCGGCGTCGAGCCCGGCGCCTTCACCGGCGCGGCCAAGCGGCGCCAGGGCCGGTTTGAATTGGCCGACGGCGGCACGCTGTTCCTGGACGAGATCGGCAACGCCGGCTTGGCGGTGCAGGAGAAGGTCCTGCGCGCCATCGAATACGGCGAATTCGAGCGCTTGGGCGGCACCGAAACCCTGAAAGTCTCCGTGCGCGTGGTGGCCGCCACCAACCGCGACCTGCCGAGCGAGGCGGCGGCGGGACGATTCCGCGAAGACTTGCTCGACCGCCTGGCGTTCGACGTGCTGACGCTGCCGCCGTTGCGGGCCCGTATAGGTGATGTGGCGCTGCTGGCCGATCACTTCGGCCGCGAGATGGCGCGCGACCAGGGCTGGAAGCTGTTTCCCGGATTCACCGCGCCGGCCCAGGCGATGCTCGACGCCCATCCGTGGGCCGGCAATGTACGCGAACTGAAGAACGTGGTGGAGCGCGCGGTCGCTCATTGGCCCGAAGAAAACAAAGCCATCGACCGGGTGCAGTTCGATCCGTTTGAATCGCCGTTCCGTCCCACACCGGCTCCGGGCGTGATCCGCGACGGCGCGCCGGCTGAAACCGTCACTGCGGCGGACATGCATACGGCGTCCGCGCTCCCGGACGATTTCAAATCGGCGGTGGCGGCGTTCGAGAGCGGCCTCCTGGCCCGCGCGCTCAACGAAGCGCGCCACAACCAGCGCGTGGCGGCGCGGCGCCTGGGGCTGGGGTATCACCAGTTCCGCAATACGTTGCGCAAACACAATCTCTTGCCCGCGCGTGACAAAGGCGATCTCTAAATATTTGTCGCATCGCCTTATTCGAAAACCGGTTCCCACTTTTCGGGGCGATGCTCCGGCTTGCACGCCAGAACAACCCCGTGTCACGCTCGTTCCCTGATCAAGGGAGGGGCGCATGCGCACGTGGATCCTGTCCGGCGGACTCTGTGTGGCTTTGGCCGCGCCGGGGCTCGCCGCTGAAAAAGCCCAGCCCAATCTCAAAGACCCGTATCCTTCAACCTATAAAGCGCCGGCCGCGCCGGTGACCGCCATCGTCAACGCCGCGCTGTTCACCGGCGCCGGCGCCTATTATCCCAGCGCCACCATCGTCATGGCGGAGGGCAAGATCCTCGCGGTCGGGCCCGATGTCGCGCCGCCGGCCGGCGCCGCGGTCATCGACGGCAAAGGCAAGGTCGTCACCCCCGGCATCATCGACGTGCACTCCCATCTCGGCGACTACGCCGTGCCGTCGGTGAACGCCAACGACGACGGCAACGAAATGACCAGCCCCAACACGGCGCAAGTGTGGGCCGAGCACAGCGTGTGGCCGCAGGACCCGGCATTTGCGCGCGCGCTGGCGGGCGGTGTGACGGTCATGCAGATCCTGCCGGGATCGGCCAACCTGTTCGGCGGACGCGCGGTGACGATCAAGAATGTCTGGTCGCGGACCGTGCAGGGCATGAAGTTCCCGGGCGCGCCTTACGGCATGAAAATGGCCTGCGGCGAGAACCCCAAGCGGGTCTATGGCGGCAAGGGCGCGTCGCCGGCCACGCGCATGGGCAACTTCGCCGGCTACCGCGCCGCCTGGATCGCGGCCCAGGGTTACCGCGACGAATGGGACAAATACGAAGCCAAGAAAAACGCCAAACCTGAGCCGGGCAAAAAAGAGGAAGAACTCAAGCCGCCCAAGCGCGACTTGCAGCTGGAGACCCTGGCGGGCGCGTTGCGCGGCGAGATTCTTGTCCATATGCATTGCTACCGCGCCGACGAGATGGCGCAGGTGATCGATATGTCCAAGGAATTCGGCTACCGCGTCACTTCGTTCCACCACGCCGTCGAGGCCTACAAGGTCGGCGATCTCCTGGCGAAGGAAGGCATCTGCGCCTCGATGTGGGCCGACTGGTGGGGCTTCAAGATGGAGTCCCTGGACGGCATCGAGGAGAACATCCCGCTGGTCCACGCCGCCGGCGCCTGCGCCATGGTCCATTCCGACGACAATGTCGGCAACCAGCGGCTCAACCAGGACGTGGCGCGCGCCCTTGCCGCCGGGCGCCGCATGGGCCTCAAGATTTCCGACGCCGAGGCCTGGACCTGGCTGGCCCTCAATCCCGCCAAGGCGCTGGGCATCGACGCCAAGACCGGCTCGCTGGCCGCCGGCAAGATGGCGGACGTCGTGGTCTGGGACCGCGATCCCTTCAGCGTCTACGCCCGCGCCGAGAAGGTCTATATCGACGGCGCGCTGACCTACGACCTGCACGACCCCAAGCGCCAGTTCAGATCGGATTTCGAGTTGGGCTACGCCGGCGGGAAGGGCGCGCCATGAAAAAGCTCCTGATCCTCGTCGCGCTGCTCACAACGCCGGCCGCGGCGGAACCGGTCGCCGTCGTCAACGGCGTGGTGCACACCATGGGCGCCGCGGGTGTGATCGACAATGCGACGGTCGTATTCGACGGCGGCGTCATCACGGCGGTGGGCGCGGGGCTCGCGCCGCCCGCGGGCGCCAAGGTGATCGACGCCAAAGGCGCCATCGTCACGCCGGGGCTGATGGATTCGGTCACCTTCCTGGGCCTGCGCGAAGTCAGCGCCGAGAGCACCACCGACGACACCACCGCGGCGAAAGCCGAGTTCAGCGCGGCTTTCGATGTGTCTTACGGCATCAATCCGGCGTCGGCGGCGATTCCGGTCACGCGCATGCATGGGATCACCCGCGCCGTCACCTTCCCGACCACGTCGAGGACGCTCTTCGCCGGGCAGGCGGCCGCCCTGTCCCTGGGCGAGGGCGCCAGCTTCTGGGTGCGGCCCGGCGTCGCCATGATCGCGTCCTTGGACAGCAGCGGGGCCAGGCTCTCCGGCGGCGCCCGCGGCGCGTCGTGGGTGTATCTGCGCCAGGTGTTCGAGGATGTGCGCTTCTACCGCGACAACCGCAAAGCCTTCGACCGCGCCGAAACCCGCGCCACCTTGCTGCCGCGCCTGGACCTGGAAGCGCTGATCCCGGTGATCGAAGGACGCATGCCCTTGGTGATGGAAGCCTACCGGGAGTCCGATATCCGCCAGGTGATCGCCTTCGCCGGCGCCACCAAGCTGCGGGTGATCCTGCTCGGCGGCGCCGAGGCCTGGAAGGCGGCGCCGGACCTCGCCAAGGCCGGCATCCCTGTCATCGCCGATCCGCGCGACAACCTGCCGACCAGCTTCGAGACCCTGGGCGCCAGCCTCGACAACGTGCCGCGCCTTCACAAAGCCGGGGTGAAGGTCGTCCTCGCCACCATGGGCGGCGCGCTGGATCAGCGCTACCGGAGTTTAAGGCAGTTCGCCGGCATCGCGGTCGCCAACGGACTGCCCTACGGCGCGGCGCTGGCGTCCATCACCCGGAACGCGGCCGAGATCTGGGGTATGGGCAGCTACGGCACCCTGGAACGCGGCAAGGATGCCGACCTGGTGATCTGGAGCGGCGATCCCCTGGAGATCGCCAGCATGCCGACGGCGGTGTTCATCCGCGGGCTTGCCCAGGACCTGACCTCGCGCCAGACCCAGTTGCGCGATCGCTACCGCGACGTGAAGAACGCGCCGCCCACCGGCTATGTGCCTTAAGAGCTTAATGTCCGCCGCCGGCGGCGGCGAACAGGCGGCCCAGTTCGACACGGGCCTCGGAGGCCTCGATGCTGTCGGCGGGGCAGCGTTTCTCCGCCGCCTGGAACGCCGGCGTTCCGCCCGCGCCGCCGGCGCGGGCGACGCGCCAGACGCCGTAGAACAGCTCGATCTCGCAGGCGCCCGTGCCTTTGGTTTCCAAGGGCGCGATCTTGGCGGTGACCTCGTCCATGGTGGCGGCGGTGAGCAGCACGTCGGCCATGATCCAGGACGGGTCTTTGCCGTCGCGCCCGCCGAACTGGGCGACATCCAGCGGCAGGCCGGCGCGCAGCGAGGCCTTGCCCAGCCAGTAGGCGGTGAGGCCGTCGCCCGGGTCCTTCTGCAGGATGCCGGTAAAGATGTCGGCCGCCTCCCGCCAACGGCCGTCGAGGTAGAGCGACACCCCGCGTCCGAGGATGCCCGCCCCCCTCTGGGCGCCGGTGTCCGCCAGCATGTCGTAGTCGACGATGGCGGCCTGGAACCGGCCCGCGACCACTTTCAGATACGCGCGCCGGCGCAACAGGTCGAGCTGGGTCGGCGCCGCGCGGTAGGCGACGTCGAGGTCGGCGATGGCAGCGTCATATTGGGCGAGACGCTGGTGGAACATGGCCCGCTGGTTGTGGGTGCGCCAGGCGTCGGGGTTCAGCGCCAGCGCCTTGTCGTTGTCGGCCAGCGCCCGCTCGTAATCCTTCAGCGCTCCGAACACCGCGGCGCGCCGGGTGTAGTCCCCGTCGTCAACCGTGCCGTAGGCGATGACGGCGTCGAGGGCTTCCTTGGCGCCGGGGTAGTCGCCGGATTCAAACAGCGCGAAGCCGTGATCCGACAAGGCGCGGGCTTCGGTCACGTCGTTGATGTGATAGCGCGGCTTTGTCGCGCAGCCGGCCAGACTCACCGCCAGCATCGCGCCAAGGATGATGCGGCGCCCGCGCATCAGCCGGGTTCGACGTAGGCGGTGTCGTGGGCCGGAAAGGAGTCGTGGCCTTTGAGCATGTAGTCCCAATACAGACGCGGCAGGCCGTACTTCTTGATGATCCAGTTCAGGGTCCGCTCTTTGCGCGGGTCCAGCGGCAGGGTCGGCGTTGGTTTGCCGCCGTAGATGAACTCGGCCATGAGCACTTTGCCATAGGCCGTGGTCAGCGGACAGGAGGCATAACCGTCATAGCCGGCGTCGAGCGCGCGGCCCGCCATCAGATGCAGCAGATTGCGCACCACCACCGGCGCTTGCTTGCGCACCGCCGCCGCGGTCTTGGAATTGGCCGTGCCGGCGGCGTCGCCCAATCCGAAAATGTTCGGATACTTCACATGTTGGAGAGAGTGGGCATTCACCTCGACGAAGCCGGCGGCGTTGGCGACCGGGCTGCCCTTGAGCGCGGCGGGCGGGCTCTGCGGCGGCGTCACATGCAGCATGTCGTAATCGAACGCCACGCGCGTCCCGGTTTTCTCGCCGCCGGCAACCTCAAACGTCGCGCGCCGCGCGCCGCCGTCGATCTCCACCAGGTTGTGCTGGTACTGCACGTCGATGCCGTGCGCGGCCGCGATCTTGACCAGTTCCCTGGCGTAGAACGGCACGCCGAAGATGGCCGGCGCCTGGGTCAGGAAACGCACCTCGCACAGGTGCCGGATGCCGGCCCGCTTCAAGTGATCGGCGGCGAGGTAGGCGGCCTCGAACGGCGCGCCCGGGCATTTGATCGGTGCGGCGGGCTGGGTGAACAAGGCCTTGGCGCCGGGCTTGAGAGTCCTCTGACACTCCCAGGTGTATTCCGCGAACCGCGGCGCATAGTTGCTGCAGACGCCGTTCTCGCCGAGCGCGTCCTTGAGGCCGGCGATGGCGTCCCAGTCGCAGACCAGCCCGGGACAAATCACCAGGCAGTCATAGGTGACGCTGTTGCCCGAGGTGAGCATCACGATATTGGCGTCGGGGGCGAAGCCGCGCACGGTGGCCTTGATCCAGCTGACGCCGTCGGGGATCAGCCCGCGCGTGTCGCGGCGGGTCTGGGCCATGGCATAGGCGCCCGCGCCGACCAAAGTGAAAGCCGGTTGGTAATAGTGATGATCCGAGGGTTCGATGATGGCGATGTCGAGCAGCCGGTCGCGGCCGCGGCGCAGGAGGGCGGCGGCGACCGTGATCCCGGCCGCGCCGCCGCCGACAATGACGATCTGATGATGAATCTGCGCCATGGCGGTATCACACCATTGCGCCGGAGGCGCATCAACTTCTTAATGCGCTTAAAGCGCATCAACTGCTTTTGGCGGGGTCGGGATCGTAGGCGTGCAACCTGCCTTTGGGATCGCGCACCACAAAGGTGCCGTCGCCTTCCGGCGACATGTAGCCCGCGCCCGCCGGCACCTTTCCTGCGCCGCCGGGGATATCCAGGATGTAGGTCGGCAAGGCCAGGCCCGACAGCCGCCCGCGCAGGGATTGCACCAGACGCTGCCCTTCTTCGACAGGCACGCGGAAGTGACCGGTGCCGGGTGCCAGGTCCAGGTGATGCAGGTAATAGGGACGCACGCGCGCCTCGACCAGGGCGCGGAACAGGGTTTCGAGCGTCCCGGTATCATCGTTCACGCCCTTGAGCAGCACGCTCTGCGCCAGCAGGGGGACACCGGCGTCGGCCAGGCGCGCGCAGGCGGCCTTCACGGCGGGCGTCAGTTCGGCGGGATGATTGCAGTGGATGCCGAGGTAGACCGGCTTGGAGAGGGCGGTGAGCGCCGTCACCAGCGCGGCGTCGATGCGCTCGGGCGCCGCCACCGGCACGCGGCTGTGGATGCGCACCGTCTTCACGTGCGGAATGGCATCCAGCGCCGCGAGGATCTCCGAGAGACGGCGCGGCGATAACGTCAAAGGGTCGCCGCCGGTGAGGATCACTTCCCACACGCCCGGCTGTGCGCGGATGTAGTCGAGGGCCGCGGTCATTTCGGCCGCGGACAGCACGCCGGTTTCGCCCACGGTTTCGCGGCGGAAGCAGAAACGGCAATAGACCGCGCAGCTCAAGGTCGGCATCAGCAGCAGCCGGTCGGGATAGCGGTGCACGATCCCCCTCACCGGCGAATGGCTGTGATCGCCGATAGGATCGGCGCGTTCGGCCGAACTCACCACCAGTTCATCCGCCGCCGGCACGAACTGCCGCGCGATGGCCGGGTGCGCCCGGCTCAAGGCGGCGAGGGCCGGGGTGATGCCGATGGCATAGCGCTCGGCCACGCCCGCCAGTCCGGGCACGTCATCCGCCGCCAGCAGCCCGGCGTCGGCCAGGGCCGCCGGGGTGGTCAGGCTGCGGAAAGGCGCGTGGTTCATATGCGTTTGGTCGGTCAGGACAGGTTAGGAGTCAAGCAGGTTGCAAACATTTACACCGCCGGGGCTTGCCTTGGCGGGGGTGATCAAATACCTCCAGGTGCATGAGCGATAAGAAAACACCTGAGAAGAAACCGCCTCTGCCCATGGCGCGCCGGCGCCCGGAACGGGTGATGCTGGCGTCCTTCATCCTGATGTTGGGAATCGCCGCCTATCAGTTCTATACCGAGGGCTATGCGGTCCTGATCGGCAGCGCGCGCGAAGAACCCACGGGAGAGTCCAAGCTGGTGCGCCTGTCCTGCACCTATTTCACCGGCACCGACAAAGTCATCACCCATGTCATGCGCGCCGGGTCCGACGACAAGAGCAAGGCCGGGTGCGGCTTCTTCACCAAGCTGCCAAAAGTGAAGGGCGATCCTTACGAGATCATCCCCGGCGAGAAGACCATTCCTATCGGGCCCGCGAAAAGCGAACCGCCGGCGCCGCCCACCGCCGAACCGCCTAAGCCCTAGCCTTCAAGCTCTTCGCGCCGCATCTCCACCGCCAGCCATTCGTCCTCGGCGGCGGCGAGGTCGGTTTCGGCCTGCTCCAAGGCGCTGGCGGTGGCCGCGAAGGCCTTGGGGTCGCGGCTGAACAGGTCCGGGGTCGCGAGCTTCGCTTTCAGCTTGGCGATCTCCGCTTCCAAGGTCTTGATGCGGTCGGGCAGCGTCTTGAGCGCGTGCGCTTCCTTGAAGCTCAGCTTGCCCTTTGACGGCGCGCGCGGAGTTTCTTTCGGCGTGTCCTTGATTTCTTTCGGCGCCGCCGCGGGCTTTTGCACCGCGCGCGCTTCGACACCGTGGCCGCGCTGGGCGATCATGTCCGAATACCCACCGGCATAGACCGTCCATTTGCCGGGGCCGTCGTAGGCGATCAACCGGTCCACCGTCCGGTCCAGGAAATCGCGGTCGTGACTGACCAGCAGCACCGTCCCGGGATAATCGGCCAAGGTTTCCTGCAGCAGTTCGAGCGTTTCCAGGTCGAGGTCGTTGGTGGGTTCGTCCAGGATAAGCACATTGGACGGCTTGGCCAGCGCGCGCGCCAGCATCAGGCGGCCGCGCTCGCCGCCCGACAGCACCGAGACCCGGACTCGTGCCTGGTTGGGCTCGAACAGGAAGTCGCGCATGTAGCCGACCACATGGCGCGAGGCGCCGTTCACCGCCACATGGTCGCCGTGACCGCCGGTCAAGGCGTCCTGCAAGGTGGTCATGGGGTCGAGCGAATCGCGGCTCTGGTCCAGCGACACGGTTTCCAGATTGGCGCCCTGGCGGACCGTACCTTCGTCCGGCGCCAGGCTGCCGTTGAGCAGGTTGAGCAGGGTGGTCTTGCCGGCGCCGTTGGGGCCGACGATGCCGATGCGGTCGCCGCGCATCACGCGAATACTGAAATCCTTGACGATGGCCCTCTCTCCACTTGGGCCGCCGTAGGACTTGCTCACGTTCTTGGCTTCCACCACCAGCTTGGCGGACATTTCGCCGGCGACCTCGGGCATGGCGACGCTGCCCTGGGCGCGGCGCTCCTCGCGCCGGCTGCGTTTCATGGTCTGCAGGTCGGCGAGGCGTTTCTGGTTGCGCTTGCGCCGGCCGGAGACGCCGTAGCGCACCCAGTCCTCTTCCCGGGCGATCTTGCGGTCGAGTTTATGCCCGGCGGTTTCCTCCTGCTCCAACACCTCGTCGCGCCAGGCTTCGAAAGCGCCAAAACCCTGGTCCAGGCGCCGGGTCTGTCCCCGGTCCAGCCACACGGTCGTGCGCGACAGGTTGGTCAGGAAGCGGCGGTCGTGGCTGATGAGCACCAGGGCCGAGCGGCTCTCTTTCAACGTCTCTTCCAGCCATTCGATCAGCGGCAGGTCGAGGTGGTTGGTGGGCTCGTCCAGCAGCAGCACGTCGGGTTCCGGGGCGAGGGTGCGGGCCAGCGCCGCGCGCCGGATCTCGCCGCCGGAGAGATGGGCGGGGTCTTCCTGGCCGGTGAGTCCCAATTGTTCGAGCAGGTAGCGCGCGCGGTAGGGATCGTCGTGCGGGCCCAGGCCGGCTTCCGCATAAGCCAGGGTGGTGGCGAAGCCGGCGAGGTCCGGTTCCTGCGGCAGGTAGCGGATGGAGATGCCGCGTTTCAGGTCGCGGTCGCCGCTGTCGGGCTGCACCAGCCCGGCGGCGATCTTGAGCAGGGTCGACTTGCCCGAGCCGTTGCGGCCCACCAGGCACAATCTTTCACCTTCGGACACGGACAAATCCGCGCCGCTCAGCAAGGGGTGGCCGCCGAAGGTGAGGCCGATGTTGCGCAGGATGAGAAGCGGGGCCATCAGGCCGAAACTCCACGGTAATAGCGCCGCAGCAGGACAAACGCCGCCGCCGCGCCGATCAGGGCCAGCAGCACGCCTGCCGCCAACGGCGCGCCGTATCCGATCATGGCGGCGGCGGTGAGGCAGGCCGCACTCCCGCCCGCGTCCCATCCGCCTTCGGTGGCGACGTGGAAGCGCAAGGTGCACGGCGCCTGCTTGGCCTGGTTGTAGACGGCGGTCATGAGCATCGGGGTGTAGAGGCATACCACAAAGGCGCCGGCGGCGTTGGCGACCACCGCCAGCGCCGGATTGCCGAGCGCGCCGGCCCGCAGGCAAATCGCCGTGCCCAGCGCCAGCACCGCGAGCCACAGTATTTTCAGGCCATGGCCGCGATCGATGAACCGGCCGAGGATCAACCCGCCGGCGGCGCCGGCGAGCGCCGCCACGGCGAGCGCGCCGCCGTAGGCCAGGAAGCTCTCGCCCAGGGTGATGAACAGCCCGATCTGCCACACGATCATGAAGCCCACGGCGATCCAGCCGTCGGTGATGAACAGGAGGATTCCGGGGACAGAGGCTTTCAGGGCGCCGGGGACGTCCCGCGCCACTTCGATTTTCGGAATACCCAGCAAGGGCGCCGCGGCCAGGATCTGAACCAGGGCGGTGGAGCCAAAGGCGACGCGCGGCCCAAAGGTCACCAGCGCCCAGCCGGTGACCAGCGGGCTGACGATGCCGATCACCGCCACCACCGCCTCGCGGGCGCTGATCTGGTGGCCGCGATGCTCGAGGTCGCCGAGAGTGGCGAAGGTGGCGTGATAGCTGGTCCAGTACAGGGTGTCGCCGATGGAGGCGACGGCGCACAGCGTGAAAAGGGCGGGGCCGATGCCGTCCACCGCTGCCAACAGCGGGAACTGCAGGGCCGTGAAAAGAGTGCCGACGATCAGCACCGGCCGCAGGCCGAAGCGCGCCGCCAGCGGGATGACGGCGGGGCGGATCAGGAATCGTCCCGCGAGGATCGCCGCCAGCGCCAGCAGCACGCCCGCCACCGGCACACCCGCTTTCAGCAGGTAGACAAAAAAGAACGCGCCGCTGCCGAACAGCGCGACGGAGTGGATGGCGTAGTGGAGATTGAGCAGGTTGACGGCGCGGTTGGCGAAATAGGCCATCGGACCCTGACGAACGAACCCCGGTGAAGGTGAAAACACCGGCAGCGGGTGAAAAGGGGACCCTCAGAAAACTGTTTCACGTGAAACAGTTTAAAGGCGCCCAGCTTTTCACAAAGACGCACAGCTCTTTGAGATGTCCTCGGGGAGAATGGTGCTGCCGAGTAGGATTGAACTACCGACCTCCCCCTTACCAAGGGGGTGCTCTACCACTGAGCTACGGCAGCGTAGAGGACATCGGGGGTCGAAAAGCGTGAACCCCGCCTGCAAAGAGGCGCGGAACATGCCATAACAGCCAAAGGGCCGCAAGCGATGGGTGCGGCCCCTAAAACCCCCGTATTTACTGGGTTTTTACACAAATGCGGGGCCGATGGAGGCGGGTTGTGGACAAGAACCGAGATTCATTTGGGGCCAGGCCGGGGCGGACGGCGCCGGCTTCGGCCGCGGCCAGGGAGCGCCAGGCGGCGGCACTGCGCGAGAATCTCCAGCGCCGCAAAGCCCAGGCCCGCGGCCAGGCGCCCGCGTCACACCAGGAGCCGCACCCCGAGCCGCACCGGGAGCCGCATCAGGACCCAAGCCCCGACGAAGCGTCCGGCTAGCTTGAGGCCCGCTCACGTCTTAAGTTACACAATCCACAGTTCACTTACGTACGCCAAGGACCCGCCATGACCGTGATGCCCGACACCTGGATCCGCGACATGGCGGTGAACAAGGGCATGATCGCGCCCTTCACCGACCGCCTGGCGCGCGAAGGGGTCATCTCCTACGGCGTGTCGTCCTACGGCTACGACGCGCGGGTCTCGGACGAGTTCAAGATCTTCACCAACCTCGATTCCGTGGTGGTGGACCCCAAGAATTTCTCCGACCGGGGTTTTGTCGACCGCAAGACCGATATCTGCGTCATCCCGCCCAACAGTTTCGCGCTGGCGCGCACGGTCGAGTACTTCCGCATTCCGCGCGACACCCTGGTGATCTGCCTCGGCAAGTCCACCTATGCCCGCTGCGGCATCATCGTCAACGTCACGCCGCTGGAGCCCGAGTGGGAAGGCCATGTGACCCTGGAATTCTCCAACACCACGCCGATGCCGGCGCGCATCTACGCCAACGAAGGCGCCGCCCAGTTCATCTTCCTCAAGGCCGACAGTACTTGCGAAACCTCCTATGCCGACCGCAAGGGCAAGTACCAGGGGCAGAAGGGCGTGACCTTGCCGCGCCTTTAAGGCGCCATTATCCCGGCGCAAACCCCGCCGACACTCCGGTCTTCCTCACAACAGGCGTAACGTGGACAGCATAAGAATAGAAGGCGGCGTACCGCTCAACGGCGACATCACCATCGGCGGCGCCAAGAACGCGGCGCTGCCCCTGATGACGGCCAGCCTGCTCACGTCGGAGCCGCTGACCCTGGTCAACATGCCGGATCTCGCCGACATCGCCACCTTGAGCAAGCTCTTGCGCCACCATGGCACGCGGGTCGACCAGTCGGCCATCGGCGCCGGGCATGACAGCCTCGAGGCCGGCGCCACCGGCCAGACCATGACGCTCACGGCCGACCGCATCACCGACCTCACCGCGCCCTACGACTTGGTGCGCCGCATGCGCGCCTCGGTGCTGGTGCTGGGCCCGCTGCTGGCGCGCATGGGCGAGGCCAAGGTGTCGCTGCCCGGCGGCTGCGCCATCGGCTCGCGCCCCGTGGACCTGCATTTGAAGGCCCTGGAAGTCCTGGGCGCCAAGATCGACGTGCGCGAGGGCTATATCTACGCTTTCGCGCCCGGCGGCCTGAAGGGCGCCAAGGTGACGTTCCCCAAGGTGACCGTCGGCGGGACGGAGAACCTGCTGATGGCGGCGGCGCTGGCCAAGGGCGAGACGCTGTTGGAAAACGCCGCCCGCGAACCGGAGATCGGCAACCTGGCCGACTGCCTCAACGCCATGGGCGCGGACATCTCCGGGATCGGCTCGGGGACCCTGCGCATCAAGGGCGTGTCGTCCCTGCACGGGGCGCGGGTCGCCGTCATTCCGGACCGCATCGAGACCGGCACTTACGCCATCGCCGGCGCCATCACCCGCGGCCGCGTGGTGCTCAAGGGCACGCGCTACGACCTGCTGGAATCGGTGTTCGCCGCGCTGCGCCAGGCGGGTGTCGAGGTCGAGGACGGCAAGGACGGCATCACGGTCTCGGCGCCGGGCGACATCCGCGGCGTCGACGTGGCCACCGACCCGTTCCCGGGCTTCCCCACCGATATGCAGGCCCAGTGGATGGCGCTGATGGCCACCGCCGACGGCGCTTCCATGATCACCGAGACCATTTTCGAGAACCGCTTCATGCATGTGCCGGAACTGGCGCGCTTCGGCGCCGACGTCAACGTGCACGGCGCATCGGCCATCGTGCGCGGCCGCAAGCAGCTGTCGGGCGCGCCGGTCATGGCCACGGACCTGCGCGCCTCGTCCTCGCTGGTGCTGGCGGGTCTCGCCGCCTCGGGCGAGACCGTCATCAACCGCGTCTATCACCTCGACCGCGGCTACGAGCGGCTGGAGCAGAAACTGGCCGCCTGCGGCGCGCGCATCGAGCGCGTCTCGCCGGGCTGAGAGCGAACGTGAGCGCGGACGATCCTCCCCGCGCCCGCCCGCGCTCCATTGTGCGGGTCGAACTGGACGAGCGCTCCTTCCTGCGCCGCCGTCCCGAGGTCGAGCATGAGCGCGAAGTGGCGCTGTTCGATCTCTTGGAAGAGAACACCTTCATCCTCAAGGGCGACGGCGCGTCCGCCGGCCCTTACCACCTGCGGCTCGGTCTCTCCGACGACCGGCTGGTGTTCGACGTCGCCGACGGACAGGCGGCGCCGCAAAAGCAGATTACCCTGCCGGTGCGGCCGTTCCGCATGCTGGTGAAGGATTACTTCATGGTGTGCGAGAGCTATTACGACGCCATCAAAACGTCATCGCCGGCGCAGATCGAGGCCATCGACATGGGCCGGCGCGCGCTGCACAACGAAGGCGCGGCGATGCTCGCGGAGCGACTGGCCGAACACGCCGACCTCGACCACAACACCGCCCGCCGGCTGTTCACCCTGCTCTGCGTCTTGCACATGCGCGGCTGAAGAGGCACAACACGCCATGACCGCGCCCTTCATCCTGGCTTCGGCCTCGCCGCGCCGCCTGCAGCTGCTGACGCAGATCGGCCTTGCGCCGGACGCGGTCGACCCCGCCGATCTCGACGAGACGCCGCTCAAGGACGAACTGCCGCGCCCCCACGCCGGGCGGCTCGCGGCGGCCAAGGCGGCGCTGGTCGCCGGACGGCATCCCGCGGCGCTCATCCTGGCCGCGGATACGGTCGTGGCCTGCGGACGGCGCATCCTACCCAAGGCCGAAAGCGAAGCCGATGTGCGCGCCTGCCTGGAATTGCTGTCCGGCCGCCGCCACCGGGTCTACGGCGGGATTTGCGTGCGCGCGCCCAACGGGCAGGTGTGGGAGCGGACGGTGATGACGGCGGTGACCATGAAGCGGCTGTCGCATGCCGAGATCGCGGCTTACATCCAGTCGGGCGAAGGCATCGGCAAGGCCGGGGGTTACGGCATCCAGGGCCGCGCCGCCGCCCTGGTCAGCGATATCAACGGATCGTATCCGAATATCGTCGGCCTGTGCGTCTACACCGCCGCCGGACTCATCGGCGCTGCAAGAGCTACGTGCTAAGTCCGAGCCGCTGCTGGGCGTAAGCCTTGTCGCGGATGCCCTGCCACCAGTCGCGGTTATTCAAGTACCAGGCCACGGTCTCGGCCAGGCCCTGCTCGAAGGTATGCCGGGGTTTCCAGCCGAGTTCGCGCGCGATCTTCGAGGCGTCGATGGCATAGCGGAAGTCGTGGCCGGGACGGTCGGTGACATAGCTCACCAAACTGCGCCGGGACTTCGCGCCCATTTTGTCCAGGGGAGCGGCCCGGTCCACCAGGTCGCAGATGGTGTGCACGACGTCGAGGTTCTTGCGCTCGGAGTTGCCGCCGACGTTGTAGCTGTCGCCGACCACGCCCCTGCGCAGCACCAGCCACAAGGCCTCGGCGTGGTCGTCCACATGCAGCCAGTCGCGCACGTTCTCGCCCTTGCCGTAGACCGGCAGCGGCTCGCCCAACAGCGCCTTGATGATCATCACCGGGATCAGCTTCTCGGGGAACTGCCACGGGCCGTAGTTGTTGGAGCAGTTGGTCACCAGCACCGGCAGGCCGTAGGTGTGGTTCCAGGCGCGCACCAGGTGGTCGGCCGCGGCCTTGCTGGCGGAATAGGGCGAGTTGGGCCGGTAGGGCGTGGTCTCGGTGAACAAACCATCGCTGCCCAAGGTCCCGAACACCTCGTCGGTGGAGATGTGGTGGAAGCGGAAACCCGCCTTGCCGGCGTCATCCAGCGTCTTCCAGTAGGCAGTGGTTTCTTCCAGCAGGATCGCGGTGCCCATGACATTGGTGTGCACGAACAAGGACGGCCCGTCGATGGAGCGGTCGACATGGGTCTCGGCGGCGAAGTTCACCACCGCGTCCGGCTTGAAGGCCGCGAGCTGCGCGCGCATGGCGGCGCGGTCGGCGATGTCGGCTTGCACAAACTGGTGGGCCGCCGCCTCCACCGCCTTGGGGTTGGCGGCGTAGGTCATCTTGTCGACGTTGAGGACCGCCGCGCCCGGGGTTTTCGCGACATGGCGGATATAAGCGGAGCCGATGAAGCCGTAGCCGCCGGTGACAAGAAGACGCATGGAGAGCCTATAGGGCTGGTCGAGGTGGCGCCGTTATGGCGCGGAAGGCGCGGGATTGGCAACAGCGCTTTGGCCGAAATAGGTCTCCACGAAGCGTGCGATAACCGCGTCCACCACCGGCACCGTCACGTGAATCCGGTCTTCCTGCCAGGCGATCTTGGGGTCGGTGGAGGTGACCATCTCGTAGCTCGGGTAGTAGTCGATATTGGCGCGCCCGGCGCAGAATTCCCCGGCGGCCGCGCGCAAGGTGGCCTTGGAATAGGCGTTGGCGGTGATCACGTCCATGTCGGTGAAGGTGGTGCCGAGCGGCACCGGCGAGACCGTGACCACGAATTTCATGTCGGGGCGGATGCGCGCGCAGGTGAGGTCGTGAATATGCGCGAGCGACGCCAGCACATCGGCATGGGTGGCGTTGTAGAAGCGGAAGCGGTTGGGCCACTTGCGGATCAGCAGCGGCGAGGGCGCCACGTTGAGCACGTAGCCGGTGGCGGAATCGATCCAGGTCTCGGTGAAGCCCAACGTCAGGAACACGGTGGTCGCCTCGCGCACGCGGGCGGTGGCGCCCTCGACCAGCGCGCGGGCGGCGCGGGCTTCCTCCAGGCTCATCATCCGGGTGTTCTTTATGTGCGGGTCGAACCACTTGTCGGGTTCCACCTGGATCAGTCCGGCATGGGGGTCGGTGAAGCCTTCCGGCCGCAGCAGCCGCTCGAACTCATTGAGCATCGACAGCGGCGTGTATTTGTTCAGAACCGAGCGCACCATGTTCCCGTGGAGCGAGGTGTTCACCCAGGTATTGAGCCGCCCGTAATTGGGATGGAAATAGGACAGCGGGAAATCGAAGTCCGCGAGCGACACCTTGATCCCGAGCCTGATCAGGCTTTCCTCGACGTTGCGGGCGAAGCAGGAGCCCATGGTGAAGACGGTATCCGCCGCCGAAAGGCGGAACTTCGGCGTCGATGTGACCGGGACGGGCGCGGCCTGCGCCATGCGCCAGCCGGCGCTGCCGGGTACATCGGCGGCGAAGGCAAAGCGGCTGTGGCTGTTGGCCGCCGCGGTCTTCAGCGCGGCGATTCCGGGGATCGTGCGGCTGAGGTCGACATCGGTCATGCGCCCATCCTCATGCGCCTGTCCAGGTGCGGCCGTTGCCGGAAAGTACATGATTCAAATCGCAGCCGCCGTCGATCGGCTTTTGCAGCGCCAGCAGCAGCACGTCGAACATGGGATTGGCGGGGTTCCTGGCGAAGTACGGATACAGCACGTTGGGGAAGAAACCGGTTCCGGTCTTGCGGTCCTGGAGGGTCTTGTCGTCGGCCTGGCGGCTTCCGGCGAGGTCGAACACGAACGGATGAACGTCGAACTTCGCGCTATAGGCGGCGGCGATGAACTCGCTGAGGCGGTAATAGTGATCGGAGTTGTCTTCGTGCTTTGTGACCTTGCCGTATTTCTTCATCGACGCGGCGTCTTCCTTCTTGTAGCGCGCCTCGATCCTGCGGTTGCTCTCCGAGTCCGGGTAGGTGGGCTCGCTCGCCACCAGCCAGCCGCCCGGCTTCAAGGCCTTGAAGCACTCCGACAAGGTGACGAACAGGTTCTCCGAATGATGCAGCGCGCCGATCGAGACGACGGTGTCGACCTCGTTCTCCATGGGGATGCTGTTGAACGATCCGAACACCCGTTGGATCTTGCCGGCGTTGGCGTTCAAGGACTTCTGCACCTGCGGCATCAACGTTTCCACCGCCACCGCGTCGTAGTCCGAGCAGTAAACCCTGTCGACCTGCGTCAAGGTCGACAGCAGGCTCGACGCCCAGCCGGTGCCGGCGCCGATCTCCAGGATCGTGCCCGAATAGGTGCGGCCCATGACGAATTGGGCCTTGATGATGGCCTGCTGGCGCCAATGGGACCGGTCGGTGGCGAGGTAGGCCGCCGCCGAAGCCTCGTCCTTGAAGGTGGCCATCAGGTTGCGGTGAATGCTGCTCTGCAGGTCGGCGGCGCCGGCGCGGGTGTAAACGTCGTGGCGGCCTTCGAGCCAGTTCAGTACCGGCGGGTGTTGAGAGATGTCGCCCATCGCTTTTGTCCTTACGCGGCTTTGCAGGCGGCGAGCATCGCGACCTGCTGTTTCATCGTGCCGTCCTCGAGGCGGTAGGCTTCCAGTACCCACGGAACGTGACGGAACTCTCTCAGGCGCGGATAGAACCATGCGGTTTCGTCGAACGGCAGGTTCTGGTCCTCGCGCCCGTCGTTGTCGCTCAGGTGCAGCGCGCGCACGTAAGGCGCGACCGCGTCCATGAAGGCGTGCGGGTCATAGCCCAGGGCGGTGCCGGATACCTTGGTGTGGCCGGTGTCGATCAGGAAGCCGACATTGGGCTTGTCCACCTCCTTCATAAAGCGCACGATCTCCCGGGCGTCGGTCATGAGCAGCGGATTGGCCGGCGCCTTGGCCAGGTACACCGGTGAGATCACATTATTCTCCAGCAGCAGCGACTTGCGCTTGGCGGCGGCGTAGTCGGCCACCTCGCGCACCGAGCGGATCATCAGGGCATAGGCGGCGTCCCGGTCGATGGCGGCGTGCTTGAAGGCCTCGGCCTGTTCGTCGGGCTTGCCGAGTTGATGGGCCTTGAGGGCGGCGACGTAACCGCTGTGCAGGCTGTAGAAGCCGCCGCCGACCGCCTCGGACAGGTCGATGGCGCGCTTGCAGTGGGCGATGCTCCAGGCGAGGTCGGCGGGGTCGGCGGCGGTGAGATTGAGCACCATGGGATCGGCCGGCGCCGGGAAGTAATTATGCACCAGGAAGCTCAGCCCCAGGGTCATGCCGCGCCGGATATCCTGTTCCAGCGCGGGCGCATGGGCGAGGCCGGAGCTTAGCTCCACATGGGTGATCCCCAGGCGCAGCGCGTCGTCCACCACGGCGGCGACGGTGCGCGACTGGAAGGCCCCCGAGGAAACATAAAGGGTCATGACGTGATATCCGCGCGCGCCAGGGCGGCGCCTTCGGTGATGTCGCGGGCGGCGGTGCGGCCCACCACCTTGTCCCAGTCCGCCGGCGCGATCTCCGACAGCGGGCGCTTGAGGATCAGGTCTTGCGCGGTGATGCGCGCGCCTTTGCGGATGGCGCGGCGGGCAACGATGCCGCGGCGCATGCCGGGGATGTTGCGCGCCTCGCTGGGGGGAGGGGTCTTGACGCCGGAGCCCAGCGCCGATTCCGTTTCGCGGATGGCGGTCATCAGCCGCGCCATCTCGGCGGGTTCCAGCGAGGTCGGCTGGTCCGGGCCGGGCATGGTCTTGTCGAGCGTGAAATGCTTCTCGATCACATGCGCGCCCAGGGCAACGGCGGCGATGCAGGCGGTGTCGCTCTGGGTGTGGTCGGAGTAACCCATCATCACGCCCAGCTGCTCGCCCATCGTAGCCATGGCCTGCAGGTTGGCGTCGGCGGTGGCGGACGGGTAGTTCGTGGTGCATTGGAGCAGGATGAGCTTGTCGTTGCCGGCGCCGCGGAACACATCCACCGCGCGTTTGACCTCGTCCATGGTGCACATGCCGGTGGACAGGATCACCGGCAGGCCCGGCGCCGCCGCGGCGCGCAAGGTTGACGGCTCGGCCGCGTGAATCGACGCGAGCTTCAGGGCCGGGACGCCGAGATTCACGAGAAAGTCGATATCTTCTTCGTTATAGGGTGTCGATGTGAACACCAGGCCCGCCTTGCGGCAGGCCGCCATCAAGCCGGGATAGGCGCCGAGATCCAGTTCAAGCGCCTTGAGCATGGCGATCTGCGATTCTGCCGGATCGGTGACTTCGAGCTGGTAGGACGCCTTTGGCGCATCCGCGGTGGCGACGCGTTCGGCTTTGTAGGTCTGGAACTTGATGCAATCGACGCCGGCGCCGCGGGCGGCGTCGACCAGCTTGAGGGCCAGGTCGACCGAGCCGTTGTGATTGACGCCGGCTTCGGCAATGACGAACGCGGGGTTTCCCGGTCCGACAACATGATCGCCGATCTGGATGGTGTTCTGGGTCATGGGTTCAAGGTATCACGGGCTCAAAACCGCCGTCAGGGCGCGGTCGACGATCCCTTCATGCATATCGATGAAGTCGCTGCCGAGCGCCGCGCGCTCCCCGGATAATACCTCGCCGATATGGGCGAGCAATGCATCGCCGGTGGGGGTGTAGCGGCAGATGCCGCGCGCGATTTCGGGGGCGAAGATGGTTTCGCCCTCGGGCGCCGTCAGGCTGGTGCGCAGGTCGAAGGCCGCCGCCTCGACCGCCACCGACGAGAACGCCGTCACATGGTGATGGGCGAGGCGCAACAGGCTGAACAGCGGAAAGGTGGTGGCGGCGTCCATCTCCACCTGCGTCACGCCGGCCCGCGCCAGCAAGGCGGCGATTTCCGGCGCGGTGTGGCGCCGCAGGGGATGCAGGCGCAGGAGCCAGAACCAGTCTGCCGGTGCCTTGCGCAGGGCATCCAGCAGGGCCGGCGGCACCGGCGTATCCAGGGGCTGCAGGCTGACCAGGATGACGCGTTTGCCGGCGAGGCGCCGGGTGAAGGCGTCAAGGTCCGGCGGCGCGAAGGCGGAGGTATCGCCATAGCGCCATTTGTAGAGCCAGGCGTTGCCGCCGGCGAAGCCGCGGTGGCGCGTGCAGGCGGGGTTCATGGCGCGGGCAATATCGTCAACCGTGCGCGTTCCCCAGCACCAGATGCGGTCCGGCGTTAGGGCGTAGCCATCGGCGGGTGCGGCGATCAGATCGGTGTAAAGGCCGTGATGCGGCCCAAGGCGACCATGCTGCAGGTCGATGGACCGCACGCTGGCCCAGCGGCAGGCCAGCATCCAGGCCATGCCGACAGGATGATAGTAAACCGAATGGATGAACGCCTTGGGGCCGAGGGACCGCAACAGTTTCTCGAAGATACGGGCGAAGTAGAAGATCTTGCCCATGTCGGTGAGGAGTTGGGCCTGATCGAGCACAACGCCGGCTTCCTTCTGCGCGGCGGCGGTCAGGTCCGCCAGTCCGGCCAGGACTCCCGGCGGATCGAAGGTGACACCGGCGCCGGCCCGGCCCAGGTCGATGAACAGGCTGGGATGCGCGCGGGCGAATCCCAGGGTCTTCGGGTCGGCCAACTCCAGCTTGGCATGGGACGGCGCCCGTTCGATGACGCTGTCCAGCACCTTGGCGAACATGCCGGTGGGGGTTTTGTCGGAATGTTCCTCGGGCCGCGCGAAGAACACGATCTCCGGTCGCGCTGGGCGCGCCGCGCCGCTGCCGGCGGCGCGCAACAGGCCCAGGGCCGGGTCCACCAGCTCGGCTTGAGGTTCCGCGGCGGCGGTGAATGTCGGGCCGCTGTTGCTGACCGCTTCGGCGTCGGCGGTTTTCTTGCCGGTGACCATGCGCTGGATCAGCGTTGTCCACAGCCGCAGCCGCGCCAGCGGCCAATAGCAGACACCGCGGTAGGTCAACGCCGCGGTGTCGCAGGTTCTCTCGATGGCGTTGATGAGGGCGATGGCGTCGGCCTGCATGGAGGCTCAAGCACCCGCGAGATCGGCGAGAGTGATTTGTTCCCACTTGGCGATGGCGCGCGTGGTGACGCGGCCTTCAAGGGCCGCGAACTTCATGGGCGATAGTCCGGCCTCCGTGCCCTGGGCGCGCAGGAACGAAACGTCGGCACGGATCAACCTGGCGCCGGCCGGGATATCGCGCGCCGCGACGATGCTTTTCTTCTGGAAGCGGCGATAGCGTTCGTCGCCCTCGGTCGGCGGCGGCAGGTGACCGGGACCCAGCGCGCGCGAACCGGCGCGCATGGTCGCGACATAGGCCTTGAACTCCGCCGGTTCCAGCGCCGCCTGCCAGTCCACGCCCTTGGCGGCGCGCGACAGCACCATGTGCTTTTCCACCATGCAGGCGCCCATGCCGAGTGCCGCGAGGTCGAGGTGATGGGCTAGGGGCAGGCTGGCGTCGGTATGGTCGGCGTACATGATCAGCGCGCCCAGCGCCTCTTTCAGCAGGGCGATGCGCCGGATATGGGCCTGGTCGGACGGCGTCGGGAAGTTCTGCACCCCGTGCTGCAGGATCATGCGCGTGCCGCCATGTTTCAGGGACAGCGCGACCGCGTCCTTGATCTCCTGCAGGGTCGAGGCGCCGGTGCCGACCGTGAACGGCAGGCCGGATTTGGCCGCGGCGACGATCAGGTCCGGATTGGAAATATCCGACGAGTTCAGCTTCAGCATGTCGGGCTTCATCTCCAGCGCCCAGTCCATGCTGACATCATCGTAGACGAACACCGACGCCGCGATGTCATGACGGCGGACGTGGTTCATCAGGTCCTGCCACTGGTCCTTGGTGAAGGCCAGGTCCTCGACGATCTTATAAAACTCCAGCGAGCCCACCATATTGGCGGGCGGATAGAAGAACTCCAGTTGCACCGCGTCGGCGCCGGCGTCGGCGGCTGCGTCGATCAAGGCCTTGCACTGGCCGACGTCGCCCTGGTGGCCGCAGGCGATCTCGGCGACGATGAACACCGGATCGGCGTCGCTGACCCGTTTGCCGCGGATGGTGACGTCCTTTGCCAGGGGGCTCATGGCGTCACCGCAATCTGTCCCCGGTCGATGAGATACTGGGCGTAGGCAAAGTCATCTCCGTCATCGATATCGACCGAATTGATCCGCGGCATGGTCACGCCGCGCACCTTGCCGGCGTAGAAGCTGCGCAAGCGGCGGAAGGAGTCGATCCAGGAGAAAAAGAACGCGCCGTTGGGCCGGAAGGTCGGCACCTGGTCCTGGGAGCGGGTGTTGCCGGTGATCAGCGGCGAAGGGTTGTAGAGCGGGTTCATGAGGCCCTGGCCGTCGAAGGTCACCGCCATGGTCGGCGGGAATTCATAACCGGTGAAGGCAATGGCCGCGTCCACGTCCTTGTCGAGCGCGGCGATACCGGCGCGCACCTGGTCGGGGGTGCGGAACGGGCAGGTGGGCAGCAGCATGCCGATGACGTCGTAGCGCGCCTGGATCTCGGGGCGGTCCACCAGCTCGCGGATCACATCCACGACTTTGACGGTGTCGCCGGCCAGTTCGATCTTGCGGTCGTCCACGATCACGCCGGGCCGTGTTGCCGCCACGGCCTTGATCTCGGCGTCGTCGGTGGACACCAGCACGGCCGCACCGGTGGCGAGGCCGACATCGACCGCGTGCAGGATCAGGGGCTTGCCGCCGAGCGGCAGCACGTTCTTGCGCGGCAGGCGCTTGGAGCCGCCGCGGCCGGGAACGACGATCAGGGTGCGCGCAGGCTCGGCCACGTCAGACCATCGCCGCGTGGGTGGGCGCGCGGCCGCGCCAGCCGAGTGTGTCGACGCAGGCGGTCAATTTGGCCTGCTGCTCGGCGTTGAGGCGCGGCAGCGGCGCGCGTTCGTGCGGCGGCATCAGGCCAAGCAGGTGCATGGTCTCTTTCAACGCCACATGCCAGCCCAGGCCCACCGCCACGTCGAAGAACGGGTCTTCGTAGGCGCGCACGATGGCGTGAGCGCGGCCGATGTCGTGGGCTTTCATGGCGGCGTGGAAGTCCTTGGCCACCTGCGGGAAGAAATTCCCGAGGCCCACCAGGTAGGCTTTGGCGCCGGCGTGGAAGTCGCGCATGTACAGGCGCTTGGAGCCCGCGCCGATGATGCCGCATTTGCCGGCGAGGCGCCGGTGCAGGAGGTAAGCGTAGCCCCCGTCCATGCATTCTTCCTTCATGCCGACCACGCCCGGCAGGTCGGTCAGCCGGTCGAGGAGGTCGAGGGAATATTGCAGCTGGCCGCCGTAGCCGCTGCGCATGGGCATCTCGTGGATCATGGTGGCGATGCCGACGCTCTCCGACACGGTCTTGAAGAACTCCACCACCGCGTCCTGGCCGTAGTAGCGCTCGGGCATGAAAGCGATGACGGCATCCGCGCCGGATGTCTCGGCGTGGCGGGCGAAGTCGACGTGGACCTCGGTGCCGCCGGTCATGGGACCGGCGAGGATGACGATGCAGCGGCCCTTGGCGGCCTTGGCGATGGTGGCGTTGACCGCCTTCATTTCGTCGAACGACATCAGGTTGAAACGGCTGGTGCCGACCGTGGACATCAGCGCCGCCACGCCCGCGCCCGCCAGGAAGTCGACGTATTTCGCCAGCGCGTCGTGATCGACCGCGGCGCCACCTTCGGTGAACGGCGTCGGGATCGGAAACACCGGACCCTCGAGGTTGAACCGGATGTGGTCGCGGGAGAACGTGGCCATGATATATCCTTCAATTCACCTCAGGCGCTGCGCACCTGATAGATCAGGTGCGTGCGCAGGACCGAGGTGACGGCGTCGCAGACCCGGCTTGCGTCCTCCACCGTCATCTCGTTGCCGGTGGGCAGGCTCAGTCCGCGCGCCGCCAGGTCTTCGGTGACCGGGCAGGGGTGGGCGACGGCGCGCGCGTAGGCCGGCTGCGGGTGCAGCGGGAAGAACACCGGCCGGGTCTCGATGCCGCGTTCCAGGAGTTTCTGCGCCAGCTGGTCGCGGGTCAGGCCCAGAACCTTTGGATCCACGGCGATGGTGTAAAGCCAGTGGACGTTCTTGGCCCAGGGCGCCCGCGGCGGCCGCGTGACGCCGTTGACGCCGGCGAAGGTCTTGTCGTAGCGCGCCACCAGGTCGGCGCGCCGCGCCAGGAATTTGTCCACCACTTCCATCTGCGCGAGCCCAAGGGCCGCCTGCAGATTCGTCATGCGGTAGTTGAACCCGGCCTCCAGGTGCCAGTAGCGCCGGTCCTTGGCCATGCCGTGATCGCGCAGGCGCGCCATGAGGGTCGCCAGGTTCTTGTCGGCGGTGGTGACCATGCCGCCTTCGCCGGTGGTGATGATCTTGTTGGCGAAGAAGCTGAAGCAGCCGACATCGCCGATGGTGCCGACGCGGCGGCCCTTGTATTCGGCGCCCAGAGCCTCGGCGCAGTCCTCGATCACTTTGAGGTCATGCTGTTTGGCCAGCGCCAGGAGCGGGTCCATGTCGCAAGGGTGACCGTAGAGGTGCACCGGGATGATGGCCTTGGTGCGCGGCGTGACCGCGGCGGCGGCGGCGGCCGGGTTCATGGTCCAGGTGACGGGGTCGACGTCGACGAACACCGGCGTGGCGCCGGCGTGGATCACGACATTGGCGGTGGCGCCGAACGTGAAGTCCGGCACGATCACCTCGTCGCCGGGGCCGATGCCGAGGGCGGCCAGGGCGAGATGCAGCGCCGTGGTGCCCGACGAGCAGCACAAGGCTTCGCCGCCGCCCATGTAAGCCGCGAAGGCCGACTGGAACCGGTCGATATAGGCGCCTTGCGAGGAGATCCACCCGGTCGCGAGGCAATCGTTGACGTATTTGGACTCGTTGCCGCCCAGGGATGGCTGCACCAGGGGCATGCGCCAGAGGTCGGCCCAGGTGAACAGGTCCACCGGGCGTCCGCCGGCATCCAGGATCGGCAGATGGCGCACCCGCGCGCTCAGGAGACCCAGGTTGTCGATGGCTTCCGCGTCGGCGCGGCCGGCGGTGAACCTCCGGCTCATGAAGGTGTCGGCGGGCGCATCGAAGGCGGCGCCGCCGATGATGGCGCGGCGGATGTCGCCGTCGGTGACCACGCCCCGCAAAACGCCGGCGTCGTCGGTGACCAGCACCACCCCGCCCACGCCTTCGTTGAGGCGCGTCATCACCTGCCGCAAGTTGGCGGTCAGCGGCATGAGATTGCGCGTCAGGGTGGGATGGCGGGTCACGGCGGGGCTAACATATTGGCCGGAATTGCAAATGCCGAAGCCTAGGGGGCGCTCGTTAACAAAGCGCCAATATCTTGGGGTTTACCATATTCTTTGCCCGCCGACTCCCCCCTCCGGAGGCCCATGACCGCCCTGGCCGCATCCACGTATGTCCCGTCCGAATGTTCGCTGTCGCCGGCGGATGTGACCCACGCCCGGATGGCGCCGCCGGACGCGGTGGCCGAGGCCGTGCGCCGGTGGGGGATCGCGGTGTTCCCCGGCCTGGTGACCGGCGAGGTGCTGGCGGGCCTGAACGCGGAATTCGACAGGATGATCGCCCTGCGGCGGGACCTGGGCGTTCCCGTCGACGAATACGGCAATATCGTCAACCTGAGGCTGACCCGGACGGGCCTTTCCCCGGCCGTGTTCCCCGCGACCGCGGGATTTTTCGCCCAACCCTTCATGGCGGCCGTCGCCGCGGCCTATTTCGGGCCCGACGCCTACCGCCTGAACGGCGAGATTTTCGTCACCGACCTGGCGGAGACCGTCGGCCCCCAGACCGCGCCGCCGTTCGCGCTGCACTTCGACAAGCGCCAGGTCCTTAAGTTTTTCATCTACCTCACCGCCACCGATGAGGCCAACGGCGCCATGCGGGCGTTGCCCGGGTCCAACCTCCGCAACCGCATGGTGCGCGAAGAGGCCATGGGCGCCCATGCGCTCAACGACATCCCCAATGTCTTTCCCGAGCCGGAAACGCCGTCGATCCCGATCTGCGGACCGGCGGGCACCCTCTTCATCTTCGACACCGACATCTGCCACGGCGCCAGCCGCGTGCAGCCGGGCCGCACCCGGCGCACCATGCGCGGCCATACCCATAGCCACGCCATGCTCAAGGCGATGGGCGTGCCCGGTGGGTGACTAATCCCGCCAGGCGTAGACGGTGATGATGAACCGGGCCGTCGCACAGGCGCTGAACGGGGTCGGATCCGTGTCCAGCCACCGCGCCTGGTGCAAGTCGCCCAAGACGTAACGGAAGCCCTGGGCTTCCAGGATCGCCAGCAGCGCGCCGATCCGCGGACGGGCGCCGTCCATGGCATGCAGCTCGATCACCAGGCGGTCGACGACGGCAAGGCTCGCGCCGCAATCGGCGACGATCGCGAACTCCGCGCCTTCGACATCGAGCTTAAGCAGGTCGACCGGCCCCTCGGCCAGCAGCGCCTTCAGACGCACCGATGGGGTCGTGGCCGCGCCCGTGTTTGCGCCCGTGTCCGCACCGGCGTCCGCCACATGTCCGGCATCGTCATTCGAAGCGGCGAAATTCACGCCATTTTCGTGCGTCCACACCGCCGCATGCGTCACCGTTACATCGGCATGGCCGAAGGCTTTCAGATTGGCCCGGCACATGTCGGCGATGGCGGCGTCGGCTTCGAAGGCGGTGATCCTGGCGGCCGGATAGCGCTCCTTGAAGAACAGCGAGGCCACGCCGACATGGGCGCCGCAATCGATGATGCGCGGATCGTCCCGCCGGCTGCTGAAGGCATAAAGCTGTTCGCCATAGATCTGGCGGATCTGGTGATAGAGACTGTGCAGGTCTGCGTAGCGCAAGGTCTTGTGGTCGACGACCAGGACACCCGGCTTGCGCCGCGGCCAGTCGCGGACCGCGGAGGCCATGTGGGCCGCGAGTTCCAGAAACGGCGAATGGGAGGCCATGGACGGTGATGCGGGCTGTTGGATGTGGCGCAGCCGGCGCAAGATATGCGAAGGATGCGGGGATGGCCGTATTCTGTCCGCCGTCCTACATTTAGACAACCTCGTTTAAATCCGTTGTTCAGGCCCTTGCGCATCCTCCAGATCGGCACCCGGGATTCCTTCGGCGGCGCGGCGCGGGCCGCTTACCGGCTGCACAAGGGCCTGCGTTCGGTGGGCGCCGACAGCACCTATTTCGTGCGCGACCGGCAGGAGAACGATCCTTCGGTCCGCCGGTTCATTCCCGATCCGTCGCCCGCCGCCCAGGCGCATCGCCAGCGCTGCAAGGACGAGCTGACCGCCGCCTACGACGCCTACGCCGCCACCCGCAGCCCGGACATCGAACTGTTCAGCCAGGAGCGGGTGGACGGCGACACCAATTTCTTCATCCAGCGTCCGCTCGCCGACGTCATCAACCTGCACTGGGTGGCGGGTTTCGTGGACTATCCGCTGTTCTTCGATCCGGCGCGCACCAAGGTGCCGGTGGTGTGGACCTTGCACGACATGAACGCCTTCACCGGCGGCTGCCACTACGACCAGATGTGCGGCAGATTTCGCGACGCCTGCGGCGCCTGTCCTTTGCTGGGATCGGCCGACCCCGGGGATCTGTCGCGCCGCGTGTTCGAGGGCAAAGCCGCGCTGTTCGACGCTTGGCCCGAAGACATGCTCCATATCGCGGCGCCCTCGCAATGGCTGGTGGATGAAGCCAAGGCGAGCCGGCTGTTCCGCAAATTCCCGGGCAGGCGCATCCCTTACGGCATCGAGACCGATACCTTCAAACCCACGGATAAAGCCGCGGCGCGCGCCGCGCTCAACCTGCCGCAGGACGCGCGGATCGTGTTGTTCGTGGCCAACCACATCCGCATCGCGCGCAAGGGTTTCCGCGAACTGGTCAAGGCGTTGTCGCTGGTGCCGGACGCGGACAAGCTGATGCTGATCGGCGTGGGTGACAGTCACGTGCTCTCGGTGCAGGCGCCGTTCAAGGTCGGTCAGCTGGATTTCGTGGCGGACGACGCCTCCATGGCGCGGATCTATTCGGCGGCCGACGTGCTGGCCATGCCGTCCCGCCAGGACAATTCGCCCAATACCGTGCTGGAATCCTTGAGCTGCGGCACGCCGGTGGTGGGATTCGCCGTCGGCGGCGTGCCGGACGTGGTCGAAAACGGCGTTCATGGCTTCCTGGCGCCGGCCGGCAACGTATCCGGCTTGAGCCTTGCCTTCATGGAAGCGTTCGCCGACCTCGACCGCCTCAAGGCTTGCGGCGCGCGCGGCCGCGCGCTGGTGGAGGAACGCCATACCTTGAAATCGCAGGCTGATGCCTATCTGGCGCTCTATGGCGAGCTTTATGCCGCGCAGCGCGCACGCCGCCTGGGCGCGCGCTGATGCCGAGGTTCATGCAGCTGAACATGTTCTATCCCGCCTATCTGCGGGATTTCTACGGCGCCCGCCCCAAGCTCAGGGGCATGCCCTGGCAGGCGCAGGTGGACGCGCTGCTCGACGACGGCTTCTCGGAATCCCACATCTTCTCGCGCCGGCTCAAAGCCCATGGCTTCGAGACCTTCCAGGTCGCGATCAACGACATGGCCTCGCAGTCGACCTGGATGTGCGAGCACGGCATCCTGGCGACCGCCGGCACCGATTTCACCAGTGTCGCGCTGATGCAGATCGACCGCCTGCGGCCGGACATCATCTACACCACCGATGTCACCACCCTCGACAGCCGCGCCCTCGCGCGCCTCAGCCATAGGCCGCGGGTGATCGCCGGATGGCGCGGGTTCCCGTTCGTATCCGGCGCCGACCTGTCTTCCTACGACCTCATCCTCACCAGCTTCGACCGCATCTTCGCGGAAGCGCGCGCGCTCGGGGCCAAGACCGTTGAACGCTTCCACCCCGGCTTCGCCGAGGACTCGCCCGTCATATCCGCGCCGCGCACCCAGGAGTTCGACGTGGTGTTTTCGGGAAGCGTCACCGGCCATCACGGCCGCCGCATCGCGCTCCTCAACAGGCTCGCCGACATGAGCAACGAGGAGGGATTCTCGTTGGGGCTGTTCATGCCCGATGCCGGGATGCTTTCCCCGCTGGCGCGGTCCCTGAACCGGCCGGCGCGTTGGGGCAACGACATGCTGCGGTGTTTGCGCAACGCCGGCATGGTGATCAATATCGATATCGATGACTTCGGCAATCAGCCGCCCAACATGCGCCTGATCGAGGCCACCGGCGCCGGCGCATTCCTGCTGACGCCCGACCATCCGGAACTGCCGAAGTTCTTCGAGCCGGGCACCGAGGTCGAAACCTTCCGCACGCCGCAGGAGCTGATCGCCAAGATCCGCTACTACCTGAAGGAACCCGAGGCCCGGCGCAGGATCGCCGACGCCGCGCAGGCGCGTTGCTTGAAGGACCACAGCCTCGCCCAGCGTACGCCGTGGTTCCGCGACCTGATGATGCAAGCGCTGGCGCGCGCCGATCAGGCCTTGAGATAGTCGTCCAGGATCCGCGCCGACATTTCCGCCATATCCTCGCCCTGGCTCTGGGCGGCATACCAGGCGATCGCGGCGTTCGCCGCCTGGCCGAGGGTGAAGCGCGGACCCCAGTCGAGGCGGCGGTGGGCCTTGCCGCAGTCGAGAGCCAGGGCCGGGGCGGATTGTTCGCCGGTGCTCGCGGTTTCCCACGCCGCCCGCGGCTCCCGCCAGTCGTCGGCGTTCCAGGCGTCCACCAGCAGGTCGGCGAGGCCGCGCACTTCCATCGGCGCCTCGGCGCCGAGGTTCCAGGCCGAGGCCGCCCGCGGGTCTTCCTGCATGCGTTCCGCCAGCACAAGGTAACCGGCGAGCGCATCCAGCACATACAGCCATTGGCCGTCCGCGTCCGGCGTGCGCACCTGCAGGGGTTCGCCGGAGATGAAAGCGCGCGCCGCGTCCGGAACCAGGCGGCCCCGGGCCCAATCGCCGCCGCCGATGACGCAGCTGGTGCGCACGGTCGCGATTTTCAGCCGGTGCTCGCCCAGGCTCTCGCGCATCGCCGCAACCGCGAGTTCGGCCGCCGCCTTGCTGGCGCCGTAAGCGCCGCGTCCGCCCAGCCGGTCGGTCTCGGCGCAGGCGCGGCCGTCGTTGTCTTCATAGACCGCGTCGGACGTGGCGATGACCGCCGTCCGCACGCCGCGGGCGCGGCGCAGTTCTTCGAGCACCCGCACGGTGCCCAGGGCGTTCACGTCATAGGTGTCGACCGCATCGGCGCCGGCGCCGAGGCCGGCCAGGTGGAACACCACCTCCGGACGCATGAGGTGCAGGCATTGACGCAGGACCGAACCGTGGCGGATGTCGGCGGTCACCGGCGTGATACGTCCGGCGATCCCGCTCGCGGCATAAATGCCGCCGCCCTGCAGGGGCGGCAGGGCATAGCCCGTGACCCGCGCGCCCATGCGCGCGAGCCACAGGGACAGCCAGGCGCCCTTGAAGCCGGTGGCGCCGGTCACCAGGACACGCCGGCCGCGCCAGAAATCAGGATCGGGGAGAGTCATCCAAGCCCCTTGAAGGTCCCGTACGTTATGGCGGAACCCTGCCGGCCAGCAAGCGCTCCGGTCCACATTTAGAGCATGATCGAGTCATATTGTTGAATCGCGATCATGCTCTAATTTTTTGGTTTGGTCGCATTTTCTGCGATGAACCGGCATCCACTTCATCGGAAAATGCTCTAGCCTGTTGAGCGTGCCGGCGTTCCACCGGCGCCCGGTAAAAGGCCCGGCAAAGACAAAGGGCGCCGCCCCGCCCGGGACGGCGCCCTTTTCATGTGCGCGGCCTCAGATGCCGCAGGTGTTTTCGGCGCTGGACAGGGAATAGCCCGATTCATCGACGTTGAGCTTCTCGACCGTGCCATTGTTCACGATCATCGAGAACCGCTTGCTGCGCAGGCCGAGGCCGGCCTTGTTGAGGTCGAACTCGAGGCCCAGCGCCTTCGCGTACTCGGCGCTGCCGTCGGCGAGCATCAGGATCTTGTCGCCCACGCCCTTGTCCTTGGCCCAGGCATCCATCACGAAAACGTCGTTCACCGACAGGCAGGCGATGGTGTCGACGCCCTGGGCCTTGATCTTGTCGTGATTGGCGAGGTAGCTGGGCAGGTGCTGCTTGGAGCAGGTCGGCGTGAAAGCGCCCGGCACCGAGAACAGCACGACCTTCTTGCCCTTGAACACCTCGTCGGTGGTGATCTCCTTGGGGCCTTCGGCGGTCATGGTCTTGAATTTGCCTTGGGGCAGCGTGTCGCCTTCCTTGATGGCCATATGCGTCTCTCCTGCTGGACGTGTTTCGAGAGTGGCTAACCTAAGCAGTCAGCCGCGGGATTCCAAACGTTAGATTTGCGAGAAGCGGCTTAGTTCGCGTGCTAATTGGCATGCGCCGCGAGGATGATGTACTGCCCGCCCTTGAACTCGCCGAAATAGTCTTCGACCTCGGGGTGCTGCACGGGCTCGCCGGACTCGTCGGCCAGGAGATTCTGCTGCGACACATAGGCGACATAGTGGGTCTGCGCATTCTCGGCGAGCAGGTGGTAGAACGGCTGGTCCTTGCGCGGACGCATGTCTTCGGGGATCGCCAGCCACCATTCCTCGGTGTTGGCGAATTCCGGATCGACATCGAAGATCACGCCCCGGAACGAGAACAACCGGTGCCTGACGACCTGTCCGATGGTGAATTTGGCTTCTCTGGCTTCCATAGCTCGCCTGCCGCTTCCGCCCGGAAAATAAGAATCCCCCGTGCAAAGGTCCAGAGGGCATCGCCAAATCCCTGGAATCCAAGGCAATTTTTGCCGGCCGCGGTGTGCTGTCTTTTGCCCGGAATCCTGCCAAAGTGGGCGTGGGGGTTTCGAGGGGGCATGACCGCGTCGCACCGCACCAATTCATGGCAGCGCACGGTGATCGCGGCAGCGATCGCCGTGGTGGTGATCGCCGCCATCACCGCCTATCAGATCTGGCACAGCTACGGCGCGGCGGTGCAGACCGCGCGGCGCGATATCGCCCAGCTGGTGCAGATCTTCGGCGCCAGCAGCGACGCCACCTTGCAGTCCCTGGAGCTGATCCTCGATCAGGCGGCGGCGGAGGTGCGCGAAGGCGACCAGGACGGCCCGCTCACCGACCGCTTCACCGCCATCGCCGGCGACTGGCCGTTTGTCTATTCCGTCACCCTGATCGGCACCGACGGCGTCACGCGCGACCGCGTGGTGCGCGGCGACGACGGCAAGCTGCACCGGGCGCCGCCGGGGAACGACCTCTCCGACCGGCCGTTCTACCAATACCACCGCGACATCGATGTCACCGGATCGTCCGTGTTCCTGACCGACCCGATCGCCTCGGACGTGGGGATGTCCATCGCCATCACCAAGAAGGTGCGCGCGCCCGACGGAAAATTCATCGGCATCTGCAGCGTCGCGGTGAAAGTGGACACGCTGGCGCAGATGTTCGCCGGCCTCCTGCCGGCCCGCTACGCGGGCGTTAGCCTGTTCAAGCGCAACGGCACGCTCCTGGTCAACCAGCCCCAGACCTCCAATATCGGCCGCTCCTACAAGAACAGCGCGCTGTTCACCAAGCGCCTGGCCGAAGCCACCAGCGAGGTCTACCGCGTCAACGGCACCACCGACGGCGCCGAGCGCCTGATGGCCTTCATGGCCAGCCCGCGCTATCCGGTGGTGATCACGGTGGCGGCGCTGTGGGCCAGCGCGCTGGCGTCCTGGACGACCGCGGCCATGATCCTGGGCGTGGCCGCCGGGACGGGCATCCTGCTGATCGTGGCGCTGACCTGGTGGCAGCTCACGCGCATCAAGTCGGAACAGGCCGCGCAGCTGGCCCTGATCACGTCCGAGCGCAACCTGATCGAATCCCAGCGCATCGCCGGCATCGGCCACTTCGACCGGGATCTCTCGACCAACGTCTACACCTGGTCGGAGAACATGTACGCCATGCACGGTGTCGTTCCCGGCGCGTTCGCGCCGTCGCGCGAGTCGCTGCTGGAACTGGTGGTGCCCGAGGATCGCGACCGCCTGGTGGCGTTCTGGGGGCCGCTGGGGGCGCCGCCCGCCGTCGGCAAAATCGCCGTGCGCGTGCAACTGCCCGGCGGACGGTTCAAGGACATTCAATATGGCTGGCGCCGGCTGGAAGGCCAGCTTGGCGGGTCGGCGCGGCTGTTCGGCATCGCCCAGGACATAACCGCCATGCGCGCCGCCGAGGCCACCATCAAGGAGGACGAGCAGCGCCTGCGCGACATCGTCGAGTGCTCGGGCGACTACATCTGGGAGTCCGACGCCGAAGGCCGTGTCGCCATGATCAGCGGCGGCCGGATCGGCGGCGACGCGGGGAGTCCGATCGGCTTCCTCGACGACGCCGGTCCGGGCGTGCCGAAAGCCGAGAACGGCGATACCGCGACGTTGCGCGAAGCCATCCGCGGGCGCGCCAAGTTCCGCAACCTGGTGGTCCCGGCCGTGGACGCGGGCGGGCGCCTGCGCTGGGTGCGTGTCAGCGCCAACCCGCGTTTCGACACCACCGGCGGTTTCCTCGGCTATCGCGGCGCCGGCACCGACGTCACCGACCTCCGCCAGCGGCAGGAACGCGACGAAGACCGGCGCAAGAGCGAAGCGCTCGGGCGCCTCGCCAGCGGCCTCGCCCATGAGATCAACAACCTGCTGCAGCCGATCATGATCTACGCCGCCTTCGGTTCAGGCACCGGCGCGACCGCATCCGACACGCGCCAGTATTTCGGCCGCATCGCCCGGGCCGCGGAGCAGGCCACCCTGATCGTGCGCAACGTGCTGGCGTCGGCGCGCAAGAGCCCGCCGGTGCGCGAAAGCGTCAACGTCCGCGACGCGATCCGCGAGACCGCGGATATCCTGGGCGGGACCTTGCCGCCGGTCATCACTCTCGCGGTGGACTGCGAGAGCGGCGAACTGTTCGCGCGCGTCGACCGGACGGGCCTGATGCAGGTGCTGACGAACCTGGTCACCAACGCGGCCGAGGCCATCGACGAGGCCGGCAGCCGCGTCACGCCGGGCCGCATCGTGGTCAGCGCGGCGGCCCTGCGGCTGGGCGACGAGGCGGCGCGCAACCTCGCCCTGGCGCCGGGGATCTACTGCCGGCTGGCGGTCGCCGACACCGGCCCGGGCATCCCGCGTGAGAACATCGACAAGGTGTTCGAACCGTTCTTCACCACCAAGCCCCAGGGCAAGGGCACCGGACTGGGGCTCTCGGTGGTGCTGGGTCTCGCCCGCAGCTGGAAGGGCACGGTCGCGATCGAAGGCGGTGCCGACGCCGGCTGCCATGCCGCCTGTTTCGCGGTCTATCTGCCGCTTGAGGAACGCCAGCTCCAGGCGGCGCAGTAACCCGCTTTTTCCGCGACTCCGGCCGGTCCGGCCGTCCCGGCACGGCCGTCCCCATCCTGGGGCGGGTACTGCCATATACCGGCGGTTGAAAAAACCGCCGATTTGCGGAGTCTATGCAACAGAAACCGGGTGCCGGACGTCTAAGGTTTTACCAAGCTGCCGCACGGCTTTAGTGTTGGTGGCGGTTCCGGGAAGGGGAACGGACGCGTGAGCAACAAGCCAGAAGAAGCGGCAGTCCTGATCATGAAGGCGGCGGCGGAGATCCGCCGGGCCGCCAGTCTGGACAGCAAGCGCAAGGCGGAGCTTTCCGGCGTCGCCGACTATCTCGAGAGCATCATCTATGAGCGGGAACTCGGCTACGGCGAGCCGCTCTTCCCCGAGCCTGAAGTCCCGGTCAAACCGCTGACGCCCGAGGAAGAGGTGCGCCGGATGATCAAACCCTTCCGGGTCCGCCTTTCCCGCTGACCCCTTCATGGGGGCCGGTCAAGACAGCGCCCACAAACAGCAAACCGCAACCCCTGACCGCTGGCGCCATAGTCCATTTGGTGCTGACCTCAAGTGCTGTTAGGCTCTAGTTCGTATAGAGTCGCTACCGTGCTTGCAGGACAATCCCGGTGAACGCGCCCATCACGTCCCTTCGCCCCAAGACCGCCTTATCGGCGCTGGATGCCCAACGCCTGTTGGACGCCTTGCCGTCGGCGGCGGTGGTGTTTGGGTCCGAGGGAGAGATTGCGGCAGCCAACCGGCGCGCCGAACAGCTGCTGGCCGCGCCGGTCGCCACGGTCATCGGTCACGCCCCCGACGGCGCTTTCCGTCTGTTCCGGGAGCGCGCCGAGCGCATCGGCACCGCCGAACACGCGCGTTTCGTGCAGCCGTTCGGCTCTCTCTGGTATCTCGTCGAGAGTTTCCCCCTGGTCGTGGGGCCGGCCGCCTTGCGCGCGGTGGTAGCCACCGACATCACCGACATGAAAAGCGCCGAGTTCGAGATCCGCGAAAGCGAGGCGCGGCTCGAGGAAGCCACCCGCATCGCCCAGCTCGGCACGTATAAGTTCTATTGGGACACCGGCAAGGTCCACTGGTCGCCGCAGGTCTACGCCATCCACGGCATGCCGCCGGGCGGCGTCATCACCCACGAGCGCTACCGCGACATGGTGCATCCCGACGACTGCGAGCTGTTCGACCGCACGCTCCAGAACCAGCTCGACGGCAAGCCGGTGCGCGGCGTCGAGTTCCGCATCATCCGCAAGGACGGCGTGGTGCGCTGGCTGCGCAAGGACGCGCGCGTGTTGTTCGACGCCGACGGCGAACCTTACGCCACGTTCGGCACCTGCCAGGACATCACCGAGGCCAAGCAGCACGAACAGGAACTCAAGAGCCTGCTCCGCCGCAACACCATCCTCTACGAGGCGCTGGATGCGTCTCCGATCGGGGTGGGCGTGGTCACCACCGACGGCGAGACTCCCGAGTTCTTCTACGTGAACGCCGAGTTCGAGCGCCTGACCGGCCACAACACCTCGTCCTTAAGCGACCAGGGCATCGACACGCTGACGCCCCACGGCATGCTGGGCGCGGGCTGGGCGCGGGTGGTGCAGACCCTGCGCGCCTCGGTCAGCGGCGCTTTCGAGCTGACCTGCCTGCGCCGCGACGGCGGACAGTTCCTGGCCCAGATCGAGATCGCGCCAGTGCGGGACCATCCCGGGCGCGATGCCACCGTATTCGTGCTGAACCTGCGCGACATCACCGTCGACCGCCAGCGCGCGGACTCCCTCCTGCAGTCGCAGAAGATGGAAGCGCTCGGCCAGCTCTCGGGCGGCGTCGCGCACGAGATCAACAACCTTCTGCAACCCATGCTCGCGCTGTCCGACCTGGGCCAGGACATCGCCGACAAGGACCCCGCCAAGGTCCGCAAGTATTTCGAGGTGATTGCCTCTTCAGGCCGCAAGGCGCGCGACGTGGTGCGGCAGGTGCTGACGTTTGCCCGAAGGGATGCGCCGCAGCTGGCGCCCTATCCCATCGCCGCGCTGGTGGGCGACGCGCTGCATCTGCTGCACAGCGGCCTGCCGCCCGGCATCCGCCTCCGTCAGGCGCTGGCCTGCGGCGACGCCCACGCCGTGGTCAATCCGACGCAAGTGTCGCAAGTGGTGCTGAACCTCGTCGCCAATGCCGCCGACGCCATGGATGGCGAGGGCGAAGTCGCGGTGACGTTGAGCGAGGTCGACCTCGACGAGGCGAGCGCCGCGTCGCTCACGCTGACGGCCGGCCGCTGGATCAGGCTCGCCGTCGCCGACAAGGGCTGCGGCATGGACGCCTATACGCTGTCGCGCATCTTTGAGCCCTTTTTCACCACCAAGCTCGCCGGCCGCGGCACCGGGCTGGGACTTTCGGTGGTGTACTCGATCGTCGCGGGCTGGGGCGGCGCGCTCAAAGTGGACAGTGAAGTTGATAACGGAACGACCGCGATGGTATATATCCCCGTCGCCACCGACGGTTGATGGCGTCGGCGGATATATAAAGATAATAACATACGAAGATAATAATAGGTCGGCGCACCGGCGAGACTCTCCGGTGGCGGTGGGACCCTGGGGGCTTGGAGCAACAGATGGCGCACATCCTGCTGGTGGAGGATTCGCCCGAGGTGAGCATGACGGTGCGCGAGATTCTCGCAACCGCCGGCCACTCCATTGAGGATGCTCCCTCCGGCAAGGAAGCGTTGAAGCTGCTGGCCGGCACCAAGTTCGACCTGATCGTCACCGACATCTGGATGCCCGGCATGGACGGGATCGCGCTCCTGAAGGAGATCCGCGGCGCCGGCAACCAGATCCCGGTGGTCGTGATTTCGGGCGGTGCGCCCAACGCGCCGCTCACCTACACGGCGCCGCTGGCCGCGACCTTCGGCGCCAATGTGGTGATCTACAAGCCGTTCGAGAAGGATGAACTCTTGAAGGCCGTGGACACCGTCCTCGCGGACTGATCCTCCGCGCCCGATCCTAAATGTGGATCAGCTGGCGCAGAACCTTTTCCATGCTGACGGCAAGGCTCCAGCGCTCTTCCTGGGTGAGGGCTTCCAGGGCACGGCTGAGCTGCTGCAAGGGGTCGCTGCGCAAGATGGCCTCGCCTTGTTCGGTGAGCACCAGGCGGTGGACGCGCCGGTCCTGCTTGTCGCCGACCCGCTGGAGATAGCCTTTGCGCACTAGCGCCGCGACGGTCTGCGAAGCGGTGCCCTTGGTGGTGCCCTGGAACTGCGCGAAGCCGGTGACGGTCTGACGCTCGTGGGTCGCTTCGTCGAAATAGCGCAACGCCGCCCATTGGGCTGGATTCAGCCCGGGCGTGTAGCCGAGATTATATGCGGCCTTGCCGACCTGTTCGATCAGGCGAGCAAGACCGCGCGTGGAAAGCTTGGGATCGGTACGCAAGGGACTACAACGGCTGCGACAATTTCCATTTTTCCGGGAATATAACCGGTTGTAGGACCAACACGAAGGAAATAGAGGTTTGCAACCAAATCAGCCTAGGGTCGGGCGGCGGACACGGCCCGCAACCTCCGCGTTTCACGCCCGGTGCCCGGGGCGCAGCAACGCCGGGGCCGCCGATGGCAGCAGGCGGGAGAAAAGCGCATTGACCGGGACTGACCTTCACGGCACCACGGACGCCTCCCGGTTCGTCCGCATATCAGCCCTGAGTCCCCGTTTCGGAGCCTTATGATCAGTTTGCGCGCCATTGCCGGCCTCCGTGAGGTCGCCGACGAGTACGACGGATTCATCCTCGACCTCTGGGGCCTGGTCCATGACGGTGCCACCCCCTATCCCCCGTCCCGGGAGACCTTTCTGGCCCTCAAGGCCGCCGGCAAACGGACCTTGCTGCTCTCCAACGCGCCGCGGCGTGCTTATGCCCTGGTCGAGGCCATGACAAAAATGGGTCTGGAGCGCGGCCTTTACGGCGAGGTGCTGTCCTCGGGCGAGGCGGTCAACCAGGCGCTGATTCGCCGGGATGACGCGTTCTTCAAGGCGTTGGGCCGGCGCTGCTACCACCTGGGTCCAGCCCGGGACCGCAGCGTGTTCGACAACACCGGCCTTGAGATCACCCAGGATCTCGCCGCCGCCGATTTCGTGCTCAACACCGGTCCCGGCGAACTGCATGAAACGGTCGCGACCTACGAACCCGTGCTGCAGGCGGCGGCCAAACGGGCCTTGCCCATGGTCTGCGCCAATCCGGATCTCGTGGTCATGCGCGCGGGCACCGCCGTCGTGTGCGCCGGCGCCCTGGCGAGACGGTATGCCGAGCTGGGCGGCAAGGTCGCTTACCGCGGCAAACCGGACCCCGCGATCTATCATCTGGCGGTGGAGCAGCTGGGCTTGCCGTCCAAACGGATCGCGGTGGTGGGCGACGCGCTGGAAACCGACGTCAAAGGCGCCGCTGCAGCGGGTCTGGACTCGCTGTGGTGCACCGGCGGCATCCACGCCGCGGCGCTGCAGACCCGCTATGGCGTTCCGGCCGATCCCGTCAAGGCCTACGCACTCGCCAGCGCCGAAGGGCAGATGCCGACGGCGATCATTCAGGGATTTTACTGGTAAAGGCGGCTTTGCCGCATTTCCTGTGGAAATGCGGTTAGGGCGAAAACTGCTCCGCCACCATCCGTTCCTCGAGATTGTGCTCGGGGTCGAACAAGGCGCGCATGCCGATGGCGCGATCCTCGCGCACGGTGACTTCCACCACGCTGCGCACTTCAGTGCGGTCGGCCACCGCGCTCACCGGGCGCTTGTCGTGCTCCAGGATCTGGAATTTCACCCGCGCCGTGTGCGGCAGGAGCGCGCCGCGCCAGCGGCGCGGGCGGAAGGCGCTGATGGGGGTCAGAGCCAGCACGTTGGAGTTCAAGGGCAGCACGGGGCCGTGGACCGACAGGTTGTAGGCGCTGGAGCCCGCCGGCGTGGACACCAGGGCGCCGTCGCACACCAGTTCGCTCATGCGCTCCCGGCCGTCGATGAAGATCGCGATCTTGGCGGCCTGGCGGGTCTCGCGCAGCATCGAAACCTCGTTCACCGCCAACGCCTCGACCGAGCGCCCGGAGGCGGTGAGCGCGGTCATGCGCAAAGGGTGCAAGGTGACTTCCGTGGCGGCGGCCAGGCGCTCCATGAGGTCGCCCTCGTCGAAACGGTTCATGAGGAAGCCGACGGTGCCGCGGTGCATGCCGAAGATGGGGGCCTTCAGGCTCATGTAGGCGTGCAAGGCCTCGAGCATGAAGCCGTCGCCGCCCAGGGCGACGATCACGTCGGCCTCTTCGGGCGCGGTTTGCCCATAGCGCGCGGTCAGCGCGGCGAGCGCTTCCTGCGCGGGGTGTGAGTCCGTGGCGACAAAGGCCACACGGGCGTACGGCATGGTGTTCTGCTTCTTATCCGCGGCTTCTATCCGCCCGTGACGCTCATGCTGCGGCTCACGGCCGGGCGATTATGGCGGCGGTCGATGACGAAATCATGGCCTTTCGGCTTCCGGCCGATGGCGTCACGGATCGCCGTCCGCAACAATTCGTCGCTCTCGCTGGCCCGCAGCGGGCCGCGCAGATCGGCCGCGTCTTCCTGGCCGAGGCACATATACAAAGTGCCGGTGCAGGTCAGCCGCACGCGATTGCAGGACTCGCAGAAATTGTGGGTCATGGGCGTGATGAAACCGACCCGGCCGCCGGTCTCGGCGCAGCGGGTGTAGCGCGCCGGCCCCCCCGTCACGTCCGGGATCGGATCGAGCGTCCAGCGGCGCGCAAGGTTCGCCCGGACGAGGGAGAGCGGCAAGTAGTGCGAGGTGCGGTCGCCGTCGATGTCGCCCATGGGCATGGTCTCGATCAGCACCAGGTCGAAGCCCTCGCGGCCGCACCAGGCCACTAGGTCGTCGATCTCTCCGTCATTCACGCCGCGCATGGCGACGCAATTGATCTTGATCTTCAGGCCCGCGGCTTTGGCGCTCGCGATGCCGGCCATGACCTGGGCGTGATTGCCCCAGCGGGTGATGGCGCGGAAGCGCTCGGGATCGAGCGAGTCCAGCGAGACATTGATGCGTTTCACGCCGGCCGCCTTCAGGCCCTCGGCGTATTTCTCCAGCTGCGTGCCGTTGGTGGTGAGCGTGAGTTCTTCCAGAGTGCCGGCGGTGAGGTGACGCGAGAGACTCTGGAACAGGGACAGGACGTCGCGGCGCACGAGGGGCTCGCCGCCGGTGATGCGCAGCTTGCGCACCCCCAAGGACACGAAGGCGCCGCACATGCGGTCCAGTTCTTCTAATGACAGGAGGTCCTTCTTGGGCAGGAAGGTCATGTCCTCGGTCATGCAATAGGCGCAGCGGAGGTCGCAGCGGTCGGTGACCGATACGCGAAGGTAGGAAATGCTGCGGCCGAACGGATCGATCATGTCATCAGCGCCCCGAGGGCCGCGGACTATAGGAGAGCGGAACCGGGTTCACGACCGCGAATCCTCCGCCACCGTTTCCAGGATCACGACCGCGGTATTGATGGTCATTTTGCCCATATGCTCGAAATTCACGGTCACGCGCGCGCCGACCACGGACTGCACCTGGCCCAGGCCCCAGTCCGGCCGGGCCGGGTTGATGACGCGTTCGCCCGGGGCCAATCCCTGCTGCATGTCCATGATCTTAACGCTCTTCACCGGGTTTTAGTGGGTTTTATGAAGGGTGGGGGGCCTGATACAGTCCCTCAAGGTTTTCAGGATTGGCAATGAGCGACAGTGATTTGGAGTTGGCCCAGCTGCTGTGCACGCGACTGTGCCACGACCTGGCAGGGCCGATCGGGGCCGTTGCCGCGGGCGTGGAACTGATCGGCGGCGACCCGGGCGCGGCCGACGCCGAAACCCTGAGCCTGATCGGCGACAGCTCCGCGGCGGCCTCCCTGAAGCTTAAATTCGTGCGCGCGGCGCTCGGCGCCGCCGGCGGCGCACTCGACATGGAAAGCCTTCTCGACGGCTACCTTGGCGCCACCACCGGCGGCGACGGCAAGCCCAAGGTGCGGTGGCCCCAGACGGCGGCGTTCGAACGGTTCGCGGCGGCCGTGGGTACCGTATGGCGCCAGGCGGTCTTGAATCTGTGCCTCGCGGCGCTGGAGATGCAACCGGGCTGCAAGGAACTCACGATCGGCGCCGAAGGGGAGTCTCTGCGCATCGAGGCCAAGGGCCAGTCCACGCGCTCGATGGCGCGGCGCGACGAACTCGAGGCCGCGCTGAGCGGGAAGACCGCCGCCGCGGACCTCAGCGCCAAAACCATCCAGGCGTTCCTCGCCGGCCGCATGGTCCGCGCCGCCGGTTGCGCCCTGGAGGTCGCGTCCCAGGAGGGCGCGGTCACCGTGGCCGTCCGCTGTGATCGATGAAACTATGTCTGGTGGTCGACGATTCCCGGGTGATCCGCCGCGTGGCGGCGAAAATCGTCCAGGACCTCGGGTTCGCCTCCGCCGAGGCCGCCGACGGTTACGACGCGCTGACGGCCTGCGAGGCCGCCATGCCGGATGTGGTGCTGACGGAATGGGACATGGCCCAGATGACGGGGCCCGACCTCATGCGCGCTTTGCGTGCGCTGCCGGGCGGGGGCGCGGCCAAGGTGGTGTTCTGCACGGCCCGCAACGAAGCGTCCGACATCCGCGATGCCGTGGCGGCAGGGGCCGACGAATACATCATGAAGCCTTTCGACAGCGAGATCGTTGCCAGCAAATTCCTGCTGCTGGGGCTGCTCGGTTAAAAGAGTCCCATGACGCCGGATGAGTTCGCCTATGCGGCGGAATTGATCCGCACCCGCACCGGCTTCGTGCTGACGCGCGACAAGGGTTATATCGTCGAGACCCGCTTGAGCCCGGTCGTGCGCCGTCATCGCCTCAAGGATACGGGCGAATTGATCGGGCTGGTGCGGGGAGGCGCCGGCGACCTGGCGTGCGAACTGCTCGACGCCATGATGACCAAGGACACCGGCTTCTTCCGCGACTGGAAGCCCTTCGTCCACCTGCGCGACGAAACGCTGCGGGCCCTGTCCCGCGCGCGGCCCGACAGGCGCCTGCGCCTGCTCTGCGCCGGGGTGTCCACCGGACAGGAAGCCTACTCGGCGGCGTTCGCGGTGCTGGAGAGCGGCTGGTTCGTGCCGGACTGGCGGATCGACATCGTCGGCATCGACCTGTCCGCGGCGGCGCTGGCGGTGGCGCGCCGCGGCGCCTACACCCAGTTCGAGGTCCAGCGGGGATTGCCGGTGAGCGTGCTGGCCCGTCATTTCAACAAGAACCTGGACCTCTGGGTGCTGGATGAATCGGTGCGCGGCATGGTCGAATTCAAGGCCTGGAACCTGCTGGACGACCTCGCGCCGCTCGGGCAATTCGATGTTGTCCTGTGCCGTAACGTCCTGGCCTATTTCGATCTCTCATCCAAGGCCGCGGTGCTCGGCAAGCTGCGCAACGTCATGGCTGAGGACGGACGGCTGTACCTTGGCGCCTCGGAAACCACCGCCGGCGTGGCGGACGGCTTTCGCACGGTTGACGCCGGCCTTTCGGTGTTCGCCAAAACCTAATCAGGTGCGAAGGCGCTGGTGTAGTCCAGCTTCAGCGCCGGGTCCTGGTCGGCCTTGCGCAGGATGAAATTCCCGACCGCGAGAACATCGAGCCCGGTGGCCATGAAGCAGCGGAAGGCGTCAGCGGGGGTGCAGACGATGGGCTCGCCGCGCACGTTGAAGCTGGTGTTCACCAGAACCGGAATGCCGGTGAGTGACTTGAAGCGCGCGAGCAGGGCGTGGAAGCGCGGGTTCACCTCCGCGGTCACGGTTTGCACGCGGGCGGAATAGTCGACGTGGGTGACGGCGGGGATGGCCGAGCGGGTCATGTTGAGCTTGTCCAGGCCGAACTTGCCGGCGTCGTCGACGGCGCGGCGCTTGTCGGCGCGCACGCCCGCCACCAGCAGCATGTAGGGGCTGTCGCAGTCCAGTTCGAACCAGTCGCCGAGGTCTTCGCGCAGCACCGCCGGCGCGAAGGGGCGGAAGCTCTCGCGGTATTTGACTTTAAGATTGAGGGTGCGCTGCATCTCCGGGTCGGCGGGATTGCCGAGGATCGAACGGGCGCCCAGCGCGCGCGGCCCGAACTCCATGCGGCCTTGAAACCAGCCGACCGCGGCATTGGCGGCCAGGGCTGCGGCGGTCTGTTCGATGATCTGCGTTTCGGTCAGTTTTTCGAACCGGGCCCCTGCGGCGCTCAGCTGTTTTTCGATCTCCGCGTCATCGAAGGCGTTGCCGAGCAGGGCGCCGTGCATGTCGTCCGATCCGGTGCGCGGGCTGCGCGGTTGCTTGGCGTGCAAATGATAGGCGGCCAGCGCCGCGCCGAGAGCGCCGCCGGCGTCGCCCGCCGCTGGCTGCACCCAGATGTCGTCGAACACGCCTTCGCGCACGATCTTGCCGTTGGCGACGCAGTTGAGGGCAACGCCGCCGGCGAGACACAGGTTCTTGAGCCCGGTCTCGGCGCGGATGCCGCGCGCCAGGCGCAGGACCGCTTCTTCCGTCACCGCCTGGACCGACGCCGCCAGGTCCATGTGGCGCTGGGTGAGCGGCTCTTCTGATTTACGAGGCGGCCCGCCGAACAGGGCGTCGAAGCGCCGGTTGGTCATGGTCAGGCCGGTGCAGTAATCGAAATAGCTCTGGTCCAGGCGGAACGTGCCGTCGGGCTTGAGGTCGATCAGGTGATCGAGAATCAGCTGCGCGAATTTCGGCTCGCCGTAGGGGGCGAGGCCCATCACCTTGTACTCGCCGGAGTTGACCTTGAAGCCGGTGTAATAGGTGAAGGCGGAATAGAGCAGGCCGAGCGAGTGCGGGAAGTGGATCTCGCGCTGGATCTCGAGGGTGCTGCCTTTGCCAATGGCGAGGGAGGTGGTGGTCCATTCGCCGACGCCGTCCATGGTGAGGACGGCGGCTTCCGTGAACGGCGAGGGGAAGAACGCCGACGCCGCATGACTGAGGTGATGCTCGGAGAACACCAGGCGCTCGGACCAGTCCAGGTCGGGCGCGAAGGTCTTCAGTTCCTTCAGCAGCAGGTCTTTCTGGAACAGCTTCTCCTTGATCCACACCGGCATGGCCTGGCGGAAGGAGGTGAAGCCGGCCGGCGCCAGCGCCGCATAGGTTTCGAGCAGGCGTTCGAATTTGATGAAGGGCTTCTCATAGAACGCCACCAGGTCGACGTCGGCCAGCGTGAGGCCGGCGATCTCCAGGCAGGAGGCGATGGCGTGCCGCGGGAGATTGGCGTCGTGCTTCTTGCGGGTGAAGCGTTCCTCTTGCGCGGCGGCGACGATGCGGCCGCCGTCGATCAGCGCCGCGGCGCTGTCGTGGTAAAGCGCCGAGAGGCCAAGGACGCGCAAGTCAGAGCATTTTCCGGGGAAGTGGAAGCCGGTTCCCCGTAGAAAATGCGACCAAATATGAATCTAAGGCGCGATCATGTTTCGACATGAGGGCTCGCGCCTTAGAACAGCGTGTAGATGAAGGGCGCCACGGCGGAGCCCTGGGCCAGCATGATCAGGCCGCCGAACAAGACCAGCATCAGGATCATGGGCAGAAGCCAGAACTTCTTCCGGACCTTCAGGAATTTCCAGAATTCGGCGAGGAACGACATGGATCCAGCTCCGTGAACGCGACGCGAGAAAACACCGTCACCGGGCCAAAAACAACCCTAAAACTGCTGGGTAAACGAGGCGTCCTCGCGGGTTTCGCGCTTTTGCCAGTAGCTCGCGGCCTTTTTATCGAGCTTCAAGCGCAAAGGGTCGCGGCCCATGAGCCTGAGGATCACCGCCGTCGGCACCACTGCGACGATGAACAGGGCGCTCATGACCACGGGGCTGACGATCATGTGCAGAAGCTTGCCGAGCTTCATCCACAGCAAGTTGGGGAACGCCAACACGCGCGGCGCCGCCAGCGCCAGGATCAGGAAAGCGGCTGCAACGACGACGGACCACCAGCGCACGGCGTGGTGATCCAGCAGCGGCAGGAAGGCGACGAGCGCAAAAACGGCGGAGAACACAAGTCCGAACGAGCGTTCGGAGGCCTTGGGTTCGTCCGCCGTGCGTTTGAAGTCCTCGTGGAAGCCGGAAGAGGACACTTAAGCGCTGGCAACCTTCTTGGCGCTGGCCGGCGCGGCCTCGGCCGCGTCGGTTTCCCGCAGCACATAGCCGCGGCCCCAGACGGTCTCGATATAGCTTTCGCCGCCGGTGGCGGTGGCCAGCTTCTTGCGCAGCTTGCAGATGAACACGTCGATGATCTTCAGCTCCGGCTCATCCATGCCGCCGTAGAGATGATTGAGGAACTGTTCCTTGGTCAGCGTCGTGCCCTTGCGCAGGGCGAGCAGTTCGAGGATGCCGTATTCCTTGCCGGTGAGGTGGAGCGGGTTGGTGTCGACCTCGGCGGTGCGGGCCTCCAGATTGACCGTGAGGCGGCCGACCTGGACCTTCGGTTGGGCGTGGCCCTTGGAGCGGCGCACGATGGCCTGGATGCGGGCCACCAGTTCTTCGCGGTTGAAAGGTTTTGTCAGGTAGTCGTCGGCGCCGACGCCGAAGCCCTGGACCTTCTTGTCGGCTTCCTGCAGGCCCGAGAGGATCAGGACCGGGGTGGCGATCTTGCCGGCGCGCAGCTGGCGGATCACGTCCATGCCGTCCATGTCGGGCAGCATCAGGTCCAGGATGATCAGGTCATAATCGTAAATTTTTCCGAGATCGAGGCCGTCTTCCCCCATGTCGGTGGAATCGATGACCCAATCTTCCTTGCGCAGCATGGTGGTGATGGCTTGCGCTGTTGAGGGATCGTCCTCAACCAATAGGATACGCATGTGCAGTTCCCCCTTAGAGCATTTTCCGGCGAAGTGGAGGCCGGTCCGCCGTCGAAAATGCGCCAAATCCAAATCTAGGGTGTGATCGGCCCGATCACGCCTAGAGCCCCGAGCAGAAGTTAATATTAACACCTTTTATCAAGAATTCCTAACGCGAAAGCGATACGCGAGGATAATTATATAACACACTGTTATAAATGATATTTTTATGGAGATTGGGCTTTACTCGTCCTTAACGGCAATAGGTTAAGGGTACAGTCAGGCCGTTAAGGTCCTGGGGATAACACTTGGGGCGCTGCCACGTCGCGCCGGAGGCGCGCCTAGACCATGTCGCGCCGGAGGCGCGCCTAGAAAAGGATTAACAGCGGTGGATGGGATCACCTCCCTTTTGAGTGAACTGGAGCGGCTGCCGACCCATCAGGTGTTCGGCAAGGTGGCTGGGGTCCAGGGTCTGTTGGTCGAGGTGTCGGGGGTTCACAATCTCTCGGTCGGCGACCGCTGCAACATCATCGCCCGCGACGGCCGCGTCGTGCAGTGCGAGGTGGTCGGATTCCGCGAAGGCCGCGCGCTGGTCATGCCGTTCGGCCCGCTGGAAGGGATCGGGCTCGGCTGCCGCGCCGAGATCGCCGAAGCCGCGCCCGCGATCTATCCCAATGAGTCCTGGCTGGGCCGCGTCATCAACGCCATGGGCAAGCCTGTGGACGGCGGCGGCGCTCTTGGCGCCGGCGCCCAGGCCTATCCCATCAAGGCGCCCCCGCCGCCCGCGCATACACGCAAGCGGGTCGGCGGCAAGCTCGATCTCGGCGTACGGGCGCTGAATACCTTCACCACCAGCTGCCACGGCCAGCGCATGGGCATTTTCGCCGGCTCGGGCGTGGGCAAGTCAACCGTGCTGTCGATGATGGCGCGTTACACCAATGCCGACGTCACCGTGGTCGGCCTGGTGGGCGAGCGCGGCCGCGAGGCCCGCGAGTTCATCGAAGACGATCTCGGTCCCGAAGGCATGGCGCGCGCGGTGGTCGTGGTCTCGACCTCCGACGAGGCCCCGCTCATGCGCCGCCAGGCGGCTTACGTCACCATGGCCGTGGCGGAATATTTCCGCGACCAGGGCAAGAACGTCCTGTGCCTCATGGACTCGGTCACCCGTTTCGCCATGGCGCAGCGCGAGATCAGCCTGTCCGCGGGCGAGCCGCCCGCCGCCAAAGGCTACACACCGACGGTGTTCGCGGAACTGCCCAAGCTCCTGGAGCGCGCCGGCCCCGGGCGCCGCAAATCCGGCAATATCACCGGCCTGTTCACGGTACTGGTCGAAGGCGACGACCATAACGAACCGATTTCCGATGCGGTCAGAGGGATCCTGGACGGGCATATCGTGCTCGACCGCGCCATTGCCGAGCGCGGCCGCTACCCGGCGATGAATATCCTCAAGTCGATTTCGCGTACCATGCCGGGATGCAACACCGACGAGCAGAATGCCTTGGTGTACCGCGCGCGAAAGCTGATCTCGGCCTATGAAGACATGGCCGAACTCATCCGCCTCGGCGCCTACCGCAAGGGCACCAACCCGGACGTGGACGAAGCCATCTACTACTACCCGCGCCTCGAGGCGTTCCTGCGCCAGCGCAAGGACGACCATACCGATCTCGACAGTTGCTATAGAATGCTCGCCGAAGTGCTGCAGCCGCCCGCGGCCGCGAAATAGCCGAGCCCGTCTGAACCATGGCCAAGAAAGACCTCCATACCCTGATCCGCCTGCGCAAGTGGGACGTGGACGAGAAACAGCGCGCGCTGGCGGTGTTGCTGCGCCAGGAAGAAGACGTGATCGAACGCCAGGCCGCGCTGGAGACGGAGGTGGAGAACGAGATCGCCTTCACCGCCACCCTGCCGGCGGATCAGCGCGGCACGCTCGCGGCCTACCTCAAGCGCTGCGACGATTTCCGTCAGCGGCTGCTGGAGATTCTGGCCGAAGTGCGCCGCCAGATCGCCGCCGCCCAGAGCGAGTTGGCGGAAGCCTACCGCCGCCTGAAGACCTTTGAGGTCACCCAGGAAGCGCGCGACGCCGCCGCCGCCGCCGAAGAGAATCGCCAGGAGGTGATTGAACTCAACGAACTCGGGCTTGAACTTCATCGCCGGAAAGTCCAGCCTGCTTAGGATTTTAAATTGTCGCCATGAGCCCTAACACCATACGCCCTCCCGGAAACGAAGACCGCCTTGAGGACCTTCACGTCCTTTTGGTGGACGACGACACCGCCTTCCTGGACCTCCTGGAAGCGCTGCTTGGCCACCTGGGAGTCAAGACCGTCACGCGCGCCGCCAGCGGCCGCGAAGCGTTCGGCAAGCTCCATCACATCGAGCGGGTCGTCGACTGCGTGTTGTGCGACTACAGCATGGCGGAGGGCAATGGCCTGCAATTGCTGCAGGCGATCCGCACCGCCAAGATCAAGTTCTTTCGCCCCGACGCCTGCTTCATCCTGGTCACGTCCTCGGGCGAGCATGAGACGGTCGACCTGGCCGCCCGTCTCGACGTCAGCGGCTATCTGGTGAAGCCGGTGACTCCGGACAAGCTCAAGGCCACCATCCTGAAAGCGCGCGCCCGCGCCATCAAGATCGACTTCAACCGCTATATGCAGGTGCCGGTTCCGGGCTGACGCGCCGCCCGCGCGCCGTCAGTTGCGCCGCGGCTGTCCGGTGAACGCGCCGAGGTCTTTGAGGGCGTCGACGCGCACGTCGGGACTTAAGGATTGCATCGGCACGAAGCCCTGGGTGCCGTCGGCGGCGGTCACGCGGTACCACGCGCCGGTCGGATCGCTTTCGGTCACCAGCACCACGGTTCCCTGGACGACGACCGCCACGACCTGGTAATTCGCCCCCGGCCCGGTGCGTACCGCGGTGGAATCCACGGCGATACTGTAGACCCGCCCGATGGCGCCGCCGCGCACCGCCGTCGACGGCTGCGCCGGGTCGGACGCGGTCTCCGTGTCCGATCCGCCAAAGCCCGGCAGCGGCTTTTCGAGGAAGGACGAGACGGCGCGCGCCGCGCCGCGGACGCCGTCTGCGAGGCTGCGCACCGGCGAGAATCCCGACATGGTCACGGTCATCGACACCGCCGCCACCATCAGCGCCAGGGGCAACACCTGAGCCATCGGCGCCCATCCCGGTTCGCTCCACCGGTTCTTGAGCGGTCGCGCGGGATGCCTGGCGAGGCTGCCCAGCAAGGTGTCGACTTCGCGGCGTAAGGATGCGGTGGCGGCGTAGGACAAGGCCTGTTCGGCGGCATTGCGCGCCAGTTCCATCTCGCCGCGTCCCCGGAAAGCGCGCGCCTGGCGCATCAGCAGCCTGGCGTTGCGGTCGGCGGGTTTGCGGCCGCCGCGGATATTGTTGATGAGGGCGCGCACCGTCGCTTTCGGGCCGTCCGGCCAGGCCCACCAGCCGGCCAGCCAGCAGATCAGCGAGGCGCGAACCGCGGCGCGGTCGGCGCAGCTGCGGCAGAACACGCCGGCGATGCCTTTGCGCCGGACGGCATTCAAGCGGCCCCACACCATGTCGAACACGATATAGCGCGGCTGGGCGGTGACTTTGCCGCATTGGCATACCGCCGGCTGCTCCACCGGGCTTTGCCGGGCCGTGTCATCGGGTTGGGCACGCTCGGCTTGCGGTTGTTCCGCGCGCGGTGTTTCACGTTTTGGCGCGCGCTTCTCTTCCCGGGGGCGGGGCGGTTCCTCGGCGGTCGCGGAGGAGGCCTTGCGGCCGCCGTCTTTCCAGGGTTTGTCGTAAGCGGCGCGTTTGGCGGGGTCGCTCAGGGTCGCATAGGCCTCGTGCAGGCGATGAAACTGCTTGGCCGCCACCGGCGAAGGATTGAAGTCCGGGTGCAGGCGCTTGGCCTTGGAGCGATAGGCCGATTTGATCGAGTCAGGGTCGCAGTCTTCCGCGACACCCAGCGCGATGTAGTACCCTTTCGGGTCGCGGGCGACGTTCATCTCGCCGCCTCGAGTGTCTTCAGGCTCGGATGGTCCCAACCCGGCTGGCGGTCTTCCACCGAAACGACATGACGCGGCGCGCCCGGCGTTTCCTGGACGAAGGTCACGCGCAGCCACTTGGGCACGAGTTCGTTGGCGATGTCGTCGGCCACCAGCGAGGCGAGGCTCTCAAGCGGCGTGTCCCACGGCATCGCCGCGGTGCGGGCGCGGGCATAGGCGGCGAACCCGTCACGGGTCAACAGCAGGCGGTCGGCCACGTAACTCACGGTCAGGGACAGGCCGCCGGCGGCCGCGGTGTCCAACGGCGAAGAAAGGGTCGACACCGACATCAGCGCCGACGGCGCCGCGGGCAGCACGGCCAGCAATTGGCGGCAGGCGTGGCCTTCGGGCCCGGACGCTTCATCCTTGGGGTGAGACTCGGTCATTCGACCACCCTGCCTGCTGGATGGAAACTTTTGGTTAATATTTGGCCGGCTTTAGGCCCAGACTCCCGACCGGAAGCCGGTATCTCCCAGGGGGTCGGCGAATTTCCGCGCCACCTGGAAGCTGAGCCCGCCCTTGAGGCCCATGGCGGCGGTGGACTCCGCGAAGACGCCGGTGAGTTCCAGCCGCAAAGCGTCGGACAACGGCTGTTTGGTGCGGATCATCAGGTCGAAGCCGCGCGTTTCTTTCCGCAGCATGCCGTCCAGCTGCAAGGGTCCGAGGCGTGAAAGATCCAGGTTGATCAGGAACCGGAGACCGCCGCCGCCTTTCTTGCCGCCGGTGTCGTCGGCGTCGCCTTCCCGGCGCGAGATGAGGGTAATGCGGTCGATGCGCCCGTCCGCGTTCCACGGCACTGGCAGCGCGCGCCATTCGGTTCCCGTGTTCTGCGCCGCCTGGTGCGAGAGCGCCGAGACTTCTTCGCTGATCTGGGCGGCGAGATGCGCGCCGCGCGGGCCGATGCGCTCCAGCGCGCGGAGGTTGGTGTCGCCGGGCCATGACCGGGAATCCCCGGTGCGCATGGCCTGGGCAAAGGCGACCGCCGCAACCGTTGTCCGCGGGCCGCCATCGGGAATGGCGGCGGCGAATTCGGCCGCCGCGGCGGGGTCGGCCCGCTGCAGTTGCGCCAGCGCCTCGGATAAATTCGGCCATCCCACGGTGGTCCCGCCTGCGGCCAGGCCGAGGGAAGGCGGGCCGCTCAAGGGCAGCATCGCCAAAGGCAGCGGCGGCGGTGCGGCGCCGGGCTGCGGCGGAAGCTGCGCGGTCACTTCCAGGGTGACGCGCGTGCCGGCCGGAAGGTTGGCGCGGATATTGAGCTGGATCTGGCCGAAGTCGGTGGTGATCACCGGCGGGCTGGCGGGTGTGGCGCGGGTGACGACGCCGGTGATGACCGCTTGGGGCGGCGCGGGTTGCGCCGCCGGCGGTGTCGGGACCGGCGGCGGCAATCCTTGCGGCCCCGCCACCGCCAGGGTCGGCTGCGGCGCGGCGTTCGCCGCCGTCGCGGTCGCCGGAACGGCCGTCGACGTTGTTGCGGATAGTACCGGTTGCTGCGGACTCTGCGGCGCGGACGGCGCCATGACCGGCGCTTGAGGGGCCGTTTGCGCGGGTGTTCCCACCGGCGGCTGCGGAACCGACAAGGCCGCGGGTGCGATCGTTTGCGTTGTCACCGCGGGCAATTGCACCGCGGTGACGCGCACCGCGAGTTCGCCGCCGGTGGCCAACACCAGCTGCGGCGCGGCGGCGTATGCGGGTGGTTGCGTGGGCGGTGTTGCCGCTGGCGGAACATTCATCGGGGATGCCGCGCCTGGCGCGGGCGGAATGGGCGGCGTGCCTTGCGTGACGAACGCCGAGATCGGGCCCAGGGCGGGCAGCGCCACCGGACCTTGGGGCGTCCAGGCGTTGGCGGGCGGCAAGACCGCGGCGGGCTGCGATTGCACCGGCGGCGCCGGCTGCTGGGGCGCTTGCGCGGCGGTATTCGCCGCACTCTGGCGCAACTGCGCCATCAGCTGCGCGGCGGGTTGATTGTCCACCGTGACCACGCGCGCGGTGGCCTGATCGGCGGCGCTACGCACGATCTGCAGTTCCACCGGCATTCCCGCCGGCAGCGGCGCGGGCAAGCGGATCGTCACGTCGCCTTGAGGCGTCCGGATGGTCACCGCGGCGCGCGCATCGCCGGTATCGGCAGGCGCTTGCGGCGGCGGCGGCAACACGACGCCCGGCAGCGGTGCGCCGGCGGGCAGCGCCGCCACCGCCGGCGGCGGCGCCAGAATCAACACCACCGGCGCGGGTTGCGCCGCGGTCACGGGCGGCAAAGGTTGCGTGGTGGGCGGCGGGACGGTGGTCATGGCTCCCGCATGTGAAACTTAGCCCGGCGCGAGCAGGCGTTCGGCGATGGCTTCCACGTCCATGGCGGCTTCCGACGACGGCGAGCGGATCAGGATCGGGGTCTGATTGCGGATGCATTCCCGCACCCGGGCGTCGCGGCGGATGATCCCGGCCAGGGCCGGCGAGATTTTCAGGAAACCCTGGCAGGCCTTGAACAGCGTCTGGTAGGTGCGCTCGCCTTCGCGCGTCGAGTTGGACGCGTTCACGACGATGCGGATGTCGGTGTTGGGCCGCTCCATGGCGGTGATCTTGATGAAGGCGTAGGCGTCGGTCAGCGATGTCGGTTCGTCGGAGGTAACCACCAGAACCGTATCGGCGGACTTGGCGAGCTGGCGCACCGACTTCTCCACGCCGGCGCCGAGATCGAGCACCACGCGGTCATAACGCCCTGCCATGAGCGCCAGGTCTTCGCCCATGATTTGCAGGCGCGAGAGCGGAATGTTGGCGAGGCTGCCCGAGCCCGAGCGTCCGGCGATGACGTCGAAGCCGCCCGGTTCGTACTGCATGGCGGCCTGGTTGAGCGACAGCTTGCCGGCGATGACGCTGCCCAGGTCGTACTGCGGCATCAGTCCCAGCTGAATGTCGATATTGGCGAGGCCGAGATCGCCGTCGAACAGCAAGGTGCGCTGCCCGCGGCGGGCCAGGGCGTGCGACAGCGTGATCGAGAAAAAGGTCTTGCCGACGCCGCCCTTCCCCGAGGCGACTGCGATCAGGCGTCCGCGTTTGGCGCTCACCGCCGGACGGCCCGCGAGGCGCGGGGCGGCGGCACCCGCATTGGGAACGGCGCGGGGCGCGGTAGGCGGATTGGTCATCGTTTACCCTCGGATCGGATACCGGTTGGTTTCAGGATTTGCGCCGGCGGTTCGGAGGCCAACGGCTGCAGTTCTTCTTCGGGCGGCAGGATCAGCCGCGCCATGGAGACGGGATTGACCGCGCACAGTCCGGTGGCGACATGCGGGTTCAAGCTGACTTCGCTGAACATGAGCTGCCCGGCGTCGGCGGCGGACAGGATCGCGCCCAGGCGGCGGGTCATGTCGAGGCGGGTGGCGAGCAGGCGGGTGGCGCCCGATGTGCCGAAAGCCTCGCCGATGTCGGCGGCCTCGGCGGCGTCGCCGCCGGCGGCCAGCACCAGGATCGGCTCGACGTCGGCGGCGTTCACCAGGGTCTTGAGGAAATCCATGTCGTGCTGGCTGAACGGATTGAGGCCGGGGCTGTCGATGAACACCAGGTCGTATTTACTCATCATTTCGGCGACCGCGTTGCCGAGGCCGTCGGCGCCGCGCACCTGTTTCAGTTCGATCTCGAGGATGCCGGTGAAGGCGGCAAGCTGTTCGACCGCGCCGGCGCGGATGGTGTCGGCGGTGATCACGCCCACCGGCCGGCCGGCGAGGCGCGCGCGCGCGGCGAGTTTCGCGCAGGTGATGGTCTTGCCGGTGCCCGGCGGCCCCACCAGCATGAAGGGCCGCGGCGCTTTGCGTTCGGGCAGGGGCGCGAAATCGAAATGGTCTTCGAGCGCCGTCGCGCAGGCCATGGTCGGCGAGCCGACCTCGACTGCCATGGCGGCCTGCACCATCTTTTCAATCAAGCGCTGCGGCGTGCCGTGGTAGGCGAGGGCCTCGCGCACTTTCTCCGCAAACGGCGTGGTGTTGCGCCCGGTCAGGGCGCGATCGATGTCGTCGTCGTCGGAAGGATCCTCGAGGGCGGCGGTGATGCGCACGCCCTGACCGTCGGACGCGCGCTGGGTCGAGACGATGATGGCATCGTCCCCCAGTTCCTCACGGACCATGCGCATGGCTTCCGCCATGGTGGCCGCGTTGTAGGACTTAAGGCGCATCCCTCGACCCCAGTTCGAAGCGCCCGGGGTTCAGTCCGGTGCGCTCCGCTAACCCCTCATCCTATGAACTAGATCTGGCCGACGGTCCGGATCTTGGCTTTCGGATGAATCTCGTTCTGCGACAATACCACCGTCATCGGCCGGAAGCGGTCGATAATTGAGCGCACATAGGGGCGCACCGAGGGCGACGTCAGCAGGATCGGCGTTTCCCCTTGCATGGCAAAGCGTTCGAAGTTCTGGCGCACCGCCGAAATGAATTCCTGCAACTTGGACGGGGCCATGGAAAGCTGGCGGTCGTCGCCCTGGCCGACCAGGGAGTCGGCGAAGGCCTGCTCCCATTCGGGCGACAGCGCCACGATCGGGATGACGCCATTTTCGTCCACGGCGCCGTCGGACAACTGCCGCGCGAGCCGGGCGCGCACATGCTCGGAGATCATGAGCACGTTGCGGGTGATGGCGCACGCCTCCGAGATGCCTTCGAGAATCGTGGGCAGGTCGCGGATCGATACGCGCTCGTTGAGCAGGTTCTGGAGGACGCGCTGGATACCGGCGACGGTGATCTGGCTCGGCACCACTTCGCCGATGAGCTTCTGCTGCTCCTTGTCGAGTTCGTTGAGCAGCTTCTGCGTCTCGGTGTAGGACAGCAACTCGGCCATGTTGTCGCGCACGACTTCGGTGAGATGCGTGGTGATGACGGTGGGCGGATCGACCACGGTGTAGCCGCGGAACAGGGCTTCCTCGCGGTTGGCGGGATCGATCCACAGCGCCGGCAGGCCAAAGGTCGGTTCCTTGGTGCGTTCGCCGGGCAGCGAGATGTCCTCGCCGCGCGGATCCATGACCAGCAGCATGTTCGGGCGCAGGTCGCCTTTGCCGGCTTCCACTTCCTTGATGTAGACGGCGTAGGAGTTGGCGGGCAGCTGCATGTTGTCCTGGATGCGCACCGCAGGCATGACGAAGCCCATGTCGGTGGCCAGCGCGCGCCGCAGCGACTTGATCTGGTCGGTCAGGCGCTTGTTGTCGTTGTTGATCAGCGACAACAGGCCGTAACCCAGCTCCAGGCGGACCATGTCGATCTTCATGGCCTGGGAGATCGGCTCTTCCTGGACCGGCACTTCCTGCTTGGCCTTGATCTGCTCGGCCTGCTTCTGCTTGGCCTCGGCTTCGCTGTTCTGGAAGGTGACGAAGGCCGCGCCGCCGCCCGTGAGCAGGGCCAGCAGCATGAACGGCATCGCCGGCGTGCCGGGCAGCGCGGCCAGGGCCAGGGCCAGCAGCGAACTCATCCCGAGCGCCTTGGGATAGCGCGTGAACTGCGTGGTCAGCGCCACGTCCATGGTGTCCTTGAGGCCGCCCTTGGAGACCATCAGACCGGCGGCGGTGGAGACGACGAGCGCCGGGATCTGGGTGACCAGACCGTCACCGACCGTAAGTCTGGTGTAGGTGTCGGCGGCGTGGGTGAACGCCATGCCTTTCTGCGCCATGCCGATGATCATGCCGCCGATGACGTTGATGGCGGTGATGATCAGGCCGGCGACGGCGTCGCCGCGCACGAACTTGGAGGCACCGTCCATGGCGCCGAAGAAGTCGCTTTCTTTCTGCAGTTCTTCGCGGCGGGTTTTGGCTTCCTGTTCGTCGATCAGGCCGGCGGACAGGTCGGCGTCGATGGCCATCTGCTTGCCGGGCATGGCGTCCAGGGTGAAACGCGCGGTCACTTCGGCGATACGCGTCGAACCCTTGGTGATGACCATGAAGTTCACCAAGGTCAGGATGGCGAACACGATGACGCCGATGACGAAGCTGTCGCCCATGATGAAGCCGCCGAACGCCTGAATGACGTGGCCGGCGGCGGCGGTGCCTTCATGACCGTGCGCCAGGATCAGGCGGGTCGAGGCGAGGTTGAGCGCGAGACGGAGCAGGGTGGCGATCAGCAGCACCACCGGGAAGGAGTTGAACTCCATGGCCTTGCGGATGAACACCACGGTCATCAGGATCAGGACCGCGAGCGTGATCGACATGGCGAGCGAGATATCGAGCAGCCAGGGCGGCAGCGGCATGATCAGGACGACCATGATCAGCACGAGGCCGAGCGCGAAGCCCAGGTCGCCGCGCTTGAGCGAGTCCATCACGCGGGTGCCGACGCCGCCGAAGTTGATGCCGGGCGCGGCTGGGGCGCCCGCACGGTTGGGCTGGGCTACGGCGGTGCCGGTGGATTCAGCGGCTTGATCTGACACGGTTTTTAGACCCTCTTCCTCGAGACCTCCAAAGTCGCTTTTTCGGGTTAACAGAGCCTTTAGGCCGGCAATTTTTGCCGGCCGGCGCCTGGGCCAGCCCGGCGCCTAAAATGTCAATGATTACAGTGTGATGGATATCGGCGCGGCAGTCCGCTGCCTGGGGATTAGGCAGTTTCACCGACGCCCGGCGGCGGGACCGACAGGCCTTCCTGAACATAGGCGTTCAGCTTGTTGCGCAAGGTGCGGATCGAGATCCCCAGGATCTTGGCCGCATGGGTGCGGTTGCCGAGGGTGTGCTTGAGGGTATCGATGATCAGGTCGCGCTCGACGTCGGCCACGGTGCGGCCGACCAGGGTCGCGGACGACGCGGCCGCGCCGCCCATCTCGCTTTCGAGCATGATCGCGTCGGTGTCGATTTCGTCTCCGGCCGCCAGCAGCACGGCGCGGTGCACCGTGTTCTCCAGCTCGCGCACGTTGCCCGGCCATTTATAGGCCTTGAGCGCGGCCACGGCTTTGGCGGTGAGGGGACGCACCGGCACGCCGTTCTCCTCGGCGCAGATCTTGGCGAAGTGCTCGGTCAGCACGTCGATGTCCTTGGGCCGGTCGCGCAGCGGCGGCATCGCCAGCTTGACGACATTGAGGCGGAAATAGAGATCCTCGCGGAACCGGCCGCTTTTGACGAACTCTTCCATATTGCGGTTGGAGGTGGCGAGGATGCGGGTGTCGACCTTGACCGGCGCATTGGAGCCGATACGCACGATCTCGCGTTCCTGGATGGCGCGCAGCAGCTTGGCCTGCAGCTTGATGTCCATCTCGCTGATTTCGTCGAGCAGCAAGGTGCCGCCGCTGGCCTCTTCGAACTTGCCGATACGCCGCGCCACCGCGCCGGTGAACGCGCCCTTCTCGTGGCCGAACAGTTCGGATTCCAGCAGTTCGCCTGGAATGGCGGCGCAGTTGACCGCGACAAAGGGTTTGTCTTTGCGGGGCGAATTGCGGTGCAGGTATTTGGCGATCAGTTCCTTGCCGGTCCCGGATTCGCCGATGATCAGCACGCTGGCGGGGCTGGGCGCCACCTTCTTGGCCATCTGCAGGACGCGGTCGGTGGCCGGGTCGGCGTAAATCAGGGTGTCCTGTTCGGCGGCGACCGCTTCCAGCACGGCGGCGATCAACGCCGCGTCGGGCGGCAGCGGGATGTATTCCTTGGCGCCGGCCTTGATGGCCGCCACGGCGGCGCGGGAGTCGGTGGAGATGCCGCAGGCGACCACCGGCAGGTGGATGCGCTCGGATTTCATCTCGGCCAGCAGCTGTTCGATGTCGAAGGCGACATCGGCCATGACCAAGTCGGCGCCCTGGCCGGACCGCATGACGTCCATGGCCTGGGTGATGCCTTCGGCCTGGAGCACCTTCGCGCCCCGCTGGATGGCGATACGGCTGGCGGCGCCGATCTGGCCCGAGAGCGATCCGATGATCAGCAGGCGCATGGCTGGCTCTGGAAGGGAAGGACGCGCATGCCCAAGTTATCCGCCGGGAGCGGGGGGAGGTCAACAGCGCGGGTCTGGCAAACGACCCACGTCAACAAAAAGTCGCTTTATTCAAAGAACCGGACTTTGCGGTCCGGCGGCAGTGCGCTGTTGAGCAGCATCTCCAGGCGCCTGAGGTTGTCCTTACGCGCGATCGCCAGGGCGCCCAGGGTGTAGAGATAGTTGATGAGGTGCTCCTCGGCGGCGTTGCGTTCCAGCTTCGACGCCAGGGGATTGAAGATCATATTGGCCGAAAGCACGCCGTAGAACGTCGCCAGCAGCGCCACCGCCATGGCCGGGCCGATGACGGTGGGGTTGTCGAGCTTGCCCAGCATCTGCACCAGGCCGATCAAGGTGCCGATCAGGCCCATGGCGGGGGCCACTTCCGCCGCCTTGCGCAGGACGTTGGCCGAGCGCTGCACCCGCGCGGCGCCGGCGCTGAGGTCCTCCGACAGGATGTCGGCAATGTCCTTTTCCGGCAGGCTCTCGACCAGCATGCCGAGCGCCTTGTGCAGGAAAGGTTCGCGTACGAATTTCTGGATCGGTTCGCCCTGGAGCTTGAGCACGCCGTGATGACGGCAGAAGTCGGCCAGTTCCAGCATGGTGTAGGCAACGTCCTGGGGATCCCGCTCGCGGTAAAAGACGGTGGAACCCAGGCCCTTGAAGGTATGCAGGATATCGGCCGGACTGAAGGACATGCAGGTGACGGCGAGCGTGCCGCCCAGCACGATCAGCAGGCCGGGGCCGTTGAGGAATGCGCCGGCGGATCCGCCCACGACGATCGCCGCGACCACCAGCGCGAGCCCGGCCAGGAGGCCGAACACGGTGGCGCCGTCAAACAGCGTGCGGCGCGGGGTCGCCGTGAGTTCAGCCGGCTCAGCCATACCTGATCTTACGCTTTCTGGTTCTTGATGATTTCGGTCATGGTGATGCCCAGGCGGTCATCCACCACCACCACTTCGCCGCGTGCCACCAGGCGGTCGTTGACGTAGATGTCGATGGCTTCACCCACTTTACGATCAAGTTCGACCACCGCGCCGCGCCCGAGCTTCAGAAGCTCGTTCACCTGCATGGACGATTTGCCCAGCACCGCCGAAACCCGCACCGGGATGTCGTAGACCGCTTCCAGGTCCTGGGCCGAGCGCGGCTTGTCGGGGATGTCCGCGGGATCGCCCCACGAATCATCGTCGTCGTCGCCGGCCTTCTTGGCCGCGCCCTCGATCTCGTCGAGCGCAAGCTCGCTGACGGACTTCTTTTTCGGCTTCTCGTCTTCTTCTGCCATGACCCGCTCCTGCCGGCGCTAAACGCCGTCACCCTGGTTTGGTTCAGTAATGTTGTCTTCGGCCGCAGGCCCCGCTTGATCCGGCCCCGCTTGATCCGACTGCGCCTGATCCGGGGCAGCCTGCTCCCGGCTCACCTGTGCGTCCACCGCGTTATCGAGGGCGTCGACGTCGACGTCGCCGTAGGACGCGGCCACGGCCTCGCGTACCGAGCGCCAGATGCGGGCTTCGTCGCGGTCGGCGCCGCCGCCGGCCCACTCCAGCCGGCAATCACCGGGCTGCAGCTCGTAGTCGGTGATGACGGTGTATGTGCCCTGGAAGCTGGCGCGGGCGAACACGCCCTTGAGGCGGGTTTCCAGGTCGCCGGCGATCATCGGGTGCGCGCGCACCAGGATCTTGGGTTCGCCCAGGGCCACCGGCAGGACGGTGCGCACAAAATTCTCGATGTTGTCCACCGCGTATTGCTCGGCGAAGGACGGCAGCATGCGGCGGACGATGCCGAAGATCATGCGCATGGCGATCTTTTCGAGTTCGACATTGGCGGCCTTCTGCTGCTCGTCGAGCTTCTCAAGACCCTGCGCGATCAGGTTGACCGCGTCCGCGACATAGTGCTCGCGCGACGTGCCGGCTTCCTCCAGCGCGGCGCCGTGACCGGCGATATAGCCTTCCTCGCGCGCGGCCTCGAGCTGGGCCTTGGTGAATTCCGGTTTGATCGCGGGCGGGGGCGGCGGTTCCTTGGCCTTGACCGCGGCGCGCGCGGCTTCGGCGGCGGCTGCGGCCGCGCGTGCCGCTTCCTCCGCCGCGATCTCGGACTTGCGGCGTTCGTGCGGCAGATAGAGCTTCGAGGCGTCGTCGAACGACCTCTCGAAGGTGAACTTGCGGACGGGACCGTTGCGTGTGGCCATAAGGGATTCCGGTTAGTAGACCATCTCGCCGTCTTCGCCGCCCTCGGATATCTGGATCTGGCCGGAGTTGGACAGTTCCTTGGTGAGGCGCACGATTTCGGCCTGGGCCTCTTCCACGTCCTTGAGGCGGACCGGCCCGAGCGCATCCATGTCTTCCTTGAGCATCTTGGCGGCGCGGCCGGACATGTTGGCGTAGAACAGTTCCTTGATGGGTTCCGAGGCGCCCTTGAGCGCCAGCGCCAGCTTCTCCTTCTCGGCCTGGCGCAGCAGCACCTGGGCACCGGCGGCGTCGAGGCGGATGAGGTCCTCGAAGGTGAACATCAGCGCCTTGATCTTCTCGGCAGACTCGCGGTTGCGTTCTTCCAGGGCGGTCATGAAGCGCGCCTCGGTGTTGCGGTCGAGCGCGTTGAAGATTTCCGCCATCATCTCGTGGGAATCGCGGCGCGTGGTCTTGGCGAGGTTCGACATGAACTCGGTGCGCAGGGTCTTTTCGACGCCTTCGAGCACGTCCTTCTGCACCGCCTCCATGTGCAGCATGCGCATCACCACTTCCATGGCGAAGCCTTCGGGCAGCAGCGACAGGACGCGCGAGGCGTGGTCCTCCTTGATCTTGGACAGGATGACGGCGACGGTCTGCGGGTATTCGTTCTTGAGGTAGTTCGCCAAAACCTGCTCGTGCACGTTGGCGAGCTTGTCCCACATGGTGCGGCCGGCGGGGCCGCGGATTTCCTCCATGATGGCCGCGACGCGCTCCTTGTCGAGGCCCTTGAGCAGCAGGCGTTCGGTGGTGGCTTGCGAGCCGACCAGCGAGCCGGTGTTGGAAATGGCGTCGGCGAAGTCGACAAACAGCCGCTCCACCAGGTTCGCCCCAACCGTGCCCAGGTTCGCCATCACTTGAGAGACTTCCTTGATCTCGTCGTCTTCCATCATGGCGAACAGCTTGCCCGCCTGCTCGTCGCCCAAAGACAGCATCATGATGGCCGCCTTCTGCGGGCCGGTCAGGCTGCGATAGTCTTCTTTCACCCGTGACATCGTTCGGCCCCGTCACTCGCCCGCGGCCCGATCGGCCGGTCCCGGGATTATACTCCTTAAGTCCCCGGCCATCAGGCTTCTTGATAGAGCCAGGTGCGGATAATCGAGAGCGCCTCTTCCGGATGCTTGTCGACGATGTCGCTGATCTTGCGCAAGGAAGAGGCTTTGACGCGGCCTTCCACCTTGTCGATGTCGATAAGCTCGTCGAGGTCTTCCTCTTCTTCCTGGCTGCCCATGGGCATCGGCACGCCGCCCGGCCCGGTCAGCTGCGCGACGCCGCTTTCGCTGGACAACAGGGCGTCGTCACCCGTGGGCATGGCCTCGAAGGCGCGGGTGACCAGCGGACGGACCACCAGCAGGATCACCAGGACCGCGACCACGGCGACGCCGAGACCCTCGGCCATGCGCATGATCTCTTCCTTGTTGAAGCCAAGGATGTTGAATTCCTTCTGGTCGCCGAGCAGGTCGTCGATGCCGGTGAACTGCATGTTGGTGACCTGGACCTGGTCGCCGCGCGCCTGGTCGAAGCCGATGGCGGTCTTCACCAGGGCCTCGATCTTGGTCATGGTCTCGTCGGGCAGCGCCTGGTAGGTGCGCTTGCCGCCTTCTTCCGCCGGCGGGGTATAGGAGCCGTCCACCAGCACCGCCACCGACAGGCGCTTGACGTTGCCGGACTCGCGCACGCGGTTCTCGGTGGTCTTGGAGATCTCGTAGTTGACGGTCTCCTCGCTGCGGTTCTCGTCGGTGGTGGCGGTGCCGGCGCCGGAGTTGGCCTGGGCGTCGGGCAGGTTCTGGCTGACCGACACGTCGCGAGGCTGGCGCTCGGCGCTCTTGGAGACGTCGTTGACCGTCACGGTCGAGCGCGGCACCGACTGGTCGGGGTTGTAGGATTCCGACGCGGTCACGACCTTGTCGAACTCCATATCGGCGCGCACTTCGGCACGCACTTTGCCGGGACCGAGCGTGCTTTCCACCAGGGTGGTGATGGATTGCGCGAGCCGGCGCTCAAGGTTATTGCGCGCCTCTTCCTGCTGGGCCTGGACCTGCTGCTGGTCGTTCTCGAACGACCGCGACAGCAAGGTGCCGCGCTCATCCACGATCGAGATGTTGGTGGGCTTGAGTTTCGGCACGGCCGAGGCGATCAGGTGCTGGACCGCCTTGACCTGGTTCTCCGCCAGGCGCCCGGACTTCATCTTGATGTAGACCGAGGCGGTGGGTTCCTGCATTTCGCGGGTGAACATCTCGCGCTGCGGCATCACCAGGTGGACGCGGGCGTTCTGGATGCCTTCGATGGATTTGATCGTCCGCCCCAGCTCGCCTTCCAGCGCGCGCACCAGGTTGACGTTCTGCATGAAGTTGGTGGCGCCGAGGGCGTCCATGTTGTCGAAGATCTCGTAACCGACCGAGGCGCCCGAGGGCAGGCCGAGTTCGGCCATATGCATGCGGGTACCGGTGACCTGCTCGGTCGGGATGCGGATTTCGGTGTTGTTGTTGCCCATCTCGAACGGCACGCCGGACAGTTCCAGCTGCTTGATGACTTCGCGGGAGTCGGTGGCCGAGAGGTTGCCGTAGAGCAGCGCCATGGGCGCGGCCGAGAACCTGGTGGCGAAGAAGATGATGAAGGCGATCAGGCCGACCGCGACGCCGCCCATGGCGGCAAGACGGGCGGGGCCCAGATTTTTGATCTGCTGGACGAATGGGTTCAAGGTTCGTTCCTCTCGGCCTCACGGCCCCGGTACGGGGTTCCGTGCTCATTCCTGGAAGGGACTGGCTTGTTTGCGCTTTTTTGGCGCGCCGGCCTGGGCCCGCGCACACGTCTTTCAGCCTTTGGCCCCCAGGGTGGGAAAGCTAGGGCAGGGCCGTTAAAGAACAGGTTAACAGTGGGAAATTTTTGCCGGGTTGGGCGTAATATAGGCAGTCCGCTCCGGCTCCCACACCTCAAGGGCTCGTCCTTGCCAAAAGCTTTAGAATCAAACCGTTCGACAGGATCCACCCGTTCGGCCCCCGGCGCCGCTGCCGGCGTGGTGATCGAACTGGCGGCCGCGATCGTCGCCCTGGCGGACGAGGCACCCAAGATCCTGCTGGTGCGGCCGGCGGAGGCCGGGCAGCGCCAAAGTTTGCCCTGCGGCCCCTTCGATCCCGCCGGCCACCGCACCCTGGAGGAGGGCTTGCGGACCTGGGTGCGGGAACAGACCGAGCTGCACCTCGGCTATGTCGAACAGCTCTATACCTTCGGTGACCGGTTTCGCGACCCGACCGAGCGGGTGGGGGGGCCGCGCCCGGTCTCCGTGGGCTACCTGGCGCTGGTGCGCCGGGTGGCGGTGAAGGGCGCCGGCACCGGCGATACCGCCTGGGGCGACTGGTACCGCCATTTTCCCTGGGAAGACTGGCGTGACGGGGCGCCCGCCGTCCTCGACACGCTGGTTGCGCCCGGCCTCGAGGCCTGGATCGCCGAGAATACCGATAAGGCCGAGCGCCAACGGCGGCGCGAGCGCGTGAACCTTGCCTTCGGTTTCGCGGAAGGCGCTTGGGATAACGAAAAGGTCCTGGACCGTTATGAACTGCTGTACGAGGCGGGCCTGGTGTTCGAGGCCGCCTTCGACCGCACCCACGCCGATATCGGCAAAGGGGCGGAACCCCACCTCAAGAGCGGCGCGGCGCTGATCAAGGACCACCGCCGCATCATGGCCACCGCCATGGGGCGCCTCCGGGCCAAGATCAAATACCGGCCGGTGATCTTCGAGCTGATGGCGCCGACCTTCACTCTGCTTCAGCTGCAGCGGGCGGTGGAGGCTTTGTCCGGCGGACGCCTGCATAAGCAGAACTTCCGCCGGCTCGTGGCCCATGAGGGCCTGGTGGAACCCACCGGCCAGATGTCCGGCGCCACCGGCGGGCGGCCGGCCGAGCTGTTCCGATTCCGCCGGGAAGTGGTCCATGAACGCCCGGCGCCCGGGGTGAGGGCCCCCGTCAGAGTACGCCGTGCGGCAAGATAGTGTATTGATTTATAATGATATTATGCCGGATGCAAGCAATGGCCGCGCGCCGGGCGACGGCAAGCTTTCTTGACTTCGTCAGGCCCGACCCTTAGGCTCAATTTGTTGATAACACGCTTCCCGGCGTGTTTTTATGCGCTCTAGATATACTCAAAATAAGTATAAGTCGTCGCCGAACCGTCACGCGGGATGAGGCCGGCCTTCCAGCGAAGGAGCCACACATGAACGTCGTCAGCCGAAGCCGTCCCCAGGACCTGCGGTTCACGTCCGAAGTCGAGCGGGCGACATCGCATCTTTACGACAAGGTGAAGAAGGTCATCCCCGCCGTGGAATGGCCGGCGTTCGCGCCCCTGGTGGCGCGCATCAACGACCTCAAGGCCCAGAAAAACGCCGTCATCCTCGGGCACAACTACATGACGCCCGAGATTTTCCACTGCGTCGCCGACATCACCGGAGATTCGCTGGCGCTCGCGCGCTCCGCCACCAGGACCAGTGCGGATATCATTGTCATGGCCGGCGTGCACTTCATGGCCGAGACCGCGAAGCTGCTGAATCCGTCGAAGAAGGTGTTGATCCCGAACACCGGCGCCGGCTGCACGCTGGCCGAATCCATCACCGCTGCCGATGTGCGCAAGCTCAAGGAACAGTATCCCGGCGTACCGGTGGTCACCTATGTCAACACCTCCGCCGAGGTGAAGGCCGAAGCCGACATCTGCTGCACCTCGGGCAACGCCATCGAGATCGTGGAAGGCCTGGGCGTGCCGCGGGTGATCATGCTGCCGGACGAATACCTCGCCCTCAACACCGCCCAGAAGGTGAAGACCGAGATCATCACCTGGAAAGGCCGCTGCGTGGTGCACGAGATGTTCACGCCCGCCGACATCCGCGGCCTGCGCGCGTCGAATCCGGGCGTCGTGGTGCTGGCGCATCCCGAATGCGCGCCCGAGGTGATCGCGGAATGCGACTACGCCGGTTCGACCGCCGGCATGAGCGACTATGTCGCCAAGCATAAGCCGCCCAAGGTGGTGCTGGTGACGGAATGCTCCATGAGCGACAACGTCGCCGCCGACTATCCCGAACTGGAATTCGTGCGCCCGTGCAACCTCTGTCCGTTCATGAAGAAGATCGAACTCGAGAACATCCTGGCGGCGCTGGAAGAAGAGCGTCATGAGGTGCACATCGATCCGGCAATCGCCGGCAGGGCGCGGATCTCGGTCGAACGCATGCTGACCGGTTGGAAACCCTGACTCTCGATCCGGCCCTTATCGATGACGCCGTTCGCCGCGCCCTGGCTGAAGATCTGGGCGGGCCGGGCGATATCACCACCACGGCCACCGTGCCGGCGGCGGTTCGCGCCCGTGCGGTCATCGCCGCGCGCAAGCCGGGTGTGATCGCCGGCCTCGCGGTGGCGGCACGGGTATTCGCGCTGGTCGATCCCGAAATACGCACCACCTTGCGCACATCGGACGGCGATAGGCTGGCACCCGGAGATGTCGCGATGGAGATCGCGGGGCCGGCCCGCGGCATCCTCACTGCCGAACGCGTGGCGCTCAATTTCCTCGGCCATCTCTCGGGCATAGCCACGGCGACGGCCGAGATCGTGGGCGCGGTCGCCCATACCGGAGCCAGGGTCTGCTGTACGCGCAAGACCACGCCCGGTCTCCGGGTGCTGGAGAAATACGCCGTGCGCTGCGGCGGCGCCGTCAACCACCGCATGGGCCTCTACGACCAGGTGCTGATCAAGGACAACCATATCGCCGCCGCTGGCGGCGTTGCCGCGGCAATCGCCGCCGCCAGGAAAACCGCACCCGGTGTGAAGATCGAGGTCGAGGTGGACACCCTCGCGCAACTGGACGAAGCCTTGAGCGTCGGCGTCGACCAGGTGTTGCTCGACAACATGGCGCCGGCCCAGTTGCAGCAAGCGGTCGCCCGCGTGGCCGGCCGCGCCGTCACCGAGGCGTCGGGCTCCATCACCGCCGCGACCGCGCCGGCCGTCGCCGAATCGGGCGTCGATCTGCTGTCGGTGGGTTGGATCACCCACTCGGCGCCGTGCCTCGATCTGGGATTGGATTTTCTTGGTTAGATCTTCAGGCCTACGTCCGCTGCGATGGAATACGCAGTCTGCCGGTGCCTGTCGAATGCGGCCATATAGCCGACCTCGCCCGCTTCCGCATCCGGCACGGCATTCGGGTTCCGGCTCCGTTCGAGCTGCGTGAACTTCCGCGCCCCCGAATTGCACCAGAAAAAACCGTCGCTGCGGTGGTCGTAATCGACACCTTTGGTGTCGAGCAGGGCCAGGGAAGGTGAATCGCCGCGGTCCGCCAAGTCCGCGAAAACCGCGTAGAGCGCGAGTTGATCGATGCCCCAGCGCAAGGATTGCCCCCGCTGGAAGTACGCAATGTAGGCCGCGACCTGGCGAAAGTAGGCGCGCGACCGCGCCGTCTGCGCCGCACCCACCACGCAAGCGTTGAATTGATTGTTCGGCTCCAGCCGTCCGGGCCGGATGCGCATGGCGACGTCGTGTGCGCCAAGGCTACGGAACAGGTCGCCAAGATCCCGGTTCACGATCGCGTCGACGTCGGACATCCAGAGCGGGCATCGGTAGAGGCCGAGGTGCTCGTGGAAGCGGATGAACCGCACGGCATGGAAGTAGTTCCGCGCCTGCCGCACCGGGGCCGCCCCCAATCCCGGCGATTCGACCGTGAGTCCGAAGCGTACCCCCAAGCGATCGCAAAATTGGGGGACGGCGGCGATGTCCTCCGGCGCGGGGTCGAAGATGTGGAGATGCACCGGTGTTCCGGGCGACTTCTCGCGCAAGGAGCACAGCATCGGCAGGCCGAAATTCTTGAAATACCCCTGGTCGCAGGAAAGGTAGAGGACTCCGGCGGCATCCGGCGCCGGCGGCCGCACCGTGGTCACGGGCGGCAACGTCTCTACCAGGGCCGTGTCGGGCAGGTTTCGCAAAGCCTCGTGAAAGGCCGGCTGGAAACGGATGGCGTCGAGGACACCCCCGGCCAGGAAGGGGGCCGCCGCGTCAAGCAGGGCTTGGGCGCCGCTGCGGTCGCCGCGGCAGAAGCGGGTGAGCGCGAGGCCGGCTTGCGCATTGTGGTCGGCCGGATCGGCCGCAAGCGCCGCGTAGATGTCGTCCAGCTCCTGGAGATAAGGCGCGGCGTAGGCGAAGAACAACTCGGACAGGTTCGCCGCATGGTAGGGCATCTGTCCGTGTTTGATGCGTCCCAGGCATTCTATCTGCCACAGCGCGTTATGAAGGATATGCGCCCGGCTCTGGGGGGTGCCGGCGGCGGCGAGGGCGGTCAGGAGGACTTTCTCCGCCGCTTCGGGATCCAGAGCCCATAGGCTGTTCGCATATTTGACCGCGGCATCCGGATTCGTGGGGCGAAGCCGCGCTGCCTGGCCGTAGTGCGCACGGGCGCCCACCCGGTCGTTGTGGCGATGGCGAATGTCGCCGAGCGCCATCAGCGCCTGGAAATTCTCCGGGTCCGTCTTCACGACCGCCTTGAAGGCGCGCAGGGCCTCGTCGTCTCGCCGCTGCGACAGGTACAACTCGCCCAGAAGCAGCCAGCTCCGCGGGCCGGCGTCGCGCAAGGCAGCCTTATTCAGGAATCGCTCGGCTTCGGCAATCGCGCCGCGGTGATAGAGCGCGAGGCCGAGGTTGAGCAGAACGGCGGGATCGCCGGGCGCCGCCGCGAATGCCTGGCGCAGCAGTTCCTCCGCCGCCGGCCAATCCTTGCGGTCGATGGCGGCCTGGCTTTCGCGGACCAACTGGTCGGGAGGAAGGGGTGAGGATGGCATGAGTGTGGGACAGGGGACCGGCAGCCGCAGGATAGCCGCAACGTGCCGTGCCCCGCACTAGCGGAAAAGAGCGTGATCAGGCCTGTCTCCGGCCGGCCGGCATAAGCCGCGCCCGATATCCCCTGAAAGCAGAACCCCGGCGCCCTTGCGGGAGCCGGGGTTTTTGAAAGCTCAGGGTTTACCGCTTGATGCTGAGCAGTTCGCTCAGCATGTCGTCGCCCAAGCGTTTTCGAAGAAAACGCGTCTATATCAAATCAAGCCGGGAACTTTACCGCTTGATGTTGAGCAGTTCGCTCAGCATGTCGTCAGCCGTGGTGATCACCTTGGCGGCCGAAGAGTAGGCGCGCTGGGTGGTGATCATGCGGGTGAATTCGGTGCCGAGGTCGACGGTGGAGTTTTCCAGCGACGCGGCGTTGATCTCGCCGGCGCCGGCGTCGCCGGCCTGGCGCAGGGTGGGATTGCCGGAGAAGTCGGTGGCGATCCAGACGTTGCCCGACAGGGACGACAGGCCGTTGGCGTTGGTGAAGGTCGCGAGCGGGATCATGAACACGGGGCGCGTCACGCCGTTGTCGAACAGCGCCGAGACGATGCCCTGCTTGTTGATCGACACGCCGGCGAAGTTGCCGAACTTGGCGCCGTTCTGCTGGATGTAGTTCAGCTGAAAGCTGCCCGAGAGCTGGGTCAGGCCGTCCGGCGTATTGTAATTGCCGAAGTTGACGAGCACGGCCGGGCTGGTCTGGCTGCCCGACTGCATGTTGGCGGCGCCGTTGGTCCAGGTGATTTCCAGGTTGCTCTTGGGGTCGGGTGCGGCGGCGCCGTCGCGGCCGTAGAACTTGGCGGGCGTGCCGACGCCCGAGAATTCGACCGCGGGCACACCCAGCTGCGGGGTGCCGGTGCCGCCGATGACGCCACCCAGGTCATACCAGCCGTAGATCTTGTCGGTGACGTCGTCGCCGCCGTCGAGACCCGGGACGGTGTAGCCCGCGGTGTCGTTCTGGAAGAGGATGGACTTGCCGTCCGCATCCTGCACCGGACTCGCCGAATTCATGCCGAAAGTCATGTCGGTGGTGGACGCCTGGTCGAAGCTGATGCCGTTTTCCCCGGCGAGATGACGCGCCCAGGTGCCCGGAGGATCCGGCGCCGTGGTGCCGTAAGCCGTTTCCATCTGGGTGTTGATCAGGTCGGCAGCCTCGTCGAGGATCTGGCTGATGGTGCGCGAGGTGGTGTCGATTGTCGAAACGCCGTCGTCGGAGCCGGCGGTCGGGCTCAAGATGATGCTGAACGCGGAGCCATTGACGTTGAAGTCGATCTGGCCTTGCACCGGCGCGGTCACCGTGTCGTTGAGGTCGATGCGTCCGGCCGAGAAGTAGACTTCGCCCTTCTGCGTCTTCTGGGTCACCGAGGCGGCGCCCGCGGGCGGAATCACCGACATGTTCCACTTGTTGGCGCCGATGTTGGTGCCGGTGTAGGTGATGTTGTGCGAGTTGCCCAGGCTGTCGAAGATCTGGGCGTTGATGTCCTGCTGGTCGCCGATCAGGGCGCCCGCCGGCAGGTTGGCGCCGATGTTCATGGTGGTGGTGGGCGAGGCGGTGCCGCCGATGGTCTGCAGGTTCAGCGGGCGCATGTTGCGCGCGTCGATGACGTTGTCGTTGATCAGGACGGTGTTGCCCTGGTTGTCGATGTACGACTTCTGGAAGATGTTGCCGTCGAGGGTGACGGTCGAAGCCCCGACCGCGCCGGCATAGGACGACAGCGGCCATCCTTGCATATAGGCGCCCGACACGTTCTGCAGGAAGCCGGCTTTGTCGACGCTGAAGGAACCGGCGCGGGTGTAGGTGAACAGATCGCCCTGCTGGGGTTCGGCCGCGGAGTTGGTGACGAAGAAACCCTGGCCGGAGATGCCGACGTCGGTGGAGGCGGTGGTCGCCTGCAAGAGGCCCTGGATGTCGATGCCCTGGCGCGGCGCGGACTGCACGCCGCCCGGCGAGTATTGGGTCAGCGAGACCTGTGCGGTCACCAGCGTCTTGAAGTTCACCAGCGTGGCCTTGTAGCCCACGGTGTTGACGTTGGTCACGTTGTCCGCGATGGCGCCCATGGCGCTGGACTGCGACTGCAGACCCGAAACGCCTGAAAACAATGCACCGAACAGCGACATCTTCCGTCTCCTACTTCTGTCCCGCTGGCCTTTTGGACCAGGGCGGCGAGGGATTTCCTCAAATCCGACCCTGGCGCGGGATGGTTAAATTCGTCCTAAAAACTCAAGTTTCGTTTGTTATGAAGCGCCGTCCGTCACCGCCAGCACGTTGTTCACCGGGATACCGATGTTGCCGAGCAAGAGGGTGGTGGTGCCGTTGACCGATGTGACGCCCGTGACCTTGCCGAACACGGTGGTCGAGGTGTCGATCGTCGAGCCGTCGGACGCGAGCGCCGTGACTTCGATGGTGTAGGTGCCGTCTTTTTGCTGGATGCCGTTCGAGTCCTTGCCGTCCCAGGTGAATTCGTGCACTCCGGCGTCGGTGCTGCCCGACTTGGAGAGCACGATGTCGCCGGCGGCGTTCTTGACCGCGATATTGACCGACGCGGCGGTGGACTCGAAGTTGTAGGAGGCGCGCAAGGTCCCATTGATCAGCGGCGCCTGGTTCGACGGGCCCTCGATGGTCTTGCCGATGTAGTTGACGACGTTGGAGGCGATGTTCTGCTGGGTCAGGCCGATCAGGCTCGACAGGTTCGAGTTGATGTTGATCTGCTGTTCGACCTGTGAGAACTGCACCAGCTGGTTGGTGAACTGGGTCGAGTCCATCGGCGACAGCGGGTCCTGGTTCTTGAGCTGCGAGGTCAGCAGCGTCAGGAACGAATTCAGGTCGCTGGACAGCTTGGTCTTCGAACTCGCCGCTTTTGTTGCGGCGTCCGTCGCGGCCTGGCTGTTGGTGACTGAGTCGACCATGGCTAAGTCCTCTGGACCTTCTGCTTAAGCAAACGTGTCCACGCCGCCGCGATTGCGGGCGGCCGCGGCGTAGTCGTATTCGGGTGCGGTGTCGTCCTGCGCGGCTTCACCGGCGCCATTGCCCTGGCTGCGGCTCTGGCCCTGGCCGTTCTGGGCTTCGCGCGGATCGCTTTCGCTGCGCAGGTTGAAGTGCAGATTGGCGCTGTCGGTGCGCAGGCCCGCGTCGTTCAGGGTGCGCTCGAGCGTCTGGGAGTCGCTCTGCAGCAGCGCCAGCGTTTCCTTGTTGTCGGCGGTGACGGTGACGCGGACCTTGTGGTCCTCGCTCATCTCCAGCTTTACGTCGATGCGGCCCAGTTCGGCGGGCTTCAGCTGGATCTGTACCTTGTCGAGGCCGGCTTTGGCGGCGCGGGTGATCACGACCTTGATCTGGTCGACGATCTCGCGCGGCGTGACCTGCGGCCGGTCGGTGGCGGTCTGCTGGGCGGCTTTGGCCTCGGCGGTGGACTGGGCGTTCTGACCCTGGCCGCCGACGCCGGCGAAGCCGCTCTGGCTGTTGTTCTGGGCTGCGCCCGAGCTTTCCAGGGCTTGGATCGGCGCCGCTTCGGCGCGCACCATCGGCGCGGGCGCCGGGGCCTGCTGTGACTGCAACTGCGGCGGCAACACGACCGCGGCGGCCTGCGGCTGCACTTCGGTGGTCTTGGTGCTTTGCACCAGGGCGTTGGTGGCGCCGGCTTCGCCGACCTGGCCGTTGGCGGTCGAGCCTTCCGCCGCGCCGGTGTAGCCGGTGTAGATATTATAGGGGCTGGCGTCGATATAGGCCTGGTTGGCGGCGACCTTGCCGGTCACCTGGACCTTCACCTGGATCTTGGTGTCGTCGCCGAGCGCGCGCGACATGGCCTGCGACTGGTCGACCGCGGCGGCCGAGCGGGTTTCCTTGGGGCCCTCTTCCTTCGTCACGGTGGTCTTGGCGTTCGCAGCCACGACCGTATCGACCGTGGTGTCGGTTTCGGCGGTGGTGTCGGTCGCAGCGACGGCGGCGGCGGCCTGGGCCAGCTTCGGACCGGCGTCGGTGGTCTTGGCTTTCGCCACGACCGGCCCGGCGGCCTGCTGAACCACGACGGCGGCTTCCGCGACTTTCTCGGGCTGGGCGATGGCGGCCGCAGCGGCGACTTCAGGGGCTGCGGTGACGACCGCGGTTTCGGCGGCGGTTTCGACAGGACCGGTCACGGTCTCGGCGACGGCGGCCTGCTGGACAACCGCAACCACGGGCGCGGCCTGGACTTCGGCGGCGACCGGCAGCTGCACGGTGGTGTCGACAGCGGCCTGCACCGCCGCCTGGGTCTGGTCGGCGGCGGCATCGGTGGCGGTGTCGTCGCTAGCCTTGGTGGTGGTGTCGGCGGAGGTGTCATCGTCCTTGGCAGCCTTGGTGTCCTTGTCGTCGGACTTTGTGCCCTTGGCCTTCACCAGCGAGCGCGGCGCATCCTTGGCGGCGTCATCGCGGGCTTCGGCCTGGGCCGCGTGCGCCGCGTCGTTGGAATGCATCAGCTTGCTTTCCATGCCGCCGATGGCGGAGCCGCCGTTGAACTTGACGCCCACCAGATTGAGCAGGGCCGAGAACGCGTTCTCGCCGCCGGCCGCCGGAGCGGCGCTGTCCGCGGGGGCGCCGAAATTGCCGAACAGGCTGGTGCGGTTGGCCTTCGAAACCGATTGAACGTCCATCGTCCTCGCTCCTGGCTGCGGCGGACAAAATGGTCCACGCGCATAAATCCAGGGACAGAGGTGCAAGCCCCGGGCCAAACCCGGACTTTGCGATAACTAATTGGTTTTTATGGATTCTGGGGCGGATCGCTGCGCCGCCGGCAAAGCCGGAAAAGGACGTCGGGCAAAAGATTCCGCGGATTCCCCGGCAAAAGTTGCCGGGCTCAAGCCCTAAAGCCCTAGGTGATGAGGCTCAGAGACGCCTGGGCGAACGGGTCATCGACGAAGCCGGAGAACGCTTCCAGATAGTTGGACTGCACCGATTGCAGGTTCTGCAGGTTGGCCTGCATCGCCAGGTACTGCTGGGCGGCCTGCACCTTGGCGTCCTGTTCCTTTTGCGACTTATCGTTGGTGGCGTCGGCGGTCTGTTTGCCCAGGATGTTCAGGGCGTCGGTGGCGTGCTTTTGGTCGATGCCCACCTGGGCGGCCAATCCCGCAAGAGTACCCTGGGCGGCGGTCAGGTTGATCTCCGCCTTGTTGATATCGGCATAGGCGCGGTCCCGGTCCGCCTTGGTGGCGAAGTTGTTGTAGAACCAGGACTGCATCACGCCGATGCCGTTGGTCTCGAGCTTGCCGGTGACGGTGATCGGCGGGTCCTCGGGCACCATCGTGATCTGGACCGTGATGTCCTTGGTCTTTTCGTTATAGCTGACCAGCTTGAGGCCGTTGCGGGTCGACGTCGCCATGCTGATTTTCTGGCCGTCGCCGGTCGTATAGGTCTTGGCCTCGCCCTGAAGCGCCTTGTAGGCCTGGATCAGGTCGGTCTGGGTGTCAGGTATCCAGACGGTGCCGTCGCTGGCCTTGATGCGGAAATCGGTGCCGATATAGGTGCCGGTCAACGTCGTCGAACCGGTGCCGAGATTGTTGCGGTATTCGATCTGATTGGGGCTGAGGTCGATTGGGCTGAGATTGCCGACGAGGTTGGACGTGGGCGCTCCGCTCTCGGCCTGCAGGTTGATGCCGTTGACCTGGGTATTGAACTGGTCCTGCCAGTACTTGGGGTCCTCGCCCTTCTGCGCGGTGTTGGCGATGGATGAGCGCATGTCGAGGAGCAACTGGCTGACCTGGTTGGCGGCGTCCTGGCCGTTGCTCACATAGATCTGCGCGTTGTTGACCTGGGCCTTCACCTGCACCCAACGGTCGGACTCGACATTAAGGCTGTTGATCCGCTGGTTCGCGACATCGTCGATCGCCGAAAGCGCGTCGGCCAGCCGCTGGTTGGCGTTGGCCTGCACCTGTTTGAACAGGGACGACTGGGTGGAGGAGATGTTGCCGAACAGGGCGCTGGCGTCATTACCGGTGTCGGCGCCGAGCACGGACAGGGCGCTCGAGGTGCCGAGAAGGGCCGAGCCGGTGGTGGACACCGGCAGCTGCGACAGAATCCCCGACGCAGGCTTGCTGGTCAGGGCCTGACTGGCGGTCGTACTGACCGATGAGATCGTAGAGTCAGCCACAGCCGTTGCTCCTTAAGCGTTTTCGCGAGCGAAAACGCTCCTCCTAAAGTGCCAAATTCTTCTGCAGAAGAATTCGGTGGGCTTCGCCCGCGCTCGCCGCCCTTCGGGCCGCTTCACGCCCCCGGCTGGGGAGGCGCTCATGGCCTGGATAGCACATATGGCGGTCTGCTCCAAACTCACCCGTTAACCACCCTTTCCTTGCCAAACGGTTAAGGCCTTGGCGACGGCGGCGATCACGCCTTCCCAGTCGCCGGCTTTCTCCTGCCGGAACAGGCGCATGGAGGCGTACCAGGGCGAATCGGCCCGGCCCAGAAGCCAGCGGTAGTCGGGCATGAAGGGCAAAAGCGTCCACACCGGTTTACCCATGGCGCCAGCCAGGTGGATCACCGCGGTATCGACCCCGATCACAAGGTCGAGACCGGCAATGACGGCGGCGGTGTCGGCAAAGTCGGCGGCCTTGCCGGCGATCTCATCGGCAAAACCGGGGAGATCCCGCGCTTCCGCCGCGCACGGTCCGATCTGCAGGCTGACGAATTCGACCCCTGGCGTCGCGAACACGGGGGCGAACAGGCGCGCCGGGAAGCTGCGGCGCTTGTCGATCTTGTTGTCGGGCGAGCCCGCCCAGACCAGGCCGATGCGCCGGCCTTGGGTCGCGGCCGGTGCGGCGGCGGGCGGTGTGAGGTATCCCTCGGCCCCGGGAATGGTCTCCGGCGTCAGGCCAAGCACGCCGGGGAGACTCATCAGCGGAATGTGATGCGTGAACGGCGGCAAGGGAGCGCCGGCCGCGACAATCTCATCCACGCCGGCGAGAGACGCCAGCAGCCGCGTCAGCGGGCGATGGCATTCAAACACCAGGCGCCCGCACCGTTTGCGCGCGTCCGCCAGCAGGCGTCCGAATTGAATGGCGTCGCCCATGCCCTGCTCCGCGTGCACCAAGAGCGTGCCGGCGAAAGCGGTTCCGTCCCAAGGGGCCCGCTTGAAGCCGCGCGTGAGTGAGCTGAAGCGCTTGAGTTTCCAGCGCCAGCCGAAATGCTCCCAGGCTTCGCTCCAGCGCCCGGTGAGCAGCAGCACCCACGCTAGATTGTAATGCGCTTCGGCGTTTTTGGGCGCGCGCGCCAGCACGTCACGATAGGCGGCTTCGGCGCCCGCCGCGTCGCCGCCCGCCAGCAGCGCCACGCCCAGATTGACCATTGCATCTTGGTTGCCGGGATCCCGCGCCAGCACGCCTTGCAGCAAGGGGATCGCTTCCGCGCCGCGTTCGTTGGCGGCAAGCAGGAGCGCGAGGCCCAGGTTGGCATCGGCCGCGCGCGGATCGGCAAGCAGCGCCTCGCGCAGATGGGCTTCGGCTTCTTCGATCTGCCCGGCCGCGCCCAGGGCGTTGCCGAGGTTGACGCGGGTCAGCGCGCGGGACGGCGCCAGCGCCAGGGCCTGGCGGTAGAGGGCAATGGCCTCGCCGTCGCGCCCGAGGTCACGCACCACCGCGCCGAGATTGTTGAGGATGCCGGCGTCCTTGGGCGCCAGCTCCGCGGCGCGGCGCAAGGACATCTCGGCGTCACCGCTGCGTCTCAGCGCATGTTCGGCGCGCCCCTTGAGGGCCCAGGCGTCGGCGCGCCCGGGAAAGCGGGTGGTGGTGTCGTCCAGCACGTCCATGGCCTGGCTATGGCGCTTCATGGCGATCAGCGCGCGGGCGAGGTGGACGCGCGGGTCGGCGAGATCGGGCGCGCGATTGGCGGCGTCGAGAAGATACCCGGCCGCGTCCTCGGCCTTGCCGCCGTCCAGGAGCGCCAGGCCGTAGCCGGCGAGGAATGCGGCGTTGTCCGGGTCCAGGGCTATGCACCGGGCGAACAGCGGCAAGGCATCCAGCGGGCGGCCCTGGTCGATGGCGATCAGTCCCAGCCCGTGAACCGCCGCGGTATCCCGGCGGTTGGCGGCGAAAGCGCGTTCATACAACGCGCGCGCATCCGCCAGCCGCCCGGCGGCGTGGAGGTCCATGGCCTTGGCGACATCGGGAGAAAGCGCGCGGGGAGGAGATTTGGTCATTGCCGGCAGTTTGCACCACAAACGGGCCGCATTATAACCGGATGCATGGCTGCTGCAGGCGGTGAAGCCGGAATTCTGGAGGGACTGCTCGCGGACGCCGAGGCGGCCTTGGCCTCCGGCGGCGTCGTGCGCGCCACCGGCCTGTATCACGCGGTGCTGTCGCTCAGCCCGGAAAACCCCGCCGCCTTGCGCCAATTGGGCGCGCTCGAAATCAACCGCGGCCGTCCCGAAACCGCCCTGGCGTTGTTTGAACGCGCCAAGGCCAAAGGCCTGGACGCCGACCTGTGCCACGCCATCGCCACCTGTTTGCGGATGATCGGTCGGCCCGGCCTCGCCCGCTCGGCCCTCGACGCGGCCCTCGCCCTGGACCCGGGGCATGCGCCGTCGCTCTATGACAAGGCGTTGGAGCATCAACGCCGCGGCGAACTCGGACCGGCGCGCGCCCTGTACGTGAAGCTCGGCAGCCTCGGCGGGCTCCATTCCAAGGCGCTGCTGAATTACGGTGTGGTGCTGTACCGCATGGGCAACCTGGTGGCGGCGGAGCGCTGGTTCCAGGCGGCGGGCCAGGTGGATTCGGCGTCGCCGTTGCCGTTCATCAACCTGGCGATGGTGTACCGGGTCTGGGGCTTCCTGCCGCAGGCGGTCGCTTGCCTGGAACACGCGCTGACGTTGGCGCCAACCAATGCCGACGCCCATTGGAACCTGGCCAACGCCCTCCTGGCGTCGGGGGACTTCAAGCGCGGCTTCGCGGAATACGAATGGCGCTTCCGCCGTGAAGGCCGCGGCGAACGCGCCATGCCCATGCCGCGGTGGCAAGGCGGCACCCTGGCCGGCAAGACCATCTTGCTGGCGCTGGAACAGGGCATCGGCGATCTGATCCAGTTTGTGCGCTATGCCGCCGTGCTCGCCGCACGCGGCGCGACGGTGGTGGTGGAATGCCATCCCGGCCTGCAATCGCTGATCGCCACCGCTCCCGGTGTGGCGCGGACGGTGGACCCGGGGGCGCAGGTTGCCGCCGACGTCTATCTGCCGCTCCTGAGCCTTCCGCATGTTTTGGGGCTGACTTTCGACGACGTGCAGCCGCCCGCGGCCTATCTCCGCGTTCCCGCCGGCACGCCGGCATTCGATCTCGACGGCCGCCTGAAAGTCGGGTTGGTGTGGCGCGGCAATCCGAATCACGAGAACGACCAATGGCGGTCGGTGGCGCTGCCGCTGCTCGCGCCGCTGCTCGATGTGCCGGGCGCGGCGTTCTATAGCTTGCAGGTGGGCGCGGGCGCGTCCGAACTTGCGCGGGCGCCATGGCGGGAGCGCGTAACCGATCTTGCGCCGCGCCTCGCCGATTTTGCCGCCACCGCCGCGGCGGTCGGCGCGCTCGATCTCGTGATCACCGTGGACACGGCCGTGGCCCACCTCGCCGGGGCGCTGGGCAAACCGACATGGCTGCTGGTGGCCCAGGGCAACGACTGGCGCTGGCTGCACGGCCGTGACGACACGCCGTGGTATTCGGCCATGCGCCTGTTCCGCCAGCGAAAACACCGCAACTGGCAGCCCACCGTCACCTCCCTGACCGCGGCTTTGACCCGCCTTGCCGAGGCCGCGCCGTGAACCCCTGGCACGGATGGTCCCGGCTTCCTACATCTCGCCCATGCCGCTCGATATCCATCCCGACCTGCCGCTTCTGGACGCCTATAGCCGCACGGTGATCTCCGCCGTGGAAGCGGTGGCGCCTGCGGTCGCGCATCTACACCTCAAGAGCAAGACCACGGCGAAGGGCGGCGGCGCGGCCGCGGGCTTTCTCTTCACGCCCGACGGCTACATGATCACCAACAGCCACGTGGTGCATGGAACTGGGGACAAGACTCCGGAGATTCGCGCGGCCTTTGCCGATGGCGCCGAACGTCCGGCCTATCTGGTGGGCGACGACCCCGACACCGATCTCGCGGTCCTCCAGGTTCACAGAAATTCCCAGGATGGGCCGTTCCCCGCTTTGACTTTTGGCGATTCCAGCAAGCTCAAAGTTGGCCAGCTCGCGGTCGCCGTCGGCAATCCCCTGGGTTTCGAGTGCACCGTCACCGCCGGCGTGGTCAGTGCGCTCGGGCGGTCCCTAAGGAGTCAAGCGGGGCGCGGTCAGGCGGGCCGCCAGATCGATGACGTGCTGCAGACCGACGCCGCGCTCAATCCCGGGAATTCGGGAGGTCCGCTGGTGGACTCCCGCGCCCAGGTCATCGGCGTCAACACCGCCACCATCATGGGCGCGCAAGGGCTGTGCTTCGCGGTCGCCGCCAACACCGCTCTTTTCGTCGCCACCGAAATCCTGCGTCATGGCCTGGTGCGCCGCAGCCACCTCGGCGTCGGCGCCCAGACCGTGGGGATCCCGCGCCGGATCGTGCGCGCGCTGGAGCGCGGACCCGAAACCGCGGCGCGGGTGTTCACCATAGAGACCGGCAGCCCGGCCGATGCCGCGGGCTTCATCCCCGGCGACCTGTTGCTCGAGATCGATGGCGAAGCTGTGACAGGGGTGGATCATCTGCACCGCCTGCTGACCGCCGAACGCATCGGCAAGGCCGCCGCCATGAAGGTGCTGCGGCTCGGCAAGGTGGTGGACCTGACCGCGACGCCCTCGGCGCGGCCGCGCAGCTAAGAAGCTGGCATTCGCCCGGCCGCGCCCGTACCATCCCGGCGTGAGCAGCGATATCCCCATCATCTTTGCCTGCGAAGTACAGCCGCCGCCGGGCCGGCCCACGGCGGTGTTCCTGAGTGCCTTGTCGACACCGCAGATGCAGCAATATGCCACCGCGGGCTGGACCGTGGTCGCGGCCGCGGGCTTTGCCGGCGCCAAGGTCGAACTGGCGGAGGTGCCCGCGCGTGCGATGCGCGACGAGGAGATCGCCTCGGCCACCGTGCTGTCCTGCGAAGCGCCGAACCTCAATCGCGACACCGCCGGGCGCATCGCACGCTGGCAGCCGGAGATCGTCAAGATCAACTGCGCCTTCCACAATATCGCCGACGCCCAGCCGGTGGCGGATGTCCTCGCCGCCAACGGCTACCACCTGCTCGGCGTCCACTGGCGGGACGACAACAGTTTTCATATCCGGTCGGTGGACGAGATCTCGCCGCTGGCGGTGTTCACGCCGCCGGCCTGGGATCAACTCGACATCATCGCCGTGCGTAACGCGGCGCTGATGAAGGCGATCCTGACCGTGGGGCGGCTCTATGTCGGCGAAGAGGCGCGTATCCTCGAACTGCGCGTCGGCAATATGGTGCGCAGCGACACCATCGCCCGCCTCGAGGACGCGCTGGTGGCGCACCAGCCGTCGGACGTTTTTAAACTGCGGAAGTCTTAAGCTTTTTGCGGAGAGCGGCGAGCAGGATGTCGCCGACGTCGGCGCCGAGGCCGCCGGCGGCGCCGTTGGGGCCGAACTCATAGGTGCGCGCGGTATCGCGCACCGCCTCGGACATTTCGCGGCGCAAGGTCGGATCCAGCAACAGGCGCGCGGCCAGGGTGACGTAGTCGTCGGTGGATTTCGCCACCAGCACGTCGAGGCCGATCTCGCGCAACAGCGCGGCGCTCTGCCGGCAGCGGGCGGTGTGGCCTTCGCGCACCACCGGCGGGCAGGCCATGCTGATGGGGTCCATCAAGGACACCGCGCCGGAATAGGGAAAGCTGTCGAGATAGAGGTCGGCGAGCTTCATGACCCCCAGGATCGGCGCCCGCGACGGCTGGGCTTCCAGCACATGCAGGCGCTCGACCTCCACGCCGCGCGCGGCGAAGCGCTCCTGCACGAAACGCAGGAACCCGTCGCGATAGGGATAGTGCGTCGTCCAGTTGGGGTTGAACGGATACATCAGGAGGTGCGCATGCGGCACGGCCTCGAGGATGCGCGCCCAGGCGTTGATCAGGTCGGGGCCGATCTTGAAGTAGTTGGCGCCTGACAGCAGCAGAAGGGCGGCGTCGGGCACGCCGATCTGTTCGCGGGTAATGGCGTCCGGCTGCACGGCAGGGCCCGGGAAGGCGTAGTGGTTCGACGATCCCGGGAACAGCGCCACTTCCTCGGTGTAATCCTCGGCCATGTCGTCGGGCTCGTTGAGGATGCCGTTGAGGAACAGGTCGACGGTGGGTAAGCCGGTGGTCAGGCAGCAGGAATGCATCACCACCTGCAGGCGGGCCAGGCGCTGGGCCATGAGCAGGGTCCAGGGGAACCGGCAGGTATTGGTGAGATTGGCGCCGGCCATCAGCACATCCAGCTTCTCGGCGGCGACGATCTCCGCCGCCTGGGGGAGGTCGTTGGTCGGCAGCGCCACGAAATCGTCGGCGAGGTCCTGGAAATGGGCGGAGACACTGGTGGCGGCTTCATCCGGGACAAAGGCGATGACCTGAAAGATCGAGGTGTCCAGGCCGAGGAGATGTCCGCGCAGGGCGGCAGTTTCGCTCAAGGCCCCCGGGCACAGCACGCCGAGGCGCACCGTTGTTTCGCCGCCGGTGTACGGGGCCGGCCGCACGTCGCGCGCCAGGCCATGGATATCCAGGTACATGCGAATCAGTTCGGCGCGCTTCAGCGCGAGGGTGCGCAAGGACACGTCCTCGCCGTAGACCGCCGACACCACATAGCCGTCCATGAAGCCGGCGAGGATTTCCTTGCGGAAGTCGTCCTCGTCGATCACCGAGGCGGCTTTGTGGATTTCCTGGACCGTGGCTTCCACATGGGCCAGCGCCCGTTTGCGCGCGCCTTCCTTGGTGAAGAACACCGGCACCGACAACAGCGCCTTTACCACCGTCGCTATCAGCGGTGTCGGCACGTCGACAATGTCAAAAGCCCGGTCCATGGTGTGCGGGAAGGTGAACAGGCTGAGCGCCAGGTAGGCGGCCACTTTCCGCGCGATGTCGTGTTCGACCGACAGGATGCGGTGACAGCGTTCGGCCACGGCCTGGTCAGCCTTGGTCATGGCCAGGTGGCGCACGCCCGAATTGATCATGGTGATGATCGCGTCGCCGGAAGGATTGCGGGTCAAGGCGGCGATGCGCTCGACTTTGCCTTCCAGGCAGACCTCCGCCAGGTTGAGGCGAAGTTCGCGCAGGCGCCGTTCGGAATCGGAATCCATGACCGCAACTTATCCGATTTGCAGCACGGGCGCGATATGGCGCAAGGTTTCCGCCACGGCGTCCTGGTGGCGCACCATCACGGCGCGCGCGTTGGCGGCCAGCGCCGCGCGGCGCGCCCAATCCTGCAACAGCGCGTCGGCGGCTTCGGCCAGGCCGGCGCCGTCCATCACCTGGATGGCGCCGTCGGCGGCCAGCAGTTCGGCGGTAATATCGCGGAAGTTGCTCATGTCGGGGCCGAGCAGCAGCGCGCACCCCAAGGCCGCGGGCTCCGCCGGGTTCTGGCCGCCGCCGACCGCCAGGGATTTGCCGAGGAAAACCAGGGGGACGGCGCGGTACAGCACTCCCAGCTCGCCCATGGTGTCGGCGATATAGACTTGGGTCGCCGGCGTCAGCGGTTCGCCGGCGGCGCGGCGCGCGCATGTCAGCCCGGCCTTGGCCATCACCGCCGCCATCTCCGGCCCGCGTTCAGGATGCCGGGGAACGATCACGGTCAGGAGTCCCGGATGATGGGGCGCGAGATCGTGATGCACGGCGCCGGCGGTATAGTCCTCGCCGGGGTGGATGCTGGCGGCCAGCCAGCACGGACGATCGCCGATGAGGCCGCGCAGGGCCCGCACGGCGTCGTCGTCCGCCGGCAGCGGCGGCGCGGCCAGCTTGATGTTGCCGCTGACCTTGACGTTCCTGGCGCCGAGGCCGGCGAAGCGCGCGCGATCGGTCTCGGATTGGGCCAGGATCAAGGCGAAGGCGGCGAGGGTCTCGCGGGCGAAACCCGGCCATGCGCGCCATCCGTCGAAGGCGCGATCGGACAGGCGGCCGTTGACCAGGACGGCGGGAATGCCGCGCGCGGCGACGGCCGCCAGCAGGTTCGGCCAGAGTTCGGATTCCGCCCAGACCACGCCGTCCGGGCGCCAGTGATCGAGGAACCGTTTCACCCAGGCACGCCGGTCCAGCGGGACGAACTGATGGAGTGCGCCCGCCGGCAGACGCTCCGCCAGCAACGCCGCCGAGGTTGCGGTGCCGGAGGTGACCAGCACCTGGATACCCCGCGCCGCCATGTCCTTGACCAGCGGCAGCAGGGACAGGCATTCCCCGACGCTGGCGCCATGGCACCAGATCAACCGGCCGGTGGGGCGGGCGAGGAGGACGCGGCCTTTGCGCTCATCGATGCGGCCGGCAATCTCCTTGCCGCGGGCAAGACGGCGCGCCAGCCAGAGATCGAGCGCCGGCGCGGCGAGGTCGGTCAGGGCAGCATAAAGGCCGCGCAGCATGGTCATGCCCGCGGCCCCCGCCGGAGTGAAAGGAAGAAAGCGCTAGTTCTTTTTCTGGTCGGCGCCGAGCAGCATGTCGACGATGCCCTGGGCCTTGGGGGCTTCGTCCGGGCTGCCGGTCTGCGCGGCGATCCAGGCTTTGACCTGCTTGGGGTCGACCGGATGGTCGCGCAGCAGCACGCAGAGGATCGCCTGGGTGGCAAACATGTTGGCGGCAAGGTCATTGATGGCACCGAGCAGCATGTCGGTCTGGGCGGTGGAGGTCTCCCCCATCTTTTCAATGTCATCGGCCACTTTGGCAAGCAGACCTTGCACCTGGCTCATCATGAAATCCGACATGGAGGTCCATCCTTCCCACAGGCAAGCGGCGCCTTTTGGCGCATTCAATCCGATCCTGTACCCTGGCAGTGGTAAATAACACTTTAAATATCCGGGACGTGGCGCGGGTGATGAAGGGGATCGGCATCGGCTGGGAGGTGGGGTTGCCCAGCGGCTGGGGCATGTACGGACTCAACCTGGCCCTGGACCTGGTGCGCCGGGGCATGGACCCGGCGGTGATCTTCCCCGCCGCCGTGCTCGCGGCCGATCCGCCGCCGGCGCTGCGGGATGCGGTCGCGGCAGGCGCGGCGTGGCAGGCGCGGTTCCGTGAAGGACCTCTGGCGCTGGATTTTCCGCTCCTGCTCGCTCTGGGCGACCGCTTGGACCTGCCGGACCAGGTGCTGGGCCTCACCGGCGCCCCGACGATCGGGGTGGCCTTTTGTGAATCGGCGGTGATCCCCAAAGCCAACATGAAAAAGCTCGCGCATCTCGCGGGCTATATCACCGGCTCTGCCTGGAACACGACCCTGCTCGAAGGTCACGGCCTTTCGGCCGTACGCTATTGCCCGCAAGGTGTGGACCTCGGCCTGTTCAAGCCCGGTCCGCGCACGCCGTTGCATCCCGGCCGCTTCACGGTGTTCTCCGGCGGCAAGCTCGAATACCGCAAGGGCCAGGATCTCGTCGTGGCCGCCTTCGCCAAGTTCCGCGCCCGCCATGACGACGCGCTGCTGGTGACGGCCTGGCACAATCCCTGGCCCGGCGCGGCGGCGGAGCTGGCCAGGTCGCCCCATGTCACAGGCGCGCCGGAGGTGATCGATGGCCGCTTGCAGGTCGGCGGCTGGCTCGCCGCCAACGGCATCGATCCGCGCAGCCACGTCGACCTGGGCCCTGTGGCGCACGCGGCTTTGCCGGGGCTTTTGCGGGCGATGGACGTGGCGCTATTGCCCAGCCGCTGTGAAGGCGGAACCAATCTGGTGGCCATGGAGTGCATGGCCTGCGCGACCCCGGTGATCCTGTCGCGCAATACCGGGCATCTCGATCTCATCGGCGCCGAGAATTGCTACACGTTGGATTTTCAGTTTCCCCTCGGCGACCTCACCGGCCGCGCCGATCTCAAAGGCTGGGGAGAGTCTTCCATCGATGAAATGGTCGCCAAGCTCGAGGCCGCTTATGCGGACCGGGCGGATGCGCGCCGGCGCGGCGAGAACGGCGCGGCTTTCATGCAGGGGTGGGGCTGGCCGGCGCAGGTCGACCGTTTGCTCGCGGTGATCGAGGACTTCAGCTGAGCCGTTCGTTCCAGGCGGCGAACATGGCCGCGGTGAAATCGCGCGCGAAGCCCGGCCCGTCGCAGACCGGAGAGGCCAGCAGTTTTTCCCGCAAGCTGGCGCGCAACGTTGTCAGGCGGGCCGGATTGTGCGCCAGGGCAATGGCGTGTTCTTCAAAACCCGCCGGAGTATCGGCCACAAGCTCAGGCAAACCTGCGTGGGTCAGATAGGCGCTCGCGTGGCGGCCGGCGAAGGTGGCGCCGGCGAAGGTCACCACCGGACACCCCATCCATAAGGCTTCGCAAGTCGTGAGTCCGCCGGAGTAGGGGAAGGTGTCGAGCGCGATGTCGACCTTATTATATGTGTCCAGGAACTCCCGCCGCGGCGCGCCGCCCGAAATCATCAACCGGTCCTTGGCGATGCCGTGGCGCGCGAAGGCCGCCTGCAGGTCGCGCTGCACCTCGGCGTCACCCAGTCCCTTGAACTTGATCAGGAGCCTGCTGTCCGGCACGCCGGCAAGAATGCGGGCGTAAGACTCGACTACGGCGCCGTTGAGTTTGGCCGGGTTGTTGAGACTGCCGAAGGTGACGAAGCCGTTGTGCGCGAACGGCGACGGACCCACACCGGGTGTATCCGCGGGCGGATCGAAGCAGCTGTAGCCGTGCGGCAGCCGGATGATCTTCTCCACATAGTCCGCTTCCGCGCCCGGCGGCGCCTGCACCGCGTCGGCCAGGACGTAATCCATGGTTGCCAGTCCGGTGGTGCCCACATAGCCGAGCCAGCTGATCTGCACCGGAGCGGGTTTGCGCGCGAACAGGGTGAGCCGATGGCCGCTGGTGTGTCCGGAAAGATCGAACAGGATGTCGACCCCCGCCACGTCGATCAGCGCCTCCAGCGCGTCGTCGCTCAAACCGTGAGCTTCCCGCCAGCGCGTCGCCGCGGCGATGCGGCGGCTCACGGCGTCGTCCTGGGCGGCGGGCCGGGTGCTGAAGGCGACGGCGCGGATCTTGGCGGGGTCCAGATTCTCGAACAGCCGCACGCTCAGAATGCCGACGGGATGAAGGCCGAAGTCCGGCGAGAGGAAGCCCACCGTCAGGGTTTGCTTGGCGGCGATTTTGCGTGGCCGCGCCGGCGGCGGGGGCAGGGAGCGGGCGGCCCATTGGCGGTGGGTTTCAAACAGCGATCCGGGCGTGACGCCGGGCACGTAGTGTTGCGCGCTGAGCCAGTTGCTCGCCGCGGGCAGGTAGCTTGGATCGCGCGCCATGGCGCCGGCGAAGGCCGCCAGCGCTTCGGCCGGCCGGCCCTGTTCGCCGAGCACGACGCCGAGGCTGTTATGGGCCTTCACATGGTCCGCCCGCGCCGCGATCAGCAGGCGCAGTTCCTGTTCCGCCAGGCGCAAATGCCCCATGTCGCGGTAAACGTTGGCGAGGTTGTACTGGGCCTCGGGATAATTGGGGCGGCTGCTGAGCGCCTGCAGATAGGCGGCCTTGGCGCCTTCGAGGTCGCCCATGTTGCGCAAGGTGGTGCCAAGGTTGCTGGCGGCTTCCGCGTGGCCGGGTTCCAGCGCGAGCGCGGCCTTATAGGCGGTCACGGCTTCTTCCGGCCGATCTTGCTCGGAGAGGAGGTTGCCGAGGTTGAACTGGAAGGGCGCGGCCGCCGGCGCTTCGGATATGGCCTGGCGCAGGGCGGCTTCGGCCTCGGGATACCGCCCCGCGGCCTGCATGACGGTGGCGAAGTTGGCGCGCGCCTCCGGGAACGGATCGCGCAGCGCCAGCGCCTGCCCGAGGATATCGGCGGCGGCGGCGAGATCGCCGAGCTGGAACGCGGCCACGCCCAGCATATGCAGCAGGTCGGGATTAGTGGGGTCGATCTGCACCGCCTGACCGTAATACTCGGCCGCGCCGGGAAGGTCGCCTTGCTGATGCCGGGCCAAGCCCTGCTGGAAAAGCTCTTCGGCGGTCTTCACAGGATCTCGCCGAGGCCGATGGGCATGGAGCGGTGCTTGATATGGTGCACCGCCACCTGCTGGAAACGGTCGTAGAAATCGGCGAGGGCGGTAACGCCGGCCTGGTCCGGTGCTCCTGCGCCCGGCGGCGGCTGGGTGCCGCGTTCGAAGACCCCGGCGTAGATGTGCGACAGCGCATCGAACATCAGGTCGAACTGGCGCGCGGGCGCCGAGATGTCGCGCCCGACGCTCGCGCGGCACAGCTCGATCACGTAGGAGATCAACGCGTGGAAGAACAAATAGATGGTGTCGTCCCACCGGGTTTCGTGGGCGACGTGCAAGGCGACCGGTGTCGTGACGGTCTTCAGGGGCCGGCCTTGCAGCAACGCCACCAGCGGCATCCAGTAATCCCAGAACGGCATACCCATGCAGAACGGGCTGTCGGCGAAGTCGCCCAGCAGGTCGCCCGACATCAGGAAATAGTCGTAGCCGATGGAGTAGGTCTCGGCGCCGGTGGCGACGAAGGTCTCGAAATCGCCGCGGGCCGCCACGTCCACGCGCGGGCCCATCAGCAAGGCGCCCTTGGCCTCCCGGCGGATGGCCGGGGCGAGATCGGGGAGCGGCCGTATATATATGTCGGCGTTGATGATGCCGACCGTGCAGTCGGCGGGATCGGCGCCGGCGCAGGCGCGGCGCAGGGCGGCAAGCAGATCGTGGATGAAGGGCACGGGTTTCTTGGCGAACTGTTCGGCGGTGCGTTCGGCCGTGACCACCTCGACACCGGGGAATTCCCGGCGCACCTGGTCCGCCTCCCCGGCGCCGTTGACCGAGATCACCGCGAAGCCCGCCGCCCGCCAAGATGCCACCGCCGCAGCCTGCAGGGCGTGGTCGCGCTGGGGGACGAGGCTGGTGGCAAGAACGATGCGGCGCGGGTCGTTAGCGCTCATTCCGCTTCACGATGGTTTGCGGTCAGGACAACCGGATTGAACTGCGTGCGGTCCATGGCGGGTAACTGGACTTCCTTGCGCAGTTTATCAGCCAGCGCAAAGTACCTGTCCATGGGGGCGAGGCCGCAGAAGTGCGCCACGACGCCGCCCCACACGCGGGGTTTGCCGCCCGGGGGCTGTTTGACCACGCGCAGGTCGCCAAGGTCGATGTCCATGACGGCGTCGGTGATGTTGGGCGTGGTCACCTGCAGGCGCTGTGTCGCCGGCGGCTCGTCGGGGGTGATCCCCAATTGGCCGAGGGCCGCACCGAAGAACGGCTCGTCGGCATATTCGCCGGCGTGTTTATACCGGTAGCTGATGGCCTCCCGGTGCGGACCGTCGTAGAGCGCACGGGTGGCGGCGAAGACGCGGGCGGCTTCCGGCCCGCGCTCGAAGTAGATGGCGCCGGCGTTGAAGACCGACAGAAAAGGGATATCCAGGAGCCGGCACAGGGCGCCGGCGTCCTTCTCGCCCAGGGAACAGGCGAACACGGGCCCCTCGCTCTGCCGGTGGCCCTCGACCACGAAGCCCCGGCCGCGGTACCTGCGCCAGAAGAAGTCGATGCGCGGGCTGAACAGCAGGCAATCCGAGTCGAGATAAAGGGTGCGGTCGTAGGGACTGAGGTCGCCGAGCGACAGTTTGTTCATGGCACCGCGTAAGGCGCTGTCCGCCGGCGCCAGGATCACCTGGTCGAACAATGGGCGGATCGGATCCGGGACCGCGAGGCCGCCGCCGACCACCACGCTGATGGGACGGGCTTCGGCGCGGCGGACCGACAGGGCCAGGTTGACCGCCAGGTCCAGGTAACGGGAGTCGTCGAAGGCCATGACGACATATCCCTCGGTTTCAGCCACAGCTGCTCCCCTCGGCAGAAAATCGCTCCAGGCCCGGTCGGCAAGCGCGGTCGGGCCGGCGCGAAAAAGACCCTGGCCCAGCCCCAAAACCGGCGCTGCCAGCCGCCCGGCATTATGCCATAAGCCATTGATTATTAAAGATATTAACAAAAGCTTAAGGGTGGTTTGACAACCGATAGGAGAACATCTATAACGCCATGGCTCAGACTACCTCCTGAAAGGAGGGATTCCGCTGAACGCGGTTATGGTCTGGGCCGACAGAAATGTCGCAATGTGTGTCCTAGAAAAGGAGCTTCGCTATGGCTGACGAAATTTCGCTATCCAGTGCGACACGCACTAACCTGCTGTCGCTTCAAAATACCGCGAACCTGATCGGTCAGACGCAGCAGCGTCTCGCCACCGGCCTCAAGGTCAACAGCGCTCTCGACGACGCGCTCGCCTTCTTCAAAGCCCGCAACCTCAACAGCCGCGCCAGCGACTTGTCGTCCATCAAGGACGCCATCGGTGGCGGCATCAGCGTGATCACGGCCGCGGTGCAGGGCTTGAGCTCCATCGAGTCGGTGCTCAAGCAGATGAAAGCTATCGCGCAGTCCGCGATTTCCGCGCCGGAAAGCTTGACCCGCGCCAAGCTGGCCAGCCAGTTCAACGAACTGCGCAGCCAGGTGGACGGGATCGCCTCCGACTCCAGCTTCAACGGCGTCAACCTGCTGAAGAACACCACCGCGCGGTTCAAGGGCGGTGCCGACCAGCTGACGGTGAAGTTCAACGAACGCACCGACCCGAAGGCGGTCAACCAGCTGATCGTCAGCGGCCTCAAGGCTGCCGACTTCACGCAGATCGTCGCCACGTCGGCGGTCGCGGTCGGTTCCTCGGCCACCCGGTGGGGCCAGACCGGCAGCGCGGCGATCACGGCGATCAACTCCGCCATCGACGCCATCGACTCGGCGCTGGTCACGGTGCGTCAGGCTTCGCAGCAGTTCGGCACCAACGCCGCGCTGCTCCAGATTCGCGAAGACTTCACCACCAACCTGATCAACACCCTGAAGGGTGGTGCTTCGGAACTGGTGAACGCGGACCTGAACGAAGAATCGGCGAACCTGCTCTCGCTCCAGACCCGCCAGCAGTTGGGCACGATCTCGCTGTCCATCGCGCAGCGTTCTGAGCAGTCGATCCTCCGTCTGTTCTAGCCTTAAGCGTTTTCAGGACACCACATTGACTTGGCGGCGGGCCGCAAAGGCCCGCCGCCGCTTCAATCGCCGGAGTCCGGACACTGTTTCAAAGGCGTGGTTTATCTGTTGTGCCGGCGCGAAATGCGCCTCCGGCGCAGGGTTCGCGCGCAGCCTTGGCAAAGGCAGCGCGGAGATCGGGGTGAAACGTCATGGGAAGAGTCATGGACGGCACCAATCCTTTTACGGCGGCGGGCGGCATGGCCTCGACTCTGAAGGGGCGCGCCGGCGCGCTGGTCGATTCGAACCTGGATGAAGAGGCCGCGGATCGCCTGTCCGTGGTCACCGGCGGCCAATTGGGCCGCATTTCCCGTGCTCTTGCGCAGCCAGCCGAGTGATTTTCCGTCCTCGCGGTTGAACATCCGCCGCGTTTTAACCGGCGGTTAACGAAAAAAGCGGCGCCGCCGGCAACATCCGCGGGCTGTTAATTCTTTCTTTCCCTTTTCTCCCTAAAACCGGACGTGGTGAACGACGCCGTTCACTGCTTACGCCCTATTTCTGCGGGCGAGGCAGCGAGACTCGGCGGGCAGTTCGTTAGCGACCCAAGTCCTAGAAAGGGGTTTTCTATGAGTAACGAAATTTCACTCTCCACGGCGACGCGCACGAACCTGCTCTCGCTGCAGAACACGACAAATCTCATCGGCGTGACCCAGCAGCGCCTGGCCACGGGCCTCAAGGTGAACAACGCGCTCGACGACGCGCTCGCGTTCTTCCGCGCCCGCAACCTGAACAGCCGCGCCGAAGACCTGTCGGCCATCAAGGACCAGATCAACGGCGGCGTCAGCGTTCTGACCGCCGCGACCCAGGGCCTCGAGTCGATGGAATCGGTGCTCAAGCAGATGAAGGCGATCGCGCAGTCCGCGATCTCGGCGCCGGAAAGCACGACCCGCGCGAAACTCGCCAGCCAGTTCAACGAACTGCGCACCCAGGTCGACGCCATCGCCTTCGACTCCAGCTTCAACGGCGTCAACCTGCTCAAGAACGATCCCGGCCACTTCCGCGGCGGCGCCGACCAGTTGACCGTGCGCTTCAACGAACGCACCGATCCGAAACAGGTCAACCAGCTCCTGATCAGCGGCCTGAAGGCCTCGGACTACAAGTCGATCATGGCGACCTCGGCCGTGACCGTCGGCACCGCCGGCAACAGCATGGTGTGGGGCCAGACCGGCACCGCCGCCATCAAGGCGATCACCGCCGCCATCTCGGCCATCGATTCCGCGCTCGTGACCGTGCGTCAGTCGGCCCAGCAGTTCGGCACCAACGCGTCGATGCTGCAGATCCGCGCCGACTTCACCACCAACATCATCAACACCTTGAAGGGCGGCGCATCCGACCTGATCAACGCCGACCTCAACGAAGAATCGGCCAATCTTTTGTCTCTGCAGACCCGTCAGCAGCTCGGCACGATTTCGCTCTCGATCGCGCAGCGCTCCGAGCAGTCGATCCTGCGCCTGTTCTAACCGGCATTCTGATACGAGACTTCTTGTTCCAGACTGGGCGGCCCCTTGGGGCCGCCCATTTTTTTATCGCGCGGCGCGGCTCCGCACAGGGCCCCGGCTTTCTGTCTTCGCCGCGATTCTTTTTCGCCTGCCGCGCGCAATGCCCGGCCGCGTTAACTTTTTGTTCGGCAATCGCCGTCATTCTGTCAAACGGATACGCAAAGGTACGCGCGAACGCGAAGGGCATTCGTGCGGAGATATAAGCCGGCCATAGTTCGTTGCACCGCCGGCGCGAGAGGTCGCACATGGCTCAGGAAATCACGCTCTCTACGGCGACGCGGACGAATCTGCTGTCGCTGCAGAACACGACCGGTCTGATCGGACGCACGCAGGAACGCCTCGCGAGCGGCCTCAAGGTCAATAGCGCGCTCGACGACGCGCTGGCGTATTTCAAGGCGCGCAACCTCAACAGCCGCGCTTCCGACCTTCAGAACATCAAGGACAGCATCAACGGCGGCGTCAGCGTCATCAAGGCGGCGATCCAGGGCCTCGACTCGATGGAGTCCGTGCTCAAGCAGATGAAGGCGATCGCGCAGTCGGCGATTTCCGCGCCGGAAAGCACGACCCGCGCGAAACTCGCCAGCCAGTTCAACGAACTGCGCAGCCAGGTCGACGGCCTGGCCGAAGACTCCAGCTTCAACGGCATCAACCTCCTCAAGAACTCGCCCGCGGCCTTCGCGCCCGGCGCCGATCAGCTGACCGTCAAATTCAACGAGCGCACCGAGCCGCAGGCCATCAATCAGCTGGTGATCAGCGGCCTGCGCATCGCCGACTATCGCTCGATCATGGCGACCTCGGCGGTTGTCACCGGCACGCCCGGCAACACCATGGTGTGGGGTCAGACCGGCACCGCGGCGATCAAGGCGATCAACGCCGCTCTTTCGGCGATCGATTCGGCGCTGGTGACCGTGCGTCAGGCGTCGCAGCAGTTCGGCACCAATTCCTCGCTCCTTCAGATCCGCTCCGACTTCACGTCGCAGATCATCAACACCCTGAAGGGCGGCGCTTCGGACCTGGTGAACGCCGACATGAACGAGGAATCGGCCAATCTTTTGTCTCTGCAGACCCGCCAGCAGCTCGGCACGATCTCGCTCTCGATCGCCCAGAAGTCCGAAGAAGCCATCCTGCGTCTCTTCTAAGACCCCCGGTTCGGCCTTCAGGCGCGGAATCGCGAGCCGCCGGAACGCCTTATCCAGGCTTCACCGGGATCGTGATCCGATTCATACTGGCGCTCTTATGTCCCGTTTCCCGCTTCCGGAATCTTCATGCCGCTTAAATTGACTCTCAAGCCCAACGAAAAGGTGCTGATCGGCACCGCGGTGATCGCCAATGGGCCCGCCAAGACCGAATTCGTGGTCCTGAACCGCGTCCCGGTGGTGCGCGAAAGGGACATCATCACCGAGGAAAAGGCCGACACGGTCGCGAAAAAGCTCTACGTGACCATCCTCAACATGTACATCAATCCCGCCCGCGAAAAAGATTTTCACGGCATTTACTTCGTTTTAATGCGGGAAATGATCTTAATACCCGTTGACGCCAGGGCCGTGGACCTCATGGTCGAGATGTCCCAGCATATCCTGGCGGGCGATCACTACCGGGCGCTCAAGCTCTGCCGGCAGCTGATCAAGTTCGAAGCGGAGGCCTTGGCTAATGTTAAAAGATAAGGTTGGGGCATATGCGCAGCAGCAGAAGCGCAGCCTGACTCCGCGTGAAGTGGAGGCCATGGCCTTCACCAAGGCTGCCCTCATGCTTGAGGACGCCAAGAAGAAGATCGGCAACATCGAAGAATATTCCAAGGCGCTGCGGTTCAACCATCTGCTGTGGACCATCATCCAGGCCGATCTGACCGAGCCCGACAACAACCTGCCCGACGAGATCAAGGCCAACGTCATGTCGCTGTCGATCTTCGTCGACAAGCACACCACCAAGGCGCTGCGGTCATCGAACCCGGCCGATCTCGACGTGCTGATCAACATCAACCGCAATCTCGCCGCGGGCCTGCGCACGACGCCGCAGACCGGCGCCGCGCCATCCTCGGCGCCGCCGGCGCCGGGAAGCGCTTCGGCTTAAGCCACGCGCGCTCTACCGCGCGCGTACCCACAAGGCCGGCTGTCCACCCAGAATCAAGTCCGACCCCGCGTGCGCCTTCAGGGCGTGCGCGATCACGTCGAACGCCTGGCGCCGCCGGCTCCAGCTGAACTTGCCCACGGCGTTGGGCGAGTTGAACATGTCGCTCATCCAGAGAACGGTGGCGCCGCGGGCATGAGCGGCGATCATGGCTTTCGCCGCAGGGCTGTCCTTGATGACGTCGGCTTCCACATAGACGTGGGCCAGCTTGCGGTAGCGTCCCCAATGGGCGAGCCACTGGGCCTCGGAGGTGAAAACGGCCGCCACCTCGCGCTGGAACTCCCGTTCCACGCCGCCGCGGTCCTTGAGCTGCGGGCCGGGCAGGTAGCCCACCCCCGCCGGAAAGGCGGCGTCGATGCGCGGGCGCATGGCCAGGAAGAAAGCCGCGAAATCCCGCCCGTCCCAGTCCTCGACCATGGCGCGGCGCAGCATCAGGGCCGGGGCGCTGTAATCGTAGTGCACGACCTTGGTGGCGTCGTGGAAGCCCAAGGTCTCCAGGATGCGGTTGGCCTTGAAGCCGGACGCCAGCACGAAGGCGCAGTCGATCCCCGGCCGATAACGTAATTGCGGGAAATCGGCGTCGTTCTCGCTGTTGAAGACGAAGATCTTCTTGGGCGCGCCTTCCTTGTCGGGGGCGTTGCGCAGAAAGGCCAGGGTCGCATCCAGGACCGGATCGGGGCCTAAATTTGAAGAGGGGGTGGCGGTGACGTCGTCAAGAGCGGTCAGCCAGGCGAAGACGTCGCCTTCGGTGCGCACCGTCATGCAGGCCTTGGTGACGGCCTCGCTCCAGGGCTGGGCAGACTGCCCCGCGGGCAGCGTCACGCCGGCGGGACTCACGGCGAAACTGGGCCGGCCCAAGGCTTCCCAGGCGCGCCGGTTGATCAAGAGGCAGTTGGGGTCGAGCGTGCCGTCGGCGCGCAGATTGCCGGTGACGAGGCGGCAGGCTGCCAAGGCGTCCTGCAGAGCGAAGGACAGCTGGTCATAGCCGTAGAACACATGCCCGGCGTTCTGGATCAGGCAGAAGTCCCTGGTCCCGGCAGCGAGCGCGGCGTCGATGGACGCCGCGCTCGCCAGAGACACCAGCGGCATGTGGAACGAGAACACCGAGAAGAACGAGGTCAGCTCCGCGAGCCGCATGTCCAGCTCGAGCGGGCGGCGTCCGGTCTGGTTTGCCGGCGGCAGGTTGACCAGCGCGAAATCGGTACGGGCGCGAACCGCCTTCTGCGCCCCGGCGTCGTCATAGAAAACCAAGACCGGCCCCGCTTAACCCGTGATCTTAACGCCCTCCATATAACGGTGTATGAGGGAAGGAGCAAAGATGCTTCAGGGGACGCGCGTTTGGCCGGGCATATAAGATGGTGACGCCATGACCGGGGCCTCCCCGCTGGTCGCCCGCGCCCTTGGGTTCCTCGACGCCGGCGATGCCGCGGGCGCCCGCCTGCTGCTGGAAACCCATCTCAGCCGCCATCCCGAGGACGCCGAGGCCCGCAATATCGCGGCACTCGCCTGCCGCCGCACGGGCGCCCTGGATGACGCGCGGGCGCACCTGGAACGCGCGGTGGCGGACCGGCCCGCCGAGGCCTTGTTCGCGGTCAATCTCGCCCAGATCCTGAACGAGTTGAATCATCCGGCCGAGGCCCTGGCGGTGCTGGACGGCCTGCTGGTCCGGGTCCCCGGCCAGGCGGACGCCCTGATCCAGCGGGTGCATCTGCTCACGCGCATGGGACGCGGGCCTGAGGCCCTGGCCACGGCGCGGATGGCGGTGGCGTTCCACCGCGACCTGGGACGCGCCCACAATGCCCTCGGCGCGGCGCTGTTGCGGGAAAACCTCGCGCGCGATGCCGTCAGCGCCTACGACGCCGCGCTGCGCCTGGAGCCCCAGGCCGTCGACGCCTGGATCAATCGCGGCATCGCGCTCAAGGAACTGGGCCGGTTCGCCGAGGCCGAGGACAGCTATCGCCGCGCCTTGGCCCTGGCGCCGGACGACGCGGTGGCGGTCAATAACCTCGCCAATGCGGTCAGCAGCCAGGGGCGCGCGCAGGAGGCGGTCGCGCTCTATCGCCGGGCGGTGGACCTCGATCCGTCCTATGTCGACGCCAAGGCCAACCTCGGCGTGGCGTTGCGCGATGCCGGGGGAGAGGCCGGCGAGGCCGAGGCCCTGGATTTTCTGCACGCCGCCGTGCAGGCGCACCCGGGCCACGTTCACCTTCTCAATGCCTACGGCAACACCTTGCGCCAGGCGGGCCGCCTGGACGACGCCATTGCGGTGCTGACGCAAGCCATCGCGGTCGCGCCCCATCACGCCGAGGCTCATAACAACCTGGGGCTGGCCTACGCCTTGCAGACCGATATGGCCTCCGCGGTGCGGCATATGAAGCGGGCCAGCGAACTCAAGCCCGGTTCGCCGGTGATCAACAATAACTACGGCGCCCTGGCGTTGCGGATGTTCGATTTCGACACCGCGGTGGCGGCGTTGTCGCGCGCCGTGGCGGAAAAGCCGGACTATGACGAGGCGCTGATCAATCTGGGTGTCGCCCACTACATGCGCGGCGACGGCAACGACGCCATCAGCGCCTATCAGCGGGTGATCGCGCGCAACCCGGAGAATGGTTTCGCGCGTTACAGCCTGGGTGTTTCCTACCTCGAGGACCAGCGGCTGGCCGAAGCGGAGGTCGAGATCCGCAAGGCGCTCTCCCTCGATCCCGAGAACGCCATGGCGCACAACACCCTGGGTGTTCTTCTGCTCGACCAGCACGCGGTCGCCGATGCCCGCGCCGCCATGCGCAAGGCGGCCGACGTCGGCACGCAATCGGCGCCGGTGTTCTACAGCAACTACGCTTTCGCCAGTCTTTATGCGCCCGATATCTCCAATCAGGAGATTTTCGAGATCCACAAGGAATATGGACGGCGCTACGCCACCGCCGAGCCGGTGGCCGCAAAGCCGCATACCAACGTCCGCGACCCGGAACGGCGCCTGCGCCTGGGGTATCTGTCGCCGGACTTCCGCGCCCATTCGGTGGCGTATTTTTTCGAAGCGATCCTCGAAAAGCACGACCGCCGGCAGTTCGAGATCGCGCTGTATTCCGACACCGCACGCACCGACGCCGTGACCCGGTCGATGCGTGCCGCCGCCGACATCTGGGTGGAGACCGGCGGCATGACCGACACGGCGTTCGTGCAGCGGATCAAAGACGACCGCATCGATATCCTGGTCAATCTCGGCGGCCATACCTCAGGCAACAGGCTGCCGGTCTGCGCGCAGAACCCGGCGCCGGTGCAGATCGAGTACCTGGGCTATCCCGAAACCAGCGGCGTGCCCGCCATGACCTACCGTATTTCCGACGGCCGGGCCGATCCGCCGGGCGCCGAACAATGGTGCACGGAGACCATCGTGCGGCTGCCGGACTGCTTCCATTGCTACCGGCCGGGGGGAGCCGTCCCCGAACCCGCGCCGGCGCCGTATCTCGCCAAGGGCCATGTGACCTTCGCGTCGTTCAACGTCCTGCCCAAGGTCACGGATCAGGCGATCGAATCCTGGGCCACGATCCTGAAGGCGGTCCCGGGGTCCCGCTTCCTGGTGAAGTGCAAGCAGTTGCGCGACGAGCGGGTGCAGCAGCTTGTGCGCGGCACCTTCGCCCGCTTTGGCGTCGATCCCGCGCGCATCGGCACCGCGGCCTTCGTCGCCTCGGTGCGCGAGCACCTGGACTATTACGGGCAGGTGGACCTGGCGCTCGATACCTTCCCCTACAACGGCACCACCACCACCTGTGAGTCTCTCTATATGGGTGTGCCGGTCCTGTGCCTGGCCGGCGACAACCACCGCGGGCGGGTCGGAGAGAGCCTGCTCGCGGCCGTGGGCCTGCAGAAGGATTTTGTGGCCAAGAGCGTGGACGACTACATCGCCCGGGCCATCTCTTTCGGCTTGAATCCCGCGCCGCTCGCGGCCTTGCGCCCGCAGATCCGGCCCATGGTCGAACGCTCGCCGCTCAGGGACGAGAAAGGCTTCACCCGCACCTTGGAGGCGGCTTATCGCGGCTTGTGGCGGCAGTGGTGCGCGGGGCCCGAGACCTTCATGTTCAAGCCCCCGCCCAAGCTGCGGCCGGAAGATTCCATCCAAGGCGTCCTGGTGAAGACTCTTTAGACATGGATAAGCGTTTCGTCCTCGCCCTGCGTTATGCCGAGGCCGGCCTCGACGCTCAGGCCTGGGAGCTGGTGGCGGAGCTGCTGGCCGCGCCCGGTGTATCGCCGGAGGTCCTGCGCCTGGGCGCGGCCTTACGGTTGAACGCCGGCGCCTGGGACGAAGCCCTCGCGCTCGCGGACCGGGCGGTGGCGGTGGGAGATCCGGCCGCCTGGCACCTCAAAGGACGCGCCCATCATCTCGGCGGCGACCTCGTCTCCGGCGAAGCCGCCTTGCGCGCGGCATTGGCCCACGGCGCAACGGCGGCGTGCTGGAACGACCTCGGGAATGTGCTCGCCGATCTCGGGCGGCCCGGCGCGGCGGATGCGGCCTTCCGCCAGGCCATCGTGATCGACCCGGGATTTGTTCTCGCCCATAACAATCTCGGCGCCGTCGCGGCGAGCCAGGGACAGTTCGGTGTGGCCGTCGCATCCTACGCCGAGGCCCTGCGCCTTCAGCCGGGATATCAGGCGGCGCGGATCAATCTCGGCGTGGCGCAGCTGGAGCGCGGAGACGTGGTCGAGGCCATGCGCGCGTTCGACGCGGTTCTGGATCAGGTTCCGGCCGCGCGAGAAGCGCAGGACAACCGGCTTTATGCGCGGCTGTACAGCGAACAGGATCCCGCCGCCGTCGCCGCCGCGCATCGCCGCTGGGCCGAGGGTTTCCCTCCGCCCGCGGTCAAGCGCATTGCCGATCCCGATCCCGGCCGCCGCCTGCGGATCGGGTATGTCTCGCCTGATTTCCGGCGCCACTCGGTGGCGTTCTTCCTGGCGCCGCTGATCGGCGCGCGCGATCCGGCGGCGGTCGAGGTGTTTTGCTATGCCGATGTGGCGGCGCCCGACGCCGTGACCGAGGCGTTGCGCGCGCAAGCGGACCGGTGGCGTCAGGTCCACGGCTGGAGCGATGCGGCCCTTGCCGCCCAGATCGCGGAAGACCGGATCGATATCCTGGTGGACCTGGCCGGCCACACCCAGGGCAACCGCCTCGGCCTGTTCGCCGCCCGCGCGGCGCCGATCCAGGTGAGCGCCATCGGCTATCCCGCCACGACCGGTCTCGCGGCCATGGATTACAGGCTCTGTGACGCGATCACCGATCCGCTCGATGCCGATGACTACGCCAGCGAGACCCCGGTGCGCCTAGTCCCCGGTCTGCATTGCTATGCGCCGCCGCCGGCCCCGCCGGTGTCGTCCCTTCCGGCGCTGGCCAAGGGCCATCTGACCTTGGGGTCGTTCAACAAGCTGGCCAAGATTTCCGCGGCCACCGTGGCGCTTTGGGTCAACGTATTGCGGGCGCTTCCGAACGCGCGCCTGGTGATCAAGGCCAAGGCGCTGGCCGACGGCGCCACGCAAGGCTTGTTGCTGGAGAAATTCACTGCGGCCGGCATCGATCCGGGGCGGCTCACATTGTCCGGCTGGATTCCCGGCGATGCCGGTCACCTCGCACTCTACCAGGACATCGATATCGCCCTCGACACTTTCCCGTATAACGGCACGACGACGACCTGCGAGGCTCTGTGGATGGGCGTGCCGGTGGTGACCCTGGCGGGGCGCGGTCACGCGGCCCGCGTCTCGGCGAGCCTCCTGGCCGCCGTGGGCCTTGCCGATTGGATCGCGCCGACGCCGGAGGCGTTCGCCGCGCGGGTGGTATCCGCGGCGGCTGATCTTCCCGGGCTCGCAGGTTTGCGCGCGGGCTTGCGGGAAAAGATGCGCCGTTCGCCGCTCTGCGACGCCCGCGCGCATGCCCGCGGGCTCGAGGCCGCCTATCGCACAATTTGGCGCGATAAGATCAGAGATAGTTCAGCAGGCTGAGCTGGGTGATCTTCGACAGCGAGGCGTAGGAGATTTGCAGCGCCTGGGAATCGGTCTGCAGGCGCACGGCGGCCTCGGTCTGGTCCGCCTGCAGCAGATCGTTCTGGCGCCCATCCAGGAAGGCCTTGAATTGGGTCTGGGAATCCTTGGCGGTCGCCAGCACCGAGAAGTTGTTGGAAATCCGGTCCATCACGCTGGTCAGGTCGCTCGGCGCTTCGCTCGGTTCCAGGGGGGAGTGCTGGATGGCGTCGTTGAGGGCGGCCAGCGCCTGATTGATGCGGTCGGTGTTGTTGAGCAGATCGCCCTGGGCGATGACGCCCAGCGCGCGGATGGCTTTCTCGAACGCCGGATCGAGGCCGGTGACATCCAGCTTGATGGTCTGGGTGTCGCTGATCTTCTGATGCGTGGGCAGGCTGACGCCGTGCAGAAACGCCATGGAATTGAGGTTGACGGCTTCGGGCCCGGCCGACGGCACCGGGATGTCCTTGCGGGTGAACAAGGTGTCGCCGTCGACGACATCGCCGCCCGAGAGGTTGTAGCCGGCCGCGATCAGGTCGGCATTCTTGGGCCAGGTCATGGTGTAGGCGCCGTTGTTGCCGGCGGTGGAGCCGTCCATCGCCAGCGCCGTGCCGTTGGGGACGCCGAGATTGAACTCGACTGCCCCACCCGCCGGCTCCAGGCCGGCGTTGACGTTCTGGTCGAAGGTGATGGTGTTGCCGTCGGAGGACACCGCGGTCACGGTGTACACGCCGTTGTTGTCGGTGGCGCCGCCCTGCAGGCTGCCCGAGCCGTTGAGCAGGATGGTTTGCCCGATCTGCACCGACTTGAAGGCGCCGGGAGTGGCGGCGGTGACCTTGCCGTTGTCGCCGACGTTGGAGAACACCAGGTTGCCGGTGGCGGATTGGGGGATGGTCGAGCTGATGAAGTCGCCGGGCGCGCCCTGGATCTGGCTATAGCTCACCGCGTCGGCGCCGGACGGGGGCACCGTCTGCGTTGAGTAGCTCGCGGTGATGTTGGAGAACGACAGGTCCACCAGGTTGGCGGCGCGCGACGAGGGGAACACCGTGCCGATGCCGTCATAGGTGTTCTGGAAGTCGTCGAGGTTGTTGTAGGGCAGGCTCACCGGCGGCTGGTTGCTGACCGCGCCGCCGAAGATGAACTTGCCGTCGATCTGCTGGTTGAGGAAGTACTGGATCTGCGACAGGGCGGCGAACGCCTTGTCCTGCAGGTCGCGGACATCGGTGACGTTCTGGGGCGACTTGGCCGAGAGATCGCGGCCGGCGAACTGCACCAGCAGCGAGCGCATGGTGGTGGCGGTTTCAGTGATGCCCTGGACCGAGGTCTGCTGCGCCTTGAGCGTGGTCGACACCAGCGAATTGTCGCTGAGGTAGCGGGTGATGCGGGCCTTCTGGTTCTCGACATTGAGCAGGTCGTACGTGTCGGAGGCGATGCCGGCATAATCCTGCGACTTCAGGCCGGTGGCGACCTGGGTCTGCTCTTGAGCGACAATCTGCTGCTGCGAGATCATGCGGTTCGTGAGAACCATGTTCTGCGCGGCGGTGCCGATGCGGGTAACCATGACGTTTCTCCTATCAGCCAGGCGTTACTGGATGATGTCGTTCAGGATCTGCAAGAGCTGCGAGGTGGTCGAAATGACCTTGGCCGACGCGGCGTAGGACTGCTGGTAAACCAGGAGTTGCGACATTTCCTCGTCCAGGTTCACGCCGGTATCCTCCGACTGCTTCTGGACCAGCGACGACTGCAGCGATTCCTGGGTCGCGAGGTTGGTTTTGGCGGACGCCGCCGCGGTGGCGGACAGCGAAATGATCGACGAAGCATAGTCGGCAAAGCTGATCGAGGCGCCCGAGAGCGAGCCCGCCGGATCGAACGACGCGGCGCCGGTCATCAGATTGGCCAGCTGTGAGGAGATCGAGTTGTCCCCCGCCGCCAGCACATATTTGCCGGTGAGCGGATCCAACTGCGGCTGGCCGCGCGAAACGCGGGACGGATCGTCGAGCAGCGTCTGGTTGACCCCGATCTTCTGCGCCATACCGTTGTCGGAGAAATCCAGGCCCAAGGCCTCGATGGCGTTGGTGCCGCCGACCTGGGTGACGACCAGATGCTCGCCCAGGGTCTGGGTGATCTGCAGGCGCTTGCCGCTGCCTTCCGGAATCACCGACGCCTTGATGCGCTGCTGAAGCGCGGCGTTGCTGTTGATCTTGTCGGCGATCGATTCCAGCGACTCGCTGGGATTGACGGTGATGGTTCCGCCGGCGATGCCGGTGGGATTGCTGGCGTCGGCGAAGTTCAGGTCGGCGGACGCCGCGATGTTCAGCGAGTAGTTGGCGGGTTTGAAGGCCGAGGACCATTGCGCCAGGTTCGGCGAGCTGACGAAATAATCGTTCAAGCCGAGGAAGTTGGAGAACCCCTGATAGGTCTTGTCGGCGGTGCCGTCGCCGTCCAGGTCGACGCTGGCGGTGACGTCCTTCTGGGTGCTGCCCTTGATCGCGGTCTGCTGATCCTGGAAGCCCACGCCGATGGTGTCGGTCCCGAGATTGATGGCGAAGTGCCCGTCGCTGTTGACGGTGACGGTGGCGTTGACCAGCTGCGAATCCTGCGCCTGGATCCAGGTTTGCATCTGGGAGGCGAGGTCGTCGATGGTCCCGCCATTGGTGAAATTGACCCCGCTCGGGTCGAGGATACGCGACGACGCGACCTCGGCGCCGGTGGCGTCGTACAGAACGATATTGGGTTCGGACCCCGAAAAGCTGACGGTCTGGGTGCCGGACGCCATGAAGTTGCGCGTGCCGGTGACGTTGTTGACCACGTCGGGAAACGGGGTGCCGCGGTTGTGCACCTGGTTGACCTGCTCCTGCATGCTCGAGGCCAGCTGATCCAACTGGGCCTGCATGGTGGGCAGGATGGAATCGCGCGAGTCGATCAGCGCCTTGAGCTTGCCGCTCTGGATCGAATTGGTGATGTCGCGCACGCCGGCATAGATGCCGTTGAAATCGCCGTTGGCGTAGCTCGCGGACGGCGACACCTGCGACAGCGAAACGTGGGTCATCTTGATCGGCGAGCTGTCGACCAGGGTGGTGCCGTCGCTGGTGTAGACCGTGACCGAGCCATTGGCGTTCTGGAAATAGCGGATGTCGATGGTATTCGAGAGGTTGTTGAGCGCGACGTCGCGCTTGTCCTCGAGGTCGCTGGTGGACTTGCCGGTCGCCACGCCCATCGAGATCTGGTCGTTGAGCTGCGCGATGGTGTTCAGATCGTTGTTCATCTGCGCCACCAGGCCGGAGATGTCGCGGTCGGCGTTGAGGCGCAGGGTCTGCACCGTCTGGCTCATGGAGGACAGGTTATTGGCCGCGTCGACGCCGGCCTGGATCGCCGCGAGCTGCTGCGAGGTCGATTCCGGGCTGGTGGTGAGGGTCGTGAACTCCTGCTGCATCCGGTTGATCTGGTTGGACAGCGAGGTCTGGTCTCCGGTCGTTCCAAAAGTGTCCTGGACGCGCTTGTAATAGCTGTTGAGCGTCTGAAGCAGGCCGACGGTGCTGTTCTGATTGCGGGTGTCGCGCATCAGGTTCTGGTCGACATTGTTCTTGATGCCGGCCACCTGGACGCCGGCACCGTTGCCGGCGAGCACGACGGATTCGGGCGTGAAGATCTTCTTCGTGTAGCCCGGAGTGTTGACGTTGGCGATGTTGTTCGAGATCACATCCAGGCCCGCTTGCGCGGTGGACAGTCCCGAGATCGCCGAGGTCAGTGCGAGATTCAACGACATGGTGTGTGCTCCGGCCCTGTCCGCTTACATGGTCTGGTTGAAGCTGACGGCGAGGCTGCGCTTGGCGATGTAGTTGCCCATGGCGCCGCTGCGCGAATAGGCGGCGGACATCTTTTCCTGCTTTTCCTTCACGGCGTCGGTGACGGCCTTGAAGAACATGTTGATCGACTGGATGTTGCCTTTGAGCAGGGCGGCGTTCTCCTGCATGAGTTCGCCGAGGCGCATGGCGTCGCGGGTGAGCGCGGCGCGTTTGGCCGGGTCCAGGGCCTTGAGCATGCCCGGGTCGCGGTGCACGGCGTTCATATGCCCTTGATACAGGCGCGCCAGCTGTTCCTTCCGCTCGGTGAAGGTTTTCACCTCGTCGGTGCGGTGGTGTTTGAGCGCGGCGTTTTCCTTGGTCAGCAATTCCATGAGCTGGCGGATCACCGCCATCAGCTCCTCGGTCTTGACCTGGGGACGCGCGCCGGCGGCGCCCATGGCGCGGGGCGCGACCGAGATCGGCGATCCCGACATCGTCTTCGGGGCGGCGGCGCCCGGCGCCGGACGCGCCGCCGCGGCCTGAGGACCGGCTTGCGGGCCGGGTTGACGGAGCGGGGCGCCGGGGAGATCGCGTCGCATCATGTTCATGGCTTAGATCCCCTGGCTGGAGCGGATCGCGGCGGCGCCGGCGACGGCGGCGGGATTGACGGCGGTCAGATCGGCGGCCGGATCAGCGGCGGGCGCCTGGCTCTGAGTCTGCATCTGTGCCTTGGTGCGCTCTTCCTGGGCGCGCAGCATGGAGGTCATGACCGTGCTGGAGATGCCCAGACGGCCCGACTTGGCGACCTCCTTGCCGTATTCCTGGTTGAGCATCGAGCGCCACATCTCTTCGCCGTGGCCGCCGCCGAAGTATTCGTTGGTTTCCAGGCCCTCGGTCATGGATTCCATCATTTGTCCAATGAAGAAGGATTCGAAGTCCTGCGCGGCCTTCTTGACCTTCTTCTGATCGGCGGCCGACAACGCGGCGGTGCCGGCCGGGCTCTGCTGCGAGAGCGCGCTGGTGACGGCGTTTTGGCCGATGAGGGAGACGCTATCCATGGCGGTGATCCTGGTCTTCGCCTTACATCACGTCGATATCGGCCTGCAGGGCGCCGGCGGCCTTGATGGCCTGCAGGATCGAGATCATGTCGCGGGGGCCGATGCCGAGCGCGTTGAGGCCGTTCACCAGCTCCTGCAGGCTCACCCCGCTGTTGACCACGGCCAGTCTCTTGTCGGAGCCGTCATCGACCTGGATGTCGGTGCGGGGAACCACGGTGGTGGTGCCGGTTTCCGAGAACGGCGCCGGCTGCGACACCTGCGGCGTTTCGGTGACTTTGATGGTCAGATTGCCCTGCGCGATCGCCACGGTGGAGATCCGCACGTCGTCGCCGATCACGATCACCCCGGTGCGTTCGTCGATAACCACGCGGGCGGGGCTGTCGGGTTCGATGCGCAGCTGCTCGACATCGGTCATCAGGTTGACCATGGAGCCTTTGTAGCCTTCCGGCAGGTGCACCAGCACGGTGCCCGGGTCGGTGGCCACGGAGGCGGTGGTGCCAAGGAAGGCGTTGACCGCGTCGGAGATGCGGCGCGCGGTGGTCAGGTCGGGATTGTGCAGCGCGACTTTCATGGACGTCATCGCGGCGAATTTGCTGTCGTCGATTTCACGTTCGACGATGGCGCCGTTGGGGATGCGGCCCGAGGTCGGCACGCCGCGCACCACCGAGGCGCCTTGTCCCTGCGCGGCGAAGCCGCCGATCTGCACGTCGCCCTGGGCCACGGCATAGACCTCGCCATCGGCAGCCATCAGCGGCGTGACCGCCAGCGTGCCGCCGGACAGGCTTTTGGCGTTGCCCAGCGAACTCACGGTGATGTCGATTTTGGCGCCCTGGCGAGCGAAGCCGGGCAGGGTGGCCGTGACCATGACCGCGGCCACGTTGTCGGTCTGGAGCACGTCGTCGCGGGAGTTGATGCCCAGGCGTTCCAACATGCCGAGCAGGGAGTTCTTGGTGGCGCCGATCTTCTTCAGGTCGTCGCCGGTCCCCTGCAGGCCGGTCACTAGGCCGTAACCCACCAGCATGTTCTCGCGCATGCCTTCGAACCCGGCCACGTCCTTGACGCGGCTGCTGGCGTGGGCGTTGCTCGCGGCCAGCAGCAGCACGAACATCAGGGCGTGGATGCCGACAAACCACAGCCGATCGATGATCGGCGCGAAGTGGAGCGGAGCCTCATGCGAAGCGCGGCGAGAAACGGACTGCGGGGTCGCGAACATCTGGACCTTACCTTTTCCTCTCCACCAGCCCTGGGGCGCACTTTGGGTGTGCCTGAAAGGCCGGTGACATGGTCTTCCGGCACTTCGGATGCGAAAACCATGCCACCGGCGGCATCCAGTAAGTTATTGATAGTTATGTGTAAAAATGCCGCGCGGCGAGGGGGCCGGCCGGGGGGTGGCAGAACCGGCCGCCTTGCCCGGCAATTCTTGCCCGGTTGCGCGCGCGGGGGGTGTGGGTGAGGATGCACCCCATATGTTGCGGGGAAGACGAGGCCCCGGTCGTAAGAGGTTGCTCTTGGTAAAAGTCGAAGGGTCGAAGTCGTCGTCCGCAGTCCAGGGGGCCGGCAAGGCGCGCAAAACCGCGCAGGCCGGCGGCGGGGATTTCGCCGCGGCGTTGGACAGCGTCACGGGCGCCGACGAGACGGCGGGACCCGAAAGCGCCGATCCCGTCAGCGGTGTGCTCAATGTCGGCGGCCTGCTGGCCGCACAGTCGGTGGGCGATGACGCCGGCGCGGCGCCGCCCGACTACAAGGAGCGCCAGCGCCGCGCCCAGAGGGGCGCGGACATCCTCGACCGCCTCGAGGATGTCCGGCGCGGCCTGCTGCTGGGCGCCGTGCCCAAGGACAAGCTGGCCGACCTGGCCCGGACCGTGCGCGAGAAACGCGAGCGCGGCGCCGACCCGGTGGTATCGCGGCTGCTGGATGAAATCGAACTCCGTGCCGAGATCGAACTGGCCAAGCTGAGCAGGAAGCTGGCGTAAGCTCGGACGCAGCGCCCGCGACAGCGGTTTCTTTTTCAAAAAACCGTTATAAATCAAATATATAAGCGGACTTGCGGAAGCCGGTGGCGTCCCCATATATTCCCGCGCCTCTTGGAACCGCCCCGGGAGGCGTACTGTGGCCACCAAAGGTTTACCCATGACACTCACGGTTCCGCCGGACTATCGGCCCACGGACAAAGAACCGTTCATGAATCCCAAGCAGCAGGAATACTTCCGCCGCAAGCTGATCAATTGGCGCGGCGAGCTGCTCAAGGAATCCGAAGAAACGCTGGAAAGCCTGCAGGAAGGCGGATTGCAGGAGCCGGATCTCGCAGATCGCGCGTCGGCGGAGATGGAACGCTCGCTGGAACTGCGCACCCGTGACCGCGCCCGCAAGCTCATCGCCAAGATCGACGCCGCGATCTCGCGCATCGAGGACGGATCGTACGGCTATTGCGAGGAAACCGGCGAGCCCATCAGCCTGAAGCGCCTGGAAGCCCGCCCGATCGCGACCTTGAGCGTCGAAGCCCAGGAACGCCACGAGCGCATGGAACGCACCCACCGCTCCGACTGAGCCGGGTCATTCCTGACGTAAGCAAAAAGCGCCCGTAAAACGGGCGCTTTTTTTATGCCGGAAGGGGGCGCACAAACAAAAACGCCGCCTCATTGAGGCGGCGTTCCGTGGCCCGGTGAGAGCAGGGTCGAGTCTTAGTGGCTGCGCTTGTCGAGCAGACCTTCGGAGATCTGCAGATTCGTGTTGGCCAGCGCTTCGATGGTCTTGGCGTTGGCGCCGTTCTGCATTTCAAAGGTCTTCTGCGCGACGAAGCTCGAGAGCCGGATCAGGTTGTCCTTGATCGGCATCGGCAGCGGGTTGGAGGCGGCCGACACCAGCGTGCGGATACCGACCCAAAGCTGAAGGTTGCGGTCCAGGGCGGAGGCGAGGCGCCGTTCGTCCTTGGATTCAAAAGCGCGGCTGATTTCCAGGGCGGCCTGGGTCAGCGCGAGGGCGTCTTCCTCGAAAACGGTCAGTGTCGGCGACGCCGTGCTGCTCATCATGTTCATCCGTGTATCCCCTTTGTCTGATCACACCGAGGCCTCTTGCAAGGCCGCTCACTCACGTCACGCTGATGCCAAGAACACGCGCATCAGAAACTCTTCTATGGGTGCCATTAATGGCCGCGAATGGTTAACAAACCGTTTTAACTTTTACGTTTCTCGCGCTTTTGTTCCGCCGGCACAGCCCGGCGTTCGGTCAAAAAAGACCAACAATTTCAAGTGGATTTGGCGGCTACCGGGGGGCGAGCCCACCCCGGCGGCGGCGCCCGGACCGGCTATAAACGCTGCGCCGGCGGTTTGGCTGCAAGACCAGCCCCCCGAGTCTCCGCAGGCGGGCGCGCGGGCAAAAAAAAGCCGGTGGTTTGCACCACCGGCTGGAGTTTGCTTCTGTGCCGCAAGGCCATGAGCGCGGCGTATCAGAAGGTGCGGGCGCCCCGAAGGGTCATCCGCGAAAGCCGTTCCGAGGAACGGAATCTCGCGCGCGGGGTAAACCCGCGCCTAATAAGAAATCCTAGAACGGGAAGATCACGTCGAAGATCTGCTGGCCGTAGCGCGGCTGCTGAACGTCGGTGATGATGCCGCGGCCGCCGTAGGAGATGCGGGCTTCGGCGATCTTGTCCGAAGTGATGGTGTTGTCGGAGCGGATGTCCTCGGGCCGGATCACGCCCGCGACCTTCAGTTCACGCAGGTCGTTGTTGACGCGGATCTCCTGGCGGCCGGCGACGGCGAGGTTGCCGTTGGGCAGCACCTGGAGCACGACCGCGGCCAGGCGGGTGTTGATGGTTTCGGAGCGGCTCGCCGCGCCCTTGCCGTCGAAGTTGCTGTCCGACGTGGCGTTGATCGCCGGGTTGGGGGAGCCGATCGCGCCCAGGCCGAAGAAGTTGGTGATGGTCGCGCTTTCCGAACTGCCGGCGCGGGTACGCGAGGTCTCCTGCTGCAGCTGCGCGTTCTCATTCTGGATGTTGACCACCACGGTCATGACATCGCCGACCTGCTTGGCGCGCTGATCCTTGAAGAAGGCGCGCGCACCCGGGCGCCACAGCGAGTTGGCGGCCGGTTCCAGCACCAGCGGCGTCGGCATCGGCATGCTGACCGGGCGGTAGTCCTTGTTCTGGGTCGGGCTGGAAACCGGGGTCATCACCGGCGGTTCACCGATGCGCGACAGGCGCTCGGTGGCGGCGCATCCCGTGAGCGCCGTGGCGGCCAGCAGGCCGGCGACGATGCGGGAGGCGAAGCAGCGCCAGGGAGAGGAGATGACGGTCATGACGAGGTTTCCTTTTTGGAGTCTTTTGTCTTGGTTCTTGGTTCGCGCTTTTCTCAATTCAGGCTGGCCGTCTGCCTGGCGGCGGTGATGCGCACGGTGTGCGCGTCGACCACTTCGGCGATGACCGTGGTGTTGCTCTTGTTGTTGGTGACGCGGATGGCGTCGCCGACGCCGCCCTGCTCCTGGGCGATGCCCTGGGCGGTCAGGTTGATCAGCGGCACGGTGTAGATGATGGTGACGATCCTGCCGCGCTCCACCGCCACAGGCCGGGCGATGTCGAAGCCGTGCATCACCTGGCCGGCGCGCATGGCGTGCTTGGCGGCGCGGCCGACGATGTCGTTCAGGTCGGTGATCACGTTGCCGTTGACTTCGGCGTCGGTCATGGTGACGGTGGTGAGATCGGCGGCGGTCAGAACTTCGCCGCGGCCGAGGTCGCGGGCCGCGACCGGTACGCGCACCTGGCGGACCAGGGCGACGTCGCCGCGGCGGACCGGGGCGCCCGCCGGCAGCATGCGGCGCGGCGTCTTGCCGACCAGCTGAGCGGCGTCGAGGATCGCGTCGGAGGGCAGCTCGGCGGCGTTGAAGCTGGCCATGACGATCTGGCTCTGGGTGATCTTGGCGTCGCGGGCGGCATCCACGCCCATCACCGGCACTTCCACCAGGCGGATGAGGGCGACGTCGCTTTCGAGGACCGGCAGACCGGCCTTGACGAAGAACTTGGGCGACTTGCCGATCAAGAGGCTCGGGTCGGTGATGGTGGCGGGCTTCACCAGTTCGGCGCGGACGTTGACGACGTCAATCATATCCGCGGTGATGGTCTTGTTGCGGGCGGCGTTTTCCTTGAGCACCGGCACGGCGGCGGTGGCGTAGGCGACGCCGCGCAGGGGCACGAACATGGCCTTCGGGTCATTGGCGGGAATCTCGGCCACGGCGGTGAACGCCTTGGCGGCCGGGTCGTAGAAGGCCTCGCGTACGCCGACTTCGGTGCTGGCGCCCATGGCAACGGTGATGGTTTCCAGGGCCTGGGTGACCTGCAGGTCGAAGGTCGCGGGCAAACCCTTAGCTATGAGCGCGGTGCGCACGGCGTTCAGGATGTCGCCCTGCACGATGGTCTGGCCGGGCTGATAGGCGATGGCGCGGTCGTAGGCGCTGGAGGGGTGCCACGACAGACCATAAGTGCGGGCGAGCTTGTCGAGCCACTCGGCGCTGAGAACGACGCGTTGGCCGGGGCGCGGCGCGGGGGCCACGACTTTTTCAGGGCGCGCGAGGAAGCCGGTGAAGACGTCGCCAAGACGAATGGACTCACCGGTGACGGTGATCGACGGGTTGAGGCGCACGTCGTCCTCGGCGGCGGGCGCCACCACGTTCGACACCGGGATCACCGGCGGCGCGCCGAGCGGAACCTTCACCACGTCTCCGAGCGCGGGAGTGGCGAAAGCGAACAGCACGGCGGCGGCGATACCTTGGAACTTCATAACCGTATCCTCGAACGAAAAGTGCTCAGGTCATCTGGTTGATGGTGGAGGCCATTTCGTCGGCGGTCTTGATGACCTTGGAGTTCATTTCATAGGCGCGCTGGGCGCTGATGAGGTCGGTGATTTCCGAGACCACGTTGACGTTCGAGGTTTCCAAGAAACCCTGGAGGATAGTGCCGAAGCCCGGCGTGCCCGGCGTGCCCACGGTCGCCTGGCCCGAGGCCGGCGTGTTGAGGAACATGTTGTCGCCCTTGGCTTCGAGGCCGGCTTCGTTGGGGAAGTTGGCGATCTGGAACTGGCCGGCCTGGGCGGGCGTGATCACGCCGTCCTGTTTGTAGAAGACCTGGCCTTGCGGGTTGATCGAGATGCTGATGGCGTCGACCGGGATCGCGGCCACGCCCTGCACCAGGAAGCCGTCATGGGTGACGACCTGGCCGGTGGGCGAGAGCTGGAACGAACCGTCGCGGGTGTAGGCGGTTTCGCCGCTGGGCAGCGTCACCTGGAAGTAGCCTTTGCCCTGCACGGCGACATCGAGCGTGTTGTCGGTGGAAAGCAGCGAACCCTGGCTGCTGATGCGGTAGACCGAGGCGGTCTTCACGCCGAGGCCCAGCTGCACGCCGGCCGGGACGATGGTGCCCGCATCGGACGAAGTCGAACCGACGCGCCGCAGATCCTGGTACAGCAGGTCGTTGAACTCCGTCCGGCGCCGTGTGTACGCCGTGGTGTTCATGTTGGCGATGTTGTTCGAGATCACTTCGACGTTCGTCTGCTGGGCGAGCATGCCGGTGGCAGCGATGGAGAGTGCTCGGATGGCCATGGCCTTATTCCTTTTTCCGTACGCTTACGCGGTCATCTGACGGCTGAACAGATCGGAGGCCTTGCGCTTCCGGTCGTGTTCTTCTTCGACGAGTTTGGTGACGTCGCCGTAAGCCCGGTTGAGGGCGATCAGGCGCGTCATTTCGCTGATTCCGTTGACGTTCGAGGCTTCCAGCACGCCCTGGGCGACTTTCGGGTTGGGAATGTCGATGGGCTGCTGGTCTGCGGCGTCGAAAGCGGTGCCGGTAATCTGCTTCAGGTTGCGTTCGTTCTCGAAGCGCACCACGCGGATGCGGTCGATGGTGGCGCTGGTCTGCTTGTTGATGATCGAACCGTCGCCCTGGATCATCACTTCGCCGACGTTGGCGGGGATGGTGATGGGCTGGCCGTTGACCGACAGCACCGCGGCGCCTTCCTGGGTCACCAGTTGGCCGTTGCCGTCCACGGTGAAGTTGCCGGCGCGGGTGTAGGTGTTGGCGCCGCCGTTCTTGCCCTGGATCTCGAAGTAGCCTTCGCCCTGGAGCGCCAGGTCGTAGGTGTTGTTGGTGAAATTGAATGCACCTTGCGAGAGATTGCGCACCAGACCGAAGTCATGGGTGAAGGCGACCTTGTCCTTGAAGGTGCGGTCGTCGTTGTTGGAGCGGAACACGTACTGGGCGAAGAGCGTGTCGGTGCCCTTGAAGCCCGTGGTGTTCACGTTGGCGAGGTTGTTGGCGACAACCTCGAGCTGATTCCAAAGCGACGCCTGTCGCGAGAGCGCGATGTATGTGGTGTTATCCATGGCCTTCTTCCCGCGCCTTTTGACGCGATGTTTTGTCGGGAGATATGCAGGAAGCGTGCCAAGATATATTATATAATAAATTCAATATCTTGAGAGAATGCGCCCCAGGGGTGAAGGGTTGCGGAAGGCCGAATTGGCCGGGGGGTGGGGGCAAGATTTGCCCCAAAAAGCCGGTCCTGCCGCCTGGTTCCGCCGGCCGGGCGCCGGCCCCGGGGCTGACTCAATATATTGTTAACCGGGCCCCGCTAGGTTCACGATCTGCCGGAGGGTGCTTTCTTTATATGGAGCACCCCGGTGCGATCGGCCGGCCGGAAGTTGGGTGATATGGCAGCAGAAGAAGATTTCGAAGGCGACGAGCCCGAATTCGACGCCGGCGCAGCCGGCGGCGGCGGTGGCGGCGGCAAGAAGAAGCTGCTCCTTCTTATTGTTGTGCCCCTGGTGCTGGTCCTGGGCGGCGCCGCAGCCGCCTATTTCACCGGCCTCGCCGATCCCCTGCTGGCCATGTTCCATAAGAAGGAAGCGTCGGCCGAAGGCGAAAAAGCCGCCGAGGGCGGCCATGAAGCCGCGCCCGCCAAGACCGCCGAGGGCGGCCCGGCGCCGGCCGGTACGGCGGTGCCCTACGAACTCCCCGAGATGCTGGTGAACATCAATACCCCCGGCCGGGCCAAGAATTTCCTCAAGATCAAGGTCAGTCTCGAACTGAGCAACGCCGACGACATCAACCGCATCGAAAACGTGAAGCCGCGGATCATCGACAGCTTCCAGGTTTACCTGCGCGAACTCCGCCTCGAGGACCTGCAGGGCGCGGCCGGGGTCTACCGCATGCGCGAGGAACTTCTCATGCGCGTCAACGCCGCCGCGCGTCCGGCGGTGGTGAAGGACGTGCTGTTCCAGGAAATGATCGTCCAGTAGTCCAGCGGTCGCACATGGCAAGCGAAGACGATTTCGAGAGCGACGAGCCCGACTTCGAAGCCGCACCGGAAGGGGCCGGCGGGGGCGGGAGCAGGAAGAAGCTGCTGCTGCTGGTCGCCATTCCGCTGGTGCTGGTCATCGGCGGCGGGGCGGCGGCTTATTTCACCGGCCTCGCCGATCCGCTTTTGGCGATGTTCCGCAAGGACGAGCAGGCCGCGGACGGCGCCGAAGGCGCGGCCGGCCACGAAGCGCCCGCCAAGGCCGCGGACGCCAAATCCGTCAAGGCCGCCGAACTGCCGGTGGTGAACTACGAACTGCCCGACATGCTGGTCAATATCGACACCGGCACCCGTGCCAAAAGCTTCCTCAAGATCAAGGCCAGCGTCGAACTGAACGCCGAAGCCGATATTGAACGCGTGGTCGCCGTGCTGCCCAAGATCGTCGACAATTTCCAGGTCTACCTGCGCGAATTGAAACAGGATGACCTGGCGGGCGCGGCCGGCATGTACAAGGTGCGCGAGGAATTGCTGATCCGGATCAACGCCGCGGTACGCCCGATCCAGGTCAAGGACGTGCTTTTTAAAGAATTTATCGTTCAGTAATACAAATCGGGTTCTTGTAGTCCGTTATGACCCCTCCAAGTGACACTGACGATCTGGCTTCGGCCCTGGCGGACGCCGCGACCGATTCGCCCGCGGCCGCGAAGGGCGGCGATGCCGATGCCGACGCCATGGCCGCGGAGTGGGAAGCCATGCTCGGCGGCGCCGAAGAGGGCGGCGACGACCTGCTCGGTGGCGGCGGCGGCGGCCGTGAATCCACCCGCGTCCTGAACCAGGACGAAATCGACAGTCTTTTGGGCTTCGACGAGGCCAGCGACGAGGGCTCGGACCGCGCCGGGATCCAGGCGATCCTGAACTCGGCCCTGGTGTCCTACGAACGCCTGCCCATGCTCGAAGTGGTGTTCGATCGATTGGTCCGCATGATGACCACATCGCTTCGCAACTTCACCTCGGACAACGTCGAAGTCTCGCTCGACGACATCCTGTCCCAGCGTTTCGGCGACTACCTGAACTCGATCCCATTGCCGGCGATGCTGACCGTGTTCAAGGCCGAGGAATGGGACAACTTCGGCCTGATGACCGTCGACAGTTCGATGATCTATTCGATCGTCGACGTGCTGCTCGGCGGCCGCCGCGGCACCGCGGCGATGCGCGTCGAAGGCCGTCCCTACACCACGATCGAGCGCACCCTGGTCGAGCGCATGATCCACGTCGTGCTGGCCGACCTGTCGGCGGCGTTCGATCCGTTGTCGCCCGTGACCTTCCGTTTCGACCGGCTGGAGACCAATCCCCGGTTCGCCACCATCTCGCAGCCCTCCAACGCTGCCATCGTCGCGCGCCTGCGCATCGACATGGAAGACCGTGGCGGGCGGTTGGAGATTCTGATCCCGTTCGCGACCCTCGAACCGGTCCGCGAGCTGCTGCTGCAGATGTTCATGGGCGAAAAGTTCGGCCGTGACTCGATCTGGGAAACACACTTGGCCGAGGAAATGTGGTTCACCGAAGTGCCGCTCGAAGCGGTGCTCGACACCCAGATGCTGCCGCTGTCGCGGGTTCTCGACCTGAAAGTCGGGTCCAAGTTCCTGCTCAACGCCACGCCTGACTCGCCGGTGGAACTGCGCTGCGGCGACCAGCCCATGTTCATCGGCAAGATGGGCCGGCGCGGCGCCAATATCGCCATCCGCGTCGACCAGCGCCGGCGCGTGGAAACCAAGTAACAACGATCTTGCGGGTTGGCTCTGGTTGTTAGGGCCGGTTAACGGAATTTTATGGCCCTTTTGCCAGAGTCCGGTTCACTGTATCGAAACGGCGCCTTCTGCCTTGGGACGCGACTGAGATGAACATGACGACCGGTATGATTCTCGACGTTGTCGTCATCCTGCTCCTGGTGCCGACCATCGTTTACGCCGTGATTCTGAATCGCCGCCTCGCCGCCCTGCGCCGGTCGCGCGACGAATTGTCCAAGGTCGTCAACAGCTTCAATGAAGCCACCATGCGGGCGGAAGCCGGCATTCCGAAGCTCAAGAAGGCCACCACCGAAGCCAATCACACGCTGAAGGAGCGGGTCGACAAGGCTCAGACCCTGCGCGACGACCTCGCCTTCATGATCGAGCGCGCCGAGGACCTGGCAGGCCGTTTGGAAGGCGCTGTCCGCGCCGCCCGCGCCGAAGGGGTGGTGACCCATCCCCCCGCGACCAATCCGTATCCCCCCGCTACCAATCCATATCCTGCCGCCAATCCATATCCTGCCGCCGCCCCGCCGCCCCGGACCATTGCCGCCGGTATGAGCGAAGCGCCGGTGCGGGCAGCCGGTCCGGCCCTGTCGGCCGCGACCTTGGCGCAAACCGCTGCTGGATTTGAAGAAACCGCCGCCGAATTGCGCAGCGCCCTGGGCGCCGCCCGCGCCGAAGCGCGCATGAGCGGCCAGCTTTCGAGCCCCATGGCCGGGCCGACGGCCGGTCCCATGGCCGGTTCAGTGGCCGGCGGCCTCGGCGCCGCCCGCGCCAAACGCGCGCTGGCGCCGGAACGCCTCCAGGAACGCCCCCAGGAGCGTATGGCTCCCGAAGCCGGTCTGGACGAAGAACGCTCCGAAGCCGAGCGAGAACTGCTTAAAGCCCTCCAGTCGGCGCGCTAACATATGGCGATGACCACCATGAATCGCCCGCCCCGTCCCCGCGACATGCGCGCCCAGGCCCAGGATCTGCGGGCCCAGCTCGGCCGCACTATGGAAAGCCGGGGCGAAGCCCGCGCCGACGCCGGGTCCTTCAAACAGGGACCCGCCGTGCGCCTGTTGCCGGCGGTGATCATCGCCGCCGTGTTCATGCTGGGTTTCCGCGTGCAGATCGTGGTCCAGGATATCGCCCATACCCGCACCGCCACCGTGAAGGTCGAACAGTCCGCCGCCAATGCGGCCGCGGCGCCGGCACCGGCCGCGCCTGCTCCGGCCCAAGCCGCGCCCGCCGCCGCGGGGGCCCCGGCTCCGGCGGGAACTCCCGCTCCGGCAGGAACCCCCGCTCCGGCAGGAACCGATGTCCCGGCTGCCGCCGCGCCCGCCGAAGGCGCCGGCCAGGCGGTGTCTTTCGATCCCTCGACCCTGTCCAAGTCCGAGATCGACGTTCTGCAGCGGCTGGCGGAACGCCGGACCACCGTGGAGCAGCGCGAACGGGAAGTGGAGGCCAAGGACGGCCTGCTCAAGGCCGCCGAAGCCCGCATCGACGGCAAGATCGCCCAGCTCCAGGACCTGGAAAAGAACATCAAGGGCCTGTTGCAGCAGTACGACGGCCAGAAGCAGCAGGAACTGGATCAGCTGGTGCGCATCTACAGCGTCATGAAGCCCAAGGAAGCCGCCGGCATCTTCGAGACCCTCGACATGCCGATCCTGCTGTCGCTGGTGCAGAAGATGAAGGACGCCAAGGTCGCCCCGATCATGGCGCTCATGACGCCGGCGAAAGCGACCGCCCTGACCGAGGCCATCACCTCGCGCAAGCAGCTCTCGTCCGCGCCGTAAATCGCGGCAGTACGCGGGTTTACGGCCTTTCTTAAGGCCTCGTTCACCCTTTCCGCCTAACCTCGGCAAAACGCCTATGGGCGGACTCCGTCCGCGCGTCCTCGCCTGGCGAGGCGGCGCCGGAAATCCGCTCCTGGACTCGGGGACACACTGCGCGATGATTCCTGGCGCCCTCTCGGCTGCGACGACAACGGTAAGAGCCCCGCTTTCGGCACATCATGGGCTTGCGCCGTTTCCGCGCGCGCCGGAAAACCCCGAGCACGGCTTTGAAGCCAACCGCGAGCGCATCCTGATCACCCTGCTCGCGCTCGATCTCATGTTGATGGCGTTCTTCGTGGTGATGAATTCCGCCGCGACGTTCGACGCCAAGCGCGGCGCGGCAGTGGCGAGCAGTCTCGCGCCCGTTCCCGCGCCTGTCCTCGCGCCCAAGGCCGAGACCCTGGTCAGCGGCACGGCCGCGCGGGTCGCCGCCAGCGCCCAGTTGCGCGCCGCCGTGACCGCGGTGTTCGACGCCTTCCTGCCGCAAGGCGCGGCCGGCGTCTCCGCCGCCGCCGACGATGGCCGCGTCGACCTGGAAATGCCGGGCGCCCTCGATCCGAACGTCCTGCCGCAGACCGTGATCGCCGGTCTTGCCCAAGTGATGGACAACCCGCCGGCGGGCTATCGCCTCGAACTCCTGATCCGTGCGCCGGAGGAGTCGGCGAACCTGGCGCATGTGGCGCAGGATCTCACCGCCGCCGGCGTCGCCGCCGATGCGCTGTCGGTGGGCATGCCGGCCAAGGGACAACAGAGCGGCGTGCATTTCACCTTCCTGCTGCTGGCGCCGGGTGAGGAAACCCGCGCCGCCGACATGGCGGGAGGGGGGCGTCCATGAACGGCCTTCCTCAGGTCGCAGCCAGCCCGGCCGTGCGCGGCGCCTATGGCCTTCCTGCGCAGATCGGGCCCGCGCAGATCGGGTCCGCGCAGATCGGGCCGGTGTTGCAGACCGCGCCGCACAAATTGACCCGGCCCTGGCTGATCACCATCGTCGACCTGGTCACCCTGCTGCTCAGCTTCTTCGTGCTGCTGTTTTCCATGTCGAAGATCGAGCCCGCGCGCTTCAAGGAGGTCGTTCGGTCCTATGGCGACGCCTTCGCGCCGGCGCAAACCGATACTGGCCGCCTGCCCAGGGTCACGGCCGCGGCCGGGGACGATCTCGGCTACCTGCAGGCGGTATTGAAGGCGGCTTTCGCTTCGAGTCCGGACCTGAAGGACGTGGAATTCCGGCTCACGCCCCAATATCTTATCCTGACCTTGCCGGCGGCCGGTTTGTATGCGCCCGGAACCGGCGATTTCGCCGACAGCGCAAAGACCCCGGTGTTTGATTTGAGCGGTGTCTTGAGCAACCTGAAGAACCGTATCGCGGTCATCGGCACGGCGCCCATGGACAGGGAGTCCGGCGAGGCGGCGTGGGCGCTGGCGATCGCGCGCGCCAAGACCATGGCCGACGCGCTGGCCGCCGCCGGCTACGACCAGCCGGTGACCGTGCTGGGCCGCGGCTCCGCTACTATTGATTCGCGCGCCTCCGGCGCGACCGATGTCGGCGCCGCGATTGGGCGCGTCGAAATCATGATCATGCCGGAGCAGACGCCGTGATCATGAAACGGACCCTCTCGCTTCTTCCGCTCGCGGCGCTGCTGGCGTTCAGCGCGCCGGCGTCAGCCGACGACATGCGCTCGGCCCTGCGCGAAGGCTACGGCCGCATCGTCTTCGACTGGAACCAGCCGGTGCGTTACGCCGCTGAGGTTGTCGGCGGCACGCTGCTGATCCAGTTCGAGCGCCCCGTCACCGGCGACATCGCCAAGATCACCCAGTCCCTCGCGGCCTATGTCAACGGCGGACGCCTGTCGGCCGACCGCAAGACCGCATCCTTCCCGTTGAAGCCCAACATCACCATGCGCACCTTCACCGTGGGCCAGGCGGTGGTGGTGGACCTCGTCACCGGACTGACGCCGCAGCAGGCCGCCCAGGCCCGCGCGCAGTCGGTGCCGCCGCTCACTCCCACGTCGCTCAATCCCCAGGCGCCGACGCCGACGGCACCCGCCGGCGGACCGGTGGTCGGTTCGGGCCGCGCCGTGACCTTGCGCACCGGCGACCACGGCGACTATTTCCGCCTGGCGCTCGATTGGCCCGACAAGACCACCTACCGCATCGAACGTCGCGGCGACCGCATCGCCGTCACCTTCGACAGCCCGGCCTCGATCAATGTGGCGCAGCTCAATGGCCGTCTGCCGGCCGCCAACCGTCCGGCCGCCGCGCTGATCGAGAACGGCAAGCTTGTCCTGACGATCCCGCAGGCGGCGCAGTTCGCGGTGCGCGACTTCGCCACCGGCAATACCATCGCCATCGACCTGACCCGCACGCCCGCGCCCGCCGGCCAGAGTCCGCAAGCCGCCTCGCAACGTCCGGCGCCGCCGCCCGCGGAAAAGGCGCCGCCCGCGCCGCCGCCCGCCGCCAAGGCGGCACCCCCGCCGCCGCCGCGCGCCGGCTCCGCAACCGCTGCGGCCGCGCTCACCGGCAACGGCGCCGAGCGCAACCAGGTCAATGCCGCCGGCCAGCGCGTGACCCGCGCCGCCGAGAACCGCGTCGATCCTCTCGCCGGCCGCCCGGCCGAACTTTCGGTCACGATCCCCTGGAGCGAGCCCGCCGCCGCCGCGGTGTTCCGCCGCGCCGATTATCTGTGGGTGGTCTTCGACCGCTATCAACAGGTCGATGTCGCCAAAATCGCCCGGGAGGGCGCGGCGTACATCACCTTTGTCGAACAGCTGCCTTACCGCAACAACACCATCCTGCGCATGGTCACCAAGCCCGACATCAATCCGACCACGCGCCGCGACGGCCTCAACTGGATCCTGGATTTCCGCTCCCTGCCGCTGCGTCCGACCCGGGCGCTCGAGGTCAACGCGCAGCTCGACCGCCCCAGTCCGAACCTGTTCGTGCCGGTGGGCGAAGCCGGCCGCACGGTGGCGGTGGAAGACCCGGAAGTCGGCGATTACCTGTTGATCGTGCCGGTCATCCCGCTCAGCTACGGCGTCTACCCCGAGCGTCACTACACCGACCTCGACATGCCGGTGACCGCGCAAGGCGTGGTGGTGGTGCCCAAGAGCGACGGCGTGCGTGCGCAGGCTTCGCGGATCGGCATCGACATCGACGTCGACGGCGGCATGGCGCTGTCGAGGGACCTGGCCGACAAAGCCACCGCCTTGAACGCCGACGACAAGACCCGGACCTTGAACATCGCCGACTGGCAGATCGGCAAGGCCGAGGACTATGTCCGCAACAAGCAGGCGCTGCAGAACGCCCTCAGCGACGAGCGCCCCGAGGCCCGCCAGCAGGCGCGCTTCCGCCTGGCGCGGTTCGAGTTCGTCAACGGCTTCTATCCCGAAGTGCTGGCGATCATGCGCACCATGAAGGTCGCCGACGGCGAGGTCGAGAATACCCCGCCGTTCCGGGCCCTGCGCGGCGCGGCCAACATGATGATGCGCCGCTACTTCGAGGCCGGCGAGGACTTCAACCATTTCAGCCTGGCCAACGACGACGACGCCCGCTTCTGGCTGGCCGCCGCCCGCGCCAAGTTCGGCAACAAAGCCGCCCAGGCCGAGACCATGATCCAGACCGGCGCCGCGATCCGCGCCTATCCGCGCGCGGTCAAGATTCCGCTGGCGCTGACCGGTGTCGAAGCCGCCATCGCCGCCGGCGACGACTTCGGCGCGCAAGGCTTCCTCGACCTGATCCGCCGCGAAACCCCGACCGTGAACGAACTGGCCGCCATCGACTACATGGACGGCAAGCTCAACGAGAAACTCGGCGAGCAGAAGATCGCGCTCGCCCAGTACAAGAAGGCCGAGGAAAGCCCGAGCCTCATGTACAGCGTGCTCGCCAACCGCGACCGCATGGAGATGGAACACCGCCTCGGCACCCTGTCGACGGCTGATTTGATCGAGGGCCTGGAAAAACTGCGCTATCGCTGGCGCGGCGACAACACCGAACTCGATCTCCTCCTGCGCCTGGCCGACCTGTACGCCGACGAGAAGAATTACGGCACGGCGCTGCGCACCCTGAAGATCACCACGTCGTATTTCGCCGACCAGCCGCGCGTCGACGAAGCCGCCGAGAAGATGCGCAAGATCTTCGAGTCCCTGTACCTCGAAGACGGAGCCGACAAGATGACGCCGGTGGCCGCCATCGGCCTGTTTGACGAGTTCCGGTCGCTGATCCCGCCCGGCGAGAAGGGCGACGAGATGATCCGCAAGATCGCCGACCGCCTGGTGTCGGTTGACCTGCTCGACCAGGCGGCCCTGGTGCTGGAACGCCAGATCCAGTTCCGCGTCACCGGCGTCGACCGCGCCCGGATCGGCGCGCGTCTCGCCCTGGTCTACCTGCTCAACCGCACGCCGCAGAAAGCCATCGACGTATTGCACGATACGGCGTCCGTCGAAGCCGGCCGCGACCTCAACACCCAGCGCCGCCGCCTGGAGGCGCGCGCGCTCACCGACCTGGGCAAAGTCAACGAGGCCATGCTGCTGCTGGGCACCGACACTACGCCCGAAACCCGCCAGTTGCGCGCCGAGGTCTACTGGCGCACCCAGGACTGGGCCAACGCCGCCCGGTCGCTGTCCGAACTGGTGCCCGAGGCCGACGCCGGCAGCCTGTCCGACGTCAACGCCCGCCTGGTGCTCGATTGGGCGACCGCGCTCACGCTCGCCGGGGACGAACGCACCCTGGTGCGCGTGCGCCAGCGCTACACCGCTCCCATGGCCAACACGCCTTATAAGGACGTGTTCAACCTGATCACCACGCCGCGCGAACGCGGCTCCATGGATGCGCAACAGGTGCGCGCCCAGATCCAGCAGGCCGAGCAGTTCAAGTCATTCCTTGTCGAATATAAAGACATGATTGGTCAAAAGCCGCTGAGCGCGATCAACTGATTTCACCCGTTGATATCCTGGATCTTCCACGTGACGGTGGCTTGCCGCCGCCGCTGTTGGCGCTCAACAACGCCTTCGCCCAAGAGCTGTCGTTCCTGACGCCGGCCAAGGCCGCGCACCTCGTCGGCATGGCCTTCGCCGCCGTCCATGTCGGCGCCGCCGATGCGCTGCTCCTGGCCTTCGATCAGGACGCCGCTTACGACAATCCCAACTTCGCCTGGTTCAAGGCGCGCTACTCGCGCTTTGTCTATGTCGACCGGATCGTGGTGGCGCCGGCGGCGCGCGGGCGCGGCCTTGCCAAAGCGCTCTATCGCGATCTGTTCCGCCGCGCGGCCGGCCATGAGCGCGTGGTTTGCGAAGTCAACGCCGACCCGCCCAACCCGGTGTCCGACGCTTTCCATGCGGCCCTGGGATTTGCCGAGGTCGGCAGCGCCCGCCTTTCCGGCACTCCTCTTTCAAGCATGGGCAAAACCGTGCGCTATTTTTCCAGGCCGCTTACTCTAGAATAAGAGCATGACCGAGGCCGCCAAATCGTCCGTCTCGAAGCGGATCAGCGCCTGGAGCGAGCGCCGCGAAGGCGAGTTGCGCCACAGCGTGCGGGTGACGGCGGCGGCCTTGTTCGCCTTTGCGGTGGCTGAAACCCTCGCCCTTCCGCAGGGCTACTGGGCGGTGTTCACGGCGGTTCTGGTGACCCAGGCTTCGGTCGGCGGGTCGGTCAAGGCCGCGCTCGACTGGCTGGTCAGCACCCTGGGCGGCGGCGCTTACGCCGCGCTGGTCGGCACGGTGATCCGCGACCTCGATCCCGCGGCCGACGCCCTGTCCATTGCACTTGGTTTAGGCGTGGCGCTGACGCCGCTCGCGTTCCTCGCGGCGGTGCGCCCGACGTTCCGGTTCGCGCCGGTCACCGGCGTGATCGTCATCCTGGTGGCGCCGGTCCAGCATCTCTCGCCGCTCGAATCCGCCGTCAACCGCCTGGCCGAAATCAGCATCGGCGGGGCCATCGGTCTGGCGGTGTCGCTGGTGATTCTGCCGGCGCGCGCCTCGGGCCTCCTCAACCAGGCGGCGGCGCGCACGCTCGATCATTTCGCGGCCGTGCTGCCGCTGCTGCTCGCCTTCGATCGCGCCCAGATCCAGCACGAATTAACGATCAAGCACGACGCGGCGCTGGCGCAGATTTCCAGGCTGACTCTGGCCGTGGACGAAGCCAAGCGCGAACGCGCGAGTTTCCTGTCCAACGAGCCCGATCCCGAACCGGTGCTGCGCACGCTGCAGCGCCTGCGCGCCGACATCATCATGCTCGGGCGCGCCACCGCGGAACCGTTCCCGGATACGTTCCATGACCGCCTGGCGGCGGCGCTGGGCGGCGCCGTGCAAGCCGTCGCCGACAGTTTCAAAGGCATCGGACAATCGCTCGAGGACCGCCGGCCGCCGCCGAGCTTGATGCCGGTGGAACAGGCGATCGCCCACTACGCGCATGAGGTGGCGGCGGTGCGCGAGGCCGGCCAGACCCGCGGCCTCGCCGGGGATATCATCGGCCGTACCTTTGCCGTGGGCTTCGCCCTGGAACAGCTCAAGATAAACCTGAAAGACCTGACCAGCCGCACGTCCGAACGGGCGCGTCTCAGCGCAGGCTGAAAACGATGGGGACGACGAGCTGGATCTGCTCGCCGGCCACGTCCGCGGGCGGCGCCGGCAGGGGCTGCGCGCGGGCGAGCAGCGCGAGACCCTCTTCATCCAGGGCCTGGAAGCGCGAGCTGCGCTCGATCTGCGACGACAGCACATTGCCGCGGCGGTCCATCACGAAGCGCACATAGACCGTGCCCTGCTGACGGCGCTGGCGCGCGGATACCGGATACCGCAACGCCGCGTTGATGGAGCGCAGCAGCACGGTCTCGTATTTCTCCGCCTTATAGACCGGCGGCGCCGGCTCGGCGCCCTTGGGCGCCACGGTGATCGCGGTCTGCTGGGGCGGCGGCGGCGGCACGTCGTGGATCACATCCGGCACGAACGGCAGGGTGATGGCCACTTGCGGCTGCACCAGGGTGGGCGGCGGCGGCGGCAATTCCTCGGGTTTGATTTCCTGGGTGGCGATGTTGACCACCATCAGCGGGCCGACCTTGGTCGGCAGCTCGACGCCGGCGGCCAGGATCAACGCGACCACCGCGGCCTGGATGGCGACCGCGGTCACAAGGCTCGCGACCCGGCGTGCCGGATTGACCGCCGCGGCGGGGCGCTCGCCGTAGACCCGGCCGCTGCTCAAATCGAAAGCCGGCTTGCTGTCCTTGCGGCTGAGGACGCTGGGGTCGGGCTTCCAGGGCGGGGAAACAAGGGAAGCTGAAGGCGTCATCTGATTCATGGTGATTATGCTACTGAGACACAGCATCTATGAAAATGAGAATCATTATTATATAATATATACCGCAGTGATGTTCTGGCGTCCTATGCAGTTCCGGCACGACCACCATGATTTCAAGGGGATAAGATCACCCTTGCCAAGCGACCCTGACGATACTAAGAGTCATTCGCATTATCAACTGGCTCATGGGGTCGCTACAATGTCGTCGTTTGAAACCCGGAACGGCTTTGGTTCCGGCAGGATTTCCTCGCGCTTGGTGCGCAACGGCCAATTCCTGGCCGGCACCACCGCCATGGGCCTCGCCCTCGCCGGCGCCAGCCATGCGGCCGAACCCACCACCCTCCAGCTCGGACCGGCGACCATCGAAGACACGGCGATCGACGACAAGAACGCCCTGAATAAAAAACCGGCCGGCAACCAGCCGACGAACAGCATCCAGGACACCCCGCAGGCGGTGACCGTGGTCGGCGAAGAGACCATGAAGCAGCAGGCCACCACGACCCTGGGCGAGGCGCTGCGCAACGTGCCGGGCATCACCATCGCCATCGGGGAAGGCGGCTCGCTCGCCGGCGACCAGTTCCGTATCCGCGGTTTCGACTCCAAGGACGACGTCTATCTCGACGGTCTGCGCGACTTCGCATCCTACACCCGCGACAGCTTCGCCTATCAGGAAGTCCAGGTGCTGAAAGGTCCCTCCGGCCTGATGTTCGGCCGCGGCACCACCGGCGGTGCCATCAACACCATTTCCAAGGTGCCGACGCTCGCCACCCGCGGCGAAGTGAAGCTCGAAGGCGGTAACGGCGCCCATGCCCGCGCCACCGGCGACTACAATTATCAGCTCTCCGATACCGCGGCGGTGCGCGTCGCCGCCATGTACACCAACACCGGCGTCGTCGACCGCGACAAGATCTTCTCGCATCGCTGGGGGATCGCGCCTTCGGTCGGCCTCGGCCTCGGCGGCCCGACCACCTTCACGCTGTCCTATATCCACCAGCATGCCAACGGCCGTCCGGATTACGGGATTCCCGTCGCCATCACGCCGACCAGCATCTTCGCCGTGCCCGCGACCGAATACGGCGTTCCGCGCAACAACTATGTCAGCTACCGCACCGACCAGGACAAGAACGACGCCGATATCGTGACGGCCAAGCTCAGCCATCAGGTCAACGACTGGCTGCTGATCCAGAACGACACCCGCGCCGCCTGGTACTCGCGCTATTTCCAGTACACGACGGTTGACCGCTGCGACAACACCGTCGCCACCGCCTTCTGCTCCAACGTCCTCGCCAGCGCCAATCCGCGCGCGACCTTGGGCGGCATCGGCGGCGGCGGCCCGTACCAGCAGGACAGCTGGGGCTGGCAGAACACGTTCAGCCTCAATGCCGCCTTCCAGATCGGCACGTTGCGCAACCAGACCATCGCCGGCATCGACTATTCGTATCAAAAGGCCGATCGCACCATTTACGCCTATACGCTGCCGACCACGGCGCAGTTCGCCTACCTCCTGGGAGACCGCACGCGCTCCCGCGCCAATATCGGCATGAGCCTCTATAACCCGACCTATGAACCGCCGCCGGGCTACACGGTGATCCTGCCGACGCCGACCAACATCGCCGGGACCACGGCCACCGCGACCACGGTGGTGACGTCCAGCGGCAACGCCAGCGACTTCGCGGGGTTCCTGACCGACCGCCTGTGGTTCAACGAGGCTGTGTCGGTCATCGCCGGCGTGCGTGTCGACCGCTACATCGCCAAGTTCTCGTCCACCACGGTCGCGGGCGTGACCACGCCGGCCCGGTCGCCGTCGACCGTCGTCAACCCGCGCGCCAGCTTGGTCTATGAGCCGGACCAAAACACCACGCTCTATGTCTCCTTCTCCAAGTCGGCGGTGCCGCAGGGCACGTCGGTGGTCGGTACGCCGACGCCCATCACCACCGCCAACCAGGCGTTGGAGCCGGAAAAGAGCCGGACGTTTGAAATCGGCGCCAAGTACAGTGTTCTGGAGGGCAAGCTCGGCCTCGCCGGGTCGCTGTTCCAGGTCAACAAGGACAACGCGACCATCTCCGACCCGGTCTCGGGGCAGACCATCCTGCAATCGGGTCAGCAGCAGCGGGTGCGGGGTTTCGAATTTTCGGCCACCGGCGCCGTCACCGCCGACCTCAGCGTCATCGCCGCCTACACCTATCTCGACCCGATCATTACCTACGACCTGACCTGCGGCACGACGGCGCCGATCGTGTGCCGCCCCAACCAGTTCACCATCGGTAAAATGATCACCTTCGTGCCCCGTCATGGCGCTTCATTCTGGGCCGACTATCAGGTGCCCGCAGTGAAGGGTCTTTCGTTCGGCGGCGGTATCGTCTACCAGAGCCCGCTGCACAACGCTTACACCACCACCGGCACCGCGCCGAACCTCACCGGGATCTCGCGTTACGTCGTTATCCCGGAGACCATCCAACTTGACGCGGTCGCGGCCTATCAGTTCGAGCGTTACACCTTCCAGGTGAACCTCAACAACATCACCGACCGCCTGAACTACAGCCAGTCGTTCGGCAACCGCGGTACGCCTTCTCCGGGCCGCGCGGTCGTCGCCTCGATTTCGGCGAGGTTCTAGCCCGCATGTTAGGAAAAGTGGAAACCGGTTTTCCGCCCGAACATGCGGGGAAACAATAAAGGAGGACAATGCTCGTCCGCATTCCAAACTTGCTGACACCGGAGGAGGTCGCGCACTGCCGCGGCCTCCTTTCGCGTTCCGACTGGGTGGACGGCAAGGTCACCGCCGGCGTCCAGTCGGCGGAGGTCAAACGCAATCTCCAGGTGCCGGAGAACGCTCCGGCGGCGCGCGAGATCGGCGAACTGATCCTGGGCAAGCTCGGCCGCAACGAGCTGTTCACATCGGCCTCGCTGGCGATGAAGGTGTTTCCGCCGCTGTTCAACCGCTACGACACCGGCATGACCTTCGATACCCACATCGACAACGCCATCCGCTTCATGCCGATGTCGCTCACCGGCGGCGCCTCGGTGCGGGTGCGCACCGATATGTCCTGCACGCTGTTCCTGACCGACCCCGCCGACTACGACGGCGGCGAGCTGGTGATCCTCGACACCTTCGGCGAGCACAAGGTCAAGCTGCCCGCCGGCGACATGATTCTCTACTCCGCCAGCAGCCGCCATCACGTGACGCCGGTCACGCGCGGCAGCCGCTGGTCCTCGTTCTTCTGGCTCCAGAGCATGGTGCGCGACGAAGCCGCGCGCGGACACCTGTTCGAGCTGGACACCGCGATCCAGGGTTTACGCAAATCCGTGGGCGATACGGCCGAGGTCGTGCGCCTGACCGGGCTTTATCACAACCTCCTGCGCCGATGGGCCGACTCATGACCGACATAGCCAACGCAATTCCCGCACGCAAAGCCTCCACCATCAGCATCCGCAAAGTGCTGGGCACGATCCACCTCTGGGTGGGCGTGATCTTCTCCCTCCCGTTCGCGGCCATCGGCCTCACCGGCAGCCTGTGGATGATCGTGCGCGACACTCCGGCGCCGATTGTCGCCGCCGCGGGACCCGCACACTCCATCGCCGAATACATCGACGCCGCGCGCGGCCAGGCGCCCGAAGGAATGCGCCCGATGCAGTTCGAAGCGCCGATCTCGGATAAACCCGCCGCCGTGCGGTTCGGCGGCGGCGGTCGTCCGCAGGGTGGCCCGCGCGCGGAAGGCGGCGCGGAGAAAGCGGCGGAGAAGGGCCCCGAAGGCCGTCCGGCCGGTCCTCCCGGCGGCTTCGGTCCGCGCGTGACGGTCGATCCCGCCACGATGGCCGCCGGCGTCGCGCCCCAGGGCAACGCCGGGTTCGCGCGGCTGATGCATGACATCCACGGCAACCTCCTGATCGAAGGCGGCTTCGGCCGTCAGTTCGTCGGCTGGCTGGGCGTGTTCATGACCGCGCTCGGGCTCTCGGGCATCGTCATGTGGTGGCCGAAGCGCGGCCAGTGGAAGCGCGCCTTCAAAGTCAAACTCAACGCCGGCCTGCTGCGGGCGGTCTATGACCTGCACCGCTTCTTCGGCATCCTGACCCTGATCGTGTTCATGATCGTCTGCGTCAGCGGCGTCTATATCGTGTTCCCGCAGGCCGTGAACGCCGTCTTCGGCGCGAACGCCCAGGTGCGCGACGCCCGCATGCAGGCGCCGATGCCCGTGACCCCGATCGAGGGCGAAACCGCGCTCGACCCCGACGCCGTAGCCGAGATCGCCAAAGGCGCGGTCGAGGGCGGCATCCTGCGCGGCGTGGCCATGCCGGCCAATCCGCGGGCGCCCTACCGCGTCACGTTCTCCAAGCCCGGCGACATGACCGGCGCGCCGCAGGTGACGGTGTCGGTGGACCCCTGGGCGAAAAAGGTGATCGATGTGCGCGATCCCGACGCCTACGGCGCCAACAGCAAGTTCCTCGCCTGGCAGCGTCCGCTGCATTCCGGCAGCGGTCTCGGCATGGCGTGGTGGGTGCTGGTGTTCATCAGCGGATTGTTGCCGCCGCTGTTCGCCTTCACCGGCGTCGCCATGTGGTGGATGCGGCGACGCGGTAAACGCGTCGCATCCTAAAAGATAGCCGGCCTTCCGCCGGCGCAAGGTGCGGGGGTAGTCTCTCGCCCTGGAAACTAAAAAGGCTGCCGGAATTTTCTGGCAGCCTTTTTTGCTTTCGGGGCGAAGCGCAGAATTAATTGTACCAGGTACAATTTCTGCACTCAGAGAGTCTGTGGAAGTGGCTGAGCTAATTAAATTGTACCTGGTACAATTAATTCCCCGGCGTCGGAGCCTGCTTGGCTATCCGCCCGAGAAGCTCTGCGCCAGGCTGCCGATCAACAGGTACCAGCCGTCCACGAGCACGAAGAAGATCAGCTTGAACGGCATCGACAGCATCATCGGCGGCAGCATCATCATGCCCATGGACATCAGGACCGAGGCGATGACCATGTCGATGATGATGAAGGGCACGTAGATCAGGAAGCCGATCTCGAAGGCGCGGCGCAGTTCGGAGATCATGAAGGCGGGCACCAGGGCCTGCAGCGGGGTGTCCTCGGGGCGCTCCACCTGCGACACCTTGGCCATGTTCATGAACAGCTGCAGGTCCTTCTCGCGGACGTGGCGCATCATGAAATCGTGGAACGGCATGGCGGTGCGCTTGAAGGATTCCGCCTCGTTGATCTGGCCGTTGATCAGCGGCTGAAGGCCGGTGTTCCAGGCGTTCTCGAAGGTCGGCGCCATGACGAAGATGGTCAGGAACAAGGCCAGCGACATGACCACCGCGTTGGGCGGGCTGGTGTTGGTGCCCAATGCGTGTCTCAGGATCGACAGCACCACGACGATGCGGGTGAAGGCGGTCACCATCATCAAGAGGGCCGGGGCCACCGACAGCGCGGTCATCAGCAACAACAGCTGGACGACGCGGGTGGTGGTCGAGTTGGGGCCGGTGGCGGCGGTGGGGCCGAAGTCGATGGAGAAATTCTGCGCCGCCGCGGTTTCCGGCAAGAGCGCGAGGCCCGCGATCAGCCCGACCGCGAGGAAGGTTTTCAGTGTCCGGCCGCTCATGACTGAGGCTCTCCGTCGCGTTTATTCATGAGCAGGCGGGCGAAAGCGCTCCCTGCGGGTGTTTCATCCCCGGCCGCGGGCGCGGCGGGGATGCCGCGCTCGATGACCTGGCTGGTGTTCGGGCCGACCAGCAGCAGATGCTCGACGTCGTCGCGGCGCACCAGGATGAGGCGATGCCGGCCGTCGAGGGACTTGGATTCAACGGTGGCGAGGCGGGCGCGGCGTCCCAGGGCGCGGGCGTCGGCCAGGCCGAACCGCTTCAGCAGCGCGGCCAGGCCCAGGATCAGCCCGACCACCAGGATCAGGACCAGCACGGCGGTGATGTAGCTCTGCGGTTCCATGCCGGCGTGCGTCTTACGGGAAGTGCTTCAGCGCCTGGCCATAGAGCGTGGCGGCGGTGTCGGCGCCGACCAGGTTGGCCAGGGTCGGCAAGTCGCCGAAGCGGCTGTTGAGCTTGCCGGTCAGGGTGTCGAGCGCCACCAGCAGCGCTTCCATGGCCGGCACCAGCGGGCGGGACTCGTCGCGCGGCAGCGCCAGGGCGGCGTCGCAGACCTCCTTGGTGCGCGTCTGCAGCGCCTGCAGGTTCACCACGCGCCCGTCATCCAGCAGACGCACGGCGGTCGAGATTAGGGATTCGATCTTCACCAGTTCGGCGTGGATGGCGTCGGAAGCGGGCGAGGGCGCGGCAACATGAGTCATCGATTCACCTGTTCCTGTTCCGCGGCGTCGCCGCGGGGGGTCTCTTGAGCTGGCGCGGCGGCGCCGCGCGGGTCGTTCTGTTCGGCGGCGAAGCCGCGGGGTTGTTCGCCGTTGGCGCGGTAGACATGGGCCAGGATCTCGGCCACCGCGGCGAAGGCTTCGGTCGGTATCTCGCTGTCCACGTCCACCGCCGCCAGAATCTGGGCGAGGTCCGCGTCTTCACGCACCTTGATCCCGCGGGCGAAGGCGAGCGCCAGGATCTGCTCGGCGGCGTACCCCCGGCCGGTGGCGCTCACCTTGGGGGCCGCACCGTCCTGCTCCTCCACGGCCACCGCGATGGTTCTGGGGATCTGGCCGGGAGGCGGAGCGGGCTTGTCGGTCATGAAGGCCGTGGCGACGCTGCAACAGCGGTTAATTTCTCAAGGCAACAATTGCCTAAAGCACTTAATAAAGGTTTAAGCGCCGCATACCCGAAAACCATACTAAGTAGTTGATTATAATATAAAATATTGCCGTTAACCGAGATTCACAGATTGTTAAGCTTCCTAGGTCAATTTTGCCTACCTGAACCCCTCTCCTGAATTCCTCTTGGGTTTAAAAGGGCGGCACGCGTGGACCTCAACAACCTGAAGCTCTTCAAGCTGGCGATGACCCGCATGGATTGGGCCACCCAGCGTCAGCGCGTGCTGTCCCAGAACATCTCCAACGCCGACACGCCCGACTACCGGCCGAAGGACCTCAACCCGGTCGACTTCAAGCAGGTGCTGCGCGGCGAAATGCAGGCGCCCGTGCAAGTGGCGCGCACCAACCCCAACCACCTCAAAGGCACGATCCAGGAGCAGCAGAAGTTCCGCGACATCGGCCAGCGCAAGACCTTCGAAGCCTCGCCCGACGGCAACCAGGTGGTGGTCGAAGAGCAGATGCAGAAGGTCTCGGACACCCGCTCCGCCTATGACACCGCCGTCACCTTGATGCAGGCCAACTTGAAAATGCTTTCCATCGCCATCAAAGGCACGCCGTAAGGCGGGCCAGGGGAAAAGGGTAGGGGCACCGGACCATGGACGATCTCAAGGTCAGCTCGGAAATCGCCGCCAAGGGCATGAAGGCCCAGGCCACACGCCTGCGCGTCATCTCCGAAAACCTCGCCAACGCCGATTCCACCGCGGAAACGCCGGGCGGCGAGCCCTATCGCCGCAAGCTGGTCACCTTCCGCAACCAGCTCGACAAGGCCTTGGGCGCCGACACCGTGGCGGTGAAAAAGATCTTCAACGACCCGACAAAGCTGGCGTCGAAGTACGATCCCGCGCACCCCGGCGCCAACGCGCAGGGCTATGTGCTGACGCCCAACGTCAATCCGCTGATCGAGATGATGGACATGCGCGAAGCGCAGCGCTCCTACGAAGCCAATATGAACGTGATCTCGACCTCGCGGCAGATGGTCGCGAAGACCCTCGAACTGCTGAAATAAGGTAGGGACTAGCCATGGCGATCGATTTTTCCTCCGCCGTCAACGCCTACGCCCGCGCCGCCAAGACCGCCGACGCCGCCTTCAGCGGCAAGGCCGAAGGCCCCAAAAGCGAAGACGGCAATTCGTTCCTGAACCTGGTCACCGACAACCTCAACAGCGCGGTCAAGACCGGCCGCCAGGCGGAAGAGTTGTCCTTGAAGCAGATCACCGGTGAAGCCGACCTCAAGGACGTGGTCACCGCCGTCGCCAACGCCGAACACACCCTGGAAACCGTGGTAGCGGTGCGCGACAAGGTGCTCAACGCCTACCAGGAAATCTTGAAGATGCCCATTTAGGGCTGGGGAATAGAGATGTCTGAAGCCGACGTCCTCGATATCGCCCGCGACGCCATGATGACCATGCTGCTGGTCTCGGCGCCCATGCTGGTCATCGGCCTGGTGGTGGGCCTGATCATCTCAGTGTTCCAGACCCTGACCCACATCCAGGAAATGACCCTGACCTTCATCCCGAAGATCCTGTCGATCTTCGCCGCCATGATCCTGTTCATGCCCTGGATGCTGCGCGAACTCACCGAATTCACCCACCGCGTGATGGATAAGATCGTCGCCCTCGGGTGACGGCAATCTTCTAGGCGGGTTCCCCTCCTATGCAACTCGCCGGGCATTTTCCGGTCAGGAAAATGCGACAAAAAGAAGCCGAGGCCTCAGGAGAAGGCGGGTAGCCGCAGCCGGTCATGCAACTCGCAGACTACCTCGCCATCAACATCTTCCAGTTCATGCTGGTGTTCGCCCGCCTCGGCGTGGTGTTCATCATGCTGCCGGGGTTCTCGGCGGCCTATGTCAGCCCTCGCATCCGCCTGATCTTCGCGCTGCTGGTCACCGTGCTGACCTTGCCGATGGTAGCTGTGCTTCTGCCGCCGCAGCCCGAGAACCCCGCCGACCTGGTGTGGATGATTGCCTCCGAGATGATCATCGGCGGCTTCCTCGGCGCGCTGATCCAGATCATCATGGCGGCGCTGGAACTGGCCGGACAGATGATCGCCACCGCCACCGGCATCACCAACGCGCTCACCGACGACCCGGTCACCCAGGAGCAAAGCTCCATCGTCATCGGCATGATCAACCTGACGGCGTTGACCATGATTTTCGTCACCAACACCCACCATTTCCTGCTGTCGGCCGCCATCGACAGCTACAACCTGCTGACGCCGGGCGCGCGCCTGTTCACCCGCGACATGGTGACGATGATCGGCAACCTGCTCGACCAGGCGTTCTATATGGGCGTCAAGCTGGCGGCGCCGTTCCTGGTGTTCGAAATCGTGTTCCAGGTGACCTCGGGTATCCTGGCGCGGCTGTCGCCGCAGCTGAACGTGTTCTTCGTGGTGATGCCGGGCAAGATCGTGCTCGGCTTCGCCATCCTGATGGTGTCGCTGCCCACCGTCATCCTCGTGTTCCTGCATTTCATGGACAACAGCCTGCACGGCCTGCTTTCGCCGCTGCGCGCGGTTGCTCCGGTGCGATAGCGCCGGGGAGGGAACGATGTCCGAGGATAAAGACGCCAAAACGGAACAGCCTACGGGCAAACGGCTGAGCAAGGCCCGCAGCGAAGGCAACATTCCGGTCTCGCAGGAGGTCAAGAGCACCGCCATGCTGATCGGCGCCTTGATCGTCGTCGGCGTGATTGCGCCGTGGATGGCCAAGAAGCTCATGAACTATATGCGCGGGTTCCTCGAGCGCCCGGAGACCATGCATATCGACGTCGACAACATGCGCACGCTCCTCACCGAGGTCGTCTGGCAGATCGGCGTCCTGATGGCGTTCCCGGTGGGCGTGCTGGTGCTGATGGCCCTGATCGGCACCCTGACCCAGGTGGGCCTCGCCTATACCCCCAAGAAGCTGTCGCCGAACCTCGGCTCGCTCAATCCGCTGGCCGGGCTCAAGCGCATGTTCTCGTTCAACGCCGTGCTGGAGATGCTCAAGGCGCTGGTGAAGATTTTCGCGGTCGGCGGCATGGTGACGGCGCTTGTCGTTCCGACCATGGGCCACCCGGATAAGATCATCGACCAGGACATCTCGACCACCTTGTCGGAGATCCACCGCCTGATCGTGATGGTGCTGTTCGTGACGGTGCTGGTGATGTCGGCGCTGGCCGCCGCCGACTACATCTACCAGCAGTGGTCGCACCGCGAGAAGCTCAAGATGACCAAGCAGGAGGTCAAGGACGAGCACAAGGAACAGGACGGCGACCCCAAGGTCAAAAACAAGATCCGCTCCCTGCGCATCGAGCGCCACCGCCAGCGCATGATGGTGGCGGTGTCGAAGGCCAACGTGATCATCACCAATCCGACCCACTTCGCCGTGGCGCTGAAATACGACATGGAGGCGATGGCCGCTCCGGTGGTGGTCGGCAAGGGCGTCGACTACCTCGCCAAGCGCATGCGCCAGGTGGCCGAGATCCACGACGTTCCCATCGTCGAGAACCCGCCGCTGGCGCGCGCCTTGTACGCGTCGGTGGAGATTGATCAGGAAATTCCCCAGGAGCACTATAAGGCCGTGGCGGAAGTCATCGGCTTTGTGATGCGCCTGAAGGGCAAGCGTGCCAGCTAGAACCATATGGAGCATCACCGCGGGGCTTGGCGCGGGTGCCGCGCTGGCCGCGCTTGGCGGCGCCGTGATCCCGGACCCGCGCCTCGCGCCCGTCCTGTCGGCGGCGGCGGCCGGTCTTTCGGCTTGTGCCGCGGTTGCCGCGGTCATCGGCGCACGCCGGAAAGCCGGCGGCGCCGGCGCCCTGGCCGCTCTGGTGGACGCCACCGATACACCGCGCCTGATCACCGACGCCTCCGGGCGCATCCTGCATATCAATCGCCAGGCCAAAGACTGGCTGGGCGGCGAGAGCCCGCTCGATTTCCTGGCCGCCCGCATCGACAAGGACGGCGAGGGCGACGACACATTAGTCCGCCTCCGCCAGGCGGCCGCCACCGGCCTCGCCACCCGCGCCGAGGTGCCGCTAACCGGCCCCGGCGGCGAACAGGAGTGGTTCGAGGTCAGCGTTCGGCCCCTGGCCCTGTCGCGCGATCTGCGGTCCGGGAGCGAGAACCTGCAACTGTGGAATGCCGCGGACATCACCGCCCGGCGCACCATCGGCGACATCCTCAACCACGAGCGCCAGGAACTCTCGGACTTCCTGTATTTCCTGCCGACCGGCATCTATTCGGTGGACGTGGACGGGCAGCTGCGTTTCGTCAACCAGCGCTTCGCCGGCTGGCTGGGCTACGACCCCGAGGAACTGCAAGGCGTCGCCATCGACGACATCATCGCCGGGCCAAACCGCCCCCAGGCCGACGGAGAATGGCAGGGCGAGGTGCAGTTCCGCGCCCGCAGCGGCGAAACCATCCCCGCCCTGGTGCTGCAATCCACCTATGACGACGCCGGCGTCACCCGCACGCGGACATTGGCCGTGCGCGACGGCATGCGCCGCGAACAGGCGGCCGCGCCCAGCCGCCTCGCCTACGAACGTTTCCGCTCGCTGTTCGACGCGGCGCCTGTTGCTATTGCGATCACCGACCAGGACGGCACCGTGGTCGACTGCAACCGCGCCTTCGAGAAGCTGAGCGGCCAGAACCGCACCGCCCTGGCCGGCGCCAGCCTCGCCGACAAGGTGGTGGCCGACGACCGGCGCAATTTCATCGCCGAGATGAACAAAGTGCTGGCCGGGGAAAGCGAAGGCGCGCATTTCGACGTGCGCGTCGTCGGCGCCCTGGCGGCCCAAAATCCCCAGCATGTCGCCCAGACCTCGGTGTTCGTGGGCCCGCTGACGGCCTCGCCGCTGGGCGGGGACCTCCTGCGCGAAGGCGAGATCGAGGGCGTGGTGGCGCACTTCATCGACGTCACCGAGCAGAAGAACCTGGAGGTCCAGTTCGCCCAGGCCCAGAAGATGCAGGCCATGGGCCAGCTGGCGGGCGGGGTCGCCCACGACTTCAACAACCTGCTCACCGCCATGATCGGGTTCTGCGATCTCCTGCTGCAGCGTCACGCCGCCGGCGACCCCAGCTTCGCCGATATCATGCAGATCAAGCAGAACTCCAACCGCGCCGCCAACCTTGTGCGCCAGCTGCTGGCGTTCTCGCGCAAACAGCCGCTGCAGCCGCGCGAGATGAACATCACCGACGCGCTGACCGAAATGTCGCACCTGCTGACGCGCCTGATCGGCGAGTCCATCGAGTTCAGGCTGGTGCACGGCCGCGACCTCGGCCTGGTGCGCGTCGACCCGGGCCAGTTCGACCAGCTGATCATCAACCTTGCCGTCAACGCCCGCGACGCCATGCAGGGCGGCGGCACGCTGACCATCACCACCGGCTCCGAGACCTTCGATACGCCGACGCAGGTCGGCGCCGAACAGGTGCCGGCGGGGCGCTACGTGCGGATCGCGGTGTCGGATACCGGCAAGGGCATTCCGCCGGAGAACCTGGGCCGCATCTTCGAGCCGTTCTTCTCCACCAAGAAGGAAATCCCCGGCGCCGGGACCGGATTGGGTTTGGCCACGGTCTACGGCGTGGTGCGCCAGACCGGCGGCTTCATTCTGGTGGACTCGGCGGTGGGCAAGGGCGCCACGTTCACCATCTATCTCCCGCGCGTTTCGCGCGAAGTGGAGGAGGCGGAGGCCAAGCGCGAGGCCAAGAACGCCGCCGCCGCCAAGGCCATCCCCGAGGCCGAACTGGCCAAGGCCGATCTGGCCGGGGTCGGCACCGTTCTGCTGGTGGAGGACGAGGACGCGGTGCGCGTGTTCGCCTCCCGCGCCCTGAAAAACAAGGGTTACAAGGTGCTGGAAGCCCGCACCGGCGAACAGGCGCTCGATATCCTGCGCGACACGCCGGTGGTGCACCTGATGATCACCGACATGATGATGCCCGGCATGGACGGTGGCACGCTCGCCCGCCTGATCCGGGTGGAGCGGCCGGAGATCAAGATCGTCATAATTTCCGGTTACTCGGAAGAAGTGGCCCGCGGCGACATCGTCGACACCGCCGACTTCCACTTCCTGCCCAAGCCCTTCAGCCTTGGCCAGCTCGCCTCCAAGGTGAAGGAAGTGCTGGCGGAGGACCGCTGATATACTCCCGGGGCGTTCTCCGGGAGGACATCATGCTCAAAGCTGTTTGCGTCGCGCTGCTGCCGTTCCTGGCCACCGCGGCTTATGCCCAGACCGCCGACAAGGCGCTGGAAGCGCGGGTCGACGCCGCGGTCATGAAGCTCATGGACGAGAAGAAGACCGTCGGCGCCGAAGTCGGCGTGATGCAGGGCGGCAAGATGATCCTCGCCAAGGGCTACGGCCTGGCCAATATCGAGCTGGGCGTGCCGGTGAAGCCCGACACCGTGTTCCGCATCGGCTCCATCACCAAGCAGTTCACCGCCGCCGCGCTCCTGATGCTGGCCGAGGAGAAGAAGCTGTCGGTGGACGACAAGCTCTCCAAATACCTCCCGGATTTCCCGCGCGCCGACGAAGTGACCTTGCGCATGGTGCTCAACCACACCTCGGGCCTTCATAATTACACCGACCCCAAGGCCGACATCGACCAGCATAAGGACATGACCACCGCCGAGATGGTGCGCAACATCCAGCGCTTAAGTCCGCTCTATGATTTCGAGCCCGGCACCCAGTACCGCTACAGCAATTCCGGCTATTTCCTGCTGGGCGCCATCGTCGAGAAGATGGCCGGCCAGCCCCTGGGCCCGTTCCTCAAGGCGCGCATCTTCGACAAGCAGGGGCTGAGCCGGACCGCCATGGACGAGGTGTCGGCGATCGTGCCGGGCCGCGCCAGCGGCTATGACCTGGTGAAGGACATGAAGGGCGAGTTCCGCAACACCACCTATGCCTCCATGACCTGGCCCGCGGGCGCCGGCGCCATGCGCTCGACCGTCGGCGACCTCGCCAAGTGGCACGACGCATTGTTCAACGGCAAAGTGCTGAAACCCGAGACCTTCGCCGACATGACCGCACCGGGCCGGTACAAGAACGGCGAGGTCCTCAACACCCGCGCCGCCGGCAGCCGCCCGCCGCCCGAAGGCGTGGAGCCGCCCACCGGCTATGCCATGGGCCTGATGACCGGCACCTTCATGGGCCAGCCGCGCATCGGCCACAGCGGTTCCATCGACGGCTTCAACGCCATGATCAACACCTACCCGCAGAGCAAGGTGACCATCGTCGTGCTCAACAACACCATCGGCCAATCGGCGGAATTCGAAGCCGCCGTGGCCCACGCGGTATTCGCGAAGTGATCGGGGGTCTTGAGGCCCGCGCCGCTTGATGACGGTGTCGGGCGTGCCGTGGGCGGGCACCAACGGTCTCCGGGGTGAAAGCGCAAAGCGGCGAGAACGTCTTAATATATTGATAAATAATGATAAAAATGAGGGGAAAGAATAAAGTTCGTTCTTTGTTCTATTTTACGCTTGCGGGAAAAGAACAAAATAGGTACACCGAGAGCACTGAATTTGCGGGGGAAAACAGGGGCTGACTTCCCTCCCGAGAAACCCAGCCGGTCCTTCGGTTGAAGTCCTTCGGTTGAATGGCCCCCCAAGAGTGACATAGACAACAGGAGCCGCCCGATGCCCGCTGACCCCGCCCTCCGCCTGGTTGAGAAAGACTCCATGGATAAGAACAAAGCCCTCGAAGCGGCCGTGACCCAGATTGAGCGGTCGTTCGGCAAGGGCTCGATCATGCGCCTGGGCGGCAGCGACAAGGCGGTGGATATCGCCGCCATCCCGACCGGCTCCCTGGGCCTCGACCTCGCGCTCGGCATCGGCGGTCTGCCCAAGGGCCGCATCATCGAGATCTACGGACCGGAAAGCTCGGGCAAGACCACCCTGGCGCTGCATGTCATCGCCGAAGCCCAGAAGGCCGGCGGCACCTGCTCCTTCATCGACGCGGAACATGCCCTCGACCCCGGCTACGCCCGCAAACTCGGCGTCAACCTCGACGACCTCCTGATCTCCCAGCCCGACGCCGGCGAACAGGCCCTCGAAATCGCCGACACCCTGGTTCGCTCCGGCGCCATCGACGTGCTGGTGGTAGACTCGGTGGCCGCGCTCACGCCCCGCGCCGAACTCGAAGGCGAGATGGGTGACAATCACATGGGCCTGCACGCCCGCCTGATGAGCCAGGCCTTGCGCAAGCTGACCGCGTCGGTCGCCCGCTCCAACACGCTGATCATTTTTATCAATCAGATCCGCATGAAAATCGGGGTGATGTTCGGCAATCCCGAAACCACCACCGGCGGCAATGCGCTGAAGTTCTACGCCTCCGTCCGCCTCGACATCCGGCGCATCGGCCAGATCAAGGACAAGGAAGAGGTGGTCGGCAACCAGACCCGCGTCAAAGTGGTGAAGAACAAGGTGGCGCCGCCGTTCAAGGTGGTCGAGTTCGACATCATGTACGGCGAAGGCGTGTCCAAGACCGGCGAACTCCTCGACCTCGGGCAGAAGGCCGGCATCATCGAGAAGTCGGGCTCCTGGTTCTCCTATAACGACGAGCGCATCGGCCAGGGCCGCGAGAACGCCAAGCAGTTCCTGCGCGACCATCCGGCCATCGCGCGCGAGATCGAGAACCAGATCCGCACCAACGCCGGCCTGCTGGCCACCGCCATGACCGCCGAGCCCGGAGAGGGCGAGGAAGAGGACGACGAATAGCCTTAATCCTGGCGGCAGCCGAAAAGATTTCCCGTCGTCCCCTGTAAAACCCAAACCCACGACGGCGCGGGGTTCCTTTTAAGGAACCCCGCCTTTTTTTATTTAGCGCGCGTTTCCCGCGCGCATCCGCGTCTATGACGCGGGCCTCTTTTTTTGTGCGCGGGCGGCCGGAGGCCGGCATCAATTTAAGAGGTGCGCGTTTCCCGCGCGCAGGCGGTGAAAGCGAATAAATGTACCAGGTACAATTAAACGTTCGCCGGCGTATCCCCACATCTAGTCATCGGGTTAATTGTACCTGGTACATTTATTCGGGAGCGCCGATTGCTGTGGTAAGCGTTTCCTAAACCTCTGAAATAACGCCCATAAGCGGCCCTCTGGAGCCCGCCTTTCTAGACTCGGCGCGGCTCGCCGGGGTAAGAAAGCCCTCCTATATTGAATTCCTCCAAAGCAGGCGTTTCAGACCTGCCGGGCCCTTTTAATTTGGCGCGCGTTTCCCGCGCGCGCACCACACCGGAAGCACGATCCATGGCCACCACCAACGAAATCCGAGCTGCGTTCCTGGGCTATTTCGCCAAGAACGGCCATGAAGTGGTCGCCTCCAGCCCGCTGGTGCCGCGCAACGACCCGACCCTGATGTTCACCAACGCCGGCATGGTGCAGTTCAAGAATGTGTTCACCGGCGTCGAGACGCGGCCCTACGTCCGCGCGGCCACCTCGCAGAAATGCGTGCGTGCCGGCGGCAAGCACAACGACCTGGACAACGTGGGTTATACCGCCCGCCACCACACCTTCTTCGAGATGCTGGGCAACTTCTCCTTCGGCGACTACTTCAAGGAAGGCGCCATCAACTTCGCCTGGGAGCTGATCACCAAGGACTTCGCCATCGACAAGAAGCGCCTGATGGTGACGGTGCATTCGTCCGACGAAGAGGCCGCCAAATTGTGGGCCAAAATCTCCGGCCTGCCGGAGTCCAAGATCATCCGTATCCCGACCTCGGACAATTTCTGGGCCATGGGCGACACCGGCCCCTGCGGTCCCTGCACCGAGATCTTCTACGACCACGGCGAGCACATCCCCGGCGGGCCTCCGGGCTCGGAGAACGCCGACGGCGACCGCTTCATCGAGATCTGGAACAACGTGTTCATGCAGTACGAGCAGGTGACGCCGACCGAGCGCATCAGCCTGCCCAAACCGTCGGTGGATACCGGCATGGGCCTGGAGCGCATCACCGCGCTGCTGCAAGGCCAGCACGATAATTATGAGATCGATCTGTTCCGGGCGCTGATCGCGGCCATCGCCGCCGCCGCCAAAACCGACCCCACCGGGCCGCACAAGGCCTCGCACCGCGTCATCGCCGACCACCTGCGCGCGTCCGGCTTCCTGATCGCCGACGGCGTGCTGCCGTCCAATGAAGGCCGCGGTTACGTGCTGCGCCGCATCATGCGCCGCGCCATGCGCCATGCCCACATGATGGGCTGCACCGAACCGCTCATGTACCGCCTGGTGCCGGCGCTGCTCGCCCAGATGGGCGCGCAGTATCCGGAACTCGACCGCGCCAGCGCGCTCATCACCGAGACCCTGTTGCTCGAAGAAACCCGCTTCAAGTCCATGCTCGACCGCGGTTTGAAGCTGCTGGACGAGGAAACCCGCCATATCGGTGACGGCGGCCGGTTTTCCGGCGATGTCGCCTTCAAGCTCTACGATACTTACGGCTTCCCCCTCGACCTGACCCAGGACGCCCTGCGCCAGCGCAACATCACCGTCGACACCGAGGCCTTCAGCGCCGCCATGGAACGCCAGCGCGCCGAGGCCCGCAAGGCCTGGGCCGGCTCGGGCGAAGCCGCCACCGAGAAGGTCTGGTTCGACCTGCGCGAACAGGTCGGCGCCAGCGACTTTCTCGGGTACGCCACCGAAACCGCCGAAGGCCGCGTGGTCGCGCTGGTGGTGAACGGCGCGCCGGTCCCGGAAGCCAAGGAAGGCGACAAGGTGGCACTCATCGCCAACCAGACGCCGTTCTACGGCGAATCCGGCGGCCAGGTCGGCGACCATGGCACGATCACGGTCGCGGGTGGCAAAACCGTCATCACCGTCACCGACACCGCCAAGAAGCTCGATGACATGCACGTCCATCTGGGGGTCGTCACCAAGGGCACGGTGAAAGTCGGCGACGAAGCCGTCTTCACCGTCGACGGCGGCCGCCGCACCGCCGTGCGCGGCCATCACTCCGCCACCCATCTCCTGCATGCGGCCTTGCGCCGCACCCTGGGCGAGCACGTCACCCAGAAGGGCTCGATGGTGGCGCCCGACCGCCTGCGGTTCGATATCAGCCATACCAAGCCGCTGTCCGCTGCCGAGATCCGCGCGGTCGAGGACCAGGTCAACGCCGAGGTGCGCGCCAACGAAGCCGTCACCACCCGCCTCATGGCGCCCGAGAACGCCATCGAAGCCGGCGCCATGGCGCTGTTCGGCGAGAAGTACGGCGAGGAAGTGCGCGTCGTCGCCATGGGCAGCGTCACTCAAAATGGAAGCGGGGATAACAGCCGCAACTTCTCCGTCGAACTCTGCGGCGGCACCCACGTGCGCCGCACCGGCGACATCGGCCTGTTCAAGATCGTGAGCGAGTCCGCCGTCGGCGCCGGCGTGCGCCGCATCGAGGCGGTCACCGGCGCCGCCGCCGAGGTCTATGTCCTCGAAGAGGAAAAGACCCTGCGCGAAGCCGCGGCCACCTTGAAGGTCGCCCCCGCCGAGGTGCCGGCGCGCATCGCCGCCCTCATGGAGGACCGCCGCAAGCTCGAACGCGAACTGACCGAGATGCGCAAGAAACTGGTGGCCGGCGGTGGCGGTGCCTCCAGCGCCGGGCCCGCGGCCAAGACCATCGCCGGCATCGCCTTCAGCGGCCGGGTGCTCGAGGATGTGCCCGCGAAAGACCTCAAGGGCATGGCCGACGCCATCAAGAAACAACTCGGCTCGGGTGTGACCGCGCTGGTGGCGGTGGCCGACGGCAAGGCCTCGCTGGTCGTGGCGGTCACCGACGACCTTACGGCGCGCATCAGCGCCGTCGACCTGGTGAAAATCGGCTCCGAAGCTTTGGGCGGAAAAGGCGGCGGCGGCCGTCCCGACATGGCGCAAGCCGGCGGGCCTGACGGCGGTAAAGCCCAGGACGCACTCGCGGCGATCGAAAACCGGCTGGCGGCGGCTGCGGCGTAGAGCCGGGAATCGCCAATAAATTCAACTATATCAACGAATTGATGGCGATGCACTTATTTTTTGTGCGCCGCAACATTTCTCGTTGACTCTCGGGGCCCCCAAACCTATCTTGTGTGCACTGCAACAAGGCGTGTTGCAGCGCCCAGAGAAAATGAGTTGGTTGGGTACGGCCGTGTTGGTCTTGTTTCGGCCGGGTTGAGGGAAGTCAATCGCACCGACCGCGAACACACACACACAAAGACCATAAGGAATAAAAAAATGACCGTCTCCTTCACCGATATCGCGGCCTTCAGCCAGGAAAGCATCGACAGCCTGGTTCGCGTCAACACCGCCGCCGCCAAGGGCTTTGAAACCCTCTCCAAGTATTTCCTCGACCTCACCAGCAAGTCGATCGAAGAAGTCGTCACCAACGGCAAGAAGATCGCCGCCGTGAAGTCGCCGACCGAACTGCTCCAGGTCCAGACCAAGATCTTCCAGGACTCCTTCGAAACCCTGGTCGACGAAACCAAGAAGGTCTCGGAAATGACCACCACGATCTTCAAGGACGTCTCTGCGCCGATCGCCTCGCAGTTCAAGACCGCAGCGCCGAAAGCCGCCGCTGCCATGAAAAAGGCCGCCTAATCCCTCCCCTTCTTGACTAGGCAGGCTTCAGAAACGCCCGGCGGGTCCTCCCCCCTCCGGGCGTTTCGCTTTTTGGACTCTGAAGGCGCCGCGGTCTAGAGCATGATCGAATCATGTTGAATCGCGATCATGCTCTAATCTTTTTGGTTTGGTCGCATTTTCTGCGATGAACCGGCATCCACTTCATCGGAAAATGCTCTAATTTGGGCTCGGCATTTTCCCGGAGTTCGTGATGCGCTTTACCGGCACCGACACTTACATCGCCACCGAAGACCTGATGGTCGCGGTCAACGCCGCCGTGACCCTGGAACGGCCCCTGCTGATCAAGGGCGAACCCGGCACCGGCAAGACCGTGTTGGCCCATGAGATCGCCGCGGCGCTCAAGATGCCGCTCGCGACCTGGCACATCAAATCCACCACCAAGGCCCAGCACGGCCTCTATGAGTACGACGCGGTGTCGCGCCTGAGGGATTCCCAGCTGGGCGACGCCAAGGTCAAGGACATCGCCAACTACATCAAGCCGGGCCGCCTGTGGCAGGCCTTCACCGCCGACCGGCGCTCGGTGCTGCTGATCGACGAGATCGACAAGGCCGACATCGAGTTCCCCAACGATCTCCTGCTGGAAATCGACCGCATGGAATTCCATGTCTACGAGACCGGCGAGACCGTCCGCGCCAAACATCGTCCGGTGGTGGTGATCACCTCCAATAACGAGAAGGAATTGCCGGACGCCTTCCTGCGCCGCTGCTTCTTTCACTACATCCGTTTCCCCGATCGGGACACCATGGAGCGCATCGTGGCGGTGCACTTCCCGGAGGTGCAGAAACGCCTGGTCAACGAAGCGCTGTCGGTGTTCTTCGAACTGCGCGAGGCGCCGGGCCTCAAGAAGCGTCCGTCGACGTCGGAACTCCTGGACTGGATCAAGCTGCTGATGGCCGACAACATCCCGGCCGAAGCGCTTCGGTCCAGGGACCTGAAGACCGTGCTGCCGCCGCTGCACGGCGCGCTGTTCAAGAACGAGCACGACGTGCACCTGCTCGAACGCCTGGCGTTCCTGTCCCGCCGCGAAGGGCGCTGACGCGTCATGTTCTTCAATCTCCTGGACGGATTGAAGAAGGCCGGCCTGCCGGTGTCGATCACCGAATACCTGGCGCTGATCGACGCCGTGGAGCAGGGGGTGGCGGGCCGGAGCGTGGATGATTTCTATTATCTTTCCCGCGCGGCCCTGGTGAAGGACGAGCGCAATCTCGACCGCTTCGACCGGGTGTTCGGCCAGGTGTTCAAGGGCCTTGAAGGCTCGGCCGGCGTCGAAGGCGTCATGGCCGAGATCCCGGCCGAATGGCTGAAAGCCCTGTCACGGCTCATGCTGTCCGAAGAGGACAAAGCCAAGGTCGAGGCCCTGGGCGGCTGGGAAAAGCTGATGGAGACCCTGAAGAAGCGCCTGGAGGAGCAGAAAGGCCGGCACCAGGGCGGCTCCAAATGGATCGGCACCGGCGGCACCTCGCCGTTCGGCGCCTATGGCTACAATCCCGAAGGCGTGCGCATCGGCCAGCACGAAAGCCGCCACCGCCGCGCGGTGAAGGTCTGGGACAAGCGCGAATTCGCCAACCTCGATGATTCGGTCGAGATCGGTACTCGCAACATCAAGCTGGCGCTGCGCCGCCTGCGCCGTTTCGCGCGGGAAGGGGCGGCGACCGAACTCGACATCGACACCACCATCCGTTCCACCGCCCATCACGGCGGCCTGCTCGATTTGCACATGGTCCCGGAGCGCCACAACGCCGTGAAGGTCCTGCTGCTGCTTGATGCCGGCGGTTCCATGGACGACCACGTCAAGGTCTGCGCCGAGCTGTTCTCGGCCTGCCGCACCGAGTTCAAGCACCTGGAGACCTTCTACTTCCACAATTGCATCTACGAGGGGGTGTGGCGCGACAACCGCCGCCGGCACACGGAAAAAGTACCCACCGTGCAGCTGCTCAACACCTATGCCGCCGATTATAAACTGATTTTCGTCGGCGACGCCTCCATGAGCCCCTACGAGATCGCTTACGCCGGCGGCGCGGTGGAGCATTGGAACGAGGACTCGGGTGAGGTCTGGCTGCGGCGTGTGCTGACGGCCTGGCCGCGCGCGGTCTGGCTCAACCCGGTGGCCGAAAAGCAGTGGGCCTATACCCAATCAATTCAAATGATCACCGAGATCATGGACCGGCGCATGTTCCCCCTGACACTCGCCGGACTGGATCGGGCGATTGCGGAATTGAGCCACTGATGCCGGTCATCAGGTCCGCAACTGTTGCCGACGAGAGCGCCGTGACAGGGCTATGGAAGGCCTGCGGGCTGATGGTGCCGTACAATGATCCGGTCGAGGACTTCCGGCGCGCCCTGGGCAAGGCGGGATCTGACGTCCTGATCGCTATCGACGCAGGCCAGATTATCGGAAGTGTCATGGTCGGCCACGACGGTCATCGCGGCTGGCTTTACTACGTCGCCGTTGATCCTGCGCGCCGAATGGAGGGCGTTGGGAAAGCGGTGATCGAGGCCGCGGAAGCATGGCTCAGGCTGCGCGGGATCCCCAAGGCCATGCTCCTGGTGCGGGAGACCAATACGCAGGTGTCGGTTTTCTATGAAAACCTGGGCTTCGAAACGTCACCGCGCGTCGTGATGCAGAAATGGCTACAGCCGTGAGGACCATCTTTCCAATCTGGTGACCACAAGCTATACCCGCGCCTCACCCGTTACAGTGGTTCCGCATCATGACCGTTACCGCCAAGCACTACGCCGAGATGTTCCGCCGCTTCCAGGCGCCGATCTCCAAGGTTTATGACTGCGGCCGGAAATGCGCGCCGCTCAACGGCGGCCAGCCGGTGTGCTGTGATTCGGGGCATGCCATTCCCATCGTCGAACACACGGAATGGGAACTGCTCCACCGGCGCACCGACATGTGGCACAAGTTCGTGCCCAAGACCAAAGGCGAGGCCAACGAGGTCGCGGACCTGAAGGGGTCCGACTGCCGCGCAGTCGAATGCAACGGCGCGGCTCATTGCGAACGCGACAACCGCTCGCTGGCGTGCCGGACCTTCCCGTTCTTTCCCTACTTCAATACCGAGAAGGAACTGATCGGGCTGTCCTACTACTGGTCCTTCGAAGGCCTGTGCTGGGTGATCTCCAACATCACCATCGTCGAGAAGCCGTTCATCCGGCAGTTCCTGGACGTGCACGAATATCTGTTCAAGGCCGACGAGGCCTGGCGCGACACCTATATCCAGCAGTCTTCGGCCATGCGCGGCGTCTATTCGCGCAAGAACGAGCGCTTCCCGGTGATCCTGCGCGACGGCAGCTATCGCTGGGTGCTGCCGAGGTCCGGCGGCAAGATGGTGCCGGCCACCAGGGCCGAATTGGCCAAGCTCAAGAAGCGCTGGAATCCCGAGGAAAAGGCGTAGCTTTCCGCGACCGCCCTTGCCCGATCGAGTGGGGCAAGGACAGTGGGGGGAAGGCTTATGCCTGCACGAACGTCCCGTGCTCATCGAGCACGAACAAGGTCGCGGTGCCGAGGTCGAAGTACCAGCCGTGCAGCTTGAGCTTGCCGGCGTGCACCGCGTCCTTGACCCAGGGGAAGGTCATGAGGTTCTCCAGCGAGACCTTCACCGTCTCATGCTCGCACAGGACCTGCGCCGCCGGCGCCGGCAGCTTGGCCGCCTGTGCCACGGCGCGGGCCTTGTCGGCGATATGCATCCAGGCGCCGACGAAATCGCCCGTGTGCGGCGTGTTCATCAGGGCGTGCACGCCGCCGCAACGGGCGTGACCCATGACGATGATGTTCTCCACTTCCAAGGAGCGCACCGCGAACTCGAGCGCGGCCGAGGTGCCGTGGTACTGGCCGCCGGTCTCGAACGGAGGCACCAGGGCGGCGACGTTGCGCACCATGAAAATCTCGCCGGGCCCGACATTGAATTCGAGCGCGGGGTCGATGCGGCTGTCGGAGCAGGCGATCATGATGGCCGAGGGCTTCTGGCCCTTGGCCATCAAGTCATGGATGAATTGCTCGTTCTCCCGGAAATAGCCGTCGCGGAACTTCCGGTAGCCGCCGATGAACTTGTCGACGCTCACTGAGCGCGACCTTAGCGCATCGCCGCCTTCAGCATCTCGTCGAGCTTGGCGAGGAACTGGTTGGTGGTCATCCAGCGCTGTTCCGGGCCCACCAGGATGGCGAGGTCCTTGGTCATGAAGCCGCCTTCGACGGCCTGCACGCAGACCTTCTCCAGCGTGTCGGCGAAGTGCACCACGTCCTCGGTGCCGTCGAACTTGCCGCGGTGCTTGAGACCCTGCGTCCAGGCGAAGATCGAGGCGATCGGGTTGGAGGAGGTTTCCTTGCCCTGTTGGTGCAGGCGGTAATGGCGGGTGATGGTGCCGTGCGCGGCTTCGGCTTCGACGGTTTTACCATCGGCGGTGAGCAGCACCGAGGTCATCATGCCGAGCGAGCCAAAACCTTGGGCAACCGTGTCGGACTGCACGTCGCCGTCGTAGTTCTTGCAGGCCCAGACGAAGGCGCCCGACCACTTGAGGGCCGAGGCCACCATGTCGTCGATCAGGCGGTGTTCGTAGGTCAGGCCCTTGGCTTCGTACTGCTTCTTGAAGTCTTCGTCGTAGATCTTCTGGAAGATGTCTTTGAAGCGGCCGTCATAGGCCTTGAGGATGGTGTTCTTGGTCGACAGGTACACCGGATAGCCGCGGGCGAGGCCGTAGTTCAGGCAGGAGCGCGCGAAGTCGGCGATCGAGTCATCGAGATTGTACATGCCCATGGCGACGCCGGCCGCGGGGAAATCGAACACGTCGTAGTTGACCGGTGCGCCGCCGCCGGCGGGGGTGTAGGTCATGGTCAGCTTGCCGGGACCGGGCACCTTGAAGTCGGTGGCCTTGTACTGATCGCCGAAACCGTGGCGGCCGATGATGATCGGCTGGGTCCAGCCGGGCACCAGGCGCGGCACGTTCTTGCAGATGATCGGCTCGCGGAAGATGGTGCCGCCCAGGATGTTGCGGATGGTGCCGTTGGGCGACTTCCACATCTTCTTGAGGTTGAATTCCTTCACGCGCGCTTCATCGGGGGTAATCGTGGCGCACTTCACGCCCACGCCGTACTGCTTGATGGCGTTGGCGGCGTCGATGGTGACCTTGTCCTCGGTCTTGTCGCGGTATTCGACGCCGAGGTCGAAGTACTTCAGCTCGATGTCCAGGTAGGGAAGGATCAGTTTGTCCTTGATGAACTGCCAGATGATGCGGGTCATCTCGTCGCCGTCGAGATCGACAACCGGCGTCTTCACCTTGATCTTGGCCATGAGCTTTTCCTTGTCCCCCAAAAGGCGGCGCCGGGCGCCGCGTGTTTTTATGAAGAAGCGGTTTCAGGTTTGAGTGGGCGAACGTAGTGCATCGCCGGCGGGCGGCGCAAGCCGGGAAAGGCCGCGCCGGTCTATGTATAACCCATTGTTATATATGTGCTTCTTTCATGCCCGAGAAGCGGACCCGCGCCTTGGGTTCGGCCAGTTCCCGCTCGGCCGTGCGGACGGCTTCGTCGGCGCTGTGAACGACCGTCAGCAAAGCGGCATGGCCGTGATGGGCGAATCCCTTCTGCTCGATGCGGTCGAACATCGCCAGCAGGGGGGTCCAATAGTCGTTGACGTTGAAGACCAGGACCGGCTTGTTGTGCAGGTGCAGCTGGCGCCAGGTGACGATCTCGAAGGTCTCATCCAGGGTGCCGACGCCGCCCGGCAGGATGCAGAAAGCATCCGCGCGCTCGAACATGGTGCGTTTGCGGGTGTGCATGTCGGGCACGACCACGAGTTCGGTGGCGCGCAGGTCAGCCAATTCCTTGTTCTTCAGGAAGTCCGGGATCACGCCGACCACCTTGCCGCCGGCGCCGAGGGCGCCGTCGTTGACCGCGCCCATCAGTCCGGTGGAGCCGCCGCCCGTCACCAGGGTGGCGCCATGCATCGCCAACGCCTTTCCCAATGCAACCGCTGCGTTACGGAAGGCCGGATCGGTCCCGGGATTGGCGCCGCAAAACACGCACATAGCCTGCAATCGCTTGGCCTCCAATCGGTTGGCGGGCGGGGCGGGGGGCTGGGTCATGACAGGATCGTGATCCGTTACAGGGCGGGTTGCCGCTCTTGCCACCTGGGCCGGTTCTTTGTAAAGCTTTGATCCATTGAAGCTATGGCGGGGTGGGGACGCGGGATGAGCGGTACGTCGTTGGACGGACAGCCAAAAAGCGCCACAATCCCGGCTGATAGTTTTTTCGTTCGCCCGCTTCTTGGTCAACATTGGAGTTCCAAATGACTCGTCTGAGCCATATCGCGGCTGGGGTTGCCCTGCTCGCCGCCACCACGCTGTCGGGCATCGCGCGCGCCGACAATCAGGACGTTATCGATTATCGCCAGCACATCATGAAGACCCTGGGCGAACAGGCTCAGTCCCTGAACATGCTGATCCAGGGCAAGGGCCCGGCCGAGAACGCGGCGCTGCACGTCCAGATCATGGCCGTGACCGCGGCCACCGTCGAAGCCGCCTTCAAGGAGAAGGTGGCGGGCGGCGAATCCAAGGCCGACGTGTGGGGCAAGTGGGACGACTTCTCCAAGCGCGCCAAGGAACTCTCGGCCAACATGGCCGATCTCGCCAAGACCGCCCAGGCCGGCGGCCTCGAAGCCGTGAAGGGAAAGATGGCGACGGCAATGACCTGCAAGGGCTGCCACGAGACTTATCGCGAGCAGAAGAAGTAATCCTTCGCGCGACGCGATCGATGCGAAGCGCCTGCTCCCGACGGGGAGCGGGCGCTTTGTCTTTGGGGTAAGGCATGAGACTGGAAGCGGTGTGTCTGGGGCTTGCGGCCGTAGCGTGGCTGGCCGGACCCGCGCGCGCCGACGACCGGCCCGATGAGCGCAGCGTGCTGGACTACCGCCGCCACCTGATGATCACCCTCAACGAGCAGTCGGCGGCGCTCGGCATGATCCTGTCGGGAACCGTCAGGGGCGACGCCGCGGCCCATCTTCAGGCCATCGCCCTGACCGCATCCTACGCCACCAAAGCTTTCACCCCCCGTGTCCCGGGGGGCGAGGCGCGCCCCGAGATCTGGAGCAAATGGCCGGATTTCTCGAGGCGCATGGACGATTTCGCGCGTAAGACCGCGGCCGCCGCGAAAACCGCCCGGGAAAAGGGGCCGGAAAGCGTCAATGTGCTGGAGGCCCTGGCCTGCAAAGCCTGCCACGACCTCTACCGCGACGAAACCAAACGCTAGGCTCCAACAACACGCGGCTGGAATCCTGCGCCCGCGCCGGTATATTCCCCCCATCCTCGTCACAACCGCCCACTGAGAAGCGAGAGTGCGCCATCATGAAACGCTCCTTTAAGCTCGGCCTCCTGATTTCCGCGCCGCCCCTTGCGGCCATTGGCGGCGCCCTCGCCCTGGCGGGCATCGTGCTGGCGGCGGACGCGCCGGCCCCCGCGCCCACCGACGCGCCGGCGCCGGCCATGGCCCCGTCCAGCGGCGAAGCGCCAGCGCTGCCGCCGTCCGACGTCGCGGCGCCCGCCGCCGAGAGCCCCGGCGCGGCGCCCTCGGACATGACGCCCCAGACCGACGAGAAGGTCGAGAAAGGCAAATACCTGGCCACCGCCGGCAATTGCATCAGCTGCCACACCCGCAAGGGCGGCGAGGAATTCGCCGGCGGCCTGGAACTCCATTCGCCCGTGGGGTCGATCTATTCCACCAACATCACGCCGGACCCTGAGACCGGTCTCGGCAAGTGGACCGAAGAGGACTTCATCAAGGCGATGCACGACGGCGTCGCCCCCGGCGGCCGCCGCCTGTTCCCGGCGTTCCCGTACACCTCCTTCACCAAGGTCAGCGACGACGATGTGAAGGCGATCTACGCCTATCTCAAGACCCTGAAGCCGGTGGTGTATACGCCGCCGTCCAACGGCGTCGCGTTCATGATGCGCTGGCCGATGATCTTCTGGAACGCCCTGTTCCACACGTCGGAGCGCTACAAGACCGACAACACCCAGTCGGCGGAATGGAACCGCGGCGCCTATCTGACCGAAGGCCTCGGCCATTGCAGCGCCTGCCACAGCCCGCGCAATCCGCTCACCTTCGCCGAGAACCAGAACCTGGCCTATGCCGGCGGCGAGATGCTGGACCACGTCGGAGCGGCGGACGCCGCTCCCAAGATCCGCAAGTGGTCCGCGGTCAACCTGACCCAGGCCAAGACCGGCCTCGGCGCCTGGTCGGCGGACGACATCGCCAAGTACCTGAACAAGGGCTTCGTCATCAACCACGCCGGCACCTGGGGCCCCATGACCGAGGTGATCGTCAACAGCATGCGTCATCTGTCGGTCGAGGACACCAAGGCCATGGCGGTCTACATCAAGAGCCTGGCGCCCAAGGAACTGCCGGCCGGCGCGCCGATCTCCGAGGACCAGACCAAGGCCGGGCAGGCGGTCTACAAGGACCGTTGCGCCAAGTGCCACCAGGATTCCGGCCGCGGCGGCATGTTCAACTCGCCGCCCCTGGTGGGCAGCGCCATCGTGCAGCACGCCGATCCGGCCTCGCTGATCAACATCATCATCTACGGCGCCAACGCGCCCAAGGAAATCTCCACCGGCCAGTGGGAAACCATGAAGCCGCTGGGCGAGGTGATGACCGACGCCGAGATCGCCGCCGCCGCCAACTACATCCGCTCCAGCTGGGGCAACGCCGGCAGCGCCGTGCAGGCCGCGGACGTGGCGAAGCAAAGGTGACCTGCGAAGGCTGCTGATGACCGGGAAGGCGGCGCCGGAAACCGATGCGGCGAGCCTTGCCGTCCTGCACGCCAAGGGCGTGCGTTACGGCACGGTGATCGATCTCGGCTCCGCCGACGGTTATTTCTTCATCCATGGCCATAGCCTGGGCCTGTTTGATGACGCGGCGCCCGTCAACATCGACGCCAACGAGACCTACGAGGATTCGCTGCGGGCGATCCAGGACGTCTTCGGCGGCCACTACTTCATCGGTGCAGTGACCGATCACGAGGGGCAGGTGGAGATGACCGCCGCCGCCCATCCCTATTGGGATTCCCTGCGCCCGGATACCGACCCGTACTGGGATCAGATCAACAAGCTCAGCGTGGAAAAGCGGATTGTGCCGGCGGTGACCCTGGACGCGCTTGCCGCGCGGCTGCGGCTGACACCGCCCTTCCTGCTCAAGCTCGACGTCCAGGGCGCCGAAGTCCAGGCCTTGCGCGGCGCCGCGCGCGTGTTGCGGGACACGGTGGCAGTGGTGTGCGAGGCCGACCTGGGCGATTTCCATGGCATCAATGCCGCGCTCGAGGCGGCGGGGTTCGGCCTGTTCGACGTGACCAATGTCAATCGCATGCCGGACGGATCCCTGGGATGGTTCTATCCGGTTTACCTGAACCGCTCCCATGATCACTTGCGCAGCCGCGGGTTCTGGGACGAAGCCGAGAATGACAAGGTCATCCTGGCCCAGATCAAGCGGCGCGAAACCACGCGGGCGGCCGGCGCGGCATACCTCGCGAAGCAGCGCGCGCGGCGCGGGCTTGCTGAGACGTAACGGGCGAATCTGGCGAGACCATGAAACTCACCCTCGGCATCATCCTGCCGTTCGCGCTCACCCTGATCCTCACCGGGGCGGCCCGCCTTGGCTTGGGTGCCGAGCGCGGCGCGCGGCTCGCCGGCGCGGCGGTGGTCGCCGGTTTCCTGATCGCCTGGGCCATCGTCTGGCGTCCGGGCTGGATGCCGACGGAAGCGTTTGCCCGCATCGGCCATATCGCCATCGGCGCCATGCTCATGGGGGTTCTGGTCGACGCGGTCATCCGCCGGCGCCTCGCGGCCATCGTCGCCGCGATGGCGGTCGTGGCGGTGTCGGCCGCCGCCTCGGTCACCGGCACGCTCGTGCCGCACGGACCATTGCCCAGCGACACGCTGATCCTGGTCGGCGCCCTGATCGCGCTGTCGCTCGCGGTGCTGGCGCGGCTCGACCGTCTGCGCGCCGACACCACCACCGTCCTGGTCATCATGGCCATGCTGGCGCTGGCGGCGGCGGCGGTCGCCGCGGTCGTTCACGACCTGCCTCTCGCCGTCACGGCGGTGATGCTGGCCCTGTCGCTGGCGGCTTACGGCGCGGTCGCGGCGCTGATCGCGCTGCCGGTGGGCGACGCCATTGTCCTCGGGGCCGGGGCCACGCTGCTGGCCATCGTCTGGGCGCTGGCGTCCTCGCATCCCGCCGTGCGGCCTGCGTTGCTGCTTTTGCCCTTGATCCTGTTCGCCGACGGGACGGCGCGGCGGGTGCCGCTGCCCAAGGCGCGGATCTCCGCCGTCCTGTTTCCCCTGGTCCTGGCAGGAGTCGCCGCCCTGCCGTTAATCCTGGCCGCCGCGGTCGCCTACGTAACCGCGCCTTAACGCTCGCCGCGTTATTATCAGGCTGATGGACCATATACAGGGGTGGCTCCTGCCCGAGGCCATATTTCCGCCATGGCCCCGCGGCATTCCTAATGCCGCCCCCACTTAACATTGCATCAGGGGGGTCAATTGCTTACACCCGGAGACCGCCCGTTCCCTTTGGCTGCCATGTAACTGAACAGGGACCCTGGCCTTGGATTTTGAAACCGAACCCCGGAATGTGGACGCCGAACGCCGTTCGGGAGCCCCGGAAAAGCGCCGCAGCAACACACCGCTGATCATCGCCGTGGTCGGCGCGCTCCTGGTGGCGGGCGCCGCGGTTTTTACCTACAGCCTGCAGCACCGCGACGTCGCGCCGGCGGCCCAGATCGTCACCGGTCCGGACGCGCCCAGTTTCGACGTGGTGCGTATCGACCCCAAGGGCAATCTGGTCATGGCCGGGCGCGCCAAGCCGGGCGCCACCGTCATCATCCTCGACGGCGACAAGGAAATCGGCCGCGTCACCGCGGATGCGCGCGGCGAGTGGCTTTACCTGCCCTCGACGCCGGTGGCGCCGGGCACGCGCCAGTTCTCGCTCAAGACCCCGGGCGAGGGCGGCAAGGACCTGTTCTCGCAGAATGTCGTGGTCATGTCGGTGCCGGAGCGCAATGGCGAGGTCCTGATCGTCGAGCAGTCCCGCGACGGCGGCAAGAGCCGCGTGCTGCAGGGGCCTTCGGCGGCGCCGGGCAAGCTGGCGGTGGAAGGCGTGGATTACGGCGCCGACGGCAAGTTCGCCATTAGCGGCAAGGCCGAGCCGGGCGCCACGGTGCAGGTCTACCTCGACAACGAATTCCTGGGCCGCGCGGTGGCCGACGCCGACGGCCGCTGGCAGATGGAGCCAAAGGGCAAGGCCACGGCCGGCGACCACACCCTGCGCGCCGACCAGGTCGGTCCCAACAACAACGTGCTGGCCCGGGTCGAAGTGCCCTTCAAGTTCGACCAGGCGCAGCTCGCGCTGGCCGAGGGCGAGATCACGGTCATCAAGGGGAACAGCCTGTGGTACATCGCCCGGCGGGTCTACGGCCAGGGCATCCTTTACACGCTGATCTACGACGCCAACGAAGGCCAGATCAAAAACCCCGACCTGATCTACCCCGGGCAGGTGTTCAAGCTGCCTAAAGACCGTATGTAACGGGCCCGCTGACTTTGTCCGTGGTTCGGTGTTATGACTGCCGGATCAATGATGAGCGGTGAACGATGAGCCAGACCCGGAACGACGGATTCAAGAGCGCCGAGATCGGCTGGCGCGATTACCTTTTGCCGCCGCTGCATCCGGAAGGGCCGGGGTTCGTTGCCATCTTCGCGGTGATCACCCTGATCCTGTGGTGGATGTGGACCTTCCTCGGCCTGGTCGGCCTGTGCGCCACGGTCTGGTGCTTCTATTTCTTCCGCGACCCCGACCGCGTCACGCCGACGCGTCCCGGCCTCGTGGTCAGTCCCGCCGACGGCGTGGTGCAGCTGATCGGGCCGGCGACGCCGCCGGTGGAACTGGGCCTCGGCCCCGCGCCCATGACCCGCGTCAGCGTGTTCATGAGCGTGTTCGACTGCCATGTGAACCGCGCGCCGATCGGCGGCACGGTCATCAAGGAAGAGTACTTCCACGGTAAATTCCTCAACGCCACCCTCGACAAGGCCAGCGAGGACAACGAGCGCCAGGCGCTTGCCATCCGCACGCCGGACGGCAAGGAATTCGCGGTGGTGCAGATCGCAGGCCTGGTGGCGCGGCGCATCCGCTGCGACGTGCGCGAGGGCCAGCAGCTCCTGACCGGCCAGCGTTTCGGCATGATCCGCTTCGGCAGCCGCCTCGACATCTACCTTCCCGCCGGGGTCAACTCCCTGGTGGCGGTCGGTCAGAAGGCCGTGGCCGGCGAAACCGTCATCGCCGACATGACGGCGCACGAAAGCGACCGCGACGGCGAAGTCCGCTAAACGGGAATCAATGTCCGACGACGACACCGACCTCACCGACGACGATGCGCCCCGGCGGCTCAAGGGGCCCCTGGGCCGCGCGCGCGCCGGCGCAGCGCGGCGCTTCAAGAGTCTGTCGTTCAACCGCATCTTCCCCAATGTGATCACGGTGATGGCGGCCTGCTCGGGGCTCACCGCCATCCGCTACGCCATCAACGACCAGTGGGACCGGGCGGTGATCGCCCTGGTGGCGGCGGCCATGCTGGACGGCGTCGACGGGCGCGTCGCGCGCATGCTGCGCGGCACCAGCAAGTTCGGCGCCGAGCTGGATTCACTCGCCGATGCGATCAGTTTCGGCGTGGCGCCGGCGATGATCATTTATCTCTGGGCGATGCATGCCACCGGCGGCCTGGGATGGGCGGTATGCCTGCTGCATGCCGTCTGCTGCGTGCTGCGGCTGGCGCGCTTCAACACCATGATCGGCCAGCCCGACGTGCCGCACTGGGCGCACAACTATTTCACCGGGATGCCGTCGCCGTCCGGCGCCGGCATCGCCATCCTGCCCCTGATCATGTGGCTGCAGACCGGCTACGACTTTTTCAAGCAGCCGGTGGTGGCGGGCGCCTTTCTGCTCGGCTCATCGCTGCTGATGGTCAGCCAGGTGCCGGTCTATTCCGGCAAGCATATGCGCCTCAAGCCCAACTGGGTGATCCCGATGATGGTGGCCGTGGGCGCCTTCATGGCGTTCCTGGTGACCGAGCCCTGGGCGACCTTGAGCCTGCTGGGCCTGGGGCTGATCGCCACTATCCCGCTCAGCATCATGTCCTTCCGCCGCCTGAAGGCGGCGCATCCCTCGCAAGAAACTCTGCTGTAATCAGCGTCCGCGCCGGCCCGTCGCGCGGCCGCTCTTGTTCTTGCGGTGGCGGATTTTCTGGCGCGCCGCTTCCTGGCTGGGAAGCATCGACGGTTCAGCCGGCTCGCTGGACCCGCCGATGCCATCGTTATCGCCGCCGTATTCCAGGGCCAGGTTTTCCAGCCGCTTGATCTCGTCGCGCAGGCGCGCGGCCTCCTCGAACTCCAGGTCGGCGGCGGCGGCGCGCATTTTCTTGTCCAGTTCCTCGATGGTGGCGCGCAAGTTATGGCCGATGAGATGCGGCTCTTCGGCGAGGCCGGTGTCGACCGTGACGCGGTCCTGTTCGTAGACGCTGTCCAGCACATCGGAGATGCGCGAGCGCACCGACTCCGGCGTGATGCCGTTGGCGGCGTTGAAGGCCTGCTGTTTCTCGCGGCGGCGGTTGGTCTCGCCGATGGCCTGTTTGAGGGAGTCGGTCATCTTGTCGGCGTACAGGATGACGCGGCCGTCGATGTTGCGCGCGGCGCGGCCGATGGTCTGGACCAGCGACCGCACCGAGCGCAGGAAGCCTTCCTTGTCGGCGTCCAGGATCGCCACCAGTCCGCACTCGGGGATGTCGAGGCCCTCACGTAACAGGTTGATGCCGATCAGCACGTCGAAGGCGCCCAGGCGCAGATCCCGGATGATCTCGATGCGTTCCAGGGTCTCGATGTCCGAGTGCATATAGCGTACGCGCACGCCGTTCTCGTGCAGGTATTCAGTCAGGTCCTCGGCCATGCGCTTGGTCAGGGTGGTCACCAGCACCCGCAGGCCTTTTTGCGCGACCGCGCGCACTTCGGCCAACAGGTCGTCGACCTGCTTTTCCGCCGGGCGCACGATGCACACCGGGTCGATCAGGCCGGTGGGGCGGATCACCTGTTCGACGAACACGCCGCCGGTGCGTTCCATCTCCCAGTCGCCGGGAGTGGCGGAGACGAACACCGTATCCGGGCGCATCACCTCCCATTCCTCGAACTTGAGGGGGCGGTTGTCGGTGCAGGACGGCAGGCGGAAGCCGAATTCCGACAGCGTCGATTTGCGGTTGTAGTCGCCCTTGAACATGCCGCCGATCTGCGGCACCGCGACGTGGCTCTCGTCCACGAACAGCAGCGCGTCCTCGGGCAGGTATTCGAACAGGGTGGGCGGCGGCTCGCCGGCATTGCGGCCGGTGAGGAAGCGCGAATAGTTCTCGATGCTCTTGCAGTGCCCGGTGGTCTCCAGCATCTCCAGGTCGAACATGGTGCGCTGCTCCAGGCGCTGGGCCTCGAGCAGTTTGCCTTGGGCGTTGAAGGCCGCCAAACGTTCTTTAAGTTCGGCACGGATGCCTTTCATGGCCTGGGACAGCGCCGGACGCGGCGTCACGTAGTGGCTGGAGGGATAGACCACTTCCTCCGTGAGCGCCGCGGTCTTCTCGCCGGTGAGCGGATCGAATTCGTGGATGAACTCGATTTCGTCGCCGAACAGGGACAGGCGCCAGGCGCGGTCCTCGTAGTGGGCCGGGAATATCTCGATGACGTCGCCGCGCACCCGGAAGGTGCCGCGGTGGAAATCCAGGTCGTTGCGCTTGTACTGCAAGGCCACCAGCTGCTGCAGCAACTCGGCGCGCGGGATGCTCATGCCCTGTTTCAGGGCGATGGTCATGCGGGCGTAGGATTCCACCGAACCGATCCCGTAAATACAGCTGACCGAGGCCACGATCACGGTGTCGCGGCGCTCCAGGATCGAGCGCGTCGCGGCATGGCGCATGCGGTCGATCTGCTCGTTGATGCTGGAGTCCTTCTCGATGTAGGTGTCGGTGCGCGGGACGTAGGCCTCCGGCTGGTAGTAGTCGTAATACGAGACGAAATACTCGACCGCGTTCTCCGGGAAGAAGGTCTTCATCTCGCCGTAGAGCTGGGCGGCCAGGGTCTTGTTGGGCGCGAGGATCAGCGCCGGGCGTCCCACCGCCGCGATCACCTGGGCCATGGTGAAGGTCTTGCCGGAGCCGGTGACGCCCAGCAGCACCTGGTCGCGGTCCTTGGCCTCAACGCCCGCCACCAGGCTCTTGATGGCCGCCGGCTGGTCGCCGGCGGGGGTGTAATCGCTCACCAGCTTGAAATTGGCCCGGGGGCCGGCGGGCGGTTTGGCGTAAAGCGGGACGGTGACTGTGGGCATATGCGGGGTTCGCCGAAGGGAGCTGCCAATTTAGGGAGGTCCCGCCCCTTGCGCCACCCCGGCACGGTGGCACAGTACACGCCAACGGAGATCGCCAATGGCCGAATACGCTTTTGAGACCGTGGACGTGTTCACCGCCCAGCGATTCGGCGGCAATCAGCTGGCGGTCCTGACCGACGCCCGCGGACTCGATACCGCGGCCATGCAGCGGATCGCCGCCGAGTTCGGCTATGCCGAATCCACCTTCGTGCTGCCGCCCCAGGATCCGGCCCATACGGCACAGGTGCGGATCTTCACGCCGGCGCGTGAAATGCCGTTCGCCGGCCATCCCAATGTCGGCACCGCTTTCGTGCTGGCGTCCCGCGGCGCGGTCTTCGGCAAGCCGGTGGGCGAGCGCATCCTGTTTGAGGAAGGCGCCGGCCTCGTCACCATCGACATCCGGCGCGACGGCGAGGCCGTCACCAGCTGCCTGGTGACGGCGCCGCGGCTCCTGCAACGCCTGGGAGAGGTTGACGCCAAGGTCGTGGCGGAGTGTCTGGGCCTGTCCGCGGCCGATGTCATGACGCGGGCGCATGCGCCGGTCGCGGCCTCGGTCGGGGTGCCGTTCGTGTTTGCCGAACTGGCGGACAGCGCCGCGGTGGAGAAGGCGCGCCCGGACGTCGCCACATTCCACGCCCGCTTCCCGGTCCATGGGGCCGACGGCGTTTTCATTTACGCGCGCAAGGACGCCGGCACGCTCCATGCCCGCATGTTCGCTCCCAATATGGGCGTGGGCGAGGACGCGGCCACCGGTTCGGCGGGCGCGGCCGTGACGGCGCTGCTGGCGGCCGCCAGCCCGGCCGCCGACCTCACCCTCAGGCTCGATATTCATCAGGGCCGGGAAATGGGCCGGCCCAGCCTCATGAAAGGCGAGGCCGACAAACGCGGCGGCCGGATCGCGGCGGCGCGCATCGGCGGCCCGTGCGTGGCTGTCACACAAGGGCGGATTCGCCTGGATTGACCCAGGTTGGCGGTTGCCGGGATCGGGGGCGGGAAGTAGGTTACGGCCCCTTTCAACCTCTCGCCGGAGCACCGTCCCCGTGTCGATCCTCGCCAAGCGCCTCGCCGCCGTGAAACCGTCGCCCACCGTGGCGTCGACCGCCAAGGCTCAGGAGCTGAAAGCGCAGGGGCTGGACGTCATCGGCCTGGGCGCCGGCGAGCCGGACTTCGACACGCCGGACCACATCAAGGCCGCCGGCAAGGCCGCCATCGACAAGGGCGAAACCAAATACACGCCGCCGAACGGAACGGTGGCCGTGCGCAAGGCCATCGTCGGCAAGTTCAAGCGCGAGAACGGCCTCGACTACAAGCTCGAGCAGGTGACCCTGGGCGTCGGCGGCAAGCAGGTGATCTTCAACGCCTTCCTCGCCACCGTGCAGGAAGGCGACGAGGTGATCGTGCCGTCGCCCTACTGGGTGAGCTACCCGGACATCGTGCTCCTGTGCGGCGGTACGCCGGTGTTCGTGCCCTGCGGCGAGAACAGCCGTTTCAAGCTGACTCCGGAGGCCCTGGAAGAAGCCATCACCCCCAAGACCAAATGGCTGGTGCTGAACTCCCCCAGCAATCCCACCGGCGCCGCCTATACGGCGGACGAACTGAAGGCGCTGGCGGCGGTGCTGCTCAGGCATCCCCACGTCTGGGTGATGACCGACGACATGTACGAACACCTGACGTATGACGGCTTCACGTTCACCACCATCGGCCAGCTCGAACCCAAGCTGCTCGACCGCACGCTCACCATGAACGGCGTGTCCAAGGCCTATTCCATGACCGGCTGGCGCATGGGCTACGCTTGCGGCCCGGTGGAGTTGATCAAGGCCATGAACATGCTCCAGTCCCAGAGCGCCACGCACCCGTCGTCCATCACCCAGGCAGCCACCGTCGCCGCGCTGGATGGCCCCCTGGATTTCCTCAAGGAGCGCAACGAGGCCTTCAAGCGCCGCCGCGATCTCGTCGTAAAGATGCTGAACGAGGCCAAGGGCCTGTCCTGCCAGGTCCCCGAAGGGGCGTTCTACGTCTATCCGTCCTGCGCCGGGGCGATCGGCAAGACCACGCCGAAGGGGCGTAAACTGAATACCGATACCGACTTCGCCGAGGCGCTCCTGGATGAATCCCTGGTGGCGGTGGTGCAGGGCACGGCCTTCGGCCTTTCGCCCTATTTCCGGGTGTCCTACGCCACCTCCGACAAGGCGCTGATCGAGGCCTGCACCCGCATCCAGAAGTTCTGCGCCAGCCTGACCTGAAGGTCCGGCCCGCTTCCGGCGACAAAAAGCCCGCAGGCGTGCCTGCGGGCTTTTTCTTTGGCACTGCACAACGGCAGACGATCCCATGAACACACATAAAAATCGCCCCGGGGGGAGGACCCGGGGCGATTTGGTAGTGCTCCTTTAACGTCCAGCGGACGTGGTCATCAGGCTTTTTGCCCTTAGACCGGTGGGCGGGAGATGGGGGAGGACCATCTGGCGCCCGAAGCTGCTGCATCCAGAAGACGGGTTCCCGGGAGGGGTGGGATGACCGTGTTGCGATGCAGCATGTGTAGATAAGTTACTGGGCACCGCAGCAAGAAACCATTGAATTCTTTTCCTGCTTCTATGCGTCTAGTGCATAGCTTGTGCCGGGCTATGCTTTTATGGATTCACCGCACAGAACAAGGACTTAGCCACAACTAACGGCTGTGGCGATTTCACGCCGCCGTCACAGAGGCTCTCAAGCGCCTGTCGCGGGCTCGGTTTTGAGGTCGAGTCCGGCGCTGTGCAGTTTGGCTTTGGCGATTTCTTTGACCAGGAAATCCCGGAACACCGAGACTCGGGCCGACTGGCGCAGCTCTTCCGGATAGACGAAGTAGAAATCGAGCGGCGGCCCCACCACCTCGGGCAGGATGCGCGTGATGCCGCGGCCTTCCTGCATGAAATATTCCGGCAGGGTGCCGACGCCGATCCCGGCCTGCACCGCGCGATAGATGCCGTAGATGTTATTCACGCGCAAAGACACATGCGGCGAGATGCCCTTCTTGAGGAGAAGCTCCGGCAGCCAGTTGATGGTCGCCACCGGAGACACGCCCTCGCCGAAGGTCACCAGGTCATGCTGCTGCAGCTCTTCGATGGTGCCCGGCGTGCCGCGATCCTTCAGGTACTCGGGCGAGGCGTAGATGCTTCCACGCAGAGAGCCGAGATGGCGCTGGATCAGGTCCGGCTGGCGCGGCTCGTTGAAGCGCAAGGCGACATCGGCCTCGCGCATGGCCAGGTCCAGTTCGCGGTCGTCGAGGCGCAGCATGACTTCGATGCCCGGATAGGCGCGGATGAATTCCTTGAGGCGGCTGGTCAGCCATACCGACCCGAACGCCACGGTGGTGGTGACGCGCAGCAGGCCTTCGGCGTTTTCCTTGGTTTCGGTCAGCAGGGTCTCGACGTTGTTCAGCTTGGCGAACACGTCGTGCACGGTCTTGTAGAGCAGGTCGCCCTGCTCGGTCAGGATCAGGCCGCGGGCATGGCGGTGGAACAGTGAAACGCCCAACGACTCCTCGAGCGCGCTGATCTGGCGGCTGACGGCCGACTGGCTGAGGTTCAGGGTCTCGCTGGCGCGGGTGAAACTGCCGGCATCGGCGACGGCATGGAACACCCGGAGCTTGTCCCAGTCCAGCCGTCCTGTGGTGCGCAATGACATCGACCCCCCCCCCTTGCCTGGTATTAAGTGTAGGGCGTTTATCCGTGTGCCGTGAGAAACCGGTCGGCCTCGAGCGCGGCCATGCAGCCGGTGCCGGCGGCGGTCACCGCCTGGCGAAAAACGTGATCCTGGACGTCGCCGGCGGCGAACACACCTGGAATGTTGGTGCGCGTGGAATCGGCCGCGGTCACCAGGTAGCCGTTCTCGTCCATGTCCAGCACGCCCTTGAACAGGTCGGTGTTGGGCGTATGGCCGATGGCCACGAACAGGCCGTCGAGCTTGAGGTCGGTGACGGCGCCGGTCTTGACGTTCTTGACCTTGATGCCGGTGACGCCGAGAGGTTGCGTGGTGCCGAGAACCTCGTCCACGGCGCTGTCCCACATGACGGTGATCTTGGGATGCTCGAACAGGCGCTTCTGCAGGATCTTCTCGGCGCGCAAGGTGTCGCGCCGGTGGATCAGGGTGACCTTGGTGGCGTGGTTGGTGAGGTAGAGCGCTTCCTCGACCGCGGTGTTGCCGCCGCCGACCACGGCGACCTCCTTGCCGCGGAAGAAGAAGCCGTCGCATGTCGCACACGCCGACACGCCGAAGCCCTGGAAGGTCTTCTCGGTCGGCAGGCCCAGCCAGCGCGCCGAGGCGCCGGTTGAGATGATCAGGGTGTCGCCGGTGTAGACGTCGCCCGAATCGCCGATCGCGGTGAACGGGCGCGTCGACAGGTCGAGCTTCACGATCAGGTCGGACATGATCCTGGTGCCGACGTTCTCGGCCTGCTTCTGGAACTGCTCCATCAGCCAGGGGCCCTGGATCACGTCGGGGAAGCCCGGGTAGTTCTCGACCTCGGTGGTGATGGTCATCTGGCCGCCCGGCTGCATGCCGGCGACGATGATCGGGGCGAGATTGGCCCGCGCCGCGTAGATCGCAGCCGTCAGGCCGGCCGGGCCGGAGCCCAGGATGAGGACTTTGGTGTGCAAGTGAGCCATAGGAGAGGTGCGCGATCTGCCCGGATAAGGAGGAGGAGGTTTCAGGGGCTAACATACGGACGCCATGTGCCAGCCGCAACTCACGGCGGGTTCCTATGCGCTTTGGGCATAAGGGCGCCCGGGAGGGCCCCGGGAGGACCATGAGAAGGATTCATCAAAATTATGACGATTGCTGTTGCCCCTCCAACCAGGGGTTTGTAATTATATTTCGCGACCGCTGAGTCGGGGATTCGGGGGAATTGCCCGGCGGCTTCAAAATGCAGCGGTCAAAATGGGGACGAGATGCAGCGCGTGAAACTTGACCGTATCGATCGCCAGATCCTGAGCGATCTGCAAGCCGATGGGCGGATGACCAACGTCGATCTGGCGAGCCGGGCCGGCATATCGGCGCCGCCGTGCCTGCGCCGCGTGCGCGCGCTCGAAGAGGCCGGGTTCATCAAGGGCTATCATGCCCAGCTCGACCAGGCGGCCTTGGGATACACCGTCACGGTGTTCGCCCACGTGGGCCTCAACAGCCAGGCGGAAGCCGATCTCTCGGCGTTCGAGACCCTGGTGAAGGAATGGCCCGAGGTGCGCGAGTGCCACATGCTCGCGGGCGAGATGGACTTCCTCTTGCGCGTGGTCGCCAAGGACTGGGACGCCTACCAGCGTTTCGTCACCGAGAAGCTGACCGCGGCGCCCAAGGTGGCTCACGTCAAATCGGCGCTGGCGATCCGCAGCGCCAAGAACCTGCCGGGCGTGCCGATTGCCGTAGACGGCGATAAGCCAGCCCAGCCGCCTCTGACCGTCCCGGCCGAATAGCCGCAGAATCACCGCGATGGGCAAGCCGTGGTTTATCGCGACGATGAAGGGCTATGGCTCCATGCCGAACACTTGGCAGGGCCTCGCCGTCACCGCGGCCTATTTGCTGTCGATCTTTTGGACGCGGCCGGTGCTGGTATGGGCTTTCGGCCGCACCATCACGACCGCGGTGCTGTACCCGGTCGTCCTGCTGACCTTGACCGTCGCCTTCATGTTCTTCGCACGCATGAAGACGGATAAGACCAGGCCGCCGATTTAAACACCATCTGTCATCACCCGACGTCGCGCGCGATTCAAGAATCGGCGGGCCTCCGGCCCGACGCGGGTGATCCATATCGCAATGTGAAGGCTGCTAGATGGATTGCCCGGTCAAGCCGGGCAATGACAAAGGAAACAACAGCCTACTTAAACTTTACGCCGGTGATCTCGTAGGCCTTGCCGCCGCCGGGTGCGGTGACTTCGGCGGTGTCGCCGATGGTCTTACCGATCAGGGCGCGGCCGAGCGGCGACTGGATCGAGATCTTGTGCTTCTTCAGGTCGGCTTCGTAGGGACCGACGATCTGATAGGTGGTCTCTTCGTCGCTATCGACGTCGGCCACGGTCACCGAGGCGCCAAAGCGCACGGTCTTGCCCGACAGCTTGGACAGGTCGATGACGTCGGCGCGGCTGATGATGTCTTCCAGCTCGAGGATGCGGCCTTCGATGAAGCTCTGGCGTTCGCGGGCGGCGTGGTACTCGGCGTTTTCCGAAAGGTCGCCGTGCTCGCGCGCTTCCGCGATCTGCTTGATGACCGCGTAACGTTCGACCGCTTTCAACTGATGCAGCTCTTCCTTGAGCGGCTCCAGCCCTTCCGCCGTCATGGGGATCTTTTCCACGTCCGAGGCCCTCTCGCCTAAAAGTATTGAAGGCCCCCGCCGGGGACCGGCGAGAGCCAACACCCGGATGTTAACCCGGGAAAAGTCTTAAAACCTACGACTTAAAATAGGATTGGAGGGGGGCGACATCAAGGGCGCCGTCCTTGAGGGCGGCGATGGCCTCGATGGCGGCTTCCGCCCCCGAAAGGGTGGTATAGTGGCAGATATTGCGGGTTAACGCCGTGCGCCGGATGGCGAAACTGTCCTTGAGCGACTGGGCGCCCTCGGTGGTGTTCACCACCATCTGAACATTGCCGGAAATCATCGCGTCGACGCAGTGCGGCCGCCCCTCCGCCACCTTGTTCACAGGCTCCACGGCGAGGCCCATCTCGGCCAGGGCCTTCTGCGTGCCGCGGGTGGCGATCACCTTGAAACCCATGCCGGTGAAGCGCTGTGCGATGCGGAACGCGGCTTTCTTGTCGCCGTTGCGCACCGAGATGAACACCGTGCCCTTGAGCGGCAGAACGGTGCCGGCGGCGAGCTGTGACTTGGCGAAGGCGCGCGGGAAGTCGCGGTCGAGGCCGATGACCTCACCCGTGGATTTCATTTCCGGCCCCAGCACGATGTCGACGCCCGGGAAGCGGTTGAAGGGGAACACCGCTTCCTTGACCGCCACATGTCCTTTGACGCCGGCCTTGGCGTTCTGTTCCTGCCAGTCGGCGCCGAGGGCGAAGTCCTTGAGCTTGGCGCCGGCCATCAGGCGCGCGGCGAGCTTGGCCACGGGCACACCCGTCGCCTTGGCGACGAACGGCACGGTGCGCGAGGCGCGCGGGTTCACCTCCAGGATGTAGACCACGCCGTCCTTGACCGCGTACTGCACGTTCATCAGGCCGACGACCTTGAGCGACTTGGCGAGTGCGACGGTCTGGCGCTTGATCTCGTCGACGATGTCGGACTTGAGCGAATAGGGCGGCAGGGCGCAGGCGGAATCGCCGGAGTGGATGCCGGCTTCCTCGATATGCTCCATGATGGCGGCGATATAGACGTCCTCGCCATCGGCCATGGCGTCCACGTCCACTTCGATGGCGCCGGTCAGATAGGAATCGATCAGCACCGGGTTATCGCCGCTGACCTTGACCGCCTCGCGCATATATTCGGCCAGCGCGGCGTCGTCATAGACGATGCGCATGGCCCGGCCGCCCAGCACGTAGGACGGACGGATGACGACGGGATATCCGATGCGGTTGGCTGCGGCGAGGGCTTCGTCGAAGGTATGCGCGGTGCCGTTGGCGGGCTGGCGCAGTTTCAGTTCGCCCAGCAGTTTCTGGAACCGCTCGCGATCCTCGGCCAGGTCGATGGCGTCGGGCGAGGTGCCGAGAATAGGGATACCGGCGGCTTCCAGCGCGTGGGACAGCTTGAGCGGCGTCTGGCCGCCGAGCTGCACGATCACGCCCAGGAGCTTGCCGTTGGCCTGTTCGGTGGTGATGAGTTCAATGACGTCTTCGGCGGTCAGCGGCTCGAAGTACAGGCGGTCGGAGGTGTCGTAGTCGGTGGACACGGTCTCCGGGTTGCAGTTGACCATGATGGTCTCGAAACCGGCGTCGCGCAGGGTAAAGGCGGCGTGGACGCAGCAGTAGTCGAACTCGATGCCCTGGCCGATGCGGTTGGGGCCGCCGCCCAGGATCACCACCTTGGTCCTGGCGCTGGGGTCGGCTTCGCATTCGGCCGGATTGAGGCCGTCGCCTTCGTAGCAGGAATACATATAAGGCGTGGGCGAGGCGAACTCGGCGGCGCAGGTGTCGATGCGCTTGAACACCGGGCGCACCTTGAGGCCGCGGCGATGGGCGCGCACGTCGGCGGCTTTCCGGCCGGTGAGTTCGGCGAGGCGTGCGTCGGAGAAGCCCAGCTGCTTGAGGCGCAACATCTCGCCTTGGGTCGTGGGCAGGCCTTCGGCCTGCACCTTTTTCTCGGCGGTGACGATGACCTCGAGCTGGCGCAGGAACCAGGGATCGAATTTGGTGGCGGTCTGCACGTCCTCCACCGACAGGCCCGAGCGCAGGCCCTGGGCGGCCAGCAGCACCCGGTCGGGGCGCTGCTTGGCGAGGGCAGCGCGCAGCACGGCCGTGTCGCGCACCGGCTGGCCCTTGTCGTCGAACAGCAGGTCGTTGAGCCCGGTGAGGCCGGTCTCCATGGAGCGCAGGCCTTTCTGCAGGCTCTCGGCGAAAGTCCTGCCAACCGCCATAGCCTCGCCCACCGACTTCATGGCGGTGCCGAGCAGGGCGTCGGCGTCGGGGAATTTCTCGAAGGTGAAGCGCGGGATCTTGGTGACCACGTAGTCGATGGTCGGTTCGAACGAGGCCGGCGTGGCTTTGGTGATGTCGTTGACCAGCTCGTCCAGGGTGTAGCCGACCGCGAGCTTGGCGGCGATTTTGGCGATCGGGAACCCGGTCGCCTTGGAGGCCAGCGCCGAGGAGCGCGACACGCGCGGGTTCATCTCGATCACCACCAGGCGGCCGTCGGCGGGATTGACCGCGAACTGCACGTTGGAGCCGCCGGTGTCGACGCCGATCTCGCGCAGGCAGGCGATCGAGGCGTTGCGCATCACCTGGTATTCCTTGTCGGTGAGCGTCAGCGCCGGCGCCACGGTGATGGAATCGCCGGTGTGGATGCCCATCGGGTCGACGTTTTCAATCGAACAGATGATGATGCAGTTGTCGGCTTTGTCGCGGACCACCTCCATCTCGTATTCTTTCCAGCCCAGCACCGACTCTTCGACCAGCACGGTCTTCACCGGCGACGCGGCCAGGCCGGTGCCGACGATATATTCGAATTCCTCGGTGTTGTAGGCGATGCCGCCGCCTTCGCCGCCCATGGTGAACGACGGGCGAATGATCGCCGGCAGGCCGGTGATCTTCACCGCCTCGCGGGCTTCCTCCAGCGATTTCACCATCTGCGAGCGCGGGCTTTCGAGGCCGATCTTGGTCATGGCGTCGCGGAACAGCTCGCGGTCTTCCGCTTTGGCAATGACGTCGCGCTTGGCGGCGATCATCTCGACGCCGTATTTCGCCAGAATCCCTGTGTCGGCCAGCTTCATGGCGGTGTTGAGCGCGGTCTGGCCGCCCATGGTGGGCAGAAGCGCGTCCGGGCGCTCCTTCTCGATGATCTTGGCGACCATCTCCGGGGTGATGGGCTCGACATAAGTGGCGTCGGCCATCTCCGGGTCGGTCATGATGGTGGCGGGGTTGGAGTTGACCAGGATGACGCGGTAGCCTTCTTCACGAAGGGCCTTGCACGCCTGGGCGCCCGAGTAGTCGAACTCGCAGGCCTGGCCGATGACGATGGGCCCGGCGCCGATGATCAGGATGCTTTTGATGTCGGTACGCTTCGGCATGACTCAGAGCACCACTTCGATTTTTGTTTTCTCGTCATTCTTGCGGCGCAGCCGCGAGACTCCAGAGGTTTGTGTTTTTCGGTTTGAAAAACCAGAAACCGCAAACCTCTGGAGTCTCGGGCCTACGGCCCAAGAATGACAAAAAGGGGAAAGGGCGTAATGACCGCTCACCGCTTGTTCTCCTGCATCAGCTTGGTGAAGCGATGGAACAGGTAGTGGCTGTCCTGGGGGCCCGGCGAAGCCTCCGGATGGTACTGGACCGAGAACACCGGCTTGTCGACGCTGCGCATGCCTTCGACGATGCCGTCGAACAGCGACGTGTGGGTCTCGATCACGGTCTGGGGCAGGGTGGCGCGGTCGACGGCGAAACCGTGGTTCTGCGAGGTGATCTCGACCTTGCCGGTCTCCAGGTCTTTCACCGGCTGGTTGGCGCCGCGGTGGCCGCGGTCGAGCTTGTAGGTCTTGGCGCCGAAGGCCAGCGCCAGCAACTGGTGGCCCAGGCAAATTCCGAACACGGGCTTTCCCGTCGCGATGACCTTCTGGATCTCGGGCACCGCGTAGACGCCGGTGGCCGCAGGATCGCCGGGTCCGTTGGACAGGAACACGCCGTCCGGCTGGTGGCGCAGGATATCTTCGGCGGTGGCGGTGGCGGGCACCACGGTCACCTTGCAGCCGGCGTCGGCCAGGCAGCGCAGGATGTTCTGCTTGGCGCCGTAGTCCACGGCGACCACGTTGAACTTGGGCTTGTCCTGGTCGCCGTAGCCGGCGGCGCGGTCCCAGCGGGTCTGGGTCCAGGCGTAGGTCTGGCGGCAGGTGACGTCCTTGGCCAGGTCCATGCCGTTGAGGCCGGGCCAGGCCTTGGCCTGGGCGAGCAGCTTCGGAATATCGAAGGTACCGCTCAGGTCGTGGCAGATGACGCCGTTGGGGGCGCCGCGGTCGCGGATCAGGCGCGTCAGCCGGCGGGTATCGATGCCGGCGATGCACGGCAGATTATGCGCTTTGAGCCAGGCGTCCAGGTGCTGGCGGGCGCGGTAGTTCGACGGCTCGGTGATCTCGTCGCGGATGATGCAGCCGCGGGCGGCCGGGGTGACGCTTTCCAGGTCTTCCGGATTGGCGCCGACATTGCCGACATGGGGAAAGGTGAAGGTGATGATCTGCCCGGCGTAGGACAGGTCGGTCAGCACTTCCTGGTAGCCGGTGATGGAGGTGTTGAACACCACCTCGCCGACGTTGCTGCCGACGGCGCCGAGACCATGCCCCCAAAAAACCGTGCCATCGTGCAAGACCAGGACGGCCGTTGCACCGGCGGGCTTTTCAGGCACGGTTTCGGAGGCCATCGGTGCGAAACGCTCCTAAGCTTATGTTCGCACCCGCCCTTGCCGTCCTTCTCCGAGCGTGGAAACGGGCGGCTTCGCGTGTGCACGAGTTGTGTGACTGAAGACCGGTGTTTAGGCATAGCACCCCGGTGAGTCAACCGGCGTTTTTCAAGATGTAGTGGTGTGGCTGAAGCTTTTGCCAATGGCCCTGGTTTCCTTTAGTTTTGATCCTTTCCGTCCCCAGGCCCGCCCCCGGAATTGAGACACAAATGTTGCGCACCCGCTTCAGCGAGGCGTTGAAAGACGCCCTCAAATCCAAGAACGAACGGGTGGTGCACACCGTCCGCCTGATCATGGCCGCCTTGAAGGACAAGGACATCGCCGCCCGCCCCAAGGGCGTCACCGCGATTCCCGACGAAGATATCCTGCAAATGATGACCGGCATGGTGAAGCAGCGCCGGGAAAGCATCGAGATGTTCGAAAAGGGCGGCCGGCCGGAACTGGCCAGGGCCGAGCAGCAAGAGATCGACATCATCCAGAGCTTCATGCCCAAGCAGATGGACGAAACCGAAGCGACCGCCGCCATCAAGGCCGCCATCGCCGAGACCGGCGCGTCATCCGTCAAGGACATGGGCAAGGTCATGGCCGTGCTGAAGGAAAAATACGCCGGCCAGATGGACTTCTCGAAGGCCTCGGGCCTGGTGAAGGCCAACCTCGGTTAGGCACCCGCCGCGCTTATCCCCGATATCCCCGCTTTTCCAGACGGCGCCCCTGATGTGCGGTTTCGGCCTCGCCGGGCCGAATCCTGCTAACCTTGGTTCATGGCCACCTTCACCCCCCAGTTCCTGGATGAGATCCGCGCCCGGATTCCGGTGTCGTCGGTGGTCGGCAAGCGGGTCAAGCTGATCCGCCGCGGCCGCGAGTACATTGGCTTAAGTCCGTTCTCCAACGAGAAATCCCCGTCCTTCACTGTCAGCGACGAGAAGGGCTTCTACCACTGCTTCTCGACCCAGGAGCACGGCGACATCTTCACCTTCCTGATGAAGACCCAGAACCTGTCCTTCCCCGAGGCGGTGGAACGCCTGGCGGAAGAGGCGGGCGTGGAGATGCCGCGCCAGAGCCGGGAAGAGGTGCAGGAGGCGGCGCGGGTCACCTTGCTGCAACAGGCCGTCGAGGCCGGCTGCGGCATTTTCGAGGACGCACTGCGCGGCGCCGAAGGCCGCCGCGCGTTGGCGTACCTGCGCGAAAGCCGCGGGCTTAGCGAAGAGACCATCAAGCGTTTTCGTCTGGGCTATGCCCCCAGCGGCAACGCCGTGAAAACCAAACTGCTGGCGCGCGGGGTGAAAGAAGATCTGCTGTTGGAAACCCGCCTGGTGTCGCCGGGCAAGGACGGCCGCGAGTCCTTCGACTTCTTCCGCGACCGCGTCACCTTCCCGATCATGGACGCCCGCGGCCGGCCGGTGGCCTTCGGCGGCCGCGTCATGGGAGATGGCGAACCCAAGTATCTCAACTCCCCGGACACGCCGCTGTTCCACAAAGGCCAGATGCTCTACGGCCTGTCGCTCGCCAGGGAAAAGGCCTCGGTCGACAAGGAGATCATCGTCGCCGAAGGCTATATGGACGTGATCGCCCTGGCCCAGGCCGGGTTCACCAACGCCGTGGCGCCGCTCGGCACCGCGCTCACCGAAACCCAGATCGCGCTGTTGTGGCGCTTCGCGCCCGAGCCGATTCTCTGCTTCGACGGCGACAAGGCGGGGCGGGCCGCGGCTTTGCGCGGCGCCGACCGGGCACTGCCGCTCTTGAAGCCGGGCTACTCGCTGCGGTTCGCCATCATGGCCGGCGGCAAGGACCCGGACGAGATCTGCCGCCGCCAGGGGCCCGCCGCCATGGCCGAAGTGCTGGCGGGGGCGGTGCCCCTGTCCGAAGTGGTGTGGAACCAGCTCCTGGCCGAACACCCCGTCGATACCCCGGAGCGCCGCGCCGGCTTCGAAACCCATGCCATGGCCAAGGCTGGGCAGATCGCCGACGAAACCGTCCGCACCCAGTACCGCCAGATGTTCAAGAACAAGCTCTATGAGCTGTTCCGGCCGGCGCGGCCGGCTTTTCAAGGCGGGGGCCAGGGCGGGGGCCAGGGGCGGGGCGCGGCGGGCAAGGGCGGTTTCCGACGCTCCGGGACAGGCCGGGCGCCCATCTTCTCCAAACCCTCTCCCCAGATCCTCCCCCGGCCGGCCGCAGGAGACGAGGACACCCGCGGCCGGACCGCCAGGGCTCTCCGGGAGCGGATTCTGCTGGCCGCCGCCCTCAATCACCCTGACATCGTCGACCGGGTCGAGGAGCGCCTCGGCGCACTGATGTTTTCCGACGCTCGCCTTGACTCATTGAGGCAAAGCGCCTTATTGCACCTAGCTCAGACCCAGGAGCTTGATTTTGCTACGCTGCGGGCCCAACTAGCATCTCAGGGATTTGCCCAGGAGCTCGCGAATCTTTTAGATTCAGACATTTACGTCCATGCGGGCTTTGCTAGGCCGCAGGCTTCTGCGGTGCAGGCTCTGGCAGGCTGGGATCATACCTATGCCCTGATCCAGCGGGCCGACCTTGAGGCGGACCTCAAGCGTGCAGAACAGGACCTGGCGGAAAACCCGTCTGAGCAGACGATCGCGGCCTATAACGCGCTGTACGAACAGACCGGACCGGTCGAAGACGAAGAGCAGGATGCAGGCCACGGTTGACGTAGAGTTCGAAAAAGTCGTTTTGTTTCAGTCTATTAGAATGTGACGCTGGAGCCCTGAATGGCGACCAAGGCGGCCCCTAAGACCAAGCCCGCAAAAGCGGCGGCCAAAACCGCGGCCAAAGCGCCCGCGAAGGCTGCCCCGCCGAAAGGGGGGAAGCCCGCGCCCAAGGCGGCTGTGAAGCCGGCCAAGGCGTCCGCCCCGGTGAAGCCGGTCAAGGCCGGCAAGGACCTGAAGGCCGCCCTCAAGACCACCGCCGCCCAGGGGTCTTCCAAGCCCGCAACGACCGCCCCCGCCAAGGCGTTATCACCCGCCAAGGGGGCCCTCCCGAAATCCATGGTCAAAGGGGCGCCGCCCGCCGCCGCCGCGCCCGCCAAGACCAAACTTAACGTACCAGGAGCTAAACCATTGGCGACCAAAGCGGCCACTGCAGAAAAAGAAGAACCTCAAGAAGCCGCTGCCGCCGCCGCGCCCGGTGATTCGCCGTTGCTCGACTCCACCAATGCCTCGATCAAGAAGCTGATCGCTAAGGCCAAGGAGCGGGGCTACATCACCTATGACGAACTGAACGCCGCGCTGCCGTCGGAGGAAATGACCTCCGAGCAGATCGAAGACACCATGTCGATGCTGTCCGAGATGGGCATCAACGTGGTGGAAGGCGAGGAAGCCGAGGAAGCCGAGCCCGCCGCCGACGGCGAGGAGAGCCCCAAGGCCGAAGCCTATGCCGGCGGCAATATCGACGAAGACGACGTCGGCCGCACCGACGACCCGGTGCGCATGTACCTGCGCGAAATGGGTTCGGTGGAACTGCTCTCGCGCGAGGGCGAAATCGCCATCGCCAAGCGCATCGAGGCCGGGCGCGAGATGATGATCGGCGGCATCTGCGAAAGCCCGATCACCATCAGATCGCTGCTCGCTTGGCACGACGCGCTGCAGAACGGCAAGATGCTGCTGCGCGACATCATCGACCTCGACGCGACCTACGGCGCCGGCGCCTCCGACACCGCTTCCGACCAGGAACTGGAAGTCGATGTGGTGTCGGCCCCCGCCGACGGTGACGACGAGGAAGGGGCGGCGCCGAAGGGCAAGGCTCCGGCGCAGGGCGGCAGCGCCGCCGCGCGCGGTGACGGCGCGCAGAATGCCGATGGCGCCAACGGCGTGCCCGGCGGCCCGGGTGGCCCAGGCGGACTGAGCGGCGGCGACGAAAACGACGAAGCCGCGGTTTCGCTGGCGGCGATGGAAGCCTCGCTGATGCCCCAGGTGCTGGAGGCGTTCGAGAAAATCGCCGCCACCTACGGCAAACTCAAGAAGTCGCAGGAATCCCGCCTCCAGACCCTGCAGCAGGGCGCCGAGATCGAAAAGGGCGTCGAGCGCCGTTTCCAGAAGCTGAAGGCCGAACTGGTCGAACTGATGGAAGCCGTGCATCTCAACAATGCGCGCATCGAATCCCTGGTCGAACAGCTCAATGACCTGAACCGCAAGCTGCTCGGCTTCGAAGGCCAGATCCTGCGCTATGCGCTGAAGTCGCGCATCAAACGCGAGGAGTTCCTCGAGAACTATTACGGCGCCGAACTCGACCCCAACTGGCTGGCGCGCGTCGGCAAGCTGGCCGGCAAGGGCTGGAAGGAATTCGCCGCCCGCTTCGCGGCGGACGTGGAAAGCGTGCGCGCCCAGATCTCGGCGATCTCCGACGAGGCCGGCGTGTCGATCGCGGAATTCCGCCGCATCGTCAATACCGTGCAGAAGGGTGAACGCGAAGCCAGCCGCGCCAAGAAGGAAATGATCGAGGCCAACCTGCGCCTCGTCATCTCCATCGCCAAGAAGTACACCAACCGCGGCCTGCAGTTCCTCGACCTGATCCAGGAAGGCAACATCGGTTTGATGAAGGCGGTGGATAAGTTCGAATACCGCCGCGGCTATAAATTCTCGACCTACGCCACGTGGTGGATCCGCCAGGCGATCACGCGCTCGATCGCCGACCAGGCGCGCACCATCCGAATTCCCGTGCATATGATCGAGACCATCAACAAACTGGTGCGCACCAGCCGCCAGATGCTGCACGAGATCGGCCGCGAGCCGACCCCGGAAGAGCTGGCCGAAAAGCTGCAGATGCCGCTGGAGAAGGTGCGCAAGGTCCTGAAGATCGCCAAGGAGCCGATCTCCCTCGAAACGCCGATCGGCGACGAGGAAGACAGCCACCTCGGCGATTTCATCGAGGACAAGAACGCGGTGCAGCCGCTGGATGCCGCCATCAACGGCAACCTGCGCGAAACCTGCACCCGGGTCCTGGCCAGCCTCACCGCCCGCGAGGAACGCGTGCTGCGCATGCGCTTCGGCATCGGCATGAACACCGACCATACGCTGGAAGAAGTCGGTCAGCAGTTCTCGGTGACCCGCGAGCGAATACGCCAGATCGAAGCCAAGGCGCTGCGCAAGCTCAAGCACCCGAGCCGCTCGCGCAAGCTCCGCAGCTTCCTGGACAACTGAGCCGCAAGCCGCGGCGTTGTCGGTTTAAAAAAGCGGCCGGTGGTGCGAACCGCCGGCCGTTTTGCTTTTGGGGGGTTGGGGAAAGCCGTAGGTCGGCAATCTGTTTCACGTGAAACATTGCCGCGGTGTTGATAGTCGCGTCGCCGAAGGTGGGGCCTGTAGCTCAATTGGTTAGAGCAGGCCGCTCATAACGGTCTGGTTGCAGGTTCAAGTCCTGCCGGGCCCACCAATTTTTCAATAACTTACGGCGCTCACTGATTTTCGGTGAGCGCCGTAAGTGCATGGTAAGTGCAGCTCAAGCAATGCTCGCGGACGGTCGCTAATGTACACTCGAAGTCGTGGAGATGTGCCTCATGGCTGACCCTGAGAAATCAATGGCCGCTGAATTTGACGCCTATGTGATGTTGCACGCTCATATATAATGAGACGCGACATTGGCCCGCAAAAACGTCAATCAATACGTGGAACCGCGAATGTCGCGGTCCCACCCTAATTCATTGATCCATCCCATTTTTCAGTGCCCGGCCCTGCGCGCCATCCCCCATTCAAGCCATCAGCGCCAAGTATTCGCATTATAGGTCGGCGATCAGGAGCGGGTCTGCGGGGGCGTTTTTGCGCACGCCATAGTCGCCGGTGATGGCGGTTAATTCGATCACCTGAACCGGATTTTGTATTCCCTTGATGGAAACCCGCAGGCTGCCGGCGGCTTCGACAAGTCCTTTCACCTCCCTGAACGTCGACTCGGTCGCGAGAAGTTGTCCGCCGGCGGCAAGCGACGAGAGCCGGGAAGCGACATTCACCGGATTGCCGATGACGCTGTAGGTCATCCGCAGTTCCGATCCGATATTGCCGGCAACGACGTCGCCCGTGTTGAGGCCGATCCCCATCGCGAGAGCAGGCAGCCCGCGCTTCACAAGATCTTCATTGATCGTCGCCATCTCATTTTCCATGGCGATGGCGCAGGCAACGGCGCGCGCCGCGTCCGTCGGCGTCGATCGTGGCGCGCCAAAGACCGCCAAAATTCCGTCGCCTATGAAATTGTCGATCCTCCCCTCGTATCGCATGACCAGCTGGGTCATGGCGCGCAGATAGATATTAAGAGCCTCCACCACCTTTTCCGGTGCCAGGGATTCCGACATCGATGTGAAATTGCGAAGGTCCGCAAAAAGTATGGTGACCTTGCACCGTTGGCCCTTCAACGGCTCCGCGGTATTCCCGCTTAGGACCATGTCCGCGATTTCTTCGGTGACATAGCGGCCGAACATGTCTTTCAGCATCTCGTTTCGCTGACATAACTGTTCGTAGATTCGCCCCTTTTCGATCACAAGGCCGAGTTCTGTCGCGATTTGGGCAAAAATGTCGATGTGCGGGTCGACGTATGTGTCCCTCTCGTGGCTGGAGAAGAAGATGTAGCCAATGACCCCTTTCCGTCCATTGATGGGGTAGGTGAGGTTCGACCGTACCCCTTCTTTCAGAAGCAGCGCGGCCGTCACTGAATTCGGGTGCTCGTCCGCATGGCCTTCCATATCGTTTATGATCTGGGGGTCGTGCTGAAAAAAGTTATCGGGTAGGTGGCTACGATCAAGCTGGCTGGCGTAGCCCGGCTTCAGAAAGAGCTTCTTGTATTTTGCGCGAACCCATTCAAGCCGCACCCACTTGTATCCGTATTGATCGGTATCGATCATGGACACGCCGATGCGGTCGTACGGGACAACTTTTTCCAGGATGGGGAATATATTGTCCATGACCTCGTTGAGCAAATGGCCGCCATTCATGTATTCGGTGACTTCGCGCATTGCCCTGATTTCGGCATACTTTTGATCGAGGTGCGCGCCGAGGGCGACAATTGACTTTGAGATGTCGTCTTTTGTCATCGGTGTCAGCGAGGTCGCGTCAACCGCGCGGCGCCCGACAAGGTCCCATGCGGCGCGCCGGAAAATGTGCTCGCGGCGCTCGTCGGCGGTGCAGGACTCGTGCTCGGAGAGTTGGTGCCGTAGAAGATCAATCAGCCGGTTGCCGGCTCCCAGCTGTCGTTCGAGCGCATGGATCTCCGTGCGCAGTCGTTGAATGGTTTCTGTTCTATTCGCCATTGTTCACGGCCTATCGAGTCCTAGCTATCTGTTCTTATATCCCAATACAGCGGCGATGAATGACCGTCGTCAAAATCATCTCCTGCGTGGGGCGGCATACGGTGCGCGGGGTGGAACATCACCCAGCGTACCGTAGCCTCTCACTTCGGTGTTTTGACGCGATTGCCGTTGAGCCGGTCAATGATGTCGACGCCCGCGTGACGGACTGTTCTTCCAATCTTAATAGACGCCGGTCCAACGCCTTCGCCGCGGATCCGTCATGCCTCAAATGCGGCAGCCGATCCGGACGTGCGTCGATATGTGCAGCGGCGAGGGCTTGGCGGACTCCGGAGAGAACCGCCCTCTATGCGCTCAGGAGTTCGGGCCGCGGGGGCTGCGGCGCGTCGCTGCCGGGGGCGCTGCTTTTGACCGGCGCGGGCTGGGCCGGCAAGAAGGCGTCGACATAGATGTGCCGCGACGCAACGCCGCGGAGGAACGCCTTTCGGCGCAGGCTGTTCACGAACTCCGGGGCGCCGCAGAGAAACAGGCGGGTTGCCGCCGGCGTGGCTGGCAGCGCCGCAAGCACGAAATCCTCGATGTTGCCGATGCTATAGGCGCTTCCCCCGTCCCCATTCAGGACGCAGGCTTGGTAGCGGAATTGGGGATTGATCTGCGCGAGATCTCCGAGTTCGCCGCCAAGATAGAGATCCTCCGGTTTCAGGGCGCCGTGAAACAGGAGAATATCTCCGCGGTGACCCTGCGCCAACGCACGGCGGGCGATCCCGGCCAGCGGCGCCAAACCGGTGCCGGTGCCGGCCAGGATCAAGGGGTAGTCCTGATTGCCCTCCGCCACGTAGAAACAGGACCCGGCGGGGCCGCGCAGCGTGACGCCCAGGCCGGCGCGGGCGTTGCCCTGCAGAAAACGGCTCATCTGGCCGTCCGGCATCAGGCGGATCTGCAGTTCGATGTATCCATCCTCCTGCACGTCATTGGCGATCGAGTAGCTGCGCGCGAGGGTGCGATCGGCGATCAGCGTCAGATATTGTCCCGGCTCGCACGGGAACGGCGCCTCGGGCGCGAGGATGAGCCTCATCACGTTATGATTGAGCATCTCGGTGCGCAGCACGGTTGCCGCCACATCGACGCCGTCGGCATCCGGCAAGGCCACCGTGAGATTCGCCTCGGTCAGGCATTGGCAGGCGAGGAAGAAGCCTTTTTGCTGGAGGGCGGGCTTCAGGCCTTTCTGGGCGGCGGTTGGCGGCACGCCTTCGGTTGCCTGCAACAGGCAGGATTGGCACACGCCCGCGCAGCACGCATGGGGCACCGAGACGCCGTTCCGCGTGAGGCAGCTCAATACCGTCTCACCCGGCGCGGCGGCGTAACGCTGGTGTCCATACGTGATCTGCGCGGTCATGTGCCGTGATTCCGGCTTAGCGGCACAAAACGTCGTTGCGCACGCTCTCGGCGATCGCCGCGACTTCCTTGATGTCGGAGTCGGGAACGCCCAGTTCCTTGAGCGTGGCGCCAAGGTGCTGGATCACCGCGTCGACATGGACATCGGCAAGGCCGCGCGACACCAGATGCTGGTGGGCGGTTCGCATGTCCTTTCCGGTGTATTTGTTGGGGCCGCCGAACGCCATGGTCAGGAACGCCTTTTGCTTCGCCGCCTGGCGGTCCATGTCGGTGTCGTCGAAGAAACCGCTGACGCGGTCGTCGCTCAGCATCTTGCGATAGAAAATATCGACCGCGGCATTGACCGCAGCTTCTCCGCCGAGCCGTTCGTAAAGTGACGCCATTGTATGCTCCTTCAGTGTGTGTGGTTGGAGGTGGGAATGAGGGATTGAAGCGACTGGCCCTCGAGCACGTCGAAGAACGCCTTGCGTGCGCGGCGAAGGGTGTGCTTCAGGTCGCAGGCATGAGTGATGCGGCAGGTGTTGGTCTTCGGGTCAAAACACTCCACGATCGCGAAGTCCGGTTCGGTGTCGCGAACGATGGCCGCGATCGAGATTTCGGCGGCCGGGCGGTCGAGGACGAGGCCGCCCTTGCGCCCCCGGACCGACCTGACGTAGCCGCGCTTGACGAGATTGTGGCCGACCTTGACCAGGTGATCCTTGGAGACGCCGTACCACGCCGCGATCTCGGAAATGGAGTTGGGGACACCCGGCCGTTCCGCGAGATAGAGCAGGACGCGCAGCGAGTAATCGGAGAATTGGCTGAGACGCATCAATCGCTCGTCATAAAAACATGTATCCGAAATACAAGTATTGCCAAATGGCGACATTGATCCAAATCAACGACGCCCTGGGCCCCCCAGCCAAGCGGGCCCCCAATGCCCGCCAAATTCCGCTCCGATGCCGCAGGTTTACGCCTAGAATGTTGAAAAAGCAGCGATTCCATGTGGTATTGAAGGCGCCATGTCCGATCCGCCGCCGGCAAATGTTCCCCACAATCTTCCCGCGCTGTTCGATGCGCGGCGGTATGACGAGGTGATGGCCCATGCGGTCCTGGCCATCCAGTCCGGGGATCTTCACCCCAACCTGCTGACCCTGCTGGCCGGCGTGATGCTCAATACCGGCTGGGCGGCGACGCCGGTGGCCCCGGTGCTCGAGGAAGCGCTCGCCGCGGCGCCGGATGACAGTCTGCTGCTGTTGAACCTGGCGCTGATCTTTTACGACGAAGACTCGGCAAAGGCCTGGCGCCATTTGCGGCGTTTCTTCGCCGTGACGCAGGGCCATTTCCCCGGCGGCGGCTCGGTGCGTGTGTTGAGAGTGTCGTCCGTCGCCCAATTCGACCACTGGCGCCTCACCCAGGACGTCCGGGAACTGGTGCCGTCCGAGGACGTGGCGGTCACCGACCCCTACGACGGCGCGGCCTACACCTACCGAAGCCCACCGGTCGCGGCGGTGCGGCTTCCCATGGCGACCATCATCCCGGGCTGGGACTTTGTGATTCTACAGTCGGGGGAAATGCTGAATGGATCGGGCTTCATGGACGCCGCGGTGCGTTTCAACGGTGTCGGTCATCTTTACAGCAAGGAGGCGACGCGCGCCGTGCACCCCTGGCCGCGGCCGCTCATTGTCGTCGATGCCGACGCCTTGTTTCTTTCGGCGCCGCCGCAAAACCACTTCGGCCATTGGATCGCCGATTTTCTCCCGCGCCTTTACGCCTGGAAGCACTCCGGCAACCCGGCGCTGAAAGTCGCGGTGCCGGGCGATCTCACGCAGCACCAACGCGACACCCTGGCGTCGTTCGGCCTGCGGCCTCAAGACATGATCCTGTGCGAAGCCGGGCGGCGCTACCGCTTTCGCAGCCTGACGGTCATGATCCATGACGGCTATTACCGGGTGAACACGGTGTTGACCAAATTCCTCTATGACGCCCTGGGCCCGGATCCGGCCACCCGGCCCGCGAAACCCGGGCCGGGGCGGCGCATCTACCTGGAACGCAGCGGGACGGGCCGCGGCCGGTCGGTCGACAACGGCGCGGAGCTGGATGCGCTCCTGGACCGCCTCGGCTTCGAACGCATGCGCCGGCCGGAAGTGGCGGTTCCCCGGCAGGACGCGATCCTGCAGGATGCGGGCGTTGTCCTGACGGTTTATGGATCGGACGTCTGGGCGTTCTATCAGCTCCGCCCCGGGACCGACCTGGTGGTTCTCTATATCGATGACGCGCGCGAACTCACCGTCGAATCGGGGACGTTGGCGATCGCGGGCCAATGCGCCAAACTCGGCATTCGCCTTCATCGCCTCCTGTGCCGGGGCGCAGAAGGGGATGGCGTGCGGCAGGGGTACCGGCGAGATATCGTCGTCGATTGCGCCGCGCTGGAAGAATGTTTGGACGGCATCATCGAACGCCGGTCGCGGGCAAGCGCGGACGGTCAGCAGGGGCGTCAATGAAAGCTGTAATTCTCGCCGGCGGGATGGGCACCCGTCTTTCGGAAGAGACCCAGGTCCGTCCCAAGCCGATGGTCGAGATCGGCGGGCGGCCGATCATCTGGCATATCATGAAGATTTACCAGTCCGGCGGAATCACCGACTTCGTGGTCTGCCTCGGCTACAAAGGCTACATGATCAAGGAATATTTCGCGAACTACGGACTGCACATGTCGGATATCACCTTCAACATGCGCGACAACACCACCGTCATTCACCAGGCGCAGGCCGAGCCCTGGCAGGTGACCCTGGTGGATACCGGGGAGACCACGCTCACCGGCGGCCGGCTCAAGCGGGTGAAGGATTATCTGGGCGGCGAGCCGTTCTGCCTGACCTATGGCGACGGGGTCGCGGATATCGACGTCAAGGCGCTCATGGCCTTCCACAGCGCCCACGGGCGGCTCGCGACCGTCACGGCCGTGCGGCCCGCCGGGCGATACGGCACGCTCGATCTCGCCGGCGACAAGGTGCGCGAGTTCGTGGAGAAGCCGCTGGGCGACGGCGGCTGGGTCAACGGCGGCTTCTTTGTGTTCTCGCCGGGGGTGCTGGATTTCATTTCGGGCGATGGCGCCAGTCTCGAAAGCGACGTCGTCACCGCCCTCGCACAAGCCGGTGAACTCATGGCGTTCAGGCACGGCGGATACTGGCACGCCATGGACACGCTGCGCGACCGCAACCATCTCGAAGCTCAATGGCACGGCGGCCGCGCCCCCTGGAAAGTGTGGTGACCCCGCGCGGGGGTCAGAGCAGATCCACCAGGTCGACCTGAACGTCCAGCGCCGCCAGGAGTGCGGCGATCTCGTCACGGTAGTTCGGGTTCGGGAGCACGGCGCTCTTGACGCCGCGGCGGGCGAGTTCTTCCGGCGCGACAATCTCATGGGCGCTGCCGGGAAGGTAGCGCCCTTGCTTGTTGGGATTGATGTCCACGACACAGGCGAGCATGGCGCGGTCGGGATCGAGCAGGTTGGCGAAGGTAGCACCCTTGGCGCCCGCGCCCCAGAGCGCAACCGGACCGCGTTTGCCGAGGTCGGCCAGCCGGTGCATCCACGCGGCCTGCTGGTCGTCACACAGTTTTGCATATGAGTGGGCGAGGCCCCGCAACCGGACCGCGGCTTCCCGCGGAGGCCGGTCGGTGGGGGCCGCGGACTTTCCCCGCAGCCACAGGTACTGGCCGCCGAACGTATGCGTGACGCTGTCCGCCGCAAAACCCGCCTTGGCGCAGGCGTAGCGCAGGGTGTCGGCGGAAAACAGCGAGCAGTGTTCGTAAAAGAAATCCCAGATCACGGCGTTGGCCAGGATCCATTCGACGCAGGGGGTTTCGAAAAACACCCGGGCGTCGCGGGCGGCGGAACGCACGGTGCGCAGGAAATCCATCGGCGCGGGGACATGTTCGATCACATGGCGGCAGACAACCACGTCGGCGGTCACCGATGCAGCGTGGGAATCATAATAGCTGCGGCGGAAGGTGAGCCGCCCGTCGAGGTCGCTGTCGGGGCCGTCATAACTTGGATCGAAGCCGATGGCGCGGTTCCCATTCGCTGTAAGTTTGCGCAAGAACCGGCCGTTGCCGCAGCCCACCTCCACGATCACGGCGTTCCTCGGGCTATGGGCCAGGACTTCGCCGGCAAGCGCGTCCATATGGGCCTGGAAGCGGGCCGAGCACGCCTGATTATTGTCATAGCCCCGGCCGTAAGCGATCTTTGCCGGCTCGAAGCCGGCATTGAAAACGAAGCCGCAGTCGGCGCAGACCGCCATGGAAAGCGCGCCGCGCGCCGCCGCGCGCGCCGCCGCCGCATCGGCCATGACGAGATTCTGGTGCACCGGCACCTGCGCGCGCCGCAGGAAAATCTCGGCGTTGCCGCCGCCGCAAAGAGGGCAGGGGCTCATCGGCCGGTTCCAACCAGGCCCGGCGCGATCTCAGCCACCGCCCGCCGCAATCCGGCGGCGAGGGGGAGGGTTTGTTTCCATCCCAGGGCCCTGAGTTTATTATTGTCGCCGACAAGCACCGCGGGGTCTCCCGGCCGCGCGCTGTCCAGCGCCAGGATCGCTGCCGGGTCGGCGTTCAGGATCGCCGCGAGTTCCCGGACCACATCTTCCACCGCCACGCCCTCGCCGCTGGCGATGTTGTAGACGCCGGTGCCCGCCGTCAGCAGGGCAATGAAGGCCCCGGCGACGTCGGCGGCGTGAAGGAAGTCGCGCCGGGCGCGGCGATTGACGCCAAAGGGCGGCCGCGCGCCCGTCAGGGCGGCCACCAGCGACGGGATCAAGCGGCGGGAATCCTCGCCGCCGCCGTAAGGCAGGTAGATGCGCGCCCAGGCGCAGTCCACCCGGTAGTGCGCGCAGGCCGCCATGACCAGGCGGCGCGTGGCGTCCTTGACGGCGCCGTACAGCGTATCGGGGCGCAGGGATGCGGTGTCCTCCTGCGCCGGCGCGTCGGACCGGGCGTATTCGAAGCAAGTCCCGGCGGCGACCACGCCCTGGCCGCCGGATTTGCAGAACGCCTCGGTGAGCCGCAGCGTGCTTTCGGCCCAGCGGAAATTGACCGGCGCCTGCAAGTATTGCCCGTGCTCGACGTACCACGCGATATGCAGCAGGTGCGTCGCCCGGGCTTCGGCGACGACCTTGTCGATGGCATCGGCGTCGAGAAGATCGGCGCGGATGAATGCGCCCGGCAGCGTCTGGGTGCGCCCGACCGTGACGGTGTCGATGCCCCGTTGGGACAGCATCTCGAACACATGCCGTCCGAGGAATCCGCGCGCGCCGGTGAGCAGGACTTTCATGAATTTACCAGCGCCGTCACGGAGCACCCCTGATCGTCCGCGCGTCGATGGACCTGCCGGCGGATCATTGAAAACACGACAGTTTTATATAATATTGCGGCCCGCCGGAAACGCGATCTGGCGTTATCGCCGCCGCTGTTTCCGAACATACGCTCCCGGGCCTCACAAGCGAACATGATGTGGATTTCCCGCAAGGTCCTGCTCAACCCGCCGCGTCCCGCCGCGCCCCGGTCCGTTCCGTGATCGACCCGGCTTTCTGGCGTAACCGCAGGGTGTTCGTGACCGGGCATACCGGCTTCATGGGCGGCTGGCTGATCTTGCTCCTGGAACGGCTCGGGGCGCAGGTGCACGGCTATGCCCTCGATCCCGCCGCGGGCCCGACGCTGTTCGCTGCCGCCGGGGTGAAGGCGGCGCTTGCCTCCGACACGCGGGGCGACATCGTCGATCTCCCCTCCCTCACCGCGGCGGTCGGCCGCGCCGCGCCGGACATCCTGTTCCATCTCGCCGCCCAGCCGCTGGTGCTCGAATCCTACCGCAGCCCGCTCGCCACTTACGCGGTCAATGTCCTGGGCACGGCCCATGTTCTGGAAGCCCTGCGCGGTGTCGCCGGCGCCATGGCCGCGGTGGTGGTGACATCCGACAAAGCCTATAGGAACGATGGCGGCGGCCGGGCGTTCCGCGAGGACGACCCCCTGGGCGGCGCCGACCCCTATAGCAGCAGCAAGGCCTGCGCCGACCTGGTGACGGCAGCCTATCGCGCGAGTTTCTTCGCCGAGGCCGGGTGCAGGATCGCCTCGGTGCGGGCCGGCAATGTCATCGGCGGCGGCGACTGGGGCAAGGAGCGGCTTATTCCCGATTGCGCCCGTGCCTTCGCCGCCGGCGAACCGGTAGTCCTGCGCCACCCCGCCGCGGTGCGGCCGTGGCAACACGTGCTGGACGCGGTTTACGGCTATCTCCTGCTTGCCGAAAAGATGGCGTCTCCCGGCGGCGCGGACTTCGCCGCGGCCTGGAATTTCGGGCCCGGCCAGGAGTCCGCCGCCACCGCGCAAGACGTCGCTACCGCCTTCATGACGGCGCTGGGCGGGGCGGTGAGAACGCAGGTGCGCGCAGACGCCCCCCACGAAGCGCCGGTGCTGCTGCTGGAGAGCGCGCGGGCGCGCGGCGGCCTGGGGTGGTCGCCGAAACTGCCCCTGGAAAAAACCCTGGAGACGACCGCCGCGTGGTACGCGGCCTGGACCAAAAACACCGACATGGCCGCGTTCACGCGCGGCCAGATCGCAGCCTACATATCGGCATGACCGCACCCGCCGACAGATTCGAGGTCGTTGCCGAACCGTTGGACGGCCTGTTCGTGCTCGCGCGCAAACCCCTGACCGACGAACGCGGCGTTTTCGAGCGGATGTTCTGCGCCGAAGCCTTCCGGCGCTGGGGGGTGCCGGCGGCGATCGCGCAGATCAACCATTCGCTGACCCGCAGCCGGGGCACGATCCGCGGCATGCACTTTCAGCGCGCCCCCGGCGCCGAAGTCAAAGTCATCTCCTGCCTCGCGGGCGAGGTCTACGATGTGGCGGTGGACGTGCGGGCGGGGTCGCCGACATTCCTGCGCTGGCACGGGGAACGCCTCTCGGCGCAGAACCGCCGCACCATGGTGATCCCGGCCGGATTCGCACACGGCTTCCAGGCGCTGACCGAGGACTGCGCGCTGCTTTATCTGCATACGGCGGCTTATGCGCCGGATTTGGAGATGGGCCTCCACCCGCTCGACCCTCGACTGAAGATCGACTGGCCGCTCGCCGGCGCGGCGTTGTCGCCGCGCGACCGGGCGTGGCCGTACACCGACCCGTCGTTCCAGGGAATTGCGCCGTGAAATGCCGTCATTGTGGTGCGGAGGCTTTTGTGCCGTTCGCGGATCTGGGGGTTTCCCCGCCCTCCAATGCCTACCTCAATCGCGATGACGACAGCGCGCCGGAGGCGGCGTATCCCCTGGTGACCTACGCCTGCACGCGGTGCTGGCTGGTCCAGACCCGGGATTTCGTCGCGCGTGAGAGCATGTTTTCGCCCGATTACGCTTACGCCAGTTCGACGTCCACCAGCTGGTTGCGGCATGCGGAGGCCTTTGTCGAAAGCGCGGTCCGCCGGTTCGCGCTCGGCGCGAAAAGCCTGGTGGCGGAAATCGGCGCTAACGACGGTTATCTCCTGCAGTATGTCGCGGCGCGGGGCGTGCACTGCTTCGGCGTCGAGCCGACCCACGCCGTCGCCGAAATCGCGCGGGCGCGGGGCATCGACATCATCGAAAGTTTTTTTGGTGCTGCGCTGGGCGAGCAGTTGGCGAATACGCGCGGCCAGGCGGACCTGATCGTCGCCAACAACGTGCTGGCCCATGTGCCGGACATCAACGACTTCGTGGCGGGGATCGCGCGGCTGCTGGGCGAGAACGGCGTCGTATCCCTGGAGTTCCCGCAGCTCACGCAGCTGGTGAAATATGCGCAGTTCGACACCATTTACCACGAGCATTTCTCATACCTGTCGCTGGCGGCGGCCGAACGCGTGCTGGCGCGCAGCGGCTTGAAGGTCTTCGACGTTACGCCGCTGACAACCCACGGCGGCAGCCTGCGGGTCTACGCGCAGCGGCCGGAGGGGCGGCGCGACATCGAACCCTCGGTGGACGAGGTGCGGCGTCTCGAAATCGAAGCCGGCGTGGAGACGCCGGAGTTCTATCTGCAATTCCAATCAAGGATCGACGGCGTCAAGCGCGCGCTTCTCGCCTTCTTGCGGGACAGACGCGACCGCGGAGAACGCGTCGCGGCCTATGGCGCCGCGGCCAAGGGCAATACGCTCTTCAACGCCGCGGGTGTCGGCCGCGACCTGGTCGGCTATGTGGCCGACCGCAACCCGGCCAAGATCGGAAAATTCCTGCCGGGCAGCCGCATTCCCATCGTCGCCGAGGAACGGCTGAAGGCGGATCGCCCGCGCTGGGTGCTGATCCTGCCGTGGAACCTGCAGCAGGAAATCATCGATCAGCTGGCCTATATCCGGGAGTGGGGCGGGCAATTCGTGGTTGCGGTTCCCGATCTGAAAATTCTGTGAAAGCACGCATATGAACGAGATCGAGAAGTTCCGCGCCGAAGTCCGGCAGAATGTCGACGCCCAGCGGCAGGATCGGGATGCCCAGGCTCTGTCGCGGCTCTGGATCCAGAAGACGGCGCCGTCGAAATATTCCTATAACTTCCGCTGGCTGGGCCGTCCCATCATCCAGTATCCGCAGGATATCGTGGCGATCCAGGAACTGATCTGGGACATAAAGCCCGCGGTCGTGGTCGAGACCGGCATCGCCCACGGCGGCTCGCTGATCCTGCATGCATCGATTCTCGAATTGCTCGGCGGTGAGCGCGAGGTCGTCGGCGTCGATGTCGATATCCGCGCCCATAACCGGGCTGAAATCGAGGCGCATCCGCTGTTCAGGCGCATTCATATGATCGAAGGCTCGTCGGTCGATCCCGCGGTGATCGATCGCGTCAAGCGGCGCGTCGCCGGGCGCGGTCCGGTGCTGGTGATCCTGGATTCAAATCACACCCACGATCACGTCCTGGCGGAACTCGCCGCCTATGCGCCGTTGGTGGGGCCGGGCAGCTATGTGGTGGTGCTGGACACCATCGTCGAGGATATGCCCGCCGACTCCTACCCCGACCGTCCTTGGGGGCCGGGAAACAATCCCAAGACCGCCGTGCGCGCGTTCCTCGAGGCCAACCCCCGTTTCGAGATCGACCGGGATCTGGAAGCCAAGTTGCTGATCACGGCGGCGCCCGAGGGCTATCTCCGCTGCATCGGTGACTAAAATATATTGGGCCGAACGCGGCTGGAGCATGTTAGGCCGAAGTGGAACCCGGTTCGGCCGCTTAACATGCGACCAAACAGAGTCTAGCGTTCCGAGGCGATGACCTCGCGTAGCGTCTCCACGAGCTGATCGATCTGCCCGCGTTCGACGATGAACGGCGGCGACATGGCGATGGTGTCGCCGGTCACGCGCACCAGCACACCTTTTTCAAAGCAGCGTGTGAACACCTCCATGGCCCGTGCGCCGGGCGCGTCGGGGCGGGAGCTGAGCTGGACGGCGCCCATCAGACCTATATTGCGGATGTCCTCCACATGCGGTGTCCCGCGCAGGCTGTGGAGCCGGGCTTCGAAGTAGGGCGCCATATCGGCACAGCGCGCGAAAAGGCCATCCTCCTGGTACACATCCAGCGTCGCCAGGGCGGCGGCGCAGGCCAGGGGGTGGCCGGAATAGGTGTAACCGTGGAACAGCTCGATCCCGCCCGGCGCCGCGGCGTGGGCAATGGCGTCGAAGATGCCCTCGCGCGCGATCACGCCGCCCATGGGCACGCATGCGTTGGTCATGCCTTTGGCGATGGTGATGATGTCGGGCGTCACGCCGAAGTAGTGCGCGGCGAAATTGGTCCCCAGGCGACCGAAACCGGTGATGACTTCGTCGAAGATCAAGAGGATGCCGTATTTGTCGCAGATCCGGCGCAGGCGCTGCAGATAGCCTTTCGGCGGCGGCAGCACGCCGGTGGATCCGGCCACCGGTTCCACCATGACGCAGGCGATGGTCGAGGCGTCATGCAGCGCCACCAGACGCTCGAGGTCGTCGGCGAATTCCGCGCCTTCATCGGGCAGGCCGCGGGACCATTGCTGGCGTGCGAGGTCATGGGTGTGGCGGATATGGTCGACGCCGGGGATCAGGGCGGCGCTGAAGGCCTTGCGGTTGTTCACCAGGCCGCCGACGGACGTGCCGCCGAAGCCCACACCATGATAGCCGCGCTCGCGGCCGATCAGGCGCGTGCGGCCGCCTTCGCCGCGCGCGCGGTGGTAGGCCAGCGCGATCTTGAGGGCGGTGTCGTCGGCTTCGGACCCTGAGTTGCAGTAAAAGACGTGGCTGAAACCCTTGGGCGCCAGATCGATCAGCCGGTTGGACAGCTCAAAGGCCTGCGGCGAGGCCAGCTGGAATTGCGGCGCGTAGTCGAGGGTCGCGGCCTGCTTCTGGATGGCGGCGACGATGCGGGGATTGTTGTGCCCGGCGTTGCTGCACCACAGGCCCGAGACCGCATCCAGCACCGCGCGGCCGTCCGGCGTGCGGTAGTACATGCCGTCGGCGGACACGAACATCTTGGGCGCGGCTTTGAAGGCGCGATTGGCCGTGAACGGCAGCCAGTAGGACTCGAGGTCGTTCACCATCGCGGTATCGAGGGCCATCGCGCGTCTCCTTCTCCCGGAACCGCGACTCTAGACGGATTTGATGCGCCGGGGCAGCGGCGTTATTGCGGGTGCGGCTTATGCTCTAACCGGCTCAACAGCCGCACCAGCGGCCACAGCAGGGCCAGGTAGATCAGCGCCGCCAGGACGACGGGCGAGGGGTTGTAGGTCAGCGCCTGGGCATCGCGGGCGATGCGCAGCAACTCCGGCAAGGCCACCACGCTGGCGATGGTCGTGAGCTTGATCACTTCAATACTGTTGCCGAGCAGATCGGGCAGCACGTTGCGTACCGCCTGGGGGATGACGACATGGATCAGCGCCTGGCGGCGCGTGAGGCCGCTGGACCGCGCCGCCTCCATCTGGCCGGCGGGGACACTGAGCAGACCGGCGCGGAAGATCTCGCCGTAATAGGCGGCGTTGTTCAGAAGGAAACCGAGCGCTACCGCCAGCAGCTTGGGCAGGTCGATCCCCAGGAACGGGAAGCCGAAATAGATGAAGATCAGCAGAACCAAAGGGGGAAGCGCGCGGAACACGTCGACGTAAACCGCCACCAGGATGCGCGGGAGCCGGCGGCCCTGGGTCGACAGCAGCGCCACCGCGAGACCGCCGGCGAGGCCCAGGGGGATCACCAGCGCCGACAGGCCGAGCGTGGTCAGCAGGCCGTCCATCAGGAACGGCAGCACCTCGCGGAACACTTCGATATTGAAGAAGTTGGTGAGCAGCGCGTCCATATCAAACGCGCCACTGGAAACGGCGTTCCAGGCGCCGCGCGCCCAGCATGGCCGGAATGAAGATCGCGAGATAGCCGGCGGCGGCCATGGTCAGCGGCGTCGGATTGCCGGCGGCGCTGGTGGCGGACTGTGCCAGGTTCAGGACTTCCGACAGCGCCACCACCGAGCCCAGGGCGACATTCTTGGCCACCGCGATGACGCGGTTGGTGAGGGGCGGCACGCTGATGCGGAGGGCTTGCGGCAGGATCACCGCGGTCATGGTCTGTCTCCACGTCAGGCCGGTGGAACGCGCCGCCTCCGCCTGGCCGCGCGGCAGGCTGAGGATGCCGCCCCAGATACTTTCCTCGGCATAGGCGGCCAGCACCAGCGCCAGCGCCAGCCAGGTGGCGGTGAAAGCCGACATCTCGACGCCGATCATCGGGAACGCAAAAAACAGGATGATGATGATCACCAGCGGCGGCAGCGCCCGCAGGATATCGACGAAGGCGATGATCGGCAGGGCGAGCCAGCGGCGGCCGGTGGACCGCAGGATCGCGAGCGCCAGGCCCAGGGCGAGGCCCGAGACCGTGACCGCGAGGCCAAGGCCGAGGGTGACGCCCATGCCGGCCAGGATATCCGGCAGATAGCGCGCCGCGACCTCGGCGTTGAAGAAGGTGTCGAGGAATTTGCCGACGCCCGACATCAATGACCGCCCATCAGTGGCCAGACGTATATCGCGCGAGAAAGGCGCGGGTGCGTTCGTGCTTGGGCGCGCCGAAGATCTCGGCCGGCGGGCCCTGCTCGACGATGGCGCCGGCGTCCATGAAGATCACCCGGTCGGCGGCGGCGCGGGCGAAACCCATCTCATGGGTGACCACCAGCATGGTCATGCCGGCCTCGCGCAGTTCGCGCATCACTTTCAGGACTTCGCCGACGGTCTCGGGATCGAGGGCGCTGGTCGGCTCGTCGAACAGCATCAGTTTCGGCTGCAGCACGATGGCGCGGGCGATGGCGACGCGCTGCTGCTGCCCGCCCGACAGCTGCGCGGGATGGTTTTGTGCCTTGTCGGCCAGCCCGACGCGCTCCAGCGCGGCGCGCCCCAGGGTGTCCGCCTCGGCCGGTTGCTTCCCTTGTACCTTGCGCAAGGCCAGAGTGACGTTGCCGAGCACGGTGAGATGCGGATAGAGGTTGAACTGCTGGAACACCATGCCGATGCGCTCGCGCACCTTGTTGATGTTCACCTGCGCGCGGGTGATGTCCTCGCCATCGACGATCACCTCGCCGCCGGTGGCCTCTTCGAGGCGGTTGCAGCAGCGCAGGAGGCTGCTCTTGCCGGATCCCGACGGGCCGACGATGCACACCAGTTCGCCGGGGAACACCTTCAGGTCGACGCCGCGCAGCACCTCGAGCCCGCCGTAGGCCTTGCGCAGTCCGGCGAGTTCGAGGATCGGCGTCATGGCCGGCGAAACTTTACGAGCACTTCAGCGGGGCGGGAGTGGGGTCGTAACCTTCCATGCCCGGGATGCCCTGGCCCGGCGCGATCGCCACGGCGCTGTTGTCGGCGGCCGGCGTGAAGCCGAACCACTTCTGCGCGGTCCTGGCGACGAAGCCGTCCTTCTTCATGCACTTCAAGACCATGGAGATAGTGTCGCGCCCGGCCTTGTCGTCGGCGCGGAACGCCAGCGCCCAGACGAAGCCGGTGCGGATGGTGAAGGTCGATTTGACCAGGGGATTCTGCTTGGTGACCCACCCGGAGACGCTGCTGGCGGAGAGGTTGGCGTCGGCGCGCCCGGCCTGCACCGCCTGCACCGCGTCGGCGTTGCTGCCGTAGGCGGCGTAGGTGAAACCGTATTTGGCGGCGTTGTCGCGGCACCAGGCCTCGAAGGCCGAGCCCTTGTTGACCGAAATGGTCTTACCCTTGAGGTCGTCCAGCGCCTTGATGCCGGGCGCCGTCTTCTTCTCGACGAAGGTGAAGTCGGTATCGAGATAGCCTTCGCTGAACAGCATCTGTTTGGCGCGCTCGGGCGTTGCGGTGACCGGCGTCAGGATGAAGTCGTATTTGCCGGCGTTCATGCCGGGCAGGAGGCCGGAAAACTCGGTGCCTTCGACGTCGAGCTTGCGGCCCATGCGCCGGGCGATCTCATGGCCGAGATCGAGGTTGAACCCCTGCAGGCCGCCGCCGAGCTTGACCATGGCGTGGGGCGCGAAAGTGGCGTCGACGCCGGTTTTCAGGACCTGCTGCGCCCAGGCCCGCCCGACCACGGCCGGCTGAGCCGCGCCGCAGACCGTCAGGACCAGTCCCAGGCACAATTTCCGAATGGTCATCGCAATCCCCTGCTTCCCGCGCTGCAGCATAATGCACTAAAATCCGCGGCGTCTATAACACGTTAAAACACCTGGATTTTTCCGGCCAAAGCCATGGATATCGCCGCCGCCGATCTGACCCCGGGCCGCATCTACAAGCTGCTCACCAGTACCGTCATGCCGCGGCCCATCGCCCTGGTGTCCACCCTCAATGCCGACGGCGGCGTCAACGCCGCGCCGTTCAGTTTTTTCAATATCTTCAGCGAGGCGCCGCCGCTCTTGGTGCTCGGCATCGAGGGCAGCACGCGGGACCAGGGCGGCCCGCTCAAGGACACCTCCCGCAATATCGCCGCCCGCGGCGAGTTCGTGGTCAATCTGGTCAACCATGCCATCGCCGCACAGATGGTGGCCTGCGCCGTGCCGTTTCCCGAGGGAGTCAGCGAACTCGCCGAAGCCGGACTCACATCCCGTCCGTCGCGCCAGATCGCCACGCCGGGCATTCTCGAAGCGCCGGTGAGCTTCGAGTGCCGGCTCTTCGCCAACCAGACCCTGCCGCACGGGCGCAACCTCGTGACCGGTGAAATCGTGCATATCCACGTTCACGATCACCTGATCGATGAGAACTTGACCATCGACGTGGCGGCGCTCGACGTGGTCGGACGCATGAACGGCAACGGGTGGTATTGCACCACCCGCGACCGCTTCCAGATTCCCAACATGTCCGTGGCCGAGTGGTGGGCAAAGCGCCGCGGCTAGCTTCCCGATGGCCGGCGCATCCTCCGCCCGTCCTGGGCGCGCGCGGCACCCGCTTATCTGCTAAGGTGACCCGCGAATCGCCCGTTCCACGGCCCCTACAACAGGAGATCCCGATGGTCCGCTTGTTCGCCCTTTCCGCCCTCATGTGCTGCGCCGCCGGGTCCGCCTTCACCGCGCAAGCCTTCGCCGCGGCGCGGCCCGGACTGCCGATCGACGCCCTGGCCAGGACGGTGTGGATCGAGGAGTTCGATGTGGCGCCCGACGCCCAGAGCATCGCCTACAAGTCGGCGGAAGCCGGCACTTACGATATCTGGACGGCGCCGGTAAACGGCGGCGCCCCTAAGCAACTCACTCACATGCCGGGCCGCGAGATGAACCCGGTCTACAGCCCCGACGGCAAATGGATCGCCTTCGAAGCCGACTACCGCGGCGTCAACGTGCGCGACATCTATATCGTGCCGGCGGCGGGCGGCGAGCCCATCCAGCTCACCGATCATCCGCTCAACGACGCCAACCCGATGTGGTCGCCGGACAGCAAGACGCTGTACTTCGTCACCGACATGTTCTGGAACACCTCCATCGGCGCCATCGACATCGCCAGCAAGAAGATCACAAGGGTCGGCGCGGGCGGCGGTTCCGCCAGCCTGTCGCCGGACGGCAAGATGTTCGCCTTCACCCGCAACACCAAGCCCAACGATGACGACCAGAGCAACAACGACATCTATGTGATGCCGGCCACCGGTGGCGAACCGCGCCTGCTGACGCCGGACACCTTCAACTCATTGGATTCGGCGCCGCAGTGGTCGCCGGACAGCAAGAAGCTGGCCTTCATCTCCGACCGCAACGGCTTCAACAACCTCGGCGTGATCGACGTGGCCAGCGGCAAGGCAACCATGCTGCTGACCGAGACCATCGAGGCCAGCGAGCCGCGCTGGTCGCCCGACGGCAAATGGATCAGCTTCACCAAGAACCTGAATTACCAGTACCACATCTTCCGGATCGCTGCCGAAGGCGGCAATTCAAGTGGTGCCGCCGGAGGCGGCAAGGCGACCCAGCTCACCACTCGCGGCGGCGTCAACGGCGGCTCCTCCGCTACCGGCCAGACCCGCGGCACGCATGTGTGGAGCGCCAAGGGTGACCAGATCTTCTTCTATCACTCGGACCCGTCCATGACCGGCGACGTGTGGGTGATGAAGGCGGCGGGCGGCGCCGAACGCCAGATCACCAACCACCAGGACCCGGCGATCCGCGACGCCAACCTGTTCGTGTGGCCGGAGTTCATGGAGTACAAGAGCTTCGACGGCCGCAAGGTGGCCGGGCTGGTCTACAAGCCCAAGGGGTCAAAGGCCGGAGACAAGCTGCCGGCGCTCTTTTTCTTCAGGGCCAATTCCAACGGCCAGCACCCCGAGCAATGGCATCCCTATATCCAGTACTTCGTAAGCCGGGGCTACCTGGTGTTCGCCGCCAACTTCCGCGGCTCCACGGGGCGCGGCAAGGACTATCGCCAGGCGGTGTTCACGCGTGGAGGAGAGGACGACATCCACGACGCCTTCATCGGCATGGACATGCTGGCCGCCGACGGCTGGGTGGACCCCAAGCGCGTCGGCGCCTTCGGCGGCTCCACCGGCGGCTATTTCACCACCGCCGCCGCGGTCAAGGACCCGCAGCGCTTCAAGGCCGGCATCGTCTGGTACGGGGCGACCGATCTTGTGACGCTCTCGACCTACGCCAGCATGGAAGGCTGGAATAAGTTCCTGATCGGCAAGACGCCGCAGGAGAACCCGGAGAACTACTATAACCGCTCGCTGATCTACCACGCCGACCGGGTCAAGGTGCCGCTCCTGTTCCTCTACGCCCAGGGCGATTCAGCGGCGCGCTTCCAGCAGATCGAGCAATACGGCGTGCAGGCCAAGATCCACGGCAACTGGTACGACTGGGTCGAATACGCCGAGGAACCGCACGGCTGGTATCATTTCCGCCCCGACAGCACCCGGAAGATGCTGACCATCATGAGCGACATGTTCGACAATTTCATCCTGGGCGACGCCAAGGACGTGAAAGCCATCGCCACAACGCAAAGGGAGGGCGTCAAGATCATCCGCAATCCCAATATCGAATTGTGGAATTCGCTCACCAACGGACGTCCCGACGTCCCCAAGCCGCCGGCCGCGACCAGCGCCGGGGGCAGGGGCGGCCAGCAGTGAGGTTGCACTGAAGCGCAAAGAACGGCGCGGCGGGGATTTTCCGTTAGGGGAAAACCCCGCCGACCTGCGATGATGCGCCCCCTTCGAACCGGGAGCAGGGCGCGCGATCCTTATGATACGTAAGGGAATTCATCCGACCGCGGTGGTCGATGTGCAGGGCCGCGCGGTGTTGCCCGACACCACCATCCTCGAGCCCCAGGCGGTGATCTTCATCGGCCCCGAGGGCGTGCTCGAACTGGGTGACCGGAACACCCTCTATCCCCATTGCAGCATCCGCATCGACCAGGGCTGGATGAAGACCGGCGCCGAGGTGTCGTTCGGTCCCGGGGTTGCGATCTACGAGCCGCGCGGCGGGCTGGAGATCGGCAATCACTGCATGATCGCCGGCGGCACCGCGATCTGCGGTGTCCAGCACGGGACGGGCAGCCTGGATGTGCCGATGCGCCATCAGGCGCCGCGCGTCGGCAAGATCGTCATCGAGGACGACGTCTGGGTCGGCATGCGCGTTGTCATCATGCCGGGTGTCACCATCGGCCGTCAGTCGGTGATCGGCGCCGGGTCGCTGGTGACCCGCGACATCCCGCCGCGCAGCATCGCCTGGGGCACGCCCTGTGAAGTCCGCGAGACGCGCGGGTAAGGTGAGCGCCGTGACCACGCCCCCCGCCGAACCTCCGCGTCACCGCCGCGATATCGCGGCGCTGCGCGCCCGGTTCGCGGCCAAGTATCCCAAGGCGCGCGAGCTTCTGGCGGCGGCGGGCGACAACGCCGCGCCGGAACTGCGCCAGCGGGCGCTGCTGTGCGCCGTCTGCGCGGACGACCAGGAGGCCGCGATGGCGGTCGCCGCGCGCATCCTGCCCAACGTGCCGGCCTTGCGGCCCTTGCGGCTGGCCTATCGCGCGACCTTGGCGGCGTATTGCCGGGAGCGCGGCCTGCCGTGCGTGGCGGTTCTCGCCCCGGTCAACATCGAGATCGCGCCGTCTTCGGCTTATTCGGCCCCGTTCGTCTACGCCACGGATACCGCGGAGTTCGCGTCCGTGCCGGGCGCCCAATTCATCCCGGGATGGGACTTCGTGATCGGCAAGGACGACACCGTCCTCCATGACACCGGCTACATGCCGCCGGAGGTCGCCACCCACGAATTCATGACCTTCGACGTCGGCGCGCTGGACGGCCTGATCCATTATGCGCCGGCCGATGAGGTGTATGTCGACGAGGACGTCCTGTTCCTGTCCGCGCCCTCGAACAGCGTCGGGCATTGGATCATCGATTTTCTGCCGCGCCTCCTGGGGCTTGCCTGCCTCGGCGGCCGCAAGGTCCGGCTGGCGATGCCGGCCGGCGCGCCGGAAAGATATTACGAATTCCTGGCGTTTTTCGGCGTCACGCGAGATAACGTCATCGCCTGTACGCCCGGCAAACGCTATCGCTTCCGCGTCTGCCACGTTTACCGGCCCGGCAAAGCCGAGCCGCCCAATCCCCGGCATGTGCAGTTCGTGCGCGACGGCCTCACCGGCGGTCGCGTCCCGGCGATCAAGCCGGGAAAGAGGGTGTTCCTCGGCCGCAGGAGCGCCGGTACGCGGATGATCGCCAATGCCGACGAGTTCCAGCAGTTCCTGGCGGACCAGGGTTTCATCTCCGCCGATCCCGCGGATCTGAGCGCGGCGGATCAGAACACGCTCCTCGCCGACGCCGAGGTCATCCTGGGGCCTTTCGGCAGCAACCTGTTCGGCCTGTATTTCGCGCCGGCGGGATGCCATGTGATCACGCTGATCAACAATCCCGGCATCGATCCGATCATCGCGCCGACCTGCGGCATCCTGGGTTTGCGCCACCAGTATTTCGTCTGCGCCGCCGCGGCGCAGACCGGCCGCCAGCGCTTCAAGAAAGACATTGATGTCGTGGTCGATTGCGCCGCCCTGGCCGGGCGGCTGCGGGAAATCGAAGACGCGCGGGTCTAAGCACGAGGCCGTCCGCTAGAGCATCGTGCGGAAAAGTGGATACCGGTTTTCCGCAGAAACGATGCGACCAAACAATGCGTTAGAGCCTCGTGCGTGATTCTTAAATCACGCACGAGGCTCTAACGCCGGCTCGCCGTCTTGTCGACCACGACGGCGCCGTCCTTCATCACCCAGCGCACGTTGTTGATGGTGACGTCGACGTCCTTCAGGGGATCGCCCTCCACCGCGGCGATGTCGGCGAAGAAGCCGGGCGCCACCTGGCCGATGGATTTCTCCAGGCCCATCATGCGGGCGGCGACGGTGGTGGCCGACGCCAGCGCCTGCGCCGGGGTCATGCCGGCCTTCACGAACCAGCCCAGTTCGCGCGTGTTCTGGCCGAACATGTCGTAGATGGCGTCCGAGCCCAAGACGATCATGGCGCCGGCCTTCACCGCCTTGCGCGTGGTCTCGAGGTTGCGGGCGATGAAGTTGGTGAGGTTCTCCTTGGCCCCCGGCGGGTAGCGGAAGCGTTCGGCGTTGTCGTAGTAGTAGCGGTTATGGTCGATGGTGGGCAGGAAGTAGATCTTCTTCCGCACCAGTTCGGCGATGGTCTCGTCGTCCATGTCGGTGGCGTGTTCGAGCGAGTCCGCGCCGGCGCGGATGGCGTCGCGGGCCCCCGAAGGACCGTAGGAGTGGATGCCGACCTTCTTGCCCATGGCATGTGCGATATCGACCGCGGCTTTCATTTCCTCGTAGGTCACGGTCTGGAACTGGGTGACGTCGTCGCCCGAACCGGTGGAGCCGAAGATCTTGATCCAGTCGACGCCGGCGGCGATCTGCTGGCGGGCGGCGCGGGCGAATTCGTTGGGTCCGTTGCCTTCGCCGCAGCCGAGCGGCGTCCCCGCCGCGTTGAAACGGCCGCGCTGCGCCCGCAGGCCGCAACCGACTACATACATGCGCGGTCCGGTCCAGACGCCGGAGTTGATGAGTTCGCGCATGGAAATGTCGAGATAATCGGCGGCGTTCATGTCGCGGATGGTGGTGACGCCGGCCTCGAGCGTCTTTTGCAGGCCTTCGCGGCCAAGCACCATGTTGGTGGCGTTGGTGCGGGTTCCGCGCGCCACCGGATCGGGGCCGTAGGTCATATGCGTGTGGGCGTCGACCATGCCGGGGATGCCGGTGTAGCGCGACAAATCTATGACCTCCGCGCCGGCCGGCGGGGCGCCGGTGCCGACGCTGGCGATCTTGTTGTTGTCGATCACCACCACGGCGTTGTCGGTGATCTTGCCGGAACCGTCCACCAGCTTTCCGAACCGGATGGCTTTGACCGCGGCCGAGCTTGGCGAAAAAGGCGCCGGCGCGGCGATGACGGCCAAGGCGATGAGGCTGGCGGCAAATCCTGTCTTGAGCACGGTATCCCCCATTTTTCAGCGTCCCACGGGGGCCCATTAAAGGGGAAATCCCGCCGCCGCGCACCACAAGGGTGGCTGCGGCAGGTCAAAAAAAGCCGCTGAAAGCCGTAAGTGTTAACGCGGCCGGCGTTGACGGACGCCGCGGCTTATGGCCTGACGGCCCGGATCAGCCGCGGCGCCAGAAGGTTGACGGCGAGGCCGCCGATCACCAAGCCGCAGGCGGCGATTTTCCAGACTGGCAGCGTTTCACCGAGCAGCAACACCGACGAGCCGATGCCGAACACCGGCACCAGCAGCGCCGACGGCGTCACGGTCGCGGCCGGGTGGCGGGCGAGCAGCCAGCTCCAGGCGCCGTAACCGAACATAGTGTTGCCCACCGACTGCCACAGCACCGCGCCCCAGGTGCCGAGGGACGCGTTGACCACGCCGTCGCGGATCGCCGGCCAGCCTTCGAGCGCCAGCGACAGCAGGAACAGCGGAGCTATGGCGAAGGCGCTGGCCCAGACCACATACGCCAGCATGTTGACCTTGCCGCCGCGGGCCGCCACCACATTGCCGCCGGACCAGCTCGCGGCGGCGCCCAGGATCATGAGCAGGCCCAGCGGCGTGGCGCTGCCGTCGGTGAAGGCGGCGATCACGCCGACGCCCGCCGCCGCCATCGCCAGCGCCAGCCATTGGGCGGCGCGCACATGCTCGCCGCTGATGTACACCGACAGCAGGATGGTGAAGAACACCTGGGTCTGGATGACCAGCGACGCGAGGCCGGGGGTGATGTGGCCGTCAATGGCGGAGTAAAGCAGGCCGAACTGGCCCGCGCCGATCAACAGGCCGAAGGCGGCGAGGTGCTTGACCGGCACGGCGGGGCGCTTGAGGAAAAGCGCCGCCGGCAGGAAGGCGAAGGCGAACCGTAAGGTCGCGAACAACAGCGGCGGCAGGTGATCCAGGCCGGCGCGGATGACGACGAAGTTGGTGCCCCACACCGCGACGACCGCCAGTGCGAGCAGCAGGTGGGAGAGCGGCAGAGGGGCCGGCGACATGGGGTCACTCCGCAGAGAAACGGGTGTCGAGAGAGGCCGCCGCGCCCGCCGGCTTCCCCGCCGGCTTCAATGCGCGCGACGGCGTGCGCGCCCTGCGCGGCGTGCATGGACATGAAGGCCGCGGGATCGCCGTGCCGGCGCGGTGCAGGGACCTCAGGTCAACAGCGTATGTCATATACCTTGCATCCTTGCTATCGCGCATGACCCTGGATTGTGCATCGCAAGATATGCCGCCCGCGGGCTTCGAGCCCATGATTTAAGCGGCTTTTTGGCGAGGTTCCGGTGCGCGTGCCGGCAGTCATGGGCGATGTGATGTGCACTGCAACTGTTGCCGTTTTACTATACCGACCTGTTATGGCATGCGACTCAATTCCCACCTAGGTGGCCCCGAGTCCTCTCCGCTAAACACTAAGATACGGCGAGACCGGCGCAGGCGGAGGGCCTGGCGCGCCCGTCTCGCGATCTGACGCAGCCACTGCGTCAACAGTATCAAGGGGAAGGGATATGACCACATCATCCGGACTCAGAGTGCGTGCGCTCACGACGGTCAGCGTGCTCGCGCTCGCCGCGGCGTCGGTTGCCGGGCCGGCCTTCGGCCAGGCCCAGACGCAAACCGCCCAGGCGGGCAGTGTCGAGGAAATCGTCGTCACCGGCACGCGCATCGTCCGCGACGGTTACGAGGCGCCGACGCCGCTGACGGTCGTCACGGCCGAAGCGCTTCAGGCCAACACCGCCACCGCCAATATCGCCGACACGCTCAACACCATGCCGGCCTTCGCCAACTCGACGTCGCCGCAAAGCAGCGTCAACGGCATCAGCGCCGCGACGCAGGGCTTGAACATCCTCAACCTGCGCAGCATGGGCGGTAACCGCACCCTGGTGCTGCTCGACGGCCAGCGCTCGGTGCCGGCTTTGTTCAGCGGCGAAGTCGACGTCAACAACTTCCCGCAGCAGCTTATCAGCCGCGTCGACACCGTGACCGGCGGCGGCTCGGCCGTGTACGGCTCGGACGCCGTGGCCGGTGTGGTCAATTTCGTGCTCGACAAGAAGTTCGTCGGCGTAAAGGGCGAAATCTCCGGCGGCGAAACCACCTACGGCGACGACCAGAACTACAAGTTCTCGCTGGCGGGCGGCATGGCCTTCGGCGGCGATCGCGGCCATATCCTGATGAGCGCCGAAATGGCGCGGACCGAAGGTATCACCCCCGGCGACGGCGGCCCCGACCGCAAGTGGAACTATTCCGGGTGGGGCATCATGATCAACCCGGCCTACGGGACCGGCGCCGGCCAGTCGACCTCGGTGCCGCAGCAGCTCGTGCGCCAGCAGATCTCGCTGTCGAACGCCACGCACGGCGGCATCATCGTTTCCGGGCCGCTGAAAGGCACGGCGTTCGGCGAAGGCGGCGTTCCGTTCCAGTTTAACTACGGCTCGATCACCAACGCGCCATGGATGCAGGGCGGCGACTGGCAGTCGACCGAAATCCGCCACGACCGTTCGGGCACCCTCGATCCGCGCAACTTGCGCCACAACGCGTTCTTCCGCGCATCCTACGACGTTACCGATGATGTCAACGTCTATGCCCAGCTCTCCTGGGGCGATAACATCACCTTCACCTCGTCGTGGCCGCCGTTCCAGGCCGGCAACGGCGCCACGATCCTTTCGGGCAACCCGTTCATCCCGGCCTCGGTGCAGGCCCAGATGACCGCGCTCAAGATCACCTCGTTCACCATCGGCAGCATGAACTACGACATGCCGAACGTGAAGAACGAGGCGCGCCGCATCACCACCCGCTACGTCGTCGGCTCCGAGGGCAAGTTCAACGCCATGGACACCGGCTGGTCGTGGAACGCCTACTACCAGTACGGCAAGACCAAGGCGACCACCGACGTCATCGATGTGCTGAACCTCAACAACTGGCGCCTGGCGACCGACGCGGTGCTGGCGCCGAACGGCAACATTGTCTGCCGCTCGACGCTCACCAATCCGACCAACGGCTGCGTGCCGTGGAACAACCTCGGCACCGGCGTCAACGTCAACAACACCGCGGCGTACAAGTACAACTTCGGCCTGTCGCGCGTGATCCAGTCGATCCAGCAGAACGTGTTCGCCGGCTCCGTCACCGGCGAGCCGTTCTCGACCTGGGCCGGTCCGGTCTCGCTCGCGCTGTCGATGGAGTACCGGCATGAGAAGGCGCTCGGCCGCCCCGACCCGCCGCTCGGCACCACCACCTGGTTCGCGGGCAACTTCTCGCCGTTCGGCGCCACCAACTACGTGACCGAAGGCGCTGTGGAAACCGTCATCCCGCTGGCCAAGGACGCGGTCTGGGCTGAGAGCTTCGACCTCAACGCCGCCATGCGCGTCACCGACTACAAACTCTCGGGCGTGGTGACGACCTGGAAAGTGGGCGCGGTGTGGAACCTGATCCCGGATATCCGCATCCGCGGCACGCGGTCGCGCGACATCCGTGCGCCGAACTTCAACGAGCTCTATGCGGCCGCCAGCTCCGGCTTCCGCTCGGCGTTCGATCCGTTCACCAATACGATCCCGCAGTTCTTCGGCCAGAACAACGGCAACCCGAACCTGGTGCCCGAGAAGGGCGACACCTACGAGTTCGGCGTGGTGCTGAATCCCCAGTTCTTCCCGGGATTCACCGCCTCGGTGGACTACTGGAACATCAACCTCTCCGGCGCCATCGGCGGCGCCAACGACAACCAGACCCTGGCGTTCTGCTTTGCCGGCCGCCAGGAGTTCTGCGCCAACATCCGCCGCGATCCGCCGCTGCCCGGACAGAGCATCGGCGTGATCAACCTGTTGATCCAGAGCCCGTACAACCTCGCCTCCAACAAGAAGAGCGGGCTCGATTTCGAGGTCAGCTACAACCTGCCCATGGACAGCGTCTCGCCGTCCTTCGCCGGTGACCTCGGCTTCCGCGGCCAGATGACCCGCTACCTGACGTCGAGCCAGGATGACGGCCTCGGCGGCGGCTACATCAACACCCTCGGCCAGGAAGGCCAGCTCCTGACCGGCCCGCCGCGCTGGCGCCTGACCGGAACTTTGAGCTATGCCCTCGACGGCTTGCGCACGTCGCTGACGATGCGCTCGCAGGGTGCGGGCGTGATCGATAACCGCTACATCCAGTGTTCGTCGGGTTGTCCGGCGGTTGTGGGCAACGCGGTCACCATCGAGAACAACCGCATCGGCGGGTCGTTCTACATGGATGCGTCGGTGTCCTACCGCATGGACGTCAGCGGTGTGCAGGTCGAGCCGTTCCTGACGGTGCGCAACCTGCTCAACGCCGATCCGACCATCGTCCCGCAGGGGCCGACCGACTTCACCTATACGTCGTCCCTGTCCAAGGGCTCGTCGGGCTTCGACATCCTGGGCCGCGTATTCCGCGCCGGCCTGCGCTTCAAGATGTGAGGGCGGCCCGGAAGAAAGCATGTCGCGGAAGAGGGGGCTTGATCGCCCCCTCTTTTGTCTCAGCAAGGAGGAAACCATGAAGGCAAGGATCGTCTGCGCGGCGATGATGGTCGCCATGCCGTGCCTGGCGGTGGAGCCGCCCAACCCCAAGGACCTGACCCAGGGCACTTGGGAACTGAACCCCGCCAAGTCCAAATTCTGCAATCCGGCGGCGGCGCCGAAGAAAGGCGGGCGACACATCTTCGACGCCGGCTGGGGCCTGATCGTGTTCGAGCAGAGCGGCGTCAACGCCGAAGGCAAGGAGACCAGCGGCCGCTACGTCGGGCGCTATGACGGCGACAAGTATCCCGACATCGCCACCGGCCCGGCGAAAGAGGCGATCACCTGGAAGCTGGTGAACCCGGGCCGTGTCGAGTTCACGCATTGGTCCAAGGACGACAAGAAGACGTCGGACTATGTGCGCACCGTGTCCGCCGACGGGCAGACCATGACGCAGCACGCCAAATTCGTCGGACGTGACTGCGAGGAAGACCAGGTATTCGAGCGGAAATAGGAGCCAATCATGAAGACAATTCTCTATGCGCCGTTGCTGACGGCCTTCATCGCCGGCAGCGCGCTCGCGGTCGAACCGCCGAACCCGAAGGACCTGATCCAGGGCAAATGGGACCTGGTGCTGGAAAAGTCCAAGTTCTGCAACGCCGCGGCGGCGCCCAAGGCGGGCAACCGCTGGATCTTCGACGCCGGCTGGGGCCTGATCGTCACCGAATGGGGCGGCACCGCCGCCGACGGCAAGCCCATCGTCACCCGCTATGTGGCGCGCTATGACGGCGGCAAATATCCGGCCAACATCACCAAGCCGGATTCCGCGGAATCGATCTCATGGAAGCTGGTCGACCCGCGCCGCCTCGAGTTCACCCACTACGACAAGGCCGACAAGGTGACCTCGACTTACCTGCGCACCGTGTCCGAGGACGGTCAGACCATGACCCAGGTCAGCACCTTCGTCGGGCGCGAGTGCAAGGACGTCCAGGTGTTCCAGCGCAAATAACCCTCGCCGCCGCCCGCGCCAGGGTTGCGGCGCAGCAAAAAACTTTTGATGGAAAAGCAAAGGGTTGAGTGAGCGCGCGGGCGGCCGGCGGGGCCGCGAAGGGAGCCGTTCGCAACACCCGGGACGCGGAGCGATGCCGCAGTGGGTTCATATAATAAAGCAATTGTATTTCTTGGCTTAAGATCAAGCCGTTATCTTAACAATTAACCTTTTGCCGCAAGCGCGGGGACAGTGTCCGCGACGCCGGCAAAAGTGTGTGGGTTCCATCCGCGGCGAGCCGCGGGCGGCGCCGGCGAGGGAGGGAGACGGATGGATTTTGCGAAAGCATTCGGTCGTGCGGCGGGCGTGCTTCCCGCGCTGACCCTCATGCTGACCGGCGCTTCGGCGGCGGCGGAGACCCGCGGCTATGTCGTGTCGATGATCCACACCGCCACCTATGGCGACCAGGACACCTGCCCCAAGGGCGGCAACGGCGGTCCGACCGACATCAAGGTGCGCCGCCTGATGGAGCAAGGCTACACCAAGGACCAGGCCACCAAGATCATCGGCAACATGGGTGTCGATGACAACGGCAAGAAGGTCGAGATCACCAAGAAGGGCCGCATCAACGGCCGCGAAGTCGATCCCGGCGATTTCCCGACCTCGGTGCCGGACCCCAAGATCGAGATCGCCCAGGGCAGATACGCCTACGGCTTCGACCTCGACGGCAAGACCGGCCCGGGATCGTTCGAAGATCCCGAAACCCATGCCAAAGGCATCGACAACGCGACGTGGAAGGCGCTGGGCTGCTTTACCGGCTACAATATCCGCCGCCCGGTGCGCCCCTACAGTGAAGACATCGCCTGGGACACCGCCCTGGATTCCATGCCGGGCTGGCTGATTTCGGTCACCGGCGCCGATCTCTCGAAGGACGGCGACGTCACCGTCACCTTCGACCGCACGGTCGACGTCACCTTGCGCGACGGCCATGGCGGCGTCCTGTCGGGTGCGACCTATACCGTCGACGCCGACCCGCGCTCCCACAGCGTGCTCAAGGGCCGCATCAAGGATCAGGTGCTGACGGTCGAGGACGGCGAGATGGCGATCCAGGGGGAATCGCAATTTTACGCCTGGCTGCGGTTCGTCAAAACCCATGTGCGCTTCAAGATGCTGAAGGACGGCAGCCTCGCCGGGATCGTCGGCGGGTATCAGCCATGGCGCGACTACTACTACTTCCTCGCCATCCGCGGCGAAGACACCGGCCAGGTGGACCTGCCCGGCGTGTACTACGCCATGAAGCGGCTGGCCGATGGCATTCCCGATCCCGCCACCGGCGAAAATACCGCCATCTCGGCGGCCTACTACATGGAAGCGGTGCCCGCGTTCCACACCGCCAAGGACGGCAAGGTCATGGCCAAGGCCTTCGGCCCGGGGCCGCTGATCAGCGGTCCGGCCGTTCTCGAACGTACCGACAAGTGAGCGGAGTGATGCGGATGGTTGCCAAGTTGCCGTTGCGGATGTTCAAGCTGGCGTTGCTGGGGGCCGGCCTCGGCGCGATCGCGGTTTCGGGCGCGCGAGCCGATATGACGCTCGTGCGTCTGACGCCGGAGGAATACCAGCGCACCATCCACGACGTGTTCGGCCCCAGCATCCAACTCGACGCCAATGTGGTCGAGACCGGCTTTCGCGACCAGGGCCTGCTCGCGGTCGGCGCGCGCAAACTCACCCTGACCTCGGCGGGCCTGGAGCGCAACGAGACCCTGGCGTTGCAGATTGCCAAGGAGGTCGTGGATCCCAAGCGCCGGGCGACCTTGATCTCCTGCAAACCCAAGGCTGAAGACGCCGCCGACGCGGCCTGTGCCGGCCAGTTCATCGCCCGCGTCGGCCTGCACCTGTACCGCCGGCCGCTCACCGACGCCGAGGTCAAGGACCTTACCGCCACCGCCGGCAAGGCCACGCAGACTCTGAAGAGCTTCCATGCCGGCCTTTCGGCGGCCCTGGTGCAGATGCTGGTGGCGCCCGAGTTCCTGTTCCGGGTCGAGCACAGCGAGCCCGACCCGTCGCAGCCCGGTAAACTCCGCCTCGACGCCTATTCGCGCGCCACGCGCCTCGCCTTCTTCCTGTGGGACAGCACGCCAGACGAGCCGCTGCTGGCGGCCGCCCGCTCCGGCGAGATCATGACCGAGGGCGGGCTCGCCAAGCAGATCGATCGCATGCTGGTCTCGCCCAAGATGGAATTCGGCGTGCGCGCGTTCTTCGCCGACATGCTGGGCTTCGACGACTTCGCCACCCTGGCGATCGACACCAACCTCTATCCCAAGTTCACCAAGAACGTGGAAGACAACGCGCGTGAACAGACGCTCCGCACCATCGTCGACCACCTGGTCACGCGCAGCCGCGATTACCGCGACCTGATGATCACGCGCGACACCTTCCTCACGCAGTCGCTGGCTGCTATCTACGGCGTGCCCTTGCCGCACCGCCAGGAGATGGGGGGCGCGGTGGCCTGGGTCCCCTACCAGTACCCGGCCGATGACCCGCATGTGGGCCTGCTGACCCATGTCAGCTTCCTGTCGCTGCACTCGCACCCCGGCAATACCTCGCCGACCCTGCGCGGCAAGGCGCTGCGCGAGAACCTGCTGTGCCAGAAGGTCCCGCCGCCGCCCGGCAATGTCGACTTCTCGATCGTCCAGGACACCAACAACCCGCTGTATAAAACCGTGCGCCAGCGCCTGACCGCGCACCGCAACAACCCGGTCTGCGCCGGCTGCCACCGCATCACCGATCCGATCGGCCTGGCGCTCGAGGACTTCGACGCCGCCGGGGTGTCGCGCAGCGAGGAGAACGGCGCGCCGATCGACGCCAGCGGCGATTTCAGCGGCAAGCCGTTCAAGAACGTGGTCGAACTGTCCGCGATCCTGCGCGACGAGCCGGCGATCACGTCCTGCGTGATCGACCGCGCGTTCTCGTTCGGCGCGGCGCGTGCGCCGCTCGCTCAGGAAGCGGAGTGGCTGACGGCGCTCAAGGCGGATTTGACCAAGAACGGCGTCAAGTGGCGCGACCTCGTGCGCCGCATCGCGCTCAACCCGGATTTTTACACCGTGCCGGCCGCGGAAACCCAAAAGGCCGACGCGCAGAAATAGGCGCGGCCGAAGGAAGTGGAGGTTTGTGATGAAGGTCAGTGACATGCTGCACGAACGAATCGGGCGCCGCAACGTCATGCGCGGCATGCTCGGCGGCACCGCCGTCACGGTCGGATTGCCGATCCTGGAGTGCATGCTGAACGCAAACGGCACGGCTTACGCCGCCACCGGCCAGGCGCTCGCGCCCTGCTTCGGCACCTGGTTCTGGGGCCTGGGCCTGGTCCCCGGAATGTGGGAGCCCAAGGAAAAGGGCGCGAAGTATGTGCTCCCGGATCACGTCGCGGCGCTGAAGCCGATCCAGAGCAAGATGACCCTATTTTCGGGCATGCAGGTGTTCCTGGACGGCAAGGTCAACCAGAACCACTACTCGGGCCCCCAGTGCCAGGCCACCGGCATCGTCTCGCGTAACGGCAGCGACTACACCACCTCGATCGACAGCGTGATCGCCGACCAGATCGGCAAGGGCACGCGCTTCCGCTCGATCGAGTTGAATTGCGACGGCGACCGCCGCGCCACCTGGAGCGCCCGCGGCTCCAACGGCATGAACCCGGCCGAGATCTCGCCGCTGGCGCTTTATACCCGCATCTTCGGGCCGGAATTCCGCGATCCCAACAGCGCCACCTTCACGGCGGATCCCAACACCATGGTGCGCCACAGCGTGCTGTCGGCGGTCTCGGACAAGCGCAAGGACCTGATGGCCAAGGTGTCCGCCACCGACAAGGCGCGCCTCGAGGAATACTTCACCTCGGTGCGAGACCTCGAGCAGAAGATGGCGGTCGAGCTTGAGAAGCCCGCGCCGCTGCCGGGCTGCGTCCAGCCGAAGGCCTCCGCCACCGAGGACGTGGGCGTGTTCGTCGAGCAGGTGCACAAGACCCAGAAACAGCTCGGCCAGCTGTTAGCCCACGCCATGGCTTGCGGCCAGACGCGCATTTTCAACATCACGCTCAGCTCCGGCTTCTCGCGCCTGCGCACGCCCGGCGAGCCCAACATCTACCACTCGCTGACACACGAAGAGCCGGTGGATCAGAAGCTCGGCTATCAAGTGAAGTGCAAATACCTCGCCGAGCAGTCGATGGCGCTGTTCAGCGAGTTCGTCCAGGCGCTGGACGCGATCAAGGAAGGCCAGGGCACGCTGCTCGACCGCACCGTGGTCTACGCCTTCACCGACCACGGCGAGGCGCGCCTGCACTCGATGAAGCGCTACCCGATCTTCGTCGCCGGTTCCGGCGGCGGGCGCCTCAAGACCGGCTTGCATGTGGCGGCCGAGGGTGACGCGGCCACCCGCGTCGGCCTGACGCTGCAGCAGGTGTTCGGCGTCGCTACCGGCAGCTGGGGGACGGAATCCAACCGCGCCACCAAGCCGATTTCCGAAATCCTGGCATGAGGGAGAGCCCCATGAAGCGTCTCGCGATGCTGGCCTTGGCTGCCGCGCCCGCCGCCCTGGCGCTTCCGGCGCAGGCCGCGGACACGGCGCCGACCACCCCACCCGGCATCACCCTGGTGGAAGTGGTGCGGGAATTGTCGGCCTCGGCCGCCCAGGTGTTGTGGGTGCGTCCCGGCGATCCCGACGGGCACACGCTGTTCACCATGGATGCGGACGGCGCGAACGCCTCCAAATGCGTCGATGCCTGCGCGCAGGAATTCCCGCCGCTGCTCGCCAAGGCCGGCGCCAAGCCGGTCGGCGACTGGACCCTGGTGAAACGCGCCGACGGCAGCCGGCAGTGGGCCTACCTGACCAAGCCGCTTTACGCCTGGAGCAAGGAAAAGGAGCCCGGCGAAGTCGCGACCAATGTCGGCTTGACCGAGAGCGCCAACATGAAGCTCGCCGAAAACCCGCAGAAGGCCGGCGATCTGATGCCGCCGCCGGGCTGGCAGGTGGCGCGTTTCGCGCCCGGCGCCGGCGTCGACGTCCCCGACGGCATCCAGGCGCAGCTCTCCGATTCGGCGCAAGGCGTGGTGCTGACCGACTTCGGCGGCAATACGCTCTATGCCTTCGGCGGCGACCTCAAGCGCGAAGGCGAGGCCTGCGGCGGCGATTGCGCGCGCCAGTGGCTGCCGGTGGCGGCGCCGGCGCTGGCCATGAACGTCGGCGGCTTCACGGTCGTGAGCCGCGCCGACGGCTCCAAGCAATGGGCCTTCAAGGGCAAGCCGCTCTACAAGTTCGCCGGCGACCTGATGGCCGGCGACGTGCACGGTGCCGGCGTCAACAAGGCCTTCACCATGGCGCTGGTGGCCGAGAACTTCCGCCCCGCGCAAGTGACCCTCGCCAGCCTCGACGGCTACGGCGATACCTTGTCGGTGAACGGCATGACCCTTTACGCCGGCACCGCCTTCCAGAAGTACTGGGGCGGCCGCAACCTGCGGGACAGTTTCAAAAACACGTACCTGCGCGGCAAGAAGCTCGGCGCCGAAGCCTGCTCCGACGCGTCCTGCGAGAAGATGTGGAAGCCGTTGAAGGCGCCGGCGGACGCCCAGGCCAATGGGTTCTGGGAACCGGTCGCACGCCACGACGGCACCAGGCAATGGGCCTACAAGGGCTATGCGCTCTACACCTACGCCGGCGACAAGGCCCCCGGCCAGCACTACGGCCAGGCCACTTATGACTTCGCCAAGCTCGAGGGTGACGCCAAGGACATGGAACGCTCGGCTTTCCTCGCTGAAGTGGGCAAGGCGCCGGGGGGCGCCGGGATCTATTGGAACCTGGCGAAACCCTGAAGACGGACCATCTCCAGGGCATCTGACGTCTAAGAGCGGACAACATGGGCCAGGAGGCTCGGCCCAGGGTGAACATTTTGACGCCCGCTACAGAGAAGTGAGTGACGGATGGCTGCGAATGTTGAACGGGTGAACATGGCACAGGCGGCGCCCCGGGCGTTCGCGGGCGCGGCGCAGAGCTTCGCCGTGCAGCCGGCCAAGGGCGTGTTCATCGAGAACCGCTGGCGCTCCGCCAAGTCGCAGAAGACCGTCGATGTGGTCGAACCCGCGACCGGCAAGGTCTTCGCCCAGGTCGCCGATTGCGGGGCCGAGGATGTGAATGCCGCGGTCGCGGCCGCGCGGCGGGCGTTCGACGAAGGCGCCTGGGGCCGCACCCGCGCCACGGACCGGGGCCGCATGCTCCTCAAGGTCGGGGAACTGATTGCCCGCCATGCCGAGGAACTGGCGGCGATCGAGGCGCGCGACACCGGCAAGCCCCTCAGCCTCGCGCGCGGCGACATGGTCGCCACGGCGCGCTATTTCGAATACTACGGCGGCGCCGCCGACAAGGTGCACGGCGACACCATCCCCTACCTCTCGGATTTCTTCGTCGCCACCGAACGCGAGGCGCACGGCGTCACCGCCCATATCATTCCCTGGAACTATCCCGCGCAGATGTTCGGCCGCACGGTTGCGCCGGCCCTGGCCATGGGCAACGCCTGCGTCATCAAGCCGGCCGAAGACGCCTGCCTGTCGGCGCACCGGCTGGTGGAGTTGATCGCCGAAGCCGGGTTCCCGGAAGGCGCGGTGGCGCTGGTGCCGGGCCGCGGCGAGACCGCGGGGGCCGCCCTCTCCAACCACCCCGCGATCGATTTCATCTCCTTCACCGGCAGCCCAGAAGTGGGCGCCCTGATCCAGATCGCCGCCGCCAAGAACCACATCGGCTGCACCCTCGAACTCGGCGGCAAATCGCCCCATGTGGTGTTCGCCGACGCCGACCTCGACGAAGCCCTGCCCGTCATCGGCAAGGGCATCGTCATGAACGCCGGCCAGACCTGCTCGGCCGGATCGCGCGTGCTGGTGGAACGCAGTGTTTACGACAAGGTCGCCGCCAGCCTTCAGGCGTATTTCGCCCGCATGCGCGCCGGCTCGCCCGAGATGGACCTCGACCTGGGGCCCGTCATCAACGCCTCCCAGAAAAGCCGCGTCGAGAAATTCCGCGCCCGCGCCGCCGCCGACGGCATCCCGCTGCTGTCCGAAGGCATCATCGCTTCCGGTGTCGACCAGGACGGCTATTTCGTGACGCCGTCGCTCTACGGCCCGGTGCCGCGCGACAACGGACTGGCTTGCGAGGAAGTGTTCGGGCCGCTCCTGGTGCTGATCCCGTTCGACGACGAGGCCGACGCGGTCAAGCTCGCCAACGGCACCGACTACGGCCTCATGGCGGCGGTCTGGACCAAGGACGGCGGCCGGGCGCTGCGCGTTGCGCGCCGCATTCGCGCCGGTCAGGTCTACATCAACGGCTTCGGCGCCGGCGGCGGCATCGAGCTGCCGTTCGGCGGCATGAAGAAATCCGGCCACGGCCGCGAGAAGGGCCTGGAAGCGCTGCTGGAGTTCTCCACGCTCAAGACCATCGTCCTGCGCCACGGCTGACGCCGCGGGCCGGGCAACAAAAAAGGGCATCGCCGCGGTGATGCCCTTTTTTTGTTGTTGTTGGGGAGTCCGCTAAGCGGTTTTCTTGAGATCGAACAGAAGGTGCGCGCCCTGCAGGTTGCCGGCGCGGGCGGCGCGGGCCACCTCCTCGCGTACGACCCGATGCACCTTGGCCGCCGACGGCGTCAGTTCGGCTTCGGAGTTGCGGGCGAGGATCAGCTGCTTGGTCAGCTTGGGGCGCACGATCGGCGCGTATTTGACCTCGGTCGCGCCGGTCTTCTGGGCGTGGATCACCGACGACAGCGGCACGACGGCGTGGCCGACGCCGCTCGCGGCCAGCGCGGTGAGGATGCTGAGTGAATCGCCTTCGAAGCGCACATCCAGCTTGACCCGCAGCTTGGCGGCGGCGGACTCGACGATCCGGCGCATGCCGTTGGGGTTGCTGGGGAGCACCAGGGGCAGGCCGGCCAGTTCCTTCACCGGCACCGGCTGGTTGGGATCGAGCCCGCTCTTGAGCGAGCCGATCAGCACAAGCTCGTCCACCAGAAGCTCGTCGGCGCTCATGTGCAAGTCCATGGCCGAGCCACAGACAATGGCGAAGTCCAGGTCGCCGCGGTGCAGCCATTCCACCAGGTGCAACGAGAAGCCGTCGGTGACGGCAAGCGTGATGCTCGGCAGCTCGGCGGCGACCCTTTGCGCGATCTGGCCGGTGATCACGGGGCTCAGGGTGGACACCAGGCCGAAGCGCACATGGCCGCTGGGCGTTTCGGACATGGAGCGGATGTTGGCGAGGGCCTGGTCCAGTTCCTTGACGGCGCCGGCGATGCTGCGGCGAAGTTCGACCCCGGCGGCAGTCAGTTTCATGCCGCGCCATTGGCGGGTGAACAGGGGCGTGCCGGTTTCCTCTTCCAACAGCCGGATCTGGCGCGACAGGGCGGGCTGGGCGATGCGCAGCTGCGCCGAGGCTTTGCCCACCGATCCGACTTCGGCGACCTTGAGGAAGATCTTGAGCTGATGCAGGTCCTTCATGGAATACCCGGCTCAGGCTCTGATATCGGCGTTCTTGGTTTCCGGCAGCACGATCAGACCGGCGATGAAGCTGACGGCGGCGCCGACCAGAGGGTACCACAGGCCGGAGTAAATATCGCCGGTGGCGGCGACGATCGCGAACGCCACCGTCGGCAGGAAGCCGCCGAACCAGCCGGTGCCGATGTGATAGGGCAGGCTCAACGAGGTGTAGCGCACCTTGGCCGGGAACAGCTCGGCCAGCAGGGCGGCGCTGGGGCCATAGACCATGGTCGCCGGTATCATCAGGCCGACCAGGATCAGCAGCACCATGGGGATGTCGATCTTGTCGGCGCTCGCCGCGCCCAAGGGGTAGCCGGCGCCGGTGACCAGGGCGGCGGCGTCCTTTTCCCAGGCCGCGCGCCGGGCGGCGAGATCCTTCGGCGGCAGGTGTTCACCGGCGAAGGAGGCGAGGACTTTCTCGCCGACGCGCAGTTCCGCGATGCCGCCCGCGGGCGCGTCCGCGGCGTCATAGGTCACGCCCATGCGGGTCAGGTAGGAACGCGCGATGTCGCAGGAGGTGGCGAAGGTGGTCTTGCCGACCGGATCGAACTGGAACGAACATTCCCTGGGGTCGGCCGCCACCGTGATCGGCGCGCTGGTGATGGCGCGCGCGAGGTCGGGATTGGCGGCGGCGGTCAGCGCCTTGAACAGCGGGAAGTAGGTGAGCGCCGCCAGCAGGCAGGCGGCCAGCACGATCGGCTTGCGGCCGATCTTGTCCGAGAGCCAGCCGAAGAAGACGAACAGCGGCGTGGCGACCAGAAGGCCCGCGGCGACCAGGAGGTTGGTGACGGCCCCGTCCACCTTGAGGATGCGTTCCATGAAGAACAGCACATAGAACTGGGCAGCGTACCAGATGACGGCGAGGCCGATCATCACGCCGAACAGCGCGATCAGGATCAACCGGACATTGGTCCAGTTGCCGAAGGCGTCGGCCCAGGGGCGCGAGGAGGAGCGGCCCGAGGCCTTCATGCGCAGATAAACCGGGCTCTCCGACAGTTTCATTTGAATCCAGATGGTGATCGCCAGCAGCACCGACGACATCAGGAACGGGATGCGCCATCCCCAGGCCACGAACTCCGGCTCGCCGAGAATGGTGCGGGTGGTGAAGATCACGATCAGGCTCAGCGCCATGCCGACGGTGGCGGTGGTCTGGATCCAGCTGGTGTAGAAGCCGCGTTTGCCGGGAGGCACGTGCTCGGCGACGTAGACCGCGGCGCCGCCATAGACGCCGCCCACCGACAGGCCCTGCATCATGCGCAGCAGCACCAGGATCCAGGCGGCGGCCGGGCCGATCTGGCTGTAGGTGGGCAGCAGGCCGACCGCGAAGGTGGCCACGCCCATGACGCTGAGCGTGATCAGGAACGTGCGCTTGCGGCCCCACAGGTCGCCCAGGAACCCGAACACGATGGCGCCGAACGGGCGCACGGCGAACCCGGCCGCGAATGCCAGCAGGGCGAGGACGAAGGCGGTGGAGTCGTTGACGCCGGCGAAGAAGTGCCGCGACAGGATCACCGCCAGCGAGCCGTAGAGGAAGAAGTCGAACCACTCGAAGATGGTGCCGACCGAGGATGCCGCCAGGACCTTGAAGTCGTCACGTCCGGCGACGGTGCCGTCGACGGTGCCTTCCCCGGACGCGGAAACGGTCTGGTCGGTCATGCCGGTTGTTCCTCCCCTGACGACGCCGCGGGCCGTTCCGCGCGGGCGTCACGCGCATTGCTCGGGAAGGACGGATGGGCCTTGGCCCATCCTCCCCGTCCTTCCACGCCGAAACATTAGAGGAAAGCCTGCGGCGGCAAGCAGTAATAAATCTTCCCCATGACAGAGCGTTTTTATATGCGAGGCGGGGCGTAGACCCCTCAATTAGCAGCAAAATCAGCGGAAAACTCCCGCCGGGGCCGACAGTGACGGCAGGATCTGCCATTAAAGGATGGTATGGCAACGCGGACCGCCCGGGACGGCCGAGCGAGGGCATTAATGCCTTGATATTAAGAGGGAAATTTAACGTTTCAGGACGCGCGTGAGCGACGCCACTAGGCGGTCGTTCTCGGCCGCGCGGCCGGTGTTGGCGCGCAAGAAGGATTCGTAGCCCTTCTCGCGCCAGGCTTTGACGATGATGCCGTCGGCGAGCAGGCCTTTGGCCACGTCGCCGGCGTCCGTGCCGCAGTCGAAGAACAGGAAGTTGGTCTGCGACGCGGCCGGGGCGATGCCGATCCTGGCGAGGTCGGCGCGGGTGCGGTCGCGCTCGGCGCGGATCCCGGCCACGGCTTTTTGCATCCAGGCCTGGTCGCCGATGGCGGCGATGGCGCCCAGCTGCGCCGCGGCGTTGACGTTGAACGGGGTCTTGGCCGCGGCGATCACGCGGGCGATCTCGCTGTCCGAACATACCGCGTAGCCGACACGCAAGCCGGCGAGGCCGTAGGCTTTCGAGAACGAGCGCAGCACCACATGCGGAATCCCGGCGGCGCGCAGCACCTTGATGCCGTCTGGCATGCCGGGGTCCATGAATTCAAAATAGGCTTCGTCAAGGACGAACAGGGTGGTGGGCGCGGCGGCCTTGATCAGGCGGTCGAGCGCCGCGGCGTTCAGGGCCGGGCCCACCGGATTCCACGGCGAGGAAAGGAAGAAGATCTGCGGCGCCTTCTTGAGTTCGGCCTCCAGTGTCGGCAGGTCGAAATCGAGGTCCTTGGTCATCGCGATCTTGCTGACCTTGGCACCCAGGGCCAGGGGTTCGATCTCATGCAGGCCGAAGCTCGGCACCACCGTCAGCACCGAAGAACCGGGCGGCAGGAAAGCGCGGGAAATGGCCGCGATCATTTCTTCCGAGCCGTTGCCGCAGACGATTTCGGCCGCGCCGGCGTTGACGTGGCGGGCGAGCACCTCGCGCAGCTCGGTGCAGGCGGGATCGGCATATCTCCAGGGTTCGAACGCCGCCGACGCCAGCGCTTCCAGCACCTTGGGCGAGCAGCCGAACGGGTTCTCGTTGCTGCCCAGGCGCGCGATGTCCTGCTTGCCGGAAAGCGCGCGCGCCCGGGCGACGCTCATGCCCGCGTTATAGGCGGGCAGGGCGGCCACATGCGGGTTGAAGGCGAGGCGGGACGAGGATTTCGGGCGCGTATCCATGGGCGTTTCCGGACCTTCGGCGGCGGTCATCAAACTGTTGCGCAGGGCGATTATGTATAGTCATATATGTCGGTTCATGTCTAGGCATAATGCCCGACCAGGAGCGTCTCCCGAGTGTCCACGCAGCTTCCTCCGATGCGGGCCGTGCAGGTGTTCGAGGCGGTCGTGCGCTGCGGCAGCGTCACCGCCGCCGCCGAGGAATTGTGCGTTTCTCCCGGCGCTATCAGCCAGCAGATCCACAATATCGAGAAGGCGCTCAACGTCCGCCTGTTCGAGCGTTCGGGGCGCTCGCTGGCGCTGACCTCATGGGGGCGCATCTATTACGACCGCGTGCGCTTCGCCTTCGAACAGCTGCGCATCGCCCAGGACACCCTGTCCCGCGCCCGCTCCAAGCCCGGCATCGTCTTGTCCGCTCTTCCGTCGCTGGCGATCCGCTGGCTGCAGCCGCTGCTGCTGCAGTGGCGCGCGGCGCATCCCGGCGCCAGCGTGCGCCTGGTGGGCACCGACGAAGAGACCTCCCTGCGCGACGAGCAGATCGATTTCCGCATCTCCTACGGCGCCGATGTCCGTCAGTATGAGCATTTCACCGAGCTGTTCATCGACACGGTGGTGCCGGCCTGTTCGGCGGAGTTCGCGGCCAGGCATCCCGTGCAGACGGCGGCGGACATCCTGGGCAGTCCGCTGATCGACATCGAATGGGACGTGCGCCACCGCCCGGCGCCCTCCTGGGACGATTGGGCGCGCAGCGCCGGACTGCCGCAGCCGGATAAGGCAGCCGAACTCGCGTTCTCGCTCTCGAGCGCCGCCATCGACGCGGCGGTCAGCGGCGGCGGATTCGTGCTGGGCCAGATCGCCATGATCCACGAGGACGTCGCCAACGGCCGGCTGGTGATTCCCATCGACCGGCGCCTGACCATGCCGGCCCCGTATTTCCTGGCGTGGGACCGCGCGGTGCTGGACCGCCCTTACGGCGAGGACTTCCGCGCCTTCATCATCGCCGCTGCGCGGCGGCAGGCCGCCCAGTCCGCCGGGCGGGCGCCTCTGGCGCCGGCGCGGGGTCCTGTCCCGCCGCGGCCAGGCGGGGTTGGAACGGGCTGACGTTTTCGCCGGTCCTGGGGCCGCCGGTTTTTGAACCGGCGCCGGTGCGCTTGTCGGCGGGCGCGAAGCGCGCGATCAGTTCATGCAGGTTGCCGGGATAGGTCAATCGCACGAAGGTCACGGTGTGATCCGCGCTCCAGGTGCGGCGTTCGATCACCAGGCAGGGTTTCCCGGCCGCGAGTTTGAGCGCCTCGGCGGCCGGGGCGGACGCCTCGGTCGCCTGGATGCGGTGCTCGGCCGCGGTCCAGGGGATGTGGCTCATGAGCCATGCGCCGGGCGCCTGCGCCGCGAAGTCGACCTCGGCGGCTTCGGGCACCGCCGCCACGTTGATCAGGCGTTCCTCGAAACAGAACGGCTGTCTTCCGGCGTAATGGCAGCAGACGAGTTCCAGGATCGGGCCCGGCGCCTTGAGGTCCAGCACCGTGCGGTCGCCCTGGCTGCTCTTGCGCCGGCGGCGGATCAGGAGATCGAAGCTGTAAGGCAGGCCGAGGGACGAGACCTCGGTCTTGATGTCGGGGATTTCCAGCACCGCCGATTGCAGGTGGGGCTTGGACACGAAGCTGCCGGCCTTGCGGCGGCGCTCGATCATGTCGGCGTTGGCGAGGTGGGTGAGCACCTTGCTCACGGTCATGCGCGAGCATTTGTACTGCGCCATGAGTTCGTGCTCGAACGGGATGCGGTAGCCCGGCGGCCACTCCCCGGACAGGATCCGGTCGGCGATATCGGTGAGAATCCGCTGATGCAGGGAAATGGTGTCTTTAATCGCCATCTGATCTTGCCGGGTCCCGGCTCTGCGCTTGCCGTTCCATTATCACACCGATATCCTCCTTTATGTATAGGCAAATACATGCCGCCAGAAGGCTGCCGCCGGGGGAACGGCGCGCCGCCTTGGAACTGCTGTAACGCCCCGGGGGTCTTCATGGATTTCGTCGTCATCGCGCTCTACATGATCGCCATGGTCGCGGTCGGTTTCTGGGCCAAGAGCAAGGCCAAGAGCGAGGCCGACTACCTGGTGGCCGGCCGCCGGCTGGGCCCCATGCTCTACGCCGGCACCATGGCCGCCCTGGTCATGGGCGGCGGCGCCACCATCGGCGGGGTGGGGCGCGGCTATATCTTCGGCATCTCCGGCATGTGGCTGCCGTTCGCCCTCGGCATGGGGGTGTTCGTGGTCAGCCTGACGATTGCCCCGCTGGTCAGCCGCCTGAAAGTCTACACCGTCAGCCAGATGCTGGAACTGCGCTACGGCCCCGGCACCAGCCTGCTCTCGGGCGCGGTGATGATGAGCTACGCTTTCATGATCGCCGTCACCTCGACCATCGCCTACGGCGCGATCTTCGAGGTCCAGTTCGGCATGACCAAGATCCCGGCCGTGCTGTTCGGCGGCGGCATCGTGGTGCTGTACTCGGTGCTGGGCGGCATGTGGTCGATCACGCTCACCGACTTCGCCCAGTTCATCATCAAGACCGTCGGCCTGATGTTCATCCTGTTGCCGGCGTCGATCATGGCCGCCGGCGGCCTCGACAACATGCACGCCAAGCTGCCGCCGGAAATGTTCTCGCCGACCAACATCGGCTGGGGGCGCATCATCACCTTCTTCATCATCTTCAACCTGTCGATCGTGGTGGGCCAGGACGTGTGGCAGCGCATTTTCACCGCGCGCAGCCCCGAGGTCGCCAAATGGGCGGGCGCGGGTGCCGGCATCTACTGCTTCGTCTTTGCCACCTGCGTGGGCCTGATCGGCACGGCGGCGCAGATCGTCCTGCCCGCCGGCATCGAACGCGACAAGGTCTATGCCGAGATGGTCAAGGCCACCTTGCCCGAAGGCATCTCGGGCCTGGTGATGGCCGCGGCCCTGGCGGCGATCATGTCGGTCTCGAGCGGCACGTTGATCGCCTCGGCCACCGTCGCCAAGGAAGACATCATGCGCGTGCTCAAGCGCCGTGGCCTTGAAAACCCGTCCGACGAGACTCACGAGAACAAGGACGAGGTCGCCGACAGCCGCTGGTACATCCTGGGCTTCGGGATCCTGATGATCGTCCTGGCCTGCGTCATGAAGGACGTGGTCACCGCACTGACCATCGGCAGCGCCATCGTCGTCACCGGCCTGTTCGTACCGATCATCGGCGGCATGGTCTGGAGCCGCGGCACGCTCATGGGCGCCGTCGCCGGTATCATCGCCGGCATCGTGTTCACCTTCGGCGACATGGCCTATCTGGCGGTGTTCGGGGGCATGTCGGGTGAGGACGCCATCGGCGCCGACGAGCCGGTCTATATCGGCATGCTGGGCAGCCTGATCGCCTATGTGGCGGTTAGCCTGATGAGCGCGCCGACGCCGGCGGCGGTGATGGAAGAGTGGCTGCGCCGGGCGAAGAAGCCGGCTTAGGCGGCCAACGCGCTCATTGTCCTGAAGAAGGCGGCGGTGACGGCGTCACGCTTGTGATGCCGTCCGCCGCTGACCTGCTTCACGCCGTTGATCCAGACGCAGTCGACGCCGCCGTTGCCGGCGTTGAAGATCCAGGCGTCCAGCAGGGCGTCGTCCTTGGCGCCGGCGAAGGCGGCATGGGCCGTGTTCAGGCTGACGATGTCGGCGGGACCGCCGGCGGCCAGGCCGACGAACTCCGCGCCCAGCGCGCGCGCGCCCCCTTGCAGGGCCTCGTCATAGAGCGCGCGGCCGGTGGACCCGCCGGGGGCCGCCATGACATTGCGGCCCTGGCGGGCAAGGCGCTGGGAGTATTCCAACAGGCGCAGTTCGTCCGCGGCGCCGATCTGCACGTTCGAATCCGAACCGATGCCGTAGCGGCCGCCGGCGGTGGTGAACATCGGCGCGTTGAACACGCCGTCGCCCAGGTTGGCTTCGGTGATGGGGCAAAGGCCGGCCACCGCACGGCTGGCCGCCATGCGGGTGGTTTCCGCCTCGGTCATATGGGTGGCGTGGACCAGGCACCAGCGTCCGCCCACCGGGGCGTGGTCGAGCAGCCAGTCGATCGGACGCTGCCCGCTCCAGGCGATGCAGGCCTCGACCTCCGCCATCTGCTCGGCGATGTGGATATGGATCGGCGTGCTGGGGGCGAGGGCGGTGACGGCGGTGAGTTCCTCGGGCGTCACGGCGCGCAAGGAGTGGGGCGCGACACCGACGACGCCGGTGCCCAGCGGCTTCACCGCATGGCGGCAGCCGTCGAGCAGCCGTGCATAGCCGTCGACGGTGTTGATGAACCGCCGCTGGCCGTCATTGGGCGCGGCGCCGCCGAAGGCGGAGTGGGCGTAGAACACCGGCAGCAGGGTGAGGCCGAGGCCGGTCTCGGCGGCGGCGCCCGCCACCGCGGCGGCCATTTCCGCGAGATCGGCGTAGGGGCGGCCGTCGACGTCGTGATGCAGGTAATGGAACTCGCCGACGCGGCTGAATCCGGCCTCCAGCATTTCGATGTAGGCCTGGGCAGCGACGGCGCGCACCTGCGCCGGGCTCATGGACAGCGCCAGGCGGTACATCAGTTCGCGCCAGCTCCAGAAAGTGTCGTTGCCGGTATGACGGCGCTCGGCCAGTCCGGCCATGGCGCGCTGGAAGGCGTGGCTGTGCAGGTTGGGCATGGCGGGCACGATCACGGCGTGGCGTTCGTCGCCGGGTTGCGCCGGGCCGGCGGCGACGGCGCTGATTCGCCCGTCCTTGAAGGTGAGGCGCACGTCCTTGCGCCATCCGCCTTGAACCAGGGCCAAGCTCGCGTGAATCGTCGTCATTTCGCCTGCGATTATAGAGGGGTTGTAGGGCGGATGGCCCCGGAGACTCTGCGCTTGCATCGCAGGTTATTATGTCTATACATTAAATCCAACCCCAAACTGGATCCCCTTTATGTCCGCTTCCGAACCCTCCGCAAAGGCGAACCGTACGCGGCTTTGGCGCAATGCGCGCCTGGCCACGCTGGCCGCGGATGCGCCCGGACTCGGGATCGTGGAACAGGGCGCGGTGGCGGTGCGCGGCGAGACGATTGCCTACGCCGGTCCGGAAAGCGGCCTGCCGGCGGAATTCAAGGGCGCGGAGACCGTCGATTGCGAAGGCCGCTGGATCACCCCGGGGCTGGTGGATTGCCACACCCATCTGATCTATGCCGGCAATCGCGCCCATGAATTCGAGCTGCGCCTGGCGGGCGCCACCTATGAGGAGATCGCCCGCGCCGGCGGCGGCATCGTCTCGTCGGTCAAGAACCTGCGCGCCGCGTCCGAGGACACCCTCGTTGCCGAAGCCTTGCCGCGCCTGGATGCCCTGATCGCCGAGGGCGCCACCACCGTCGAGATCAAATCGGGCTACGGCCTGGATTACGAGAATGAGCGCAAGTCGCTGCGCGCCGCCCGCGCGCTCGGCGCCCGGCGTCCGGTCACCATCAAGACCACCTTCCTCGGCGCCCACGCCGTGCCGCCCGAAGCCAACAAGGACTCCGCCGCGCATATCGCGCGCGTGGTGGAGATGATGCCCCGCATCGCCGCCGAGGGCCTGATCGACGCCGTCGACGCCTTCTGCGAAGGCATCGGCTTCTCGCCGGCCGAAACCCGGCAGGTGTTCGACCAAGCTAAAAAGCTCGGCCTGCCGGTGAAACTGCACGCCGACCAGCTCTCGAACCTGCACGGCGCGGCGCTGACCGCCGGCTACGGCGGACTTTCCGCCGACCATCTGGAGCACACCGACGACGCCGGCGCGAGCGCCATGGCCAAGGCCGGCACCGTCGCGGTGCTGCTGCCCGGCGCCTACTATTTCATCCGCGAGACCAAGCTGCCGCCGCTGGACCTGTTCCGCAAACACGGCGTGGCGCTGGCCCTGGCGACCGACTCAAATCCCGGCACGGCGCCGCTGACCTCCTTGCTGCTGACGATGAACATGGCGGCGACCCTGTTCCGCATGACGGTGGACGAATGCCTCGCCGGCGTCACCCGCGAAGGCGCCAAGGCGCTGGGTTTGAGCCGGCAGACCGGCACTCTCGAGGCCGGCAAGTGGGCCGATCTCGCCATCTGGAATATCGAGCGGCCCGCCGAACTGGTGTACCGCATGGGCTTCAATCCGCTGCACGCGCGAGTCTGGAAGGGCCAATGAAAAAAGTCATCCTCAAGCCCGGCGCCAACACGCTGGCCGACTGGCGCGCGATCTATCGCGGGGCGGCGGTGAAACTGGATCCGTCGTCGGCAGCCTGGGTGGCGGCCGGCGCCGCGGCCGTGGCGCGCATCATCGCCAAGGGCGAGCCGGTCTACGGCATCAACACCGGCTTCGGCAAGCTGGCGAGCGTGCGCATCCCCACCGCCGACCTCGAGAAGCTGCAGAGCAATATCGTGCTGTCCCATTGCGCCGGCGTCGGCGAGCCGATGCCGCAGAATGTGGCGCGCCTGATGATGAGCCTGAAACTGGCGAGCCTCGGGCAGGGGGCCTCGGGCATCCAGCCCAAGACCCTGGCGCTGCTGGAGGCGCTGCTGGAGAAAGATGTGATCCCGGTGGTGCCGTCGCAAGGCTCGGTCGGGGCATCCGGCGACCTCGCGCCGCTCTCCCACATGACGGCGGTGATGATCGGCGTCGGCGAAGCTTTCACGCCCGCCGGACGCATGCCCGCAGCGGCGGCGCTGGCGCAGGCCGGCCTTGCGCCGGTGGTGCTGGGGCCGAAAGAGGGCCTTGCGTTGCTCAACGGAACGCAGTTCTCCACCGCCTATGCGCTCGCCGGCCTGTTCGAGGCCGAGTTGCTCTATCAGTCGGGCATCGTCGCCGGCGCGCTGTCGACCGATGCCGCGCGCGGGTCCGACGCGCCGTTCGACCCGCGCATCCATCGCCTGCGCCGCCACGCCGGCCAGATGGAGACCGCCGACGCCTTGCGCCAGCTGCTGAAAGGCAGCGCCATCCGCGCCTCGCACCTGGTGAACGACGAACGGGTGCAGGATCCCTATTGCCTGCGCTGCCAGCCCCAGGTCATGGGCGCGTGCCTGGACCTGTTGCGCCAGGCGGCCGCCACGCTGGAGACCGAAGCCAACGGCGTGTCCGACAACCCGTTGATCTTCGCCACCGAGGACGAGGCGCTGTCGGGCGGGAATTTCCACGCCGAACCGGTGGCCTTCGCCGCCGACATGATCGCGCTGGCGCTGTGCGAGATCGGCTCGCTCGCCGAACGGCGCATCGCCATGCTGATCGATCCGGCCTTGTCCGGGCTTCCCGCGTTCCTCACCGGCAAGCCGGGGCTCAACTCCGGCTTCATGATTCCGCAGGTGACCGCCGCGGCGCTGGTGTCCGAGAACAAACAGAAAGCCTACCCGGCGAGCGTCGATTCCATCCCGACCTCGGCCAACCAGGAAGACCACGTTTCCATGGCTGCCCATGGCGGCCGCCGCCTGTTGCCCATGGCCGAGAACACCGGCGCCGTGATCGCCATCGAACTGCTGGCGGCGGTGCAGGCCTGCGATTTCCACCTGCCGCTGACCTTGAGCCCGCCGCTGGAATCCGCGCGCCGCGCGGTGCGCGCGGCGGTGCCGCACCTCGACGAAGACCGTCACTTCCAGCCCGACATCGCCAAGGCCATCGATCTGGTGCGCAGCGGCGCCCTGGCGGCGTCCGTGACCGGCGTCGCCCTGCCGACGGTGTCGCAATGAACGCCCATCCCTGGCTGGTTCTCCACCGCGGCGCGGGCCCGCTGCTGCTCAGCATGCCGCACACCGGCACCGAACTCGGGCCTTATGAGAGCCGCTATGTTTCGCCGTGGCTGGCGCGCAAGGACGCCGACTGGTGGGTGGAGAAGCTCTATGATTTCGGCCGCGGTCTCGGCGCCACCATCGTACGCACCGCTTTGTCGCGGTCGGTGATCGACGTGAACCGCGACCCGTCGGGTGTCTCGCTCTATCCCGGCCAGGCCACCACCGAATTGTGTCCGACCACCACCTTCGACGGCGAGCCACTCTATAAGGACGGCCATGGTCCCGACGCCGCCGACATCGCCGAGCGGCGCGCCAGGTTCTTCGATCCGTATCACGCCGCGCTCAATGCCGAGATCGCGCGGCTGCGGGCCGCCCATTCCAAAGTGGTGGTCTACGACTGCCACTCCATCCGCTCGGAGGTGCCGCGCCTGTTCGAGGGGCCGTTGCCCAATTTCAATATCGGCACCAACAGCGGCAAGTCCTGCGCCCCGGCGCTGACCGCCGCGGTCGAGGCGGCCTGCGCCAAGACCGCCTTCAGTCACGTCACCAACGGCCGCTTCAAGGGCGGTTATATTACCCGCGCCCTGGGCAAGCCCGAAAACAACGTGCACGCGATCCAGATGGAGCTTGCCTGCCGGGGCTATCTGCGCGAGACAGCCGGCCCGGTCGCCGAGGGCAACTGGCCGGTGGCCTATGACGAGACCTACGCTGCGCCCATGCGCGATGCCCTGAAAAACATCCTCGAGGCTTGCCTCGCTTTCGCCAAAACCGCCTGACTTTAAGGACGCTCCATGACCCGCATCGACAACGCCCGCAAGATCCGCGCCGCCACCGGCAACCAGATCACCGCCAAAAGCTGGCTGACCGAAGCGCCCATGCGCATGCTGATGAACAACCTCGACCCGGACGTGGCCGAGAAGCCGGAAGAACTGGTGGTGTACGGCGGCATCGGCCGCGCCGCCCGCGACTGGGAAAGCTTCGACCGCATCGTCTCGACCCTGAAGCGCCTCGACGATGACCAGACGCTCCTGGTCCAGTCGGGAAAACCGGTCGGTGTGTTCCGCACGCACAAGGACGCGCCGCGCGTGCTGATCGCCAACTCGAACCTGGTGCCGCATTGGGCGACCTGGGAGCACTTCAACGAACTCGATAAGAAGGGCCTGATGATGTACGGCCAGATGACCGCGGGCTCGTGGATCTATATCGGCTCCCAGGGCATCGTGCAGGGCACTTACGAGACCTTCGTCGAGATGGGCCGCCAGCACTACAACGGTTCGCTCACCGGCCGCTGGATCTTGACCGCCGGCCTCGGCGGCATGGGCGGCGCGCAGCCGCTGGCCGCCACCATGGCGGGTGCCTCATGCCTGGCCATCGAATGCAAACAGACCAGCATCGATTTCCGCCTGCGCACCAAGTACATCGACGTCCAGGCCAAGGACCTCGACGACGCGCTGGCGATCATCGCCAAGGCCTGCGCCGAGAAGAAAGCGGTTTCCGTGGCGCTGCTCGGCAACGCCGCCGAGGTGCTGCCGGAGATGGTGCGCCGGGGCGTGCGCCCGGACGCGGTCACCGACCAGACCTCGGCCCATGACCCGGTGAACGGCTACCTGCCCAAGGGCTGGACGCTGGCGCAATGGGATGCGGCGCGCGAGAAGGACCCGGCGTCGGTGCGCAAGGCGGCCAAGGCCTCCATGGCCGAACATGTGCGCGCCATGCTGGCGTTCCACAAGGCGGGCGTGCCGACCGTCGATTACGGCAACAACATCCGCCAGATGGCGCTGGAAGAAGGCGTGACCGACGCCTTCGCCTTCCCGGGCTTCGTGCCGGCCTATATCCGCCCGCTGTTCTGCCGCGGCGTCGGCCCGTTCCGCTGGGCCGCGCTGTCCGGCGATCCGGAAGACATCTACAAGACCGACGCCAAGGTGAAGGAGATGCTGGCCGACGACAAGCACCTCTGCAACTGGCTCGACATGGCGCGCGAGCGCATCAAGTTCCAGGGCCTGCCGGCGCGCATCTGCTGGGTCGGCCTCGGCGTGCGCCACAAGCTGGGGCTCGCCTTCAACGAGATGGTGGCCAAGGGCGAACTGAAGGCCCCCATCGTCATCGGCCGCGACCACCTCGATTCCGGTTCGGTGTCCTCGCCCAACCGCGAGACCGAGGCCATGAAGGACGGCTCCGACGCCGTGTCCGACTGGCCGCTCCTGAACGCGCTGCTCAACTGCGCCTCGGGCGCCACCTGGGTGTCCTTGCACCACGGCGGCGGCGTCGGCATGGGCTTCTCGCAGCACTCCGGCATGGTCATCGTCTGCGACGGCACGCCGGAAGCCGCCAAGCGCATCGAGCGCGTGTTGTGGAACGACCCCGGCACCGGCGTCATGCGCCACGCCGACGCCGGCTACGACATCGCCATCGACTGCGCGCGCGAACAGGGCCTCGATCTGCCGAGCATAAAGTAATGCAGGTTCTTCGGCAGGCGGATTACCGCCGCATGCCGTGGAAGAACGGCGGCGGCGAGACCACCGAAGTCACGGTCTCGCCGGCGGGCGCGGGCCTGGACGCTTTCGATTGGCGCATCTCCATGGCGCTGGTCAAAGGCGACGGCCCGTTCTCGATCTTTCCCGGCATCGACCGCACGCTCTCGATTCTCGACGGCAACGGCATGCGCCTGGACATCGCCGGCGCGCGCCATGACCTGACGCGGGCGAGCCAGCCGCTGGCGTTCCCGGCGGACGTGGCGACCGACGCCGTGCTCATGGACGGCGCCATCACCGACCTCAACGTCATGAGCCGGCGCGCGACCTTCCGCCACCGGGTGGAACGCTTCGACCTCGGTGGGGCGAAGACCTTCGCCTCCGATGCCGACATGGTGGCGGTGCTGGTTGACGCCGGCGACGTCGCCGTGACGGCGGGCGGCACCGTCACCCTTGGGCCCCGCGACACGGCGATTTTCGATGCCCCCGGCGCGGTGGCGGTGTCATCCAGCGCGGCGGCGCGGGGATACGTGATTTCCTTCTGGAAGATCGCGTGATCTCAATAAGTTGAGATCGGTTTGGGTGATCTCGATCACGTAGAAAAATAGCGATAATTCATTAGAAAATCTAAATAGAATCGCAGGACGGCGGATGTTGTCCGGCGCTGCTCCCTGGGCGGACACTAAGTCGTCCAAAAGGGAGGCTTCGGTGTTCATCAAAAACGCCTGGTATGTGGCGGCCTGGGATCACGAGATCACCCGCGCGCTGACGCCCGCCACCATCCTTGCCGAGGACATTGTCCTCTACCGCAAGACCGACGGCACGGTCGCCGCCCTCGAGAACGCCTGCCCTCACCGCAAGCTGCCGCTGTCCATGGGACGCCTGAAGGGCGACGAAGTGGAGTGCGGTTATCACGGCCTGATATTCGACTGCGCCGGCGCCTGCGTGCGCGTTCCGGGCGCGGCCAAGATCCCCAAGACCGCCAGGGTGCGCAGCTATCCGGTGGCGGAACGCTATGGCCTGGTGTGGATCTGGATGGGCGAGGCGGCGCTGGCCGATCCCGCCGAGATCATGGCGGTGGAACACTGGAACGATCCGGCCTGGGGCGTGAACCGCGGCGAGTCGATGACGGTCGCCTGCAATTACCTCTATATCACCGACAACCTGCTCGATCCCTCGCATGTGGCCTGGGTGCACACCACATCCTTCGGCGGCGCGGGGTGCGAGGATACGCCGCTGGAGACGGTGTCGTCGCCGTCAGGCGTGGCGGTGTCGCGCTGGATGAACGATATGCCGCCGGCGCCGTTCTATGCGCCGTTCCTGAAGTTCCAAGGCAATTGCGACCGGCAGCAGTATTACGAAGTGCGCTATCCCGCCCACGCCATCATCAAGGCGGTGTTCGTGCCGGCGGGCAGCGGCGGCGAGGGCAGGCCCCGGAGACCGGAAGAGCATCCGGATGTGTTCCTGATGGACAGCTATAATTTCATGACTCCGGTGGATGAGAACCACACCCGCTACTACTGGTTCCAGCTGCGCAATTTCGCGCCGGGCGACGAACGCGTTTCCAGCCAGTTCGCGGAATCGGTGCGGAACGCCTTCGCCGAGGATCGCGTGATTCTCGAGGCGGTGCACAAGGGCATGACCGAGATGCGCACGCCCAACATGAGCCTTGCGATCGACAAGGGCCCGCTGGCGTTCCGGCGCGGCACCGCCGCCCGGGCCGCGGCCGAACGGCCGGCGGCGATGGTGGCTGAGTAGACCTCCGAAAAGCCCCGATTCCTGGGCCTAAGTAACCCGCCGGGAATGACTCCGGCGGGCTTTTTTAGTATATCTAAAGAAGACCGTAATTAACGCCGATGCTGCGTTGCGATAGGTTCCGCTATCTCGGTGGAGAGACACTCAACATGCTGCGCGCCGCCGCTCTCACGTTCGCCGCCGCCGCGCTGCTCCCGGGCCCCGCCATGGCCGAGAGCACGTCCTTCGTCGTCACCTGGTTCGGCCAGGCGATGAACTCCAAGGACGGCGACTGCGGTCCGGAAGGCCCGAACCCGCGCTGGCCCGAGCAGCGCCTCAAGAACGCCCGTGACCTCGGCTACAGCGCCGAGGAAGTCGAACGGATGCTGAAGGAGGACCTGGCCGGAGAGGAAGGCTATGAGGCCGGCAAGCTGGTCCAGGCCAATGTCTTTCGCGGCCGCATCGACGGCGAGGCGGTCAACGGTTATCTCTATCCGAGCACCGTGATCGATCCCAAGCTGCGCGGTCTGGTGGGCGACAAGGCCCGCTTCCAGTACGGCTTCAATCTCGACGGCAAAGCCGGCGCCCAGGACTTCGAGGACCCCGAGACTCACGAAAAGGGCGTCGACAGCGCGTTCACCCGCGCCATGGGCTGCATGCCCACCTTCCGCGGCGGCCTCACGCCCGCCGCGGCGCCGTTGGAATATGCCTGGGCGTGGGCCTGGAAAAAGGAAGGCCGGTCGGCCTGGATCATCACGGTGACGGCCGACGATCTCGCCAAGGACGGCGACGCCGTCGTCACGTTCGACCGCGCCATCGAGCGCCTGCGCTTCAACGCCGACGGCAGCCCGCGCGACGACAGTTCCTATCGCATCGATCCCAGCCCCAAGTCCCACAACGCATACAAAGCCCGGATCAAGGAAGGCATGATCACGCTCGCCGAGCCCGGCGCCGCCGATTTCTCCATGGTCTACAATCCGGAATTCATCCCGGTCATCCGCATGACCAAGGTGCATCTGCGGATGAAGCTGCTGCCCGACCGCACCATCGCGGGGTTCCTCGGCGGCTACCAGCGCTGGGACGATCTCTACATCGCCTATGCCTCGGGTGGTAAAGCCAACGAGGACGGCAACGCCGGCGATCTCGCCGGCCTGTATTGGCTGCTCAAGAGATATGCCGACCACGATCCCAGCCCGGCCACCGGCCAGATGATGGCGATCTCCGCCACCTGGAATTTCTACGGCATCCCGGCCTTCGCCGTAAAAACCGAACCGCCCGCCGCGGCCGTGCACCACTAGGTCCAGACGTGAGCGTGATTCAAAACGTCCTGGGCTGTTTCACGTTGGCGCTGCTGGCGACGACAGCGCTGGCGGCCGGCGACAAGGTTGCTGTGACGCCGGAAGAGGCAGTGGTGCGCCGCCTGACCGGCGAACAATATCGCGCCGTCATCCGCGATGTGTTCGGCCCCACCATTGAATTCGGCGGCCGCTTCGAGCCGGGCCTGAAGGTGAACGGCCTCGCCGCCGCCGGCGCCAGCAGCATCGGTGTCACGCCCGCCGGCATGGAGCAGTATGACGCCATCGCCCGCGTCATCGCCGAACAGGTGGTGAGCGAGACCTACCGCGACCAGATGATCCCCTGTAAACCGGCGGACGTGAAAGCCGCCGACGATGCGTGCGCGCGCCAGTTCCTGGCCGCCGTCGGACGCCTGCTCACCCGCCGGCCGCTGACCGACGGCAGCATCAGGGCCCATGTGTCCGCCGCCCATGCCGGCGCCGCGGCGACCCGGGACTTCTACAAGGGGCTGGGGCTCTCGCTCGCGGCCATGTTGTCCTCGCCGCAGTTCCTGTTCCGCGATGCGGAACTGGAAGCCGATCCCGCCGCCAAGGGCGGTTGGCGCCTCGATCCCTACGCCAAGGCCTCGCAGCTCGCGTTCTTCCTGTGGAACGCGGGACCCGACTTGCAACTCATGGCAGCGGCGGAGAAGGGCGAGCTGTCGACCGGCAAGGGCCTCGAGCGCCAGGTCGACCGCATGATCGCGAGTCCGCGCTTTGAGTCCGGCGTGCGCGCGTTTTTCATCGATAACTTCGGCTTCGACGAATTCGCCGACCTCACCAAGGATGCGGTGCTGTTCCCCAAGTTCAGCGCCCAGGCGGCGGGCGACGCCCAGGAACAGACCTTGAAGACCCTGGTCCAGCTCCTGCTCAAGGAGCGGGGCGACTACCGCGACATCTTCACCACCAAAAGAACCTTCCTGACGCCGGAACTGGGCGCGATTTACCGCGTGCCGCTGGTGGACGGCCGTCCCACCGGTACGCCGGACGGCTGGGCGCCTTATGAATTCGCTGCCGCCGACACGCGCGCCGGCATCCTCACGCATATGAGTTTCACCGCGCTGCATTCGCCGGCGGGCCGCGGCTCGCCCACCATCCGCGGCAAGGCCCTGCGCGAAGTGATTTTATGCCAGAAGGTGCCGCCGCCGCCGGGCAACGTGGCATTCACCATCATCCAGGACACCGGCAATCCGTTGTTCAAGACCGCGCGCGACCGCCTGACCGCGCATCGCGCCAACCCGGTCTGCGCCGGCTGCCACAAGATCACCGACCCCATGGGCCTGGCGCTCGAGAACTTCGACGGCGCCGGCGAATACCGCACCGCCGAGAACGGCAAGACCATCGACACCAGCGGTGAACTGGACGGCATCGCGTTCAAGGACGCCGCAGGTCTCGGCAAGGCCGTGCACGACAATCCCGCCACGCCCAGCTGCCTGGTCAACCGGCTTGCGTCCTACGCCCTGGGGCGCGTGCCCGGCGCCGGCGAGCAGGCCTGGGTCGCGGCGCTGCAAACATCGTTCGCGCAGAACGGCTACCGGGTGCCCGACCTCATGCGCGAGATCGCCGTCAGCGACGCCTTCTATCGGCGCGCCCTGCCGAGATCGGCGTCGGCCACGGCCGCCGCCGCGCCTGTCCAGCGGGAGGCCAAATGAGCGCCCCCCTGGATCGCCGGACCTTGCTGCGCGGCTCGTTCGCCGGCGCTGCCGTCACCATGGCGCTGCCGGTGCTCGACGCCTTCCTCAACGGCAACGGCACCGCACTGGCCGCCACCGGCAAGCCGCTGCCCCAGGCGTTTGCCACCTGGTTCCAGGCGCTGTCGTTCACGCCGGGCCGCTGGCTGCCCGACCGGGTGGGCAAAAGCTACGAGAGCAAGGCCGAGTTGAAGCCCCTGGACCGTTTCAAGGACCGCATGAACCTGTTCAGCGGCATGAAGTACTTCCATGACTCGCGCCCGATGGAGGATCACCGCTCCGGTTGGGTGATCGGGTCGTCCGGCGGCCTGCAGGCGGGATCGATGGCGCCGCCCTCCATCGACTGCGTCATTGCCGACCATATCGGCAAGGCTACGCGCTTCCGTTCCCTCGAGGCATCCCTGAGCGGCACCCGCCAGAGCATCAGCCGGCGCGCCAACTCGCCGACCTACAACCCGTCCGAGCCGTCGCCGGCGGCGCTCTACGCCCGTATCTTCGGGCCGGAGTTCAAGGACCCCAACGCCGCCGTCTTCACCCCCGACCCCATGGCCCTGGCGCGCCAGAGCGTGCTGTCGGCGGTGGCGGAGGACCGCAAGGCCTTCACCGCCCGGTTGGGCGCGGCCGACCGTGCGCGCATGGAGGAATACTTCGCCTCGGTGCGGCAGATCGAGAACCAGCTGGCGATCGAGATGCAAAAACCGGCGCCGCTGGAAGCCTGCTCCAGGCCCGGCAAGTTCACCGAGACCCAGCTCGGCAACACCACCGACCTGGTGGAGCCCAACACCAAGCTGTTCGGCCAGTTGCTGGCGCACGCGCTGTCCTGCGACCAGACCCGCGTGGTCAACGTTCACCTCGGCATCCACAGCGCCATTCGCAAGACCGGCGGCGCGCTGGCCTGGCACTCGCTCACCCATGAGGAGCCGACCGACGAAAAGCTGGGCTACCAGCCGCAGGTGGTGTGGTTCATCAACTGGGCCAACACCAACTTCGCGTCGTTCCTGCAGATCCTGGAAGACACCCGGGAAGGGCCGGGCAATCTGCTCGACCGCCTGGCGCTGCTGTGGATCACGGACCACGGCGATGCGCGCGTCCATTCGGTGGACAATGTGCCGATCATCACCGTCGGTAATGCGGGCGGGCGCCTCAAGTCCGGCTATCACATCTCGGCGCCGGGCGATCCCTCCACCCGCGTCGGCCTGACCCTGCAGCAGGTTTTTGGGCTTCCGGTGAACAGCTGGGGCCTGCTTTCCAATACCACCAGCAAGACCTTCACCGAGATCATGGTCTGACGCCGCGATGAAACTTTGGTTCACCGCCGCTATTGCCGTCTTCACCCTGTCCGCGGGCAGCGCCTGGGCCGCGGGCGAGCTGGCGACGCCGGCGGGCATCACGGTGCAGCCTTTGGGCCGCGACCAGGGCTACGGCTTCGGCGGCGCCAGCGCCGCGGGCCGGGAACACCTGGTGTTCGCCGATCCGGCCGGGTTGACGCTGTATACCTATGAGAACGATACGCCGGGCAAGGCCAGCACCTGCACCGGCGACTGCGCCCGGGACTGGCCGCCGGCGCTGGCGCCGGACAAGCTGCCCCGGCTGTTCGGCCCCTGGTCGGTGATCAGGCGCGAGGACGGCGACCGGCAATGGGCCTACCGGGGCAAGCCGCTTTACACATCGTCGAAGGACGTGGATCCGGGCTCCTGGTACGGAAACAGCCCGGCCAATGATGGGCCGCGGCGCAAGAACGGCGCCGGCCAGATGGTCGGCCGGGACCCGAGCTATCTCGGCGACGGCGGACGGCGGCGGGAAGGTGCCCGGGAGAACCAGCTGCCCGAGGACTGGAAGATCGCCGAGCTGCTGCCGGTGAAGGACATCAAGCTTCCGGTGGGCTTCGCGGTGAAGGAAGTGCAGGACGCGCTGGGGATCGCGCTGGTCGATTGGCGCAAGCGCACGCTCTATACCTTCGATGGCGATCCCAATAAGGATTTCCGCCCCGACAGCCCGTGGGAACCGGCCGAGGCGCCGCAGCTTTCCCAGCCGGTGGGCGACTTCGGCTTCGTGGCTCGCAACGACGGCAAGCGCCAGTGGACCTACAAGGGCAAGGGCCTCTACACCTACGCGCCCGACCTGGAAGAAAGCTATGCCGACGGCATCGGCGTCGACCGGCAGTTCGACGTGGCCGCGGTCTACCGCTACTACACGCCCGCCAATATCTCGACCGCCCATAGCCCGCCGGTGGGCAAAATTCTGGCCACCGATAAAGGCCTCACGGTTTACCGCCGCGAGGCGCATTCCGTCGGCCAGACCCATGGCCTGCGCCGCAGCCAGCCGCTGAAGCCCGCGGTGGGCCGCGAGCTTGGCATCGAGCCGATCTGCGACGCGGAGTGCCGCAAGCACTGGCGGCCCTATCCTGCCGCCAGGAACCAGCCCGACGCCTGGGGCCAGTGGACGGTCTATACGCATCCGGACGGTTTCCGGCAGCTGGCCTACCAGGGTTACGCGCTGTGGACCTTCGACGGCGACACCAAGCCGGGCGACATCAACGGTCACGATGACTATCTGGATTTCCAGTTCTCCGGCCTGGTCACCAAGGACGGCGAGAAGCCCAAGGACCTGATCGACCTGGGCACGCCGCAGGATGGCCCGGCCGCACTTTATTGGGCTGTGATTCAGCCTTAACCGCGACCAACATTGGGGGATGCCATGGAATCGATCGTCGCCGGCCTTTTGAGTGAATTCGAACGCGGCCAGATGTCTCGCCGCGACCTGATCCGGAAACTGACCGTCACCGCCGCCGCGACCGCCGCCGCGGCGCCCGCCGCTGCTGCGCCGTCGCCGATCCAGGGCAAGGGCTTCAAGGCCACGGCGGTGAACCACATCTCCTACGGCGTGGCCGACTACGGCCGCAGCCGCGATTTCTACGCCGAACTGCTGGGCATGAAGGTCTCCCACGACACCGGCAAGGACTGCATCCTGTCCTTCGGCGACAGCCTCCTGATCCTGCGCAAGAGCCGTCAGCCGGATGCGAAGCCGCTGGTGGACCACATCGCCTATACCATCGCCAACTGGGACAAGGCGGTGGTGGAGGAGGAGCTGAAACGCCGTGGCCATACGCCGCGCCCGGACACCGAGTTCAGCTTCCACATCAAGGACCCGGACGGGTTCGACCTGCAGATCGAAGGCGACGACGTCGCACAGTATCGCTAAGCACTTTTCACTTTTTATTTTGTCGCAACGTCTTTTGCGGAAAACCGGTATCCACTTTTCCGCACGTTGCTTTAGGGGGTTATTCAATGATGAAATTATTCGCGCGCCTCGGCGTGGCGCTGTTGGCTCTGACTGGCGCTCCAGTCCTGTCGGCCGAGGGTCCGCCCGCCAATCCCGATATCTCGAAGTATCAGTACGATCCCACCTGGCCCAAGCTGCCGATCGCCAACAATTGGGCCATCGGCCTTATCGGCGGCGTGCATGTGGACGCCAAGGACCATGTCTGGATCTACCACAGCACCAAGTGGCTTTCGCCGCGTGATCTCGGTGCGGCGCAGAACCCACCCTCGGGTAAGTGCTGCCTGCCGGCGCCGCCGATCATCGAGTTCGACCAAGCCGGCACCATCGTTCACGCCTTCGGCGGCCCTGGCGACGGCTATGAATGGCCCACCGACGAGCACGGCCTGTTCATCGACTACAAAGGCAATATCTGGGTCGGCGGCAGCAAGACCCGCAAAGGCCAGGACGGCGTCGAGCCCGACGGCATGGTTTTGAAATTCAGCCCCGAGGGGAAATTCCTGCTCCAGGTCGGCAGCCGCGGCCCCACCAAGGGCAGCACCGACACCACGCGCCTGTCGGGCGCGGCCAATGTCGCGGTCGATCCCAAGACCAACGAAGCCTATATCGCCGACGGTTACGGCAATCACCGTGTCCTCGTGGTGGACGCCGACACCGGAAAATTCAAGCGCCAGTGGGGCGCTTATGGGAAACCGCCGACGGACCAGGATATCGGCCGCTACGATCCCGCGCAGCCGCCGGCGCAGCAGTTCCGCATCGTCCACTGTGTGCGCATCGCCAAGGACGGCCTGGTCTATGTCTGCGACCGCCTGAACAACCGCATCCAGGTGTTCAAGACCGACGGCACCTTCGTGCAGGAGTTCATCTACCGCAAGGAGACCAAAGGCTCGGGCGCCGTCGGCACCATCGCGTTCTGGCCGGATGCGACCCAGAGCAAGATCCTGCTCAACGATCCCGGCAACTTCGAGGTGCACCTGATCAACCGCGCCGACGGCAAGGTGCTCAGCTCCTTCGGGCACTACGGCGCCTACGGCGGCGAGTTCGACCGCAACCACGAATCCCAACTGGATTCCAAGGGCAACCTCTACGTCTCCGGCGACCAGCGCCTGCAGAAGTTCATTCTGAAGTAAGGCGCGTCTCGGCGGCCGCCAGGTCGCCGGGCGTATTGATGTTGAAGAACGGATCGGGGCCGTGGTCGAAAGAGACGACGGCCCCTTTTCGTGTCCGGAAGAATGTCTCGACGCTGCGTTCTCCCGGCGCCGCCAGCAGGTGTTCCAGCGCCTCCATCACCCTGGGCGACCAGACGGCGGTTACGGGGTGAAGGGCGCCGGCGCGCGCGGCTATGGCGACCTCGGCGTCCTCACGCGTCAACGCGCTCAGGAGCGCGGCGGCCAGGTCCTTGGGCAGGAACGGCGTGTCGCCCGGGGCCGTGAGGACCGGCGCGTTGGCCCAGCGCAGGGCGGCGAGAATGCCCGAGAGCGGTCCTTCGCCGGGAAAGGGGTCGGCGATCACCGGCAGGGCCCAGGCGGCGAACCGCGCCGGGCTTCCGGCCGCGTTGATGGCGAGCGCGCTGACCTGGGGACGCAAGGCATCGACGATATGCGCGAGAACCGGGCGTCCCGCCAAGGTCAGCAAGGGCTTGTCGCCGCCGCCCATGCGGCGGGCCCGGCCGCCGGCGAGAATCACGCCCGCGAGGCCGGTCAACCCGGGACCTTGAGGCTGCGCACCGCCGCCAGCACCCGCGGCTCGAGCCCCGCCCCGCCGGCCTGCACGTGGGCGGCGAGGGCCTTTCTCATGCGCGGGTCCCAGAAACTGCGGATATGGCCGGCGATGCTGTTCACCGCCGCGGGGTCATCCTGGTAGGCGAACGCCTTGCCGATCTGGTTGGCCATATAGACAAGATTTTTGTCGTCCACGTTCAGTCCATCACAATGCGTTCGGGCGCGGTGAATACTTCAAAGCCGTCATCGCGCGCGACGGCGGCGAGGGTGAGGTTGGCCCGTTCCGCGGTACGGATCGCCAAGGCCGTCGGCGCCGAGATCGCCACCAGCACGGGTGCGCCCATGATCGCGGCTTTCTGCACCATCTCCACCGATACGCGGCTCGAGATCAGCACAAAGCCGTCGCCGGCCGCGAGCCCGCGCCGCGCCAGCGCACCGGCGAGCTTGTCCAGGGCGTTGTGACGGCCCACGTCCTCGCGCACCGGACCGAGGCGCCCGTGCCAGAACGCCGCGGCGTGGACCGCGCGGGTGGCGTGGTTCAGCACCTGCGCCGGCCCCAGGGCGGCGAGCGCCGCGGCGATCTCGGCGGCGGATACACGAAGACCGCTTTCAATGACCGGCAGGGGGCGCAGGGCTTCGCTCAGGCTTTCGAGGCCGCATAGGCCGCACCCAACCGGGCCCGCCATCAGCCGCCGCCGCTCGGCGAAGCGTTCGGCGCTCCGTTCGGCGAGGTCCATGCGCAATTCGACGCCGAGATCGCCGGGGACAATCTCGAGTCTGGTGATGTCGGAAGGCCTGGCGGTGATGCCTTCCGACAGCGTGAAGCCGACGGCGAAATCCTCCAGGTCGGCGGGGGAGGCCATCATCACGGCGTAGGAGACCCGGTTGTAGGTGAAAGCGACCGCGGTTTCCTCGGGAACGGCGCGCACGCCTTCGGCCCGCCGGCCGTGGCGGAAGGACGCGCGGGGCGCCGTGACGACCGCGTCGGGAAGGGCTGGCATCTCGGCGCGGGGTTCGGCCGGCATTTATTCCGCGGCCCGCTTCATTCCGCGGCAGGCGAGGCGATACGGGTGTTGGTTTCGCTCAGCGCGCGGTAGTGCTCCTGCCACTCGCTTGGCCCGTTGGAGAGCATCACCTGCACCGCGGTGACCTTATATTCGGGACAATTGGTGGCCCAGTCGCTGTAGTCGGTGGTGACCACGTTGATCTGCGTGTCGGGGTGATGGAATGTCGTATAGACCACGCCCGGCGCCACGCGGTCGGTGATGCGCGCGCGCAAGGAGGTGGCGCCGGCCCGGCTCTGCACCTTGACCAGGTCGCCTTCGCGCACGCCGCGATTCTCGGCATCGAAAGGATGGATTTCCAGCCGGTCTTCCTCGTGCCAGACGACGTTGGCGGTGCGCCGGGTCTGGGCGCCGACGTTGTATTGGCTGAGGATGCGCCCGGTGGTGAGCAGCAGCGGGAAGCGCGCCGAGGTGCGCTCGTCCGTGGGCACATATTCGGTGATCACGAACTTGCCCAGCCCGCGCACGAAGCCGTCCATATGCATGATCGGCGTGCCGGTTTCGGCTTTCGCGTTGCACGGCCACTGTACCGAGCCCATTTCATCGAGTTTCTTGTAGGAAACGCCGGTGAAGGTGGGCGTGGCGGCGGCGATCTCGTCCATGATCTCGGACGGATGGCTGTAGTTCATGGCGAAGCCCATGGCCTCGGCGATGGCGATGGTGGTCTCCCAATCGGCCTTGCCGGCCAAGGGCGGCATCACCTTGCGCACGCGGCTGATGCGGCGTTCGGCGTTGGTGAAGGTGCCGTCCTTCTCCAGGAACGACGATCCCGGCAGGAACACATGAGCGAACTTGGCGGTCTCGTTCAGGAACAGGTCCTGAACGACCAGGCATTCCATGGCGCTCATGCCGGCCACTACGTGGGCGGTGTTGGGGTCGGACTGGACCATGTCCTCGCCCTGCACGTAGAGCCCCTTGAAGCTGCCGTCCACGGCGGCGTCGAACATGTTGGGGATGCGCAGGCCGGGTTCGGAGTCCAGGGCCACGCCCCACAGACTCTCGAACATGGTGCGCGTGGCGTCGTCGCTGACGTGACGGTAGCCGGAGAATTCGTGCGGGAAGGATCCCATGTCGCAGGAACCCTGCACATTGTTCTGGCCGCGCAGCGGATTGATCCCCACGCCCCGCCGGCCGATGTTGCCGGTGGCCATGGCCAAGTTGGCGAGGCACATGACCATGGTGGTGCCCTGGCTGTGCTCGGTGACGCCGAGGCCGTAGTAAATGGCGCCGTTGCCGCCGGTGGCGTAAAGCCGCGCCGCCTTGCGGATGTCCTCGGCCGGAACGCCGGTGATGCCGGTCACGGCTTCCGGGCTGTTGTGCGCCTGGGCGACGAACGCCGCCCAGCTCTGGAACTCGTCCCATTCGCAGCGCTCGCGCACGAATTTCTCGTTCACCAGGCCTTCGGTCACGATCACATGGGCCAGCGCATTGGCCATGGCCACGTTGGTGCCCGGCAGCAGCGGCAGGTGACAGCTGGCCTCGACGTGCGGTGTCCGGACCAGGTCGATGCGGCGCGGATCGATGACAATCAGCTTGGCGCCTTCGCGCAGGCGTTTCTTCATGCGCGAGGCGAACACCGGATGCCCGTCGGTGGGGTTGGCGCCGATCACGACGATGACATCGGCCTCGTCCACCGAATCGAAATCCTGGGTGCCGGCCGAGGTGCCGAAGGTGGTCTTGAGCCCATAACCGGTGGGCGAGTGGCAGACGCGGGCGCAGGTGTCGACGTTGTTGTTGCCGAAGACGGCGCGCACCAGCTTTTGCACCAGATAGGTTTCTTCGTTGGAGCAGCGGGACGATGTGATGCCGCCGATGGCGCCCTTTCCATAGGTCTTCTGGATGCGCTTGAACTCGGCAGCGACATGGGCGATCGCCTCGTCCCACGACACTTCGCGCCACGGATCGCTGATCTTGGCGCGGATCATGGGCTTGGTGATGCGGTCCTTGTGGGTGGCGTAACCCCAGGCGAAACGCCCCTTGACGCAGGAATGGCCGTGGTTGGCCTTGCCGTCCTTGTAAGGGACCATGCGCACCACCTCGGTGCCGCGCATCTCGGCCTTGAAGGCGCAGCCGACGCCGCAGTAGGCGCAGGTAGTGACCACGGAGTGCTCCGGCTGGCCGGTTTCCACGACCGACTTCTCAATCAGCGTGGCGGTGGGGCAAGCCTGGACGCAGGCGCCGCAAGACACGCATTCCGACTCGAGAAAATCGCCCATGCCGGGCGCGACCTTGGACTCGAAGCCGCGGCCCTGGATGGTGAGGGCGAAGGTGCCCTGGGTTTCCTCGCAGGCACGCACGCAGCGCGAGCAGACGATGCATTTGGCGGCGTCGAAATCGAAATAAGGGTTGGAGGTGTCCTTGGCGAGTTGGAGGTGATTCTCGCCGTCGAAGCCGTAACGCACATCCCTCAGACCGACGGCGCCGGCCATGTCCTGCAACTCGCAGTCGCCGTTGGCGGCGCAGGTGAGGCAGTCGAGCGGATGGTCGGAGATATAAAGCTCCATCACGCCGCGCCGGAGCTTTTTCAAAGCGGGTGTCTGGGTGGAGACTTGCATGCCCGGGGTCACCGGCGTGGTGCAGGAGGCGGGTGTGCCGTTGCGGCCGGCGATCTCCACCAGGCACAGGCGGCAGGAGCCGAAGGCGTCGAGGCTGTCGGTGGCGCAGAGCCTGGGGATGGCGACGCCGCCGTCCATGGCCGCGCGCATGATCGAGGTGCCGGCGGGAACGGTGACCGGCGCGCCGTCGATGGTGAGTGTCACCATCTCCTGCGCGGGCGAAGCAGGCGTGCCGTAGTCGGTTTCCTGAACGAGACCCATCACTGAACCTTAGGCGACATCCGCGAGCGACCTGGGGCGAGCCCGGAAGTCCTCGGGGAAATGGGTAAGCGCGCTCAACACCGGGTAGGGGACGAAGCCCCCCAGGGCGCAGAGCGAGCCCAGTTTCATTGTACTACATAAGTCTTCCAGCAGCGCGATCTGCTCATCCACCGCTATCCCCTTGAGAATGCGGTCGATCACTTCCCGGCCGCGGACCGACCCGATCCGGCAGGGCGTGCATTTCCCGCAGGATTCGATGGCGCAGAACTCCATGGCGAAACGGGCCTGGCGCGCGAGATCGACGGTGTCGTCGAACACCACCACACCGGCGTGACCGATGAGTCCGCCCTTGGCGGTGAAAGCTTCGTAGTCGAAGCGCGTATCGAAGAGACTGACCGGGAAATAGGCCCCGAGCGGGCCGCCCACCTGGACCGCGCGCACCGGCCGGCCCGAGGCCGTGCCGCCGCCGATGTCCATGACGATCTGGCCGAGCGTCATGCCGAAGGGCGCTTCGTAAAGGCCCGCATGTTTCACGTTGCCGGCGAGCTGGATCGGGATGGTGCCCAGGGAGCGGCCGATGCCGAGGCTTTTGTATGTGTCCGCGCCTTCGGCGAGGATGGCGGGCACGGAGGCCAGGCTGATCACATTGTTGACGGCGGTGGGTTTGCCGAACAGTCCATGGTGCGCCGGCAGCGGCGGTTTCGCGCGCACCTGGCCGCGGCGGCCTTCGAGGCTCTCCAAGAGCGAGGTCTCTTCGCCGCAGACATAGGCGCCGGCGCCCACCCGCACGTCCATGTCAAAGGTGTGGGCGGAGTCCAGGATCGACGGACCGAGCAGGCGCGCCGCGCGGGCGTGCGCCAGGGCGCGGGTCATGATCTCGGCGGCGATTGGATATTCCGAGCGGATGTAAATGAAGCCCTGGGTGGCGCCGGTGGCGAGGCCCGCGATCGCCATGCCCTCGATCACCGCAAAAGGGTCGCCTTCCATGATCATGCGGTCGGAGAAGGTGCCGGAATCGCCTTCGTCGGCGTTGCAGACGACGTATTTCCGGTCCGCCGCGGCGTCCTTCACCGTCTTCCACTTGATGCCGGTAGGGAATCCCGCGCCGCCGCGCCCGCGCAGGCCCGAAGCCGTGACCGCGGCGAGCGTGGCGTCGGGGCCGAGCTTGAGCGCCTGCATCAGGCCTTTGAGGCCGCCGGCGGCGCGATAGTCGGCGATGGAGAGAGGGTCGGTCCGGCCGCAGCGCGCGAACGTCAGGCGCGTTTGCGATTTCATGAACGGATGATCGTCAACCCGGCCAACGGCGAGGGTATGTGGGCCGCCATCCAGGAATTTGGCGTCGAACAGGCCGGGCACGTCGGCGGCCGTCACCGGCCCATAGGCTGTCCGGCCGGCGGGTGTCTCCACCTCCACCAGCGGTTCCAGCCAGTGCATGCCGTGCGAGCCGGTGCGCGTGACGGTGAGCGCGACCCCGCGCGCCAGCGCCTCGCGCGCCATGGCGGCGGCGACGTCGTCGGCGCCCAGCGCCACGGCGGCGGAATCCAGCGGAATGAAAATCCGCGCGCTCATGCCTTGCTCCGCGCCGCGGCGGTCAGGCTTTCGGCGTCGGCGCGGCCGATCAACCTGCCGTCGAGCATGGCCGCGGGCGCGCAGGAACACAGGCCCAGGCAGAACACCGGCTCCAAGGTCACACGCCCATCGGCGGTGGTCTCATGCCAGTCGACGTCCAGGGTTGCACGCAGGGCGTCGGCGAGTTTGTCCGCGCCCATGGCCTGGCAGGCCTCGGCGCGGCAGAGCTTGAGCACATGGGCGCCGGCGGGGGCGCGGCGGAAGTCGTGATAGAACGACACCACCCCGTGTACCTCCGCCCGTGACAGGTTGAGCGCGTCCGCCACCATTTCGATGGCGCGGTCGGTGATGAAGCCGAAGGCCGCCTGCAAGGCATGCAGAATCGGCAGCGCCGCCCCGGCCATGGCCTTATGGGCGTCGATGATCGTTTGCGCGCGGGCTTCGTCCCAGACCGGGGCTGCGGACATGGTGTCTGACCATCACCTAAAAACTGCGAATGCCTTGGCCGGTCTCGATAAAACCGCCTCCCCGGCAAGGATATCCACAGCGGGTTCAATGTGCATTTTACGCCCGTTATGTCTAGACAAAAAGGGGCGCCTGGCCGGCGTGCGCCGATTATTTCGGGTGACTTAAAGGCAGGTGAGAGCCGGGCGCGGCGTGGCATAAGCTGCTGTCGCCGATTTTGCGGAGTGGACGATCATGGACCTGCCCAAAAACCCGTTCAAACACGCCATCGCCGAAGGCCGTCCGCAGTTGGGGCTGTGGTCGGTGCTGTCCAGTTCCTATAGCGCCGAGATCATCGCCGGATCGGGATATGACTGGGTGCTGCTGGACACCGAGCATTCACCGTCCGGCGTCGAAGGGGTGTTGCCGCAATTGCAGGCGATGGCGCCCTATCCGACATCGCCGGTGGTGCGCGCCGCCTGGAACGACACCGTGCTGATCAAACGTTATCTCGACATCGGCGTGCAAAGCCTGCTGATTCCGTTCGTGCAATCCGCGGAAGAGGCGCGGGCGGCGGTGGCGGCCGTGCGGTATCCGCCGGGAGGCGTGCGCGGCATCTCCATGTTCACGCGGGCAAATCGCTTCGGGCGGGTGAAGGATTATGTGAAACGCGCGGACGAAGAGATCTGCCTGCTGGTGCAGGTGGAGACCCGCACCGCCGTTGATCAAGTCGAGGCCATCGCCAAGGTAGACGGCATCGACGGCGTGTTCGTGGGGCCCAGCGATCTCGCCGCCAGTCTGGGTTATCTCGGGCAGCCGGGTCATGAGGAGGTGATGACGGTGATCGAAAGCACCCTCAAGCGCATCCGGGCCTGCGGCAAGCCGGCGGGTTTCCTCACGCCCGATCCCATCATCGCCCGGCGCGCCATCGCCGCCGGGTCGGTGTTCACCGCCATCGGCGTGGATGGCGCGATCCTTGCGCGCGGATCGGAGAGCCTGCTCGCGCAGTTCAAGAGCGGTCAGTGACCGCTATCCGCTTCGGCCCGGAAGGCTTCTCTAGAAGAAGCTGCGGTATTCGAGCTGGGCGCCGACGAACAGCAGGCCCACGAAGAACACCTTGCGGAAGGTCGCGGGCTCGATGCGCGACCGCAGCCATCCGCCCACGCCCATGCCGATGAAGGACGGCAAGAGCGCCAGCACCGAATACCCGCCGATCGACACCGAGAACACGCCATGCCAGGCCAGCGCCGCGCCCAGGGCCAGGGAGCTGACGGTGAAGAACAGGCCCAGGGTCTGCACCAGTTCGTCGCGCGGCAGTTCCAGCGCGCCGAAGTAGGGCACCGCGGGAACCGCGAAGTTGCCGGAAATGCCGCCCATGATGCCGGTGGTGAAACCGGCAAGCGGCCCGGCCCAACCCTCGGCCGTTGCCGGCACGCGCAAGGGGAGCCTCAAAAGGCCGACGGCGCCGTAGATCAACAGGGCGGCGCCCAGCGCCGCGGTGGCGAGCTTGACCGGCGCGCCCGCGAAGACGGCCGCGGCGACCCAGGTGCCGATCACCGTCCCCACCAGCAAGGACCACAGGCGGCGCAGGAGTTCACCCAGCTTGGGGCCGGTGGCGAGCTGCCAGACATTGGTGGCGAGGGTCGGCACGATCAGCAGCGCCGCGGCCTGGGCGGGCGGCATGAACAGTCCGAGGACCCCCACCGCCACCGTCGGCAAGCCAAGACCCAACGTGCCCTTCACCAGCCCCGCCAGGATGAACACCAGGGACGCCGGCAGCGCCGCATGCAGGACCTCGTCCATGGCTCAGCCGCGCTCGAAGATCAGCAGGGTGGACGTGGCCGAGGCGTACAGTTTTCCGGCCGCGTCGGTGAGCTTGGCCTCGGCGAACGCTACGCGGCGCCCGAAGGACAGTACGGTGCCGGTGGCGCGCACCTCGCCGGTCCGGTCGGTCATGGCCTTGTGGTAGGCGATCTTGAGTTCGAGGGTGGTGTAGGCCTGGGTGGCGTCGAGCTTGGAATGGGTGGCACAGCCGCAGGCGGAATCGAGCAGCGCCGCGGCATAGCCGCCGTGGATGCTGCCCAGTGGGTTGTAGACCTTGGGCCCCGGCGTCCCGGCGAACACCGCGCGTCCGGCGTCGACCTCCACCAGCGTAAACCCCATGGTCTCGGCGATCGGCGGGCGGCGCCCGGCCCTGATCATGGCGCGCAATTGCTCCAGGCCCGGCAGGTCGCCGAGTTCGTCGAAAACATTCATGGAAAACCCCAGGTTTATCCGGATTTTCCATAGCAGGTCCGCGGTGAAAAGACGATTTCCGCCTTTGCGGCAGGGGGCGAGAAGCCGGTTTTACAGGCCGATCTGGCGGATATCGGTGATTCGCCGCACGCCGCCGACCCGCGCCAGCTGGACGATCACATCCACCACCGACCTGATATAGGCGATGGTCTCGGCACGCGGCAGGGCGAGGCCGCCCTGCATGACCATGAGCGCGATCTGCTCCAGGGCGCCCTCGGGCGAATTGGCGTGAACCGTGGTGAACGAACCGGGATGGCCGGTATTGACCGCGCGCAGGAACGTGGCGGCCTCGCGTCCACGGATCTCGCCGACGATGATGCGGTCCGGCCGCAGGCGCAGCGCCGCCTGCAGGAGGTCGTCGACGGTCACTTTGGCCTCGCCCATCTCGCTCTTCACCGCCACCAGGCCGAGGGCGTTGGGCTGGCGCACCGCTATTTCGGGCGTGTCCTCGACCACCAGGACGCGTTCCTCCGCCGGCACGGTTTTCAGCAGGCTGTTGAGGAAGGTGGTCTTGCCCGAGGATGTGCCGCCCGAGATCAGGATGGTCTTGCGCGCCGCCACCGCCGCCTTGAGGAACCCCACCGGGTCGGCCTGGGCGGTGTCCTCGCCCGCGGGGGACTGCGGATCGTCGGCGCGCAACGGTCCGTGATCGTAGGCACCCAGGTCCAGCTCGGTGACCACATGGCGGCGGATCGCGAGCGCCCAATGCTTGCGGGTCGCGGGCGGCCCGACCATTTGCACACGTTCGCCGCCGGGCAACACCGCCGATAGCAGCGGGCTTTCGCGGTTGATGGCCTGATGGTTGGCGCGCGCGATCTGTGCGGCCAGGCGCTCGAGCAGTTGGTCGGTCACCTCGGGAACTTCGAGCCGGGACATGGCGGGCTGGCCGCTGACCTCGATCCACACCTCGCCCGGCGTGTTGACCAGGATTTCGTTGACGTCCCGGCATTCGAGCCAGGGCGCGAACGGGCGCAGGTAGGAGCGGAGATAAACGCCGTCGAACGCGACCGCCTCACCCATGGCTAGATCCCGGAGAAGTCGAGGTCGCGGGCGGTGAAGACCTGGATGGCGGTCCCCTGCGCGATCCGCAAAGTCGGCGGGATCTTGCCGTTCTCGGCCAGCACGACCGCCGCCGCGCTCTGGGCCTCGGCGCTGGTGCTGATGACGAAGGTGTTGGAACCGCTTGAGAAGGCAGCCGGCAGGTTGCCGACCACCGACATCAGCATCGCGGCGCCGAAGCGCTGGAAGAAATGCGTATCGACCTTGCCGCGCAGGCCCGCGGCACCTTCGGTGTCGGTCACCGGCGACGCGATCTGGACCGAGGCGCCGTCGGTGCGGATCAGGCGGGTCCAGATGATGAAGGCGCGTGTCTGTCCGATGGCGAGGCCGCTCTTGTACTGGCCGATGAGGCGGCTGCCGCGCGGGATCAGGACGTTCTTGCCGTCGAAGCTGCGGATGTCGTTGCTGACGATGGCGCGGGCGAATCCCGGCAGGTCGGAATTGAGCGACGTCTCGAGGACCGCGGGGATGATCGCGCCCTGCACGACGGTCTTGCCCGGGTCGGCGAGGCTGACGGCGCGCGCGGTCACGGGCCTGTCGTTGCTCATGCGCGAGGAGAACTGCTCATCCATCGTGAGCTGGGCGGGCGCCGCCGCCGGCGTGGGCGCGGCCGGCGCGGTGGCCGCCGCCGCCAAGGCCGGCGTGGCGACGGCGCCGGCGGTGTTGTCGATGATCATCGGCATCACGCGCGACTGCTTCGCCGGCTCAGGCGCGGGCGCCGGGATCACCGGCGGCGGGGCGACGACGACCTCGCGGACCGCCACCGGTGCCGGCACGGGCGCGGGCATGGGCGCCGGTGCGGTCTCGCGCGCCACCGGTTCCGGCGGCGTGCGCTGGTTGGCGAGCATGACGAAGGTGACCGCGCCGATGGCCGCGGCGCCGACGATGCCGGCCGCGAGGCCGAAGCTGTCGCGAAAGCCGTGCGCCTGGCCGACCTGCGGCGCGCCCGTGCGGTTGGCGGCCGCGAGGTCGGCGCCGGACATTTCGCGGCGCGGATCGTTGCCTGAGGGATCGCGGCTGTTCGCCATCACCGGCCTCCGCCGATCTTGATGCCGAACAAGGATTTTTCCTTAGGGCGCGGCTGCGGCGAGTCGGCATCCAGGGTGGGGCCCTGATAGCCGTCGTTATAGAGAACCGTGGTGGCTGTCCCGCGGCGCAGGATGAACGCCGGCGCGATCTGGTCGAACACCAGGTAGTCGCCGCGCTGGGTGAAGCTGACCAGGCTCTCGGTCTTGTCGGACGCAACCGCGTAGACCGCGGGCGTGGTCGCGCCCTCCTGCCATTGGAAATAGGTGGCGTGGCCGGCATCGAAGACGCGTTTCGGGATGTTCTCCGGCGCGCCGGTGAACGAGTAGCTGGTGCGGCGTTCCACGACCGGCGGCGCGGCCGGTTCGGCCGGGGCTGGGGCCGGGGGCGCGGCTTCGGCCGGCGCAGCCGCGGCCACGCCCGCTGCCACGGACGCCGGGGCTGCTTCTTGCGGATATCTGAAACGCAGGCTGTAGGTGACTTCGCCGCGGGTGCAGGCGTCGGACGCCGAGGCCACCAGTTCGAAGTTGTAGCGGCGCCGGTCGGTCGAGATGGTCAGGTTGGTGTGCGCGGCCTCCACAGCGGGTTTGAGGAACAGGACGTTGCCGCGCTTGTTCGGCGAGACCAGCCACTTCTCGGCGTCGCCGAGGCCCACGTTCTCGACATATTCGTCGTCCGCGAACTCCACCATGGTCTGGAAGCCGAAGCAGCCGACCAGCTTCACCACTTTTCCGGAATCATAATCCACGGAACGGAGGCGATAGTCGTCCCGTGCGACAGCCTGGGAGGAAACACCGGCGGCCAGGAAAGCGAGTACGATGGGTTTCATTGTCTAAAAGCCCGTGGGATGCGGCGGAGAAGCTTTGCGGAAACGTTGGCCCAATCCGCGGCGAAGCGTGGTCGCGGCGGGGACGGCGGGTGCCTCGGAGAGGGGCATGCGGACAGTCATGGCCGGGATGTCGCGGGCCGGGCGGTCCTTGAGCACGGCGGAGACGACCGTCGCGACGCGGGCGCCGGGATCGCCATCGGCCTGGCGCACGGCGATCGCGCCGGGCCTGCTCCCGGACGTCACGATGGCCGGCGCCGGATTTTGCGCCATCGGTGACGGCGCGCCCGCATGCATCAGGGCTTGCCAGCTTTGCGGGAGGCGCCAGGTGCGGGTCAGGCTGATGGAGGCCCAGACCAGAGTGACCAGGAGCAGCGCGTAGACGGTGGTGATGAGGAAGACCGCGGCAATCGGCTTCAACTCGACAATCGCCGAGGTGGGGTCTTCGAGGATGGCGCCGAGGATGGGCGCAATGGCGCCGATCACGCCGCTGCCGCCGATCACCACAAACATCGGGGTGATGGCCATGGCGACGGCGGTGCGCAGCCACCCCTCGAACAGCCCGCGCGTGTTCTGGAACAGGGCGGCGACCATGAAGATCGGTCCCAGGGCCAGGAGCACGCCCAGCACGATCCGGGTCGCGATCAGCAGGCCGACGGTGAGCAGCATGAACACTACGGAACTGACCCACACCAGCCAGGTGACCAGCTGGGCGCTGGGCGCGCCCCGGCCTTTGACGACGACCACCTGGGACAGTTCCACCAGGTCCGAGAAGATCGCGTCCATGCGGGCGGCGAAGCCGTGCAGCGCGCCGCCCCCGCCGGCGATCGCGGCGACAATCTGGTCGGGACCGCCGATCAGCAGGCCGTAGACCACGGTCGCATATGCCGGCCAGGTGGTGGCGAAGGTCAGGATGAGGCCGATGCCGATGACTTTGGGGGCCAGTTCGGCGACCGACGCGCGTGTGCGCCCGGTCAGGAGGCCGTAGGCGACGAACGCGACATAGATCGTGAGCACCGAGGTCAGGACGGCGCCGAACACTCCGCCGGAACCGAACAAGCGCTGATAGGCCGCGGTCACGATATAGTTGATCTGGCAGTCGACCGCCTGAAGGCTGGTCGAGAGACTGGCGTCACTGGCGAGATCGAGCGCGGGGCAGCCGCTCATGACACGCTCCGCAGGGAGGGGCCCGCCGGCGCCGCGACTTCCGGGCCGGGATACGCCCGCCCGGTCAGGCTCTGCCACCATTTGCTCGGATGGTCGCCATGACGCTCGCGCAGCCGGTCGAGCTTGCGGACGCTCTCTTCGCGTCCCGACATGATCGTCAGGAGGTCGGGCATGGCTCCGAGGTCCAGGCGGACGACGACGCTTTCGTTGGCGTGTTTGACCAGGAAGCAGTGGGCGTGGGACGGCAGGCCGCGGATCAGCGCCAACTCGTGCTCGGTCAGCCCGAAGCCGGCGCAGTAGTCCTCGGCTTGCGCGCGCGGGTTGGCCATGAAGATCTGGGTGGCGGCCTGCTCGATGATCGCGGTCGAAACCCGGCTGTCGAGGGCGTCGCGCGCGCTTTGCGTGCCGAAACCGAGCACCGCGTTGCGTTTGCGCAAGGTCTTCATCCAGTCGCGGATGCGCGCGGCGAAGATCTCGTCGTCGAGCGCTTTCCAGCCTTCGTCGATCAGGATCAGGGTTGGCTGGCCGTCGATGCGCTCGTCGATGCGGTGGAACAGATACATCATGGCGGGCGTGCGCAAGACCGGCTCGTCCAGCAGCGCGGTCATGTCGAAGCCCATGGTCATCAGGCCGAGATCGAGGCGGTCGGCGGGATTGTCGAACAGCCAGGCGCGTTCGCCGTCGCCGCACCAGGGGGCCAGGCGGGCGCTCAGGTCGTTCGGCGACGGCCGCTGGCGGCCGCCGAGCAGTTCGCGGAAATAGCGTAAGCGCCGGAACTGCGGCTCCTGGGCGAAGTTGGCATCGATGGCCGCGGTCAGCACCGCGTCTTCCTCGGGCGACAGGATGTCGCCGTCGACGCGCACCAGCCGCCCCAGCCAGTCGCGCAGGAAGGCGCGGGTAACCGGCGTATCCGCCAATTGCAGCGGGTTGAACCCGGTGGCGGTTCCCGGGCGCAGGCTGGCGTAATGCCCGCCGATGCCGCGCAGGAACAGTTCGGCGCCGCGGTCCTTGTCGAAGAAGATGGTGCGCGGCGAGAGCTTCTGGGCCTGGGCGGTCAGGAAATTCAGGACCACGGTCTTGCCCGATCCGGAAGGGCCGATGATCGTGAAATTGCCGAGGTCGCCCTTGTGGAAATTGAAATAATACGGCGTGTTGGACGTGGTCTGGAGGACGCTGATCGCGTCGCCCCAGTGGTTGCCTTCCGCGTCGCCGATCGGAAAGTTGTGCAGGGAGGCGAGGCTCGCGAAGGCGGCCGTGGAGATCAGCGCCTTGCGCGCGCCGTAGCTTTCATTGCCGGGGAACTGGGCCCAGAACGCCGGCTCCAGCCCGAGATCCTCGCGGACGGCGATCGCGCCGATGTCGGCCAGGGCCGAGATGCACTCGGCCGCGGCCCGGTCGAGCGCGTCCAGGGTCGGTCCACGGACCAGGAGCGAGAACTGGTGCTCGCCGAACGCCGTCTTGCCCGAGGCCAGGTCATCCTTGGCTTCGACCAGGCCCTGGCGCAGGCTGGCGGTGTCGTCGTCCGCGGATTTCAGGCGGCGCAGCGAGAGCGAGATCCGCTCGAGGCCGATCTGCCGTTCGACGAAAGAGAAGGCTTCCGCGACCACGATTTCATGGGGCAGGCGCAGAACCGCATCCAGCATCCCCGGAATCGCCGCCGGCGGGTATTCCTTGAAAGAGATCACGGCGGCGAAGTCGCGTCCGGCGGCGCCCTTGCGCTCCAGGGCGTCGATGCCGAAGCTGATGCGCTTATATGGAATGTAGAGGCCGGCATCGCCCGCGGGCTTCAGGACCGGCCGGAGTTCGCCATTGAACAGGCAGGACAGGAATTCCAGCGGTTCGGAACACTCGCCGTGCGGGGTGGCGTAAGTCTCGAGCAGCCTCGGCTGATAGGCCTGGAGCGCCGCCATCAGGGCCTCGCGGGTCGAGTCCAGCTCGCGGATCTCCCGCGACAGCGCCGCCGCGCGGGCGTCGGCGCCCAACACCTTGCCCAGGCCGCCGCTCACTCTTTCGGCGAAGCCGGTCTTGCCGCGCGGCGGGCGGCGGACGATCGAAAGGAACAGCTCGTTGACGAACAGGCTCTCGCGGCCCAGCGCCTCATGCCAGCGCGCATTGATGTCGTGGCAGACCGGGTTGGTGTACTCGCCCCGCGTCTGGACCTCGACGCGCCGGCGGATGACGTGATGGCGGATCACATAGCGCGAATTGGCGATCGCCCGCAGGGCGCCGTCGCGCAGCGCGCAGCGGTGATTGAGGTCCTCGGTGTCGGCGGTCTCGAACGAGAAGCCGCCGAGCTGAAGGCACTGCATGAGCGCGCCGTCACGCAATATGATGGTGCGGCCGTCGGCGTGGCCGGCGTAGGGCAGGCGCTTTCCGGCCGCTTCCTCGTTCTTCGCCCAGGCGGCAAAGCCCTTCAGGTTCGCCATCGCGGCCCTCACGGTGAATAGCTGTTGCAGCGCCACCGGCGCCAATTGCGCACGCGGGGGCATTTGCTGACCCGCGCCAGCCAGAGGTCGAAGATCCTGGGCTCCCGGAGGCAGGCCATGTAGCCGACGAGGTGAACGGCCGCCGCGATCACCAGCGCCCAGAACGAGTGCGTGACCAGGAACGCCTCGGTGGTGACGATGCCGTTGATGATGAAAAAACTGTAGGTCACGCCCGCGAACATCTGCGGCTGGGTCAGTGCGCGGAAGATCGGCGTGCGGTGGAGTTCGCTCATCGCCGGGTCAACCGGCGGCGGTACGGATGCCGGCGACGATGGTGGCGGCGCCGAACAGGATGAAGCAGCCGAAGATCACGGTGGCGCCGAGGCGCCAGTTCATGCGCCCCGTCAGCATCAGGAAGCCGACCATGGCGACGGCGATCACCGCCACCGCGGTGGCGGCGTTGCCGAGAAGCGTGCCCTGGACCCACGACAGGGCGGCGAGGATCGGCCCGGAGCCAGCAGGGTCTGCCGCGGCACACGCGTCGGAACTGAACGCGGCAACGGCCGCGAGCATCGCGGGGAAGGTGAGTGATTTGTTCATGTCGGTCCTTCGGTTGAGGGCTTGAATCAGCTGAAAAAGCCTTATCGGGGCGCGTCTTCCGGGGCAATATAAATGTGTGGGTATATTACCCATGTAATCTAGTCACCCGGCGTGCGACATTCAGGCATCTGCCCACGTAACTGTCTGGATGAACGGACGGCGCGGGGGAATCCCTTGCGGGAAAATAACGCGCGGCCTTCGTGCACTCGGCCGACGCGCAAGTCTGCTGTTCGCGCGCCGCTTAGGGCGGCGCGGTGCGACGCATTGCCGCTGTGTGAAGCGGGTTTGTCGCGTATCCGGTTTGTTGCGGCTTGATGAAATTTTCGCGAAGGAATTCCGGCGCAGGCAACGTCCTAGGGGAGATCATTCACTCAGTTTGTTTTTCGGGGCGCATCCATGAACGACACGCACTTCAGCCGCATCAATCGCCGGTCGGCGCTGCGCTTCCTGTCCACCAGCGGAATGCTTCTCGGCATTGCCGCCTGCAGCGGCGAGACCGGCGGCGAGAGCACGCAGACCACCGCCGGCACCACGACCCCGAGCACGCCGACCACACCGACGACGCCAACCACGCCAACGACGCCGGCCACGCCCGCGGCGGGTGAGGTGCTGTACTCGCCGTTGAGCGCCGTTCCGGCCTGGACGGCCGATACGCACAGCAAGCTGAAGAGCGCTGCGACCTTGGCCAACCTGCCCAAGCTGTTCCGGACGGACACGGTCCAGCGCCTCGACATCGTGATCGAGAACGCCAACTGGCAAGTGATGCTCGCCGACCTGGCCACGCTCAAATCCAATAACGGCGGCGGACTTGGTGGAGGAGTGGGCGGTGGACTTGGCGGCGGTAACGGCGGAGCGATCGGCGGCGGCCAGGTGCTTCCGGACGGCGTCGTGCCCGGCGGCGGCTTCAACCCAGGCAACGGCGGCGCTCTGCCGGGCGGCGGCGTGCTGCCCGACGGCGGGGCTGCCGGCGGGATCGCTGGCGGTGGCATCGGCGGCGGCGGCGCGATCGACTTTGGCGGCGGCGTCGATCCCATCACCGTTCCGTGCGAGGTCTTCTACAACGGCGTCGAGTGGTACAAGGTCGGCATCCGCTTCAAGGGTAATTCCAGCCTGTACGGCGCCAATTCCAAGATTCCCTTCAAGCTCAAATTCAACGAGTTCGAGGAGAAGTATCCGCTCATCGCCGGACAAAGGTTCTACGGCTTCAAGACCCTGCACTTGAAGACCAACTTCCATGACGAGACCGAGATGCACGAAGCCCTGGTCTCGGACATGTTCCGGAAGTTCGGTGTCCCCTGCAGCAATGTCGGGTTCTACAAACTCTATATCGACGTCGGCGACGGCACCGGGCCGCAGTATTTCGGCCTCTATAGCCTGATCGAGGATGTCGAGGACACCCTGATCAAATTCCAATTCGGCAACGACTCCGGCAATCTCTACAAGCCGGAAGGCAACGCGGCGTCGTTCGCGGCCGGCACCTACGACACCGAGGAATTCTACCTCAAGACCAACGAGGACAACGCCACTTATGCCGACGTCAAGGCGCTCTACGATGCCCTCAACGACACGGCCACCTACGCCAGCAATCTGACGGCATGGCGCGCGGCACTGGAGAAGGTGTTCGACATGCCGGCCTTCATCAGCTGGCTGGCCGCCAACACCGTGATGGTGAATTGGGACGTCTACGGCAGCATGGCCCACAACTACTATCTCTATGCCGACGCCACCGACGGCGGACGCCTGACCTGGATTCCCTGGGACAACAACGAGGCCCTGGTCGCCACGCGCGCCCAGGATTTCGCCCTGGCCAACATCGGCATCACCTGGCCGCTGCTGTACTATGTCGCCAAGACGCCGGCGTACTTCGCCGAATACAAGACCAAGGTGAAGGCCTTCGCCACCACGGTGTTCAATACCGCTGCGGTGAACCCCAGGATCGAGGCCTTCCAAACCCTGCTGGCCGAGGCGGTCGCCGCCGAGCGCACGAACTACACCTATACCTCGGCCTCGACGTTCACGACCGCCGTCAACACCCTGAAAAACCATATCGGCACGCGCAACAGCGCGGCGCTGGCTTTCGCCGCGACCTGAGGGGGGTGTCAGATGGCGCAACAGCTTGATGCTGCCCTCATCAATGGGCTGGTCGTCCGCTTCCTCATCGATGTCGTGGCCATGACCGCGCTGGTCTTCGGCCTTTACTACCGGCGCTACCGCGACAAGGAGCTTGTCATCGCGGCGGCGATGTTCAACATCTTCATCTTCCTGGTGCTCACCGTGCTGGCCGTCGTCCAGTTCGGAATCGCCGCCGGCTTCGGGCTGTTCGCGATCCTGGCGCTGTTCACCATACGCTCGGAGCAGATCAGCAAAATCGAGATCAGCTACCTTTTCGGCAGCGTGTCGATCGCGGTGATTTGTTCGATCCAGGGGACCGCCTACCCCTTCGTTGCGCTGATCGTCGCGCTGCTGCTCTTCAGCGCCTATGTGATCGACCACCCCAAGATGCTCCGGTCGGTCTACAGGGTCGGCGTTACCCTCGACAGAATCGACGGCAACGCCTTGTCGGACCCGGCGGCGATGCGTCAAATCCTTTCCCAGCGGCTGAGCGTCGAGGTCATGTCGTTCCAGGTGGCGTCGATGGACTACATCAACGAACTGGCGCGGTTGAACGTGTTCTACAGAAAGCGCGAGGGCGGGCCAAAGCCGGACGCATCCTCAACGCGAACGTCGTCGCCGTGGCTGGCCACGCTTCGCGGCAAATCCGAAGGCACGCCGGAGCTGGAGACATCTCCGTGAACGCCGCGCCTCCACAGGACGAGGGAACCGCGCCGGGCTTGCGGGGTTTCGCCGACATCACCCTGGCGCAGCTCAACGCGCGGGCCGCGCAGATGGAGCGCCAGGACCGGAAGTACATCATCCAGGCCCCGCTGCTCGAAGAGGCGCTCGACGAGTGGCGCCGGCACTTTGATGTGCTGAAGATCGAGGGCAGGACGTCGTTTCAGTACCGTTCCCGCTATTTCGACGACGATGACTACAGCAGCTACTACGATCATCACATGGGCCGGCGGATCCGCTTCAAGGTCCGTACGCGCCACTATGTCGACGCCGACCAATATTATCTCGAGATGAAGCTGAAGGGGCCGCGCGGCCGCACGCTCAAAATCCGCATCGCCCACCTTGCCGAGAACTTCGCGGCTTTGGACGATGGTGCCCGCGCGTATATCGGCCGGACGTATTTCGACGTCTACGGCCGTCAGCTGCAGGCCGAGTTGAAGCCCTCGATCGGCGTCAACTACAGCAGGATCTCGCTGGTCGCCAAGCACGGCGGCGCCCGCATCACCATCGACAGGAATCTTGTATTCGCGGCGGGATCGGATATCTACGCCGTCGATTCGGGCAAGGTCATCCTCGAGACCAAGTCGGGCAACGGCAACGCGATCGCGGATCAGACCTTGCGGCGCCTGCATCAGCACCCGGTATCGCGCTGTTCAAAATACTGCATCGGCCTGGTGGCGCTCGGGCGGGGCGAAAGATACAACAATTTTCGCCCGGTGATGCGCAAGCTGAACGTAGCGGCGGCCGCGCCGTCGAGCTGATGTTCGAATCCGCCCCCATATCGCCCGCGGCCCCGACCGCTCCGCGGCTTGCGCCTGCGCGCCGGCCCCTCCGCGGGAGGCTCATGATTGCGGCAGCAGCCGTGATCCTCGGGGGCGTCGCCGGCGGCGGGTGGCTGTTCGGGCGCGATGCCGGCGGGGATGCCTACCTGACCCAGGCCGTTACCTTGGGAGACGTCGAAGATGCGGTGACCGCGCTCGGCACCCTGCAGCCGCTTCAGTTCGTGGACGTCGGAACGCAGGTGTCGGGGCAGCTCAAGGCGCTTCATGTCGACTACGGCGCCGCGGTGGCGGAGCGCCAGTTGCTGGCCGAAATCGATCCGACGATCTACCAGGCCCGCGTGGCGGGCGATGAAGCGCAGCTGCTCAATCTCCGCGCCCAGGCCGCCCAGCGCCGCGCCGAGCGCGCTCTGGCCGAGCTGCAATTCGGCCGTCATCGGGAACTTTTGAAACAAAACGCCACCAGCCGGGACGCCTTCGATAGCGCCGAGGCGGCCCTCAGCGTCGCGACCGCGCAGGTGGCGGCCCTGGAAGCGCAGATCAAGCAGACCGAATCCACCTTGAAGGCGGACACCGCCAGTCTCGGCTATACCAAGATCTACGCGCCGATGGCCGGAACGGTGGTCAATCTCATCGCCAAGCAGGGTCAGACATTGAACGCCAACCAGACCGCGCCGCTGGTGTTGCGCATCGCCGATCTCGACACCATGACGGTGTGGGCGAGAGTGTCGGAGGCCGATGTGCCGAAGTTGAAGATCGGCATGCCGGCCTACTTCACGACGCTGGGCGTCTCCGACAAGCGCCGCTACGGCGTGTTGCGCAAGATCATCCCCACGCCCGACGTGGTCAACAATGTCGTGCTCTACAACTGCCTGTTCGACGTGGAGAACCCCGACGGCGACCTCATGACCCAAATGAGCGCGCAGGTGTATTTCGTCGCCGCCCAGGCCGCCGGCGTGCCGCTGGTTTCGATGTCCGCGCTGCAGACATCGGGGCGCAGCGGGTACAGCGTCCATGTCCTCGAGAACGGAAAGCCGGTAAAGCGCGCCGTCAAGGTCGGCATCATGAACCGGCTGGTGGCGGAGATTAAATCCGGCCTCAAGGAAGGCGATCAGGTGGTGCTGGGCACGGCCGCCGGCGGCGCGGCGCCGCCGCGGCAGACCGCGCCGTCCTCCGGCCAGCCCGGCCAGAAGACGGGCGGCAAGGGCGGCCGCGGCAAATGACGTCTCCGACGGAGACCAGCTCTAACCCGTCCGCCGGAATACCGGATGCGCCGATCATCTCCTTGCGCGACCTCACCAAGACCTTCATCAACGGCGAACTGCCGGTGCCGGTGCTGCACGGCGTGTCGCTCGACATCCATCCCGGCGAATTCGTCGCCATCGTCGGCGCCTCGGGCTCCGGCAAATCCACGCTGATGAACCTGCTCGGCTGCCTCGACCGGCCGACCTCCGGCAGCTATCGTTTCGCGGGCGAGGAGGTGGCGGGGCTGGATGCCGACCAACGGGCCCTGCTGCGCCGCGGCGCCTTCGGCTTCATCTTCCAGCAGTACAATCTGCTGCCGGGCTCTACCGCCGCCGAGAACGTGGAAATGCCCGCCGTCTACGCCGGCCTGTCCCCCGGCCGCCGCACCGCCCGTGCGGCCGAGATCCTGACGGCCCTGGGATTGGGCGAGCGCCTTCACTGCCGCCCCAACCAGCTTTCCGGCGGACAGCAGCAGCGGGTATCGATCGCCCGCGCCTTGATCAACGGCGCCAAGGTCATCCTGGCGGACGAGCCGACCGGGGCCTTGGACAGCAAGAGCGGCGACGACGTCATGCGCCTGCTGGGCGATCTCAACGCCCGGGGCCACACCGTCCTGATCATCACCCACGACCTCAAGATCGCGCGGCATGCGCGGCGCGTGGTGGAGATGAAGGACGGCGTGATCGTGTCGGATACCGGACCGGACAAACCCGGTTTTCAGGCCCACGATCCTCAAGCGCGCGCCGCCACGGCGCCGCCCGCCGCGCTGCGGCTTGTGTCCGCTTTCGACATGATGGAAGCCGGGAAAATGGCGTTCCGCTCGCTCGCCGGAAATGTGCTGCGGACGCTCCTGACGCTCCTCGGCATCATCATCGGCGTGGCGTCGGTGGTGGCGATGCTCGCGATCGGCAACGGCGCCAAACAGGAGGTGTTGCACCGGATCTCCGCCATGGGCACGAATCTCCTGCTGATCCGCGCGCCGCCGAACCAGCGCCTCGAAGGCGGCCTGCGTGCCACGCTCGTCCCCCAGGACGCCGAGGCCATCGCCGAATTGCCGAACGTGGGCCAGGCGGTGCCGGAGTTTCCCAGCAACGTCACGGTGCGTTACGGCAAGAATGACTACGGCACCGAGGTCGACGGCACCACCCAGGACTATATCCACGCCCGCGATTGGGCGGTGGCCGCCGGTTCATTCTTCACCGCCGACGACGTCAAGGATTACGCCCCGGTCGTGGTGCTCGGACAGACCGTGGCCGAGGCCCTGTTCACCGAAGGCGAGGACCCGATCGGCAAATACATCCTCGTCAACAACAACCCGTTCCAGGTCATCGGCGTCATGGCGGTCAAGGGCGCCAACGGCAATAACGACGCCGACGACGTGCTGTTCACGCCCATCACCACCGGCGCGCAGCGTATCTACGGCCAGCGCTACGCGCGCTCCATCACCGTCGCGGTGAAGGATGTGGACAAGATCGACGCCACGCAGGCGGCAATTGCCGCGCTGTTGACCGCGCGTCACAAGAGCGCGGATTTCCGCATCCGCAACATGGTGTCCGTACTTGAGGCCGCGTCCGAGACCCAGAACACATTCACCATCCTACTCGGCTCGATCGCCGCGATCTCGCTGCTCGTCGGCGGCATCGGGGTGATGAACATCATGCTGGTGAGCGTGACCGAGCGCACCCGCGAGATCGGCATCCGCATGGCGACCGGCGCCCGCAAACTCAACATTCTCCTGCAATTCAACACCGAGGCGTTGGTGGTCTGCGCCGCCGGGGGAGTGGCGGGCGTGATCCTCGGCCTGGCGACGACCTGGACCTTCTCCTATTTCGGCAAGCCGGTTGAATACACGGTGGGGCCGGTGGCGCTGGCGTTCTCCTGCGCCTTCGCCACCGGCCTGCTGTTCGGCTACCTGCCCGCGTGCAAGGCCGCCACCCTGGATCCATTGACCGCCCTCGGCGCCCCGTAGAACTAACGGTTGCGCCGGCTATGCGAGGAGGCCGACGGTGACCGTGCCGGTGTAACCGGCGCTGACGCTGCCGGTGACGGTTGGCGTCTGCATGGCGATCTGCTCGGCGGTGTTGTCGCCGAACACGTTGTCGCTGGCGGTGGTGATCTGCGCCAGGCGCGAGATGCTGGAGGTGTAGAGCGAGGACGCGGCGTACAGGGATTCGGTCACGCTGCGCGGCATGGCGAACTGCGAGGTGAGGCGGGCGTTCTGGGCGCTGGTCGCCGACGCCAGGCTGGGATAGACCTCGAAATGGATATGCGGATAACGGCCGGAGTAGGTGCCGGGATAGATCGTGGTGAACGTCACCCGGCCGTTGGCGTCGGTCTGCTGCACGCCGCGCAGGAAATTCTCGCCCGGCAGGTCATAGAGCGAGTAGTTGCCCTCGCGGTCGCAGTGCCAGATGTAGATGGCATATCCCGCCAGCGGCGCGCAGGCCGCGTTGCTGTTGACCAGGGTGATGGTGAGTGTGAGCGGCACGCCCGGCGCGGTGTTCGTCGAGATGCCGATGCTGGAACGGATGTCGCTGCGCACGATGCCGCTGGCGGACAGGACGTTGACGATGGAGCCCTGCGCCGAGTTGGTGCCGTCGGCGGGGTAGGGGCCGTTGGTCTCCGTCGGATCGGCGATGCAGGTGGCGTTGCCTTGATTGCCGGGGTTGGTGGTGGTGCCGCCAGCTGTTCCACCGGGAGGGGATGCGCCGCCGGTGGTTCCACCGCCCGTGCTTCCGCCGGTCGTGGCCGTTGTTGTGGCGGTCGAACTCGTGCCCGTGCCGTCGGTGCCGCCGCAGCCGGCGAGCAGCGCCGCGGTGCCGCCGCCCGCCAGCAGCGCCAGCATCCGGCGGCGGCGAATGTGGGTCCGCATGAGCGCGGCATCCTGGAACAGGCCGGCGTGATGGTTGGTGAAGGTATTCATGAATAGCTCCTATGTGGGTAATATACACACAGACGCGGGCGGGCGAAAATCCCTGCGTGTCCCGGCGTGACATTTTGGACAGGAGAACTGAGCCGCGGGCGCGCCGGCGGGGCCCGTACTCAGGGCCCGTGCCGTCGGGATCAGAGCGGGCGCGGCGGTGCCGGCCGGTCGGGCGGAAGCGGCCGTTCGGGACGTTCCGGCGGCGGCGTCCGCTCAGGGCGCGTCACATCGGGCGGCAGAATCGGGCGCTCCAGCGGGCGCAGCGGCGGCGGTGCCGGCAAGCCCGGAGGCAGCGGGCGCGCCGGCAGCGTCGATTGGGTCGGCGCGGGCGCCTGCGAGGGGCGTTCGCTGGTCGTCGGCGGGAGCACCGGCACAAAGATCAGCGGCGGCGGAAGCGGCATCGCACCATCGACCGGCGGCGGCGGCGTTTCAATCCGGCCCGGCACGAATGCGCCGCCGGCGCCGAGGGCGCCGTCCACCTGGACAGGGGCGGTCACGTTGGGGGCGAGAGCGGCGGGCGCCGTTACGCCCAGGCGCTGCATTTCGCCCGGGAGATTCTGCCCATAGGCCTGGATCGAGAGATTGGCCATGGGCCGGGTGAACGGCGAGGCCGTCACCGTACTCACGGCGCGGGCTTCCAGCACATTGCCCGCCAGCGTCCCGCGCACCGTTATGGTCGTGCCGGCGGTGACCGGCGCCGCGATCTGCAGGCTGCCGATCTCGATGGCCCCGGCGGCGCTGCGCGCGGTGCCCGACACGAAGACCTCGCGGCCGCGCTCGGGCAATTTGACGATGGAACTGCCGGAGACGCTGTCGTCGGGGCGCCGGAGGCCGGAAACCGCCACCCAGTCACCCGGAGCCACGTCGGCGATATCGGCGCTGCCGCCAAATCCCGCCACGGTCACGGTTTGGCCCGCCACCGTCATGCGGGAGCGGTCGGCGGCGATGTCGCTGACCGGTCCGGCGACGGCGAGGGAGACGTCGACCCGCGCCGCGGCAAGCTGGGTGCCGTCGGGATAGGCCTCGACCGTCACCACCTGGCCCAGGCGCACATCGCCCTGATTGGCCGGCAAGCCTTCAACCGTGACCGCGGTCGCTTGCGTCACCTCGATCTCGAAGCCGTTGACGCAGATGGAACCGAAACCGGTGACCACGCCGATGATGCCGGTGCCGCCCAATCCCCGCTCTTCGCGCTGCGCGACGATCCCGGTACCGCCGAGGCCGCGCTGTTCGCTGGTGAGCGCCACCAGGCGTTCGAGGGCGTTGGAGGATTGTCCGACCGCGGCCGGAGCGAAACGGCAGGCGCCGGGGTCCGCGGCCTGGACGGCGCCGGCGAACGTCAGCATGCCGATGATCGCTAAGCCCCCTCGGCGCAGCATGGCTCAGTCTTTACCTTTGGGCGGCGCTTTGTCGGCGGCGCCCTCGTCGGGGCCGTCGTAATAATAGATGCCGAGCGCCATGCGCTGGCCGGCGCCGGGTTTGCCGGCGTCGCCGTCGGCGCGCTTGAGGGCGTCCTTGTTCAGGGCGACCAGGGCGGTCATGCCGTATTCCCGCGCGCGTTTACGCAAATAGGCGATGCTGTCCGGGGTCAGGCGGTCGTAATAGACCGCGCGCTCGAACAGCGGTTCTTTTTCCGCCAGGAGATTGCTGACGCTGGTGGCGATGTGGTCGGCGACGTTGCGGCCGAGGTAGTAGGCTTTCTCGTCGAAACCTTCCTCGGGCACGAAGGCGTCGCTCTTGAGGCGGACGATATCGTCCTTGTCGACGCTGACGATGCCGAGGCGCACCCATTCATCGAGGATCACCTTGGGCCGGACATCGGTCGAGATGGTGTGGACCAGGTCCTCGAACGACTTTTCCTTCGAGGTGCCGGAGGTGCGGGGCAGGGGCCGTGCGCCGCCGCGTTTGGCGCGGAACGCCGGGTCGCCCAGCCAGATGCCGATCAGGCGGGGCCCCAGCGACGTGGCTTCGGGGATCGCCACGTCCGGCGGCGGCTCGCTCTTGATGCGATTGATGTCCTTGCGCTGCAGGCCGGTGGCGACGGAAAGGCGGCTGACGGTGGCCTCGGCCGCCAGCGACTCTTCCGCCGCCGTGACGTAAAGCCGCTTCACCAGGTTCATGAGATAGGGAAAGGTGACGCCGCGCGCGATCAGCAGGCGGATCAGCGGCTTGAGCAGGCGCGTCAGCGCGCGCACCAGGGCGGGTGAAGGGCCGAAAACAGGTCTTGGCATGCCCGGATTATATCCGAACCGGAATCGTGGGTAAACCACCCACGGACGCGCCCGGCGTTCAGTCCGCCGCCGCCGGCGGCGGCGCGGCGCCGCCCGGCCGGCGGGTCAGCCAGATCAGGCCGATGCCGATCACCGACAGCCAGCCCGAGGCCCAGAACAGGTCGATGCTGGATTTCAGATAGGCTTGCAGCAGCAGGTTGTGGGTCATCACGCCATAGGCCTGGAGATCGGTGAGTCCCATGTGGTGCAGGCGCTCCAGCGCCTGGCGGAACACCGGGCTGTAGACGGTGGCGCTGTCGGCCAGGCGGCTCTGGTGCAGCGCCTCGCGCCGGTCCCACAACGTGGTGGTGATCGAGGCGGCGAAACTGCCGGCGGTGATGCGCATGAAATTCGAGATGCCCGACGCCGCCGGGATGCGCTGCGGCGGGATGCCGTCGAGGGACAGGGTGATCATGGTGACGAAGAAGGTGGCCATGGCGATGCCCTGCACCAGCAACGGCATCACGAAATCCCAGAAAGTGGCGTCGTTGGTGAAATTGGCGCGCATGAAATAGGAGATCGCGAAGGCGACGAAGGCGACGGTGGCGATCCGGCGCGCATCGGTCTTGGCCAGGAGCTTGGCGGTCAGAGGCGTCAGGAACACCGCGACGACGCCGGACGGCGCCGCCACCAGCCCGGCCCAGGTGGCGGTGTAGCCGAGATTGATCTGGAGCCACAGCGGCAGCAGCAGGATGTTGGCGAAGAACACGGCGTAGCCGATGCAGAGCGTGAGCGTGCCGAGCGCGAAGTTGCGGTTCCTGAACAGCGAGAGATCGACGATGGGGTGGGCTTCGGTCAGCTCCCAGATCAGCCAGGCGGCGCAGCCCACGGCCGCGACCAGGCCGAGGATCACGATATGGGTGGACGCGAACCAGTCGGCGTCCTTGCCGAGGTCGAGCATGATCTGCAACGCACCCACCCAGACGACGAGCAGGCCGAGGCCGACGCTGTCGATGGGCAGTTGCCGCGTCGGCGTCTCGCGCTTCGCGAGATTGGTCCAGCACAGCAGCGCGGAGGCGATCCCCACCGGAACGTTGATCAGGAATATCCAGCCCCAGGAGATATTGTCGGAAATGATGCCGCCCAGGATCGGCCCCAGGATCGGCGCGATCAGGGTGGTGATCGACCAGATCCCCAGCGCGGTCGCGCGTTTCTCCGGCGGAAAGATCGAGATCAGCAGCGCCTGGGAGCCGGGAATCATCGGCCCCGACACCGCACCCTGGAAAATGCGGAACACGATCAGCGCCGGCAGGCTCCAGGCGATGCCGCACAAGAGCGAGGCGAGCGTGAACAACGCCACCGAGGCGACGAAGGTGCGCACCACGCCGAAGCGCATCATCAGCCAGCCGGTCAACGGCACGGCGATGCCGTTGGACACAGCAAACGAGGTGATCACCCAGGTGCCCTGGTCGGTGCTGGCCCCCAGGTTCCCGGCGATGGTCGGCAGCGACACGTTGGCGATGGTGGTGTCCAGCACCTGCATGAAGGTGCCGAGCGCCAGCGCTATGGCCGTGACCGCGAGCTGCGCGCCCGCAAGCGGTTTCGGTTGAGGAGGGACGGATCCGTTCATGCTATTGCGGCTTGTCGTCCCGGCCGGTCTTGGGGCTGGCGCCGTTGTCGGCGAGAATCCGGGCGATGATCGCGTCCGTGGCGGGGCCGCCGTCGCTGCCGGCGTCGCCGCGCATGGAATTGCCGGCCGTGGGCGCGCCCAGGGGCGCGCCGCTGGCGCCGCGGATATCCACCTTCACGGTCACCGACAATCCAAGGCGGAGCGGGTGGTCGCGCAGTTCCTGGGGATCCAGCATGATGCGCACCGGCACACGCTGGACGATCTTGATCCAGTTGCCCGAAGCGTTCTGGGGCGGCAGCAGCGCGAAGGCCGAACCCGAACCGGCGCCGAAGCCCGCCACCTTGCCGTGGTAGGTCACGTCGCCGCCGTAGACATCGGCTTTGATCGTCACCGGCTGGCCGACGCGCATGTCCTGCAGCTGGCCTTCCTTGAAGTTGGCGTCGACCCAGACGGACTCCACCGGCACCACGGCCATGAGGGGTGTGCCGACCGCCACCTGCTGACCAAGCTGGACCGTGCGCTGGGCGATGACGCCGCCCACCGGGGCGGGAAGCTGCATATGGCCCAGGTAGATCGCCGCCGAGCGCAGGTTGGCGATGGACGCCATCACATCCGGGTTGCTGGCGATGGAGGTGCCTTCCACCCCGGCCAGGGCTTGCTCCAGGTTGTGGTCGAGCACGCGCAGGGAGGCCTCGGCGCTGACCACCGCATCGCGGGCGTGGGTGAGTTCTTCCTGCGAGACGCTGTCGGCGGCTTCGGCGCGGCGCTTGAGGTCGCTCTGCGCCTGGGCCAGCCGGATGCGCGCCGCGCCGATCTGGGCTTCGATCTCGCTCACGCCCGAGAACTTGGCGCGCACGCCGCGCACGGTTTTGGCCAGTTCGGCCTCGGCGGCCTGCATGGTCACCCGCGCCTTGACCGGGTCCATGTCCACCAGCACCTGTCCGCGGCTGACGCTTTGGGTGTTGTCGGCATGGATGGCGAGAATGGTGCCGTTCTCGCGGGCGGTGATGGAGACGATGTCGCCGCCGACATAGGCGTCGTCGGTGGCGGCGTAATTGCGTCCTTCCAGCAGCCAGTAAGCGCCGTAAGCGGCGCCGGCCAGCACCACCACGACGCCCAGAATGGAGAGCCCGCGTTTGCGGGCGCCGTTCTTATCCGCTTGGGGGTCACTCATGGGTCGGTTCCTTCCTGAAGCCGCCGCCCAGCGCCATGATCAGGGTCACGCGGGCGGCGAGGATGTCGGTGGACAAGGCGGCGTCCTGGCGGCGGGCTGCGAGCACGATGTCCTGGGCATTGAGCACGGCCAGCTGCGGTGAAAGGCCGCTTTTGTAGCGCTGCTCGGTGAGGCGGACGCTGTCGTCGGCGGCGGCGCGCATATGGGCGAGTTCGCCGGCCTGGCCTTGCAGGCTTTTCAGATCGGTGAGCGCGTCGGCGGTTTCCTTGACCGCGCGAACCACCGCCGCGTTGTAGTCGGCCGCCGCCATGTCGAGATGCGCGGCGGCGCCGGCATATCTGGCGCGCAAGGCGCCGGCGTCGAAGATCGGCAGGTGGATCGCCGGGCCGGCGCCATATTGAGAGGCGGCGGTGGTGAACAGCCGGTCGAGGCCCAGCGCCGCCCAGCCGGCCGCGCCGACAAGGTTGATGTCGGGATAGAACGCAAGCCGCGCCCGTTCGCGCCCGGCCGTGGCCGCGTCGATGCGCGCCAGCGCCGCGGCGATATCCGCGCGCCTAGCCAGCAAGTCGGCGGGCAGTATGTCGGGCAAGGCCAGGGCGCCGGTATTGAGCTTGGGGCGGGCGATGTCATAGGCGTCGGCGCCGCGGCCCAGGAGTGCCGCGATCTGGTGCGCCGCGATTTCCTTCAGCGCCGTGGCGCGCACCAGGTCGACGTGCGCCGCGGCCGCCTGGGCTTCCGCCACCCTGGCGGCGGCGGCGGTCTCGAGGCCGGTGCGGACGCGGGTGGAGGTCAGGGTGAAGATGCCCTGGCGCTGGGTGACGGCGTCTTGGGCCACGTCCGCCAGGACATAAGCGCGGGCCAGGGCGACATAGGCCTGGGTGACGGAGCCCGCGAGCGCGAGGCGCGCGGCGGCCGCGTCCAGCGCGGCGGCCTCGGCCGAGGCGCGCGCCTTGGCGATCTCGGCGTCCTGCTTGCCGAACAGATCGAGCGACCAGGCAAGGTTGGCCTGCACCGTGCCGATCCATTGGGAGGATCCGCCGTAGGGCGGCGGAATGATGTAATTGGCCGACAGGCGCTGGCGCTGCTCCTGGCCGTCGAACACCAGTTGCGGATAGGTGGCGGCGCGTCCGGCGGAAATTTCCGCCTGCGCCGCGCGTAACCGGGCCAAGGCCGCGGCCAGCGACGGGTTGCCGGCCAGCGCCCGGTCCACCAACGTGTCGAGTTGCGGGTCGCCGAAGGCAGCCCACCACTTTTCGCCGATCGCCGGACCGGCCTCGGCGCCGAGGCCGAGGCTCGCGGCGGCGACGGTCTGGATCTGCGGCTCCGTGGACGGCGCCGACACGCAGGCCGCGAGCAGGCCCGCGGCGAAGGTGCCAACGAAAGTGGTGGTGAGGATGCGCTTGATCATCGTCTAGCCTTTGTCTTGCGCGCTTTTGGTTTTTTGGCGGCGGTCTTGTCGTCGAGCAGGGGCTCGGCATCCAGCCGCCGGTCGAGGCGGGCGAGCAGCGAGAGCAGGCTGGCGGCCTCGGCATGGGAGAAATCCGCCAGCACCCGGTTCCATAAGTCCACGATCCGCGGCGTCAGCGCCTTGGCCATGGCTTTGCCGGCGGGGAGCAATTTCAAATGCACCACCCGCCGGTCGGCGGTGGAGCGGCGGCGCGCCACCAGTCCGCGTTTCTCCAGTTGGTCCACCAGCCGGGTCACCGCGCCGGTGTCGTGGTTCATGTTGCGCGCGATATCGGCGCAGGTGCCGGCGGATTTGTCGCGCAGCGACATCAGCACCACCCACTGCGAGAAGGTGAGTTCGGCGTCGGCGAACTGCGCCTCGGCCCGGGGCATCATCTTGTTGTGGCAGCGCCGGATCAGGTAGCCGACCGACGTGCACCCGTTGAAGCTGTCGATGTCATAAAAAGGTTTGGGCATGAGTCGCGGGCGCGAGTCCCAAGGCATTTTTTCCGAAAATGCGTCCTGCAGCTTTAGAGCGGCGAATCGCTGCCTGGACAGTGATTGGTGAGGCAGGAATCGTCAAGCGCGCAATCGGGCGGGATTCAAGCCCTAGCCCGCGTTGGCTTTCTTGCCGCTATCGGTGGGGGCGCTGATCTTGACCTTGTCGCCGGTGGCGATGGCGTCCATGGGGCTGTCGATCACGGTGTCCTCCCGGCTGAGGCCGCTCGCGACCTCGACCTCGGCGCCGTTGTCCTGGCCGATGGTGATGGGGCGGATGGTAACCACGCCGTCGGGGCCCACCACCGCCACGGCAATGCCCTCGCGGCGGAACAACAGCGCGCTGGCGGGGATGCGCACGGTGCCGGCGGCGGCGGTCTTGGGGATCTCCAGAGAAACCTGGGCATAGCCGCCCGGCTTCAGCAGGCCGTCGTGGTTGTCGAAGATCAGCTGCACCAGCATCGCACCCTGGGTGTTGACGGCGTCGGCGGTGCGGGCAATCTCGGCGTCGAAGGCGCGGCCCGAGAACTCGGGCACGGTGAACGAGGCTTTGAGGCCCGAGGTGACCAGGCCGGCGTCGCCCTGGGGCACGTTGATGTAGATGCGGAGCTTGGTGGTGTCGGAGACGGTGAACAGCGGCACCGCGCCGCCCTGGCCGGCGGCGATCAGGGCGCCGACATCGGTCGCGCGGCTGATGACCTTGCCGTCGAACGGCGCCACCAGGCGCTTGAATCCGGTCATGGCGCGCAGCTGGTCGACATTTGCCTTGGCCTGGTTGCGCATGGCGGTCTTGGCGGCGAGATCGCCGCGGCGCTGGTCGGCTTCCTGCTGCGACACGGCGGCCTGGCCCACCAGGCGGTCGGCGCGTGCGGCGGTGGTTTCCGCCAGCGCGCGCTGCGCCTCGGCGGTGGCCAGGGCGGCGGTCGCGGCCTGCAGCTGCTGGTCCAGGTCGGGGGCGTCGATTTCACCCAGGAGGTCGCCGGCTTTCACTTCCTGGCCGATATCGGCGTACCACTTGCGCAGGTAGCCGCTGGTGCGGGCGTAGACCGGCGCTTCCGCCCAGGCCTGGATGCGGCCGGGCAGCACCATGGCGCCGACCGATGCGTCCTTGGGCTTCACGACATTGACCGTCGGTACGATTTGCTCCGCCGTCCAGGCGGCCAGGCTGCGATACGACATCACCCGCGACGCGGTACCTGCGGCCACCACAGTCACCAGCACCACACCGGCGATAACGCCGGCGCGCTTCAGTTTCGCGGAATTGATGGGCGCAGCCTGCACCGAGCCGTGGGTGGAATGAGGATCATGCATGAGCGGGAACTCCGGACGGCGCCGCCGAGGCTTTGCGGCGGCCGTGAACGATGGCGAAGACGGTGGGGACGAAGATGAGGGACGCGCAGGTGGCGAAGACCAGGCCGCCGATGACCGCGCGGCCCAGGGGGGCGTTCTGTTCGCCGCCATCACCTAAGCCAAAGGCCATGGGCGCCATGCCGATGATCATGGCCAGCGCGGTCATGACCACGGGACGGAAGCGGGTGACGCCGGCCTCATAGGCCGCGCGGCTCGCGTCGCCCAATTCAGCGAGCTTCTCGCGCGCGAAGCTGATGACCAGGATCGAGTTGGCGGTGGCGACGCCCATGCACATGATGGCGCCGGTCAGCGCCGGCACCGACAGCGGCGTTCCGGTGGCGAACAGGATCCAGGCGATGCCGGCGAGCGCCGCGGGCAGGGCCGAGACAATGACGAAGGGATCGGTCCAGGACTGGAAGTTGACCACGATCAGCAGGTAGATCAGCACCACCGCGCCGAGAAGGCCCCAGCCCATGCCGGAGAAGGCGGTGTTCATGGTCTGGTATTGGCCGCGCAGGGTCACCGTCACGGTCTCGGGCTTGCCGGGCTCGAGCTTCTTGAGGGCGGCCAGCACGTCGCCGGACACCGCGCCCAAGTCGCGGCCCGAGATGGCGGCGTAGACGTTGACCATGGGGCGGATGTTGTACTGGGACACGATCGGCGCGGTGGCGGCGCGGGTGAGCGTGCCGAGCCCGCCCAGCACCTGCGGATCGCGGTTATTGGTGCGGCTGGTGACCGGCAGGCCTTCCAGTTTGGTGAGGCTGTCGACCAGGTATTCCGGCGTCTGCGACGAGATCAGGTAGGTCACGCCGTTGACCGGGTTCAGCCAGTAGGACGGCGCCGCCTGGCCGGTTCCGGCGAGCGCGCCGGCGACGCTGGCGGTGACGTCGCCTTCCTGCAGGCCCAACTCGCTGATGCGCGTGCGGTCGACGGCGAAGCGCAGTTCGGGGTAATTCGCCGGCTGCTGGATGCGGGCGTCGGCGATGCCGGTGATGCCGCGGATCTCCTTGAGGATCCTGGCGGCGTAGTCCTGGTTGGCAGTGGCGTTGTTGCCGGTGACCTGGATATCGATCGGCGTCGGCGCCCCGAAGTTGAGGATCTGGCTGACGATGTCCGCCGGCAGGAATGAGAACGTGGCCGCCGGAAAATCCCGCGGCAAGGTCTCGCGCAGCGTGCGGATGTGATCGTCGGTCGGGCGGTGGCCGGCCTTGAGGGCGATGAACATGTCGCCGTCCTGGGGGCCGATGGTGCCGGTGGCGTTGTAGCTGTTGTTCACGCCCGAGGGCGAGATGCCGATGGTGTCGACGATCGACAGCAGTTCGTCCTGCGGGATGATCTCGCGGATGCGCCGCTGCACCAGGTCGAGCAGCGCCGCGGACTCTTCGATGCGCGTGCCGGTGGGGCCGCGCACATGCATGACGATGGAGCCCGAGTCCACCGACGGGAAGAAGTTGCGGCCCAGGAACGGCACCAGGATCAGGCTCGCCGCCACGAACGCGAGGAATCCGGCGATGAAACCTTTGCGGTTGCCCAGGGCGTGCGCGAGCAACCCGGCGTAGACGGCGCGGATGGCGGTGAAGCGTTCCTCGAACCGGCGCTGGAAGCGGCCGAGGGCGTGGCTGGGGGCGGCCCGGGCGTGCGGGTCGTGCGGCTTCAGCAGGAAATAGGCCATCGTCGGCACCAGGGTGCGCGACAGGATGAAGGACGCGACCATGGCGAACACCACCGACAGCGCCATCGGCACGAACAGGAAGCCCGCGACCCCCGGCAGGTAGAACATCGGCACGAAGACGATGCAGATGCAGAGCAGCGAGACGAACGCCGGCACCACGATCTGCTGGGCGCCATCGAGGATGGCGGTGCGCACGTCCTTGCCCTGTTCCAGGTGCCAGTTGATGTTCTCGATGGTGACGGTGGCGTCGTCCACCAGGATGCCGATGGCGAGCGCGAGGCCGCCCAGGGTCATGACGTTGAGGGTCTGGCCGAAGGCCGCGAGCGTCGCGACCGACGCCAGCACCGCCAGCGGGATCGAGGTGATGATGATCACCGTCGAGCGCCAGGAGCCCAGGAACATCAGGATCATCAGGCTGGTCAGCACCGCCGCCAGGATGCCTTCGAACACCACGCCGGTGACCGCCGCCTTGACGAAGATCGACTGGTCATTGAGCGGCGTGATGGTCAGCGACTTGGGCAGGCCCTTCGTCAGCTCGGGCAGGACCGCCTTGACGCCGTCGACGACGGCGATGGTGGAGGTGGCGCCGGCCTTGAGCACGGTCATGATCACCGAACGCTGGCCATCGACGTGGGCGACGTTCTGTTGAGGCGCGGCGCCGTCGCGGGCGTGGGCCACGTCGCGCAACAGCACCGTGGTGCCGGCGGCGGTGTGGATCGGGATATTGTTGAGTTCTTCCACCGCGCCGGGCGCGTTGTTGAGTTTGACGTTGTACTGCAGCGTGCCGATCTTGACGAAGCCCGAGGGCGTCACTTGCATCTGCGCGGCGATGGCGGCGGTGACGTCCTGGGCGGACAGCCCCTTGGCGTGCATGGCTTCGGGATTCAGGTCGATCTGGATCTGGCGGGTGCGGCCGCCGTAGGGATAGGGCGAGGCGAAGCCCTGGATCGGGATCAGGCCGGTGCGGATGTAGGTCTGGCTGTAGTCATAGAGCTGCTGCTCGGTCAGGCCCTGGCCCGAGACCGCGAGCTGGAGGATGGGAACGGTCGAGGCGCTGTAGTTGATCACCAGGGGCGGCGTGGTGCCGGTGGGCGCCTGTTTGAGGCCGGTCTGGGCGAAAGCCACCACCTGGGCGTTGGCCAGGCTGATGTCGGTGCCGGGCTGGAAGAACACCTTCACCATGCCGATGCCGGGCAGGGAGGTGGCCTCGATATGCTCGATGTCGTTGACGAGGGTGGTGAGGCCGCGTTCGAACGGCGTGACGATGCGCCCCGACATGTCCTCGGGCGACATGCCGGCGTACTGGAAGGCGACCGCGATCACCGGAATGCCGATGTTGGGGAAGATGTCCACCGGCGTGCGCTTGGCGGCGATGATGCCGCCGATCAGGATCATCGCCGCCATGACGACGAAGGTGTAAGGGCGCGCGAGCGCAATCCGGACAAGTGCTGTCATGACTGTTCCTAGGGCATCGTGCGGAAAAGTGGATACCGGTTTTCGGCAAAAACGATGCGGCCAATCAATAGTGAAGACCGGTGTATTTCCCCGATGGATCAACGGCGAGCAATCTTTTGAAAGTAACTGTCGGAAACAGGGTTCGCCCAGGCGCGCCTGCGCAATTCAGGACCGCGTCAGGCGCATGATGCGAAAGCTTCGGGACGGCCTTGTGCGCCCAAAATCAGGCAAATCTGGCGCCGCGCGCGGCGAGCAGTTCCCTCAAGATGCTGCGATGGCAGCGGGATTCGTCTTCGCAGTAACAGCCCACGGAAAAATCTCCGCTGTGGGACAGGGCCGCCAGCAGGTCGAGGCCGCGGCGCGCGGCCGGCGCGGCCATCTCGCGTTTAAAGCCGCGCACGAAGGCGTCCCACTCCCGGACGGTCTCGGCGGCCAAGGCCTTCTTCATCAAGGGCAGGCTGGGCGCCAGCTCCGGGAACCAGACGTCGTACCAGTTGGCGCGGGCGTAATCCTGTTTGCGCACGCCGCGCGGCGGCCGGCGCACGGTTCCGACGCGCGTGCCTTCCCTGGCGTGACGTGGGTCTCCAAGGCGAACGATGCGAAGGGTCATTGCGAGCCTCCCTAAATGTCCACTCCGCACCCTACCATGACCCGCGCCGCCGCCGATGATGGCGCCGCCGGCCGGCGATGGCGGCTTTCGATCCGGGACCGGCCGTCCGTCCGGGGGCCGGGGCAGGGGATTTTCCAAAAAACCTAGATTTTCCGGGATTTTACGGGCATGACACGGCCGCATATGCCGCTCGCTGTGAGGCGGGCTTTCCCTTAATATGCCGTCGCTTCGTTGGGAGAGGGGTATCCCCATGCGCGTCACGATGCCGGCCGCGGCCAGGATCGCGGGAAGACTGTTGGCCGTCGGGTTCGCGGGCGCTGTGCTGTGCGCGGGCCTCGCCGGGTGCGACAAAAGGCAGCAAGCGGCTCCGGCCGCGGCGGCGCTCAACGCCGCCGATGTCGAAAAGTGGTCGGACGAGGTTTTTGGCAAGATCCTGGCCGAACACCGGGTTTCCGCTCTCGCCATTTCGGTCACCGAGGGCGACAGGCTGGTGTTCACCAAGGGCTATGGTTACGCCGACTGGAACGGCAAGACCCCGGTCAACACCGAAACCACCCAGTTCCGGATCGCGTCGCTGACCAAGACCTTCGTCGGCACCGCGGTCGCCCAGCTGCTGGAGGCGGGCAAGATCGCCTCCCTCGACGATCCCGTGAACAAGTACCTGAAACGCTTCCAGCTCAAGAACGCCCCCGGTCAGGATTTCGGCGGCAAAGAGGTCACCATCTGGAACCTGCTCACCCATCGCGGCGGGCTCGCCATGGTGGGCGTGACCGTGGCCGGCGAAGACGGGCCTGACCGCCCCATCCATCCGCTGCCGGGCGACTATATCGCCGCGCGCATGTCGGACGTGGTGCGCGAGCCGGGCACGTTATCCCACTACTGCAACCCCTGTACCTCGGCCTTGGGTTTCATGATCGAGGACATCACCGGCCAGACGCTCCAGGACTATATGAAGGAGCATGTCTACACGCCGCTCGGCATGACCCATACCGAGATCACCAACGCCCCCCATCCGGGGCCCGACGTCGTCACCCAGTACGCCTTTACGCCCGATGCTTCGCCGACGGCGCTGCCCTATCCGGTGATCACGCCCGCGTTCTCCTATGCCGGCGACACCAACTCTACCGCCGTCGACATGAGCAAGTGGCTGATCGCCCACACCCTGGGTGCCGACGGCCCCGGCGCGAAGATCCTCTCCGCCAAGGGCTTCGACCTCATGCACACCCGCAAGACCGGCAACGTGCCGGAGGAAAGCGGCTTCGGCATGCAGTTCTTCATCTACGACTACAACGGCGAGAAGGTCATGGAGCACTACGGCTCGCTGGCCTTCCGTTCGATGGAATTCTTCCTGATGAACCGCAAGGTCGGCATCTTCGTCACTTTTGGGGGTGGCGGGCCTCCGCCCGCAGACGCCACCCCTGGCACGCTGGCGGCCGAGCCCGGTCCGGTGGAACCCGCCATGTCGCATTCCGGCGTGCGCGCCCTGGTGCTGGAGCATTTCCTCGGCAAGCTGCCGATCAAGCGCGACATGAAAGTCGATATGGCCAAGTACCTCGGGACCTATCGCAGCATCCCCGCCAACCCCAAGGACGCGCCCGGCGGCCAGCCCATGACCGTGGCCGACAGCGGCGACGGCGGCCTGGTGATCGCCGGCGTCGGGCCCTACCGTCCGTCCGGCCCCGACGAGTTCACGCTCGACGGTCCGCTGCCCTTGCAGGCGGGTTTCCGCGACTCAAATAAATTCAAATTCACCGCGACCCCGGACGGCGGCATGCGCATGTGGGAACATGTCAATGCCGGCGGCCTCGAGCGCGTCTCCACGAACTGACAACCTGAAAGAGGGCCTATGGCTAAAGAAGAACTGCTGGAATTCGAAGGCGTCGTCACCGACGTGCTCCCGGAAGCGCGCTACCGGGTGAAACTCACCAATGACCACGAGATCATCGCCTACACCGCCGGGCGCATGAAGAAGAACCGCATCCGCACCCTGGTGGGCGACCGCGTGACCGTGGAAATCTCGCCCTACGATCTCGGCAAGGGCCGCCTTGTGTTCCGCCACAAGGACGAAAGCTCGGCGCCGCCGCCCTCGGGCGCCTCGCGCTTCAAGGGCCCTCCCAAGCGCCGGTAGTTTCCGCGACGCTCAATAGCCGAGCGCGCATCCGTCTTTGCGGGGATCTGAACCGGCGGTCCAGGTCCCCGCCGCATCCCGCATCACCATCTGGCTTCCGCCCAGCGGCTCGGGCGCCTGTTTCACCTTATGGCCCATGGCCGTGAGGCGCGCGCGCGCGTCTTCCGGCACGCCCTGCTCGACGCTGAGCACGCCTTCGAACAGGAAGGCGCGCGGGCAATCGACGGCTTCCTGCGGGTCCATGCCGTAATCCACCAGGTTGGTGAGCACGTGGGTCTGGCCCACCGGCTGGAAATCGCCGCCCATGACGCCGAAGGCGAGCCAGGGCTTGCCGTCTTTCAGCGCCATGGACGGGATGATGGTGTGGAACGGGCGTTTGCCGCCCTTGAGGGCGTTGGGGTGGCGTTCATCGAGCATGAAGCCATGGCCGCGGTCGTGGAACAAAACCCCACTCTTGTCGGACGCCAGGCCCGAACCCCAGCCGTGATAGATCGAGTTGATGAACGACACCATGGTGCCGTCGGCGTCGGCGACGGCGAGGTAGGTGGTGTCGCCGGCGCGCATGGGCGGCACGGCGTCGGCGGCGCGGCCCGGGTCGATCTGCGCGGCGAGCGATTTCGCGAAACCCTTGTCGGTGAAATGCGCCACGGACTCATTCGAGTGATCCGGGTCGGCGATCCAGCGGCCGCGTTCGATGAAGGCCAGGCGTGCGGCCTCGGCTTCCAGGTGCAGGCGCTCGGCGCTGACCGGGCCAAAGTCCTTGAGCGCGAAATTCTCCAGGATGTTCAGTATCAGAAGCGTCGTCACGCCCTGGCCGTTGGGCGGGATCTCGCACACCTCGACACCGCGATAGGTGCTGCGCACCGGATCGACCCAGTTGCCGGTATGGGCGGCGAAGTCCTCGAGGGTGTGGGTGGCGCCGAGGGCCCGCAAGGATGCGACCATGTCCTCGGCCACCCAGCCTTTGTAGAAGCCGTCCCGGCCATGACGGGCGATCTCCGCCAAGGTGGCGGCGAGGGCGGGATGGCGGAATGTCGTGCCCGCGCGCGGCGCGCCATCGCTCAACCAATGCCGCGCGGCATGGGCGTTGCGCGCCAGCTTGGGGCGCCCGATCACATCCCATTCATAGGCAATCCGCGGCGTGACCGCGAAGCCGTCGCGGGCATAGGCGATGGCGGGCGCGAGCACCGTGGCCATATCGAGCCGTCCGTGACGGGCGAGCAGGGCGGCCCAGCAATCCACCGCGCCGGGCACTGTCACTGCATGCGGCGAGTCCATCGGGATGCGGGTGAGGGTCTGGCCGGCGAAGTGGGCCAGCGACAGAGCCCTCGGGGCCCGTCCCGAACCATTGTAGCCCTCGACCGCGGACGACCCTTTGGGGGCGACTAGGCAGAAGGCGTCGCCGCCGATGCCGGTGGCCATGGGTTCCACCACCGCCAGCACCGCGGCGGCGGCAATGGCGCCGTCGGCGGCGGTCCCGCCCCGGCGCATCATGTCGACGGCGGCCAGAGCAGCGAGGGGGTGTTCACATGCCGCCATGCCGTGGACGGCATGCACGGTCGAGCGGCCGGGAAAGTGGAAATTGCGCACAGCGGAGCCCCCCTGAAATGGAGCCGGATTATAGAGGATGACGCGCAAATACGAACAGGCCAGCCTCTCGGATATCGGCCCGCACCCTGACGAACCGCGCCAAAATCGGCTAATACTTCCAGCATCGCATTTTCGTTGCCCGGGAACCGCGCCTGCAACTCGTCTACGACTTCTGCAAATGGCTGATCCTGCCGCCCGGCAGCCTGATGGTGCTGTTGGGTGCGGGCTTCGTATGTTTGCTGCGGGGCCGTCATCGCTCCGGCTTGATCCTGCTGTCATGGGGCCTGGCGGCGTTCTACCTGCTGTCCGTGCCGGCGGTGTCCAATTTTCTCATGCGCTGCATCGAGGCGCCGCCGGCGCGCGAAAGCGCTTTGCGGGCGGCGGAAGCGCAGGCGATCGTGGTGCTGTCGGGCGGGTTCGAGCGGTACGCACCGGAATACGGGCCGGACGGCGCGGTAGACGCCCTGACCTTGCAGCGCCTGCGTTACGGCGCCCATCTCGCGCGTGCGCTCGATCTCCCGGTCCTGGTCTCGGGAGGGCAGCCGCAGGACGCCGCGGTACCGCTGGCCGTCATGATGAAGACCGCGTTGGAACGGGATTTCGGCGTGCCGGTGCGCTGGATCGAAGACAGATCCCGCGACACCTACGAAAATGCGATCTTCAGTGCGCCGATCCTCCAGCAGGATGGCGTGCGGCGGATCATTCTTGTGACCCACGCCTCGCATATGGCGCGGTCCGTGCGGATGTTCGAGGTCGCGGGACTGACGGTGACGGCGGCGCCCACGGTGTTTGCGCCGCCAAAGTCTTTCGACCTGCTGCCGCGGCTGTCGTCGCTCTACGACAGCTACTATGCCCTGTATGAAATCGCTGGCGCCATCTGGTACGCCGCGCGTCACTAAAACCGCTGCAGCATGTCGGGCCAAAAAGGCCTGCTAAGCGCTCGGCGTCGTATCGGCTTCGGCGCGGATGCCCGGCACCAGGCCGCGTTCCTCGAGGGTCTTGAGGATGAAGGCGGCGGCGTCTTCCGGCGTCAGGCGCGCGGTGTCGATGACGATCTCCGGAGCCTCCGGCGGCTCATAAGGCGAACTGATGCCGGTGAAATTCTTGATCTCGCCCGCCCGGGCTTTCTTGTAAAGGCCCTTGGGATCGCGACTCTCGGCTGCCGCGAGCGATGTGTTGATATGGACCTCGAGGAACTCGCCTTCCTCCAGCAGCTGGCGGGCCAGGGCGCGTTCGGCGCGGAACGGCGAGATGAACGACGTCAGCACGATCAGGCCGGCGTCGACCATCAGCTTGGCGACTTCAGCCACGCGGCGGATGTTCTCCACCCGGTCGGCGTCGGTGAAGCCGAGATCGCGGTTCAGGCCGTGGCGGACATTGTCGCCGTCGAGGAGATAGGTATGGCGCCCCTGGGCGAACAGCTGCTTCTCCACCAGGTTGGCGATGGTGGATTTACCCGCACCCGAAAGCCCGGTGAACCATAGCACGCAGGCCTTCTGGCGGTTCGCGCTCGCGCGGGCCTGCTTGTTCACGTCCACGGCCTGCCAATGGATATTCTCGGCCCGGCGCAAAGCGTATTGCAGCGTGCCGGCGGCGACCGTGCCGTTGCTCAGGCGGTCGATCAGGATGAAGCCGCCGGTTTCGCGGTTCTCGGCGTAGGGGTCGAACGGCACCGGATGGTCGAGGGACAGGTTGACCGAGCCGATCTCGTTCAGCGCCAGCGATTTGGCGGCCAGCTGCTCTAGCGTATTTACATTGGTCTTGTGCTTGATGTCGGTGACCGTGGCCGCCACCAGTTTGGCGCCGATTTTCATCCAATAGAGGCGCCCGGGCAGTAACGGCTCGTCGCTCATCCAGACGACGGTGCTGTTGAACTGATCGGCGACCGCGGGCGGGCTGGCGGCATGGGCCAGGAGATCGCCGCGGCTGATGTCGATCTCGGTGTCGAGGGTGAGGGTGATCGATTGGCCGGCCACGGCTTCGGCCAGGTCGCCGCCCTGCGTGACGATGCGCGCGACCTTGGCTTCCTTGCCGGACGGCAGCACTTTCACGCGGTCGCCGGGGCGCACCGCGCCGCTGGCGATCAGGCCGGAGAAGCCGCGGAAGTCCAGGTCCGGACGATTGACCCACTGGACGCTCATGCGGAACGGCGCGGCCGCGGCCCGATCTTCGACCTCCACGGTCTCCAGGTAATTGACCAGTGACGGCCCCTGATACCAGGGCATGGTGCCGCTGGCGGCGGTGATGTTGTCGCCCTTCAGGCCCGAGATGGGGATGGCGAGAATGTCCGTGAGCCCGATCTGCGCGGCGAATTCGCGGTATTCCGCGACGATCTGTTCAAAAATCCCGCGGTTGTAGCCGACCAGGTCCATCTTGTTGATCGCCAGCACCACTTTGCGGATGCCGATCAGCGAGACCAGGTAGGAGTGGCGCCGGGTCTGCACCAGCACGCCTTTGCGGGCGTCGATCAGGATCACCGCGAGATCGGCGGTCGAAGCGCCCGTGACCATGTTGCGGGTGTATTGCTCGTGACCCGGGGTATCGGCGACGATGAACTTGCGCTTCTCGGTGGAGAAGTAGCGGTAGGCGACGTCGATGGTGATGCCTTGCTCGCGTTCGGCGGCCAAGCCGTCGACCAGCAGGGCGAAGTCGATGTCTCCGCCCTGGGTGCCGACCTTCTTGGAATCCTTTTCGAGGGCCGCCAGCTGGTCCTCGAAGATCATCTTGGAGTCATAAAGCAGGCGTCCGATCAGCGTGGATTTGCCGTCGTCGACGCTGCCGCAGGTGATGAAGCGCAGCAGGCTCTTGCGCTGGTGGGCTTCGAGATAGCCCAGGATGTCTTTTTCGATCAGTGCCGAAACATGGGCCATCAGAAGTAGCCCTCCTGCTTCTTGCGCTCCATGGAGGCGTTGCTGTCGTGATCGATGACGCGGCCCTGGCGCTCGGAGCTTCTGGTCAGCAGCATTTCCTGGATGATGGCGGGCAGGGTGTCGGCGGTGCTCTCGATGGCGCCGGTCAGCGGATAGCAGCCGAGGGTGCGGAAGCGCACGCTTTTCATCACCGGCGTCTCACCGGCGTTGAGCGGCATGCGGTCGTCGTCGACCATGATCAAGGCGCCGTCGCGCGCCACTACCGGGCGTTCCTTGGCGAAATACAGCGGCACGATCGGAATGTTCTCAAGGTAGATATATTGCCAGATATCCAGCTCGGTCCAGTTGGACAGGGGAAACACGCGGATGCTCTCGCCTTTGTGCTTGCGGGCGTTATAGAGCCGCCATAGCTCGGGGCGCTGCTGCTTCGGGTCCCAGCGGTGCTGCGCCGAGCGGAACGAGAAGATGCGTTCCTTGGCGCGGGATTTCTCCTCATCGCGTCGCGCTCCGCCGAATGCCGCGTCGAACTGGTATTTGTCGAGCGCCTGCTTCAGCCCTTGTGTCTTCATGACGTCGGTATGCACCGCGGAGCCGTGCGTGAAGGGGCCGATACCCTGGGTGAGGCCTTCGGGATTGATGTGCACCAGGAGATCGAGGCCGAGCGCCGCCGCGTGCTCGTCGCGGAAGGAGATCATCTCCTTGAACTTCCAGGTGGTGTCGACGTGCAGCAGCGGGAAGGGCGGCTTGGAGGGATAGAACGCCTTCATGGCGATATGCAGCATGACGGCGGAATCCTTGCCGATGGAATAGAGCATCACCGGTTTGTCGCAGGTGGCGACAACCTCGCGCATGATGTGGATGCTCTCGGCTTCCAGCCGTTGGAGATGGGTCAGGGCCGTCATGGACACTCGTCAGAACGCAGAAACGCGGGGCTCACATATGGCGTTTGACCCGTGGGATCAACAAACCCGACCCGGCGGCCGCGCTTCATCCGCGGCTCCGGGAGAAAACCATTGCAAGCCCGAGCGCCCGTGGCACCGTTCTCTGCCGCGACGCGCCCCGGGAGAAGAACTTACTTCACGCCAACAGGATCGCCGGCGCTAGAGCATGATCGAGTCATATTGAATCGCGATCATGCTCTAATTTTTTGGTTTGGTCGCATTTTCTGCGATGAACCGGCATCCACTTCATCGGAAAAGGCTCTATCCCAGCCTGACCGCGCCATCCAGGCGCAGGACGCTGCCGTTGAGCAGCACGTTGTCGGCGATCTGCAGCACAAGCTTGGCGTATTCCTGGGGCTGACCCAGGCGCTTGGGGTACACGGTCGTGGCGACGAGTGCTTCCACGGCTTTGGGATCGAGGCCGGCGAACATGGGCGTTTCGATCAAACCCGGTGCGATGGTGACGACGCGCACGCCGTTGCGGGCAAGGTCGCGCGCCGCCGGCAAGGTCAGGCCGATAACGCCGCCCTTGGACGCGGCATAGGCGGCTTGGCCGGTCTGGCCTTCGAAGCCGGCGATGGAGGCCGTGTTCACGATCACACCCCGCTCGCCTTCCTCGAGAGGATCGAGCGCGGCCATGGCCGCCGCGGCCAGGCGCAGGACATTGAAGGTGCCGATCAGGTTGACCTCGATCACCTTGCGGAACAGGGCGAGGTCGTGGGCGCCGTTCTTGCCCACCACCTTGGCCGCCGGCGCGATGCCGGCGCAATTCACCACCAGGCGCGCGGCCCCGTGAGCGTCGCTGGCCTGCTTGAGGGCGTTTTCGGTGGAGGCCGCGTCGGTGATGTCGCAGGCGAGCGCCAGGCCCTTGATCTCCGCGGCGACCTGCGCGCAGCCCTGCGCATTCATGTCGATCAGTGCGACCTTGGCGCCGGCTGCGGCGAGCGCGCGCGCGGTGGCGGCCCCGAGGCCAGAAGCGCCGCCGGTGACAACGGCGGCGATACCGGAAATCTTCATCCCAAATCCCCTTTGAAGGCGTGGCTGTGGCGGCCATCAAACACGCTCTTCCCCAGCGGTCAACGCCTGCCGCCGGATGCCCGCCCGTTCATGGACAGGTGCATATATATAAGCGTGACCCGGCGGGCCGGTCCGGACGATTGCGGGGCGAATTCCAGAGAATATTCTTCCGTTCCCCGGGGGCCCGGGAGGGCAACTTTATCGCAGTCCCCGAGAAAGGGCGGCCCAAAGGGGAAGGTTATTCCTATCTGGGGACGAGCGGCCTATGCCACCCACGCACTGCTATTGCGGGGATTTTGTGCTATGCACGCCCCCTTGCTGCGGTGCTCCGGGAAATTCCTGTGGATAAGTCCGCAAACGAGGAATTAAGTCTTTGAGTAAGTTTGATAAATCACCTGTGGATAACACGGCTCGCCCGGCGTCCTTCGGCGCCCGTGCCGGCCGCGTTGCGCTGGTGGGCGCGGGCCCGGGCGACCCTGAGCTTCTGACCGTGAAGGGCTACCTCGCGCTCAAGGCCGCCGACGTGGTTTTTTTCGACGACCTGGTCTCGCCGGAAATTTTGGAGATTCTGCCGGCCGGCGCGCGCTGCATTTATGTCGGCAAGCCCTATCAGAGCGCCGGCATCTCCCAGGCCGATATCATCACCCAGTTGATCGCCGCCGCCCGCGGCGGGCATCGCGTCGTGCGCCTCAAGGGCGGCGATCCTATGGTCTTCGGACGCAGCGGCGAGGAACTCGAAGGCCTGCGCGCCGCCGGGATCCAGGTGGACGTGATTCCCGGCATCACCGCCGCCACCGGCGCGGCCGCCAGCACAGGCATCACGCTCACCCACAGGGACTACGCCGCGCAGGTCTCCTTCATCACCGCCGCCCGCAAGGACGGCAGCCTGGCCGAGATGACGGGGCTCGCCGGCGCCGGAAAGACCCTGGTCGTCTACATGGGCATCGTCCGCGCCGCGGCCTTGAGCGCGGCGCTGCAAGCCGACGGTGTCGCGCCCGCCTGGCCGATCGCCATCGTCGAGAACGCCACCCGCGCCAACGAGCGCGTGATCGTCACCACGGTCGCCGGCCTGGCCGACGCCGTCGTCCGTGACGTCGTGCGCAGCCCGGCGCTGTTCATCGTCGGCGAAGTGGTCAAGACCTACGCGCCTCCGGCGCGCCAATCCGTCGCGCCGGAGGCGCGCTATTCCGAGGAAGCGCATCATGGCTAAACCCGATGTCCCCAAGGTCCTGACCGGCAACCTGCTGCGCAACGGCGCCACGGTCTATTACACCGGCCGCGACTGGTCGGCGCATGTGGCGGATGCGAAAGTCGCCATGACCGCGGACGAAGCCGAGGCGCTGCGCAAGACCGGCGCCGAAGCCTATGCCGCCAACCTGGTGATCGACGTCAATGTCGTGGACGTACAGCCGACGGGCGAGCACACGCCCGCCCATATCCGCGAAATCATCCGCGCCACCGGTCCCACCGTGCGGCGCGATCTCAACAAGTCCATGAGCGCAAAATAAGGCGCGCGAAATAGGGCTAGGGCCAGTCTCATGTATATTTACGACGATTTCGACCACACCATCGCCGGGCAGCGGGTCGCCGAATTCCGCGATCAGGTCAACCGCCGCCTCAAGGGCGAACTCTCGGAAGAGCAGTTCCGGCCGCTGCGCCTGATGAACGGCCTCTACCTGCAGCTCCACGCCTACATGCTGCGGGTGGCGGTGCCCTACGGCACGCTGTCGGCGGCGCAGTTGCGCAAGCTCGCCCATATCGCCCGCGTCTATGACCGCGGCTACGCCCATTTCACCACGCGCCAGAACATCCAGTACAACTGGATCAAGCTGGAGCAGATGCCCGACCTCCTCGCCGAACTGGCGACCGTGCAGATGCATGGCAACCAGACCTCGGGCAACTGCGTGCGCAACGTCACCGCCGACCACTTCTCCGGCGCCATCGCCGGCGAAATCGAGGATCCGCGCATCGTCTCGGAAGTCATCCGCCAGTGGTCGACGTTCCATCCCGAATTTTCCTGGCTGCCGCGCAAATTCAAGATTGCCGTGACCGGCGCCGAGAAGGACCGCGCCGCGGTGCAGTGGCACGACATCGGCCTGCACATCGTGCGCAACGATGCCGGCGAGGTGGGTTACACGGTCTATGTCGGCGGCGGCATGGGCCGCATCCCGGTGCTGGCCACCAAAGTGCGCGCCTTCCTGCCCAAGGCCGAGCTGTTGTCCTATCTGGAAGCGATCTTGCGCGTCTACAACCGCTACGGCCGGCGCGACAACATCCACAAGGCCCGCATCAAGATCCTGGTCCGCGACCTCGGGCCGGAGGAGTTCATCCGTCAGGTCGAGGAAGAGTGGGAGGCCAGCCGTCATTCCGGCGTCAACCTGCCGCCGGAGGAAGAGGTCCGTATCGCCCGCTACTTCGAGCCGCCGCCGCATGAAAAGATCGCCACCCCCGTGGCCGCCTTCGAGGACGCGAAGAAAACCAATCGCGCCTTCGCCCAGTGGGTCGCCACCAACGTGCATCCGCATAAGGCGCCGGGCTACGCCATCGCCACCATTTCCCTGAAGCCCATCGGCGGCATCCCCGGCGACGCGTCGGCCGAGCAGATGGAGGCGGTCGCGGATCTCGCCGAACGCTACAGCTTCGCCGAGGTGCGCGTCAGTCATATCCAGAATCTGGTGCTGCCGCACGTCAAGCAGGCGGACCTGTTCGCGGTATGGCAGGCCCTGGGCACGATCGGCTTCGGCAACGCCAATGCCGGCCTGGTGACCGACATCATCGCCTGCCCGGGCCTGGACTACTGCTCGCTCGCCAACGCCCGCTCGATCCCGGTCGCCCAGCGCATCAGCGAGCGGTTCGGCGACCTCGACCGCCAGCACAAGATCGGCGAGCTGCAGATCAAGATCTCGGGCTGCATCAACGCCTGCGGCCACCATCATGCCGGCCATATCGGCATCCTCGGCGTCGACAAGGCCGGTCAGGAATTCTACCAGATCACCCTGGGCGGCGCCGGCGACGAGACCGCCTCCACCGGCCAGCTGCTCGGACCGGGGTTCGCCTCCGACGGCATCGTCGATGCGGTCGAGAAGGTGATCGATGCCTATCTCGATCTGCGCCAGCCGAACGAAACCTTCATCGCCGCCTATCGCCGCGTCGGTCCGGCGCCCTTCAAGGAAAAGCTCTATGGCGCAAAATAGTCAGATCCTCGACCGCAACGGGCCGATCCCGGACGGCTGGGAGCGCTTGGCCGACGATGCGGCCGTGAAAACCGGGGCTTCGGTGCTGGTCAGCTTCCAGCGCCTCAAGAACGAGCACAACGCCCTGTTCGCCGAGGCCGGCGCCGTCGGCGTCGAAATCGCCGGCGATGTGGCGCTCGAGGACCTGGAACCGTTCCTGCCGCGCCTGGGCCTGGTGGTGGTGCGCTTCGGCTTCATGCGCGACGGCCGCCCGTTCTCCATCGGCCGCCTGTTGCGCGAGCGCTACGGCTATACCCGCGATCTGCGCGCGGTCGGCGATTTCATTCCCGACCAGGTGCTGTTCCTGCTGCGCTGCGGCTTCAGCAGTTTCGAGGTCGGCGCAAATTTCTCGGTGGAGGCGCACCGCCATTCGGTCGCCGCCTACACCGTGTGGTACCAGCGCGGCGTCGAGCGCAACGTCACCATTGCCGAGAAGCGGCTTGGCAAGGAATCCGCGTGAGCAGCGTTCTCGCACGCCGCCTGGCGTTGATGAACGAGCGTTACGCCGAGACCGGCCCGCTCTCGATCATCAGCGCCATCACCGAGGAGGAATTCGCGCCCGGCAAGGTGGCGCTGGTGTCGTCGTTCGGCACCGAGTCCGCGGTGCTGCTGCACATGATCTCGCGTATCCGCCCCGACCTGCCGATCCTGTTCCTGGATACCGGCAAGCTGTTCGGTGAAACCCGGCGTTATCGCGACCAACTGGTGACGCTCCTGGGCCTCACCGGCGTGCGGTCCGTCACGCCGGACCTGGACCGGATCAAGGACCTGGACGCCAAGGGCGTGCTGTGGTCGCAGAATCCCAATCTGTGCTGCGAGATCCGCAAAGTGGAGCCGTTGGCAAGAGCGGTCGCGCCGTTCGACGCCTGGTTCACGGGACGCAAGGCCTTCCAGGCCGCGACCCGCGCCCGGCTGCCGGTGCTGGAACTGGCCGAGGGCAAGTTCAAGGTCAATCCCATCGTCGGCTGGACCAAGGCCGACATTGACGCCTATTTCGAGCGATATGCGCTGCCGCGTCATCCGCTGGAAGCCGACGGCTATCTCTCCATCGGTTGCATGCCCTGCACCAGCCGCGTGGCGCCGGGCGAGGATGCCCGCGCCGGGCGCTGGCGCGGCACGGAGAAGGTGGAATGCGGCATCCATCTGCCGGGCGGCCAGGCGGCTTCCGCGTAAAAAGCTGACGCGCCCGCCGCGCCTGCCGTAAACTGTGCCCATGGGCTTTATTCTGAATTCCCGGCCGGTCGAGCACCGCGCGCGCTTCCACGCCGCGGTCACGGCGGCTTTGGCTGACGCCGCCGGGGATTGGCGGATCGTCGACTGCCCGGTCCTCACCGCCGAGCCGGTGACCGTGCGGCTGCCGCCCGCCGGCGGGTTCGACGTGGTGATCTTCACCAGCCAGATCGCTGCGGCGCTGTTTCCGGTTTCATCCGCCTGGGACGGCAAGAAGGTGCTGGCGGTCGGAGAAGCCACCGCCGCCACGGCGCGGGCGCAAGGTTTTGGCCACGTCATCGACACCGGCAAGGATGTGGCCGATTTGCGCACCGCCCTCGCGCGCATCGCCTTCGGCCAGGCGCTGTATCCCTGCGCCGAGGACATTGCCGCCGATCTCGCGGCCGAGTTCCCGAGCCGGGTGCAGAGCGCGGTCACTTACCGCATGGTGCCTCGCACCGGCCTCGATCTCGATGGCCTGGCGCCGGGATGGCGGACGGCGCCGGTGTTGGCCCCGTTGTTCTCGCGGCGCAGCGCCGAAACCCTGGCGGGGCTGCTGGCCAAGGCCCTGGCGGAACGCCCCGATCAATCCAATCCAGATCAATCCAATATCGCCGCCATCGCCATCAGCGCCGACGCCATGGTGGATGGTCCCTGGACCAGCCGCACCGTGGCCGGCGTTCCCACGCTTGCGGGCGTCGCCGAGGCTGCCGCCGGCGTTGCCCGCGCCATCACGACCAAGAAAACCGAGGACCATCAGCCATGACCACCCATCACGGTTCCTTTCCCGCAACCCGCATGCGCCGCCTGCGGGCCGCATCCTGGAGTCGCCGGCTGGTGCGGGAGACCGTATTGACCGCCGACGACCTGATCCTGCCGATGTTCGTGATCGAGGGAAAGAACCTGCGCGATCCCATCGCCAGCCTGCCGGGGGTGGACCGTGTGACCATCGATCAGGCGGTCGCGACCGCCAAGGAAGCGAAGGCCCTGGGGATTCCGGCCGTGGCCTTGTTCCCCTCCGTCGATCCCAGCCAGAAGGACGAGGTCGGGAAGGAAGCGGTCAATCCGGATAACCTTGTCTGCCGCGCGGTCAAGGCGATGAAGGCGGCGGAACCCGATATCGGCATCATCTGCGATGTGGCGCTCGATCCTTACACGACCCACGGCCACGACGGGCTGTTTGTCGACGACGATGTCGTCAACGACGCGACCGTGGAGGTGCTGGTGAAGCAGGCCATGACTTTGGCGCAGGCGGGCTGCGACGTGGTCGCGCCCTCGGACATGATGGACGGGCGGATCGGCGCCATCCGCACGGCGCTGGAAGCCGGCGGATTCCACAACACCATGATCCTGTCCTACGCCGTCAAATACGCCTCGGCTTTCTATGGCCCGTTCCGCGACGCCGTGAAATCCAAGGGCTCGCTCGGCACCAAGGGCAAGCACACCTACCAGATGGACGCCGGCAATGTGAACGAAGGGGCGCGCGAGGCGGCGCTCGATATCGCCGAAGGCGCGGACATGATCATGGTGAAGCCGGGCATGCCCTATCTCGACGTGATCCGCGCGGTGACGGACGCGGTCAACGTGCCGGTGCTGGCCTATCAGGTCAGCGGCGAGTACGCGATGATCGCCCACGCCGCCGCCGCCGGCGCCTTCGATCGCACCGCGGCCATGCGCGAGGCGCTGCTCGGCTTCAAGCGCGCCGGCGCGTCGGCGGTCCTGACCTATGCCGCCATCGATATCGCCAAGGATCTCGCCCGGAAATGACCCCAGGCTCGCCGGCCATGTTTCCGCTGATGCTCGACGTCAGCACGGCGCCGGTGATGCTGGTCGGCGGCGCAAGTCTCTTGGGCCGCCTGCGCGCCCTGGACGAGCATGGCGCCACGGCGGTGCACGTTTTCGCCCCCGATGCGCCGGCGGAACTCGCGGCCCTCGCCGGAGAGCGCCTGCGGCGGGGCTGGCCCGCGGCGTCCGATTTCACCCGGATCGCGCCGAAACTGGCGTTCATCTCGGACATGGACGATGCCCAGGCGGCGGTCTTCCGCGCCCTGGCCAGGGACGCCGGCGCCCTGGTGCATGTCCAGGACCGCATCCCGCTCTGCGATTTCCATCTCCCCGCCAAGGTCAGGCGCGGCCATCTTCAGGTGACGGTGTCGACGGATGGACAGGCTGCAGGCCTGTCGCGGCTGATCCGCCACTATTTGGAGACGGACGTCTTCGGCCCCGAGTGGGCGGCGCGGGTGGAGGAACTGGCGGCGGTCCGCAAGGCCTGGAAGGCCGAAGGCATCACCCTCGGCGAACTGGCCTCCCGGGTCGAGGCTTTCGTCGCCGCCCGCGGCTGGCTTTCGGCCAAAAAGTCATAAATTCCAACATGATATCAGATTGATCCAGCTGGGATCTTGGGCTGAAATAGACTCCTAGGCCCATGCTGGACATCCAACGTCCTTGGGAAAGCGGCCATGGATATAGCGGACGCCACGCTGATCGTTCCCGACGCGCTCGTCATCATTGCGGGCGTGGCGTTGTCCGTCGCCGTGGTCGTGGCCGGCTTGATGGCGGCGCAGCGCCGGCGCCTCGCCGCGCAATTCGCCGGTCTGACGGCCGATGTGGCGCTCACCGAAGACGTCACCGGCCTGGGGTCCTGGTCGCGTGGCATCGATGACACCGCCGCGCGCTGGTCGCCCGGCCTCTACAAGCTGTTCGGCGTCGACCCTCTGACCTTCACGCCGACA
>JAYRKL010000018.1:0-84353 GCA_041905795.1 Rhodospirillaceae bacterium | reverse complement strand
GCCCAGGGACCGCGCCCGCGGCGCCTCCGCCGCCCCGGCCGGCTCAACCGCCCGCAACCCTCCCCACGCCGCGCACAGCGCAAGGAAACCAACCGCAACACCAAAATATAAGCGCCCACGCGACATGTGATCGCTAGGGAACGCAGCCAGGGAAGGACGACATCGGCGCGCTCTTCAAAGAAAGGATTTTGTGGAGCGCAAGAGTCCCCCGCGGCGCCCCGACCATCGGCATGACGCTAGCGATTTGTCCGGCGGGAGACAACAACGAAGAGGGTTATTAACCCACGGGCGAAAGGCGCACGCTTGCCGGGACTCTTTCTGTTTTCACAACTGATGCCGAAAGCTCAGCCGCCTTTCCTGTCCGCCATCTGCTTCTCGAGGATCTGCAGCATAACGCGGCTGATGCCGGATTCCTGCAGGTTGCGCGGCGCGTCGCCGGCGGTCAGGTAGAGCGCCTTCAGGTAAGCCATGTCGAAATCCGACAGGCTCTTGGTCCGGACGTCGTCGCCGCAATCCACCAGCGTGTTGGCGATGCTGGGCACCTGCTGGCATTTGTCGGGCGTGTTCATGCGCGCGAGCGCCAGCATGGCGACGTAGTCGGCGATGGTGCCGATCTCCCAATCGGCGATCCTGGCCTTGTCGGCGACGATGATGACCGAGGCGAATTCGCTGGTAAGGCCGGAGCGAAGGTGGCTGCCCGGAACCGTGTAGACCGGGGCGCCGAATTCATCGAGTCCGGGGATCGCGCCCCACCACGCGTCGTAAGTGTCGAGATTGCGCTGGCCGCGGAAATCGCGCGTGGCGGTGGCGTACCAGGCCTGGACCGGGTGGTTGACGGTCGCGAGTCTCTCGCGCAACGCCGGATAGTGGGCGCCCAGGAGTTCCGGCCGCTTGGTCTTGATGTGGTCGAGCAAAGCCTGGGGATGGTCGGTGAAGACGATATCGAGGTTGAGCTTGCAGGGCTCGGCCTGGGCCTGCGGTGCGCCGATCTGGGCGGCGATCTCCTTGACGCGGGCGGTGATAAAGGTGCCGAAGGCGGGCGCAAGGCCTTCGGTATGCACGCACAGCGGTTCGTGCCAGCGCGCGATCTGGTCGAGGAACTCGGACGGCGCGGTATAGAGCCGTACGAAATTGCGGGTACGCACGAACTCGCGGATTTTTTTACCGGTGACGACGATCTCCTCCATGCTCGCGGCCGCGGGCGCCGCCGCGGGCAGGGGACGCGGTGCGGGCGTCGCCGCCGGTGCGCCGGCGCTGGCCACGACGGTCTCCTTGGGCGCGGACGCCGTAGCCATGGATTTGATCGCGGGTGCAGCGGCGGCTTTGGGCGCCGGCACGGCCGCCGTCCGTACGGGGAGCGGCTCTTCCACCGTCGGCCTCTGAACCATCAACGGTGCGGGCGCCGGGGCTGCTTGCGGTGCGGGCTGCGTCACTGCGGCGGCTGCGGCCGGCGTCAGCAACCCCGACGCCAGGGGCAGCAGCAGCGCCGTCGCGGCGACCGTCGCCAGCAGGATCAGTTTCGCGGGGCTGAGGCGGATGGATTTTACGTCGTTCATGATGCGCTCCACGCGATGGGTGAGGTTGGCGCCGGCGACGCCGGGCGCGCAGACAAGGGGCGAGCGGACGTAGAACCGGCAGACCTCGAGGATGCTGCCGGCGTAGGCCTTGGGATCGCTGCAGGCCGCCAGCACGCTTTCGTCGCAGGCGCGCTCGCGCTCGGCGACTAGGCACCGGCCGATCCACCACACCATTGGATGGAACCAGAACACCAGCTGCACGGCCATGTGGATGGCGGCGGTCAGATTATCGCGGCGGCGCCAGTGGCACAGCTCGTGTTCGATGACGAGGGCGAGTTGCGCCGGCGAAAGTTGCGCGGTGAGTCCCGCAGGCAGCAGCAGGATGGGGCGGAAAATCCCCACCAGGCCCGGTTCGAACACCATCGCGCTGTAGCGAACCGGAATTGCGGCGGTGATGGGAGCAAGCACCGAGGCCTTGCGCACGGCGTGCAGGCGCAGCCATTGCACCGTCCAGCGGCCCAGCAGGACGACGCATCCCGTCAGCCAGACGGCCAACAGCGCTGTTTCAAGATCCAGCCCGGAGGCTTCGCGCACCGCGGCAACAGGTGCTGACGCGAGCGGCGCCAGATACGCCGTGGCCAACAGCGCCGGCAAGGTCAGGTCGGAGACCATAACGGCCGGCAGAGTCTCCGACACAAACCGCGGCATATTCAAGGACACAGCCGGCGCGCTTTCCCAGCGTAAAGAACGGCCCAAGGCGACCATCGCCGAAAACGGGATCAGGAATTTCACTGACGCCGCGAACCATAATCCGTAGCGTACCGCCGCGCGGTTGTTGGCGAAGCACAAGGTCAACTGCCCCATCAGCAGCGCGAACACCGTGGAGTCGAGCAGGTGATCGGCAAGGAGGGAGATCATTTGGATTTCTCCTTGCGCTCAAACTTGGCCAGGGCTTCTTCGGCTTCGGCGATGTCGCCCTTGGTGAGTTTTCCGGTTTCGATCATGTGGGCCATCAACAGGCTTGGCCCGCCGCCGAACAGGCTGATGAGATCGTCGATCAGCCGCCCGCGCACGGCGCCCGGCGAGATCACCGCTTCGAAAATATGGGCGTTGCTGATCTTCTTGGCCCGGCGCAGAGCCTTCTTGGATTCCAGCCGGTAGACCGTGGTTTGAATGGTGGTGTATGCGGGGCGCCCCGCCGCCGGGAAGGATTCCTGGATCTCGCGCACCGAGCAGGCGCCGTGCTTCCACACGGCCTCCATGATCCGCAGTTCGAGCGTGGTCAGCTTGGGAATAGCCATCGGGAAGCGCCCCCACACAAATCTACTATAGTCATAGTAGATTCTACTATGGACCAGAAGGCAAGCGGTCTTGCGCCTTTAGCCTCGCTAAAACGAGGCGCAGTTTAGCTATTGGGTGCACGACCGCTCACCTTCCGGCGAGGGCGTTACATGCTGCGCCGCAATATTGGCGCTTCGTATTATAATGAATTTGAAGAATACTGAGCTGCCGGCGGTTCTCGCAAAGAGGCCGCGGGCACGGTGTGTGATCGCGCAGGTTCGGATATGAAAAAGACATTGGGCATTACCGCGGCGGTGATCTCTGCCGGGATTTTGGCCTTCAGCGCCGGCGCGAGCATCGCCGCCGAGAAAGCGCGCTCCGGCGATCGCGCGACCGAGGCTTATGTTCCGGTGCCGATGCCGCCCGGCATCCAGGTGGTCGCCACCGAATTGGATGGGCCGGTGTTCGCCGACGCCAAGGGCCACACGCTCTATACGTGGCCGATCAAGGCCATGCGCAACGGCTATGCCGGCGATCCCAAGAACAAATCGGTCTGCGGCGACAAGGTCGAACTCAAGAGCGCCGGCCTCATGAGTCCCTATCCGGGCGGACTGGATCTGCCGGACCCCGAGAAGCATGTGAGCTGCACCGCTTTCTGGCCGCCGGTGTACGCGCCGGCCGACGCCAAGCCCATCGGCCGGTGGACCACCGTCACCCGCGAAGACGGCCGCAAACAGTGGGCCTACGACGAACATCCGCTCTACACGTCGGTCATCGACCGCGCGCCCGGCGATGTGCTGGGCGGTTCCTCCATGCCGAGCCGCGGCGACTCTCCCGCCGCCCGCGATCCGGTGGGGCCGCCGCCCGCGGTGCCGCCGGGTTTCCGGGTCGATACCACCGTGCGCGGCCGCATGCTGTCCACCGAAGGACGCGCCGCAGTCTATCAGTCCGACGCCGACGGCCCCAACAAGTCCGCCTGCGACGGTAATTGCGCGCGCACCTGGCTGCCGATCCTGGCGCCGGCGTCGGCGCAGCCCCAGGGCGAATGGACGATCGTCGAGCGCGCGCCCGCGGTGCGCCAGTGGGCGTTCCGCAAGAAGCCGCTCTATACCTACGCGGCCGATGTCGGCGCCCGGCCAACCGGTGAGGACGAACCGGGCTGGCGCATCGTTTACACCCAGACCGCGCCCGCGGCCCCGGCCAAGGACTTCATGATCCAGGCAACGTTGAACGGGGACGTGCTGGCCAACAGCAAGGGCAAGACCGTCTACTACTACAGCTGCGGCGAGGATTCCGCCGACATGATGCCCTGCGACACCCTGGAAAGCCCGCAGCAATACCGCTTCGCCGTGTGCGGCAACAGCGATGTCGCCAGGTGCCTGAAGACCTGGCCCTACGTGGCGGTGAGCCCCGGCGCCAGGAGCGACTCCCGTTTGTGGTCCGCGGTCTGGGTCGATCCCAAGACCGGCACCCGCGCCCAGCCCAACCAGCCCGGCGCGCTCAATGTCTGGGCATACCGCGGCCGCCCCGTTTATACTTACGGCCCTGACCGGGAACCGGGCGATTTCCAGGGCAACAACACCGGCGAGTGGCACGGCCGGTGGAACGGCTACCAGGCGTTTTGGATTCGCGATCTCGGCGGCCGCGGCGGCTGAGCGGTAAAACCAGGAATCAGGAAGAGACTCATGAGCATTCTTTCAAAGACCCTCACTGCCGCTTCCCTGTGCGCGGGGTTCGCCGCCGGTTTCGGTACCGCCCAGGCAGGCGATGCGCCGCTGATTGACGGCCGCATCGGCTACGCGGTGGCGGAAGCTCACTTCTCGGTCTACCAGACCGCCGACGGCAAGCAGGAATGCCCCCAGGGCATCAACCCGCACGGCCCGCGCGAGATCTTCAAGGTGCTGTGGCCCAACGGCGGCAAGATGGAAGACACCATCCTGGTGCGCGAAGGCCTGAACGCCTTCCCGACCGACCATCCGGCGCAGTTCCCGTATCTGGAAACCCAGGGCAACATCGCCCTCGGCCTCAATCTCGACGGCAAAATCGGACCCAAGGATTTCACCAGCCCCGCGGGCGAGAAGGGGATCGACAACGCCTTCTACCGCGTCACCGGCTGCAACACCGGCTTCCGCGGCCCCGACGGCCAGGTTCAGCTGTTCGCCAACAAGTTCCTGCGCGGGTTCGTCTACAACCGCATGATGATCGAACTGTCGGGCGTCGACAACCTCGCCAACGATCCCAGCGTCGATGTCACCATCATGCGCGGGCGCGATCCCCTGCTGCTGGACTCCACCGGCGAGAAGGTCGCTCCCGGCGGCTCGCAGCGCGTCGACACGCGCTACGGCGCCAAGCTCGTCCAGCGGCTCCACGGCAAGATCGAGAACGGCATCCTCACCACCGAACCGGTGAAGGACATCACCTGGGCCTGGCAGATCGAATCGAACCACCCCCGGGCCCTGCACATCCGGGATTTCAGGTTCAGCCTGAAGCTCACCGGCGCCAGCGCCGAGGGCATGATCGGCGGCTATTTCGACGTCGACACGCTCTACGACTGGACCAACGGCTACGCCACGCACCACCTGGCTTACGACCGCCTGGACTCGCCCGAATTCTACTGGGCGATGCGTAAAGTGGCCGACGCCTATCCCGATCCCAAGACCGGCGAGAACACGGCGCTGTCCTCGGCCATCACCATCAGCATGGCGCAGGTGTTCATCCAGCATCCGGAGAAGGCGGTCGCGGAAGATGTGACCCGCGAAACGCCGCGTAAAGTGCCCGCCGAGCAGCGCTGAGCGGTCAGTCCTTCTCGCGCAGGAGTTTGCGCATCATGAAGGCGATGTCGCCGTTCTGGAGATTGCGGGCGAGGTCGCGGTCGGTGATGGCGTAGAGCGCCTTCAGGTACGCCTTGTCATAGGGCGTCAGGGCCACGGCCTTCATCTCGGGGGCGCAGTCCAGCAGCATGTTGGTGATGCTGGGCACCTCCCGGCAACGCTCAAAAGCCTTCGCCTGGCTGAACGCCAGCATGGCGATGTGGTCGGTGATGGCGCCGATCTCCTGGTTCTCGGCGGCCGCCAGGTCGACGACGACCGTGACGGCGATGAACTCGCTGCGAAGCCCGGTGCGCAGGCGGCTGCCTTCGACGGTGGCGGTGTTGACCGCATAGGGGTCGTCGACCATGAGCTGGTTGTTGCGGTCGCGGCTGGCGGTCGCATACCAGCCCTGGATGGGATTCACCACGGTCGCCAGTTCCTTGGCCTGCGGCGCATAGTGGTAGCCCAGCAGTTCCGGCAGCTTGGTGCGGATGGTGTCGAGCATCGCCTGCGGGTGCTCGGTGAAGATGATCTGGAGGTTGGGGCTGCAGGACGCGTCGGGGTTCACCGGCGCGCCGATATCCCGCGCGGTGTCGCGAATGCGCTTGCTGACATAGTCGGTGAAAGCGGGCCGCATGCCGGTGGTTTTCGGGCAGATGGGGACCTTCCAGCGGGACACCTGGCCGATGGGCGACGGCATGGTCGCCATGTCGATGAAGGTCTGCACGGTGCGCGAGAAACGCGACCCGGTGACGGTGATCTCCTCGATCACTGGCGGGATCACCACCTTGGGCAGGGGCGCGGACCGCTGGGCAAGCGGCGGGTCCGGGTCCGCGGCCTGCGCGGGCGCCGCCGCGGCGGCCATCAGAAGCGCAGCCCCTAAATATAGCGACTTCATCGCCAACTCCCGAATGTGCGGCCGGCCCGCGGCCACGAGCGCCGATCCTGCGAATTATAGTCATCCTTAGCCCGCCGAACGCGAAAATTGTGGCGGCCGTATCCTTGCGCCAGTCTGCCGGCCCCGGAAAACGGCCTTTCATGCAGATAGGCATGAGTTGTGCGCGCCCGGCCCGGGGCACTATTCTCCCGGCACATTGGGAGCCCGCAGGCTGGCACGAAAAGCCGCCGTTGCGGGAAGCGAAAGGCGTTCTAGGTTCGATTTATGGAAAAGCGTTTCTATGCGGTCACCCGGCCGGTCCTCGCGATCTGCCGGCTGATTCTGATCTGCGGCGCGGCATTCGCCGCGGCCCCATCCCAAGCGGCGGTGCCGTTCCGGGACTGCGCCGAGTGCCCCGAGATGGTGGTGATTCCGCCGGGCACTTTCATGATGGGCTCGCCGGCGGTGCAGGGCAGGCTGTACGCCAACGAAAGCCCGCAGCACCAGGTCACCATAAAAAAAGCCTTCGCGGTGGCCGTCACCCCCGTGACCTTCGATCAATGGGATGCCTGTGTGAATGCCGGCGGTTGCAACGGCTACTGGGCGTCGGACCAGGAATGGGGGCGCGGCAAGCGGCCCGCCATCAACGTGAGTTGGGATGACGCCCAGCGCTACCTGCGCTGGCTGAACGCCCGCGCGAAAGGCCTCAAGACCCCGCCGGGCGATGTCGCGCGGGAGGAAGAAGCCGGCCCCTATCGCCTCCTCACCGAAGCGGAATGGGAATACGCGGCGCGCGGCGGCACCGCGGCGTCCTACTACTGGGGCGAAACGCATGGCGTCGGCAACGCCAACTGCGACGGTTGCGGCAGCCAGTGGGACAACAAGGAGACCGCGCCGGTGGGTTCGTTCCCGCCCAACCAGTTTGGTCTCTACGACATGGCCGGGAATTCGCTGCAGTGGGTCCAGGACTGCTATCACGATACCTATGCGCGCGCGCCGGCCGACGGTTCGGCCTGGGTGGGCGGCGAGTGCCGGGCGCGGGTGATGCGCGGCGGCTCCTGGTACAACAGCCCCTATTATCTCCGCGCGGCCAATCGCTTCAGCAATGCGCCTTATTTCCGCGGCATGAACGTCGGATTCCGCATCGGCCGGACTGTCGACGAGGCGAAGTAGCGCTCAGAACCACTTCACGAGCGCGTCGCCCAGGTCGGGCATCGTCACCGCGCTCATGTGGTTGCCCGGGATTTCCACATAAGTCGCATCGGGCAGGGCCTCGGCCAGGGCGCGGGCGGAGCCGTTGTCGGTGTCCTGGGCGCCGCTCAGCACCATGACCGGCAGGTGGAAGGCGGCGAGGGCCGCACGCGGCACCGCCGGAAAGCTGTTCAACAGCAGAAGCAGCGCCTTGGGATCTCCGCCGGTGGTCTTGAGGAAGGCCTCGGCCATCCATTCGCCGGAGAATCTTTCGTGGGTGCCGGCGCCGGTAAGCACCCGCCGGAAGAAGTCGGCGCGGTTGGCGAGGTCGAGCAGCCCCTCGAGGCCCATCCCCGCGAGCATCGCCTTGCCCGGCTTGGCGCCGCGCGCCAGCATGCGCGCGGTCGTGCGCGCTCCGAGCGAATAGCCGCCGAGATCGTAGGCGCCGGGCGCAAGGCCCAGGTGTTCGACCAGTCCCAGATTGTCGTCGGCGAGAATGTCGGCGGTATAGTCGGCCGCATCGTAGCTGCGCGCGCTTTCGCCGTGGGCGCGCAGGTCGGGCATGATCACCCGCCGCCCTTTGGCTGAAAGTTTGCCGGCATGGCCGTATTTGATCCAGTTGACCTGGGCGTTGGAGAACAGCCCGTGGATCAGGATGACCACGCGGCCATCGGCCGGCCCCATCTCATGGAACGTCATGGCGTCGCCGTGGGCGCCCTTGAAGGGATGCGTCGTCACGTCAGGTGAGGTTTTCGCCAAAGGGGCTCATCCGGCAAGTGGTCGCACGCTTATGGCACCCCTCGAGTCCCCAGGTAAAGGGATGCGGTTGGTTCAGCGCCGCGCCGGCGGTCAGGGTGCCGCGGCCGGCCGTGAACCGCGGGACGCGCAGTGCGAAGATCAGAAAGAGCGCGCATGCAGGTGCCGCGGCGCCTATAATTCGGTCCTTGAAAGAGCTTTCCGGGAGGGGTGAATGCGCCGGTTGCCGCGATGGATCGCGTTGTGCGCAGTCGCGACGCCGCTGACGGCTGCGGCCGCCGACCTCGATTCCCTGTTTAAGGCTTATGGACCGGAAACGCCCGGCTGCGCGGTCGGCGTCGCGCGTGACGGTCAGCCGCCGGTGTTGCGGGCCTACGGCTCCGCGGATCTTGAGCATCATGTGCCCAATACGCCCGACACGGTGTTCGAGGCCGGGTCGGTCTCGAAGCAATTCACCGCCGCGTCGGTGCTGATGCTGGCCGAGGAGGGCAAGCTTGCGCTCACCGACGACATCCGCAGGTATCTTCCCGAAATGCCGGACTACGGCATGCCGGTCACCATCAATCACCTGCTCAGCCACACCAGCGGATTGCGCGATTGGGGCGCGGTCGCGGCCCTGGGCGGTTGGCCGCGGACATCGGCGATCCACACCAACCTCGACGTCCTCGCCATCGCCGCACGTCAGCGCACACTCAATTATCCGCCGGGCTCGGCTTACTCCTACACCAACACCGGCTACAATCTGGCCGCCGTCATCGTCGAACGGGTCAGCGGCCAATCCCTGGCCGCCTTCAGCCGCGCGCGCATCTTCACACCCCTGGGCATGACCAAGACCTCCTGGCGCGACGACTTCCGCCGGGTCGTGCCGAACCGCGCCATCGCCTATGAAGCCAAGACTGCGGAAGGCTTCCCCCAGGACATGCCGTTCGAGGACGCCTATGGAAACGGCGGCCTGCTGACCACCGTCGGCGACCTCCTGACCTGGAACGCCGCGCTGACCGCGCGAAAATTGGGACCCTTCGTCACCGACCGCCTGGAGGAACAGGCGGTGCTCACCGGCGGCCGCAAAATCGCCTATGCGCGCGGCCTGGTGCGCGGAACGTTCAACGGCGTGCCCGAGATCGTCCACAGCGGTTCCACCGCGGGCTACCGCGCCTGGATCGGACGGTTCCCGTCCCAGGGCGTGGGTGTGGCGGTGTTGTGCAACGTCGCCTCGGCCAACGCCACCCAACTCGCCCGCGACGCGGTCGCGCAGGTGCTGACCTTCAAGGCTGCCGCTCCCATCAAACCGGCCCCGCCGGCGGCCGGCGAAATGACTCAACTGCCCGGCCTCTATATCGACGAGCGCATGGGCGGCAGCGCCCGCATCGTCGCCCGCGACGGCGTTCTGAAAATCGCGAGTGCGGCGCCCGACGGCACGCGGGAGACCGAACTCGTTCGCCTGGCTGCGCGGCGCTACCGCGACGGCGGTGCGGATGTGACCTTCACGGCCGGCGGCATCGAACGCCGTACGGCCGACGGCGAGGTCATGATGTTCCGCAAGGTCGAGGCATATGCGCCGCCCGCCGCCGAACTGGAAACCCTGGTGGGCCGCTACGGCAGCGCCGAGGCCGACGCCATCTTGATCGCCGCGCTCAAGGACGGCCGTCTCATGCTCACGCCCGCCGACCGCCCGAGCGCGCCATCGGCCCTCACGCCGCTCGCCCGCGACATCTATCTCAATGACGACGGCCTGGCCGTGGTGGTGCGCGGGGCGAACAACCGCGTGGACGGCCTGCGCTTCATCCGGCCGCGGGTCTACAATCTGGTGTTTTCACGGATTCAGGGTTAAGTGGCGATGCGTTTGCCGGTCCTGGTCGTCAGTCTCTTGACCGCATCGGCGGCCTTGGCCGCGGCGCCGTCGCCGTCGCACCTTGAAGGGTATGGGGCCGACCCCGGCGAGCCCATGGCGCCGGCGGCGTCCATCGCCAAGGCCTCGCATTTCCTTGAGACCTGGTCCTTGAAGTGGACTCGCCAGAACAAGTGCGGCTCGTGCCACACCAACTTGGCGCATGTCATGGCGCAGCCGTTCCTGGTGGAGCGCACTGCGGCGGCCGAGAAGGAGATCCGCGACGGCCTGTTCGACTTCCTCGCCAGCTACAATCCCAACGTCAATGACGTGCCGCCCGATCAGCGGCGTGCCAACAACAACATCCTGTGGAACCGCCTGGTCATCGCCAGCATCTTCGCCATCGCCGACGGCGAGGCAAAAGTGCCTCAAGACCCGCGCACCCTCGCGCGCTTCGACCAGATCTGGGACATGCAGAACGCCGACGGGACCTTCGATTACCCGCGCAAGGCGCTGCCGTTCCTGGAAGACGACAAATATTACGTCATGACCATGGTTTCCATTGCCGCCAGCTACCTGCCGGCGGATCACCTGAAGAAGCCCGCGGCGGCCGAAGGGCTGAAGCGCCTCAACCGGTACCTCGCCTCCACCCCGCCCAAGGATCAGCATGACGAACTGGTCCTGATGCGCGCCGGCCTGGCGGCGCCCGAACTCATGACGCCGGCGCACAAGGAGGATTTGGTCAAACGCACCTTGGCGCTGCAGCACGCCGACGGCGGCTGGGGCGTGGCGAGCCTCGGCTCCTGGCCGCGCCGGGACGGCGGCGTCACCGCCAAGGACAGGCCGTCCGACGGCTACGGCACCGGTTTCGTGCTCTATACCCTGTGCAAGACCGGTACACCGGCCAACGACCCCGCCGTCCAGAAAGGCCTGGCATGGCTGAAAACCCACCAGCGGGAGTCCGGCCGGTGGTTCACCCAGTCGCTGTGGGCCGACGATTACCAGAATTATGTCTCGACCATCGGCACGGCCTATGCGGTGATGGCCTTGCGGCAATGCGGCGGGTGAACAGGACGATGCGCGTGATCAAGTGGCTTTATTTCGGCGTTCTGCTGGCGATGACCGCGGCGGGCGTCTGGGCGGTCCGGCCGGTTCTGCAGGAGCAGGCCGCGCGCCGCGCCGCGCCGGTGTCGGTGCAGGTCTACGCCCACCCCTTCGTGTCGGTGTTGAAGGACACGGCCATCGGCCGCGGTTCCTCTTCGGCCGATTTTTTCTCCAACGACGTGCTCAAGGACGCCGCGGCGGCGATCATGGAACGCCAGGCGCCGCCGTTCGCCAAAGGCGCGGACCGGGAAACATGGTCGCGGGAGTTCACCGCCGAACTCACGTCCAGCCTCAACAACTTCATGGCGCGGCGCTATACCGACTCCCTGCAGCGGCTGTCCGTCACCAACGACGCCAAGGGCATGGTCCTGGTGCGCCTGGCCAACACCACCGACAAGGCGGTCGACGAGATCCGGGTCGAAGTGACCGGCGGCCAGCTGTTCATGGAAGGCTCGCCGACCGCCGCGAAATTCCGCAGCCTGGGCACGCGGGCGCTGCGTTTCGGCACCCTCGGCCCCAAGGAGAAGATCGACCTTGCCGTGTTGACCACCCAGGACATGAGTCTGGGCGGCGAAGGCCCGAAGGTGAAGGTCTCGGCCAAGGATCAGCAGTTCCCCGTCATCGTGCATCCCCAGGACGCGCCGCTCTGGCCGGGACTGCCGGATTTGAAGTGGATCGCCTTCGCGGTGGTCTACCTGGCGTTGATCCTCGCCGGATTGGGCATGGCGATCCTGTCACTGGCCGGTGTGCGCCCGGTCGCGTCCGCCGGACCGAAAAGCCCGGCATCCCGCGCAGCGGCGGTATCCACGGCCCTTGCGGTCCCCATCCCCGTTCCGGCGCCGGTCCAGCGCAGCGCCGCCGAACTCAAGGCGTGGCGGCGCCCCGGCTCCGGCTGAAATAGGGCGCGGTCCGTTTTGGCCGGCCGCGCGCTCGCGCTCCCGGGCGACGACGCGTTCGACCTGGGCGCGTTGGGTGACGATCACGTCATCGTTGGAGATGTCGGGGCTGCTGGTAAACCAACAATTTACACCATGGTCCGGCCCACTGCGGCTGGTGAGCGCGGCTAAAGCTGTGCCAGTATCGCCGGCTTATCCGTGCCACCGCCTGGGGAGGGGCGTCCCATGACCGCCGCGCCGACGGACTCCGCCGCCGAAACCTCGGCCGTGCGCAAAGTCTTCCAACGCATCGCCATCGCCTGTTCGGTGATCTATGTGGTCGCCTATCTCGACCGCATCAACACCGGCTTCGCCGCCCTGTCCATGAACAAGGAACTGGGCCTGACCGCCACCGCCTTCGGCATCGCCAACACCACCTTGTTCATGATGTACGCGGCGTTCGAGGTGCCCAGCAACATGCTGCTGCTGCGCATCGGCGCCCGGCGCTGGCTGGCGCGCATCATGATCACCTGGGGGCTGGCCTCCATGGCCACCGTGTTCGCGGTGGGGCCTTACAGCCTCTATCTCCTGCGGGCGCTGGTGGGCCTGGCCGAAGCCGGCCTGCTGCCGGGACTGCTGTACTATATCAGCCTGTGGTTCCCGCTGGCGCATCGCGCGCGCGCCAACGCCATCTATCTCGCCTCGCTGCCGCTGTCGCTGGTGATCGGCGGCCCGGTGTCGGGCGCATTGCTGGAGATGGACGGCTTTTTAGGGGTTGCCGGCTGGCGCTGGCTGTTCCTGATCGAGGGGGCGCCGGCCATCATCCTGGGCGTGTGCGTCGCCCTGTGGCTGCCGAACCGGCCCGCCGAAGCGCGCTGGCTGACGGACCCGGAGAAGGAAGCGCTGCAGGCGCGCCTCGACCAGGAGAACGCCGCCGGCCCCGCGTCGCACAGCAGCGCCTGGAAAGAGATCGTCCGGCCTCAAGTGATTCTCATGGCGCTCGCCTATTTCGGCGTGTTGGCCAGCGCCAGCACATTGGGGGTATGGACGCCGCAGATCGTCAAGGAACTGGTGGGTGGCAGCCGGCCGCTGGTGATCGGCCTCCTCACCGCGATCCCGCCGCTGGTGGCGGTGGTCTTCATGCAATGGGTGACCAAGCGGTCCGACCGCACCAAGGAACGCATCGGCCACCTCATGGCCGTGATGGCCATGGCCGCGGTGGGCTGGGCCATGGTGGTGGTGATGCCGCTGCCCGGTCTCAAGCTGGCGGGCCTGTCCTTGAGCGCCAGCGGCGTCTACGCCGCCATGGCGATCTTCTGGGCGGCGGCCACGCAGATCCTGGGTGACCGCAACCGCGCGCTCGGCATGGCGGCGATCCAGAGCGTGGCGATCCTGGCCTCGGTCGTGAGCCCGTTGATCATGGGGGCGCTGCGCGACGCCACCCATAATTTCTATGCCGGCATCTGGTATGCGACGGTCATGCTGGTCGTCGGCATCTGCCTGTTCGCGGTTGCGGTGCGCATGGCGCCGGCAAAGGCGCCGGCGTAAGGCAACGGCCGACATTCGTCACGCATCTCGCATGCGGCCTCACCATGCGGCGTCTCGACCGGCATCGGCCGGTCGACGACGCGGCGCTATAGGCGGATCGCCCGACTCCAGCATCCACCGGCCGCGTTCGATATGCCGGTGCCGGCCATACAGGCTCTCGATCAGCCCGAAGTCGCGCACGGTCCAGCTGACGGGTTCGACGGCGCGCTCATGGACCGCGCAGGCGCCGTAGCTGAGCGTCACATGCGGGTTGAAATTCCAGGCCAGCCACCGGCGCATGCCCGCGCGGACCAGCGCTTCGGTCAGTTTCTCGTGCAACAGATGCAACGCCGCCGCGCCATCCGAGGGGCGCAGCAGCATGTGTCCTGTGGTGCTGTGCAGCAGGTCGAAGGTCACCGTGAACGGCTCCATCCGCACGGTCGCGGCGGCGGCGCAGGCGGTCGGAAGATGTTCGCGCGGGATCTGGTCGAAGAAGCCGCCGATGCTGCACAGGCTGACGTGAAGGCGTTCCGCTTCGAGCGGCTTGCCGACGGCGATCCGCCCGGCGCGCAGGCTTTGCAGAACGCGCGCGCACTGCGTTCGAGCCGCGGCGTCGGGCGCGACGGCGAAGAACAGGTTGCACATGAGCGGGCGCTCCGGCGGCAGGCCGAACAGCGGCAACTGAGACTGCGCGGGCGGCCTGGGTCTCGGGGTGGGTTTCCCGCCGGCGGTGCGGGTGCGGAATGCCATGAGGGAGTCCTCGTCAAATGTTCTCGTTTTGTTCTTTTATAGTTTTATATGCCCCTCATCCGCGAGTCACGGCAAATCCGGGGTATTTGGCCCATTTCCAGGGCATGCGTTTGTCGCGGATCACCCGTGTGAACTGTGCGGACGCCCGGTCCTGCGCGGCTGCGAGGCCGCGCCTATCTGGGCCGCATCGATACCGCCCCCTGCCGGGCGCGGTCGGCACTCCTTCAGGATGACCTGCGATGGCGATCCAATACGCGGCCCAGATCTACGACCTCAGCACCATGAGCCGGCCTGATTCGGTGAAAGTGCGCGAGGAGCGGGAGGGGCCATCTCAAGCCCTGTCGCCGACCATGTCCTACCCGCAGCGCATCGCCGCCCTGCTGGCCGGCGCGCCCAAGCCGCCGGCCCTGCGCCGCCGCAAAAAGGAGGTGCTTGCACCGCTCGCCGCCGAAACCCGCGCCAGGCTGATCTCGGTCCACACGCTCAACGCCACGCTCGGAGGTCGCGGTTAGTTGACGGTGTACTGGCCGATGGTGGCGTTGCCGGCGCCACTGCAGCCGGCCGCGCCGTAGCGCAGGTATTTCTGGGCGCGCGCCGCCCCGTCCACTTCACCGACATAGAGATTGCCGTGGGAATCCACCGCCACCATATGCGGCCAGTGGAACATGCCGCCCTGGCGTCCGCTGCCGCCGATGCGGCTGAGTTCGGTCAGGTTCTGCCGGTTGATGACGTAGACCACATCGTTGCCGAGATCGGCCACGTACATGCAGGTCTGCCTGGGGTCGCTTGAGAAGTTCACCGTCCCCGAGGTGCCGCCGGAGGTCTGCGGCGCCACGTGAATCTCGCCGACGAAACCGCATTTGCCGGTCTCGCCCTGCGGATTGCTGCATGGCTTGCCGACCTCCGCCGCCTTGAATATCTGGACCCGGTTGTTGCCGCGGTCGCAGACATAGAGCAGGCCGTCGTTGGCGAGCTTGGCGCAGTGCACGGGGCTGCGGAAGAAATTGGGTTTCAGCCGCCCCGCCTTGTAGTCCTCGGGCCAGGTGCCGGCGCCTTCGCCGGGGTCGCTGCCGGGCGCGCGGCTGCGCACCTCGTCGTTCTCGCCGATCACCGGGTTCTGCCCGTAGGCGCCGAAATGCCCGACGTATTTTCCGGTGGCGGCGTTGACGATCAGGACGCGCCGGTTGCCGTAGCCGTCGGCGACGTAGAGCAGCCCCGACTTCGCGTCGACCGCCATGTCGGCCGGCCAGAACGGCTCCGGCGTGCCGTTCACGCCCCCCTTGGTGTCGTTGCTGTCGGGGCCTTTGGCGCCGGCGGTGCCGATCTGCAGCACGAAGGCGCCGTCGGCCTTGAACTTGAGGATCTGGGAATCGTTGCCGAAGCTGGGCGCCCAGGGATACTGGCCGTGGAAGTTGACCTCCTGGCCGTTGCCGGCGAGGTAAACGAAGTCATTCTCGTCCACATAGATGCCGTGCTCGCGCGCCGGCCATGTGCAGCCATCCTTGTCGCGGCACCGGGTTTCCAGGAAACCCGGATCGCCGGGGCCGCCCCAGGCGCGCAAGAGTTTGCCGGCCTGGTCGAACTCCAACACCGAGGGCGCCGGCGCGCAACAGCCGTTGAGCGCGCCGTTGGGCCGGGGATGACCGAGCGCGCTGATGGCGTTGCCCTTGGCGTCCTTGGCGACGGCATCCTGCATGCCGCTGTCGGTGGAACTGACCGAGCGCGGGCGCTGCAGCACCCAGACATGATCGTGTTTATCGACGGCGATGCCGCCGATGTCGCCGATCACCCAATGATGCGGCAGCGGCTGCGGCCAGGCGGGGTCGTGGACAAATCCCGGCGCGCCTTTGCCCTCGTAACCGCGGAGGCGCTCCATCACGCCGGCCTTGCGCAGCGCGTCGGCGGCGGATTGCTGGGCCACGGCCGGTGCAACCGTCATCGCCGCCAGAACCAACGCCAGTGCTGCTCGCATGCGAACCCCCGGATAGCGGTTATGTCAGCGTAAACGACGGCACGCCGCCGGTATCGAGCGGCGCGTCGATGACCGCGGTGACCGCCGAGGCCGGCAAGGGAGCGTAGAGGTGCGGGAACAAGGCGCCGCCGCGCGATGGCTCCCACACCAGGTCCAGGCCGGCGGCGTCGACTTCCAGCACTACCAGGTCGGGCTTGCCGTGGAAATGGAGCCGCGCGGTCTCTCGCGCCTGTGCGGCGGTGGAGAAGTGGATATAGCCGTCGCGCAGGTCGATGCCCGATCCGGTGAAGGTCCCGGCAGCTTGCGCCGCGCGCCACTCGGCCCGGGGCAGGATTTTATAAATCTTGGTCATGATCGAGTGTAGCGCAGATCGCCGGGGCCTGTTCAAGGCGCACCTGTTCCCCGGCGCGGCCCCGTTAAACGAAAAGGCGGCCATCGCTGGCCGCCTTTTCTTGTCCGTACTTATAGCGGCGATTTATTTCTTCAGCACCAGTTCCTGCGGGATGACATGGGACTGGTCGGCGGTCTTGCGCGGCACGAATTTCTGCACCCGGTCGTTGTTGGAATCCGCCACATAAAGATTACCGGCCTGGTCGACCATCCATTGGTGCGGATTGTCGATCTGGCCGGGCTCGGCGCCCAGCATGCCCCAGTGATAGAGCAGCTTGCCGTTGGTATCGAACTTGCCGAAACGGTTGTAGCCGGCGGCCGACAGCCAGATGGAACCGTCCTGGGTGGCGACCACGCGCGTGGCGCTGCGCACATTCGGCCAGATGTCCAGGAGCTTGCCGGCTTCGTCGAAGATCTGGATGCGGTTGTTGACGCGGTCGGCGGTGTAGACGCGCCGGTTGGCGTCGACGCTCACGGCGTGCACCAGGTTGAACTGGCTCGGGCCCGAACCCTTGGTGCCCCATTCCAATTGATATTTGCCGTTCTTGTCGAACTTGACGATGCGGGCGTTCTTGTAGCCGTCGGCGATGTAGAACGAGCCGTCGGGCATGAACGCCATGCCGGCGGGTTCGTTGAAATGGCCATGGTCGGTGCCGGCGACGCCGTTCTCGCCCACCTTCATCACCAGTTTCTTGACGTCGTTGGTGAACTTCAGGATTTGCTGGCCGGTGCGGTCGACCACCCACAGATGGCGGTCCTTGTCGTAAGGGTCGAACGCCAGGCTGTGGGGGATCGAGATCAGTTCGTTCCACTGGCTCAGGTTCTCGATCATCTTGCCGTCGCCGTTCAGGATCATGAGCTGATTGACCTGGATCTTGGCCGGGCTCATGTCGGTCGGGACGGTGGTCTTTTCCTGCATCACCTTGCCGTCGGCGGTGAGCAGCGGATAGCCGGCGAGGGTGAGGGAGCGGTCGTTGCTGCCGATGATGATGCGGTTGGGGTTGTCGGCCACCACCGACACCACGCGCTGGTCCCAACGGTCGACGCCCGGCTTGAACCAGCCCACCACCACGTCATAGGGACCGGTTTCGTCCATCCCGCCCTTGGTGACTTCCTGGGCCTGCGCCGGAAGCGCCATCGCCAAAGCCGCGAGGCAAAGCCTCCACTGTTTCCTCATGATCTTCCTCCCCTTGAAATGATGTCAGGCCTGATCGGTGGCGCGGCGCGCGGCAGCGGACATGGCCCGGCCGGCGGCGTATCCCAGCGCATGCAAGGCCGCGGTCGCGGCCAGGAAGCCGGCGCCGAAGGACCGCAGCTGGGACGCATCGGGCATTTCCTGCCCATGCGTGAAACCGTGGAAAAAAGCGAACAGGCCGACCACCGCCGTGGCCCAGGCCAACGGCAGGCGCTGACGCATGAGGACGAGGCCGGCGAGGGCGATGACCGAGATCAGGATCATGGTTTCGGCGCCCGGCACGGCAACGCCAAAGGCTCCCGCGGCGGCGCCAACCGCCATGATGGCGACGAACGTGGCGGGGATCAGCCAACGGGCGCGGCCCGCATGCAGGGCCGCCCACAGGCCGACCGCGACCATCACCAGGACATGGTCCCATCCTTGGAAAGGATGGCTGAAGCCTGCGGCCCAGCCGCTCGCCCCATGCCCGGGGTGGGCTTCGGCCGGAAGGGCCAGGGCAACAACCATCAGGCCTGCCAAAACCGCGCAGGCGCGGCGAGAAAACGTCATGTCAAAGCCCCCGTCGGCGCCAGGATGCCGGCGCACTCCTGTACCCAATAGGACGGCGAATTCCGGGCGCTGTCAACGCGGGGCCCGGCAAAAAAACCGCCGCTTGGCGGCGATTTAGGGCATTGTTCGAGCCTGTCGAGGGTATTCATCGGGGGAATGAGCATGAGCAAGCTTCACATCATGGTTGCGGCGCTGTCGTGCGCCTTGCTGGCGTCGCCGCTGGCGCGGGCCGCGGAACCGGCGCATACCGCCGACATCGCCAAGCGCGGTCTCAAGGCCACCGACTTCCCGCGCTGGAAGCAGCTGGTTCCCAACGTCTACGCCTACGAGGACCTGCTGTCCTCGGCGGGCGTCACCTTCACCACCAACAGCCTGATCGTGGTCACCACCGACGGCATGGTGCTGGTGGACGGCCAGGACGACCCGGAACGCGGCAAGCTGCTGGTGGACAGCCTCAAGAAGATTTCCCCGCAGCCGCTGAAGTACGTGGTGGTCGCGTCCGACCACGTCGACCACGTCGGCGCCAACGGCGTCCTCAAGCAGGCGTTCCCGGGCGCGGTGTTCATTTCATCGCCCGCGTCCCTCAAGACCATGACCGACCTCAAGCGCGATGTCCTGCCCACCGAAACGGTCGCCGACAAACGCTCGCTCAAGGTGGGCACCACGGAACTCCAGATACTGAACATCGGCCGCGGCCACACCGGCGGCGACCTGGTGGTCTACCTGCCGGAGAGCAAGGTGCTGTTCATGAGCGAGCTTTACCTTCACCAGGTGTTCCCGGCCATGATCACTGCCTATCCCTCCGAATGGGCGGCTACGATCAAGAAGGCGCAGGGCATGGACGTGTCCTGGTATGTGGCCGGTCACGGCTTCATCGACGACATGGCGACGATGAAAGCCGACCTGAATGAGTCCCTGAAGGCGACCGAGCTGGTGATTTCCGAGGCCAAACGCCTGAAGGCGGCGGGCCAGGCCTGCGAGAGCGAGAAGAACTGCCCCGCCTTCGCCCAGGCGAAGCTCGGCCCCTACGCCGAGATGACCCTCGCGGCGTCGCAGGGCCCACGCGCGCTGGCCCGGGTTTACATGGAACTTGAGGGGAAGCTTCCGAAGTAGGGCGGGCGGCGCGGCTTTCAGGGCGACAGGAGAAAAAGGCTGTCGCCCAGCTGCTCCACCTTCCAGGTGGGCGCGGCGCCGGCAACGCGGGCGGCGGTGAGCAGCCCCGCGCGAAGCTCGTCCTCTCGAACGGTAAACTTGCGCATTTGCAGAGGCGTTCGCGGGATGTCGGCGAACGATCCCCGCCATGCCCTCTCCGGAACGGCGGCCAGCCGTTCGGCGATAAACCGGGCGGCGTGCCCTTTCGGCGCGCCGGGGAACAGTCCATCCAGACTGCGTTTGACCGCGATCGGGCCGGTGTTGTTCCCTAGGAACTGCACAATCGCCTGGGCGGCTTCGGTGGGCGTTCTGGCAACGGCATTGACCCTGTCGGTGACCTGGCCGATGCGCGGCCTGTTGCGCGGCAGCAGATTGAGGACCGGCGCGCCCATGAGCGCGGCTTCCAGCCCGGTGGTGCAGCCGGTATGTACGGTCAGCGCCGCGCCCAGAATCCACGGATGCGGGTCGCTGTCCTCGATAATCGTTGCGGCTGGATGCGCGCTGACCGCCTGACGCCAATAATCGGCTTTTTCGCCGGGGTGGGGGCGAACGACGAAGCGGAGACCTTTGAGATTTTGAACCGCCCAGGCCAGCAGCGGCAGCATGGCGTCGTGATTTTCGCGCTCCCACCGCGCGGTTTCCATGAACATCGCCTTGGCCGGGTCGTCGGCTTGGGCATCGCGCGAGACGCCGGCGATCAGCAGGCCGCCGTCATCCCAGACGCTGTTCACGGTCCCATAGTTGGTGTTGAAGAGAATGTAAGGCTTGAGGCTCTCAATGCGGGGGTCGGGATCCGCCTGGCGCTCCCGCATCAGATCCACGCGCACATTCCCGCTGACCTCGACCGTCAGGCTCGGGAATTTGGCGAGGAGAGCGTCCCTGTGGTCGGTCCCTTGCGCGAAGAATACATCCAGGGCCCCGGCGGCTTCGTCCGTGAAGGCGAGTCCGAATCCATTGGGCTCGTTGAAAACCAGGACCTCCTCGTCGGTTGACGCGACGAAATGGCCGGCCGCCCTTGCTTTGCCCATATGTTGCGCCTGGATGGCATTGCAGGTCTTGAAAAGGATGGCTCCCGCGGGAAGGGCGGCAAGATTGTGCATCAATGACCAGTGATTGCCGACGATCGCCGGCTTTCCGGCGGCCAGGGCATGGGCCGCGATCAGGAGCCGGGACGGCAATTCCCGGTGTTTGATCTCGACAGGAAGATAAATGGCCATGGGTGTCTTTTGCCCGCCAGGGTCGGTGGAAATCAACTGTCGCCGGGGGTGCCGGCCGCGTCGGCCCTCCACCTGGCGTCTGGGCATTGTGCGGCGTTTTGCGGTAAATAGGACAGGCGACGGCACGGCCGGATTCGCAACCACTCTGCTGCCGAACCTCCAAGGACATCCATGACCAACGCCGAACAATTCCTTTTCCAGATGCTGAAGGGGGGGGTGGACAAGCGTACGCGCGACATGATGGGCGCGTCCATGGCGAATACCATTCGCAGGTCCTGGCCCTTGCCCGTCTCCGCATCCGGGCCGGCGGAGCAGGCGACCGTGCAGCGGCTTCGGCAAAAGGGTTTCGCCGAGGTGTCGCCCATGTTCTCGGCCGCCGATCTTGCCGAGATTGAAACGTATTTCGCCGATAAGCCGATCTGCTTCAGCAACGACGAGATGACGGCGGATGCTTCAACCCGCGGGTTGCTCGCCGACCGGCCCCTGAATGTGCGCTTCGGCCTGTGGGAACAGGGGGTCATATCCGCTTGTCCGGCCTTCTGCCGCGCCGCATTCGATCAGAACCTCTTGCGCGTGGCGGAAGCTTACCTGGAGGCGCCGCCGACGGTCACCATCATCACGGCGTGGTGGTCATTCCCGTCCACCGTCGCTCCGCGCGGCATGCAGCATTTTCATCATGACCGCGACGATTTTCGCATGCTGAAGGTGTTTTGCTATCTCACCGACGTCACGCGCACCTCGGGCCCGCACGAATTCGTGGACGAGACCCATAGTTTCGACGCCCTGATCGGATTCATGGGGCGGCGGACATGGCTGAGCACGGCCGAGCAGAAGCAGTTCCTGGAGTGGATGGAGGTGCACCGCAAGGAAGACGCCGATGTCGCCCGCCAGTTCCCCCGCGAAAGCATCCGCACGATAACCGGCGCGCGGGGTTCCTCGTTCTTCGAAGATACGCGCGGCCTGCACCGGGGATTGCCGCCGGTCGACACGCCGCGTCTCGTCTTTGAGATCTGCTATTCGCTGGCGCCGAAATTCAACTCGACCTATGCGCCGATTCCCCGCCCGTGCGCGGTGACCGGCGACCAGGGATCGAGCTACGCCAATCGACTCTTCTACACGCCCTAATCGGCCGGCGGATCGGGACTCTTGCCGTAGACCCATTCCACGTGCAGGCGGTTGTCGATGCCTTGGATCAGCACCTGGGCGTTGTGGCCTTTCTCGCCGACGCGGTGCGCCGTCTTGATGGCGTGAGTCACCGCCTCCTGCTGGCTTTTGAAGGTGCCGTAGTTCTGCTTGTCGTACTTGATGGTCCATTTGTCGCCCGCGCGAACGACGGCGTAGGTCGCAAGAGCCATGTCGACGGTCTCCTTCCGCGCGTGACGCGCGCGGTCCTGTGGCGCCCCATGAGAATACCTGTCCTGGTGCGGGACGGACAATGACCTCACCTTTCCGGGACACGGGAACGTGAGGTCCGCCAACGGCTAAGTCCCTGGCAATCCGAGATATCCGCGACAGCCAGAGCCTGCGTAAACATGTTGCCTGGCCTGCGGCCGGCGCGTAACGATTCCGTCTCCGGGAATGGGAAGGGGGAGAAAACATGAAAACCATATTTGTGTCGGCGATGGTCGGCGCCGCGGTGCTGGCGCCGCCCGCCATGGCCCAGGACAGCAAGGCGGTGATCGCGCGGGCGCAGGGCGCCATGGGCAATCCGGCGGGGCTGCAATACACCGGCACCGGCATGAACGCCTTTTTCGGCCAGGCCCTGACCGCCGGTCAGGAATGGCCGCGCCGCCCGCTGGAAAGCATGACCGCCGCGGTGAATTACGACCAGAAGGCCGCGACCTTGGGCCTGGTGTTCAAGAACCCGGTGTTCGGCGGCCAGCGCCAGAACACCTTCGTCAACGGCGACAAGGCCTGGAACATCGGTCCGGCCGGTCCCAATCCCCAGCTGGCGGCGGCGGAAGAACGCCAGCTGCAGATCTGGATGACGCCCCATGGTTTCCTGCGCGCCGCGGCCGCGGCGCCCGCTGTATCCGTGACGTCGCGCGGCGAAGGCAGCGGGAAAATCGACACGGTGTCATTCACGGTGCTCAACAAGTTCGCCCTCACCGGCGCCATCGACGCCGCCGGCATGGTCACGGGCGTGGCCACCCGGTTCCCCAACCCGGTCATGGGCGACATGGCCTACAGCTACGCCTATTCCGGCTATAAGGACTTCGGCGGCGTCAAGTTCCCCACCCATATCGTGCAGACCGGCGGCGATTTCCCGGTCAACGACTTCACGGTCACGGGCGTGCAAACCAACATCACCGCCGACCTCGCCGTTCCGGCCAATGTCCAGACCGCGACCGCTCCGGCTGTGCAGGTGGCGGCCTCCAGGCTTGCCGATGGCGTGTGGCTCCTGGCCGGCGGGTCGCATCACAGCGTGCTGGTGGACTTCGACACCTATATCGCGGTGATCGAGGCGCCCCAGTCGGAGGAGCGCTCGCTGGCGGTGATCGCCGAGGCCAGGAAACTCGTGCCGGGCAAGCCGATCAAATACGTCATCAGCACCCATCACCACTTCGACCATGCCGGCGGCCTGCGCACCTATGTGGCCGAAGGCGCCACGGTGGTGACCCATGCCTCCAACAAGGCTTATTTCGAGAAGACCTTCCTGGCGCCGGCGACGATCGTTCCGGACGCGCAATCCAAGGCCCATAAGGCGCCAGTGTTCGAAACCCTGACCGACAAGCATGTCATCGGCGACGGCAAACGCAGCGTCGAGGTCTACAACACCACCGGCGACGGCCATAGCGATGAACTGTCGGTGGTCTACATCCCGGCCGCGAAAATCCTCATCGAGGCCGACAGCTACAGCCCCGGCCCGGCCGGCGCGCAGGCGCCCAACCCGGCGCCGTCCGATGCCCTGGTGCTCTACGACAATATCCGGCGCCTGAAGCTGGACGTGGCCACAGTCGTCGGCATCCACGGGCGCGGCGCGGTGCCCATGGCCGAGTTCGCGGCGTTTGTCGGGAAGAAGTAGCCAGAGCATTTTCCGATGAAGTGGATGCCGGTTCATCGCAGAAAATGCGACCAAATCAAAAATTAGAGCATGATCGCGATTCAATATGACTCGATCATGCTCTAACCCGCCGGCTTGCGCAGGCTGGCCTGGACGGCGCTTTCCAGTTTGTCGAGAAACCGCGACCGGTCGGCCTTGGCGAAGGCCGCCGGTCCGCCGGTGATGGCGCCGGTGTCGCGCAGGTGCTGGGTCAGGTCGCGCGCCGCCACCGCCATGCCGATGGAATTGCCGTCGAGCTGCGTGCCGTTGGGCCGCAGCACCAGCGCGCCTTTCGCAACGCACAGGCGCGCCAACGGGATGTCGTTGGTGATCACGACATCGGTGGCGGTCACGCGCTCCGCGATCCAGGCGTCGGCGGCATCGGGATCGTTGCCCACCGCGATCTTCTCGGCGAGGTAATGGTCGGGGTCGCGCATCCAGGTGTTGGCGACGAACGACATGGGCAGCTGGTGGCGGGCGGCCACGCGCACCACCTCGTCCTTGACCGGGCAGGCGTCGGCGTCGACGAAAATCCTGACCATCAGGGCGTGAAAACCGGCGGGCGCCGGTGGCGCGTCGCCTGCTCGAAACCATAGGCGAGCTTGATGAGCGTGGGCTCATCCCAGGCGCGGCCGAAAAAGGTGATGCCGGCCGGCAGCTTGCCGTCGCGGGTGTAGCCCATGGGAACATTGATGGCCGGGAAGCCCGACGTCGGCGAGAACACCTGGCTGTTGTCGCCGCCCGGGGTGTTGAGGTCGCCGATCAGGCGCGGCGGGAAGCTCCAGGTGGGATAGACAAAAGCATCCAACTTCATGTCGGCCATGGCCTTGGTGACCGCGTCGCCAAAGGCCCTGCGGTAAGCCATCTCCTGTTTGCAGGCGTCGCTGCCGGGCCCCTGCGGAGTGGACGCCTGCGCGGCTTGCAGGCGCAGCTGGATCGAAGGATGAAACTTGCGCGAGGCGACGATGTCATCCAGCGTTTTCATGGGGATGCGGTCGCCGTGGGATGCGAGCCAGGCGTTGATATCGTATTTGAAACCCATGCAGGGTGCGGCGTCCGGATTGCGTTTGATCTGGTCCAGGTTCACCGCCGCCGGATCGACGATCACGGCGCCGGCGGCCTTGAGGGCCTCGACCGCAGCCGCGAACACCGTTTTCACATCGGCGTCGACACCGTCCGGGTCACGCTCATAAGCCTGGTGCAGCACGCCGATGCGGGCACCCTTGAGCCCGCCCGGAACCAGCGCCCCCCGGTAATTGGGGATCGGCCGTGCCCTGACGGACGAAGTGGCCGCGTCGGCCGGGTCTTCGCCGGCGATCACCTGCAGCACCTTCACGGCGTCGGTCAGCGTGCGGGTCATGGGGCCGGCGATATCGGCCAGCAGGTTGAGCGGGATCACTCCGGCGCGGCTGGTGAGGCCCATGGTCGAGCGGATGCCGGCCAGCGCGAGGTGGGACGCCGGACCCCGGATCGAATCGCCGGTGTCGGTGCCGAGACCGATCAGGCCGAAGTTCGCGGCGACGGCCGCGGCGGTGCCGCCGCTTGAGCCGGCGGTGACGCGGGCGGTGTCGTAAGGATTGCGGGTATAGCCGGGCAGGAGCGAATTCACCGTCTCGACGGGGCTGAAGGCGAACTCCGCCATATTGGATTTGGCCAGCACGATGGCGCCCGCATCCTTGATGCGCTTGACCTGGAAGGCGTCTTTGTTCGACACGAAGCCCTGGAGCGAGAGCGAGCCGCCGGCGCTCTGCAGCCCGATGGTCTCGAAGTTGTCCTTCACGATCGCCGGCACGCAGTGCAGCGGGCCGGTCAGGCCGCGCTGCGCGAACGCGCGATCCAGGGCATCCGCCTCGGCCAGGGCATTGGGGTTGGCGAGGACGATGGCGTTGAGGGCCGGGCCCTGTTTGTCATAAGCCGCGATCCGCGCGAGATAGGCGGCCACCAGGTCATGGCAGGTCAGGGTTCCGGCGCGCATGGCGTCGTGGACGTCGGCAATGGTGGTTTCTTCGAGGCGGAAGGCCGGCGCCGCCGCGGCGGCGGTCGTGGTGGTGAGGGCGAGGCAGGACAGTGCTACCGACGCACGAAACAATGTCATATGAATCCCCACATATGGTCCCTGCGCCATCTCAAAGGCCCAGGCCTCTGCCGTCAATAGGGGCCGAAGGCTCCGACCGCCCTTGCCCGGCTTTCAGGACCGGTGATCTACTAAGCCGCCAATTGCCCCAACCCGAGGAGGACCCTCCATGAAACGTGTGTTGCTCGGCGCCGCCCTGGCCGGCGTCTTGGCGCTGCCCGCCTTTGCCGCCCTCAAGACCGGTCAAAAGGCGCCCGACTTTTCGGCGAAGGCTTCCCTCGCCGGCAAGGAATTCAACTTCTCGCTCAAGGACGCGCTCAAGAAGGGGCCGGTGGTGGTCTACTTCTACCCCGCGGCCTATACCGGCGGCTGCAATCTCGAAGCCCATACCTTCGCCGAGGCTAAGGATAAGTTCGACGCCGCCGGCACCACCATCATCGGCGTGTCGCGCGACACCATCAAACAGCTCAACGATTTTTCGGCCGATCCGCAGTATTGCGCCGGCAAGTTCCCGGTGGCGTCGGATGCCGACGGGGCGATCTCCAAGGCCTACAACCTCGCTACCATGAATCTGAACCGCAAAGTCACCGACACCCGCGGCGCCGAAGTCACCCATGAACTGACCGAGCGCACGACCTTCGTCATCGCGCCGGATTCAAAGGTGATCGCGACCCTGTCGTCCGCCGACGACAAGATCAATCCGGCGGACCATGTGGAGAAGTCGCTGGCGATTGTGCAGGGCCTGAAGAAATAAGCCGGCCTCGGCCTGAAGACATGAACCCCGGCGCACGGCCGCCGGGGTTCATTTTCTCTGAAGCCCTGCCAGCAGCAGGGCGCCGTCCAGCGGATCGCCCAAAGGTTCGCTCAGGCGCGCCACCGTGCGGGCGCGCAGCCACGGTTTCATGCGCGGCGCCAGGCCGCCGGCGAGGGCGCAGCGCGGCGCACCCCTGAGGAAAATGGTTTCGATGAAGCGTTCCACATGCAGCGCCGCGCCCTCGACGATCGAGCGCGCGATCTCATCGTCGGCCTCGGCGAAGTCGAACACGATGGGCGCGAAGGCGCCGTAATCCTTGGGTGTGGCGGTGTCCATCCAGGCGATCACCCGCGGGATCTCGTGGCTGAACCGGCTGGTGATGGCGGCGGAGAGCGGCGTCGGTTTGGTGCGTCCATCCAGGGCGCGCAGGGCGTGGCGGACGGCCGAAAGCCCCAGCGCCGCGCCGCTGCCCTCGTCGGAGATGGGAAAGCCGTAGCCGCCGATGGCAAAGGCCGAACCGCCGGCCTTGACATAGGCGATGCTGCCGGTGCCCAGGATCAGGGTGGCGCCGTCGGCGCCGGCGTGGGCGCCGAGGTTGGCGATGGCGGCGTCGGTTTCCCACCTCGCTTTGGCAAAGGGCAGATCGAGCGCATGCAGGGCGTCGCGTACGCCGGGGCGCGAGATGCCGGCGATGCCGAATCCCGCGCTGACGCCGGCATCCGCCTGCACGCCGGCACGGCCCAAGGCCATGTCGCAGGCTTCCATCAGGACCGCGCGTAATTTCTCGATGCCGATGCGGGCGTTGGCCGGGCCGGTTTCACCGGTGCCCAGGATCTTGCCGGTCGCGTCGGTGAGCCGTGCGCGGCAATGGCTGCCGCCGGCGTCGATGCCGATGAAGTAAGGCGTCATGGCTGGGACTCGAGCGCCTTGCGCAACACACCGCCCGCGGCCGCGAGGCGGGCGCGAGCCTCCTCGGGTCCGGCGCCGCGCGCCACCAGCACCGCCGTGCGGATGTCGCCGCCGGCCCGCACCAGCGCCGCCTTGGCGGCGTCGGTGCTGCCGCCGGCGATGGTCTGCACGATCTCCACGGCGCGGCCCCGCAGTTTGGCGTTGGACAGGCGCATGGCGACCATCATGTTGCCGTGCACCAGGCCGAGGCGGAGCATGCAGGCGGTGGAAAACAGGTTGAGCGCGATCTTCTGCGCGGTGCCGGCCTTCATGCGTGTCGAGCCGGCGATGACTTCCTCGCCGGTGGCGATCAGGATGCCGTGATGCGCCGCGGCGAGCAGCGGCGCGTCGGGGTTGCCCGCGATGCCGATGGTCAGCGCGCCGGCGGCGCGCGCGTGCTCGACGGCGGCGAGGGTGAACGGCGTGCGTCCCGATGCGGCGACGCCGATCAGCACATCCTGCGCGCCGACTTTGTGATCGTCGATCAGGTGACGCGCACCGGCGGCGTCGTCCTCGGCGTCCTCGACGCTGGCGGTGATGGCCCGGTTGCCGCCGGCCAAAAGATACAACAGGCGCGCCTCAGGCCAGTCGAAGGTCGGTCCCAGTTCAACGCCGTCCTGGACGGCGATGCGCCCGGAGGTGCCGGCGCCTACATAAACCAGGCGTCCCTGGCCGGCGCTCAGGCGCTCGGCGGCGGCATCGGCCGCGGCGGCGATGGCGCCGGAGGCAGGGCGCACGGCGGCCGCGGCGGCCATCTGCGCCTCGAGCATGGCGTCGACAGCTTCGCCGGTGGGCCACAGATCAAGCGTGCTGTAGCGGGCGCTGATGGTCTCGGTCTTGCTCACGCGAATCCTCACTTGAGTGCGCCTCAGGCTCGCACACCGGCAATCCAGGTCGCAAGCACCGCCATGCCGTCGCCGGCGGCCTTGTCGACATGCACCAGATCGGCGGCGAGGCCCGGCGCGATGCGTCCGCGCACGGCCTCCATGCCGAGGAAGCCGGCGGGCGCGCCCGCGGCCATGGCCACCGCCGCGTCGGGTGCGATTTTCACCGCCGCGATCATATTGCGCACGGCCGTGGCCATATCGAGGTCAGAGCCCGCCAGGGTGCCGTCGGGCCCCGTCAGCCGTCCGTCGCGCGCGGTGATCCGGGTGGCGCCGAGCATGAAGCTTGTCTGGTCCGATCCCACCGTCGACATGGCGTCGGTCACCAGGAAAAACCGGCCGGAAGGTTTGGCGCGCAATGCGACAGCCAATGATGCCGGGTGAACGTGATGCAGGTCAGCGATGAGGCCGCACCAGCTGGCGGCGTCGTTGAGCGCCGCGCCCACCATCCCTGGTTCGCGGCTGGTGAAGGGTGTCATGGCGTTGAACAGGTGCGTGAAGCCGCGTACGCCTTCCGCCAACGCCGCCACGGTGGCGGCGTAATCGGCGGCGCTATGGCCGGCGCAGACCAGCACGCCCGCGGACGAGAGCTTGCGGATGGCGCCGGGCGGCGCGCATTCGGGCGCCAGCGTCATGACCGTGCGCCCGCCTTTGAGGCGCGTGAGGCGCGCGATCAGGGCGTCGTCGATGACGCGGAAATGCGACGTGTCGTGGATACCGGCGCGCGCCGGGTTGAGGAACGGGCCCTCGAGATGAATGCCGAGCACGCCCGGCACTTTTTCCGCGATGGCCTGTTCGACGGCGTCGATGGCCTTGTCCATGATCGCGACATCGTCGCTGATGAGGGTGGGCAGGAAGCCGGTGGTGCCGAATCGCCGATGGGCCGCACCGATGGCCTTGATGCCGGCGACCGTCGGTTGGTCGTTGAACAGCACGCCGCCGCCGCCGTTGACCTGGATGTCGATGAATCCCGGCAGCAGGTCGCCGCCGTCCAGCGCGATCCGCTCACAGCCTACCGGCACCTCTTTGGCGACGGCTTCAATGACGCCGCCGGCCACCACAAGGACGTGGTTTTCGACGAAACCGTCGCCGGTCAGGATGCGGGCGCCGGTGAGGGCAGAGCGGCTCATAGCGTCTCGGTCACTTTGTTGAGGAAGGGCGGCCGGTCCGGATCGAGGCCCCGCGCCCCGGCGAGGCACGCCGCAGCCGGATAGAAGCTGGGCAGCCAGGCGATGGGCGCCAGCTGGGGTTCCATATCCGGCGGCACCGGCAGGGGCAGGACGCCCTCGGCCGGGTGCTCCAGCCCGGCGCATAACACCCGCGCACCGCGGGCGGCAAAGCGCTTTGCCAGCGCGATGACTTCAGGTTTTGACGGATCGGGGGCGGCCAGCATCAGGACCGGCAGGCCGTCGCGCACGATGGCCATGGGGCCGTGCTCCACTTCCGCCGCGCTGAAGGCTTCGGCATGGATGGCGCAGGTCTCCTTGAACTTGAGCGCGATCTCATGGGCGACACCGAAACCCGCGCCGCGGCTGACGACGAAGAGATTGTTGGCTCCGGCGAAGGCCTCGGTCATCGGCGTCCAGTCGAGCGCGGCCGCGGCGGCGAGGCGGCCGGGAAGGCCGTTCATCGCCGCGGCAAGGTCGGGATCCCCCGACCAGTGACGCACGAGGTCGGCGAGGGCCGCGAGGCTGGCGATGCAGGTCTTGGTGGCGGCGACGCTGCGTTCGGGGCCGGCGCCCAAAGGCACCACCAGGGATGCGGCCTGGGCCAGCGGCGAGGCGGCATCGTTCACGATCGCCACCACCCGCGCGCCGGCGTCGGCGCAGGCGCGTACCGCGGCGATGATGTCCGGGCTGCGGCCCGACTGGGACACGGCGATCACCAAAGCGGTGCGCAGGTCCCGGGGCGGCGCGCCCGCCACCGAAACCACCGATGGCGCCATGGAGGCCACCGGCACACGCAAGCGTTGTTCGATGAGATATTTACCGAACAGGGCGGCGTGATCCGAACTGCCGCGCGCGCAGGTCAACACCAGCGACGGCGGCCGGCGGCGCAGTTCTTCACCCAAGGCGGCCAGGACGCCGTGATTGGCCGCGAGCGCCCGGCGCACCACATCGGGCGCTTCGGCCGCCTCCGCCGCCATCAGGGTGCTTTCGCCGGTCACGCCTCTCGCTCACCCAATTGTATCGGTTGATTAAATCACGCACACTCTAACGTAGGAGCCAAGGGGTTGAACATGTCCGTGAGTGCGTCCGGCATCGCCGCCCGACCGTCGTCCGGCTTCGCCGGCAAGCCGTCAACCCCGCTGATCGCGCTGTTCGGCCTGCTCGGCTTTTCCTCGGGCGTGCCGTTCCTGCTGTTTTCCGCGGTCCTGTTCCTGCGTCTCTCCCAGAACAACGCCGGGCTCGGTGTGGTGGCGTTCTTCGCCTGGGTGTCCCTGCTGCCGACGTTCAAGTTCGCCTGGGCGCCGCTGCTCGACCGTATCGCCATCCCCGGCTTCGGCGCCTATTGGGGCCGCTGGCGCAGCTGGATCCTGTTGTGCCAGTTGGGCACCGTCACATCGCTCGCCGGCATGGCCTGGACCTCGCCGGACACCGACCTTCCCTTCACCGCGCTGTGGGCCGTGCTGCTGGCGTTCTGGACCACCACCCTGGAAGCCGCCGCCGACGGTTGGCGCGTGGAACTGGCGCCCACCGCCGCGGCGCAGGCGCCCCTGGCGTCGGCGGCCCTCTGGGGGTACCGCTCCGCCATGGTGGCGGCCGGCAGTTTTGCCGTGATGCTGGCGGGGAGGGAGGGGTGGGACACAGCCTATTTCGCGGTTGCCGCCGCGGCCGCGGCCGCGTTCCCGATCTTGGCGGCGACGCGCGCCGATGCAGGAGCTTCCTCCAGCCGCGCGACGGCTCTGATCCTCGGGATGGCGGTGAGTCTCGTTCTCCTGGCGGCCGCCGTCATTGTGGTGGCCGGTGTCGGCGCGGGTGTGCTGGCGGCGGCTGGAAAGCTCGGCCTTACACCCGACAGCAACGTCACGCCGGGTGTCCTTATCCTGTGCGCGCTGCCGTTCGTGATCATGGCCTTCGCCATTCCTCATATCCGCGCGCTGCCGGCCGACGCGCCGCTGCTGCGTTCGGCGGTGCTCGGGCCTTATCTCGATTTCTTCCGCACCTATGGCTTCGCGACGGTTGGAATCCTGATCTTTGTCTCGCTTTATCGCATGGGCGACGTGCTGACCTTGACGCTGTCCAAGCCGCTGGTGTCGACCACCGGCTATAGCCTCACTCAGATCGGCATCGCCGACGGCGTTCCCGCGCTGGCGGCCAATATCCTCGGCGTCGGGGTTGGCGGCTGGGCGGCGGCGCGGTTTGACAAGAACTGGTCCCTGGCCGCCGGCGCGATCTTCGCCGCGATCGGCAACTTCGCCTATGTCTGGCTGGCCCACGCGCCGGTGTCGGGCGCGGTGCTCTATGTCACCACCTTCGCCGATCACTTCGGCAACGGGTTGGCCGCGGCGGTGTTCGTGGTCTATCTGTCGCTGCTGGCCAATCCGCTCTATCCCGCCTGCCAGTATGCGTTCCTCTCGGGCTTCGCCTTCCTGCTGCCGCGCCTGCTGGCCGGCGCTTCGGCCGCCATCCAGCGCGAGATCGGCTACGATGGATTCTTCGTCCTCTCGGGCGCTCTCAGCCTCGCGGCGCTGCCGCTGTTGCCGCTGCTGCGGAGCCGCCCGGCCCTGAGCCTGCAGCCGTCGGAGTCGACACCATGAGCCCATGGTCCTTCGCCGCGCCCATGCTGCTTCTGGGCCTCGCTGCCTCGCCGGTCTTCGCGCAAAGCCCGAAGCTCGAAGCCGCCGTGGCGGCAGCCAATGCGGTCGTAGAAAAGGCCGTCAGGGACGGCCAGGTCCCCGGGGCGGAACTGTTGATCGCCGTCGGCGGCAAGCTCGTCCAGGACCGCGTCTTCGGTTTTGCGGAACTCAACGATTTCGATGGCCGGCGCCTTGCGCGCCCACGCGCGCTCAAAGCCGGCACGGTGTTCGACCTGGCCTCGGTGACCAAAGTCATGGCCACCACCATGGCGATGATGCTGCTGGTGGACCAGGGCAAGGTGAAGCTCGATGCGCCGGTCTACACCTATCTCGGCGACTTTCGCGGGCCGGAGCTGGACAAGATCACCCCGCGGCACCTGCTCACCCATACGGCGGGCCTGGTGCAATGGCAGCCGCTCTATTATGCCGCCGCCACCAAACAGCAGACCTATCGGGTGATCCGCGCCATGCCGCTGAAATGGGCGGTGGGCGAGGGTTATCACTACAGCGACCTGGGCTTCATGCTGCTGGGGTATATCGTCGAGCATGCCGCCGGCCGGCCGTTGGATCAATTCCTGGCGGACGCGCTCTACCGGCCGCTGGGCCTGCGGCACACCGCGTTCCGGCCGCGCGATCATGGGCTCGGCGATTTCGCCGTGACCGAGTCCGGCAACGGCTACGAACGCCACATGGTCTATGGGCCCGACTTCGGCTACGGCTATCCCGGCGATCCGAAATCCTGGGACGGCTGGCGCACCTATGTCCTCGACGGAGAAGTCAACGATGGCAACGCCTGGTACGCCAACGGCGGCGTCGCCGGCCATGCCGGGCTGTTCTCCACCGCCGCCGACCTCGCCGTGATGCTCGACATGCTGCTCAACCGCGGCGCTGCGGCCGGCAAAAGCATGATCGGCGACGATACCGTCGATCTTTTCCTCAAGCCCGGCGCGCACCTCGGTTGGCGCCAGCCTGACAACATGCCGCCCGGCGCCTTCGCCCACACCGGTTTCACCGGCACTTATGTCCTGGGCGTGCCGGAGGCCAAACTCGCCCTTGTGCTGTTGACCAACCGCCAGAACATGGGTACGGACGCCAAAGGCTATTTCACCGATGTCGGCCCGCTCCAGGACGCGGCCGCGCGTCCGCTGCTGGACGCGCTCCTTGCCTTGAAATGAGAGACCTATGAGCATTCTCGAACGCGCGGAATTCGCCGATCTGCTGTCCCATCGCCGGGTGGTGGCGCCCGAGGAGGTGATTTTCCTTGAAGGCCAGGAGGCCGGCGCGGTCTATGTCATCCTCTCGGGCGAGGTGCAAATCACCTTGACCGATTCCAGCGGCAAGCAGGTGGTGATCAACCGCATGCAGGCCGGCGAGACCTTCGGCGAGCTGGAAGCGCTCGGCAACGACCGGCGCTGCACGGCGACGGTGTTGTCGCACGGCGGCTGCGAGCTGATCGAGATCAGCAAAGCCGTCGTCGACCGCCGCCTCGCCGCCGCCGATCCATTCCTGCGTTACATGATGGCGCATCTCTGCGACATGGTCCGCCACTGGACCAATCTCGCCCGAAGGACTTAAGATTCTTTTTCCAGCACCAGCCGCCGTTCGTGCAGGAAAGAGATAAAGTCGTCCCAATCGTCGTCGATACGCTCGGCGACAAAGGGCTCGTGCTCCTGGACGTAGGAAAAGTAGACCAAGGCATCGTCGGCGGTGGGCGCGGATTTGCCATGGGCCGTGCACCAGGCCCGGAAACTGGCGGCGATGTAGTCGATCTCGTCCGCGGTCAGGGTCTGCATTTCGCTCCTAGTTGCATTCAGCCAATCCGGCCAAGGTCAGAGTCTCCGCCCTCAAGGCGCCGGTAAGGCGCGCGGTGATATCGGCGAATCCGTCGGTGATGGCGCGGCCATTGATGCCGCGGTCCTGGCCGCACAGGTTCACTGTTTCCAAAGGGGCGACGCCGAGCGCGCTCAGATGATCCGGGATGCCGAACAGCGGTACGCCGTCGATCATGGTCAGGGTCACGTCCTGGGGTTTGGCGGCCGCCAGGGCGTCGAACGGGTTGGAAACGTCGCCGCGCAGCAGGAACAGGTCGGCGGCGAGTCCGGGCTTGAGGCTGCCTACTTTATCGTCGATACGCGCGATGCGCGCCGGGACCGCGGTCGCCATCTCGAACAGCTGCCGGGCGGAGATCAGGCCTTTGAACTGCCGGTCGATGACGCTTTTGGCATAACCGATCTCAGCCAGCATGTTGACGCTGCCGGTGGGCGACCAGTCGGGCGCCAGCGCCATGGTCACCTTCTGCCGCACCGCCGCCGCCAGGTCGGCGGTTTCGCCGTAGAGTTCGAAATTGCTGCGCGGCGACCAGATGAACGACGCGCCGGCGGCCTTGATCTCGCCGAAATCGGACTCGCTGAGCGCGATGCCGTGGATGATGGCGGTGTTGGGCGTCAACAGCTTCAATTCCTTGAGGCGCGCGAACTCCGCGCGGGAGTCGGGATCGCCCCGCTGGCCCTCGCCCAGGTGCACCGCGATCAAATCGATCGGCCCGCGTTTGGCCTGTTCCAGCGTCTCCGCGGAGAGTTTTAGATCGGCAGGCCTGACACCGAGGATGTTGCCGGCGCGTTCGTGGCCGACGCCTTCACCATGGAGTCCGCTGGCCCAATCCAGGTTGCGCACCAGCCCGGCGACGCAGGCCGGGATCACCGCCGTATCGGCGGGGCGGTAAATACCGAGCATGGAGGTGGTGCCGCCCATGAGCGCCTTCATCTCGACATAGGTGTCCATGTCGCAGAAGCGGCTCGCGACCAGCTTGCCTTCCGGTGTCTGGATCGCCTGCCAATAGCCGGCGTCCGCGCGCCACTCATAGCGGTTGGGATAGACCTTGGGCGGATGCCAGCGCGGGAACACCGCGTAGAGCGGATGGTTGTGCAGGTCGACGAAACCCGGGAAGACGATGTCCCGGGTGACCAGGGTGCGCGCGCCCGGGATCGCGGGCCGGGTATCCGAGATCGCGGCGATCTTGCCGCCCTGGATGGCGACCCAGCCGTTCTGGATGACGCGTCCCGGCGTGACGAGCGTGCCGTTGATCAGGAGCGTCCCGTCCGCGGCCAGAGCGGGCGCGGCCAGCAGGAATAGCGCCAGGAAAACACCGAAGAATCGCTGCATTTTCTCGCCCTGCTTTTTCTCGTCGTTGTGAAAGGGTGCTCCGGCCAATACTATCATGCCCCAATACTGTCATGCGAAAGTCGCGCGCAGCGATTTTGCGATTTCATGAACGGGCCAAGGCGCATAGGACAACCATGGGCACCATCACCCCGATCTCGATCAAGGACGGCGACAGGGACAAAGCCAGGCTGGCCAAGGACCTGGGCGCCTGTTTCGCGCGCTACGGCTTCGCCGTCATCTCCGAGCACGGCATCGGGCAGGCGGTGATCGACGATGCTTTCGACCGCACCAAGCAGTTCTTCGCACTGCCCGAGGATGTGAAGCGCAAATACATCGTGCCGAACGGCGGCGGCCAGCGCGGTTACACCGCCTTCGGTATCGAACAGGCCAAGGGCGCCGACCGGCCGGACCTCAAGGAGTTCTGGCACGTGGGCCGCGCGCTGTCGGCTGGACACCGTCTCTCGGGTTCCATGCCACCGAACCTGACCGTGACCGAGATCCCGGACTTCAATGCCAAGACCTATGCGCTGTATCAGTCCCTGGACGCGCTGGGCTTGCGGGTGCTCAGCGGGATCGCGGTTTACCTCGGTCTTGCACCGGATTTCTTCGACGGCAAGGTCAAGGAAGGCAACAGCATCCTGCGCCTCCTGCACTATCCGCCGGTAAAGCCCAACGCCAGCGGCGTGCGCGCCGGCGCCCATGAAGACATCAACGTCATCACCCTGCTGCTCGGGGCCGAAGAAGCCGGCCTCCAGCTTCTCAACAAGGACGGTCAATGGCTGGACGTGGATCCGCCGCCGGGCTGCGTGGTGTGCAATATCGGCGACATGCTGCAGCGCTCCACCAACCACGTGCTGCCGTCGACGACGCACCGGGTGGTGAACCCGGCTCCCGCGCGGGCCGGATTCTCGCGCTATTCGCTGCCGTTCTTCCAGCACTACACGTCGGATTACCTGATCGAGACCCTGCCGGGCTGCGCCAGCGCGCAGACTCCCAACCGCTATCCCAAACCCATCACCGCCGACGATTATCTTCAGGAGCGTCTGGCGGAGATCAAACTGGTTTAGAGCATGTTAGGCCGAAGTGGGAACCGGTTCGGCCGCTTAACATGCGACCAAACAAAGACCTAGACTCTGTTTCCGATTCAACGAAGCGGAAACAGGGTCTAGGAGAGGATTCCGATCACCGCGCCCGAGAGGCAGGTTGCCAGCGAGCCGGCCAGCATGGCCTTGGGCGCCAGTTCGATGATGTCCGGGCGGCGTTCCGGCGCCATGGCGGCGATACCGCCGATGGTGATGCCGATGGAGCTGAAGTTGGCGAAGCCGCACAGCGCGTAGGTCATGATCAGGCGCGAGCGCTCGGTCAGCGTGTCCGCCGGCAGCTTGGACATCTCGGCGTAGGCGATCAGCTCGTTGAGGACCATCTTGGTGCCGAGCAGGCCGCCGGCCGTGGGCGCTTCCGCCCAGGGGATGCCGAGCAGCCAGGCGATGGGAGACAGCAGCCAGCCGAAGCCGCGCTGCAAGGTGAACGGCCCGCCCGCGATATCCGGAAATACCGACAGGATGCTGTTGGCCAGGCTGACCAGGGCCACCAGCACGATCAGCATGCCGACGACATTGGCGAAGATCTGCAGGCCGTCGATGGTGGCCTTGGTGATCACCGACATCATGTTGTTGCCGGGCGAGGGCGGCAGCAGAACCTTGGTCGGGTCGCTGGCCGCGGCGAACAGCGCCGGGTCTTCCGGGCAGATGATGAAGGCGATGACGATGGTCGCGGGCGCGGCCATGATCGAGGCGGTGAGGATCTGGCCGATGGGATTGGGAATCAGGCCGTCGAGCAGGGTGGCGTAAAGCACCATCACCGTGCCAGCCACCATGGCCATGCCCGCGGTCATGATGATGAACAGGCCGGAACGGGTTTCGGTGCGCAGGTAGGGGCGAATCACCAGCGGCGCTTCGACCATGCCGACGAAGATGTTCATGGTGACGGCGATGCCGGCGGGGCCGCCCACGCCGATGGTCCGGCGCAGCACCCAGGCGAAGGCGCGGACAATCGGCGGGATGATGTTCCAGTAGAACAACAGCGCCGAGATGGCGCTGATGATCAGGATCAGCGGCAGCGCCTGGAAGGCGAACACGAAGTTGGCCGGGGGATTGGTGGTGGTCCAGGGCACATCGCCGCCGCCGACATAGCCGAACACGAAGCTGGTGCCGGCGCGGGTTGCGGCCATCAGCGCGTTGACCATGCCGTTGAGGTATTCGAGACCGTGCTGGATGATCGGCACTTTGGTCAGCAGCAGCGCGATCACGAATTGCAGGGCGACGCCCTTGCCGATGGCGCTCCAGACCACGTCTTTACGCCGTTCGCTCAGGAGCCAGGCGAGGCCGAGGATGGCGACGACGCCGAGGACGCTTTGTAACGATGCCAGTGGAGTATCCCCCAGAAAAAGCGGCTCCCCCGAGCCGTTCCGGGACGAAATGCTATCCGTTCACGCGCCGCTGGGGGAAGCGAAAAGCAGCGGATATTAGCAGTTGAAAAAGACCGGCCCCGCGGTCGTGGAAACAGCGGGGCCGGAGTCGCCGCGGGAGCGTTAGAGGGCGCGCAGGAACGCCAACAGGTCGGCGATCTGGTCGCGGGTCGCGGCGTTGAACCTTGCGATCACGCCGTTGGCTTCCGATCCCTGGCCGGCGCTTGGGCCGCTCCTCTCCGGGCCGCCGCCCTTTAAGCAGCAGAGAGCGGTGCTTTCAATTCGTTCTGCGGCACGCTCACCCCGCCGCGCGCACCGGGGGTGAGGTCGCCGTAGCGTTCGGCGAACACCGGCGGCAGGGGGCGCGCGTTGTCCGGCGCCAGCCACAGGCGCAGGAGATGGCGTTTGCGCTCGGGCTCCGGCCAGTCGGTGAAGGCGGTGCGGTCGTGCAGCAGCGTATGATTGTGCACCAGTTGAATGTCGCCCGGACGAAACTCCATGTGGAAGTTGAGCGCGGGATCGTTGGCCAGGGCGTCGAACAGATCCAGCGCCGCCACCTGTTCGGGGGTGAACGGCGGCAGGTCCGGGAACCGCCGCGTCGAATCGATATACTGGCGCTGGTAGATGGCCGACAGCAGCCCTTTGTGCCAGTTGAACACCGGGATGCGGAAATAGGGCGGCGCGCCCGGCGGAACTTCGCCGCGGCGGTCGGTCTCGATGGGTTCGAACAGCAGCCGCGCCAGGTCCGGCGCCCGCGCCCGCATCTCGTTGTAGAGGGTGACCGAACTCACCAGGCTCGAAAGGCCGCCGGACCTGGCGGTCTTGAGGCACAGCAGGGCGACGATATCCGAGGAATCGGTGTGATAGGTCTGGCGCTCGCGGGTCTGGTAGATGCGCACATTGGGATGGTGCGACGACAGGCCCAGGTCCTGGACATGGCCGAGGATATGGCCCTTGGCGTTCTGCGAGCGGGCATGGCCGATGTGGCTGCCGAGGCCGAAGAAGGCGATGGCCGCGTCGCGCAGGCTGTAGCGGCCGAGATCCAGACCCCGGATCAGGGCGAAGCCCCGGCCGGTCAGGACATCGTCGGTGATGCGCGCGAGACGTGCGGCCAAGGCGGGAACCGGAAAGTCTGCTTTCCGCAGATGGGCAATGTCCACGCCGGCGGCGTTCACCGTGCGGACCGCGGCATCGATTTCGGCGATCTCGGCCGGCGCCAGAGGCTCGATCCAGGAGGTGTCTTCCGCCCAGTCTGGACCATACCAGGCGGATGGGCCGGCAATGCGCGCGGGAACTTGGGTGATGTCGAACATGGCCCATGATATGTCTGGGTGCGCAACCCTCACCACAGAAAACCCTCATGATCACGCTCCCTCCGACGCCGCGCATGGTCGCGGTCCTGCCCGGCATCGAAGCCAACATCGCCGCCATGGCCGCCTACGCCAAAGCGCGCGGCAAGGCGCTCCGGCCTCACGCCAAGACCCATAAGTCGCCGGACATCGCCAAACTTCAGATGGCGGCGGGCGCGGTGGGTATTTCCTGCGCCACCGTTTCGGAAACCGAAGCCATGGCGGCGGCGGACATCGAGGGGCTGCTCCTGACGTCGCCCATCGCCCTGGAGAAATGCGCGCGCATCGCCGCGTTGCAGCGCGCGGGCAAGGATGTGATGGCGGTGGTGGACAGCATCGCCCTGGTGGATGCCTATGCCGCCACCGGCGCGCCGCTGCGCCTGCTGGTGGATATCGACATCGGCCACAAACGCACCGGCACCCAGACGCCCGCCGACACCTTGGCGGTCGCCGGACGGATCCGGGAAAAGGGGCTGACCTATGCCGGCGTGCAGGCTTACGCCGGCCACGTGCAGCATGTCGCCAAGGCCGCCGATCGCCGGAAGGTGGCCGAGACCTGCGCCGCGGTGCTGCGCGTACATGTGGACGCCTTGAAGGCCGCCGGCCTGGCGCCGGCCATTGTCACCGGCGCCGGCACCGGCTCTTTCGCCGACGACATGGATTTCGGCCTCTACACCGAGTTCCAGGTCGGCTCCTACGCGGTAATGGACACCGAGTACCTGGATATCGAACAGGGGGTGGGCCCGCGCTTCACCGCGGCGCTGTTCGTGGAAGCCACGGTGATCTGCACGCAGTTTGCGGATTTCGTGCTGGTGGACGCCGGCCATAAGGCGCTGTTCAGGGCCGGGCCCACGCCGGTCGTGGCCGGCGACCGCGGCAAGACCCTGCGCTATGAATTCATGGGCGACGAGCACGGGCGCTTGCGGGGCGCCGCGGACGCGTTGCCCAAATTAGGCGAACGGGTCCGTTTCGTGTTGCCCCACTGCGATCCCAACGTGGTGCTCTACGACCACATCGACGTGGAACGGGGCGGCGAAACCGTCGCCCAGTGGCCGGTGGCGGCGCGAGGGATCTGGTGATCACGCCAAGAAACCAAGCTCGCCGACCGGGAAGTTCCCGAGGTTCGGGAACACCTGGGGCATGGCGGCGGGACTGACGCCGAACCACTTGGCCATGGTGGCGCCGTACTGGTCGATGGAAGTGGTGGGGATCAGGACGCCGCGCAGGTTGGTGTCATCGGGGCCGCCCAGAGCCAGGCTCGGGAAGGTGCCGTAGATATCGCCGCCCTTGACCGCGCCGCCCATGACCAGATGGTGGCTACCCCAACCATGGTCGGTGCCGCTGCCGCTCGGCTGCAGGGTGCGGCCGAAATCGCTTTCAGTGAACGTGGTCACCTTGTCGGCGATCCCCATCTCCTGGGTCGCACTATAGAACGCGAGCATGGCCTCGCTCAGCTGGCGCAACAGGTCCATTTGCTGCCAGCTCTGGCCCGAATGGGTGTCGAAGCCGCCGAGGGACGCGAAGAAAACCTGGCGGCTCATGCCTGTCGTGCCGCGCAGCTTGATGATGTCGGCGATCTGCTTGAGCTGCTGGCCCAGGGTTCCCCCGGGGAACGGCGTGGTCAGCGGCTGCGATGTGCCGGCGCCGCGCAGCATCAGGTTGAGGGCGCGGGCGTCCTGACCGACCTTGTCGGCGGCCTGGACCATGGCGAGGCCGCTGTCGAAGGTGAGGATTTCCTGCAGGGCCTGGGCGCGCGGCTGCGGGCCGGTGGCGGGCCAGGTGGAGAGGCCGTTGAGCGAAAGATCGAATCCCGGATAGAGGCTCGCCGACTGGATGAGGTTGCCGGTGCAGAACAGCGATGCGCCGTTCATGGAGAAGGCGGTCGGGAAGGCCGCGGCGCCGTTCATGGACTGCACGGCGTCGGCGATGCGCCCGGCCCAGCCGGTGCCTCCCGAACCGAAGGCGTTGCCCGCCTGCATGGCGATCACCTGGTCGGCGTGGGAGAACAGGTTCGACGGCAAGGTGACCGCGTTGGCCATGTACTGCTGGCGGGTGGTGGGCTGCACCAGCATGCCGACATTGGCCACGGCCGCGAGTTTGCCCTGGCCCCACAGCGGCGTGACGGCGGAGAGCCCGCTGTTGAAGGCGAACGGACGATTGTCCCTGGTGGTGATGGGCACCAGCGTGGCGTCGTTGCCGGGGAGCGCCAGGCTGCCGCGTCCGGCCTTGTAGGCGGCGAAAGCCGAAGTCTCCATCGGGATGAGCGTGTTGTGCCCGTCGTTGCCGCCCAACAGGAAGATGCACACCAGCGCCTTGTAGTCGGGTGCTGTCTGCGCCAGCGCGTTCATCATGGAGAGGCGCGTGACCGCGCCGGCGGCCATGCCCGCGCCGGCGCGGCGCAGGAAGGTGCGGCGGGAGGAGAGGGAGTTGATGGTCATGGTCTGTGCTCCCGATTTCAATATTGCACGGCATAGAGGCCGGAGAGCGCGGCCAGGTAGAGCGCAGTCTGAACACGTGCTTGTGTGCCGCTTTGCGCGACGATGGCGGTGGCCAGGCTCTGGCGCATCCCTTGCGGCATGCGGCCGTAGAACAGCGCCTGGTCGACGCGGTCGATCAGCTGGATGGTATCGCCGGCGGCGAGGGTGAACGGCGTCAGGTCGACGGTGAAATCGCTGCCGGGGTTGGTGATGATCTCCCAGAACAGGTTGCCGCGCAGCGTCGCCTCGGTCGGGGTGTAGATCTGGAACTCGGGCCCCACCAAGGATGTTTTTGGGATGCGGTAGTTGGGCGAGTAGTAGCTGAACACCGACGGCGGGGTCAGCGGCGTCTGGGCCATCTGGCCGAGTTGCCACGACAAGCCATTGGAGTCTGAGATGCGGCCGCCCAGGGCGCGCACCAAGGCCAGCACATGGCCGGTGGGGTCGCGCAGGCGGCCTCCGGTGGCGGGGCTGTTATTGCGGGCTTCGGCATCGGTGAGGATCGCCGTCACCACCGCTTTCAGGTCACCGCGGGCCCCGCTGCCGTCATCGGCGAACACCGCGGCGATGCGGCCGACATAGGCCGGTGACGGGTTGCTCATGACCAGGCTGCGGATCAGGCGCGTGGCGATGAACGGCCCGACATTGGGATGCTTGAAGATGCAGTCGAGAGTCGCTTCCATGTCCAGCGCGGCACTTTGGTTGGCGGGCAGGGTGCAGCCAAGAAAGGCCTTGGCGCGCATGTCGTGGTTGGCGTTCTTGGGCTGCAGCGGACCGGTGAAGTTTTCCCAGTTGTTGTTCTGCGGGCCCACATACGTCCAGCCGGTAAGGGCCAGCGCGACCTGCTGGATCTGGGCCTGGTCGTAGGTGGGGATGGTTTTGCCGGCGGCGTCCAGCGCCGGCGTGCCGTCGGCATTGAGGTTGACGAGCCCGATGGTGAACAGCTGCATCAACTCCCGGGCGTAGTTCTCGTTGGCGCCGCTGGAGCCGTTGGGCTTGTTGCTGTTGGCCATGTCGAGGTACTTGCCCATCTGCGGGCTGACGCTGATCTCGCCGAGCAGGGTGCGGTAGTTGCCGAAGGCGTTGCGCGACAGGATCTGCAGGTAGGGCACCATCTCGTCGGGATAATTGTTCTTGTTCATCGAGATGACGATGATCTGCGACAGGGCGTTGGCGACCCGCTGGCGCAGTTGATCCTGCGCCGACGACAGGCGCCCCACGTACTGCTGCAGGACTTTGCCGCTGTCCCGGCTGTCGGGCATGGGGATCACGGTTTCCGGCATGGCGAACTGCTCCGCCAGCCAGGCGTCGCGGCCCACCTGATTGAAATGCGTGATGTCGGCCGGCGTGGGGCCGAAGGTGGCCTGCTCGAGAAAACGTCCGGCCGGAACGTTGGCGGTGCCGGCGCTGGTGCCCGGATTGGGCGGGCCGGCGATATTGACCGTGGCGGTGGCGCTGGTGGCCGGTGTGGCGACGGTGGTGGCGCGAATGGTGACGGCCGACGACGGCGCCATGGCCGGCGCGGTGTAGAGACCGGCGGTGGTGATGGTGCCGACCTGGGCGTTGCCGCCGGTGACGCCGTTGACGGTGTAGGTGACGCCGGTGGTGGCTGTGCCGCTGACGGTTGCGGTGAATTGCTGGGTGGCCGAAGGCGCGAGCGTGGTGAGCGCCGGCGCGATCGATACAGTGATTGCAGGCGTGGTTGTGCCGCCGCCCGCGCTTCCGCTACCCGTGTTTCCGCCGGATGGCGGCGTCGGCGTGGGATCGCCGGTAGCTGCGGCAACCTTCAACGCGACCGGCGGGCTGGTCGTGCCGCCGAGACCGGGGTTCTTCACCCGGATCATGATCTCTGCGCCGGCCTGGGCGGTTCCCGTGGCCTTGGCGCTGGTGGAAGAGATGTAGGTGGTGGCGAGCGCGGTATCGCCGGCGTAGATCACCGACTGGGGTGTGATGTTGGCGCCGTTGATGCGGATGGTGAACGCGCCCGCGGGGACACTGGTGGGCGACAGGCTCCACAGCTGCACCGGCACCTGGGTCACCGTCAGGGTGATGGAACCGGCCTTGGTGGGATAGGCGGTGCTGGTGGCGGTGACCGTGACCGTGTTGGCGGCGGGCACCTCGGGGGGCGCTGTATAGAGGCCTTTATCCGATACCGTGCCGATGGTGCTGTTGCCGCCCGCGATGCCGTTGACCGTCCATGTCACGGTGTTGGGCGACAGCGGGACATAGGCCGTGAGTTGCCGGCTGTCCCCGATCGCAAGCGTGCCGCTGCTATAAACAGTGATATCTGCGGCGGACGCCGAGGCAGAGAAAAGAGCCGCCACAAGCAGCCCAAAGACAGCCAAAACCCTCATTCTGAGGTCCCCCAAGGAGTACGTATTCAGGGGTAGTTACGCTTCCGCAATGTGACGGTTGCCCCAAGAACGTGAATTCCCCACGCCGAAGCCCGGGTATTTCTTTGCCGGGATTAGGCTTTTCTTAAGCCGCCCTCCGCACCACATGCGCGATCCGGGGTGAGGCTGCGTTCCTGCGAGACAATGACGACGCCATCTTTGGTGACACCGATATCCAGGGCCAGGACGCGTGCATCACGGCGGCGGCCAGGACGGGCAGGAGGACCAGGTAACTCAAGGTGGTGTACGCGACCGATTGAAAAGGGTTCTAAACCTGAAGCCCCGGCTGATACGGATCGAGTAGGCTTCGGGCGGGCGTTCAGCATATAGTGCGCCCTCCTTTCAGCCACCCCGTCATTTCCCAGACCGTCATTGCCAATGAATTTGAATACGCTCCAGACCCTCGCCAACCAGGCCGTCGAGGCCCACAAGAAGGGTGACTTGGCCGCGGCCGAACAGGCCAGCCAGCAGCTGTTCAAGCTGGACCCGGTCAGCCCGGTGGCGCGCAATATCCTTGGCCTGATCCGGTCTCACCAGGGACGCCATGACGAGGCCATCGGTTTCCTGGCCGCGGCGGTGAAAGCCGATCCGCGCTCGCCGACCAATCTCGCCAATCACGGACTGGTGCTGCAGGCGGCCGGGCGCTACGCCGCGGCGCTGACCAGCTATGACTCGTTCCTCAAGCTGGTCCCCGATCATCCGATGATCCTGGTCAACCGCGCCAATACCCTGCGCGGCCTGGGCCGGTTCGATGACGCCATCGCGGCCTATGACGCGGCGCTCGCCAAGGAGCCCGCCTACGCCGAGGGGCACTACAATCGCGCCCTGGCGCTGTCGGAGATGGGGCGCCTGGAAGAGTCGCTCGCCGGCTATGACAAGGCGGTCGCGCTGCGCCCGACCTTCGCCGCCGCCTTCACCAACCGCGGCAACGTCCTGCGCCAGCTGGGCCGCTATGATGAAGCGTTGGCCAGCTACGCCCAAGGGCTGGCGCTCGATCCCCGCAATCCCAACGCTTTCTATAACCAGGGCGTGACCCTGAACGACATGGGGCGGCCGGACGAGGCGCTGGCCAGCTACGACCAGGCGCTGGCCCTGGCGCCGCATTTCACGCCGGCGCTCACCAACCGCGCCAACCTGCAGAAGGCCGCCGGCCGCCTAGATGCCGCATTGGCCGACTACGACAAGGCAATCGCCAACGAGCCGCGCAATCCGGAAGGCTACTTCAATCGCGGCGTCGCCCTGAGCGAGGCCGGGCGTTTCGAAGAGGCGCTGGGCAATTACGCCGCCGCCATCAATCTCAAACCGGATCACCTGGACGCCATCTACAACGGGGCGCTGGTGTTGCAGAGCCTGCAGCGCTGGGACGACGCGCTCCGCGGGTACGACCGCGTGCTGGTGCTTAAGCCCAATCATACCGAGGCGCTCAACAACCGCGGCGCCATCCTGCAGCTGTTCGCGCGCCATGAGGAGGCGCTGGCGGCTTTCGACAAGGCCATCGCCTCCAACCCCAATTACGCCGAGGCCTATTACAACCGCTCCTATATGCGCTGGCTGAAGCAGAAGGGCGATCTTCAGGCGATCCGCGACCTGGAGCGGGCGATCGCGCTCAATCCGGATTACCCCTATGCGCTCGGCGATCTCCTGCACCTGCGGATGCAGGTGGGCGATTGGGACACCTATGCCCGCGACATGGCCGCCATCGACGCCGGGCTCAAGGCCGGCAAGCCGGTGGTGCGGCCGTTCGTCTATCAGGCGTTGTCGGAATCCCCGGCCGATTTGCAGCTGTGCACGACGACCTACACCGGACTGAATTTTCCGCCGTTGCCTTCGGCGCCGCCGGCACCGCGTCCCGCCGGCGGCAAGATCCGCATCGGCTACCTGTCGGCGGAATTCCGCGATCAGGCCACCGCCTACCTCATGGCCGGCCTGTTCGAGACCCACGACCGCAGCAAATTCGAGGTCATCGCCCTGGATAACGGCGGCGACGACGGCGGGCCGATGCGCACGCGGCTGATCTCCACCTTCGACAAGTTCATCGACGTGATGCGCTTGACCGATGACGAAGCCGCCCAGCGCATCCGCAGCGAGAACATCGATATCCTGGTGAACCTGAACGGCTATTTCGGCCATCCGCGCATGGGCATCTTCGCCCGCAAGCCGGCGCCGGTGCAGGTCAATTACCTGGGTTTCCCGGCCACCCTGGGCGCCGACTACATGGACTATATCGTCGCCGACCGGATCGTGATCCCGGAGGCGGAGCAGCGCTACTACAGCGAGAAGGTTGTGTATCTGCCCGGCAGCTACCAGGTGAACGATTCCAAGCGCGCCATCGACCCGGAGGTTCCCACGCGCGCGTCCCAGGGCTTGCCCGAGAACGCCTTCGTATTCTGCAATTTCAATCAGAGCTACAAATTGACGCCGCCGGCCTTCGCCGCCTGGATGAAGATCATGGGCGAAGTGGACGGCAGCGTGCTCTGGATCCTGCAGCAGACGCCGGCGCTGGCCGCCAACCTGCGCAAGGAAGCGGCGCGCTTCGGCATCGGCGCCGATCGCTTGATTTTCGCCAAGCATATAGAGGCAGGCAAACACCTCGCGCGCCTCGCGCTCGCCGATCTGTTCCTGGACTCGCGCCCCTACAACGCCCACACCACCGCCAGCGACGCGCTGTGGGCGGGCCTGCCGTTGATCACCTGCCGCGGCACGGCTTTTCCGGGCCGTGTCGCCGCCAGCGTCCTGACCGCGGCCGGCTTGCCGGAGCTGGTGACCGAGACCATGGAGGACTTCACCGCTCTCGCGCTCAAACTCGCGCGTGACAGGGAGGCGTTGGCCGCGGTGCGCGCCAAGCTCGCGGCCAACCGCACCACCTGCGCGCTGTTCGACACCGAGCGGTACCGCCGCCGGATCGAAAGCGCTTACGAGACCATGGTGGCGAACTGGCGGGCCGGAAAAGCGCCAGCGGGCTTTACGGTGGCGGATTAGCACCCAACTGCCGTTGCAGGAAGGCGGTGGTGCGTTTGAGGGCATCGGCGCCGTTCCGGCCGGCGATGTTGGAGCCGAAGCCGTGGGCCTCGCCGGGGTAGATCACCAGATCCACCGACGCACCCAACGCCTGGGCGCTGCGCGCCAGTTCCCGCCCGGCGCTGACCGAAATGACGGCGTCGGCGTCGCCGTGCAGAATCAGGAGCGGCGGATAGCGCCGCACCGGCTCCTGCAAGGGCCAGGGCGGCGTGCCGTAATAGATGACCGCGGCGCTGATATTGGGGTCGAGCGCAACCGCGCCGCTGGCCAGGATCCCGCCGTTGGAGAAACCCACCAGCCCGACTTTGCCGTTGGATTGCGGCTGCGCCCGCAGGTGGTCGGCGAGATCGTCCACCAGCCTGGCCCAGGCGGGATAGCGCGCCGCGAAGTCGTAGCCGGCTTCGTCGTCGGCGCTGTAGTAGTAGACCAGGTAGGCGTCTATCCCGGCGTTCGCCAAGGTTGAGGCATAGGCGAAATAGTCCTTGAGACGGCGGTCGAAGCCGCCGGCGCCGTGCAGCAACAGCGCGGCGGGACGTTTGGCCTCGCCCGGGGCATGGAAATAGGTGACGCGGACCTGGCGTTCGGTAGCCGGAAGCCGCATGTCCTTCCCGGCGATCTCGGCGGCCGCGGCCGCCGTGCTCCACAGCAGCATCAGCCCCAGGAGCGCCGCGCGTTTCATGGCTATTCCGCCGCGACCGGGACGCTGCGCCGCGCCGGCGGCGGGCGCTGTACCTGCGCGCGGCGGGCGGCGAAGCGCGGCAACATGATCTTCTGCCAGGCCTTGAGGATGCCGAGTTTCCAGGCCAGCACCGCCGAACGGCCGCTGGCGACGGTGAGATCGAAATAGAAAAGATGATCGCTGGCGCGTTTCACCAGATACAAGAGGCGCATCAGCAGCATCAGCACCGGATAGTGCCGCTGCTCCATGTGGGTGGGCAGGGCACGCTTCTTGAAGAAGCGGAATACCCCGTCCGGCAGCGGCAGGGCGATCATCGCGAACACCATCATGTTCGAGATGGTCGGCCGTGGCTTGGTGTAGGGTTTACGGATATCGTCGATATCGACGCCGCGCTTCTTGAATGCCGCCGCCATCCCGGTGTTGGGGATGATGCGCAGCGAGAACACATTGAGCGTGAACGGCCGCGGCATGGTGTGGATGAGGTCCAAGGTGGCGTGGTTGTCCTCGACCGTCTCGATGGGGTTGTCGAGGATGATGTCGAAGGCCGGCGGGATCATGTGATCCTTGAAGGCGTTGAGGATGGTACAGGCTTCTTTCACCCGGGCGATGGGGGTGGGGCGGTCGTAGAATTCCAGGATCGCCTCGCTGCCCGACTGGATGCCCATGCGCACCCGGTTCATGCCGGCGTTGACCAGGAGCCGCAGTTTATCCTCGCGCACATAGTTCGGGATCAGGCCGGTGATCACGAACGGCAGCTTGATGTCGCGGTTGTACAGCTCGCAGAAGTCCTCCATCACCCGCATCGGCAGCGCCATGAAACTGTCGTCGTCGAACACCACGCTGGAGATATGCGGATGCTTGGTGATGGCGTCCTTGAGTTCGGCGATGATCGCGGCCGGCGATGAGTGGCGGATCTTGCGGTAATTCTTGTCGTAGTCGATGAACTTGGTGTTGCCGCAATAGGTGCAGCGGAAAGGACAGCCGATCGACCACACCGTCTTGTAGGCGAGGCCGTTGTAGAACAGGAAGTCGTCCGTGGCGATGGGCGCGAAGCCCCGGCCGGACTGGAACAGGCGCTCGCCGTCGGCGTAGACCGGGATCGGCATCCGGTCCATCTCCTCGGGCGTCATCAAGGGAAGGTTGGTGTTCTTCCTCACGCCGTCCGGTGTGTTGAACCAGAACCCCTTGGTGTCGAAATAGGGCTCGCCGGCCTTGAAGGCCTTGAGGAAATTCTCGAACGCGAACTCGCCCTCGCCGGTGCAGATGGCGTCGGCGTGCAGGATGGCGTCTTCCGGCTGGATGATCGGGTGGATGCCGCCCCAGACGATATAGGCCTTGGGATTGCGCGCCCGGATCGCCTTGATGATGTCGACGGTGGCGTTGGCGTATTGGGTCATCGACGAGAAGCCGACGATGTCGCAGTCCGAGACCGTGTCGGCGATCTTGTCGACGTCGGCGGCCGAGAGCGTGTTGGCGCCCCGGGTCATCAGGTGATAGGCGAAGGAGCGCACGTTGCCGGTCACCACATAGTGCACATGGGTGTCGGGATTGAGGCTCTTGATATAGGCCGCGACCTTCCGGAAGCCGGTGTTGTTGAGGCCGTCTTCAATGGTCAGGAGGTTGATCTTCATGGGCATAGTCTAACCGGGCCCGCGGTTATATCAGAGCCCGGACCGTCAAACCCGTGAAAATAAACGCGAAAACCCCCGAACCCGCCGCACCTTCAGGGCTTTTGCGTCACGGTCAGCACTTTACCGATGAAGTCGGCCGGTTTGACGGTCTGTTTCTGCGCCGCGCGGCCCTTGGCGGTGATGTAGGTGACCTCCACCGTCACCGGGCCATCGGACGCCAGCCCGAAATGCACCGGCGTGACGCTCTGGGAGTTGTAGCCGTCGCCGGTGTTGACCAGGCGCGTGCCGAGGATCTTGCCGGCGGGGTCGTAAAGCCGCACTTCGGCGCCGGGCGCGAACTTGCCCTTGGCGTCCCTCACCATCACCTCCAGCGACTTCCCGCGCCGGGCGCCGCCGAGGTTGTTCTTGACCAGGGTGTGCACGGCCACCGACTTGGAGAAGTCGTTGGTGAGCGACAGATCGAGGTCGCCGTCCTGGTCGAAGTCAGCCCACTGCACGCCGTGGTCGGAGGCATTCATGACCGGGGTGATGACGTTGACGAAACCCTTGCCGGTGTTGCGGTAGAGGCGGTCGTCGGGCTCGTTGTCGTGGTAGCCCGCGACGAATACGTCCACCAGGCCGTCGTTGTCGACATCCGCCCAGCTGGCGCCCACCATATGCCCGTGGCCGACGATGCCTTGGGCGTGAGCGACGTCGGTGAAGGTGCCGTTGCCGTTGTTGCGATAGAGCAGGTCCTCGCCGTAGGTGGCGACGTAGATGTCGAGGTTGCCGTCATTGTCGAAATCGGCCACCGAGCAGCCGACGCCGCCCTCGTCCTTGGCGCGGCCCGGCCGGTTCATGCCCAGCTGGGGCGCGACATCGGTGAACTTGCCGTTGTCGTTCCTATAGAACGCGTCGGTGCCGCCGTCCTGGTTGGCGACAAAGGCGTCGAGGTCGCCGTCCTTGTCCATGTCGAACCAGCAGGTGCCGACCGTGAAGCGCTTGTCGTCGAGGCCCACCGCGGCGGCGATGTCGGTGAACTTTCCGCCGTCGTTGCGGAACATGCGGTTGGGGCCGTTGCGGTCGGCCACGTAGAGGTCGAGATCGCCGTCGCCGTCGAGGTCGATGAAACTCGCCTGGCGCACGCTGGCTTTGGGCGCATCGACGCCCAGCTCTCGCGCCACCTCGGTGAAGGTGCCGTTGCCGTTGTTGTGGAACATGTAGCTGCGGTTCTCGGGCGGCGGCGCGCCGGTGCCGGCGAACCGCGTGCCGATGTAGAGGTCGAGGTTGCCGTCGCCGTCGTAATCGCCCCAGGCGGCGGAGCGCAGTTCGATCGGCTCCATGGCCTTGGCGTCGGGGTTGGGGATCAGCCCGGCCTTCTGCGTCACATCGGTGAACACGCCGTTGGTATTCTGAAACAGCCTGAGCACGCCGTGCCCGTAGGCCACCAGCAGGTCGAGATCGCCGTCGTTGTCGTAATCCGCCCAGGCGCTGGAGAGGGCGTGCGTCCCGGCGAGGAGGTCGGGTTGGACCTTGGCGAAAGTCACCGGTTCGGCGGCAAAACCCGCCGCCGGGAAAAGCACGGCCGCCATGGCCAGGAACGCGATGCGCATGTCCGGAGCCTCTCAAAGGAATGTCCGGCGAGCTTAATCGATTCCGCGGGTAAGCCGCAGCGGCGAAAAGAGTGCATCGCACAATAATCTTATGTGCATCGCAACATTACTAGTGTTGACTCACCCCGGAGGCCGGGCAGAGTTGAGGCCGGGTTCAGCATCAACGGGGGACGCGATCATGACTTTCAAACACGCGGTGTTTGCCGGCGCCATCGCGGCGGTCGCGGCGACAGCGGCGCAGGCGGAAACCCACCGCTTCACGCCCAGCACCTATTACACCACCTATTCCTTCGCCCATCCGCCGGCTCTGCGCATCAAGTCCGGGGACACGGTGATCACCAAGACCATCGACGCGGCGGGTGTCGATTTCCAGAGCAAGAGCGTATCGCCCGGCGGCAATCCCGAGACCGGCCCGTTCTATATCGAGGGCGCCGAGCCCGGCGATTCCATCGTCGTCACCATCGTCAAGCTCGATACCAACCGCGCCATGGCCTATTCGGGCAGCCTGCTGGCGCCCTACGCCGCGACACCGCAGTCGATCGCCGCGCGCGCCGACCGCGAGCCCAAGCGCCTCACCTGGACCATCGACAGGGCCAAAGGCGTCGCCACCCTCGACCAGGCCGACGTGCAGCCCGGCGGCATCAGCCTGCCCTTGCGGCCCATGCTCGGGTGCATCGGTGTGGCGCCGGCGCGCAAGGAGGCGATCGCCGCCAACACACCGGGCGCCTTCGGCGGCAACATGGACTACGCCTATCTGGGGCAGGGCGTGAAAGTGACCCTGCCGGTGTTCGAGCCGGGCGCGCTGCTGTTCCTCGGCGACGGTCATGCCCGCCAGGGCGAGGCCGAGCCCGCGGGGACCGGCCTCGAGACGTCGATGGACGTCGTGTTCCAGGTTGAACTGGTCAAGAAGAAGACCATCGCCTGGCCGCGGGTCGAGACCGACACCCATATCGTGATCCTGGGCAGCGCGCGTCCCCTGCTGGAAGCCTTCCAGATCGCCAGCAGCGACATGCAGAAGCTGCTGATGGACGAGTACGGCTTCACCGAACGCGGTGCCCAGACCTATATGGGACAGGCGGCGGAATACGAGATCGCCAATGTGGTGGACCCCAGCTTCACCGTGGCGGCCAAGATCCGGAAGAGCCTGCTGCCGAAGAAGTAGCGCGCTACTTGAGGGTGGCGGCGATCTTGCGCAGTTCGGCGGCGGTGTGTTCGCCGCCGATGGGCGTGCCGGGGATCAGATGCCGGCCGAGCGCAAGGGAGCCGACCACCACCGGATCGAAGCCGATCTCCCGCACCAGGGCGGACGCGACCGCGAGCGCGCCTTGATCGTCACCCGCCAGCGGCACGCCGGTGCGTTCCGGCGTGCGGTTGGCGGCCGAGGCGAGAGTGCCGGCGCCGATGGCGTTGAAGGCGCGCACGATCTTCGCGCCCGGCATCAGTTTCGCGAGGAAGGTGCCGGCGCCCTCGGCGCGGGCCTGGGCGCCGACGTCGCCGTCGCGCGGCACGATCGGATTGCTGACATCCAGCACCAGCGCTTTGGCGGCGAGCGCGGCGGCATGCTCCCTGGCGAGATCGGGCATGGCGCCGTAGGGCACCAGCAGCACGACCACGTCGCCGTATTTGACCGCGTCGGCCACGGTTCCGGCCTGGGCGAGGGGGCCGAGGCCCGCGACCATGTCCTTGAGTTCCTCGGGATGCCGGGTGGAGAACATCACCGGGTGACCGGCCTTGATGAACAGGCCGCCCAGCGCGCTGCCCATGCGGCCCGCGCCGACGGTGGCGATCTTGAGCGTCGGCGCCGCGGCGAAGCCCTGGTGCGGGAAGGCGGCGGCCAGCAGGCCGAGGCGCAGCACGTCGCGGCGCGCGGGTGTGTAGACCGGGACACGGAACATGGCGCAGCTCCTCCTGCTCGGGGCCGGGCAACGGTACTCCCGTTCCGGCTGTGGCTCAATCACAGGCCGGTGATAGGATGGCCGCGGGATCGGCGAGACAAGGACGTTGTACGTGAGTTCGGGGGACAACAGGCTGCAGCGGGCGGAACGCCGCGCCCTGCAGCGGGAAGACGAGAAGTACCTGGAGGCGCCGCTCAATCTGGGCCCCGATCCCCGGTCCATTTCCGCCCATGTGCGGCATGTGGCGCGGCTGTTCTCGCAGCCGTCGGCGGACTCACCCTGCGCCGACGTCATGGCTCACCTCGGCGACCTCTACAGCCGCACGGTACCCAAGGCGCAACTTGCCTGCCGCCGCGGCTGCGCCTCCTGCTGCACCCAGCTGGTCAGCGTCACCGCGCCCGAGGCCCTGTGGGTCGCGGGCACCATCCGCCGCCGGGCTCAGGCGGTCGAGAAAATGCGCGCCGCCGGCGCCGGCACCCATGGCCTGTCCATGGAAGAACGGCTCAACAGCCACATCGTCTGTCCGCTGCTGGTGGACGACGCCTGTTCGATCTACGCCGCGCGCCCCCTGGGATGCCGCAGCTTCGTGTCGGTGGACCTCAACGCCTGTATCGCCACCTTCGTCAACGGCGCCGCGCCCAATATCCCGATGCCGGCGGTGCACACCGATATCCTCTACGCCGTGCGCATGCTGTTGTACGCCGCGCTGCGGATCAAAGGCTTGAAAGCCGCGGCCTACGAGCTGAACGCCGCCGTCCTGGCGGCGCTCGCGGTCGAAGACGCCGAGGCGCGCTGGCTGGCCGGCGAGGACGTCTTCGCCGGCGTGCCCATCGCCGGCACCGTGCCGCCGCATTTCGAGCACGCCATCTCCCAGCTGGCCGCCCATGTGGCGCCGACGGTCTGACCATGATCGTCAGGCCAGCCGGTGACGCCGACGCCGATGTGCTCTGGTCCATCCTGGAGCCGATGATCCGCGAGGGCGAGACCTATGCCCTGCCGCGCGACTGGGACCGGGCGCGGGCACTCGCCTATTGGTTCACGCCGGGGCGCAGCGTGTTCGTGGCCGAAGACCAGGGCGCCGTGCTGGGAACCTATTTCCTGCAGGCGAACAAAGACGGCGGCGGTTCTCATGTCGCCAACTGCGGCTATGTGACGGCGCCGGCTGCGCGCGGCCGCGGCGTGGCGCAGGCGATGTGCGCCCATTCCCTGGCGCAGGCGCGCGAACGCGGCTTCCGGGCGATGCAGTTCAACTTCGTGGTCAGCACCAACCACCACGCCGTCGCCGCCTGGAAACGCATGGGATTCGCGGTCGCCGGCACGCTGCCGGGCGCCTTCGCCCATCCGCGCCTGGGGTACGTGGACGCCTATGTGATGTACCAGGTGCTCTAGGCTCCGGCAGAGATCGACGCTGGAGAAGGCGTTTTTCCGGCGCTACAAAGTGCGGATGAGTTCTGCGCCTCTCATTCTCTGGTTTCGCCAGGACCTGCGCCTGGCAGACAATCCGGCCCTGAGCGCCGCCGCCGCCGCGGGGCGGCCGGTGATCCCGCTCTATATATTGGACGAGACTCCGGCATGGCCGTCCGGGGGCGCCAGCCGCTGGTGGCTGCACGGATCGCTGGACCGCCTCGGCGCCGCGCTCGCTAGGCTCGGTGCGCCGCTGGTGCTGCGCCGTGGCCGTGCGTCCGCCGTGCTTGACCAGGTCATCGCTGAAACCGGCGCCGGCGGCGTCTATTGGAACCGGTGCTATGAGCCGGCGGCGATCGGGCGCGACAGCGTCCTCAAGAAAGACCTGGCGTCCCGCGGCCTCGAGGTTGAGAGTTTCAACGGCGCGCTGCTGTTTGAACCCTGGGACCTCAAGACCCAGAGCGGTGGACCGTTCAAAGTATACACGCCGTTTGCCAACGCCGCCTTCAAGCAGACGCCGCGGCCGGCGCGGGCCGCTCCCCGGAAACTGACCGGGATGCCGACCGCGCTCGCGTCCGAGACCTTGGCGTCCTGGAATCTGCGTTCCACCGCGCCCGACTGGGCGGAGGGCCTTCGCGCCGCCTGGATTCCGGGCGAGGCCGGCGCACAGCAGCGCTGGGCGGATTTCTTCGCGGAAGACATCGCAAGGTATGCCGCGGCGCGCGACATCCCCGGCGTCTCCGCAACGTCCCGGCTGTCGCCGCATCTTCATTTCGGCGAGATCTCCGTGCACCAGCTATGGGCGGAATGCGGCCGGGTGGAGCCCGCCTCCGGCGTGGCGGCCTTCCAGCGGGAAGTGCTGTGGCGTGAGTTCACGCATCACCTCCTGTTCCACTTTCCGGCGATGCCCGAAGCACCCTTGCGCGCCGACTTCGCCGATTTTCCCTGGCGCAAGGACAAGACGCTTCTGGCCGCTTGGCAGAAAGGCCGGACCGGCTATCCCATCGTCGACGCCGGCATGCGCGAGTTGTGGCGCACCGGATGGATGCACAACCGCGTGCGCATGATCGCGGCGTCATTCCTGGTGAAACATCTGCTGCAGCCGTGGCAGGCCGGCGCGGCCTGGTTCTGGGATACCCTGGTGGACGCCGACCTCGCCAATAACAGCGGCAGCTGGCAGTGGGTGGCGGGCTGCGGCATGGACGCAGCACCTTACTTCCGCGTGTTCAACCCGGTGCTGCAGGGCGAGAAATTCGACGCCGCCGGCGCCTATGTGCGCCGTTGGCTGCCGGAAATCGCCGCACTCCCCGACAAGCACATTCATGCGCCGTGGGAGGCGCCGTCCTCGGTCCTTGCAGACGCCAATGTGAAGCTTGGGGGAACATATCCGGCGCCGGTCGTCGATCATAAAGGCGCGCGCGACCGGGCGCTGGCGGCCTTCAAGGCGTTGCGTCAGCCCGAATAGCCGGTCCGCATGACCGGGATGTGAACACCCTCACGCGCGATCCCCGGTTTGTCCCCGGCGTCACGGCGTTCTATGGTTGGGCGCGGAAGAGGCGGGAAGGGGACGGGCCGGTGAAGACTCATGTGCAGGACCAGACGGAAACCGAACTCACCTTGCGCGGGCTGGTGCTGGGGGTGGCCATCACCTTCCTGTTCACCGCCGCCAATGTCTACCTGGGCCTCAAGGTCGGCCTGACCTTCGCCACCTCGATCCCCGCCGCGGTGATCTCCATGGCCCTGCTCAGGCCGTTCAAGGACGCCGGCATCCGCGAAAATAACATTGTTCAAACGGTGGCGTCGGCGGCCGGCACCCAGGCCGCCATCATCTTTGTGCTGCCCGGCCTGATCATGGTCGGCTGGTGGACGGATTTCCCGTTCTGGGAATCCTTCGGCGCCTGCGCCACCGGCGGCATCCTCGGAGTCATGTTCTCCATCCCCCTGCGGCGCGCCATGGTGGTGGGGTCCAACCTGCCGTATCCCGAGGGCGTCGCCGCCGCCGAGGTCCTGAAAGTGGGCGTCGGTTCGCGCGCCGGCGCGGCCGAGGCCCGCGCCGGCCTCGCCACCATCGTGTGGAGTTCGCTCGCCGCCGGCGCCTTCGCCGCCCTGACCGCGGCGCGCCTGTTCGTCGAGGAGCTTTCGGGTTATTTCCGCATCGGCAAGAGCGCCACCGGCGCCGGCACCGGATTGTCCCTGGCGCTGATCGGCGCCGGGCACCTGGTGGGATTCTCCGTCGGGCTCGCCATGTTCATCGGCTTCGCCATGGCCTGGGGCATCGCCACGCCGGTACTGACCGCCCTGCAATCCACCCCGGGTGAGGCCGCGCAGGCCGCCCGCGGGGTGTGGGCGAGCCAGGTGCGCTTCCTGGGCGCGGGCGCCATCGGCGTCGCGGCGCTGTGGAAACTGGGCGAACTGATCGCGCCGATCATGCACGGGATCACGTCGGCCCTGGCCGCACGCCGCACCCAGGCCGCCGCGGTGGTGGCGCGCGTGGAGCAGGATATTCCCATGGGCGTCGTCGGCGCGATCATGGTCGCTTTGATCCCGCCCATGGCGGTGTTGTTGATCGTGTTCATGAAGGGCGGCGCCCTCGACCAGCTGATCCTGCCCTTGGTGCTGCTGGCGCTGGCCTATATCTTCGTGGTCGGCGCGTTCATCTCGGCGATCTGCGGGTACATGGCGGGCCTGATCGGGTCCTCCAACAGCCCGGTCTCCGGCGTCGGAATCCTGGCGGTGCTGGGGGCGGGGCTGTTGCTGGCGCTGTTCGCTTTGCCCGTCGCCGGCGACGCCGCGCGGCCGCATCTGGTGGCCTATGCGCTGTTCGTCACCACCATCGTGTTCTCGGCGGCGACCATCGCCAACGACAACCTTCAGGACCTCAAGACCGGCGAACTGGTGGGGGCGACACCCTGGCGCCAGCAGGCGGCGCTGGTGGTGGGCGCCATCGCCGGCGCGGTGATCATTCCGCCGGTCCTCAACCTGCTCAACGAGGCCTATGGTTTTGCCGGTGTGGCGCGGCCCGCGGGCGGACCGGATACTCAGCCGTTGCCGGCGCCCCAGGCCACGTTGATCTCGGCCTTGGCCCGCGGCGTGCTCGGCGACACTTTGGACTGGAGCCTGATCGGCACCGGCGCCGCCGTCGGCGTGGTGTTGATCCTGCTGGACGGCGTTCTCGGCCGCAAAGGCTGGCTGCGTCTGCCGCCGCTGGCCGTCGGCATCGGCATCTATCTTCCGCCGGGTGTGACGCTGCCGGTCATGGCGGGCGCCATCCTGGGCCGGATCTACCAGCGCCGTATCGCAAGCCAGCCAAATGCCGAGGCGGCGCGGCGCATGGGCGTGCTGATGGCCTCGGGCCTGATCGTCGGCGAAAGCCTGTTCGGTGTGTTGCTGGCCGGCCTGATCGTCGGCACCGGCCGCGGCGCGCCGCTGGCGCTGGTGGGCGAGGACTTCAAGCCCTTCGACGCCGTTCTGGGGCTCGCCGCCTTCGCCGCCATCCTCTATGTCCTGTACCGCAAGGCCTCGCGAGTCACCGCCCCAAAGACCATAGAATCATGATCGAACGCATCATCGGTTTCCTGACCGGCTTCACCGTCGCCGTGATCTCCGCCGGCGGCTATGCCGGCATCGCCTTGCTGATGGCGATTGAATCCGCCTGCATTCCGCTGCCCTCCGAAATCATCATGCCGTTCGCCGGCTACCTGGTGTCCACCGGCGAACTCGACTTGTTCTGGGTAGCGACCGCCGGCGCCATCGGCTGCAATCTCGGCTCGGCGGTCGCCTACGCCGTGGGGCGGTACGCCGGGTTGCCGTTCGTCAAGCGCTGGGGGCGCTATATCCTCATCACACCCAGGGAAGTCGAGCATGCGCACCGGTTCTTCGAGCGCTGGGGCAGCATCACCGTGTTCGTGGGGCGGCTGTTGCCGGTGATCCGCACCTTTATCGCGCTGCCCGCCGGCGTCGCGCGCATGCCGCTCCTGAAATTCCACATTTACACCTTCGTCGGATCCTGGCCGTGGTGTTATGGCTTGGCCTGGGTCGGCAAGGAACTGGGTGAACGCTGGAACAGCGACCCGCAGCTGAAGGAAATATTCCACAGCGCCGACGTGGCGATCGGCGCCGTCATCGTCATCGCCGGTGTGTGGTTCGTGCGTTCGCGCCTGAAGGCGCTCAAGGAGCCGACCCTTTGACTCTGTGCATGCCGGCGGCCGATCCCGCCGTCATGGCGCGGCGCGACTCCATTGCTCAGGCGTTGCGGGGGATCACCCCCAATGTCATCGCCCAGGATGACGCCCTCAAGGCCTATGATTCGGACGGTCTTACCGCCTATCGCCAGCCGCCCATGATTGTGGTGCTGCCCGAAACCACGGCGCAGGTGTCGGCGGTTCTGACATATTGCGCGCGGGAAGGGATCAAGGTGGTGCCGCGCGGCGCCGGCACGGGTCTTTCGGGCGGCGCCCTGCCCCTGGCCGACGGCATCACTCTGGGCCTCGGCAAGTTCAACCGGATTCTTGAAATCGACTTTCCCAACCGCTGCATCCGCACCCAGCCGGGGGTCACCAACCTCGCCCTCACGCGCGCCGTCGAGCACGCCGGGTTCTATTACGCGCCCGACCCGTCCAGCCAGATCGCCTGCACCATCGGCGGCAACGTGGCGGAGAACTCCGGCGGTGTGCATTGCCTGAAGTACGGGGTCACCAGCAACAACATCCTGGGCTTGGAAGCCGTCCTGATCGACGGCACGGTGGTGCGCATCGGCGGCAAGCACCTGGACGCCGGCGGCTACGATCTCCTGGGGATCATGACCGGTTCCGAGGGCCTGCTGGCGGTGATCACCGAAGTCACCGTGCGCATCCTGCCCAAGCCGACGGCGGCCAAGGCCCTGCTGCTGGGCTTTCCCTCCAACGAAGCGGCCGGAGCCTGCGTCAGCGCGGTGATCGCCGGCGGCATCATTCCCGCCGGCATGGAGATGATGGACCGGCCCGCGATCCATGCGGTCGAGAATTTTGTCCATGCCGGCTACCCCCTCGATGTCGAGGCCATTCTGATCGTCGAATTGGACGGGCCGCCGTCCGAGGTCGAGGAACTGATCGCGCGCGTGGAGAGCTTGGCCCGCGAGGCCGGCGCCTGTCACTGCCGCGTCTCCGCCACCGAGGCCGAGCGCCTGGCGTTCTGGTCGGGCCGCAAGAACGCCTTTCCGGCGGCGGGGCGGATTTCCCCGGACTACTACTGCATGGACGGCACCATCCCGCGCGGTGCATTGCCCAAGGTGCTGGCGCGCATCCGCGAGATGGAGCGGCGTTTCGGCCTCGCCGTCGCCAATGTCTTCCATGCCGGCGACGGCAACCTGCATCCCTTGATCCTTTATGACGCCAATAGGCCCGGGGAGCTGGCGCGGGCCGAGGCCTTTGGCGCGGAGATCCTCAAGCTCTGCGTCGAAGTCGGCGGCGTGCTTACCGGCGAGCACGGCGTGGGCGTGGAAAAGCGCGACCTGATGCCGGCGATGTTCAACGAGATCGACCTGGCCCAGCAGCAACGGCTGAAATGCGCCTTCGATCCGGACGGCTTGCTCAATCCGGGTAAGGTATTCCCGACGCTCCACCGCTGCGCCGAACTCGGCCGCATGCATGTGCATCACGGCCGGACGGCCTTCTCCGCATTGCCGCGGTTCTGATGAGTACCCTCACGATTGCCAGCGAAACGCATCTGGCCGAAGTGGTGGCCGCGGCTACCGGGCCTTTGGCGATTGAAGGCCGCGGCACAAAGCGCGGTTTCGGCCGGCCCGCGGCACCGGCGCAGACGGTGAGCCTCGCCGGCCTGTCCGGCATCACCGCCTATGAGCCGGCGGAACTGGTGCTCGATGTGAAGCCGGGCACCACCGTCAGCGAGATCGCGGCGCGGCTTGCGGCGCAGAACCAGGAACTCGCTTTTGAACCGCCCGACCTCGGGCCTCTGCTCGGTGCGGCGGCGGGCGCGGGCTCCATCGGCGGCGCCATCGCCTGCAACCTCGCCGGACCCCGGCGCCTCAAGGCCGGCGGCGCGCGCGATCATCTGCTCGGCTTCTCGGCCGTCTCGGGCCGGGGCGAGCCGTTCAAGGCCGGCGGCCGCGTGGTCAAGAACGTCACCGGCTATGACCTGTGCAAGTTGATGGCCGGGTCTTTCGGCACCCTCGCCATCATGACCGCGCTCAGCCTCAAGGTGCTGCCGGCGGCCGAGAAGACGCGCACGCTGTTGTTGCTGGGGCTGGACCGCGCCGATGCCTGGGAAGCCATGATGCGGGCCCTGTCATCGGGGCACGAAGTTTCCGGTGCGGCTTATATACCCGCGGCATTGACCGGTGCATTCAATGAACCCTATCTGGACACGGGCGTATCGGTGACGGCCCTGCGGCTGGAGGGGCCGCCGCGCTCCGTGGAAGACCGCATGGCGGCCTTGCGTAGATTGATCGGCGGGCGCAGCGCCGAACTGCATACCGCCAACTCCCGGATCTTCTGGCGCCATGTCGGCGATGTGCGGCCTTTTATCGGCGATGGACGCGCGGTGTGGCGCATCTCCGTGGCGCCGGACCATGGCGCCAATTTCGCCAAGGTGATCGACGCCATTCCGGGCGCGGACGCCTTGTTCGACTGGGGCGGCGGCCTGGTGTGGGCAGCGGTGCCGGAGGCCGGGGACGCGAGCGCCGGCCTGATTCGCGGGGCGGTGACGGCCGCCGGCGGCGGGCACGCCACCTTGGTCCGCGCGTCCGACGCCACACGGCTCAAGGTCGCCCCGTTCCAACCGTTGCCTGCGCCGCTGACGGCATTGGAAGCGCGCATCAAGGACATGTTCGATCCGCGCGGGATTCTCAATCCCGGCCGCATGTGGCCGTGATGCAGACCCATTTCTCACCCGCACAGCTGGCCGACCCCGTCATCGCCGAAGCCAACGGTATCTTGCGCGCCTGTGTCCACTGCGGGTTCTGTACCGCCACCTGTCCGAGCTACGTGCTGCTGGGCGACGAACTGGACAGCCCGCGCGGCCGCATCTCGCTGGTCAAGGAGATGCTGGAGCAGGACGCGCCCGCGAGCGCCGCGGTTGTCACCCATCTCGACCGCTGCCTCTCCTGTTTCGCCTGCATGACCACCTGTCCGTCGGGCGTGGACTACATGCACCTGATCGAAACCGGCCGCGCCCATGTCGAGCGCACCACCCGCAGGCCATGGGCCGACCGGGCGTTGCGTGCCTTGCTCGGGGGCGTGCTGAGCCATCCGGGCCGCTTGCGTGCCGCGTTGGCGGCGGCGGTCTTTGTGAAGCCGTTCGCCCGCCTGCTGCCGAAGACCCTCCGCGCCATGCTCGCCCTGGCGCCGGAGCACCCGGGTGTGAGCGCGACCCGGCCCGGCATTTACCCCGCTCATGGCCCAAGACGCATGCGCGTGGCGCTGCTGGCCGGCTGTGTCCAGAGCGTGGCGGAAGACACCATCAACGCCGCCACCATCCGGCTCCTGACCCGGCATGGGGTCGAGGTGGTTGTGACCAAAGGCGTGCGTTGCTGCGGCGCGCTCGATCATCATATGGGGCGCGGCGCGCCGGCCCACGCCGCCGCCGCGGCGGCGATTCGCGCCTGGAGCGCGGAAATGGCGGGCGGTCTCGACGCGATCGTGGTGAACACCTCGGGATGCGGCACCACGGTCAAGGACTATGGCCATATGTTCCGGGACGACCTCGGTCTCGCGGATGCCGCCGCGCGAATCTCTAGCATAACCAGGGACATCAGCGAGGTGCTGGCGATGCTGCAGTTGAAATTCACGCCGCGCGGCGCGGTGCGGGTGGGCTATCACAGCGCCTGCTCCCTGCAGCACGGGCAGAAGATCGCAAATCAGCCGGTGACGCTGCTGAAGGCCGCCGGGTTCGAGGTGCGGCTGCCGGCGGAAAGCCATCTGTGCTGCGGTTCGGCCGGCACCTACAACATTCTCCAGCCCGAGATCGCGGGCGGTTTGCGGGACCGCAAAGTCGCCCATCTCGAGGCTTTGGCGCCGCAGGTGATCGCGGCGGGCAATGTCGGATGTCTGATTCAGATCAGGTCGGGCTCCGGGATTCCGGTGATGCACACCGTGGAACTCCTGGACTGGGCCACGGGCGGACCCATGCCGGAAGGACTTATACGGGAAAGCGAGGCCGTGGTCGGCGCCGAGGTTTTGTCGCCGACCTGAAACGGGCCGAAGCGGCGCTGTCTTAATGAAAGTCGCGGCTTTGCAGCCGCATATCGGCGGAGGCGCCCGGGACCATCGGCGGGGTTTCCGCGGGGTCCTTCTCCAGGTCCTTGAGCCAGGGACTGAGATCGAACACCTCGCGCACCACGACGTGAATGACGTTGCCTTCGGTCTGCACCCTGCCGCTGCAGGCCAGCAGGCGGCTGGTCATGATCTCGCTCCGGTAGCGTTCGAACACCGTCGACCACACCACCAGGTTGGCGTGGGTGAATTCGTCTTCCATGGTCACGAACACCACGCCGGTGGCCGTTCCGGGACGCTGGCGCACCAGCACCAGGCCGGCGATGTTCACGCAGGCGCCGTCCTTCTTGCCCTTGAGCCGATCGAGCGAGAGCCAGCCGTGCTTGCGGAGTTTTTCCCGCAGGAAGCTCAAGGGGTGGGCGCGCAAGGACAGCGCCATCTGCACATAGTCTTCCACCACTTCGCCGCCGAGGGTGAGGGGACGCAAGGCGACATCGGGTTCGGTGAACTCCAGTCCGCCGGACGCGGGCGTATCGAATAAGGGCAGGGGGCCGTCGCGCAGGGCTTTAACGCTCCAGACCGCATCGCGCCGGCCGATGCCCAGGGACGCGAAGGCGTCGCCTTCCGCGAGGTGGAGCACCTGGGAGACCGCAATGCCGCTGCGCCGCCACAACTCCCGGGGGCTCGCGTAAGGCCGCTCTCGCGCCATCACCACATCGCCTGACTCTTTTTCCTTCATGCCTTTGATCAACCGGAATCCGAGGCGCACCGCGAGATAACCCTTGGGATTGTCCGGGTCGGCCTCAAGCGCCGAATCCCACCGGCTGGCGTTGACGTCCACCGGCAGCACGGTGACGCCATGCGCCTCGGCGTCGCGCACCAGCTGCGCCGGCTGGTAGAACCCCATGGGCTGGGCGTTGAGGATGGCGCAGAGGAACACATCCGGGTGATGGCATTTCACCCAGGCCGACGCGAAGACCAGGGTGGCGAAGGACGCGGCGTGGCTTTCAGGAAAGCCATAGGTGCTGAAGCCCTTGATCTGCTCGAAACAGCGTTCGGCGAAGTCCCGGGAGCTGCCGTTGGTCACCATGCCTTCGATGAAGCGCGCGGCGAACTCGTGAATTCTGCCGTCGTTGCGGAACGTAGCCATGGCGCGCCGCAGCTTATCCGCTTCTCCCGGCGAGAATTTCGCGCCGACAATGGCTATTTGCATGGCCTGTTCCTGGAATAACGGCACTCCCAAGGTGCGTTTGAGCACAGGCTCAAGCTCTTGCGTCGGATACGTGACCTTTTCGATCCCCTGCTTGCGCTTGAGGTAAGGGTGCACCATCCCCCCCTGGATCGGGCCGGGACGCACGATCGCCACTTCGATCACCAGGTCGTAATATTTCTCGGGCCGCAAACGCGGCAGCATGTTCATTTGCGCGCGGCTTTCGACCTGAAACACGCCGACGCTGTCGGCGTTGCACAGCATGCCGTAAACGGCGGCGTCATCGCGCGGAATCTCGGCGACCGAGGTTTTGACGCCCTTATGCTCATTGAGCAGGTGAAAGGCCCGGCGCAGGCAGCCCAGCATGCCGAGCCCGAGGACATCGACTTTCATCATCTTCAGGACCTCGATATCGTCCTTGTCCCATTCGATGACGGTTCTCCCCGCCATGCTTGCGTTTTCGATCGGCACCAGGTCGTCGAGGCGGTCGCGGGCAATGACGAAGCCGCCCGGATGCTGGGAGAGGTGGCGCGGAAAACCGATCAGCTGTTTGGACAGGCGAATCAGCAGGTTCAGACGCCAGTCGCGGGGGTCGAGGCCGAGCGCCGCGGCGCGCGCTGCGCCGACGCCTTCTTCGCTCCACCCCCAAACCGAGGCGACCATCCCCGCGGCAATATCCTCCGGCAGCCCCAGAGCCTTGGCCACCTCACGCACCGCACGGCGGGACCGGTAATGGATGACGGTGGCGGTCATGGCGGCGCGGTCGCGGGTATAATCGTCATAGATCCACTGAATGATCTCTTCGCGCCGCTCATGTTCGAAATCCACGTCGATATCGGGTGGCTCCTTGCGCTGTTCGGAGATGAAGCGCTCGAACAGCAATTCCTGCTCGTTCGGATCGATCGGGGTGATGCCGAGGCAGTAGCACACCGCGGAATTGGCGGCGCTGCCGCGGCCTTGGCACAGGATGCCTTTTTCCCTGGCGGCTCGAACAATCCGCCAGACGGTCAGGAAATAAGCGGCGTAGTTCAGCCGGCCGATGATCCCCATCTCATGGGCGATCTGGTGCTCGATTTTCCGCGGCACGCCTTGAGGGTAGCGCTCCGCGGCGCCTTCCCGCGTGAGTTTTTCCAGCGCTTCCTGCGCCGTGAGGCCGGGGATCAGTTTTTCGTCCGGATATTGGTAGGAAATCTGGTCGAGCGAAAAGGTACAGCGTTCGGCGATATCCACGGTGCGTTCCACCGCTTCGGGGTAACGCGCAAACAGCCGGCTCATCTCTTGAGGCTCTTTCAGAAAACGGTCGGTGGACCACTCCCGGTCATGGCCCAGGGTGTCGACTGTCTTGCCAAGACGGATACAGGTGACCACGTCCTGCAAAATGCGCCGTGCAGGAATGTGATAGAGCACGTCGTTGGTGGCCACCGTGGGCATGCGCACATCGCGCGCCAGTTCGGCAAGCTGTTCCAGGCGCTGGGTCTCATGAGGCCGGAAGCGGCGGGTGAGCGCGAGATAGGCCTGGCCCCGAAAATCGCCGCGCAGCCTGGCGAGGAAACGCCGCAAGTCCTGGTCGGGAGAACCTCCGTATTGCGCATCGGCCAGGGCAATGAAAACCTGGCCTTCCCCGTATTCGGCGACATCTTCATAGGCCAGGTGACATTGGCCTTTCTTGGCGCGCAATTTGCCGATCGTGAGCAGGCGCACCAGCCGGCCGTAGGCGGCGCGGTTCCGCGGATAGCACAACAGGCTCCGGCCGCAGACGAGATCGAGACGGCAGCCGGTGATGAATTTGATCGTCGACCCGGTCTCTTCCTTCAGCTCCAAGGCGCCGGCATAGGCTTTCACCACCCCGGCGAGGCTGTTGCGGTCGGTGATGGCGATGGCCGACAAACCCAATGCCTTCGCCTGTTTCACCAGTTCCTGGGGATAGGACGCGCCGCGCAGGAAGGAATAATTGGTGGTGACCTGAAGTTCGGCGTAGTCCATCACGCGAACACCCCGTGCAGGAACCAGAGGTGGTTCTGGTTCGGCGTCAGGCGGTTGTCGCGGAACAGCCAGTAGCGCGCGCCATCCTGGTCCTCGACGCGGAAATAGTCGCGGGTCTCGGCGACTTCGCTCCGGTTCAACCACCATTCGCCGCACACGCGCTCCGGTCCGTCGGCGCAACGCACCTTGCGCAGGACTCCGCGCCAGACGAAGCGCGCCGGCGGATGGTCGGGCAACAGCGCCACCACCTCCACCGGTTCGGGCGGCGAGAACATACGCACCGGCCGCGGCAAGCAGGCGGGCCATGTTTCTTCGGAAGCGTTGGGGCCGGAGGACTCCCCCGCCGGCGCTGCCCGGTTTTGCGCGCGTTCGGGGATATGGGTGGCCGCCGGGGCCAGGCGATAGACTGCGCCGTCCCCCAGCCGGTTGGCGAGCTGGTCGGTCAGCATGGCGAGGTCGCCGGCATGCCGTCCGCCGCCCGCGCTGTCGGTCTGGACGGGGAACAGCGGTGCGTATTTCCAGGCGGTGAGGACTGCCTTGTCGATGCCGAATCCCGGCGCGACCGTGTCCATATGTTCGGCGAACAGCTTGAGGAGGTGTTTGGGATCGCGGCTCGGGCGCCCGGTGCCGACGCGGATCGCCTGGTGCGTGTTGTCGGTGCGGAGGAACACTAGGTCCAGCTTGCGCGCGCCCTCCTGGCGCGTCTCCAGGTCCCGGCACAAGCCATGGACCAGTTTCTCGGTGCAGCGGCGGATATCCTCGGCCGTGCTGATGGGCTCGGCGAAGGCGATCTCCCGCCGGCGTGCATCCTGCGGCACCATGCAGTCGATGGATTCCGCCGCGTGGCCGAACGCCTGGTCGAGGCGCGTGACCAAGAGTCGGCCGAACCGCAAGGGCAGGGTGGTGCGCGGGATCGCTTTCAGCGCGCCGATGGTCTTGATGCCGACGCGCCATAAACTCCGGGCGGTGCCGGCGTCCATGCGCAAGGCCATCACCGGCAGGGACTCGAGATCGTCCCCGGACGCGGAGACACACCGCGGCGCCCGGCCGTAATGGGCCAAAGCCCAGGCGGCGCCGGGCGTGGCGGCCATGGCCACGCGCGATGTCACCCCATTGCGCGCCAGGATACGGGCGATTCGCGCGACCATTCTTTCCTCGCCGCCGAACAGATGCGAGACGCCGGTGGCGTCGATCCACACACCGTCGGTCCCGCATATGGCGATCCAAGGGCTGAAGCGGAAACATGCTGTCGCCAAAGCCGCGAGCGCCCTGGCGTCGTCGAGCGGCGCCGCAGGAGCGGTACCCACCGTCGGCAGGATGGCGCGGGCATGGGTCAGGGACATGCCGGGGGTGAGGCCTTCGGCCTCCGCCGCCCGGTTGACCGCGGTGAGGATCTGCTGCTGTTCGTCCTGGCCGATGATGGCGAAGGGCAGGTCAGGCGACGTTCTTCCAGACCGGCTCTTGATGTGTCGCCGCGCCCAGGCTTCGATCGGCCAATAGGGCAGGAAGACGGAGATGACCCTGCGCATCGGCAGCCTCGACAATCCAGGAACCATGCGCGCCGCAGCGCGCGCGAATGAGATCCAGCCGCCAGAAGCGGCCGGCGGGAATCCGGTGAAAGTCCTCACCGGCGGAGGGCGCGGGTCCGATGCGCCAGCGGCTGGCGGCGGTGACGGGTGGCGCGGCATGGGCACGCGTCCCTGGCCGGCGCAGCACCAGCGCCATGCAGCCGGCCTTCTCGGCCGCCAACTGCAGACGGCGGCTGGCGGTGAGATCGATGCGTTCGACTTCGCCCACCACCGCGCCCAGGACAGCCGAACGCAGGCCTTCTTCCATGGCCGCGAGCAGGTCCTTGTCATTGCCGGCTTCGGCGACGATCAGGCGTTCGGCGGCAAGACCCACGCCGGCCAAGCCCGGTCCATACAACTCACGCCCGCGCGCGCACCACAGGACCGGCGCCGCCAGGCGCCCGGCGATGGATGCGGTGAACGCGGTGGCGGCCGCGAAACTGCCGGCACTCGCATCGGCGCCGGCGATCTCATGCAGCGCGCCGCGGGGAAGTCCGCCCGCGGGCCAGGGGGAATCGAGCGCATCGAGTCCGAACGGCAGCACCGCCGGGCCGTTTCCGGTCCGCAAGCCCCCGGCCCGTTCAAGGCCGCGCAGGGTCTCCCGTAAATGCCGAAGGGCGTCCGCTGTCCGGCGTGACATATCTTATGTGTCCCGGTTTTCTCATGGGTTTGTTCTAGTTTTGTTCTCACAAACCCAAGAGTCAATGCGGGAGTCGGTTATTCTCTATCTCATTGTTTTTATGTAATTTTGGCGAAGATCATAGCGCGATCGTTTCCGCCAGGACGCTGGCGGAGCGCGCCTTGAGCTGCGTCGCCGCGGCGGTATAGCCGCCGTCGCCGCCGTCGATGAAGTGCACATGCTGGTTGTCTTCGTAGGACGCCACCAGGCAGGTCATCACCGCGTGATCGGAAATATGCAGGCCGTACGTGAGTTCGCCCTTGTCCGACCGCTGGTCGAGATAGGCGCGCAAGGCGTCTATGCGGCCCTCGGGACAATCGAACACCAGGCACAGGTTCTCGCCGGAGCGGGCGAAGTTGACGGCGTTCTGCACCATCTCGGCTTTGTACTTGTCGGTATCGAAGCCGGCGACATTCATCCGCAAGCGGATAATGACAAAAGCCAGGAAGGTCTCGTAGGCAACCCGCAGCACCATGCGCAGCAGGGACGTGCCGCGCCGCCGCGCCTTGGCCTCGCGCAGGAGGCCCTTGGGCGGCCAACGCGCATCGAGATTGGCAAGCGACGCCGCGTTCAAGGCCTCGACGCCGGCGACCCTGGTGAGGTCCGCGTGTAGCTCGCCGTGATTGGCGCCGCGCACCACAAGAGACACCATCTTGCCGCGCGCCGAGCGCAAGGGCGTCCAGCGGCACGAGAGGCCGGTAAGGTCGGGGGCCTCATCCTGGTCCTCGACGGCGCCGATCACGGCAAGGTCGCGCAGCGCCGGATCGCCGCGGTTCTTGATGGCGCGCTCCAACCGCTCGATGCCGTCGCCGAGGAATACGGCATAGGCGTTGCCGGGCGAGGGCTCGTAACGGCCCACCAGCACCGCGAGTTTGCGCTCGAGCAGGGCGGCGACGCCGACCAGGCCGACGCGCAGGTTGAGCCTGAATTCGCGCGCGGCCAGGCTGCGGGTCTGGGCCAGGGCGCGCCGTGCGGCCTCGGCGAACTGCGGCGGGATCAGGGCGACCGCGCCGTCACCGCCGAACTGGTAGGGAATGGGACCGCACAGATTGGTCAGCGCCGCGATCATGGCGGCGGCGGCGAAATTGACGTCGGAGTGGTTGCCGGCCTGGACCGCGGCCGTGGACCCCTGGATGTCGGAGACCGCGATCAGCCAGTCCGCGGGAGCCTGGGCATAGCCGGCCTGATCGAACACCGCATGCGGCGTCCGCATCGGCGGAAGGTTCTGGTAAAAGTCTCCCTGCCCGGCCTGATTGATCACTGTGTCCATCTTCTCCCTAGACGATAGTGACGGAACTCGAATTCCCTGCTCCGGTTTCTGCTATCCTAGTGGAGCGGATTTGACATTCGCACCCGCGCTGGCCGAGGCTCTGCGAGGCGAATGTCAAATCCATAAGCTCCACTAGGTACATATATTCTAGTGGTCCTTATGATTCTAACATTCGCAAGCGAGTGTCAGGAAACCGGATGCGAATGTTAGAATCGGACCACTAGCACCATGATAACCCGCTTCGCTTTTTTCCCTGCTCTCGTCCTCGTGATGGGCGCGGCAGGTCCGGCTGCGGTCGCGGCGCCGGCCATCGCGCCGGACACGGTTGCGCCCTGGCCCGCGGCGCGCGCGGCTTTGGCCGGGATCGAGGATCGCTGGGTGGATATCCGCTATGTCATGACCGGCAGCGCCGACCGCCTGGCGGCGGCCCGGGTGCTGCGCGAGGAAACCGCCGCGCTGATGGCGGACGATCCGGCCAATCTCGAGATCAAGTTCTGGCACGCCATGGTGCTGCTGCTGGAGGCCGAATACAAACGCGACCTCGGCTCCTTGCGGGTGGTGCGTGAGGCCAAGCGCCTGTTTGAAGAGATCGAGGGCGAGAACCCGCGCCTGCTCGACGGACGCATCCATACCGGGCTCGCCATGCTCTATTCCGGCGCGCCCGGCTGGCCAATCGCCTTTGGCGACAACGGCAAGGCCGAAGCGCATTTCCGCATGGCGCTGGAGATCAATCCCGCCGGCCAGGAGGCTAACTATCTCTACGCCGATTACCTGCGCGGCAAGAAGAAGCACGCCGAGGCGATCCGGTTCTTCGAAGCCGCCCTGCGCGCGCCGATCCGCGCCGATCACGCCCGCGCCGAGGAGTTTCGCCGCAAGGAGATCGAACACGATCTCGCCCAGACCCGCGCGGAAACCAGACCTTAAAGCAGGTTAGATCGAGCGGCTGGCTCTATACGCCGCGAGCATCCGGGTGAAACCGTCGAGCATGGCGGCGCGGATCTCGGGCTTATGCTCAAGATGCGAGAGCAGCAGGGCCGCGGCCTCGATGGTGGAGAGGCTGTCGCGGCGCGGTTCCTTGCGCAGCTTTCCATACAGCGACGGCTGCTTGGGATTGAGCGCCACGCGGCGCAGTTTCAGCATCCAGGCGTTGCGCCACCACAGGGCTTTGGCCTGTGACCAGGTGCCGTCCAGCACCACCACGCCTTCAAGGCCTTCGAGCGCTTTGGCCTGCTCGACGGCGGGATTGCCCTTGCGGTCCAGCGCCACGACTTCGCCCGAGGCGGCCGGCGTCTTGGCCGAGCCGAGGTAAAGCACGGCCCATTTCTTCGGGTCGGCCGGCCGGCCCAGCACCTTGGAGAGGCTCGGCCACGATAGTCCGACCTTGAACACCGCGTTCTTGAGGTGGCTCACCGCCAGGCGGGCGGTGCCCAGGTCCACGTCCTGTTCCTGCGGGTGTTGCAGGACCAGGAGGCAGATGCGGTTGTCGATGGGCGTGACGGACGCGCAGACGCACAGCGCCTGCGGTTTCAGGCACTGTGGGCAGACGGAAGGAGTGGGAGCCTCGGACATGTCCGAGGCTTAAAGCACTACAGCCGGAAAGGCTACTGCGCCTGATTGCCTTGATCGGCCTTGCGGGCCGGGGCGTCCTGGACGAGCGAGCCGTTGATGCGGCGGTCGAAGGTCTCGAAGATATCGCGGCGCACGTCGTCGCTGGCCGCGGCCTTCATCTGGGCATGGCAGTCGGCGCGCGCGACCGAGCGCAGACGGGCGCTGTCGCAGATCTGGACATAGGGCGAGGGGGTGGCGGCCTGGGAGGCCGCGGCGAAGCCGACGCTCAACACGACACTGGTCACAAGAAACAGGGCGCGCACGGGGATCATCCTTCTGTTTTTCGAGCGCGGTTTCTAAGAGACCGGGGCCCGCGGGTCAACCTGCGGCGGCATATAGGCAGCCCTGCGCGGACGTCAATCCCGCGAACGTGATAATTAAGAGTGATAATGATCCGGGCGCCTGGTTACGGCTTCCGCTCCGGCCCGACGACAGGGTCCGCGCCGCTACTTGCCGTTCAGCAGGTTCGATGGCGAATACTGGTCGGTCAGCACCCGGGTGTTTTCGGGCCAGTCGCGCACCGTGGAAGGCACGTCCATGAGCCAGGCCGGGGTGAAACCCCGCTTGGCGAACTCCGCCGCCAGGGTCTCGGCGTTCTGGTGAATGGTCATGAGGTCGGTGAGTTTGCCCGGCTGCGCCCAGATGATGCGGTTGGCCATTTTCAGATTGTAGAACGGGCCGAACACGGCGGCGTAAGTGGCGGACTCGTAAGGATAGAGACCGCTGCTGGAAAAGGTGTTGGCCGCGAGCACGCCGTCCGGCGTCAGGATGCCTTTCACCTCGGTCAGGAACTCCCGGGTCAGCAGATGCTCGGGGATGTAGTCGTCCTCGAAAGCGTCCAGCATGATCAGGTCGTAACGCTCGTTCCTGGTCAACGCGCGCTTGATGAACACCCGGCCGTCCTCGACTTCCACATGGAGCTTGGGACCGGTCTCGAACTTGAAGAACTGCTTGGCGACCTTCACCACCGCCGGATCCAGTTCGACCACGGTGATATCCGCCTCGGGCGCCATGCCGCGCAGGTTGCTCGGGAGGGTGCCGCCGCCGAGGCCCACGATCAGCACCCGCTTGGGGTGCGGATTGAGCGCCAGCGCCCCCAGCATCATCTTGGCGTACGGGAACACCAACTCGTACGGATCGGTCATGTTGATGCAGGTCTGGCGGTGCCCACCGACAAAGCGGCGGAAGGTCAGGCAGCGCAGGTCGTCGTCGTCGGTGACGAAGATGTTGCGGTAAACCGAGCGTTCCGAGTGGATGGTCTTGATGACGGCGTGGGCCGGCCCGGGTGCCAGAACCGCGCTCAGCACGAGGACGGGGGCGAGGATCAGCGACAGGACTCTCATGCGGCCTCCGGCGCGGGCGCGGTTTTCGAGACGGTGAAGGCGAAAGCCGCCATGGCGGCGGTGACGCCGAACAGCAGCCACAGGATCTCGTTCACCTCGAAGATCAGCACGAAATAGAACGACGTCAGCAGGGTACCGGCGGCGCTGAAGAAGGTGGAGAAGAAATACTGCAATCCGGCGTAGAACCCGGCCTTCTGCACGTCCTTGATCAGCAGTTTGATGGCCACGGGCGAGACGCAGCCGCAGACCATGGCCGGCAGGAAGAACAAAGTCATACTGGCGAGCAGGGCGCCCATGCGGGGGTCTTCGGTGATGAGGAAGATCCGGTCCAGCACCGGGATCGCCGCCACCATGATCGGCAGCAGCAGGACACCGGAGACCAGGTGCAGCAGGGCGAGGCGGCTCAGGCTGGGGGAGAGCAGGGAGATGCGTCCGCCCACCAGGTAGCCCAGCGACAGGGCCACCATGAACACGGTGATGACCGCGCCCCAGACATAGATGCTGCTGCCGAACGTGGGGGCGAGGATGCGCCCGGACAGCAACTCCAGGGCCATGACCAGGAAGCCCGACCAGCAGCTGACCGCCAAAACCGCGAATGTTCTCATGATGCTGGCCATTTCCCCCCGAAGAGCGCCCCCCGGAATACATGCGCGCCGGAGCAAAGTCATCAGGGCACGGGGAGGGCCCGATAACGGTCGCGCGAGGCCTGTGGTGCTGCGGGATAAAATATCATAATATCAATGGGCTAGCGCTTTGCGCAGGGGGCTATGCGCGCGGGAGCGTTTGCGATGCGGTGCACACAGTGTATGTGTACCCGCGAAACGGGGTTTAATTTATGTGTGGTCGCATCGTTTTGCCGAAAACCGGTACCCACTTTTCGCAACGATGCCCCAGCCTCCCGGAGGTCGTCGAGACATGAAGGTTCTGCTCGCCCAGCCGCGCGGTTTTTGCGCCGGTGTGGTTCGCGCCGTCGAGATCGTGGAACTGGCCCTCAAGAAGTACGGCCCGCCGGTCTACGTGCGCCACGAGATCGTGCACAACAAGCGCGTGGTCGAAGACCTGCGCGCCAAGGGTGCGGTGTTCGTGGACGAGGTCGATGATATCCCCTCCGGCGCCATCACTATTTTCTCCGCCCATGGCGTATCGCGCGTGGTGGTCAAGGACGCCGCCGACCGCGGCCTGGAAGTGATCGACGCCACCTGTCCGCTGGTCGCCAAGGTGCATACCGAGGGCCAGCGCTACGCCGCCTCGGGTCATGAGGTCGTGCTCATCGGCCATGCCGGCCACGCCGAAGTCGAAGGCACCCTCGGCCAGATCGACGGCAAGGTGCATCTGGTGGGCGACGTTGCCGATGTCGCCAAGATCGAAATCGCCGATCCGGAAAAACTGTCCTACGTCACCCAGACCACGCTGTCAGTGGACGATACCCGCGACATCATCGCCGCGCTCAAGACCCGGTTTCCCGCCATCCGCGGCCCGGACGTGAAGGATATCTGCTACGCCACCCAGAATCGCCAACAGGCGGTACGCGAACTGGCGGAGAAAGCAGACGTGATCCTGGTGCTGGGCGCCAAGAACAGCTCCAACTCCAATCGTCTGCGCGAGATCGGCGACGACATGAGCATCCCCAGCTATCTGATCGACGACGCCGAAGGCCTGAAACCGGAATGGCTGGTGGGCAAGAACGTGGTGGGCATCACCGCCGGCGCCTCGGCGCCCGAAGCGCTGGTGGACGAACTGATCGCCAAGCTGCGCACGCTGGCCGAGATCCAGGTCGAGATGCTCGACGGCGTCACCGAGAACATCCACTTCAAGCTGCCGCATCAGCTGCGCAGCGTCGCGGCCGCCGCCCAATAACAAGAACAAGCCACTAACAAGACCAAGAAAGCGAAACTCATGGCCGTCCCGGTTATCCAGCAGCTGCGCGTAGGCGCCTACATCGTCAAGCAGAAGGTCCTGGGGAACCGGCGCTATCCCCTGGTGCTGATGCTGGAGCCGTTGTTCCGCTGCAACCTGGCTTGTGCGGGATGCGGCAAAATCGACTATCCGGACGAGATCCTGAACAAGCGCCTGACCCCGGAAGAATGTTTCCAGGCGGTGGACGAGTGCGGCGCGCCGGTGGTCTCGATCCCCGGCGGCGAGCCCTTGCTGCACAAGGAGATCGTGCAGATCGTCGAGGGCATCATCGCCCGCAAGAAGTTCGTCTACCTCTGCACCAACGCCCTGCTTCTGAAAAAGAAGATCGACCAGTTCAAGCCCAGCCCCTACCTGACCTTCTCGGTCCACCTCGACGGCCTCAAGCAGGAGCACGACCACTCGGTGAGCCAGGACGGCGTCTATGAGCGCGCCGAGGAAGCCATCAAGGAAGCGGTCGCCCGCGGCTTCCGGGTCACCATCAACTGCACGCTGTTCAATTCGAACGCGGTGCCCGAGCGCGTGGCCCAGTTCTTCGATCATGTGGCGACCCTGGGCGTCGAAGGCGTGACCGTGTCGCCGGGTTACGCCTACGAGCGCGCGCCGGTGCAGGACCACTTCCTGTCGCGCCGCCAGACCAAAGAACTGTTTCGCAAGATCTTCCGCATCGGCAAGACCGGCGGGCGGAATTGGAAGTTCAACCAGTCGAGCATGTACCTCGACTTCCTGGCGGGCAATCAGAGCTACCACTGCACGCCGTGGGGCAATCCCACCCGCAACGTGTTCGGCTGGCAGCGCCCCTGCTACCTGGTGGGCGAAGGCTACGCCAAGAGCTTCGGCGAGCTGATGTCCACCACCGACTGGGACTCCTACGGCGTCGGCAACTACGAGAAATGCGCCAACTGCATGGTGCACTCGGGCTTCGAGCCGTCGGCGGTGATCGACACCGTCGCCCATCCCCTGCGCGCGCTCAAGGTGATGCTGAAGGGCCCGGACACAGAAGCGCCGATGGCGGCGGACATTCCGCTCGAGAACCAGCGGCCGGCCCAGTATGTGTTCGAGAAGCAGGTCCGGACGTATGTCGACCAGATGCACGCGCCGAAGGCCGAAGACCGCTCAGATGCCGAAAAGGCTTGGCGCGCCCAGGCGAGCTAAAGTCTCCAGTTTGTTCATGGCCGTCGCGGTCCGCCCGCCGAGGCGGACCAGCCCCGCGATCTGCCACGGATGCGTGAGCGCGCCCCAGGCCGCAGCGCCGACCCGCAGGCGACCGGCGTTATCCACCGACGTGAGCGCGGTGGACGGGATGGACTCCGCGGCGGTATCCGCCACCACCCGCAGCGCCGCGAACGGCAGACCGTGCACGGCCGCGGTCTCGGCGATCCCGTAGCTTTCCATGTCGGCGGCCGGCGCGCCGGTGCCTGCGAATAACTGGGCCTTCATCTCCGGTGTCGACAGCACTTTGGGCGCATGGGCGAGCAGGCTCGGCGTCTCTTTCATCAGTTTCGCGAGACGCCTGGTCCAGGCGAGGTCACACGCCAGTTTCTTGTCGCCCCTGATTTCGGAGGGAATCACAACCGCGCCCGCGCCGATGGCGGGATTGAGCCCGCCGGCGAGGCCGAAACTCAGGAGCGCGGTGGCGCCGGCGGCGATCATCTTCTCCGCGGCACGATACGGAGCGCTGGGATCGAGCCCGGCGTAGTCCACCATCAGGGACGGACTGACGAAGCGTTCCAGCAGCTTCGCTTCCATGGCGATGCCGGTGATGATGCCGAGCTTTGTCATTGTCCGCTGCCGGAAGCCATGGCTGCGAGATTACACCCCTGGGCCAGAGCATGTTAGGCCGAAGTGGAAACCGGTTCGGCCGTCCAACATGCGACCAAACAGAGTCTAGGGGGTGAAACAGTGAGGCACGAAGCGGGAGGTGTTTCCGGTGATCAGGGTATTGCTTTCGCGGATGCCGATACCGCGGCTTTCATCGCCGATGACCCAACTGCCGACCACGGCATGAACCGGTCCGGCGGCGGTGGCGGCCTGCGCGAGCGCTACGGCCTCCTGATAGATATAGCCTTCCTGGCCATAGGGCCCATCCACTTGCGCGAGCGGCGCAGCGGTGACTTCGCCCTGGGCGTCGAGGTCGGCAATGGAAACATTGGCGCCTTCACGCCCCAATTTGGGTTTGGCCACCACGCGCAAGGGGCGCCCGAATCCATGGCGATCGGCGTGAGCTTCGCACAGCAGGGCATGGCCGGGATTGAGGCGCCACAGCACCGGCAAGATGGCCTTATTGGACAGCAGCATTTTCCACGCCGGCTCGATAACGCGGACGACGCCGCCGTCGGCGAGGGCCATGAGCTTCTCACCGAAATCGTCGGCCAGCAGCCATTCCCATGGCTGCAGCTTGAAAAGCCCGGTGATGGGTTGATCCTCGGTGTCCACGAACCAGCCGGTGAGGTTGCTGCCGCGCATGACCGGCGCACCGGTCTCCGCCCAGCCAACCTGCTCTACCGCCAGCGTCTTGGCGCGAAAGCCGGCTTCCAGCGCAGTCTCGGCCAGATAGGTAATGGTGCCGCGATCCTCGGGGATATCGGCGGCGATCAAGTGCAGCGTGTTCAGTTCATCGCGCCGTTCGCTGTCGACCGCAACGCCGCGTGCCTGCCAGCGCAGGCGGATGTCCTGGAAGCGGGCGACCAAGGCCTCGTGCAGCGAGTTGAACTGGTCGCGGTCCGGGAAAACGGATTGCAGCCACTGCCACTGCATCACCGCCGCCTCGAACAGGCCGGTGGGCGTGTCGGCGTTGTACTCCAGCATCTTGATGTCGCCATTGCCGGGAACCGCCAGGTCGAAGCGTCCATAGAGGCTCAGGTCCTCATCCTCGCGCCGCGCCCAGGACGTGGTGATCAGATCGGCCTGGGCGGGTGTAACGCCGAAGGGCGCGAACTCTTTCTCGGCGATGATATGGGCGGCGGCGTCCAGGCACATGGCATGGAGTTCCGCGGTGGCGGCTTCGATGTCGTCGACCTCTGCGGCGGAAAGTTGCCAATAGGCGCTTTCGTCCCAATACGCCTGTGAACCGCCGCCCGGCGCTTCCGCCGTATGCCAGTCGAAACCGAGTTCTTCCGCCGCCGCCTGCCAATCGGGGCGCGGCTTGATGGCAATGCGCTCCACTTAAGATGCCGAACCGAAGCGCGAGGCGGTGCCGCCGAAGCCGCCACGGGAAACGGTCGCGGTGCGTGTGCCGATGTCGCCGCCGGCGGTCACCGGCGCCCGCACCATCGTCGCGCCGCCCGCCGACGGGGTTGTCGGCATGCCCAGACGCCGGTCGGTGGTGGTGGCGTAGCCCTGGCGGTCGGTATAGACCGGCCGGGAGCCGAAACCGTAACCGCCGCCGCCCAGCATGCGGCCCATCATGAATCCCATCATCATCGGCATGAAGTAGCTGCCGCCGGAAGATGTGCGCACTTCTTCGCATTCCTTGTTCTCGGTCCGGCATTGCTCGGCGCTGGCGTAACGCGGCGCCTTTTCGCGATGTTCGGCGGCGGCTTGGGTGCGGGCTGCTTCGCAGGCGGCGGGATCGGCGTCCGTGGTGCAGGCCTCGATCGAGGAATAGATCTTCACGTCCTGTTCACCGACGGTTTGCTCGGTCGCAGCCTGCTGGCCTGGATCGCAGGCGGCGATCGGCAGGGCAAGAACGACAACGCTGGCGCCGCGCAGCATGGAGGCGACGTATCTTGATTTCTTCATGAGTCTATCCTGCGATGGCGCCGGCGTTGAGGATGCCGACGGCGATGGAGAAGGCCGCGCCGGCGATGCCGTAGCTGGCCTGGTCGCTTTCGATCTGGCGGCGGTAGTCCGGCAGCACCAGGGATATGATCACATAGGCAGCCACCTGCATGGCCACGCCAGCCGCGCCCCAGGCCAGAAGCTCCAGGACAACAAAGGTCGAGGACGCGACCCCGAACACGGTGAGCGCGAGGCCGATGACCGCGCCGCCCAGGCTCAACGCAGCAGCGCGGTTGCCGCCACGGATCAGGCGCACTTCGTGCAGCGGCGTGATCATCACATATGCGGCGGTGGCGGCGATCAGCAGCGCCAGCGACGTGCCGAGGAAAGCGGCGTAAAGCCCGAAATTCGCGAACATGCCGTGGTCTCCGGCGCAGCAACAAGAGAAGGGCACACCTTAAGCGGTCTTCTCCCGCTGCCGCAGTCTTTTATGACGCGGTGACGTCATCCTTCACGGGATCGTGCTTTCGGCGCGGGGGCTTGTTCCGCGTCATAGGCCTTCTGCAATTTTTTGGGCGCCTGGATGCGCCAGGCGCGTTCGAGACGCAGCGAGAGTTCTTTTTTGGAGATCTTGTCGAGCCGCACCAGCAGGCCCGGCCAGCCCTTGTAGTGGTCGGTCTCGTAATAAATCCCGGGGGCGGCCTCGAACAGCATCTCTTTGTCCTCCATGGCGCAGCGCAAGGACAGGGTCTGCGGGTCCTTGATGGAGCACAGGTATTTGCCCTGCACTTTGACCGAGAGATTGCCGTAGGACGTGCTGCGTTCAATCCCCGGAAGATGCGCGGCGGCGGCGAGAACTTTGGCGAGGGCCTTCTCGACACCGGTGGTCATGTTCACATCCCGTAGCGGACGGTCTTGGTGTTGCTGGCCTTGAGGTCGCGGTAGCGGGCCAGGGCCTGCAGCGGGAAGATGGCGGCGTAGCCGTGGTAGCGGAGATAGAACACGCGCGGGAAGCCCACGGCGGTGAACCAGGGTTCCTGCCAGCGGCCGTCTTCGCCGCGCGGCGCCGCCAGCAGGTAGTCGATGCCGCGCTTCACCGCCGGGTGTTCGACCTCGCCCGCCGCCATCAGCGCCAGCACCGCCCAGGCGGTCTGCGACGGCGTCGAGGCCTTGCGTTCATAGCGGCGCTCGGTCCAGTAGGTCGCGCCGTCCTCGCCCCAGCCGCCGTCGGAATTCTGGTGCGCCAGCAGCCAGTCCACGGCCTTGCGGACATAAGGCGCATGCATGTCCTCGCCGATGGCGTTGAGCGCGTTCAGCACCGACCAGGTGCCGTAGATGTAGTTGGTGCCCCAGCGGCCGAACCAGCTGCCGTCCTTTTCCTGCTCGCGCTTGAGATAGTCGATCCCGCGCGCGATTACCGGGTACGTGCGTTCGCGGCCGATCTGCGCCAGGAAACTGATGCAGCGTGCGGAAACGTCCGCCGTGGGCGGATCGAGCAAGGCGCCGTGGTCGGCGAAGGGGATGTTGTTCAGGTAGGCGTCGTTGTTGTCGACATCGAAAGCGCCCCAGCCGCCGTTGGCGCTCTGCATGCCTTCGATCCACTCGGCGGCGCGGGCGATGGCTTCGGCGTATTTGCCGGCGTCGGCCCGGTGCAGGGCCATGGCCACCACCGCGGTGTCGTCGACGTCGGGGTAGTGCGCGTTGTTGTACTGGAAGGCCCAGCCGCCCGGCCGCAGGTTGGGGCGCTTCTCGGCCCAATCGCCTTTGAAGTCCAGGATCTGCCGATCCTTCAGCCAGTCGCAGCTCGCCGCGACGCCGGTGTCGTCATTGGCGGCGCCGGTTTCGAGAAGCGCCAGCGCCGCAAGGCCGGTGTCCCAGACCGGCGAGACGCAGGGTTGGCAGAACATGCGGCCTTCCCCCGGGGTGAGCAGGTTCTTGATGGACTTCTTCGCGGTGACCAGATCGGGATGATCCTTGGGGAAGCCGAGCGCCTCCATCGCCATGACCGCATTGGCCATGGCCGGAAAAATCGCGCCCAGGCCGTCTTCGCCGTTCAGGCGTTCGGTGAAGAAGGCCACCGCCTTGTCCATGGCACGCTTGCGCAGGCCCTTGGGCGCGTGCGGTTCGATCACCCGCAGCACCTTGTCGAGGGCCAGGAAGAAATTCCCGCCGCGTCCGCCGGTGGGGTTGGTGAGATAGACCTCGACCTCATCCGGCGGCGTGACGAATAACTCCTGGATCCGCACCCCTTTGGGGTTCCTGGCGCGCGGCTTCAAGGCCGCGAGGATCAACAGCGGCGCGATCACCGTGCGCGACCAGTAGGAGAAACGCTGGACCGTGACCGGGAACCACTTGGGCGCCAGCATGAGTTCCACCGGCATCACTGGCACCGCCCGCCACGGCACTTCGCCGAACAGGGCGAGCGCGTAGCGCGTAAACACATTGGCCTTGGCGGCGCCGCCGCGCGCCAGGATGGCATCGCGCGCCTTCTTCATATGCGGGGCATCGACGGAATCGCCCGCCAGCTTCAGCGCGAGGTAGGCCTTCACCGAGGCGCTCATGTCGAAGTCGCCGGCGTGGAACAGAGGCCAGCCGCCGTGTTCGCCCTGGATGCCGCGGATATAGGCCGACAGCTTCTGCTCCACCTCGTCCTCGCGCTCGTCGAGGTAGTGGCCCAGCATGATGTACTCGGCGGGAATGGTGGCGTCGGCTTCCAGGTCGAAGACCCAGTGGCCGTCGGGCCGCTGCCGGCGCTTGAACGCACCCACGGTCTCGGCGATCACCGCGTCGAGGCCCGGCAGGCCTTGAGACTGAAATCCATTGGATTGGAGGTTGGTAGAGAGGCCCATTCTTGTTCTTGCCTTACGCCGCCCTGGCGGCGCCGGTCTTGAGGGTTTCGTCCGCCGCCGTGAAGCCTGAGCGCACCGCGCCTTCGATGGTGGCGGGGAGCCCGGTGTCGGTCCAGTCGCCCGCCAATAAAAGGTTCGTGAATGACGTACGGCAGGGGGGACGGAGCTGCGCCGCCGCCGGTGTCTGGGCGAAGGTGGCGCGTTTTTCCCTCACCACCCGGGCCGGCGGGAGGGTGGTTTTTTGATTGGCCGCGTTTTGTTTCGCCGAACCGGCGTCCACTTCGGCGCAAAACGCTCTATCACCCAATTCCAGCGCCAGCGCAACCTCGGGCCAGCAGCGGGCGATGATCTCCTCGGCCGGTGTGTCGACCAGATCACTGGCGGCCGAGATCGTGACCGAGGCGATATTGCCGCGGGCGAATACCCATTGGGCCACGCCCCCGACGATGCCGACAATGCGCACCTCGCCCGGCGCGGTGATGGCGTCCGGGAGACGGTAGTGCACGTTGACGATGGGCTCGCCGGCCGGCGGGGCCTTGAGGCCCGGCACCAGGGTTTCGGCGATCCACGCCGGCGCCGCCAGGATCACAGTATCGCCGTCGTTCACGGCAACGGCGGCGCCGTCGACATCGAGGCCGGTGACGCGGTTGTCCGCAGTCTGGAGAGCGCGCACGCGTGTGCCGAAGCGGAACCGGGCGCCGGCCCGGGTCAGGGTTTCCACCGCCGGGTCGACGAGTGTCGCGGCCAGGCTGTCGCGCGCCACCAGGGGCCGGCAGGCGCGGGCGCCCTTGAGGAAGGTTTCACGCAAGACCGGGCTCATCAGTACGGCCGCCGCCTCATCCGGCGCGGTGTTGAGGACCGCGACCGTGAGCGGTTCCCAGAAATTGCGATAAAGCGCGCCGCCGGTCCCGACGCAGGAGGTCATGGTCTCGCCCAGTCCGGCGCGCATCACGCGGGCGACGCTCAGGTATTGCCAGACCGACGTGTTGGGGACGCGGCGGGCGGGGTTGAACAGCCACCACGGGATGGCGCCGTCGCCGGGACGCAGGCTCCAGCGCGCGCCGGTCGCGACATCGACGAAGGGAAAGGCAGTGTCGCGCGGGCCGGCGAGACGGTCTTCGGCGCCAACGGCTTTCACGTAAGCCATGATAGCGTGATTGCCGCTGAGCATGAGGTGGTTGCCGTTGTCGATCACGCAATCCAGCACCGGGTCATGGTAGGAGCGGCAGCGTCCGCCGGCGCGGGGCGCGGACTCATACAGCGTCATGGGCACGCCTGCGGGCATAAGGCGCACGGCCGCGGCAAGTCCGGCAAGCCCAGCGCCGATGATATGCACGGTTGACGACAAGCGCGGGGCCATCAGAACAGCCCGTAGTGGATGGCGATCCACAGTTTCTCGATATTGGCGCGGGCGCGGGCGAGACCGGTGCGCGGCGGCAGCGGCCGCCAATGATTGGCGGCGAGCCGGTCGAGGTGCTTGCGGTAGACCATCATCATGATCACCGCCGGGCGCATGGCGCCTTTTGAGCATTCCGCCAGCGCGGCTTCGGTGTCGGCGTAGGCGCCGCGCGCCATGCCGCCCACGGTCTCCATCACTTTGGCGAGGCCGGGGCTGGCCAGCGCCCGCGCCGGATCGGCGGGCACGTTGTCGCGGGACAGCAGTTCGGCGGGCAGGTAGAGGCGGCCGATTTCGGCGTCCTCCTCCACGTCTCGTAGAATATTGGTGAGCTGCAGCGCGCGGCCCAGGCGGTTGGCGACGCGCTCCCCGGCCGGGGTGGCTTCGCCGAACACCGGCACGCACAGCCGGCCCACGGCGGCGGCGACGCAGTCGCAGTAGAGGTCCAGCTCATCCAGGCTGGGGGCGACGATGGGCCCGCGCGCGTCCATCTCCATGCCCTGGATGACGGCGATGAAGTCCTTCTTGCGCAAGCCGTAGGCGGCGATGGCTTGGGCCAAGGTGCGCGAGATCGGATCGCCGGTGCGGCCCAGGTACACTTCCTCGATCTTCTGGCGCCAGGCGTCGAGGGCGACGATCTTCTCCGGGCGGGTGGCGTCGCCGTCGGCGATGTCATCGACTTCGCGGCAAAAGGCGTAGATCGCGAACAGGGCCTCGCGCTTGGCCGGCGGCAGGAAGCGCATGGCCCAATAGAACGATGAGCCCGCCGCCTGAACCTTGGCGCGGATCAGGTCGGCGTCGCCGGCGGCCGATGATGAAAGAGCGGGCGCGGTCACCACGAATCGTCCTGGCAGTGGCGAGGGCACGCGGCCCCCGAAGCATTTTCCGGCGGAGTGGGTGCCGGTTTGTCGCAGAAAACGCAACCGAATAAGAGTTTAGCGCAGCCGCCCGCCGACTTCCCGGATCAGAGGGGGCCGGATCAGGGCGGGGCGGCCGAGGGCCGAGAGCGCCATATCGACAATATGCCGGGCTTGCAGGCCGGCATCGGCGTATTGCTCTTCCGGTTTGCCGTGCGCCACGAACAGGTCGGGCAGAGTCATGGTGCGCACCTTGAGGCCGCCGTCGAGCTGGCCGTTCTGCGCCAGCAGGGTCAACACATGGGCGCCGAAGCCGCCCACGGCGCCTTCCTCGATGGTCACCAGCACCTCGTGATGCGCGGCGAGTTGGCTGATGAGGTCCTCGTCCAGCGGCTTGGCGAATCTTGCGTCGGCCACGGTGGCCGACAGGCCGCGCGCCGCGAGGTCGTCGGCCGCGCGCAAACATTCCTGGAGCCGGCCGCCCAGCGACAGCAGGGCGACGGACGAGCCCTGGCGCAGGACGCGGCCTTTGCCGACAGGGAGCGCGCGTCCGCGGGCCGGCAGCGCCACGCCGAAGCCTTCGCCGCGCGGGAACCTGAACGCCGAAGGCCGGTCGCCGATGGCCAGCGAGGTCGCGACCATGTGTTTCAGCTCCGCCTCATCGGCGGCGGCCATAAGCACTATACCCGGCAGGCAGGAGAGATAGGCCAGGTCATAGCTGCCGGCGTGGGTGGGGCCGTCGGCGCCCACCAGGCCGGCGCGGTCGATGGCGAAGCGAACAGGTAAGGTCTGCAGGGCCACGTCATGCACGATCTGGTCATAGGCGCGCTGCAGGAAGCAGGAGTAGATCGCCACCACCGGTTTCAGGCCCTCGGCGGCGAGGCCGGCGGCGAAGGTGACGGCGTGCTGTTCGGCGATGCCGACGTCGTAGCAGCGATCCGGGAAGCGCTTTTGGAACAGGTCGAGGCCGGTGCCGGAGGGCATCGCCGCGGTGATGGCGATCACATCGGGGTCGGCGGCGGCTTCCTCGATCAGGCTTTCGGCGAAGACCTTGGTGAAGGAGGGCGCCGCGGCCTTGGACTTGAAGATCTCGCCGGTGGCGGGATCGAACCGTTCCAGCGCGTGGTAGTTCTCGGCGTTGGGCGCGGTGAACGGATGCCCTTTGCCCTTCTCGGTGATCACATGCAAC
>JAYRKL010000017.1:0-88316 GCA_041905795.1 Rhodospirillaceae bacterium | reverse complement strand
TTCACACGCGTGGGGTCGCAGGTTCAATCCCTGCACCGCCCACCATCATTCCAACTTATGTCCATGGCGACGATCTCATCCGCGCCTGCTGCGGGCGGAGACGTCACCCCCGCAAGCTGCCCGACATAAGCGCCGGCGGGCGGGTCTTCATGTCGTGGCTTGGCCCGGACCGCCGTGGCGAACCGCTCCCTCCGGCGATGCGGCGAAAGTCAGACTCGCTCCGACGCCGTCAGGACAGCTGCACCGCGCGATAGCGGGCGACGTCGAGGCGAAAGGATCGCTTTCGTGCCGCAAGAATTTGCTTCGCCAAAAGGTCCGAACCCGCCGGCCTGAGAATCACCCCATGAACGTCCAAGGCCTTGGCGGCAAGGAGGATCTGAGGAGTCCAGGAATCCGCCAGCAACATGAAACAGATGTCCGCTCGCACACGACTGATGCCGCCGCAGCGGATTGCCTGCAGCAGCTGAAGGCCGCTCCCCTGTTCCATGACCACGTCTGCGATGATGCAGTCCACCGGCTGGCTGGCGGTGGCGAGGAACTGCGCCGCTTCGGTACCATTCGCCACGGCATCGACCTGCGGTATTCCGCAGTTGTGCAAGGCCAGTGTCGTGAAGTCCCGCCCCACGGGCGCGGGATCAGCCAGCAACACACGCCGCGGCAGAAGACTTTGCGGAGGGCTCATAAACCATAAATCCATCTCGACGACGCACGCCGGTATAGTCTCATAGCGGTGGCTTCATCCCCAATGCCAGTAAGGACAACTACTTAACGCTGGGAAGGTTGCGGGCCAAGCGCCCTGCAATCCCCGGTAATCTTCGGATAAGACCGAACCGCGTGCTAGCGGGCCTCGATCGCGTCCGCCCACACGTCCTCGATCTCGCGGATCGAAGCCGCATCGTCGAACAGCGCGCCGCTGCGGGCGGCAATCTCGCCACGCACCTGGCACGCAAAATCCCGGTCACGCGCCGCGCGCACCGCGCGTTGCACATAGGCGTCCGCGGTCTTCGCGATCATCGTCTCATCACCCATGCGGCGGTAGAACGCCAGCGTATGCCGCCCGCGCATGAAGGCGCCCGGCTGGTGGACGATGGGCGTGCCCATGGCGAAGGCCTCCAGCGAGGTCTTGCCGCCGGACCATTGCGGGATGTCCATCAGCACGTCGGCGGCCCGCACCAGCGCCAGGAACTGCCGGCCGTTCATGCGCGGCAAGACGCGCAGGCGGGATGCATCGGCGCCGCAGGCGCGCTCCAGGCGCGCGCGGAAGATGGCGGTGGTGACCGGGCTGTGGCCGATGACATAGAGCAAGCCGTCCGGGTCCTCGCGCAGGATGCGCGCGAGGACCGGGTCGAAATCCGGATGCGCCTTGAAAATGCTTTGCGCGCAGACATAGGACGGCCGCGTTTTATCGAGCAGCGTATCGGCGGAGTCCGGCACGGCGGGCCGCGCGCCGGCGAAGGTCAGTCCCTTCAACCGCACCAGGCGCTCGCGGTAATGCGCGGCGGCGCCCTCCGGCTCCATCTCATGCGGCGACAGGAACAGGTCGATGGTGGGCAAGCCGCTGGTGATGGGATGGCCCCAGGCCATGGTCTGCACCGTGGCGAGGCGCGCGAACGCCAGGAAATAGGTGAAGTGGTCCATGCCGATCTCGGGATAGTGCAGGACGTCGAGTTCCGCGGCGGCGACCTGCCGCCTTGCCTGGGCGAGGTCCGGCGGCAGGTCGACGATCGGTCCGAAACGCGGCGTCAGGCTGTCCCGCCCCGCCCCCGGCGTGCGGAACAGCACAAGATCGAAGCGGGCGCGATCGAGCAGGGTGGCGAGGCCCAGGGTCAGGTAGCCGACGGTGTGTTTGGTGAAGAAATGCGAGACGATGCCGACCCGGATCCGCCCCTTGGGCCGGGCTCCCGCATGCGGCGCGACGAACCCGAGCGACGGTGTGGCCGCCAGGAAATAGGCCGCCTGGGCCTCTTGCAGCGGCCGGTCATCGCCGGCCTGGTATCCGAGATAGAAATTCGGCCCCAGCCCCAGCGCCCAGGGGTCCGCGAAGGGTGTTTCCGGTCCGCGCGCGAGCACCGCGCGCAAGGCCCGGCGCGCGGCATCGATCTCGGCCGCATCCCGGGCCACCACCGGCTGTACGGTCTCGGCCTTGAACCGCGCCGCGGCCTGAAGCTCGGGCGTGCCGGGCATTCCCGCGCGCCGCCGGAGGACGTCGCGCGCCTTGGCGATGTCGCCGTCCAGACGCCAGACGTCCGCGAGCCCGTCCACGGCCGGAGCGCACGCGGGGTCGAGTGTCAACGCGGCTTCGAAAGCCGCCGCGGCGGCCCTGGTATCCGCCACCGCCATCCACAGCCGGCCGCGCCTCACCCGCACCAGGGGATCTTGCGGCGCGGCGCTCTCCAGACGCGCGGCGATCTCAAGCGCGCGCTTGAGATCGCCCGCCGCCTGGTACAGTTCAAGCGCGAGACGCAACAGGCTGGCGTCAGCAGGATGCAAAGCAATGGCGGCCTCCGCCACACGCGCTGCGTCCGCGGGGCGGCCGGCGCCGGCGAGGGCCTGGGCGTACATGAAACTCGCATGGGGATCGCCCGGCGCCGCGGCATGCCTGGCGCCGAGATCGATCAATCGCGCTGTTTCCGGAGACTCGCCCACACTCTTCCCTTCGCGCGCCGGCCCGGCCGTGGAGGCCCCCCATGGAGATCATTGTGCGGCAGACGCGCGACCCAGTATGTTGCCCTCCATGTTTTATTTACAAGACCTTGCGGGGAATCCCCGCACGCCGCCCGGCGACGCTCATGCGGTCGGCTAAAGCACTGCTCTCGGCCGGGCTCGCGGCGATCGAGCGCGGCGAACCGGCGGCGGCCGTGGAGTGTTTCAGAGAGCTGGCCGAGACCCATCCCGCCGACAAGCGCGCCATCCTGACCGCCGCCGCGGCGTTGCGGGCGTGCGGCCAATTGAAGCCGGCCGCACTGGTTCTCGATCGCGCCGTTGCCGCCGCGCCCCAAAGCCGCGGCCTGCTGGATGCCCTGGCCAACGCTTATGTCGATATCGGCGCGACATTCGAGGCGGCGCGCGTGCTGGAGCGGATCGCCCGCATCTACGAAAACATCGTCGCGGAATTTCCCGAAGCCTGCCATTTGATCGACCTGGGCAGGGTCAGGACCAAACTGGATCAGTGGGACCAGGCCGAGGAGGCCTACCGCCGCGCCATGTCCGCCGACCCCAAGGACGCGGGTGCCGCCTTGCACCTGGGCGCGCTGCTGATGACCCGGGGACGCCTGGCCGAGGCGCGCGACGCCCTCCAGCGCGCCATCGCGCTCGACCCCTCCGACGCCCTCGCGCACCTCAATGCCGCCCGCGTGCATCTGCGGCTCGGCGCCTTCGACGCCGCCGCCGCCGCGAGCCGGCAAGCGCTCGAGATCGCGCCGGACCTGACGGACGCGCATCAGATCCTGGGCACGGCTTTGCTGGAAGCGGGGCACCCCCTGCCCGCCATCGCCAGCCTCACCGCCGCGCTGGCGCAAAAGCCCGGCGCGCCGAGCCTCCTGATCAACCTGGCCAAGGCGGAGATGGCAAGCGGGCGTGCCGCCGCCGCGAAAGCGCGGCTTACCCAGGTCCTGGCCGATGACCCCGACAACGCCGCCGCGCGGGCGCTGCTTGACGGCCGCGACGACGACCTCACCAAGGCGCTTTTGCAGCGTGCCTGGTCGGCGGACACGATACATGCCTATGCCGAGGCCAGGCGCCATTACGAAGCGGCCCTGGAGCGCAGCCCGGGACATGTGTTCGCCTTGTCGCGCCTCCTGACCATCCACGGGATCGAGGGCCGCCTGGCGGAGGCCGACGCCTGCCACCGCGAGCTGCTGTATAACCTCGGCCAGGCGAACCTCGACGGCATGAACTGGACGCATCTGGCGCCGATCGCCTATCAGGCGGTGTTGCGGCCGATGCCGCATGCGCTCTTGCGGTCGGTCGCCGCCGCCATCGACCGGCAACTTCCCGGCCCGCAGGCCCCCCGCGCACAGGCCCACCGCACGCAGGCCGCCACCGGCGCCAGACTCAAGGTCGGCTATCTGTCGTCCATGCTGCGCGATCACCCGATCGGACATGTGACCGCCGCGCTGTTCGCCGCCCACGACCGGTCGCGGTTCGAGGTTCACGTCTTTTACCTGCCGCAAGGCGCGGAGACGCCGTTCACCCGCACCATCGCCGCGGGTGCCGAGCATTTCGTGGCCCTGCCGCCGTCCGCCGAAGGCATGATCGAGGCCATCTCCGCCTGCGATCTCGACATCCTCGTCTATCTCGACGGCTACATGACCCTGGCGCTGCTGCCGGTGGTCGCGGCGCGCCCGGCGCGGACACAGGCGTTCTGGCTGGGACACGCCGGCCATTGCGAGCTTTCGTCCCTCGACTGCCTGATCGCCGATGCGACCGTGGTTCCCCCGGGCGAAGACGCGCTCTACGGCGCGCGGGTGGTCAGGCTTCCGGACACCTATCATTGCGCCTCGCCCCACCCCATCGGCGCGCCCATGACCCGGGCCGAAGCCGGTTTGCCGCCCGAGGGGTTCGTGTTCTGCGCGTTCAATAACCCGGAGAAGATCGACACCGCGGCCTTCGATGCGTGGATGCGCATCCTCGGCCGCGTGGAGGGCAGCGTCCTCTGGCTGTCGCGCACGCTCAGCCCCGCGGTCGCGGAGAACTTGCGCGCGGCGGCGGCCAAGCGCGGCGTTGACGGGCGCCGGCTGGTGTTCGCGGACAGGCTGCCGGATAAGGCGCGCCACCTCGCGCGCCACTATCTCTGCGACCTGTTCCTGGACACGTTCACGCTCAACGCCTCCACCACGGCGCTCGACGCCCTGTGGTCGGGCCTGCCGATTCTGACGGTCGCGGGCCACCGCTTTGGCGCGCGCATCGCCGAGTCCTTCCTGCGGGCGGTCGGTCTCGACGGCATGATCGCCGCCGATCTCGCAGCTTACGAGGAGCGCGCCGTCCACCTCGCCACGCACCCCGAAGCCCTGAGTGCGATTCACGCGCAGTTGGCGGAAAACCTCGAGACCTATCCCCTGTTCGACATCGACAGGTTCGCGCGCGCACTTGAGGCGCGTTTGGCGGAAATTTCCCGCCACGGCGGTCCCGCCGACCGCCCCTGACAGGGCGCCCCGGCGTCACGGCAGGCAAAGCCGTTTTGCGTCGAATGTTATCGGCGGGCGCTTCCGGTACGACGTCGATAGTCCCTACCATCAACGTCAATCAGGCCAATGGGTTGACCTATGTCAAAGCAAGTTCCGGGGCCGCGCCTCATTGTGCCCGCGTCACTCACGGCGACTTGGATAAACCTGATTGTCCACCCTCGTTCTGTTTCTGCCTCCCGCGGCGTGCGGACGCTCCGCCCGCGCTTCTCATCCGCAGGCGGGGATCGCGCGTCCATGAACACGCACTCTTCGCGGCCGTGGTGGCCGACGACGCCGGCCGCCGCCGCGGCGCTGGCGTTATCGCTGCGCGACCGCGGCGCCGCGCCGCAGCTGTTCGAACTGTGCACCGTGGCGGCGGCCTCCCAGGAGTGGGACATCTTCGCGGCCGCCATGGCGGCGCTCGGCGACGTCAGCGTGCGCAGCATCCGCAACATGGTGGAAGCCGCGAAGTTCGACAGCAGCTGGGGAATCCTCTACGGCCGGGCGGCGATGCCGGCGGGCCTGTTTCCGCTCCTGATCGAAGTGCTGAAAGCCGCGCAGCGGCTCCCGCCGGCCGCCGACGAAGGAGCCAGGCACGCACGGCGCCTGGCGGTGATGCAGCAGGCGCTGTCCAGTCCCGATCTTCGTCTGTTGGACGTGGCCGCCGACGTGAAGGCGGCCTTGCTGGCCTAGAACATGTTAGGCGGCCTGCACCGCCGACAACGGGTGGATGGCGCAAAAACCGCCGTCGTTGGCGGTCTCGATGGCCAGGCCCCCCAGCGCGCTCGCGTATTCGCCCGCCATCTCCAGCGGGAACATGAAACACGGCGCCGGCGAGCCGAGATTGATGCAGGCAAAAGAATAGAACCGCTGTCCGAGGCCGCGGCCGCGGAAGCGCGGCGTCACCCAGGAATAAGACGCCGTCATGGTGGACTTTTCCAGCATCATGAAACCCACCAGCAGCCGGCCGACCCGCGCGGTGAAAAGCAGGATGTCGCCGTCGGCATGGCGCGCGAGGCGCTCGTCGACCCAGGCCGGCGCGCCTCCCGGCGTGTTTCCCGGCGTGCCGATGGTCAGCACCACCTGACGCACCTGCCGGACGAGGTCGGGTTGCGCCGCCGCCAGTTCCACCCTGACCTCGGCGGGCATGCGCGGCCCGAAGGCGCTGTCAACGAACATGAGAAGGCTCACCGCGATCGAAGGCGTTGGGGAGGCTTTCATCCTGCTTGCCAAACACGAACGACCGGTTAACGCGCGCTGTGGATAACGGAAATCCCTACGCGATTTGCGCCTCCCCATTCCCCGCGAACCGGCCTAATCTGGCCCGACCTCTCCGGGAACTCCCGTCATGCTCATCAACTGCATCGCCTATCAGGACGGCCGCAAGCTGGCCGATATCCCGATCCAGGACATCAGCAAGTACGTCGAACGTCCCGATTGTTTCGTGTGGGTGGCGCTGAAAGACCCCTCGAACGAGGAATTGGCCGAAATGCAGCAGGAGTTCGGCCTCCACGAACTGGCGGTGGAGGACGCCCACATGGGCCATCAGCGCCCGAAGATGGAGGAATACGGCGATTCCGTCTTCGCGGTGATGCATCTGGTCGAAGTGGTGGGGGGAGACCTCAACGTCGGGGAAATCGATGTGTTCGTGGGGCGCAACTACGTGCTCTCGGTGCGCAACCGCAGCCAGCAGATGTTCGTCGGCGTGCGCGACCGCTGCGAGCGGGAACCGCATCTGCTGAAGCAGGGGTCGGGCTTCGTGCTTTACGCGCTCATGGACGCGGTGGTGGACCGCTATTTCCCGATCATCGATTCCATCGAATCGGACCTTGAGGCCATCGAGGAACAGATATTCGCCAAAGCCTCGGCCCGCCGCAGCACCGAAAAGCTCTATGGGCTGAAACAGAAGGTGTTGACCATGAAGCACGCGGTCGGCCCGCTCATGGAGGCCGCCGGCAAGCTTTACGGCGGCCGGGTGCCGGCGGTCTGCGTCAACACCCAGGAATACTTCCGCGACGTCTACGACCACCTGGCGCGGCTCAACACCTCGCTCGACACCCTTCGCGAAACCATTTCCTCGGCGATGCAGGTGAACCTGGCCCTGACCACCATCGACGAGGCCGAAACCACCAAGCGGCTCACCGCCTGGGCGGCGATCTTCGCCCTGCCCATGGTGTTCGAGGGCATCTGGGGCATGAACTTCAAATTCATGCCCGAGCTGGAGTGGAAATGGGGTTACCCCGTGTCGCTGGCGATCATCGTGATCGGCTGTCTGGCGCTCTATCGTGGATTTAAAAAGTCCGGCTGGCTCTAAAGAAAAAGGGCGCCCGGTAGCTTGAGCGCCCTTTAGCCCGTCTTCACTCAGGCATCTTGCTACTCTGCGGCGCCCTCGGCCGCGGCGCCTTCCATCGCCTTCGACAACAGCATGTAGAGCTTGCCCATGTCGGAGGTGGAGAAGGTCGTGGTCAGCACTTCGGCGCGGTCGGTGGCGCGGGCGTGTTTCACCAGTGCCGAGTATTCCTTCAGATAGCGCATGACATAACCGCGGAACTTGTCGTCGGTCTGGTATTTGCGCTGGATGGCGTCGAACTTCTGGCGCGACAGCGTCTTGGTGATGTGACGCAGGAACACGCCCTGGTCGCCCTTGTAGTAGCGCTTCCACAGCTCCTCTTCGACGCTGGGCTGGAAGATGCGGGCGATGTCCACCGCCATGCTGTGCAGCTGCTCGATGACATAGGTGGTGTTCTCGAGGAACTTGCCGGTGTGGGCCTTGTCGTGGCTTTCCTCCAATGCGCGCGCCGTGTCGGCGGCCTTGGTGGCGCTGGAAATCAGCTGGTCCACCTGCTTGGCGAAGATCTGCCCGGCCTTGCCGGTCTGCTCGGTGATGCCATTCGAGCCCTCGACCAGGCTCTCGGCGTGCTTGCGCAGGGTCTTGAGCACCACTTCGACGCGGGCCACCGCCTCGTCGGCAGATTTACCCAGGGTCAGCAGCTGCTGGCGGAACGCTTCGCCGGTGGCGCGGGTGCCGCCGGCGATCTTTTCCGAGGTATCGGCGAACTCGCCCAGGGAGTGGCGCATCTTCTCGCCGGCGACGCTGACCTGCGCGGCGCCGCGGTTGGTGGAGTCCTCGAAGTCGAGCATGAGTTTCTGCAGCGCGTCGCGGAAGCCGTTGAGGCGCACCTGGGCGTCGTCGGCGGTGGTGGCGATGGCGGCAGAACGTTGCCTTAGTCCGTCGCCCACCACGGCCATGGTTTCGGTGGCGTGGGACGCGGCCTTGTCGATGGCCGAGACCTGGACGTGGAACTGGTCCGAGGCTTCCTTGAGGCGCAGGCCGGCAGCGTCGGAGGCGGCGCGCAGGGCGTCCTTGCTCTGGTCGAGGCTACCGAGCACACCCTGCATGTCCTTGGCCACCTGGCCGGCGACGCTCGACAGCGCCGAGACCTCGGTGCCGATCTCGCGGCTGACGTCCTTGGTCTTGGCCACCGAGTAGGTGACCGTGTCGGACACCTTCTGGGCGGTGGTCTCGAGGGACTCGCGGATCGATTCCAGTTCCTTGGTGACGCGGGCCGACAGCTGCATCAGTTCGGACGAGTTCTGGCTGAGAACGTCCGACATCGAGCGCACGTGGGCCAAAACTTGTTCCGAGGTCGTGCCCATCTGGCGCGCCTGCTGGGCGAGCGCAGTCTCGCTGAGCTTGACGTGGGTGGTGAGGGTGTTGGCGGCCATCTCCAGTTCGTCGTTCTGGCGGCGCAGGGTGTCGCGGATGCTGTCCGCCTGCACGGCCGCGCGGCTGGCGGCGTTGGCCAACTGCTCGGCGTGGTCGCGCACGCGCGCGCCCACGGTGTCGATCTTCTGGATGACGGTGTCGGAGACCTGCCCCATCGCCTCGGCGCGGCCGATGGCGATGTTGGAGGCTTTCTCCAGGTCGGCGGTGGCGCGGTCGAACTTTTCCGTCACGATGCGCGAGCGCAGGCCAAATTCATCGGCCGCGGCGGCCAGGCGGTTCTCGACGCGCGCGGCGGCTTCGCCCACGCCCTCGGCCTGTTTCTTGACCATGCTCTCGACCGTGCGCAGCTTGGCGACCGCGCCGTCGGAGGCGGCGTTGAGTTCCTTGGTCTGGATGGCCAGCGCCTCCTCGACGATCTTCACGCGGCTGAGCACGCGCTCCATGACCTGGTCGAGATTGGCGGTCTGCTGGCCCAGGCGCATGTTGACCTTGGTCGCCTGGTCTTCGATGCGGTCGCCGGCGGCGGCGAGTTCCGTGCGCTGCTTGTCGAACAGGGTCTCGAGGCCATGGGCCTTGCCGCCCAGGGTGTCGGCGATCTCGGCGACCGTGGCCTCGGCGCGCCGCGCCGCATCCTCCACGCGCTCGGAGTTGGCGGCGACCGCCTTGCCCATCTCGTCGGCGTAGATTTTCGCGGTTTCGCCGGCTTTCGCCAGCGCTTTCTCCTGGTCGCCCAGCTGCTGGGCGATGGCGGCGCTCATGCCGCGCGCGCGCTCGGTGGCGGTGGAGAGCGAGGTGACATGGCCGGCCAGGGTCTGGCCCATGCTGTTCACCTCGGAAAGGGTCTTCTGGCTGGAAGAACGGATGAACTCGTGCTGGCGGCGCAGCGCGTCCTCGATCTTGAGGTTCACGTCGGCGGCGGAATCGATCACCTGCTGCAGCTTCGCCACTTGATCCGTCACAGCGGCGGCGGCCGAGGCCGCGCCGGCTTCCAGGGCGCCGGTGACATTGGCGAGTTTCTCGGTATCGCGCAGGAAACCCGATTGCAGTTTCTGCACCTGCCGGACGGCGGTCTCGCTGGCGTCGAGGAGTGCTGCGGCCTGGGCCTTCAGGGAGTCGGTGATCTCGTTGACCCGCCCGCGGGCGTCGTCGGACGGATAGGTGAGCTGGGCGAGGTGGTTGTGCAGGGCCTCGGCGGTGCGCTTCAGTTCGCGTCCGCGGTCGAAATAGGCCACCAGCAGCCACAGCATGGCGATCGGCAGGATGAAGGTCGCCATGAAGCTGCCGAACTGGTCGGGCAACAGGGTGGGGATCTGACGCCAGCCGATGGTGGCGGTGATATAGATCGAGAATACGACGCCCCAGACCGCCGACAACGCGACACCGGCGGCGACGGCTTTCTGGGAATGCCACCAGGGCTGGCCGTCCTGCGCCGGCAGATCGGCGTAGACCGCGTCGGCGGCGGCGACCGCCCCGTGGCTTTGAGCCCCGTGGCTTTGATCCGGCCGGACGATGGAACGGGACCGCGCCGCGCCCGACGACGGTCCGTGCGCGGCGAAAGGCGGCTTCTTCACCCGGGCGGCGCCGCGGCCGGGCGCGCGGGCTTTGACGGCGTCTTCGGAGCCGCCATCGTGCTGGTCCTGGTCGTCATAGAGTTCGGTCGCCATGGTCCCACCTTTTTGTATCCCGCCCTTCTAGGCGTGGATGCACCGTCGCCCGCTGCCGCGGGTCGCGCGGGCAGGCGTTTTGAATCAGGAGGTTATGCAGCGCCCAGCGCGCAACGGAACGAGCCCGGGACGTACCGCGGCCTGATAACCCAGACCGACCCTAGAACGACGGGGTTAAAAATCAGCTACCGACGCGGTTATCTAATGCGCGGCGGGCGCCGTGAATGCGTCGGCCTGCGCGGTGGCTTCGGCGGCACGCAGGGATTGCTGCTGGCGTTTCCAGGCGCTGGCGTAGGCGCCGTCCCGGGCCAGGAGTTCGGCGTGGGTGCCGCGTTCGACGATCTCGCCCCGATCCAGCACCAGGATCTGGTCGGCGTCGACGATGGTCGACAGCCGGTGGGCGATGACAAGCGTGGTGCGCCCGGCGCTCACCTCTTTCAGGTTGGCCTGGATCTCCTTTTCGGTGTGGGTGTCGAGCGCCGAGGTCGCCTCGTCAAACAGCAGGATGGGCGCGCCTTTCAGGATCACGCGGGCGATGGCCACGCGCTGTTTCTCGCCGCCGGACAGCTTGAGGCCGCGCTCGCCCACCAGGGTGTCGTAGCCGTCGGGCAGCGCGGCGATGAACTGGTGGATATGCGCAAGCCGCGCCGCGGCGGCGATCTCGTCCTGTGTGGCTGAAGGCCGGGCGTAGGCGATGTTGTAGCGGATGGTGTCGTTGAACAGCACCGTATCCTGGGGCACCACGCCGATGGCGGCGCGCACCGAGGCCTGGGTCACCTCGCGGATGTCCTGGCCGTCGATGGAGATGCGGCCCGCCGCGTCGTAGTAGCGGAACAGGAGCCGCCCGATGGTCGACTTGCCCGAGCCGGTCGCGCCCACCAGCGCCACCATCTGGCCGGGCGGCACCGTGAACGACACGTCCTTGAGGATCGGCCGGCGCGGATCGTAGGCGAAGGTGACGTTCTCGAACCTGACTTCGCCGCCTTTGAACGCCAGCGGTGCCGCGCCCGGCGGATCCTTGATCTCGGGCTCGACTTCCAGCAGGTCGAACATCTTCTCGATGTCGACCAACGACTGCTTGATGTTGCGGTAGACGAAGCCGAAGAAGTTGAGGGGCTGCGCCAGCTGGATCATGTAAAGGTTCACCAGCGTGAAATCGCCCACGGTCATGCGGCCGGCGATCTTGCCGCCGGCGGCCATGGCCATCAGCACCGCCAGCCCGACGGCTATGATCAGCGCCTGGCCGATGTTGAGCAGCGCCAGCGACGACTGGCTTTTCACCGAGGCGATTTCGTACTGCCCCATCATGCGGTCGTATTCCTCGACCTCGAGCGTCTCGTTGCCGAAGGCCTTGACGGTCTCGAAATTGAGCAGGCTGTCGATGGCGCGGGTGTTGGCTTTGTTGTCCAAAGCGTTGCTTTCCCGCCGGAACTTCAGGCGCCACTCGGTGGTGAGCCCCGTGAACACGATGTAGACCGCCACGTCGAGCAGCGCCACCACCCCGAACCAGATGCTGAAGGCGTGCCACAATACGCCGAACACCAGCGCCACCTCCAGGAAGGTGGGGAAGACATTGAACAGCGAGATCGACAGCAGGTTGTCGATGGCGTTGCGCCCGCGCTCGATCGCGCGCGTCAGGCCGCCGGTTCTCCGGTCGAGATGGAATTTCAGCGAAAGCCCATGGAGGTGGGCGAGGATGACGGCCGACGCGCGGCGCATGGCGCGCAGCGAAACCTTGGCGAACACGGCGTCGCGGAACTGGGCGAAAGCCTGGCCGGAAAAGCGCGCGAGGCCGTAGGCGACGATCAGCGACAGCGGGATGGCCGTCACCGGATCAGTGCCCGCCGCCGGCGCCAGGGCGTCGACCGCGCGCTGCAGGTACAGCGGGGCGTAGACCGTGGCGACCTTGGCCAGGACGATGCAGACCATCGCCACCGTCACCCGCAGCCTGATGTTCCCGGCCTCGGGAACGCCCTTGCCCGGCCACAGGAAAGGCAGGAGGGAGCGGATCACCTGCCAATCCCCGCGCTTGCGGGTGATGTCGGCCTGGTCCGAAGCGAAAGCGGCGTGCTGCAAGGCAGGGTCCTTATGGCGGAGCCCGCCAAGATGGGACGCCCGCGCGAAGGGCGCAACGGACTCCAGGCATAAAAAAACCGGCTTCCGCCGGCAGCGTCCGTTCAGGCGCGCGGGGAGGTCAGGCGGTCAGGTCGGTGGACTCCACCAGCAGCGCGGCCTGCTTGGTGCTGGCCGCGGCGGCGGTGCTGTAGGCCGCCACCTGCACCACCACGGTCTTCTTGGCGCCGTTGATGGCCGCGGCGATCTGGCGCGCGCGTTCGTGCAAGGTCGCGCCGCCGCCCGAATGCTGGCGGTTCGGGACGTCGCTCTGGGCGACTTTGTCGTAAAGGCGGGTTTCGCCGCCGTCCTCGCGCGCGGCCGCTTGCTGGCGCAGCACCGCGGCCTTGTCATAAAGCCGGACCGGCGCGCCATGCGCCGCCCCGGCCACGGCTTCGGTGCCCTGGCCATAGAACTTCTTGGCGACCGCGACGGTCGCGGTGACACCGCCGGCCGCGGCTTCGCGCGCGTCGGCGAATTTATGCGCCGCGGGACGCCCGTCGGGCGTCGCGGCGACAAAGAACTTCTTGGGCTCGCCCGGGGCGGCTTCTTCGGTCGCCGTGGCCGCCGGCGCGGTGGTGGCGTCGTCGCGGCTCACGATCACCGGGGCGGTGATTTCCACTTCGCCCGCGGGATTGCCGACCCCGGCGAAGGTGAACAGGTTCTGGCGGACCAGGGTGGCTTTATCGGATTCCAGGAGATCGACGCGGCCATCGCCGTTGCTGTCGAAGCGCTGCAGAACGTCGGGCGTGCCCACCACTTCCGCCGGCGTCAGCCCCAGGTCCAGCGAGCGGATCTGGACACGCGCCCGCGACGGGCCATCCTGATGCGCCAAGCTGGGCGCCGCGTCTTCGTGACGGTTGGCCGAAGCGGCCGTGTTGATGGTGGTGTTGGTTTCCGGCGTGGCCGCAGCTTCGGGCGCATCATCCGTGCGCTCAACGACAAAAACCTGCTGCCTTGCGGCGAACAGGTTGGACTGCGAAATCGCAGACGCGGATGTGACCAACTCACTCACTTCATCGCCCTTTCTGGCCGACGAAAAATTCGCACACTTTCTATGCGAGTTACCGGAATATATAGCTGATCCACCAGAAAAAAGCAAGATCGCGTACGCCGATGCTCCCGCTGGCACCCCCTTCTTATATTATTGATAAATAAAGATTTTATTGCGAAGGAAATGGTTTTTAGGCCCAACCTTCTGCCCCTGTGGCGACGGCCCCGCCTGCGGCGGTGGGAGTCATGCCGATGAATCGCCCCTCCCGCCAAACCCGAGTCGTCCGGCGCCGCCTGCGGGCTTCGTTCCAGGCCCCGTGAACCGGGCCCGTGAACCGGGATATGGCGGTGGAGAAACAGCGGTTTGCAAAGGCGGCGCGGGTTCATTAAGTACGACGCTCTTATGACACGCCCCCTGGCGGCTTCGTCCGCCACACATATATCCCGAGGCTTCCGTTGACCGCCGCCAAGACCGACGCCCTGGAACAAGCGCTGAAATCGCGCATCCTCGTGCTCGACGGCGCCATGGGCACGATGATCCAGCGCCGCAAGCCCGACGAGGCTGCCTACCGCGGCACGCGCTTCGCGAATCATAAGGTCGACGTCAAGGGCAACAACGACCTGCTGAACCTGACCCAGCCGGCGATGATCCGCGAGATCCACGAAGAATATCTCGCCGCCGGCGCCGATATCGTCGAGACCAACACTTTTTCCGGCACCCGCATCGCCCAGGCCGACTACGCCCTGGAAGACATGGTGCCCGAGATCAACCGCGAGGGCGCGCGTCTCGCGCGCCAGGCCGCCGACGCCTACACCGCCAAGACGCCCGACAAGCCGCGGTTCGTCGCCGGCGCCCTGGGCCCCACCAACAAGACCGCCTCGATCTCGCCCAACGTCAACGACCCCGGCTTCCGCGCCGTCACTTTCGATGAACTGCGCGCGGCGTTCCGCGAGCAGGCCGAAGCCCTGGTGGACGGCGGCGTCGACCTGCTGCTGGTGGAAACCATCATCGACACCCTCAACGCCAAGGCCGCGCTGTTCGCCATCGACGAGATGTTCGAGGCGCGCGGGATCAGGCTGCCGGTGATGATCTCCGGCACCATCACCGACCAGTCCGGCCGCCTGTTGTCGGGCCAGACCGCCGAGGCCTTCTGGAATTCCCTGCGCCATGTGAAACCGCTGTCCATCGGCTTCAACTGCGCGCTGGGCGCCGCCCAGCTTCGCCCCTATGTGGCCGAGCTGGCCCGCGTCTCCGATGTCTATATCAGCGCCTATCCCAACGCCGGCTTGCCCAACGCCTTCGGCGAATACGACGAGCTGCCCGAGCAGACCGCCGGCTTTGTCGGCGGCTGGGCCAAGGACGGCCTGGTCAATATCGTCGGCGGCTGCTGCGGCACCACGCCCGGCCATATCCACGCCATCGCCAAATCCGTCGCCGGCGTCCGGCCGCGCGCCGTGCCGGTGATCGCGCCCGCCCTGCGCCTCTCGGGCCTGGAGCCCTTCAAGCTGGTATCATGACCGAAACCAAAATCGCGACCTTCGTCAATATCGGCGAACGCACCAACGTCACCGGTTCCGCCAAGTTCAAGAAGCTGATCATGGCCGGCGACTTCGACGCGGCGCTCGACGTGGCGCGCCAGCAGGTCGAAAGCGGCGCCCAGATCATCGACATCAACATGGACGAAGCCATGTTGGACTCCGAAGCCGCCATGGTCCGGTTCCTGAATCTCATCGCATCGGAGCCCGACATCAGCCGGGTGCCGGTGATGATCGACAGCTCCAAGTGGTCGGTGATCGAAGCCGGCCTCAAGTGCGTTCAAGGAAAACCGATCGTCAACTCCATCAGCCTGAAGGAAGGCGAGGCTGCCTTCATCCAGGCCGCCAAGGCGGTCAGGCGCTACGGCGCCGCGGTGGTGGTGATGGCCTTCGACGAAAAGGGCCAGGCCGACACCGCGGACCGCAAGGTCGAGATATGCACCCGCTCGTACAAGGTGCTGACCGAGAAGGTCGGCTTCCCGCCGGAAGACATCATCTTCGACCCCAATATCTTCGCGGTCGCCACCGGCATCGAGGAGCACAACACCTATGCCCTCGACTTCATAGAAGCCTGCAAACGCATCCGCGCCACCTTGCCGCACGTGCACATCTCGGGCGGTGTCTCCAACGTCTCGTTCTCCTTCCGCGGCAACGAGCCGGTGCGCGAGGCGATCCATTCGGTGTTCCTCTATCATGCCGTCAGGGCCGGCATGGACATGGGCATCGTCAACGCCGGCCAGCTCGCGGTCTACGAGGATATCCCGGCGGAACTCAAGGAGCGGGTCGAGGACGTGATCCTCAACCGCCGCGCCGACGCCACCGACCGCCTGCTGGAGATCGCCGAGAAGTACAAGGCCGGCGGCAGCGGTCCCGCCAAGGCCGCCGACCTTTCCTGGCGGAACCAGGACGTGAATGCGCGCCTGTCGCACGCGCTGGTCAACGGCATCACCGATTTCATCGACGCCGACACCGAAGAAGCCCGCGCCGCCGCCGAGGCCCGCGGCGGCCGCCCGCTGGACGTGATCGAAGGCCCGCTCATGGACGGCATGAACGTGGTCGGCGACCTGTTCGGTGCCGGCAAGATGTTCCTGCCCCAGGTGGTCAAGAGCGCCCGCGTCATGAAGAAGGCCGTGGCCTACCTGATCCCGCATATCGAAGCGGCCAAGGCCAAGAATGCGGCGCTGGGCATCGTCGACGCCAGCCAGAACAACGGCAAGATCCTGCTGGCGACCGTCAAGGGCGACGTCCACGACATCGGCAAGAACATCGTCGGCGTCGTGCTTCAGTGCAACAATTACGAAGTGGTCGACCTCGGCGTCATGGTGCCCTGCGCCAAGATCCTGGAGACCGCCAAGGCGGTGAAGGCCGACATCATCGGGCTTTCCGGCCTGATCACGCCCAGTCTGGATGAGATGGTCTACGTCGCCCGCGAGATGGAGCGCGAAGGCTTTTCGGTGCCGCTGCTGATCGGCGGCGCCACCACTTCGAAAGTGCATACCGCCGTGAAGATCGCGCCGGGCTACGACAACCCGACGGTCTATGTGCCCGACGCCTCGCGCGCCGTGGGTGTGGCGGGCAGCCTCATGTCCGCCGCGGGCCGCGCGGCCTTCGCCGCCGACGTCAAGGCCGAATACGTCAAGGTGCGCGAAGCCCACAGCCGCGGCCAGCAGGCCAAGCGCCGCCAGCCCATCGCCGCGGCGCGCGCCAACGCCTTCAAGACCGACTGGACCAAACACACACCCGAGAAGCCCCGCACCCTGGGCATCTCGGTGTTCGACGACTACGACCTCGCCGAACTGACCCGCACCATCGACTGGACGCCGTTCTTCCAGACCTGGGAACTGGCCGGGAAATATCCCGCCATCCTCGACGACGCGGTGGTGGGCAAGAGCGCCCGGTCGCTGTTCAACGACGCCCAGGCCATGCTGCAGCGCCTGATCGGCGAGAAGTGGCTGACCGCGCGCGCCGTGACCGGCTTCTGGGCGGCCAACAGCGTCGGCGACGACATCGAGGTCTACGGCGCCGACGGCAAGACCGTCGCGACATTGCATACCTTGCGCCAGCAGATGGTGCGCGACGGCGACAGCCGCGCCAATATCGCCCTGGCCGATTTCATCGCCCCCAAGGACAGCGGCGTCATCGATTACATCGGCGCTTTCGCCGTCACCGCCGGAATCGGCGTCGAAGCCAAAGCCGCCGGCTTCGCGCGCGACCACGACGACTATAGTTCCATCCTGCTCAAGGCGCTCGCCGACCGCCTGGCCGAGTCCTTCGCCGAACGCATGCATCAGCGCGCGCGGCGCGAGTTCTGGGGCTACGCGCCCGAGGAAAACCTCACCAACGAGGACCTGATCGCCGAAGCCTACCGCGGCATCCGCCCGGCGCCCGGTTATCCCGCCTCGCCCGATCACACCGAGAAAGCCACCTTGTGGCAGATGCTGGATGTGAAGAAGAACGCCGGCATCGAACTGACCGACAGCTTCGCCATGTGGCCCGCGGCCTCGGTGAGCGGCTTCTACTACGCCCACCCCGAAGCCGCCTACTTCGGCGTCGGCAAGATCGAGCGCGACCAGGTGGAGGACTACGCCGCCCGCAAGGGCCGCACGCTCGAGGACATGGAGCGCTGGCTCGCGCCCAACCTCAATTATGACCCGGTGCGCAAAGCCGGCTGACGCCGGTCAGCTCCAGTAGATCGTGAGCGTCACCGCCGCCGCGGCCATGGCGCCCGCGACCGCCATCAGGGTCAGCACGGCGAACCGCGCCCAGGGGCGCGGGTGCGGCGCCTCGAAATCGCGGTTCGCCAGCACCTTGAGCGCCGGCCCGGCGCAGGCGCCAAGCACCGCGCCGGCGACAGCCAGGGACACGCCGCTCAACTGCGAGGATGAGGCGATGAACGCCATCACCAGGCCCAGCGCCACGCCGGCGACGAATCCCGCCAGCGCCAGCGGCAGGTCGCGTTCGATCAGGCGCCCGGTGCGCGCCGCGCGCCACCGGTAGACCGGCCAGCGGGCCTTCAGCGGCCGCCGGTATCCGCGCCGGCGCCACGCCGCCGCCGCCGCCTTGGCCGCCATGATCGCCGAGCCCGATGTGCCGGCGCCGAACGGCGCCACGCCGATCACGGTGTAACCGCGGGCGCCGGGCAACAGCGCCACGGCGACGAAAGCCGCGGTCAGGTCATCCTCGGCGATGAAATAGTCGATGCGCCCCGCCGGCACGATCTCGCGGGCGCGCGCCAGCCACCAGCTGTTACCGCCGATGGACTCGTCCTCCCAGAACAGAGGCGGTTGCGATTGATCTTGTTGCACGCGAAGAAAAGGTGAGCGATGGCCGGGCGGGTTCAGGCGGCGGGAAGCGTGAACCAGAAAGCGGCGCCGGCGCCCGGCGCCGAGTCCACCGAGATCATGCCCCCGTGCCGGCGGACGATATCACGGCACAGATATAGGCCAAGCCCCGTCCCCGTCTCGCCGCGCGTGCCCGGCGAGGAAACGGTGTTTTCAAGATCGAACAGGGCCGCCGGCGCGGCGATGCCGACACCCCGGTCACGCACGGTTACACGAAGCATGCCGGCGTCGTCGCTGGCGCCGGCAGTGATGTGGACCATGCCCCCGTGCGGGGAGAACTTGATGGCATTGGACACCAGGTTGCGGAAAACCACGCGGATCAGCGCCTCGTCGCCGTAGGCTTCGAGGCAGCCGATGGCGTTGTGGATGGTCACGCCCTTGGCTTCGGCCATGTGCATGAGCGGCGCGAGCCCTTCCGACGCGGCCCGCCCGAGATCGAAAGCCTCGGTCTGGGATGCACCGTCGCGGATCTGATAAGCGCCCCAGGCGAGAAGATTCTCGATCAGCCCGTGCACGCTGCCCGCGGCCTCGCGCACCATATGGGCGTAAGCCGCCATCTTTTCAGGCGACAGCGCCTGCGACTTTGCGGCCAGCAGGTCGGCATAGCCCAGCACGCTGTTGAACGGATTGCGCAGGTCGTGGGCGATGATCGAGAACAACCTGTCCTTCTGCCGGTTCATCTCCGCCAAAGCACGGGTGGCGCGCGCCTGTTCGGTCACGTCCTGAACCGCCACCAGATAGCGGACATAGACGCCGTCCTCCAGCACCGGCCGGCCGATCTCGCGGATGTCGCGGGCGCCGGCCATGACGTAATGGATCTCGTAGGGGAGGCCATGCTCGAACGCCGGCGTCACCACGGCGCGGAAACGCTCCTGGTCGGCGACGGCGACGGCGTCCGCACGATCGTCCGGACGGGGATACAGCACACAGAAATCCTCCGGCGACAGCCCGTGGAACCGCGCCATTTCGCCGGAACAGGACGAGGCGTGCGATTCCGGCAGATCCCGCGTCCACACGCCGTGCCCGAGGCAGGCCATGGCCGCGGCCAGGTCCAGGGCTTCGGTATGGTCGTGCAGGCTGCGCACCGCGGCGAAGGCGTCGGTGACGTCCGAGACCACGCCGTAGACGGCGATACAGCGGCGCGCGCCGTCGATCTCCGGCTGGCCTTTGAGGATCAGCGTGCGGCCGTCGCCGCAGCGGACCTCGCATTCGAACCCGTGACGCCGGTCCGCCGCCTGCGTGAATTGCGCGCGCATCGGCGCGCGGTCGTCGGGGTGAAACAGGGCAAGCCAGTCTTCGAGGCCGGCGGGCGACCGGGGGGGCGCGGCGTCCGCCCCGAAAATGCGCAAGGCCTCGGCCGACAGCGCCATGACGCCGGTGCCTGCGTCCCAGGCCCAATGGCCCATGCCGCCCACCTGTTCGGCCAACGCCAGCAGCCGGGCCTTGTCCGTGAACGGACGCCCGGCGCCGTGTCCGGTGGCGCTGATCTGCGGCATATGGCGAACCGAGACGCTAATGACTCTCCCCCACCAGCCCGCGGCGACCGCTTCGGACCGCCGCATATAGTTTTTAGTCAAAATTAATTATAGCGGCGGGCCGTCCAAAGACAATGGCGGAGAAGGATAATCGGCCGGCCCCGGCGCGCGGCCCCGCTCTCGGGCAAATTTCCTTTTGCTTGAAAGGAGTTCGCGGCACTTGCTGGCGGCACTTTCACCTGATACAACGCCCCCTCTCTTGGGGACCGGTTCACGGTCTCCCGCTCCGCGCGGGGGCGTAGTTCAGTTGGTTAGAACGTCGGCCTGTCACGCCGAAGGTCGCGGGTTCGAGTCCCGTCGCTCCCGCCATTTTTCCCCATATAAAATGCCCAACGCACGGGTTTGGCCGTGACGAAACCTCTCAAGGTTTTCGACGATATCGCGCGCGACCTGCCCGGCGGCGGCGCGCCCGCCATCGGCGCCTTTGAATACCTGAACCGGTCCGGCCGCCCGGACGCGGAGCGGGTGCGGCGGGTGATCGAGACCTGGTTCTCCCGCTTCCCCGCCGAGGGACAAGACAGCCTGCGCCGCGACCTTCGCGACCCCTGCGATACCAAGCATCACTCCAGCTTCTTCGAGTTGACCGTCCACGAACTCCTGCATCGCCAGGGCCACCACATTGCCGTGCATCCCGCCCTTCCGACAGGCGCCAAGCGTCCCGACTTTCTGGTCACGCCGCGCGATGGTCCTCCATTCTACGTCGAGGCCACTCTCTCCACGGGTCAGTCGGACCTCGAACGCTCCGCGCAACGGCGCCTGGACGAAGTCCTCGCCTGCCTGGACGCGGCGGTGTCGAAGGACTTCCTGCTCGGCGTGAGCTACGACGGCGCGCCGAAACAGCCCGTTGCCACCCCCCGTCTTCGCACCGAGTTGCAGCAATGGCGCGACAGCCTCGAAGACGACCCCTTGGTCTTCAGGCGTGACCTGTACGGCATGAACCTCGTGGTGAAAGCCATCACCCGCCGCGACAGCACGGAACACGCGGTGGGCCTGCTCCCCGGCGGGGCCAAATGGCGCGAAGTGATCGATGGCCTGCGCGGCTCCATTCGCAACAAGGCGAACAGGTACGGGCGATTGGACGCACCGCTCGTCATCGCCGTCAATGCGTTGAATCCATTCGTCCAGATGTCCGACATCGCAGACGCCATCTTCGGAACGGCGGCGCTGCAAGCGCCGATCGAGGGACGTGACGGCCTTCTGCGCGGCGACGCCAGCGACCCGGCCTTCAGCGCCGTGCTCGCGGCCTATCGCCTCACGCCCTGGGCCTTGTCCCGCGGCGGCGCGGGGCTGATCGCCAACCCTCGCGCGGCACACCCCTTGGCCGCCGACGCCTTGCCTCTGCAACCCCTCAACGACCGTCCCCGCACCACAACGGCGACACCTGTACATGAACTGTTCGGCCTGCCCGACGGCTGGCCGGGAACGCCTTAATACCGCACCACATCCGTCTTCAGCGCCGGGGTCAGCTTCGGCAGGCGGATCGCGTGGCTCGCCTGCTCATAAGCGTAAGCCAAGCCGAGGAGCTGGCCGTCGCTCCAGGCGCGCCCCAACAAGGAAATGGTGATCGGCATCTGGTCGGCGGCCATGGCGGCGGGCACGACGATCTCGGGGAAACCGGTGAGGCTGGCGATACTGGTGGCGCTGGTGAAGGTCGGCGCGGGCCGGTTGGGATCGGGCGGCGGGCGCGGACCGGTCTTGGCCGTCGGCGTATTGCTGGTCGGGAACAGCACGGCGGTCAGGTTGTGCTTCTCGAACACGGTCTCGATGCCGACCGTGAACGCCGGCACCATGACCTTGGTGAGCGCCACGTAATCCGGGTCAGAACGCTCGACGGGATTCTCCGACAGCGTCTTGAACAATCCCGCCTTCTCCGGGCTTTTGTAATTGGTCGCCGGATCGTTGGCCATGCGCACCAGGTCGTCGAAGCTGTGCGGATAACCTTGCGGCAGGGCCTTGAGATAAGTCGTCACATCGGCCCGGAACTCGGCCCGCTCCATGGTGCCCCAGATCGGCCCGCGCACGCTCAGCAGGTGCTCGGGGAATTTGACGTCCTCGACAATCACCGCGCCCTGGCGCTTCAACACCGCGATGGCGTCCTCGACGGCTTTGTCGATCTCTTTATCGGCGCCCATGAACTGGCGGCCGACGGCGATGCGCGCGCCCTTCAGCGCATCGCTTTTCAGAAACCGGGTGTAGTCGCTCTCGGCATGGCCGACGCTGGCTTGGGTATCGGCGTCAGCGGGGTCCACGCCGACCATGGCGTTCAAGGCATAAGCGAGATCCGTGACATTGCGGGCCATGGGGCCGACGATATCGGTGCTGAGGGTCAGCGGAATAACGCCGCTCTTGCTGATGAGCCCGTGCGTGGTTTTCAGGCCGGCGATGCCGTTGGCGGACGACGGCCCGCGCACCGAGGCGATGGAATCGGTGCCAAGGCCGAACTCGGCGAAGGCCGCGGCCACGGACGATCCGGTGCCGTGGCTGGAACTGGACGGCGAACGATCAAGCGCATGGGGATTGTGCGTCATGCCGCCGCCGGAGCTGAACCCGGGCGTGACCCGGCCGCCGCTGTTGGCGAATTCCGCCATGTTCACCTTGGCGATGATGATAGCGCCGGCGTCGCGCAGTTTCTGAGTGACGAAGGCATCCTTGGGCGGCGTCCACCCCGCCAGCAGCTGCGACCCCGCCGTGGTCTCCAGGTCCTTGGTGTCGAAGTTGTCTTTGAGGACGATGGGAATGCCGTGCAGCGGCCCGCGCACTTTCCCCGCCTTGCGCTCGGCGTCGAGGGCTTTTGCCTGTTCCAGGGCGTGGGGGTTCAGGTGAATGACGGCGTTGATCGCGGGGCCGGCCTTGTCATAGGCGGCGATGCGCGCGAGGTAGGCCGCGGTGACGCGTTCGGCCGTGAGCCGCCCGGTGGCGTAGGCCGCCTGGATTTCCGGGATGGTGGCGTGGGTGACGTCCAAGGTCGCGGCCTTGGCCGGCGCACCAAGCGCAAAGGCCACAGCCAGGGCGAGGACAGCCTTCCGCACCCCCGGCGTAAGATGTTTATTGATCGTGCGCATTTGGCCTCCCCCTGAACTAGATCGCCTTGGATACTACGTCAGGGGAGCGGGCTTTCCGACAGCGCGCCGTCTAAATCAACCGGCGTTGTTCAGGAAGTCGTCGCGCAGGAAGAAGCCTTTGTAGCCATTGCGCTTGCCGTTGTACTCGCCCCAACCGTCGCCCTCGATGTCGCCGGGCTTCTTGTCGAGGCCGTGGGTGAACAGCGGCCGGTCGCGGAACGTCCACACATAGAGCGCGCCCGGCTGGTCGGCCGCCGCCGGATGGCCGGTCTTGGGATCGATCCACATGGCGCCCCAGATCAGGGTGTTGGTTTTCACCCCCCGCGGCGCCGGTACATAAGGGAACATGACGCCGCAGCGCGCCGGGTCGCCCTTGCCGCAGACAGCCAGACGATAAGCTTGCGTATCGCGGGGATGATCGCAGTCGAGCTGGTCCTGGGCGTCGTCGCCGCAGCGATAGAGATAGATGGTCTTGCCGTTCTTGTCGGCGATGGTCTGGCCGACGCGCGTGTCCTGCACGGTGAACTCCGCCGGCATCGCGGGGTTCTTCTGCGTGTATACATTGTGCCAGCCCGGCGTGTCGGCGCCTTCCAGGCTGCGGTAGCGGCTGTCGGCGATGCGGGTGTAAAGCGGCACGCCGCGGAAGGTCCATTGCCTGACGCCCGGCAGGCGCTCGATCACGCCCCAGTCGCCCCGCGGCCGCGCCGACTGGCCCGCCGGCACCGGCGTCCAGTCCTTGAGGCAGGCCTCCTTGCAGTTGGACTTGCCCTCTTTGGATTTAGAGGCCCGGTCGCCGTCCCAGGCGTAGATCGACAGGCCGACCTCGGTGGTGAGGATGCGGCCGGTGGCCACGGTCCTGACCGCGAATTGCGCCGGCACCGCGGCGGCGGGCCCGATCGGCTCGCGGTGCGAGCCGGCGTCGCCGCGTCCACCTCTTCTCGATCCGCCGTTGACCTGGCCCGGCTTGGTGTCGAGCACCGAGCGGTACACCGGGAAGCCTTCGTAGGTCCACTGCTTGCGCCCGTCGGCGCGCTCCGCCAGCCCCCAAGCGCCCACCGGCTTCGCGTCCGCCGACGCGACCACCGGCGGCCACATCTGCGTGCAGGTGGGCCGGGTGTCGAGGTCGGGCAGGAGCAGGCCGCCCGGATAGGGGCTCATGAGGCCGGTGGTGACGGTCTGTTTGGTGTCGGTGCAGGCGGGCTTGCCGTCCTTCTGTTCGCCGCCCGAGCCGTTGCGCAGCGAGTTGAGCGGCCAAGTGTAGAGCGTCAGTCCGGTCTCATCCACGAACACCGGGCCATCGACATCGGTGTGCTGCACGGAAAAACCCGGCGGCAGCGGATCGCGGACATAGTCTTCCAGGTCCGCCACGGCCGGGCGGTAGCGCTCACCGGGGGCGGCAGTCGCCGTTCCGGCGCAAACCACCGCGACCAGAAGTACCATCGAAAACTGCCGCATCTCGTCCCCGCTTTAAAATCCCCGCTTTAAAATCCATGCGGACTTTACCATGGCCGCAACGCGCCCCGCAGGACTTCGTGTCTCAAATTATCGTTGTTTAGCAGGGCTAAACAACATTTCAGGGGGATGTCGCTTCCCGGATGCCCGGCGCCCCGGCACCATGTAGACTAGTCCCATTAGTGCCCGCGCGGAGTTCGCCCATGAAGCCGGTTGTTGGTTTTGCCCTGATTGCCACGACGTTGGCCGCGGCGCTCGCCGCACAGCCCGCGTCCGCCGAGCCGGGCGCCGCCACCGCCGGCGTGAAGAGCCGCACCATCGGCTATGTGCTCACCCACCGTAAATGGGCGGTCTACACCACGCCCGGCGCCAAGCAGGAATGCCCCCACGGCGTCAACGAAGGCGAGCGCGAGCAGTTCAAGCGCCTCTACCCCGAGGACGGCACCCAGCGCACGGTGCTCGACACGCAGTTGAAATGGGAAGGCGACACCTGGCACCCGTCCCTGGGGCCCGAGCCTTACCCGTTCTACACCGTCGAAGGCACGGTCGGCACGGGCCTCAATCTCGACGGCAAGGTGGGGCCCAACGATTTCACCAGCCCCGATGGCGAGAAGGGCATCGACAACCAGCTCTACCGCGCCATCGGCTGCCTCGCCGGCTACAACAATTCACAGCCCTACATGTCGTTCTATGAGGAGAACGCCATGCGCCGCTACGCCTTCAACCGGCTGCTGATCGAAATCACCGACGTCGACGACATGGTCAACGACGACGACGTCACCGTCACCACCTACCGCGGCCTCGACAGCCTGGCGGGCGACGCCACCGGCGACAGCTACCTGCCGGGCAGCACCCAGCGCGTCGACATGCGCTGGGGCAAGGAGTTCATCCACGCTTTCAAGGGCCGTATCAGGAACGGCGTGCTGGAAACCGTGCCCGGCGACTTCAGCGTCGCCGAGAGCATCGCCTTCGATTCCACCGGCACCTACAAGATGAAGGACGCCCGTTTCCGCCTGACCCTGACGCCCGACATGGCGCAGGGTTTCATCGGCGGCTATTCGGATGTGTGGGCCTGGTACCTGCAGCTCAACAACGGCTGGGCCACTCATCACCAGAACTATGGCCAGGTGTCGTCGCCGTCGCTGTGGCGCGCGCTCAATCGCCTGGCCGATGGGCATCCGGACGCCAAGGGCCGCAACACATCCATCTCCTCGGCGATGGATGTGAAGTTCGCCCAGGTCTATATCGTGCATCCGGACAAGCAGGTGGCGGAACAGCCCGGCGCGCCCCGCGGCGAACGGCCGGCACGCTAGACTCTGTTTGGTCGCATGTTGACCGGCCGAACCGGTTTCCACTTCGGCCTAACATGCTCTAGAAGAAAATCCCCAGGAACGACGCCCGCGCCGGATCGAAGGCGGTCACCACCTTATTGGACAGGGCGGCTTCGTTCTTGACGCAGTCGGCCAGCAGACGGCCGAGGTCGGCGCGGGTCAGCGCGCTGAAGACCTTGTGGTCCTCGCTGAGCGCCGCGGCCGGTTTCTCGACGGCGGGTTTATCCACCAGGCGTCCGGCGCGCACGACGGTATACGCGACTCCCGACTTGATCAGATAGTCCTCGGCCCTGGCTTTGGCGGCGATGAACTCCGCCTTGAAGGGGCGCAGGTACCAGGGGCGCGCCAGCGCGCTGTCGCCGGCGCCGATGGCGCTCACCATGATCACGCGCGGGATCTTCGCCGCCTTGGCCGCATCGACGACGTGGCGGTTGCCTTCCACGTCGACCTTGAGGTCGTCCTCGCTGCCGCCCAGGGTGGACACCACCACGCGATAGGGTGCGGCCACGAAAGCCTTGGTGACGTCGTCGGGGACCAGGGCGTCGCCGGCCACGAGATTGACGCTGAGCGCCTTGAGCGCCGCGGTGTCCGCGCTCGCGCGCGCCATGACGGTCACCTTCTCGCCGCGCTTGACCAGTTCCTTGACCGCCTCCAGGCCGGCGCCGCGGGTGCCGCCGAACACCAGCACGCCGCCGGCGCGGGGCAGGACCTCCTCGCTGACGATGCCGCGCGGCGCCGCGCGCGGCTTGGGCGGCTCGGTCGATTCCTGCTGCGCGCAGGCCGCGCCGGCCATCGCGGTGAGCGTGGCCAGCACCAGCAGAAAAGTCCGGACGGCAACAGGCATCGGCAGATCCTCATGAGCGCGGGCGGCGCGAAAGTCCGGGCGCCGGCTGGATCATAACGCCAGCACCCCCATAACGTCTCAACCCGAAAAAATGTTCACGCCGCCGGGGGACCGGCGGGCGGGCTGGGCGCGGCAGCGGCCGGGAAAACCCGCGCCGCCCGGGCGGCGATGGAGATCTGCTGGCCCACCTTCAGCCCCAAGTCCAGGTAGCGCTTGCGGCTGAGCTGGGCTTCGATCAGCGGCACGACTCCCTGCACCGAAAGCTCGATGCGGGCCGTGGGACCGGCCGCGGCCACATGGCGCACCACGGCGGGCTCGCCCTGGCCGGAGGGTAAAAGCTCGATGTCGTGGGGACGCACGTAGGCAAAACCCTCGACCTCGCCGGCGGGAATCGCCGCCCCGTCCTGGGTTTCGGCCGTCACCTCGACGCCCCACAGCGACACCTGGCCGCCCCTGATCCGGCACGGCACGCGGTTGACGTTGCCGAGGAACTCATAGACGAACGGCGTGGCCGGGGAATCGTAGACCTCTTCCGGCGTGCCCACCTGCTCGATGGTGCCCTGGTTCATGACTACCACCCGGTCGGCCAGCTCCAGGGCCTCTTCCTGGTCGTGGGTGACGAAGATCGAGGTCAGCCCCATGTCGTCGTGCAGGCGGCGCAGCCAGCGGCGCAGTTCCTTGCGGACTTTTGCGTCGAGCGCGCCGAAAGGTTCGTCGAGCAGCAGCACCCGCGGCTCGATCGCCAGCGCGCGCGCCAGCGCCACGCGCTGGCGCTGGCCGCCGGAGAGCTGCGACGGATAGCGGCCGGCGAGGCGGTCGAGCTGCACCAGCGACAGCAGCGAATTGACGCGCTTCTTGATGTCGCTGTCGGACATGCGCCGCTGGCGCGGCACCACCCGCAGGCCGAACGCCACGTTCTCGAACACCGTCATGTGCCGGAAAAGCGCATAGTGCTGGAACACGAAGCCGACGCGGCGTTCGCCGACATGGCGGCCGCCGGCGTCCTCGCCGTCGAACAGGATCTGGCCTTCGTTGGCGAACTCCAGGCCGGCGATGACGCGCAAGAGCGTGGTCTTGCCGGAGCCCGAAGGCCCCAGCAGCGCCACCAGCTCTCCCGGCCTGATCTGCAGATTCAGGCCGCGCAGGGCGGTGAAGGCGTCAAACCGTTTAATGACGTTGCGGACTTCAATAACCATGACGGAACTCTAAGCGCTTACGATTCTAAGCACGGGCGAACTTAAGCACGGGCGCCGCCCAGCTCATGGCCGTACGCCCACTCCAATAGTCCCTTGGCCACCAGGGTGACCAGAGCCAAGGACGCGAGCAGCGAGGCCACGGCGAAGGCCGCGACGATGTTGTATTCGTTGTAAAGGATTTCCACATGCAGCGGCATGGTGTTGGTGAGGCCGCGGATCTTGCCCGAGACCACCGATACCGCGCCGAACTCGCCCATGGCGCGGGCGTTGCATAACAAGACGCCGTAAAGCAGGCCCCAGCGGATATTGGGCAAGGTCACGCGCCAGAAGGTCTGCCAGCCGCCGGCGCCGAGCGAGCGAGCGGCCTCCTCTTCTTCCGCGCCCTGCTCCTGCATCAAGGGGATCAGCTCGCGCGCCACGAACGGGAAGGTGACGAACACCGTGGCCAGGACGATGCCCGGCACCGCGAACACGATCTGGATATCGTGCGCGGCGAGCCACGGCCCGAGGATGCCTTGGGCGCCGAACAACAGCACATAGATCAGGCCCGAGATCACCGGCGACACCGAAAACGGCAGGTCGATGAGGGTGATCAGCACGCTCTTGCCGCGGAATTCGAACTTGGCGATGGCCCAGGAGGCCGCGATGCCGAAAGCCATGTTGAACGGCACGGCGATGGCGGCGGTGAGCAGGGTGAGCCTGATGGCCGAGCGCGCGGCCGGATCGTTGATGGCCTCGACATAGGCGCCGGCGCCCTTGCCCAGGGCCTCGGTGAACACGGTCACCACCGGCAGCACCAGGAAGACAAGCATATAGAGCAGCGACGCCGCGATCAGCGCGATCCTGAGGCCCCGGCCCTCGGCGATGGGATTGATCCCGCGCATCAGCCGCCCATCCGCTGGCGGCTCCAGCGCTGCAGCACATTGATGACCAGCAGCAGCACGAAGGACGCGGCGAGCATGGCGGCACCGATGGCGGCGGCGCCGCGGTAGTCGAACTGCTCCAGCTTGATGATGATCAGGAGCGGCACGATCTCGGATTTCATAGGTAGATTTCCGGCGATGAAGATCACCGAGCCGTATTCGCCGACGGCGCGCGCGAACGCCAGGGCGAAGCCGGTGACGGCCGCCGGCAGGATGCTGGGAAGCACGATATGGCGGAAGGTCTGGAAGCGGTCGGCGCCGAGGCTGGCCGCGGCCTCCTCCACTTCCTTATCCAGGTCCTGCAGCACCGGCTGCACGGTGCGCACCACGAACGGGAGTCCTATGAACACCAGGGCGATCATGACGCCCAGTGGGGTGAAGGCGATCTTGAGCCCCAGGGGTTCGACGATGGAGCCGATCCAGCCGTTCTTCGAGAACAGGGTGGCGAGCGCGATCCCTGCCACCGCCGTGGGCAACGCGAACGGCAAGTCCACCAGGCCGTCCACCAGGCGCTTGAACGGGAAGCGGTAGCGCACCAGCACCCAGGCCACCAGCACGCCGAACACGATGTTGATGGCGGCGGCGGCGAACGCGGCGCCGAACGAAAGACGATAGGCGGCGAGCGCACGCGGCGCGGTGACCACCGCCACGAACTGGTCCCAGCCCAGGCCGCTCGCGCGCACCACCAGCGCCGCCAGCGGCAGCAGCACGATCAGGCTGAGATAAACCAGCGTGAAACCCATGGTCATGCCGAAACCGGGCACGACCGAAGGCGTCAACCAGGACCTGGACGAAGCCGAAGAACTCAAGAAACCGCCATCCCTCTTACATAAACAATCCGCTGGCGGCGTTTCACCGCAGCGGATCGGCATGCTTGGTTGTTTTTCCGATTTTAGCCCAAGCGCGCGCGCGCGTCACCCTCAGGCGGCGAACACCGGACGGCCCAGGCCAAGCACCACCAGGAAGAGAAAAATAAGCGCGGCGAGTGCGAGCAGGCCGGCGAAATCGACGCGCCCAAGGTCAAAACGGTTTTGATCGAAAGTTCTCATGACTTTGTCCGGGGTTGCGTCAGGAGGCGCAAATTCTCCCGCAGCCCCCGGCAAGTCTCCCGGAATGACCTGTCCGCCGATGCGGACTGGGGATTTTGGAAGATTTTTCTCCCCTGGCCGGCGCGGGAGAAAACCCACCTATTTCACGCCATCTCCTTCATGGCTGCACGTTTTCAGGAATGCACGCGAGGCGCGCCTACAAAGAGTCTGGGAAAATGCCTAAGCATTTTCCCAGAGCTGCGCGATGCGCACCCGCTGCTTCTCGTCGGCCATCGGACCCATGCCGGCCTCGATGTTCTCGGCCATATGGGCGGGGTTCTCGGTGCCGGGGATCGCCACCGTCACCGCCGGATGCGAGACCAGGAACTTGAGGGCCAACTGCGCATAGGTCTTGCAGTTCAATTCCTCGCGCGCCCAGGCCGGCACGTCCTTGCCGCGCATTTTATTGAGCAGGCGGTTGCGGCCGAACGGCAGGGCGATGAACACCGCGACACCTTTGTCCTTGGCCATGGGCAGGAGGCGCTGCTCGGGGGCGCGGAAATCCACCGAATAGGCGAATTCGACAAAATCCACCTGGTCCATCCAGGTGGTGAGGCGGTCCTGGTTGCCGCCGGTGGAGGTGACGCCGAAATAGCGGATGCGGTTCCGGGCCTTGAGGTCTTTTAGCCACGGCAGGTGGGTGTCGGTATCGATCATGTTGTGCACATACATGAGATCGATGACATCGGTGCGCAGGCGCTTGAAGGAGTTCTCGACCGACCGCTGGCCGGCTTCCTTGCCGGTCTCGCCGAACTTGGTGGCGATGAAGAGTTTTGAACGGGTGCCGAGCTTTTCCACGAACTCGCCGCACACCGCCTCGGCGTCGCTGTAGGACGCGGCGGTGTCGAGCACCCTGGCGCCCTTGTCGGAGAGGGTTTTGATGACCCCCTGCTTGGCGTCCATGTTGGCGGCGTCGCTGCGTACCCCGAACTCCTGGGCGGTGCCGAGGCCGATCACCGGCAAGGTTTCGCCGCTTCTGCTCTTGGGGATCGCGCGCGCGGCCAGTCCCGTATCAGCCGCAAACGCCGGCAAGATCGGCGGGACCGCGGAAGCCGCGGCGGCCGCGGCAAGCTTGAGGAAAGTCGCGCGGCTGAAAGAGGTTCTGTCCATGATGCTGCCTGCCCCGGTGCCGATGTGCCGTTGAGCGCCTACGGTTCCCGCCGGGGGCCCCGGCTGTCAAGCAACCGGCGGCGCGGCCGGCATCAAAGCCATGGGAGCCGCGGTTACAGCCGCGCCCTCCCGGCACGCTCGAAAAGCTGAGTAAAATCAGGGGTTAGGGCGCAGAAATCGACATTAAATAGCTGTTACCACGTATGATAGCCTCCTGTGCGCCGGTAACATCGCCCCACGCATCGGCGGGTCTGTCTTGCGCCGGTCCCCTCTCCGTCCACCACGAAAGGCCTCGACACCCATGAGCGTTCGCTTCCACAGGTTTGTTCTCGCCACGGCCGCGGCCGCGGCGCTGTTCGCCACGCCAGCGGTGAACGCGGCGGCGCAGAGCAGCGCCATCCCGATGCGCGACGGCATGCCGACCCTGGCGCCGTTGGTGGAGAAGGTGGTGCCGGGCGTGGTCAACATCGCCGTCAAGGCCAAGGTCGAGGTCTCCGCCGACAACCCGCTGTTCAACGATCCCATGTTCCGCCGCTTCTTCGGCGACAAGAACGCCCCCAAGATGCCGGAACGTTCGGCGGTGGGCTCGGGCATCATCGTTGACGCCAAGAAGGGCTACATCCTCACCAACCACCACGTCATCGAGGACGCCAGCGACATCGCCGTCACCCTGTCCGACCGGCGCGTGTTCACGGCCAAGGTCATCGGCAGCGACGACCAGACCGACATCGCGGTGCTGCAGGTGGACGCCAAGAACCTGAGCGCCCTGCAGATGGGCGATTCCGAGGACGTGAAGGTCGGCGACTACGTCATCGCCGTCGGCAACCCCTTCGCGCTGGGCCAGACCGTGACCGCCGGCATCGTCTCGGCCAAGGGCCGCGGCAGCATGGGCGGCACCATGGGCATCGAAGGCTACGAAGACTTCATCCAGACCGACGCCTCCATCAACCCCGGCAACTCGGGCGGCGCGCTGGTCAACCTGAAGGGCGAACTGGTGGGCATGAACACCGCCATCGTCGGCCCGTCGGGCGGCAACGTCGGCATCGGCTTCGCCGTGCCCACCTCGATGATCAAGGGCGTCATGGCCCAGCTCACCGAATACGGCGAGGTCAAGCGCGGTATCATCGGCGTCGGCATCCAGGACATGAACCCGGAACTCGCCAAGAACCTGGGCATGGAACAGGCCGAAGGCGCGCTCGTCGGCACCATTGCCAAGGGATCGCCCGCCGAAGCCGCCGGCGTGAAGGCCGGCGACGTGGTGGTGGCCATGGACGGCCGCCCGGTGCGCAGCTCCGGCGAACTCAGGAACCGCATCGGCCTCTTGACGGTCGGCACCAACATCACCCTCACCATCCTGCGCGACAAGGCCAAGAAGGACATCAAGGTCACCATCGGCAAGGCCCCGGCCGAGCAGGAAGTCGCCAAGGTCAATGACCGGCCCGAGCTGGAAGGCGCCACCTTCAGCGCCGCGCCCTCCGACGACAAGGTCAAGGGCGTGGTGGTCACCGCCATCGAACGCAACAGCCCGGCCGCCCAGCGCTTCCGCCAGGGCGACCATATCCTGTCCGTGAACCGCAAGCCGGTGAACACGGTCGAGGAGTTCAAGACCGCGCTCAAGGATTCGGGCCGGTCGTCGGCGCTGTTCGTCAAACGCGGCGAAGAGGATGTGCTGATCGTCCTGCAGTAAGCCGGACGACGTCCCCAAAAACGGCGCCCTCCACCCGGAGGGCGCCGTTTTCATTTGTGCAAACACCAAGGACAAGGACGCGTAAGAGTCGTGAAGCGTTGCACCTCATCTCGCATTTTCCGGGGATGGGCGCGCGTCGCGCGTTTGGGCATACTGGCGCGCAATCGCGCGCCAGATTTATGTGGTCGCATTTTAAGCGGCCGAACCGGCAACCACTTCGGCCTAAAATGCTCCGGCCCAATCCCAGGGAGACTGCTTCGCCTATGCCACTGACGACCCTCCGCCGCCTGGCTGTCCTGGCCGCGGCCCTTTGCACCATGACCACCCCCGCCTTGGCCGACGTCGACCGGGTCGAGGTCCTGGAGCGGGTCCCCCTCGCCGCCGCCAAGACCTTTGGCAACGTCGGCGCCTATGAGCGCATCCGCGGCCGGCTCTATTTCGCCGTCGACGCCGCAGCCCCCGAGAACCAGGCCGTCACCGACATCCGGCTGGCGCCGCGCGACGCCGCGGGCCGCGTGCATTTCACCACCGATTTCATCCTGCTTCGGCCCGTCGACCCGGCGCGCGCCAACGGCCGGCTGCTCTACGACGTCAACAACCGCGGCAATCTCACCGCCCTCTCCGCCTTCAACAACGGCCGCGCCGGCAATCTGCCCATGACCGCCGAGGACGCCGGCAACGGATTCCTGATGGAACAGGGCTACGCCGTCCTGGCCACCGGCTGGTCGTGGGACATCCAGCCCGGCGCCGACCGCCTGCGCGCCGATCTGCCCATCGCCACCGACGGCGGCAAACCCATCCTCGGCAAGGTCGAGGGCGAGATCACCGTCACCCAGCCGGCAACGGCCGCTTCTCATGTCGGCATCCTGGCGCTGGCCTACGAGCCGGCCCGCGCCGACGACCCTGAATCGGTTCTAACGGTACGCGAAGGCCCCTACGGCACGCGCACCCCGATCGCGCGCAACCGTTGGTCCTTCGGCCAGAAGATCAATGATCGCATGGTTTATGACCCGTCGCTGATCACCCTGGAGGGCGGCTTCCGCCCCGGCTCGATCTACACCCTGACTTATACCGCGCGCGGACCGCGGGTGGCCGGCCTCGGCCTCGCCGGCATTCGTGATGCTCTGCTGTTCTTCCGCTCCGAGCGCACCGACAAATACGGCGCCCCCAACCCGCTGCTCGACAACGGCGCCGCACCGCCGGCCACCGTGCTGGCCTACGGCGCCTCGCAGTCGGCGCGGCTGCTGCAATCCATGGTCTACTACGGCCTGGTCGCCGACGGCCGCGGCCGCGCGGCCTTCGACGGCGCGCTGCTCAAGGCGGCCGGCGCCGGCAAAGGCAGCTTCAACCTGCGCTTCGGCCAGGCCAGCCGCCACTTCAGCCCCGATATCGAACTCGACTTCCCGACGGATTGGTTCCCGTTCTCCACCAGCCCGCAGGCCGAAGCGCCGGGCGCCGACCCGCGCAGTGTCTTCGATAAGGTCGGCGGCACTGGACCGCGCCTGTTCTATGTCAACACCGCCACGGAATACTGGGCGCGCTCGGCCTCCCTCACCCATACCTCGGTCGAAGCCGCCGCCGATCTCGCGCCGGCGGCGCGGGCGCGTATCTATACGGTGGCCGGCGCCCAGCACCGCATCGCCTCGCCGGCGGCGGGGTCGACCCTCGCCCATTGCCTCAATCCCCTGGACGAGCGCCCGATGCTGCGCTCGCTGCTGCTGCACCTCGACGCCTGGATCACCCTGAAGCAGGAGCCGCCGGCCTCGAACTATCCGCAGATCGCCGACGGCAGCCTGGGCAAGCTCAGCCAGTATGTGGAGGCGTTCCCGAAGATCCCCGGCATGCGCACGCCCAGCCGGCTCCTGGAGCCGCCGCGCCTGGATTTCGGCCCGCGCTTCGCCGACGGCATCATGGATGTCGTCCCGCCCAAGATCGGCAAGACCTACACCGCCCTGGTGCCGCAGCCCGACAAGGACGGCCTCGACCGCGGCGGCGTGCGCCTGCCGGACCTGATCGCGCCTTTAGGGACTTATACCGGCTGGAACCTGCTCAACGCCGCCACCGGCACGCCGGACCGCCTGGCGCGTTTCGACGGCAGCTTCGTGCCCTTCGCCCGCAACGAGAACGAGCGGCTGGCGGCCAACGACCCGCGTCCGTCCATCGCCGAGCGCTACGCCACCCGCGACGCCTATCGCCAGGCCTATGCCGGCGCCGCCCTCGATCTCGCGGAGAAAGGCCTGATCCTCGGTTCGGAAGTGGACCAGATGGTCGACAAGGCCGGCGCCTTCTACGACCGGCTGATGGCCCGTAAAGCCATGCCGGACTCCTGCGGCGCGCTGTTCGCGGGCGGTTAAGTACAAGCGTTGGCGCATGTGGAGGGTTAATCTGTTTCACGTGAAACAAATTAACCCTCCACATGTTTTCACGCTGGCGCAGTGCTTAAAGCGTTCCTGGCTTTAAAGCGTTTCCTGGAAGCGAACCGGCTCGCCGATCGGCTTGTCGAGCACGGCGTCGTCGCGCATGACGATATGGCCGCGCACGATGGTGGCCTTGGGCCAGCCGGTCACCTCCATGCCGTCGAACGCCGTCCAGCCGGAGCGGCTGGCGATCCAATCGTTGGTGATGGTGCGTTTGGCCTTCAGGTCCACCAGGGTGAAATCGGCGTCATAACCCTGGGCGATGCGGCCCTTGCCGGCGATGCCGAAAATCCGCGCCGGCCCGGCGCTGGTGAGGTCCACCAGGCGCGCCAAGGTCAACCGCCCCTGCGCCATGTGATCGAGCAGCAGCGGCAACAGGGTCTGCACGCCGGTGAGCCCTGACGGGCTGCGCGGATAGGGCCGCGCTTTCTCCTCGCGGGTATGCGGCGCGTGGTCGGAGCCGATGCAGTCGACAATGCCGGCGTCGATGGCCGCCCACAAAGCATCACGATGACGGGCTTCACGGATCGGCGGGTTCATCTGGGCGAAGGTGCCGAGGCGCCGGTAGCACTCAGGCGCGGCCAGGGTCAGGTGCTGGGGCAGGACCTCGACCGTGGCGATATCGCGGTGCTGGACGAGGATCTCCATTTCCTCGGCCGTCGTGACGTGCAGCACATGCACGCGCCGCCCGTGCTGGCGCGCGAGGCGCAGCAGGCGCTGGGTGGAGCGCACGGCGGTTTCCACATCGCGCCATACCGGATGCATGGCGACATCGGCGCCGTCCTTCACCAGGCTGGCGCGCTCCTGCAGGCGCATGTCGTCCTCGCTGTGCACCGTCACGCGCCGCGAGCCGGACGCCAGAACGCGGCCCACGTTTTCATCATCCGGCACCAGCAGCGAGCCGGTCGACGATCCCATGAACATCTTGACGCCGCAGACACCCGGCAACCGTTCGAGGCGTCCGAGGTCATCCGCATTCTCCGCCGCCGCGCCGACATAAAAGGCGTGGTCGGTCCAGGCGCGGCCTTTCGCACGATTGAGTTTGTCATTGATGGCGGCTTCGGTGGTGGTGGGCGGATCGGTGTTGGGCATCTCGAAGACAGCCGTGACGCCGCCCAGGGCCGCGCCGCGGGTGCCGGTCTCCAGATCCTCCTTATGCACCGGACCCGGCTCGCGGAAATGCACCTGCTCGTCGATCACGCCCGGCAACACCGTGAGATGCGCGGCGTCGAAGCGCGCGGCGGCATGCGCCCCGGCCAGGGCGCCGATGGCCACGGTCTTGCCTCCGCGCACGCCGATATCCGCGCGCATCGGCCCGCCCGGCGTGAACACGGCACCGCCGTGGATGACCAGATCGAAGGTGTCGCTCACATCAGCCTCATCTTATGGAAAGTGTATTGAAGACGTCGCCCGCGGGCCTGAGGCCGAGCATATGGCGGCGATGCCACAAAGCATAGAACAACAGCGTCCAGGCGGTGTGACCACCCTTGCCGCCGGACGTGAGGCCGGCGAACAGCCGCTCCACCGCGTCGGGATGGCAGAATTCCATGATCCCGGGCGCGCGCGCCACCAGCGGCCCCAGGCGCCGGGCCTCCGCGGCGATCCACTCGGCCACGGGGACGGTAAAGCCGCGCTTGGGCAGGAACGCATTGGCGGCGCGGAAATTCTCCGAGAGCCAACGGCGCACAAGCCATTTGCCGTGGCCGCGCACGCGCTGGCGGTCCGGGAGCGAGAAGGCGAAGGCGGCGACGGCCGGATCGAGGAACGGCACGCGCCCTTCCAGTCCATGCGCCATCAGGCAGCGGTCGAGCTTGGTCAGGAGGTCGCCCGGCAGCCATGTGGCGATATCCACCGCCTGGGCGGCGCCGAGCCCCGCGAACCCCGCCGCGGCGTTGTCGCGTTCCGCGGCATCGACCGAGCGCCGCCAGTCCCTGAGCGGCGCGCGCAAACCGTCGAAGGCGAACAAGGGCCGCCGCCACGGGCGCTTGGGAAACAGCCGGCGCACGGCGGCGCGGTAGCGGCCATAGCCCGCGAACAGTTCATCCCCGCCCTCGCCGGTCAACACCACCTTGACGTCGCGCGCCGCCTGCTTCGCCAGCAGGTACGTGGGCACGACGGCATAGTCGGCCACGGGATCGTCGACGGCTTCGGCGATGGCCGGCAGAGCGGCCCAGAAATCCGCCGCCGTCACGTCCACCTCGACATGAATTGCCCCGACCGCCATGGCGGCGGCGCGCGCCGCGGCGCGCTCGTCGTGGGCCGCCGTGCCGGGAAAGGCCGCGGTGAAGGCCAGCACCGGCTTCCTGTTCAACTTGGCCATGGTCGCGAGCACCGAACAGGAGTCGATCCCGCCCGAGAGGAACATGCCGAACGGCACATCGGCGCGCTGGTGAACCAGGACCGAATCTTCCCACGCCGCGCCGAACGCCGCCGTGGCCGCCTCATCGCTCCGCTTTTCAATCGCCTGCGGGGCGACGGCGGGGATGCGGCGGCGCTCGACGATCCGCCCGCTTTCGATGACCAGGGTCTCGCCGGGCAGCACACGCGAGATCCCCGCGAACGGCGTTTCCCTGCCGGCGGAGAATTGCGTGCCCAGAACCTCGTCGCGCGCCGCGCCGTTCACCGCCGGGGCCACCACGCCGGCGGCGATCAACGCCTGGGCCTCCGAGGCGAAGCAGAAACCCGCCGGTGTCTCGGCGTAGTACAGGGGCTTGATGCCGAACGGATCGCGCGCCAGCACCAGGCGGCGTGCGGGTGCATCGTGGATCGCGATGGCGTACATGCCGCGCAAGGCCCTGGCGAACCCGGCGCCGTCGCGGCGATAGAGGTGCAGCGCGCTTTCGCAATCGGACCGGGTCTTGAAATCGGCGGCCAGCACACGCCGGAGATCGGGATCGTTGTAGATCTCGGCATTGGCGACCAGCGCCACGTCGCCGCCGATCAGCGGCTGGGCGCCGTGGGCGAGATCGATGATGGACAGGCGCGTGTGGACGAGGTGGACGCCGTCGCGCGCGTGACTGCCCTGTCCGTCCGGGCCGCGGTGCGCCAGCGCGCCGGTCAGCGACCTCAGGACAGCGGCAACCGCCTCGCGGCCGTCGCGCGTCATGATCCCGGCGATGCCACACATGCTGACTCTGGCCGGGTCAGGAGGCCGCGAGCGTGGGGCTCGCCGCGAGGCTGTTGAAATAGGCCAGGTATTCGGGCGCGATCTTGGCGTGGGTATAGGAGGCGGCAAAGGCCGCGCGCCCGGCGTCGCCGAGTTTCGCGGCCAGCGCCTTGTCCTGGCAGACCCACTTGATGGCCTCGGCGGTGCTGACGACGTCGCCCACCGGCACCAGCATGCCGTTCTCCTGGTGCTTGACCAGCAGCCCGGGTCCGAGGCTGTCTGCGGCGATCACCGGCGCGCCCATGGACCAGGCCTCCACCACCGCGTCAGCCACGTCTTCATTGCGGGCGGTGGAGACGAACACATCGGCGGCCTGGAGGAACGGCGCCACGTCGTCCTGCCAGCCCATGAACCGCACGCGCGGCTTCACGCCTTTTTCGTAGGCGAGCTGCTCCAGCGCCGCGCGGTCGGCGCCGTCACCCAGGATCCAGAGATAATAGCCCGACAGCCGCGCCACGGCGTCGAGCAGCATGTCAAGGCCGGCGCCGAGCGTGAGCCGCAAGGAGGTGACGATCAGCTTGGCCGTGGGCGGGGTGTAATAGGTCTTGCGCGACACCGGCGTCACCGGCGCGTCATCGGGACGCGGCAGCTGCGGCAGCACCTTGATGCGCTCGGCCGGCCAGCCGCCGTTGGCGGCGGCGTCGGCCCGGGCCTGGGCCGGGGTGAACAGCCGGTCGCATTGCAGGAATGCGGTGCGGTCGGTTTCGAACCCGAGGCGGCCGACGTGGGTGAACGGGCCCTTCTCCACCATGGGCGCCACATCCGGCGTCCAGGAGACCACCACGTCGGGCGCGAACTTGCGGATGGCGGTGTTGATGCGCCGGCGGTCCATGAAGGCGAAACGGCCGGGGAATTCCATCTCGATGGGGATCGCGCCAATGGCAGCGAGGCGCTGAGCGCGCGCCGGCGCGGCGCGCATCATCACGCGCTGTCCGGCGCCGTCTTTCTCGAGCACCGCCGCCAGCCGTTCGACCTGACGCTCGACACCGCCGTACGGCGCGCCCGACAGGAGGTGGAAGACTTTCACATGGGGCCCCAGAGTTGTGGATGCCTCAATCTAAAGGAGGGCCGGGCCCAAGGCTAGCCGAGGCCGTCAGGCCAGCGCCGCCAGCACCGCGCCTTCCTCCAAATGCGCGATGACACCGTCCGATGCCTGCAAGGTGCGGGCTAAGGGTCCCCAGGGCGCATAGCGGACGGGATCGGTGGGGCCGAACAGGGACAGCACCGGAATGCCGGCGGCGGCGGCAAGGTGGGCGAGGCCGGAGTCATTGCCCAGGAACCGCGCGCAGCGCGCCAGCGCCGCGTGCACCGCCAGCAGATCGGGCTCGTTGAAGATCAGTATCGGGAAAATCGGCCGCGGGCTTTGTGACAGCCGCGTGATAAGCGGCTCCACCTGGGCGCGGTCGCCGGGCGATCCGAACAGCGCCACGCGCCAGCCGGCGCACACTCGCCCCGGCGCCAGCGCGGCGTCGATGACGCGGGCGAAACGCTCCGCCGGCCAGGTTTTGGCGGCGGTGGCCGCCACCGGCGACACGGCCAGCACCGGCGCACCGTCCGGGATCAAGGCGCGCGCCGCCGCGCGATGCGCCGGTGCCGTGTAGAGGAACGGCGCGGCGGGGGCGGCCAGGTCCAGCACCGACGAGAGATAGCGCACGCGATGGATGGAATCGTCCGCCGGTCCCAGAACGCGCCGTTCCCGCACCGACAGGAAATACGACACCAGCGACCGGCGCAGGTCCACCACCAGGTCCCAGCGCGTGCCGCGCACGGCTTGCCAGAGTTTCATCCAGTGGCCGTCGAACGGCTGCTTGGTCATGACGATCACCCGCGCCCGCGGCACGGCCGCGAACAGGGACGCCGCCAGCGGGCCGCAGACGATGGTGATCTGCGCGTGCGGATGAGTTTCGACCAGATGCCTGAGCACGCCCGACGACAGCACCGCGTCGCCGATGCGCGTATGGGTGATGAACAGGATCTCCAAGAGGATCCTACGCCGTGGCCGCTAATGTCGCGGCGAAGGCGTCCACGTCGGCGGCGGCGTCGCTCCAGGTGCGCCGGCGGGTGACGTCGCCCGCCGCCGCCGTCAGGTTCTTGTGCATGGCGTCGTTGCGAAGGACCTCGACCGTCACGTTGACGAAGGCGCTGGAATCCGGAACCAGGTAACCGGTCTGGCCGTTGACGACCCGTTCCTCGACGCCGCCCATCGGCCGCGCCACGGCCGGCAGTCCGGTGGCCTGGGAGTCCGCCAGGGTCCAGCAGGCGAAATCGGCGCTGTTGCCGGGATAGAGATGCACGCGCGCGGCGCGGTAGACGCCCGCCATGCCTTCGTCGTTGAGGGGATCGACCACCACCACGTTCTGCTGGGCGGCTTCCTGGATCTGGTGCAGCACCGGCACAATATCATCCGGCGTGCCTTCGCCGCGGATGGCCTTGCTCAGCGACGCCGAATACACCGCGAGGCGCGCCTCGGGCATCTTGGGATGGATCTCCAGCTGCCACATGTCCAGGAGCCAGGTCAGGCCCTGCAAGGGATGCGTGGTGACGATGGCATGTGGCGGGACGGGCGGCGGCACGGGTGGCGCCACGGGCGGCGACGATGCGGGTTCGGACGGCGGCGCGGGGTCCGCGCCATAGTCCAGCGCGCTCTGCTCGGCGGTGAGGTAGGCGGGCGGCGCGGGCGCGAACTCGGCGCGCACGCCCGGCGCCACCACGGCATGCTTGAGCTGTCCTTTATAGGCGCGGGCCTGGGCCTGGCTCACGAACATGACGCCCGGGCGGAAGGAGTCCCACAGCGGCTTATTGGCGCTCGCCGCAAGGTAGTCCGGCGGCCCCACCACCCACAGCAGGCGGCGCGCGGCGTTGCGCACCTGGCCGAGCAGGCCGGGTTTGCGCATGGCGATCACCACGTCGGCCGCCTTGGGGGTCATGGGATCGTCGAACGGCGTGTAGTAGGCGCCATCCGACATATGGGCGTAGGTGGTGCGGTTGATGACATGGACATCGTGACCGCGCAGCTGCAGGGCGGTCGCGAGACCGGCCACGGCTTTTTCCGCGCCGCCCAAGGGGCGGCGACCGGAGGTGTAGCCGTCATAAGGAATGGAATCGTCGACAATTACGTAGCGCATGGCCCCTTATACCCCGTGGATTCGTGCTCACGCAAATTTACAGCGGGCAAATTTACAGCGGGCAAACTTGCGGGGGCCATCCAGGATGCTACATAACGGCCCATGGCCCTTTTCTGCCCCCTGCCTCACCGCGCCCTGATCGCCGTCCACGGCGACGACCGCGTCGCTTTCCTGCAAGGGCTGGTGTCCAACGACATGGCCAAGGTGGAGAACGGCGCCGCCGTCTGGGCGGCCTTCCTCACGCCCCAGGGAAAATTCCTGCATGAATTCTTCGCCGTTCCCCTTGGCGACGCGGTCCTGCTGGAATGCGAACGCGCCCGGCGCGACGACCTGGTGACGCGGCTCTCGCGCTATCGTTTGCGGGCCAAGGTCGCGGTGGCGGCGGATGCCCGCGCGGTGGCGGTGGCCTGGGGCGACGACGCCGCCAGCGCCCTCGGCACCGCCGGCGAGCCCGGCCTGGTGAAAGCCGCCGGCGCGGGCGTGCTGTACACCGATCCCCGCGTCGCCGGCGCCGGCGTGCGCGCGGCGCTGGCGCCGGATCAGATCACGGACGGCCAGATCGCCGCCTGGAGCAGGCTGCCGGGCATGACCGCGGCCACGCCCGCCGCCTACGACCTGCACCGCATGACCCTGGGCCTGCCCGACGGCAGCCGCGACATGGAGATCGAAAAAGCGCTCCTGCTGGAGAACGGCTTCGCCGAACTGCAGGGCGTGGATTTCAAGAAGGGCTGCTACATCGGCCAGGAGCTGACCGCCCGCACCCACTACCGCGCCTTGATCAAGAAGCGGCTGATGCCGGTGACCATCGCCGGCGCCGCGCAGCCCGGCGCCGTCCTGACGGCCGGCGGCGCCGAAGCCGGCGAATTGAAGTCGGTGGAAGGCGGCCGCGGCCTGGCTTTGATCCGCCTTGAGGCCTGGCGCAAGACTCCCGGCGGCGTGCTCGAGACCGACGGCGCGAAGGTAACCCCGTTCGTACCCGCCTGGATGACCCTGCCGGAAGGCTGACCGCGCCTTTATCTTCCTGGCGCCGGTCCGAGTCCTGGCATAGGGTCGTTATATGCAGATGAAAACTTGTTCCGCCGTCATCGCCGCCATGTGCGCCGCCGTGTTTTCCGCGCAAGTACAGGCCGCGGGCGCGCCGCAGCCGCTGGGCCTCTACGACCCCGAAGCCCCGTGTAAAAGCGCCGTGGAAAACCCGGTCTGCGCTTACAAGACCTGGTTCTTCTGCCGCATCGCCGGCCTGCGCGACATGTGCCGTCATGTGCTCGGAAAGGAACCAGCCAAAGAATGGGAAGACCGCCCGTGGGTGCTGCCGCTCTCCGTACTCATGTCCGGGCCTCTCGCCCTCAACGGCTTCGCGCTGATCGGATCGCTCAAGGTCGACAACGAGCGCCTGGGCGACGCCCCTGCCGCTGTGCGCAAGCAGCTGCTGGGCACGGTCGAGGTGATGGACACCTATGTCGATCCCAAGACGCCCACGGTCGCCTATGTCGGCAGCGAGTTCTATACCGAGGTCAAACCCGGCCAGTGGAAAATGGTGGGCTGGTCGATCTCCGGCGAGGGCGGCAGTGCGCCCACGGAATGCGACGATCCCGCCGCCAAGACCGACGACATCTGCAAGCTGCGCGTCACCGGGATCAAGACCTGGGCGCAGATGCTGCGCGACGCGAAACCCAAAAGCTAGTTCTTGGGACGGCCTTCGACCGGATAGGCCGGGTCGATGAACTGCGGCGCGGCCGTGCAGCCGGGCGCCACCAGCGCGTCCACGGCCGCGTCATCGTCCGCCGTCCACGTCACATCGAACGCCGCGAGATAACTCTCCCACTGCGCCAGGGTGCGCGGACCGGCGATGGCGCCGGTGACCAGGGGATTCGCCAGCACCCAGGCCACGGCGAAAGCGGTCGGGTCCAGCCCGCGCTTCCTGGCGTGGGCGGCGATGGCTTCGGCGGCCGCGATATTCTCGGGCCGGAATTCGGATTCCATCAGCCGCTTGTGAAGGCCGGGCACGGTTTTCATGGCGGCGCGGCTGCCGTCCGGCGGCGCCGCGCCTGCTGCGTATTTCCCCGACAGGATGCCGCGCGCGTTGGGGCTGTAAGGGAACACGCCCAGCCCCAGGTCGGCGCAGGCCGGCAGCAGCTCCTGTTCAATGCCGCGGTTGAGCGCGTGATAGACCGGCTGATTGACCACAGGTCTGTCGACGCCTTCGGAATCGCAGATCGCGCACACCCGCGCCACACGCCAGGCCTTGAAGTTGGACAGGCCGAAATAGCAGATCTTGCCGGCGCGCTGGAGGTCGGCGAGCGCGCGCACGGTCTCCTCCAGCGGCGTGCCGATATCTTCCCGGTGCAGATAGAGAATGTCGATGAAGTCGGTGCCGAGACGCTTCAGGCTGGCGTCGGCCTCTTCCAGGATCCACTTGCGCGAAAGGCCCTTGCGGTTGGGGCCATCGCCCGGGATCGGCACTGCCAGCTTGGTGGCCAGCACCCAATAGTTCCGCCTGGCGGCGATGGCGCGGCCGGTGATCTCTTCCGACACGCCGTTGACATAGGTATCGGCGGTATCGATGAAGTTCACGCCGACGTCGGCGGCATGATCGACCATGCGGCGCGCATCGGCTTCCTCGGTGCGCGCGCCGAACTGCATGGTCCCCAGGCATAGGCGGGAGACGATCAGACCGCTGCGGCCGAGACGCCGCTGAGGAACACCAGACATGCTTCTCTCCAAATTGCTGTGGAGAGTCCTACTCCGGCTGCGGCTTTGATTCCAGCACCGCCTGGGCGGCCGCAAGCCTGGCGACCGGCACGCGGTACGGCGAGCACGATACATAGTCCAGGCCCACCGCGTGGCAGAAGGCTATGGAGTCCGGGTCGCCGCCGTGTTCGCCGCAGATGCCAAGCTTGATGTCCTTGCGGGTGGCGCGGCCGCGCTCGGCGGCGATCCTGATCAATTCGCCGACGCCGTCCTGGTCGAGGGAGGCGAACGGGTCCTTGGCGTAGATGCCCTTGGCCTTGTAGATCTCGATCAGGTTGGCGCAATCGTCCCGCGACAGGCCCAGGGTGGTCTGGGTCAGGTCGTTGGTGCCGAAGGAGAAGAATTGCGCGGCCTGGGCGATGTCGCCGGCCTGCAGCGCCGCGCGCGGCAATTCGATCATGGTGCCGACCAGGTAGTTCAAGGTGACGCCGGCGTCCGCCAGCACCTTGCGGGCCGTGTCCTCGACCACCTGTTTCATCATGTCGAGTTCCTTGCGGCTGCCGACCAGCGGGATCATCACTTCCGGGAACACCTTCTTGCCTTCGCCCGTCACCTGGACCGCGGCTTCGAAGATGGCGCGGGCCTGCATTTCATAGATCTCCGGATGCGAGATGCCGAGGCGTACGCCGCGATGCCCGAGCATCGGGTTGGTCTCATGCAGGCTGGTGAGTTTCTCGCGGATCGACTCTTCGGAGACGCCGGCCGCCACCGCCACTTCCGCGATCTCGGCGTCGGTGTGCGGCAGGAACTCGTGCAGCGGCGGATCCAGAAGGCGGATGGTCACCGGCAGGCCGTCCATGATGGTGAACAGCTTCACGAAATCGGCGCGCTGGTGCGGCAGCAGTTTGTCCAGCGCCGCTTTACGCCCGCCGGCGTCCTTGGCCAGGATCATCTGGCGCACCGAAAGGATGCGCGAGGCGTCGAAGAACATATGCTCGGTACGGCAGAGACCGATCCCTTCCGCGCCGAATTTGCGCGCGGTCTCGGCGTCGAGCGCGGTCTCGGCGTTGGCGCGCACCTTGAGGCGACGGATCTTGTCCACCCAGCCCATGAGGGTGGCGAAGTCGCCGGTGAGTTCCGGCCGGATGGTCGGCACTTTGCCTTCAAACACTTCGCCGGTGGCGCCGTCCATAGTGATGACGTCGCCCTCGAACAACACCTTGTCGCGGACCTTGGCGGTCTTGGCCTTGGCGTCGACAGCGATGTCGCCGGCGCCGCACACGCAAGGGGTTCCCATGCCGCGCGCCACCACCGCCGCGTGGCTGGTCATGCCGCCGCGGGTGGTGAGGATGCCCTGGCTGACATGCATGCCGCCGATATCCTCGGGGCTGGTCTCGCGCCGGACCAGGATGACTTTCTCGCCGCGCTTGACCCAGTCCTCGGCGTCCTCGGCGGTGAACACGATGCGGCCCGAGGCCGCGCCCGGCGAGGCGGGTAACCCGCGCGCCAGCAGCTTGCGCGGCGCCTTGGGGTCCAAAGTGGGATGCAACAGCTGGTCGAGCTGTGCCGGGTTGATGCGGCGCACGGCCTCTTCCTGGGTGATGATGCCCTCGCGCGCCATGTCGACGGCGATCTTGAATCCCGCTGCAGCCGTGCGTTTGCCGCCGCGGGTCTGGAGCATCCAGAGCTTGCCCTTCTGGATGGTGAACTCCATGTCCTGCATGTCGGCGTAGTGCTGTTCCAATTTATCGCGCAGCGCCACCAGCTCGCGGTACAGCACGGGCATGGTCTCTTCCATGGCGGGCAGGGTCGATTGCTGCGCGGCCTTTCCGGCCAGGGTGATCTGCTGCGGCGTGCGGATGCCGGCCACCACGTCCTCGCCTTGCGCGTTCACCAGGTACTCGCCGAAGAACACATTGGCGCCGGTGGAGGGATCGCGCGAGAAGCACACGCCGGTGGCGCAGTCGTCGCCCATGTTGCCGAACACCATGGCCTGGACGTTGACGGCGGTGCCCCAATCGTCGGAGATGCCTTGGAGCTTGCGATAGGTGATGGCGCGGGCGTTCATCCAGCTGCCGAACACGGCGCCGATGGCGCCCCACAGCTGCTCGCGCACATCCTGCGGGAACGGTTTGCCGGTGACCTCTTCGACTTTTTCCTTATAGGACTGCACCAGCTTCTTGAGGTCGTCGGAGTCGAGCGCGGTGTCGAGGGTGACGCCGCGGTCTTCCTTGGCGATTTCCAGCAGGTGCTCGAAGTCGTAGTGGTCCACGTCCAGCACCACGCCCGAATACATCTGGATGAAGCGGCGGTAGCTGTCGTAGGCGAAACGCGCGTCGCCCGACTGGGCGGCGAGGCCTGCCACGGTCTCATCGTTGAGGCCGAGGTTGAGGATGGTGTCCATCATCCCCGGCATGGAGGCGCGGGCGCCCGAACGCACCGAGACCAACAGCGGCTGTTTCACGTCGCCGAAGCCGGCGCCGATCAGCGCCTCGACCTTGGCCAGCGCCGCGTCCACTTCGCCCTTCAACGAGGCCGGGTACTGCTTTCCGTTGGCATAGAAGTAGGTGCAGACCTCGGTGGAGATGGTGAAGCCCGGCGGCACGGGGATCCCAATGGCGCACATCTCCGCCAGGTTGGCGCCCTTGCCGCCCAGGAGGTCCTTCATGCCGGCGTTGCCCTCCGCCTTGCCGGCGCCGAAGCCATAGACCCAGCGGTCCGGGGTGGCTTTGGCGGGCGCGGATTCGGGGGCGGTGGAGCCCACCGCGGGGTACAGGTCGGGGCGGAGGTCGTGGCGGGTGATCTTACCGTCGGTGGCCTTTTCGACCGCGATGGCGCGCTCGGCTGGGACCCGGTCCCACTGGCTAACGGCTTGAGGTGTAACGTTAATCGCCCGCGCTAGAGCGGCCACGCCGCCCACCTGGGTTATCGCCCGTTCCAAGGCATCGTTGCGCATGCGCCACTCCTGTAAGCTGGACTTTCCGTCATCAAGCTATGCTTGATTAGCGGACGAAAGTGGGACTTACAACGGGCGTAAGGCGAAATTATGTCGCCTGGCAGAAAATAACGCTCAGGTGGTGCGGGGAATCCATTTTCCGGCCAGGACCGTCCCCGCCGGGACCAGCTTTTGTGTGCCGATTCGCTTGCCCTGGTAATTGTCCAGGAACTCGAAGGTCCCCGTCCGCATCTCGAGAACGGCGATATCGGCCGCCGCGCCGGGCTTGAGCGTGCCTTTGTCGCGGAACACGTCGAACACCTTGGCGGCGTTGCTGGTGGCCATGGCCACCACCTGTTCCAGCGACAGGCCGAGGTGCATCAGCTTGGACATGACCGTCGGGAAATCGACGAACTGGCTGACGCGGCCTTCCGGGGTCCAGTCGGTGGAGAGCGTGTCGGGCAGGAACCCGGCGGCGAGGATTTTCTCCGCCATGTCCCAGCGGAAATGCCCGCCGCGGCCGTGGCCCATGTCGAACCAGACGCCCCGCGCCCGCGCCTCGATCACCGACGGCAGGATCTTGCCGGCCTCGTCGATGATCGCTTCCGGCGGCGGCGCGAACAGATGCGTGACCACGTCGCCCTTCTTGAGCAGCGCCATGACCTGGGGCAGCGGCGACACCGACTGGCCGATGTGGATCATCACCGGCAGGGCGCCCGCCGCTTCTTCGGCGCGGCGCAAGGCCTCGACATCGTTTTTCCCGGCAACATTGGCCGACAACCGCGCCTTGATGCCGACGATCACGTCGCGGTGCCTGGCGATGGCGGCCTTGGCGGCGGCGACATCGGCGTTGGCGATGTCCATCAGCTCGCCGCCCCCTTGCCCGCCGCCCGACACGCCGGGCTTGGCGATATTGATCAGGATGCGTCCGGTCTGCGGCCCGGCTTTGACGATGGCCACCGCGTCGTCGATATTGGCGGCGCCCTTGCTGCCGGCGTCGACATAGCCCGTCACGCCGTCGGCGATGTTCATGGCCGGACCGCCTTGCGTGGCGCCGGCATGGGAATGGATGTCGATCATGCCGGGGATGACATACCTGCCGGCGGCGTCGACCACCTGCGCGGCGCCGGGGTCGATCCTGTCGGCCACCGCGGCGATCCTGCCGCCGGCGATGGCGACATCGCGCACGGCGTTGATCTTCGACGCCGGATCGACGACATGCCCGCCCTTGATGACGAGATCATAAGCCGCGGCGGCGAAAGCTTGCCGCGCGCCGAGCACCGCAAAGCCCGCCGAAGTCGCCAGAAATTTCCGCCGGTTCATCATCCCCTCCCCTGAAAGAGACGATGCAACCTTAGCCTATCCTTCGATCTGGGCGAAATCGGCGACCCGGCCGGTGGTGGCCGCGATCCGGGCCAAAAGGCCAAGCCGGGCCTTGCGCTGGGCGGGCCGGTCGGTATTGACCGTCACCTTGTCGAAGAAAGCGTCCACCGGCCGGCGCAGGGCGGCGAGCGCCGCCATGGCGGTGACGAAGTCCTCCTTCGCCAGCGCCGCGTTCACCGCGGCCTCGGCGGCGGCCAGGGCCTTCAGCAAGGCCTCGGCTTCGGGCGCACCCAGGTGACCGGCGGCGACCTCGGCCGTGTAGCTGGCGTTGTCCTTCTTCTCCTCGATGCGCACGATATTGGCGGCGCGGCGATAAGCCACCAGCAGGTTGGCGCCGTCGTCGGTGGCCAAGAAGGCGGCCAGCGCCTCGACCCGCGCCATCAGGCGCAGGAGGTCGTCTTCGTTGCCGAGCGCGAACACCGCCGAGATCAGGTCGTGGCGCACGCCGGCTTCCTTCAGGTGCACCTTGAGCCGGTCGGCGAAGAAGTCGAGCAGTTCGCGCGCCACCTTGTCCTTGTCCGCATTGGCGTCGTAGGCGCCGAGCGCGTATTCGAACGCCGCCAGCAAGGGCAAACGAAGTTTGTTCTCCAGGATCAGGCGGATGATGCCGAGGGCGGCGCGGCGCAGCGCGAATGGGTCTTTCGATCCGGTGGGCTTCTCGTCGATGGCGAAGAAGCCGACCAGGCTGTCGATCTTGTCGGCCAGCGCCACCACCACGCTGACGGGCGCCGACGGGCAGCGGTCCTGGGGCCCGAGCGGCGAATAGTGCTGGGCCACGGCGTTGGCGACGGCGGCGCTCTCGCCGTCATTGAGCGCGTAATAGCGGCCCATGACGCCTTGCAGGTCGGGGAACTCGCCGACCATGCCGGTGGAGAGGTCGGCCTTGGCGAGCGTGGCGGCGCGGCGGGCCCCCTTGGCCCCCGGCACGAAACGCTCGAGCCACTCGGACAGCGGCCCCATGCGATCCACTTTATCAAATACGGTGCCGAGCTTGGCGTGGAACACGCGCTCCTTCAGTTTCTTGACCCGGCTTTCCAGCTTTTCCTTGCGGTCCTGATCCCAGAAGAACTTGGCGTCGGACAGGCGCGCGCGCAACACGCGCTCGTTGCCGGCGACAATCGCCGCGCCCTTGTCGGCGGTGGTCATATTGGCGATCACACCAAAACGATTCGCGAGCTTGCCGTCCGGGGTGCTGAGGGCGAAATATTTTTGGTGCTTGCGCATGGCCGAGGTCAGCACTTCCGCCGGCACGTCCATGAAAGCGGCGTCGATGGTGCCGAGCAGCGGCACCGGCCATTCCACCAGGCCGGTCACTTCCGCCAGCAGGCCGGGATCGTCCTGCACCGTCAGTTTCTCGGCGCTCGCGCGCTTTGCCAGCTCCGACACGATCACCTTGGTGCGTGCGCTGGCTTCCACCAGCACGCTGGCTTTTTCCAGCTGCGCCTTGTAGTCGGCGAAGTCCTTCACCTTGATGGCGGCAGGCGCCAGGAAGCGATGGCCAAATGTTTCGTCGCCCGCGGCGCGGCCGGCGAAGCTCACCGGCACGACCTTGCCGGCGAACAGGGCGAGGATGCCCTGCACCGGACGCACCCAGCGCGTCGGATTGTCGGCCCAGCGCATGGACTTGGGCCACGGCAGCTGCGGCAATGCCGCTTCGATGATTTCCTTGAGCACCACCGCGGTCGGACGCCCCGGGCGCTTGATCACGGCGAAGTAGAACTTGCCCTTGGGCAGTTCCCGCACTTCCGCCGCGTCCAGGCTCGGCAGGCCGCTGGCTTTCAGGAACCCCTGAATGGCGCCGTCCGGCGCACCCACCTGCGGGCCTTTGCGTTCTTCGCTGGATTCCGGCTGGGCTTCGGGCAGGCCCTCGGCCACGACCACGATACGGCGCGGCCCCGCATGCGCTTCGATCTTGGCGGCGTTCAGCGCCTGCGCCTTGAAGGCATCGCCCAGCAGACGCGCGAGGTCGTCCGCCGCCCGCGCCTGCATGCGCGCGGGGATTTCTTCGGAAAAGATTTCGAGGAGTAATTCGGCCATGACTCAGGCCCTCTTGTATTCGTTGGCGAGCCAGGCTTCGCAGCAACTTTTGGCCAACGCGCGCACGCGGGCGATATAGGCCGCGCGCTCGGTGACGCTGATGACGCCGCGCGCGTCCAGCAGGTTGAAGGTGTGCGAGGCCTTGATGCACTGGTCATAGGCCGGCAACGACAATCTGGCGTCGAGCAGCGCGCGGCATTCCTTCTCGCAATCCGAAAACCGCGTGAACAGGATCGACGTGTCGGCATGTTCAAAATTATGCGCCGAGTATTCGATCTCGGCGCGTTTGAACACGTCGCCGTACTTTACGCCGCGGCCGTTGAAATCCAGGTCGTAGACGTTCTCGACGCCCTGCACATACATGGCCAGGCGCTCGAGGCCGTAGGTCAGTTCCACCGACACCGGATCGCATTCCAGCCCGCCCACCTGCTGGAAGTAGGTGAACTGGGTGACTTCCATGCCGTCGCACCACACTTCCCAGCCGAGGCCCCAGGCGCCCAGGGTCGGGCTTTCCCAGTCGTCCTCGACGAAACGGATGTCGTGGGCCATGGGGTCGATGCCGATGGCGCGCAGGGACTCCAGGTACAGCCCCTGCGGATCCGCCGGCGAGGGCTTCATGATCACCTGGTACTGGTAATAGTGCTGCAGCCGGTTGGGGTTCTCGCCGTAGCGCCCGTCGGTGGGCCGGCGCGACGGCTGCACATAAGCGGCGCTCCAGGGCGCGGGGCCGAGCGCACGAAGAGTCGTGGCCGGATGGAAGGTGCCGGCGCCCATTTCCATGTCGTAGGGCTGCAGGATGACGCAGCCCTGGTTCGCCCAGAAATTCTGGAGCGTCAGGATCAGAGACTGGAAATTCAATGGCTTGGTGGTCATGGCGGCGGGTTCCTTGGAGCCGCGGACGCTACCCACTTAGCCCTTGGGAATCAAGCAAAGGCCGCCTGCTCAGGCCTTTTCGCAGGAGCAGGCTGTCCCGGATGCCACATAGGCCCCGCATTTGGGACAGGGCACTAGGTCCTGCACCACCGGTTGGCGGGATTTGGATTTGGGCGCGATGCCCGCCTCGCGGTCCTTCGCGTCCTGGACTTCCTTGTAGGCGGACTGGATGCGCGCCCAGTTCTTGAAGGAGAACCAGACCACATAGACGACGAGGACGGTGAAAATGACTTTGAACATGGAGGGGCGTCAGAGACCGAACCGCGCCCACAGCGCGCGTTCCTCGACCGCGGCCATGAGGCCGGCGGCGAAACCGGCGCCGATCTGACCGGGATCCGGGGCGCCAGGATCCGGGGCGTAAGTGGACCCGCCGCCGAAACGGCGCGCAAACCAGCCGCCGGGGCGCTCGATCATGATGAAGCGCACGTCGGCGCCGTACTTGCGGCGCATGATCGTTCTCATGTCGCCGAGGCCGTCCACCAGGCCCAGTTCCAGGGCGCGCTCGCCGGTCCAGATGTCGCCGTTGAACAGGCTCTCGTCGGCGCCGGTCAATCTTTCCCCGCGGCGCCGCTTCACCGCGGCGATGAACTGGCGGTGGATGTCCATCTGGATCTCCGAGAGACGCTGCACGTCCTCGGGATCTTCCGGACGGAACGGATCGAGCATGCCCTTGCGCGCGCCTTGCGCATGCACGCGCCGCTCGATGCCGATTTTCTCGATCAGGTCCTGGAAGCCGAAACTGGCGCTGACCACGCCGATGGAGCCGATCACCGACATGGGGTCGGCGTAGATCTCGTCGGCCGCCAGCGCCAGCCAGTAGCCGCCCGACGCGGCCACGTCCTCGGCGAAGGCGAACACCGGGATTTTCTCATCCTGGGACAACTGCCGGATGCGACCGGCGATCTGCGAGGACTGCACCGGCGATCCGCCCGGCGAATTGATCACCAGGCACACCGCGCGCACCCGCTTGGAGAACGCCTTCTTCAGTGCCGCATCCAGGCCGGCCAGGGTCAGGCCGCGCCGGCCCATGCCGCCGGCACCGATGGCGCCGGCGAGGCGGATCACCGCCACGGCCGGCGTCGGCGTGGCCTCGCGCGCGAGGCCATAGCGGGCAAACAGCTCGTTGATCTGTTCCAGGAGTTCCATGGGGCTAATTTAGGGTGCCGGGGCGGCAAAAGGAATGGGGCCGAAGCCCAAATTACAGCGCGCCGCCGCGCAGGACCGCGTCGGCCGCGGCGGTGTAGCGCCCGTCGTCCTCGTGCAGGACAAACCCCGCGAGCAGGGTGTCGGGCGTCCGGCGACCCTTGCCGGCGTCGACGATCACACGCCGCGCCGGCTCGCCCGCCTTGGGCCGCACCGGCAATATCTGGATATCGCCGCAAGCCGGGGCCAGGGCCGCGAGCAGTTCGGATAAACGATCGGCGCGGTGGATCACCACCAGCCGGCCGTTGTGCCGGAGCGGCGCGAGGCACGCCGCGATCCAGGCGGCCAGGCCGAGATGGCTTTCCATATGGGCGGCCGCCAGGGCGGCGTCGGGCGGCGGCGTGCCGTCCGCGCCGAACGGCGGATTGGTCATGACCACGTCGAACGGCGCGCCCAGATCGGGCGGCGCCGCGAGATCGCCGTCCACGATCCGCACGCGCGCGCTCATCCGGTTGAGGTCAACGCTTTGGCGCGCGAGCGCGGCGTAGGCACTCTGGATCTCGAGGCCGGTCACCGCCGCGTGGGACAAACGCGCGGCGAGGCACAAGGCGGCGGCGCCGGTGCCGCAGCCCGCGTCCAGCACGCGATGACCGTGGGCCGCCCGCACCGCCGCCGCCAGCAGGACCGGATCGATCGCCGCCCTGTAGCCCTTCACCGGCTGGCGCAGGATCACCTGGCCGTCCAGCAGCTTGTCGTCGGTGGTCTCCACCATGGTCATGCGCGGGGAAACCCGACGGTCATGCGCGGGAAAACCCGCCGGCGGGGAATTCATCGGGGGCGACGCCGGCGGCGACCTCCCGGGCGGCGTCGAGATCGTCCTCATGCACCATCAGCCGGCGCGGGAACACCGCCCCGTACATATCGGCGATCGGCCCGTCGAACTCGAAAGCCTCGATCCCGGCGTCCGCCAATGCGGCTTTCAGCGCCGACATCAGTACCGGATTGTCCGTCCGCAGCAGTTCGATCATCGCCCATCCATGAAAAAGGACAGCCTCGGCCCCGCCAAAAAACAGGTGCCCAAGGGTGACGCCCCCCAGTACAATTGACAAGGACATGGGGTCAGGTCCTGCACGCAGGAAGCGGTGCAGAACGTATATTATAGGGCATGGGATTGTGGCGACCGTTGTAAATCTGGAAGCAAGCCGCCGGACAAAATCCAAGGCGCTGGACGCCCTGGTGGACCTGGTGGCGGACGACTTGAAGGCGGTCAACCGCACCATCGTCGCGCGCATGCATTCGCCGGTGGCCCTGATCCCGCAGCTGGCGGGCCATATCGTCGCCGCCGGCGGCAAGCGGCTGCGCCCGCTGCTCACCCTCGCCGCCACCAAGCTGTGCGGCTACACCGGCGAGCGCCACGTCAAGCTCGCCACCTGCGTCGAGTTCATCCACACCGCCACCCTGCTCCATGACGACGTGGTCGACGACAGCGACCTGCGCCGCGGCCAGTCCAGCGCCAACGCCATCTGGGGCAACCAGTCCTCGGTGCTGGTGGGCGACTTTTTATTCAGCCGCGCCTTCGAACTGATGGTCGAGGACGGCTCGCTCAAGGTGCTGCAGATTCTCTCCCGCGCCTCGTCGGTGATCGCCGAGGGCGAAGTGCACCAGCTCCTGACCTCCAACGACACGGAAACCAGCGAAGCCCAATATCTCGAAGTCATCCAGGCCAAGACCGCCGAGCTGTTCGCCGCGGCCGCGCGCATCGGCGCGGTGGTGGCCGAGCGCCCCGACGGCGAGGAAGAGGCCTTGCGCGCCTACGGCCTCAATCTCGGCATCGCCTTCCAGCTGATCGACGACGTGCTCGATTATTCGGCCCGCCAGCACGAACTGGGCAAGACCATCGGCGACGATTTCCGCGAAGGCAAGATCACCCTGCCGGTGATCCTGGCGTTCCGCCGCGGCGACGAGGGCGAACGCGCCTTCTGGAAGCGCACCCTGGAGAACCTGGACCAGACCCCGTCCGACCTGACCCGCGCCATGGAGCTGATGAAAGACCACAACAGCCTGGCCGACACCGTCAACCGCGCCCGCCATTACGGGGCGGTGGCCCGGGACGCCCTGGGGATTTTCCCGGAAAGCCCCACCAAGACCGCCCTGCTGGACGTGATCGATTTCTGCATCGACCGGGCCTACTAAGGGTCTAAGTTACGGATATCTCTGGGCGAAAAAGGCCTTACGGCCGGCTTGCCCCGCACCCTACCACCCGCTATAAGCACGCCTCCGGCGGAGTGTAGCTCAGCCCGGTAGAGCGCTGCTTTCGGGAGGCAGAGGTCGCAGGTTCAACTCCTGTCACTCCGACCATTCTGAAAATGCCTGAACTTCCGAACGAAACGGCCTGTTCCTCATGGAGCGGGCCGTTTTGGTTTTGGGACTCAGCCAACCGCCGGTTTGCGCGCGACCATGAATCCGTAGCGCATCCCCTGCCGGCGATAGAGCGCCTCGAGCGCGAACCCGCCCTGCATGGCTTCCAGGGCGACGCGCAAAGATCGTGACGGAGATAGCCGGCACGCCAGGCCGAAGGCGGCCATCAGGACCCTGAGCCACGCCAGCGGACGCGGGCGCAGCCGGTGGCTCCAGTCGGCTTCATGCACCACCGCGAGGCCGGCGTCGGCGAGGGCCCGGCGATAGAACGCGGCGTCCGCCAGCACAGGGCAGCGCCAGCATCTCTTGAATTGCGCCAACAAGCCTTCTTCGCGGCCGGCCTGCGGCATGTCGTCGACGATCAGCAGCAGCCCGCCCGGCGCCAAGGCCGCGGCAAGATTTTTGATCGTTATCGTCGGGTCAGGACTATGGGCGAGAGATTCGATGGCGATGGCGGCGTCGAACGGTCCGGCCACGTCACCGGGCGTCGCGGCGCCGCACGGAATGGGATCCTGATAACTACGAATGTGAAAGCGACAGGCGGATGCGATGCCGCGCCGCGCCGCCTCTTGCGTCGCGCGCCGCTGCTGCTCCGGGCTCAGGGTCAGGCCGTCGTAGCGGCCGCCGCGCCGCGCCTGCCAGTGAAAGATCGACCCGCCCAGGCCGCAGCCCGCGTCCAGCACCCGCGGCACCGCCGGCAATCCAGCCGCCACGGCGGCGTCGAACACCAGGCGGTCGAGGCGTTCCGGGCCATGGCTCGCGGCCTGCGCTTCACCGGGGTCGGCGGCGAGAAAACGGTGGATCGACCCTTGCGCGGCGCCGCCGCCGCGGCCCACCAGCCGCGAGACATCGAGAAACCAGGAAAGATTGTCGTAGTAGGCGGCGACGCCGGCAGAATCCTGGCTCACTGATCGTCGCCCCCGTCGGCGCCCGCGTGTTTGCGGCCGCGCAATCTAAAATGCGGCACGGCAAGGCTCAACGTTTTATCCGGGGAGGCGCGGAAACCAATAGCTTCGTTTGGGAAGCTGTGGCCAATTACGGAGCTGTTTTCCGCGACGAGAGAGCCTATGCCAGCCCCCTTGGCCGACCAGGTCATCCTGAACCTCGAAGACGGTTCCACCCGCACCTGCCTGGTGCCGTGGGGCGAGGAGATGCGCCAGGCCCTGTTCGATTGCGGCCAGAACCGCGCGCGCGTCAAAGGCAAGATCCTCAAGCTCAGCACGCCCGACAAAGGCGTCTTCGAGATCCCGGCGGACGACATCGCCGCTATCGAGATCTGGCCGCCGCACGTGCTGATCACCGACCTGTTGTCCGCGGACGAGATCGACCAGGCCACCGCCCACATCCTCGCCCGCGAGAGCGCCTTCACCGACGCCACGGTCTACGCCGTCGACCGCACCGGCCAGAACAACGACACGCGCTTCCGCCGGTCGCGCGTGCTCGACGACGTCAGCGACGTGGCGCCCCTGGTGGCGAACAAGCTGCAGGGCCTGATCCCGCGCATATGGCCGGAGATGCGCATGCCCGACATCACCATCTCGCGCCTGGAATGCCAGATCACCGCCCATGGCGACGGCGACTTTTTCGACATCCATACCGACAACAGCATGCCCGACATCGCCCATCGCCGGGTGAGCTATGTCTACTACCTGCACCAGGAGCCCAAGCGCTTCCAGGGCGGCCACCTCAAGTTCTACCGCTCGCTGCTCAAGGACGGCGTCCACAGCTGCGGCACGCCCGCGGTCGAGATCGAACCGCCGCGCAACAGCCTGATGGTCTTCCCCGGCCACACCTATCACCAGGTGACGCCGATCGCCTCCAGCTCCCAGGCGCTCGCCGACCAGCGCCTGACCATCAACGGCTGGCTGTGCGTGTGATACCTTTCAGATTGGTTTCAGCGGCTGTTACACAACACTGAACCTGTCCTCGCGCTGTTTCCCATCGCCAAGCTGAATGTTACATTGTCGCCGCTCGCGGCAGCTGGGGGATTTCGACGTTTCGAAACAGGCTGCCGGGAAGGACCGCTCCCCAGCGTGGGGACTGGAAAAGGGGGTTGCTTGAATATTCGGTTTTGGGCGCCGGCGCTGCTCGCCAGCCTGGCGTTTTGTAACGCGGCGCACGCCCAGCGCGCCGGCGAGAACGTGATGGCCTCGGCCAAGGACGCGTTCGGCACCACGGTCGGCAACGAGTCCATCGGCCTCTACACCGCACGCGACGTCCGCGGCTTCGATCCCGTGCAGGCCGGCAACGTCCGCGTCGAAGGACTGTACTTCGACCGCCAGGCGCCGGGCCCTTCGGAGATCTTCGTCAACCGCATCGTGACGAGTTCCTCGATCCGCGTCGGCCTGTCGGCCCAGTCCTATCCCTTCCCCGCGCCCAGCGGCCTTGCCGACGTCAAGCTGCGCATCCCCGGCGACACATTGGTTACGAGTCTGTTCACCGGCTTCGGGCCCTACGACAAGACCTGGGTCGAAGCCGACTCCCAGATCCCGGTCATGACCGACAAGCTCAGTGTCGGCGTCGGCCTGGGCTGGATGCACGACGACAGCCCCTACGCCAGCCGCATGATCCATTGGTCGGGCGGGCTCAGCGCACATTGGGAGCCCTCGGACCAAGTCGAGATCATCCCGTTCTGGAGCGGCAAGTACACCCACCATCACAACGGCCGGCCCACCATCTACACCGCCGGCTCGTTCCTGCCGCCGGAGATCCCCCGGCACGAATTCTATCTGCAGCACTGGCTGGTCAACAATTTCCAGGACGCCAACTTCGGCGTGATCGGCAACCTCGGCCTGGTGGAGGACTGGACCGTGCGCGCCGGCGTGTTCCGCTCGCTGGTCACGCGCGGCTTCTGGTCCAGCAACCTGTTCAACAACACGCAGCCCAACGGCGTTTCGGACTATTCCATCGTCGCCTTCCCGCCCCAGGAGTTCGGCTCGGTGTCCGGCGAGATTCGCGCCTCGCGCAGCTGGACCTTCGGCGACTTCCGCCACACCATCCACATCGCCGGCCGCGGCCGCGTGGTCAAACGCGTGTTCGGCGGCGCCAGCACCGCCGCCATGGGCAAGTACACCATCGGCGTGCCGGTGACCCTGCCGGCCCGCAGCTTCACGTTCGGCCCCCAGACCACCGACCGCGTCAACCAGGGCACCGGCGGCGTCGCCTATGACGGCATCTGGGCGGGCGTGGCCGAGTTCAGCGCCGGCCTGCAGAAAACCTCGTATCACCGCACCTTGTCGCTGATCAACACGCCCGACAACGTCATCAAGGACAAGCCCTGGCTCTACAACGGCACCATGGCGTTGCACGTCACCAGCAAGATCGTGCTGTTCGCCAGCTACACCAACGGCCTCGAGGAATCCGGCGAAGCGCCCAACAACGCCACCAACCGCGGCGAGGCCCTGCCCGCCAGCCGCACGTCGCAGGTGGACGCCGGCATCCGCTACACCATCACGCCCGACCTGAACGCCGTGGTCACGGCGTTCCAGATCAAGAAGCCCTATTTCAACCTCAACAGCGTCGGCCTCTACACCAATGTCGGCGACCTGAGCCACCGCGGCGTGGAGCTGTCCCTGGCCGGCAAGCTGGCCGACGGGCTCACGGTCGTGGCCGGCACCGTGTTCCTGAACGCGGAAATCGCCGGCGATCTCGTCACCCGCGGCGTGATCGGCAAGAAAGCCGTGGGGCGCATCCCGCGCGTCACCCGCCTCAACATGGAATACGGCCCCAAGAGCTGGCAGGGCTTCTCGACCGATTTCCAGGTCGAGAACCTGTCGTCGCGCGTCTCCAGCCTGGACAACCGCGCCGTGATCCCGGCGCGCACCACTCTCAGCGCCGGCGCGCGCTACCGCTTCCGGCTGTTCGACAAGTCCGCGACCTTGCGCTTCCAGGCCCAGAACCTGACCAATGTCTTCGGCTGGGACATCAACGCCATGCAGATTTCCTACGAAGCCAACGAACCGCGCCGGTTCACCACTAGCCTGGCGGTCGACTTTTAGAGTCTCGTGCGTGATTTAAGAATCACGCACGAGACTCTAACGTATTGTTTGGTCGCATCGTTTCTGCGGAAAACCGGTATCCACTTTTCCGCACGATGCTCTAACCTTTGGCTTCGATCAGGAGATCGAAGTCCGCCATCTTGCGCACGAGGTCGGGGGCGATCTCGATCCCCTCCTCGGCGGCGATGGCGGCGAGCACGTCGCGGGTGGGGCTGCCATCGAACCTGGCCAGCAGGTCGAGCACCACGCGCGGCACCTCGATCGGATCATATTCGCTGTAGGTATTGAGCCGCACGGTGTCGCGGCCCAGGCTCACCACCTCGAAGGAGCCGGCGGCGAGCGCCGCGGGAACGTCATCGCCGGTCAGTTTGCGGTAGGCCGCCTGGGTGGCCCGGGCATGGGCCCGGGCGTCCGGGCCGCAGATGGCCAGCACATCGTTCCAGGCAAGGCCGCTCACTAGTTCCGCGCAGCGGATGTAGAACTCCGTCTCGCGCCCGCGCCATTCCGCCCAGGCCTTGGCGAGCACGTCCGGATCGGCAATGTTGTCGAGCGCGGCACCGGTGGCGCTTTCGGCGTCGCCTTTCCAGGCCTTGGAGGCCATGGCCGCCGCCAGCATCCCCGGGCTGACGTCCAACTCCAGGAGGCACCAGCGCGCGAGGTCGATCTCCACGGCTTGCAGCAACTGGTGCAGGCCCTCGCGCCAGAAGGCGTAACCCGTGTTGCCCCTGGCGTGTTTGCAGAACCAGGTCGAACAGGTGGACTCGCGGTTGGCCCAGACGCCGCAGCGTCCGCCGTCCTCGAGATAGTGCGGGCACTTCAGCGCGCGGGCTTTGCCGAAGGAATGCTTGCTGGCGCCGTAGAGCAGCGAAAAGGTGGGCGTGGGCATGAGGCCCAGGGGCGAGACGCCGATCCCCCGCGCGATGCGCGCTTCAACGGTTTCGCGGCCGGCGCGCGCGGCGGGGGCCGCGTCGGCAAGGACGCGGCCAGCCAGAAAATTATAGAGCGTCGGGAGGTAGGTGCAGCACTTGATGACCGGGTCGAAAAAAGTGCCGCGGTCGCCGCGCGGGAGCGCGGGGGGCGCCCGCATGACGCAGGACCCGCAGGTGGCACGGCTCTCTCGGGGGATTGGGCCGCCGAGAAGATCGTCCACCCACTTTGCATACAGCGGCGGCAGGGTCTCGTGGAGGGACTCCGCCGTCATCTCATGCAAAACCGGTCGTTGCGGATGCGGGCGCTTTGCCGTGGTCGTTAGTCAGCCTTCTTCTTTTTCTTCTTTTTCTTCTTATCGGTGTCGCCTTCGGCGGCGTACACGCCGCCGTTCGGCTGCACGATGATGCTGGCGCCGAGCGCGATCAGCGCGCCCTTCAGCAGTCCGCGGCGGCTCTGCTCGAATTTCTTTTCCGACATCTTGTTCCCCTTCGAAGTGTTGAGCGATCAGCGCTGCCTTCGCGCGCGCACACATCCCGAGCACGCGAAAGCAGCACGATCGATGCTCGATTGCGGGAGAACTGAAGTCAATGAGTCAGCAGGGAAAGTTTGCTTTCGCTAAGCTGACTTTCGATTTTCTTGCAGCGCCGATCGCACGAATGTTGCCGCGAATGTCATTGCCAACGCGATGAATAGGTTTGCCGGCATTATCTGCCGCGGGCGTCGGCGACGGCCTTCTCGAAATCGATTTTCCCCGAGGACGTGATCACCGAGACGCCCGACAGGATGTGCGGCCCGACGATCATGCCGGGTGTGAGCGAGATCTTGAGCGCGCGCGCGAGGTTCATATTGTCGATGATCTGCGTGGTGACGTCCGGCGCGTCCATGTCCTTCTTCAGGCGCTCGACGTCGAGCCCCACGTCCTTGGCCATGGCGAAGACGTTTTCTTCCTTGAGCTGGCCGCGGAAGGCCATCATGGCGCGGTGATAGGCGTCGTACTTGCCCTGTTTCACCGAAGCCAACGCCGCCTTGCTCGCCACCACCGATACCGGCCCCAGGATCGGGAATTCCTTGATGATGAATTTGACGTTGGCGTCGTCCTTCACCAGCTTTTCCAGCTTGGGTTCGATCGCCTTGCAGTAGGAGCACTGGTAGTCGAAAAATTCGATCACTGCCACGTCACCCTTGGGATTGCCGAGCACCGGGGTATTGGGATCGTTCAGCAGCTGCGCGGATTTGTTGGCGACCGCGGCGTCGGCGGCGCGGTCCTGATAGGTCAGCAGCGCCTGGTTGAGGGCCTTCACGGTTTCGGCATCGGCGTTCTGGGCCCAGGCCGGCAAAGACGCCGGCGCAACAATCGCCAAGGCCAGTCCGAGCGCGCTCAGCCATTTTGCAGCGGTGTTCATGATGTCCCTCCCAGGTCCCTGTGACAGGCGAAAATATAAAATCGCGCTTCCCCGGTGTAAACTCACGGCCCCGAGAAGGAGCGCCCCATGCTCAAGGCCTTATCCCTAGCCGTCTTTTTAGCCGCCGGCCTCCCGGCCCTGGCCGCGGAGACACCCCGGGAAGAAAACGTGCAAACCGGCGACCCCACCAAGCGCGGGCTGACCCAGGCCGACTTCCCGCGCCTCAAGCGGATCGAACCCAATATCTATACCTTTGAAGCGCTGCGCCGGATCGAACCTGCGGGCACCAAGACTACCGTGGACCTGATCGTGGTTACCGACCAGGGCGTGCTGGTGGCCGACGGCCAGGGCAACGAGCGCGACGGCCAGGCGCTGGTCGCCGCCATCGCCCGCATCACGCCGCAGCCCATCACGTATGTCGTCGTCTGCTCCGAGCACGGCGACCACACCGGCGGCAACGCCGCTTTCAAAGCCGCGTTCCCCAATGTCGTGTTTGTCTCTTCACCAGCGTCACAGAAAGCGCTGGCCAAGAACGCCAACCCGCCCACCGAGACCGTCGCCGATAAACGCGAGATCAAGCTGGGCAACACGGTCATCAATATCCTCAACCTGGGGCGCTCACATACCGGCGGCGATCTGGCGGTGCATGTGCCCGGCGCGCGGGTGCTGTTCCTGAGCGAGACCTATGTGCACCGCCTGTTCCCGTCCATGCGCGCGGCCTATCCCAGTGAATGGCTGGCGACCCTGGCTAACGCACAGAAGATCGACGCCACCTGGTATATCGCCGGCCACGGCTTCGTCGACGATGCGCCGACCATGAAGGCGGAACTGGAAACCTCTCGCCGGGCGCTGACTGCCGTGATCGCTGAAGCGAAAAGGCTGCATGACGCCAAGGCGCCGTGCCCATCGCCCACGGACTGTCCTGCGGTCCAGCAGGCCAATTGGGGGCCCTATACCGATTGGACCGAGCGCGAGAACCAGGCGCCGGCGGCGATCTTCCGGGTCTATCAGGAACTGGACGGCAAGCTGCTCTAGAAGGCGTCGGCTGCGAGGTGCAGCGCATAGGCGCGCACATCCTTGGGCCAGTTGGCGGTCATGCGGTCGAAGCGGCCGCGATCTGCGGCATAGAGCGCGCGCAGCGCTTCCTCATAGCCCGGCGTGTTCCCCGCCATGGCCGTCATGAAGCGGTGCGCGGCTGCTTGAGCATTGCGGATGCGGTCCTTGGTGACGTTGGCGGCCCGCGCCGCATCCACCAGCTTGCGCAGCGCCACCGATGCGCCGCCGGGCTGCGCCGCCAGCCAGTCCCAATGGCGCGGCAACAAGGTCACCTCGCGCGCCTGCACCCCCAGTTTTGGACGTCCCCGTCCCCGCGGCGGGGCCTTAAGCCGCGCCGCCACATCCTCGGGCGTGCCGCGCAGATCGAACTCCACGGGCTGGGCGGTGGCGTCGTCGAACACCAGCACCGCCGCGCCCGGATACCAGTCCAGGTGCCGCCGGAGAGCCAAAGCCACGTCGGCGGGCGCGCCGCCGGCGATGCGCTGGGAACCGGCGAAAGCGGTGCAGGAAATGTCATCGGCCATGGCATTATTTATACCCGGATAAAATAATTCGTCAATAACATCCGGGTAAAATAAAGACCCCTGCCCGCGCTCCTCCCCGGCTATCCTGCCGGCCATTTCAGCTGGAGGGATCTATGGCGGCTTACGTGGTGTCCGATATCGAAGTGACCGACCCCGTGAAATACGAGGACTACAAGCGGCTGGCGCAAGACAGCATCGCCCAGTACGGCGGCAAGTACCTCACCCGCGGCGGCGCCACCACCGTCATGGAAGGCGCATGGTCGCCGCCGCGCGTCGTGATCCTGGAATTCGCGACCGTCGCACAGGCCAAGGCCTGGTACACCTCGCCGGAATACACAAAAGCGAAGGACGCACGCGCCGGCGCGTCCAATGCCAAGATCCTGATCGTCGAGGGTCTGCCGCCGGGTTAGGAGCATCGTGCCAAAAAGTGGAACCCGGTTTTTGGCGGCAACGATGCGACCAACAAAACCTAGATCACGGAACGTGATCTAGGGCTGCAAGACCCACTTCTGGACGCGGGCGCCGGTACCCTCAGCGGTGTAGAGGTTGCCTTTGGAGTCCGTGGCGATGATGTGCAGGCCGACGAACTGCCCCGGATAAGTGCCGGGGTGGCCGATGGCGGAATTCGGCACTTCGGTCAGGGTGTCGCGGGCGAGCACGTGGACGCGGAAGTTATGGGTGTCGGCGACGTAGATATACTTCTGGTCCGGTGAGAAGGCGGAGCTGAAGGCGGTGCCGAAGCCCACGGGCTTGGTGTCGCGGGCGACGAAGCCTTCCTTCACGAACTTGCCGTCGATGGTGAACACCTGGATGCGGTTGTTCTGCCGGTCGTTGACATAGACCAGCCCGTCGTTGGCGATCTTGATGCCGTGCACCAGGTTGAACTGCTGCGGCCCCGGCCCTTCGGCGGTGCGGGTGCGCGGCGCGGCGTCGTCGGGCTTGTTGCCGTAGGCGCCCCACATGCGCTTGAACTTGCCGGTGTCGGCGTCGAAGACGATGACGCGGCGGTTGACATAGCCGTCGGAGATGAACACCTCGTTGGTTTTCGGCCACACCGCGACCTGGGTGGCGTGGTTGAGGTTCTCGGTATCCAGGCTGCCTTTGCTTTTGCCCGAGCGGCCGATCTGCAGCAGGAACTTGCCGTCCCTGGTGAACTTGAGGCAATGGTTGTCGTCCTTGCCGTGTTCGGCGTCCTTGCCGTAGCCGCAGATCCAGACGTTGTCCTTGTGGTCGACGGTGATGCCGTGTTCGGTGATCGGCCATTCGAAGCCGGCCTGTTCGGCCTCGGTCATATAGGGCCGGCCCCAGCCCTGGATGAAGTTGCCCGCGGCATCCAGCTCGACCACCGACGGCGCCGGCTGCGCCACATCGGGATTGGGCGGGGTCTCGAATTGACCGGGAACTTCCTTGGGCCGCGATAGCACCCAGATGTGATCATGGGAATCCACCGCGATCCCGCCGAAACCGCCGAACACATAGTTCTTGGGGAGCTGCTTGGGCCAGGATGGATCGGCCTTGAACCGGGGCGTCCCATCCGCGGCCAGCGCACCGAAAGCGACCACGGCGGCAACCGCCCCCGCGCAGAACGACCACCTGTTCATCGAAACCCTCCCACGCGCCAAGGCTGCACGGTACGGACTATAGCCATCGCCGCGCGATTCCGGGAATACGGAAGTAGCCGATGGCCAGGCCGCCCGGTATCGTAACGGCACGGGGACCCGGGGCAGATATGAACGAATCGTCAGACTTTCCGCGCGCGCATGTGGCGCCGCTGCTGCTCGTGGCCCTGTTCATCACCTTGCTGCGGGCGCTGTATTTCAACAACCCCGCGGTCAATATCGACGAACAGTTCTACCTGATGGCCGCCGACCGCTGGCTGAACCACGGCCAGGTGCCGTTCGTCGACATCTTCGATCGCAAACCCATCGGCATTTTCCTGGCGTATGCGCCGGCGGTGCTGTGGTTCAAGAACGGGGTCGTCGGCTACCAGCTGCTAGGCCTGGCCGCGACCCTGGCCACGGCGGCCGTGGTCTATCGCATGGGCCTGTGGTTCGCCCGCGAACCGGGAGACCGCTTCGTCGCCTTCGCCGCCGCGGTGTTCTACGGCGCCATCCTGATGCTGTGGAGCGGCGCCGGCGGCCAGACGCCGGTGTTCTACAACCTGACCATGGCGCTCGGCGCCGGCCTGATCCTGCGCGTCCTGCACACGCCCGCCCTCGCCGGCCGCGCCATCGCCGCATCGTTCCTCGGGGCCGCCTTCCTGTTCGGGCTCGCGCTCCAGATCAAATATATCTGCGTCTTCGAGATCTGCGCGCTGTCGCTGGTGGGCCTCGCCGCCCTGCTGGTGGAGAAACGCCTTTCGTTGATCCAGGCGGCGGGACTGGCTTTCGGCATGGTGGTCCTCGGCCTCGCGCCGACCATTGCCGTGGGCGCGGCCTACGCCGGCCTCGGCCACTGGCAGGAATTCTGGTTCTCCAACTTCCTGTCGATCTTCGGCAAAAAGACCTGGCGTTTCACCCTCGGCATGTACCTGCTGACGGTGGCTTCGGCGCTGGTCTACGGCGTGATTTTCTGGATCTTCACCGGCATCGCCCTGGCGCGCGGTTTGAATGCCCGGCCTGCGGTCGCCGGTTATAAATGGCTGGTCCTGGCGCTGGCCGCCTGGCTGGCGGCGGCGGTCGTCGGCGCGCTCATGCTCGGCAATCCGATCCTGCACTACTTCCTGCCGACGGCGGCGCCGTTGGCCCTGCTCTCGGCCTTGGGCGTCGAATACCTGGCCGAACGGCGCGCCGGCGAAACGCGGCCCTTCGGCGGCCAGATCAAGGTCTGGTTCGGCGGCAGCGTCGCCGTCTGCTGCATCGCCGCGCTGGTCATCAATATCCAGTCCTCGGCCCGCCGCGGCGCCTTCCAGGTCTATCCGGCGGCGGCCTTCATGCGCGAACACCTGGACCGCGGCTGCCCCTATGTCTTCAACGACTACCCGGTGCTCTACTACCTGACCCAATGCCCCGCGCCCTCGGTCTATGCCTTCCCCAACCACCTGACCGAAATCGCCGAACTGCACGCGCTTCCGGTGGATACCGAGACCGAGTTGCGGAGGGTTCTGGGGACCCGCCCGGGCATGATCTTCGTGCGCCGCCCGTTCGCGCCCGAGCTGGACGCGGGCCAGATCGCCATCCTCGAGGACGTGCTCAGGCAGGACTATGACGCGGCGAAACAGTTCCCGGCGTTCCACCAGGAATTCACCGTCTACTTCCTGCGGGATAAAAGTTAGATGCTTTTTGGCCGCGCGCTGTCGGCGCGCTTCAGGCGCGCTTCCAGGTGAAGATCGAGCTGGCGCCGAAGTTCCAGACGCAGCCGATCAGCACGCCCGCCGCGCCCGCCACCCACCAGGGTTGGCCGCGCTCATAGAGCATTTCGGCGAAGCTGACGTTGGCGAGGAAGCCGATGCTGCACACGGCGTAGAATGAGACCAGCCCCGTGACCAGCTTGCGGCCGCGCAGGCGCACGTCGCGGTAGGTGAGCACATTATTGAGGGCGAAGTTGCTGGTCATGGACACCAGCGCCGCCAGCGCCTGCGCCACCGGAAAGGCCGCCATCTCCCGCAGCGGAAACAGCGCGGCCAGATGCACCAGCACCCCGGTGCCGCCCACCAGGCAGAACAGCATGAACCGCACCGGGATATACCGGCCGATGGTCTTTTCCAGCAGCATCACCAGGTATTCGAACAGCACCATGGCGTCGACCTTGCTCTCGCCATGGAGGCGCGGCCGGAACTCATAGGGCAGTTCCTTGTGCTTCAAGGGCGCCGGCGCCGAGGCGACGAAATCGAGCAGGATCTTGTAGCCGGCGCCCGAGAGATGCGGCGCGGCGGCCAGGAAGGCGTCCCGGCGCACCATGAAGAAGCCGCTCATGGGATCGGCCAAATCAAATTGCATCACCATGCCCGAGAGCCTGGTCGCGAAACGGCTCATGGCCCCGCGCACGGCCGAGAGGCCGCGGGAGCCGCCGCCGCCGCTGACGTAACGCGAGCCCACCACCAGGTCCAGATTCTCCCGCGTGATGGTCTCGAGCATGCGCGCGAGCAGGGTTTCGTCGTGCTGCATGTCGGCGTCGATCACCGCCACATAGGGCGCGCTCGAACTGCAGATGCCCTCGATCACCGCCGACGACAGGCCGCGGCGGCCGAACCGCTGCAGGCCGCGCACATGGGGGCGCGTGCGCGCGATCTCGCGCACCACCGCCGCCGTGCCGTCGGGCGAATTGTCGTCGACGAAGATCACTTCCCAGTTGGTGTGGGCGAGGCAGGCTTCCAGGCTTTCGACCAGCGCCAGGACGTTCTTGGACTCGTTGAAGGTCGGCGCCACCACCGACAGCACCCGTTCGCCCGGCGCGCCGGCCGGGTGCGCCGCCGTTACTGCCGGCTGCCGCAGGCCGTCGTCCATGCTGATCGTTCCCCCGGGGAGGTGAATTCCCGCATCCGCGGGCATGTTCTAGACGGCCGCCCGCGCCGGTTCCTGCGCGGTCCCCTTGGCCGCAGGCCACTATACCACGGCCGGGAGCCGGGGGGTCAGCGGGAACCGCCCAGGCCTCGTTTTGTTAAGACCGCGGGGAGCCGTCCCGGCCATGGCCGCGCCGGACCGCGCGGGCTACAGTTGCGCGCCACTCACCCCAAGGAGGATGTCCATGCTTCGTCTCTTTACGGTCGCCGCCGTGTTCGGCGCCGCCCTCGCGTTCCAGGCCGCGCCCGCCGCCGCCGCGGACGCAGGCGCGATCCTGAACGACGCCAGCCGCCCGGCCGCCGACAAGGCCGCCGACGCCGACCGCAAGCCCGGCGAGATGCTGGCCTTCGCCGGCATCAAGGCCGGCGACAAGGTCGCCGACCTGATCCCCGGCGGCGGCTATTTCACCCGCATTTTCTCCAAGGTCGTCGGGCCCAGTGGGAAAGTCTACGCGGTCGTGTCCGACGAGATCCTGAAGGTGCGCGCCACCGCCGCCGACCCGGTCAAGGCGATCGCCGCCGAGACCGGCTATTCCAACGTCACCGTGGTCAACGGAACGCTCTCCGGCTTCAAGGCCGCCGAGCCTCTCGACGTGGTGTGGACGTCGCGCAACTACCACGACTTCCATAACCAGATGTTCGGTCCGGTCGACATGGCCGCCTACAACAAGGCGGTGTTCGCCGCACTCAAGCCGGGCGGCACCTACATCGTGCTCGACCACACCGCCGCGGCCGGCACCGGCTTCGGCGCCACCGAGAGCCTGCACCGCGTCGACCCGGAAGCGGTGAAGAAGGAGGTCATGGCCGCGGGCTTCAGGTTCGACGGCGAAAGCAGCGCCCTCAAGAGCACCGCCGACGATCACACCGGCAAGATCTTCGATTCCGGCGTGCGCGGGCATACCGATCAGTTCGTGCTCAAGTTCAAAAAACCGTAGGCCGTAGAAAAGCCCCGCGAGGACATCGCGGGGCTTTTCTATGTCGCCGGCTCGGATTCTATTTACTTCGCCGGTTCGGCGAGAGGCTTGCCCTTTTCGACCACCCAGGTGGCGACCGCTTTGGCGGGGCCGCCGACGCTGCGGGCGTCATGGACCTTGCCGGCGTCGATTTTATAGAAACCTCCGGCCTTCAGCCGGTAGGGCTTCTCGCCGTCCACCGTGAACTCGACCTCGCCTTCGGCCACGTAACCGAACTCGACCCCATGGTGGATGTGACGGCCGATGGCGGCGCCCGGCGGCATTTCCGCCGCGCCCACCACCGTCTCGTATCCCGCCGGCACATCCATGCGGTCGAACAGCTTGCGCGTGACGCCGCCGTCGGCGGCCAGCGCCGCGCCCGCGGCCATCATGGCCGCGCCCGCCGCTACCTTGCGGATCATGATCGTTCCTCCCGGTTGCCCGTGCCCGATGAAAACGCTAGCCGAAAAGAGGCCCTCAAAGATAGGGCGCAAACAGGCGCGCGAGGTTGTCGATCAGGCGCTGGCGCCGCGGCCGGGCCTTGACGTATTCCAGGAGGATGGGCCGCGCCCGGTCGCGCTTTTCCGCGAAATGCCCCTCCAACGCGCCCGCCAGATCGGCGTCGTAGATCTCGAGATTGGCCTCGAAATTCAGGCGCAATGAGCGCTGGTCCCAGTTGGACGATCCCACCAGGGCCCAGACGCCGTCGACGATCATCAGCTTGGAGTGGTCGAACGGCGGCGCGCCGTAATAGAGCTTGATGCCGTGTTCGAGCAGGTCCTCGAATTGGGCCGCCATGGCATGGTCGACGATGGCGATGTCGGTCTTGCGCGGGATCACCACCTCGACCGCCACGCCGCGCAGGGCGCAGACCTCGAGCGCATGGCGCAGGATGTCGTTGGGGAGGAAGTACGGCGTGAGCACGCGCACGCTTTTCTGGCTGACCGCGAGCGCCCCCAGGATGATCCACAAGGTGCGCTGGTAGGCGTTGTCCGGGCCGTCGGCGATGGCGCGGGCGTAGACCGGCTTGCCCAGGCGTTCCTCGTCGAACCGCGGCTCGATCACTTCGACGGACTCGCCGGTGGCGAAGCGCCAATCCTCCTCGAACATGCGCATGAGCTGCACGATCGCCGGGCCGATGACGCGGAAATGCAGGTCGCGGATCGGCGCCGTCGAGGACTCCTTGTAGTTCCGGCAGATGTTCATGCCGCCGATGTAGCCGATGCGGCGGTCGACGATCATGATCTTGCGGTGGTTGCGCAGGTTGATCAGCGGCAGGAAGCGGAAGGTCTGCGGAATGAACCGCGCGGTGGCGATACCGGCCGCCGCCAGCTTGCGGTCAGCGGCGCGGCGCACGGCACCCATGCCGATTTCATCCACCAGCACCATCACCTTGACGCCGCGGCGATGCGCTTCGGTGAGTGCGGCGATGAAGCGTGTGCCGATATCGTCCAGCTTGAAGATGTAGACCGAGAGCCAGATGCTTTCGGTGGCGCCGGCGATCGCCTCCAGCATGTCGGGGTAGGCCATGTCGCCGTCGATCAGCGGCGTGACCCGATTGCCGCCCACGAACGGCGCGGCATGCACCGACTTGGCGTATTGGAACAGCTGCTGCTGCTGGGCCGTCGGCAACCCCGGAAACGGCATCGGGTGGGTCTCGAGTTGCGGCGACAGGCGCGGACGGCGGCCGCGCAGCTTGCGGGCGCGCCGGACCACACGGTTGATGCCGAGGATGAAATACAGCAGTGCGCCCAGGAACGGCGACCCCAGCACCACCATGATCCAGGTGGGCGCGGCGGCGTCCTGGCGGGTCAGCACGATATGCGCGCAGACCGGGATCGCGATCAGCACATGGGCGAGCAGCAGGAGTGAAAGCCAGGTCAGACGCCAGATCCTTTACGCAATGGTCCCCTGTCAGGCGGCGGGGGCCCCGGGACTATGCGGGCATGGGGCAAGCGGCTCAACCGTTGCGATGGGCGTTGCGGTGGGCGATTCCGCCGGCAAACCGGCCGGAATCGCCCGGAACCCCTCTGAATACCCTCGACAAATCGCCTTACCGACCGCACCTATAGGGCATGGCAAAGGATCCCTACGACGTACTGGGCGTCAAACGCGACGCCAGCGATTCCGATATCCAGAAGGCTTTCCGCCGTCTGGCCAAGAAATCGCACCCCGACCTGCACCCCGGCGACAAGAAGGCCGAGGACCGCTTCAAGGAACTCAACGGCGCCTATGACATCCTGGGCGACGCCGCCAAACGCGCGCGGTTCGACCGGGGCGAAATCGACGCCAACGGGATGGAAATCCGCCAAAACCCGTTCGCCGGCGGCCGCGGCCGCAGCTATCAGGGTGGCGGCCCCGGGAATCCTGGCGGCGCCGAGAACTTCGCCTTCGACGACCTCGGCGACCTGTTCGGCGGGATTTTCCGCGGCGGGCGCGGCGGCTTTGGCGGCGGCGGCCCGGCCCAGGGCGAGGATACCCGCTTTACCCTGGACGTGGATTTCATCGACGCGGTCACCGGCGCCAAGAAGCGCCTCAACCTGCCCGGGGCCAAATCGCTCGACGTCAACATCCCTGCCGGCATCTCGGACGGCCAGACCATTCGTCTCAAGGGCCAGGGAGGCGCCGGTCACGGCGGCCCGGCCGGCGACGCGCTGATCGAGGTGAAGGTCAAGCCGCACCCCCTGTTCAAACGCGAAGGCCGGGACATCCACATGGAGCTGGCCGTGTCGCTGGGCGAGGCGGTGAACGGCGGCAAGGTGGAAGCGCCCACGGTGCATGGACCGGTCACGCTCAACATTCCGGCGTGGTCGAACACCGGCACCCGCATGCGCCTGAAAGGCAAGGGCGTGCCCGCCGGCAAAAAGGAACCGGCCGGCGATCAGTACGTGACCTTGAAGATCGTCCTGCCGAAAAATCCGGACGCCGACCTTCAGGAGTTCGTCAAATCCTGGTCGGCCAAGAAAGCGTACGATCCGCGGGGATGACCGCTACCACAGAATGACGACCGCGCCGGGATGGCCGTTGACGCTCCCGGGAGCGCCCCCGCGCCCGGGGTTCTGCATCGACGCCGCCACGTAAGACGGCGAATAATAAAGATCGTCGTCACCCCCGGCGTAGGATCCCGTGCCCGCCGACGTGACCGTCAGGTTGACGTTGTTCGCGTTCGAGGTGGCGGCCTGGGAAATCACGATGCTGCCGGCGCCGGTGTTGATCGAGGAAATGGTGCTTCCCGCCGGGATGTTGCTCCCGGTGATGCTCATGCCCGTGGTCCAGCCGGAGGTCGACAGGCTGGAGATGCCCGTGATCGTCGTGCTGCCGTTGGTGAGATCGCCATCGCGGCTGGTATCGTTGAAATAGCTGGTGACCGTGAGGGTAACGTTATTGGCATTGGACGTCGCCGCCTGGGAAATCACGATGCTGCCGGCGCCGGTGTTGATCGAGGAAATCGTCGTATTTCCAGGTATGCCGTTGCCGTTGATGTACATGCCGGTCGTCCAGCCCGAACTGGAGAGCGTACTGATACCGGTGATGGTGGTGCTGCCGTTGGAAAGGTCGCCATTGCGGCTGGCGTCGCTGAAGGAGCCCGATGCCAGGTCGCCCGCCTGGCCAGCTACGTTGGTTGTACCGCCGCTATCCACTGTCCCCGAACCGCCGCCGCCGCCATAACCAGCGTTATTGGCGCCGGAATCATAACCTCCGGCCTCGCCACCGATGGCGCCGCCGCCGCCGCCACCGCCGCCGACACGGGTTGCCGAACCGGCATTATTACCGGCGCCGCCCGCGATGACGCCTGTGGGCCCACCCCCGGCATTGGAGCCACCGCCGGTGCCGCCGTTCCGGCCCAACGAAGCCGGATCCTGTCCACCGGCGCCGCAGTTGGTGCCGCCGTCCGGCGGATTGGAACCGGAAGGGCTGTTGTCGCCGCCGCGGCCGCCGCAATTGAGCGAGGCGTCGGGCGCCCGGCTCGTAAGCGCGCCGGCGCCGCCCCCGGCGCCGCCCAATCCACAGGCCGAGGTTCCGCTGGCGGAGGCGCAACTGCCGGCGATGCTGTAAGAGGCGCCGCCGCCGCCGCCGGCAGCCACCCCCGCGTTAGCCCCTGAAAACACGCCGGACCCGCCGCCGCCGCCGGCGCCGTTGTTCACGCTTGTGCTGCCGGTCCCATAACCACCGACATAAATATCCGGCGAGGTATTGGCGATATCCGTCGTGCTGACCCGCCGCAAGATCGCGCCCGAAAAACCTCCGGCGCCGCCCGCGCGCTCATTGGTTCCCACGTCGTACGCGCCGCCGCCGCCGCCCCAGGCCTTGACATAGACCTCAGGCAGGTTGCTCACGACCGTGAGCGTCGATGATTGACCGGCGCTGGACGAGGTGCGGAAATCGCATTGATACGGACCGACATAATTGCTGGGGCACACCGACGTCGAAAGCGGCCGGAAATAGAGCGCCAAAGTCGCTCCATAGTTGGCCGTATTAATGAGGCTCCCCGAGGCCCCAATTGTGCTGGGCGTGTTCTCCGGGTTGCCGGTGAGCAGGCCGTTCCTGAGATCGAGCTTCCAGTTGACAATAAGGTTGGAGACCGTACCTGCGTAAGCAAGACGCGTTTCATAATTGGCGAGGATGTTGCTCGCGGTGCGCGCCTCCTCCCACACTCTCACGTCCGAAATGCTGCCATTAAACCCGTTCGCCGTGCTGGCCGAACTGCAGGAACCGCCGGTGTACTCCGCGCCAACGGTGAAACAGCGCAAGGTTTCGTAGGTCACGCCTGTGCTGGTATTGATTGCGCTGACGGCAGCGCCGGCGGCGATGCCATTCTGATAGAATGTTACGGCTTTGCTCGCCGCGTCATAGGTCGCGGCGACATGTGTCCAGGTATTCACCTTGAGAGTTATGGGAGTGGTGTAATCCTCGACGCCATCGCCGCCGTCGTCGCCCGAAATCTCGAAATGGACGGCGCCGTTGCTGTTCACATACAACCGGTAGGCATTGTTAGCCGCCGCGACGGATGAATCCCATTTTCCGATAATTGTCCCGATGTTGGTGCCGGTCGGGAGAACCCTGGGCCGCACCCAAGCCTCAACACTCAGACTGTGCGCGCCGCTGGAACTCGTGAAGCCGTTTGCGGCCGTGGAGGTGGCGGCCATGCCAGACGATCCGTTGGTCTCCAAGGCAAGCATTGGCATGCCGAAGCTCAGATCATCCAGGTAGGACAGCGCGGCTCCTTGGGCCACGAATATCAGTTGCTGCGAGCCTGCCAGGTCGGCGGTCGTCGTCGAATAGGAGACAGACGCTGAATTGCTGGGGTTATCTTCCTGTGTGATCCGCGCCCAGAGGTTGGCGCCATCATCGAATGCCTCGATGATATAGGTCTTACCGCGGATGATATTGTAAGACCCGCTGCTATGCGCGAGAGACGTGCCGCCTTCGCGGATCGAGAGATAATTGGCGACCGCGGAAGTTCCGATGTTGGCGCCGGCCGAGCCGCCGCAAAACGAGGAGTCGTTGGCCGCGGAGCCGCAGTTAAAGCGAAAGGTGATGCCGTATCCGGTATTGGACGTGAAATCGTCGGAGGTCGATGTGCGATCAGCCGCGGTCGCGCGCGTCGCAAATGACATGCCGACGGTGCTGGTGCCGCTCACGGCGCTGAGCGGATCGGGTGTCCATCGCGCCGACATGTAAATGCGCCGGATTCTTGGGTCGAAGTTCGTGCTGTAAGTGCTAGCGTTACTGACCAGCGCCGTGCCGGCCGTCGCGAAAGACGCGACATAGTTGCCGGTCCCCGACGTGGTGCGTGCGTCGGCGATGACGGTCGCAGTGCTGGTGCCGGCGAATTTGGCCGAATTCGGGGTAGACGTTGCGCGCTGCGAAGCGCCATCGAAATTCTCCGACAGGGAGGCATTGAGCTGTCCACCCGGCGTAAGGGCCTTGCAGATCTTCTCCATATCGCTGTTGGACGGCGCAAACACCTGGTCATCAAAGGCCGAACCCGAGGTATTGGAAAACGCGTCGGCATAGACCGTCACCGACGAGCCGGTCAGACCCGTCGCGCCATTTGCCTGCTCGTGACTTGATCCGTCGCCGCTCGTGGTGCCGGTGGTCGCGGACTTGGCATTACGGCGGTTGGCGCCATGCCCGACAATGGCGAAAGCCACTTTGCGCGTTCCGGTGGGGGCGCTCAAGGTGAGGTCGGTGACCGCCGTAAGCGCACCCGTGGCTTCAGCCGTTACGCCGGTGTAGGCCGAACTGCCGATGCTTTGACACATCGTCTTGCCCTGGCTCGAAACGACGTAGGTGTAATAGTTGCCGTAAGCATCAACTGCGTCTGCCCGGCTGAGACCAAGGGCGGCCCAGGGCAGTACCCCGGCGGTGGTGGTCGACGAATTGCAGGTCCCGGCGGCGCCGGTCGGCGACGCGGCGGTGTCTGGACAGGGCAAAGTGTAGGTGCCGCCTGAGCCTGAACTCAGGAAGCTGGCAAAAACCGCCTGCACCAGGTTGCCCTGGTCGCTGGATGCGCTTTGCGTTCGCGCCAGCTCGCGGCCGCCGATGAAGCTGTTGAGGAAGATGGACAGCGCGGTGAAGGCGATGACCGCCACCACGGCGGCGATGATCAGGGCCGCGGCCCCGCGGTCGTCCGCGATCCAGGTCCGCATGCGCGAGATCGAGAGCTGCTTCCGGACCGGATTGAACACGTCGATAACCCCTTGCGGCGCCGCGCAATGGACGCCCGTCCCGCGCGTGCCATAGCCGCTTTCACGCGAGCTTACCACAGGTCGCTCTACGGGAAATCCTGCATTAAACCCTCAACCAATGGTGTTTAAAACGACGCCGGGGAGCGTCGGTTGCATCCTTGAGTGCCGAAGGGGTAGGGATAGGCATGAAATACCTGCACACCATGGTGCGCGTCACCGACCTGGACCTGTCCCTGGACTTCTATTGCCGCAAGCTCGGGCTGCGGGAACTCCGCCGTACCGAAAGCGAAAAAGGCCGGTTCACCCTGATATTCCTGGCCGCCCCCGGCGACGAAGAAGCCCAGGTCGAGCTGACCTACAACTGGGATCCGGAGGTCTATGGCGGCGGACGCAATTTCGGCCACCTCGCCTACGAGGTGGACGACATCTACGCGCTCTGCCGCCGGCTCCAGGACATGGGCGTGGTGATCAATCGCCCGCCACGGGACGGGCGCATGGCCTTCGTGCGCTCGCCCGACAACATCTCCATCGAGCTGTTGCAGAAGGGCGCCGCCTTGCCGGTGCAGGAGCCGTGGGCGTCGATGCCGAATACCGGCGTTTGGTAACTAGTGGATTACCAGACCGGTCGCGGGCAGTTCCGCGACCTTGGTCATCAAATATTCCAGGTCGTCGTGGGGGAATTCGACCCCCAATGATCCATATTGGGTCAGGATGCGTTCGATGATCCGGCGGCTGTAGCGCTCGGGATCCAGCACGCGGCCGTCGAGTTCGGTCTGTTCCACCACATCCAGCGCCGCGCGCACCGCCGGGAAGAACGCCGCCGGCAGGGCGGCCTTGGCCCACACCGTCTTGAGGCCGAGGCCGCCGCGGTCGTGAACCAACAGGCGCGCATTGGCCACCGGCACATGCGCCAGCGTCGCCACGGCGTGTTCGAAGAAGCGCACATTGCCCATGCACAGCGACCGCAGAACCAGGGACGCGGTCAGGCGGTTCTTCTCGCCCAACTGCCGGGCAAGAGCCTGCAACGACTCTTCCGAGGCGCCGAACGCCAGGCCCACGGTCGCGCGCTCGCGCGAGTGCAGCACCAGGTCGGTGGCGAGATCGGGCGAGATCTTGTGCTTTTCCAAAAGATGGGCGCGCAGGTGATCGGCCACGCGCACCACCAGTCTTTCGGCGATGGTCACCGGCAGCACGTCGCGCGCCACCAGCGGTGCCTGCACGGCCTCGCTGTCGCCGAACCGGTCGACCACCGTGTGGAGGGTGGGCTCGCTCACGGCGGCGCCGGGATTGGCGAGCAGCCTGGCCACCACGGCTTCGTTGCCGGCGTCGACCAGCGCCGCCGACACCCGTTCGTCCACGGCGCGGCGGCCGGCGATGGCGTCGAGCCGCGCCATGGAGCCCCGGCTGGCCACGATCTGCAACAGGTCGGCTGCGGTCAGCACCTCGGAAACACTGAGCATCGGCAGCGCCACGCTGTCGACGTCCTTGGCCAGCGTGACGGCGACGTCGTGGGGAAGCCGGAAATTGGATTTGAGATTGGCGGCCAAAGCCTCGCGCACGCGCACTTCGGCGTCGCGCACCATCAGCCGGAAAATCTCTTCGGCCAGCGCGAGTTCAGGCTCGCTCAAAGCGCCCGTGATCAGGTGGTCGTTGAACTGCGCCGCGATCTTGACCGCCGTCGCCGCGCGATTGGCGGGGGACGGGTCGAGGGCCAGGGCCCGGACGTCTGTGGCGGTCAGATTGCTCAAACGGGATCCTGAACGGACGCAGGGAGGCACGCGGACGAAGGTCATGTTTATACCCCGCCGGAGCCCTAAAATACAACCTTTAGACGAATTACCCACGCCGCGCTTTATGGTGAGTTACGCAGCGCCAGGCACGCCGGTTGCGGTTAAGGTAGTGCCGCGACGGGGCCTGAGCGCCCTTGGTGAAAGGTTCAGGGGAGTTACGCATGCGCCGGCGCTTCGGAAACGCCATCGTCATCGCGATGGTGCTGGGGATCATCGCGGGCTACCTGTGCCATACCCTGCTCGACCCCGCCGACGCCAAACAGGTCGCCGGCTATCTCTCGATCGTCACCGACATCTTCATCCGCCTGGTGCGCATGATCATCGCCCCCCTGGTGCTGTCGACCCTGGTGGTCGGCATCGCCCATATGGGCGACGCCTCGGCGCTCGGGCGGGTCGGGGCGCGAACCTTGGGCTGGTTCATCGGCGCCTCGGTCTGCTCGCTGCTGCTGGGCCTCCTGATGGTCAACCTGCTGCAGCCCGGCGCCGGCATGGGACTGGCGCCCCCCGACACCGCCGCCGCGGTGCAAGGCTCCTCCCTCAATCTCAAGGATTTCGCCACGCACCTCGTCCCCCGCTCCATCGCCGAGGCCATGGCGACCAACGAGATTCTGCAGATCGTGGTATTCGCGGCGTTCTTCGGCATCGCCTGCATGCATGGCGGCGAACACGGCAAGACCATCGCCGCCTTCGCCGCCGCCGTCGCCCACATCATGCTCACGGTCACCAATTATGTGATGAAGGCGGCGCCGGCGGCGATCTTCGCCGCGCTGACCAACGTCATCGCCGTCCAGGGCCTCGACGTCCTTACCGCCTACGGCAAGTTCATGGGCGGCTTCTATCTGTCCATGGCGCTGCTCTGGGGCTTTCTCGCCCTGGCGGGCTTCCTGGTGGTGGGACCGCGCATCGGCCGGCTGATCGCCTCCTTGCGCGCGCCGATCCTGCTCGCCTTCTCGACCGCGTCGTCGGAAGCGGCCTATCCGCGCACCTTGGAGCGCCTCGAGGAATTCGGCGTCTCCAACCGTATCGCCAGCTTCGTGCTGCCGGTCGGCTACTCCTTCAACCTCGACGGCTCGATGCTGTATTGCACCTTCGCCACCATCTTCATCGCCCAGGCCTATGGCATCGACGTGCCGATCGCCACGCAGCTCACCATGCTGCTGCTGCTCATGATCACCAGCAAAGGCATGGCCGGCGTGCCGCGCGCCTCATTGGTGGTGATCGCCGCCACGCTCACGACCTTCAAGCTGCCGGAAGCGGGCCTGGTGATCATCATCGGCGTCGACCAGTTCCTGGACATGGGCCGCAGCGCCACCAATGTGGTCGGCAACGCCGTCGCCACCGCCGCCGTCGCAAAATGGGAAGGCGAGCTGAAAACCACGTCTCAAGAACTGTGATCGAGGAGTCACGTTAGCGCTATGGATCTCAAGAAGCACATCCGGCAGATACCCGACTTCCCCAAACCCGGAATCAATTTCTTCGACATCTCGACCCTGATCCGTCACGCCGAAGCCTGGCGCACCGCGATCGACCGCATGGCGGACTTGGTACGCCCCTGGAAGCCGGACCTGCTGGCGGCCATCGACGCGCGCGGGTTCCTGGTGGCCGCGCCGCTGGCGATTGCCTTGAACTGCGGCTGCATCATGATCCGCAAATCCGGCAAGCTGCCGGGCAAGGTCAAGGCGCACTCCTATGGCCTCGAGTACGGCACCGATACGGTGGAGATCCAGCACGACGCCGTCGAGCCCGGCCAGCGGGTGGTGATCGTCGACGATCTGCTCGCCACCGGCGGCACCATCGCCGCCGCCGCCGCGCTGTTGCGCGGTTCCGGAGCCGAGGTGGTGGGCGCCACCTGCATCATCGAACTCAGCTTTCTCAAGGCCCGGGCCAAGCTCGACATGCCGTTCGGCGCGCTGCTGACCTACGACAGCGAATAGTTAATCCTAAGCGGCCTGATCCCCGCTCGCGTCGAGCGAGTAGCCTGCGGCTCTGACCGTGCGAATCACATCGATGCCGTTTTCGCCGTTGAGGGCTTTGCGCAGGCGGCGGATATGCACGTCCACGGTGCGGGGCTCGACGTAGATGTCGGGGCCCCACACGCCGTTGAGCAGTTCCTCGCGCGAGAACACCGTGCCCGGACGCTCCATCAGGTATTGCAGCAGCCGGAACTCGGTCGGGCCGAGGTGCACGTATTTTCCGGCGCGGCTGACCTTGTGGGCGTCGAGGTCGAGGGTGATGTCGCCGAACACCAGCTGGCCCTTGGCCTGGGAGGGCTTGGCGCGGCGCAGCAGCGCGCGGACGCGCGCCACCAGCTCGGGCATCGAGAACGGCTTGGTCATGTAGTCGTCGGCGCCGACGTTGAGGCCGCGCACCTTGTCGGTCTCTTCGCTGCGCGCGGTCAGCATGATGATCGGCACATGGCGGGTTTCCGGCTTGCGCCGCAGCTGGCGGCACACTTCGATGCCGGACATGCGCGGCAGCATCCAGTCCAGGATCACCGCGTCGGGCGGGGTCTCGTCCGCGACCGTGACGGCTTCCTCGCCGTCACTGGCCTCGGTCACCGCATAGCCCTCTTTCTCAAGGTTATAGCGCAGCATGGTCACGAGCGAGGCTTCATCCTCGACAATCATTACCGTCGGTTTCATGTGTCTCCTCCGGGCCGGTTCATAGGTTCATCGGTTTTGGCGTCCAGGCCGCGGCGGCGGCCGGATCGGACATGGCCGCGCGCTTGGGGCGCCGTTCGGCGATGGCGGTGCCCATCACCAGGAATTGGATGGTCTCGGCGATATTGGTGGCGTGATCGCCGATGCGCTCCAGGTTCTTGATGGCGAACATCAGGTGCGTGCAGGCGATGACGTGGTCGGATTCCATCAGCATGTCCGAGAGCAAGTCCTGGAATACGCTGGTGTGCAAGGCATCGATGTCGGCGTCGCCGCGCCACACCGCTTCGGCCTTGGCGATGCTGCGCTCGGCGTAGGCGTCGAACGCCTTTTGCACATACTGGCGGACCAGGCGTCCCAGTTCGATCACGCCGCCGGCGGCCGGCACCGGCGGCAGGCCGTTCACGATCATGCCGCGCTTGGCGATATTGGCGGCGTAATCGCCGATACGTTCGATGTTGGCGGAGATCTTCAGGGCGGCGACGATCTCGCGCAGGTCGGCGGCGACCGGAGCATGCCGGGTCAGCAGCCGCATGGCGTGACCGTTGATCTCGGTCTCGATGGCGTCGATGGCCTCGTCGCCGGCCACCACCCGGTCCGCGCCTTCGGTGTCGCGGATGGCCAGGCCCTCGATGGCGGCGGTGAGCTGAGTCTCGGCCAGGCCGCCCATGGCCGCCAGGCGGTCGGTCAGGGCCGCCAGCGCGGCGGCAATGGTGGAGCGGCCGCCGTGGGCCTCGTCCGAGGTGCGCGCCGGCGCCGCGAGGTTGGGGAAGTCCATGCCCCGGCTCACGGATGCCGCCGCGCGCCGGCGAGCGGCGCGTCCGGGGATAGAGCGAAGACCAAACCTTGCAAAAACAGCGTCACAGTCCGTCTTCAATATCGGCGAAGGCGATATCTTTTGTGACGGAAATATGAAGCTTTTATTGCAGTGACGGCTGGTCGTGTCCTAAGTAGGCCAATTGACACGATAATTTAGGACACTGGTTTTTTCTCAGAGGGCTCCGATGCGGCCGACTCCTCGGTCTTTTTCCGGAACCCGGGCCTGGGGGTATTGGGATTCACCCATCCCGCAGGGGGATCATATGACGGGTGGCGGCTAGCCATCGTCACGCCATCAACTATTACATGCTGCGGAAAAACGCAGGCATTGAGCATTTTCTCGGGAATGGTTCTGCGGTCATGAGCATGCTTCAGGATTTCCTTGCTATGACTCTTGAGCGGGGGCGCGACGGTGATGAGACGGCGGGGCGCGAGATGCTCCACAAAATATTTGGCCGTAGCGGCGTGATCTGAGTCAGCTGTGATCAGGTATGCGTGGTCATACACATTCATAAACCCATCACCAATGAGGTTGATCGCCACGTTCACATCGCCTTCTTTCTCGGTGGCCTTCCGGTAATCCTGGCGGCACGTCGCTTTGCACCGCATCTCTTCTTCGATGAAATGGCCAAGAACCACCGTGACGCCGACGGCTTTAATGGCGCGGCCATATTCGCGATGGCGCGTCAGTTTTCCGGGGTCTTTCGTATACTGCGCCGAACACCAGACGATCTTTACAAGCGTCTCTTGGGTCGGATCGATAAGGGCTTCGCACAACTGCCGCATGTTCAGCCACTTTAGGTGCGGCTGACCCATTTCATCGATGGCGTGATATAGATTGAAGCCGTCGATATAGAAGGCAGCTCTCGCCTTTGCGGGGAGCGCCTCGCCAGAAATGGAACCGGCGGGTCCTGAGACAGGCCCGCCGGGGGCCGCCGGTAAACCGGCGGCGTTCACATGCGAATTCATATAGGAACCCCCAGCCAGAAGTCAACGAGCATATACAACTTGCCCTTGTAATAATCCTTAAGATTCAATTGATTTACAGGCCTTTCCCGCCTTGTACGACGCGGAACGGGCCACCCTTGCGCCAAGGTGTTGGTACGGGTTCGGGCTGGGTCAGCGCCTCACTCACCAACTCCGCAATCGACCAAATGTGGTCTGTCACACCCATGGCCATCGCCGGGGTCATGCGGATGGTTTCGTGGACCCGGCACAGGTTGTAGTGGGCCACGAATAGGGCGACCGCCGCCTCATGGTTCTCCAGCTTCTTGCTGAACCCGTTGGTCAGCCGGGTAAAGCGGCGTTGATGCATCCGGACGCTCAGGTTCACGCGCTCAATGTGGCTGGTGCTGACCCGGCGCGGGTTCGGATTGCCAGCTACTACCTGCTTGCTGATGGATACGATAGCGCCCGGCGAATACCGGATCGCGGCTTCATTGCCCTTCGTGGTGCGGTAGTTCTTGATCAGCATGGCGTAGTCCACGCCGGGACCGAACGTGCGCAGGATCGCTTCCTCATAGAACGCCAGGCCGTCCGTGGTGATCTGCGGCTGGTTGATGACGCGCTGGCGCAGGTCCGCGATAAACATGCGCGTGGACAACGCCGACCGCTTGCCGGTGAAGTAGCTCAGGATCGCTTTGTTCAAGTCATCCATGGCGAGGTAGGTGTACTGATCGCCCAAGGCGGCGTCCTCGCCCACGCGCACGCGGGCCTGCTTCTTACCGATGTACGCCCAGAGTTCATCGCACTGGATTACGTGCGAGTGCAGGTTCACGAACAGCGTGTCGTGCAAACGTTTGCACCCGTGCCCGACGCGAATACCGAGACGCATGATGGTATCGCGATGGGCGCCGATCAGGCGTTCTGTGGCGCGAATGCTGTTACCTTCCGTCAGAGAAGCGATGGCGGACACTTGTTTCTCAAAAGGTAGGGTGTTCATGGCCGTAGCCCCCGAAATTGCGGGATCGGCCCAACCGGCTTATATTTGAAGCTGCGGTCATGCCCGAGGGGTCCAATCCCTTGGTTGTGATCAGGGTCCGGTCGCTGTTAGCGCAGCGGTCGGACCCACTACTCAGAAGTTGGCGGAAACGATAGGATTCGAACCTACGGAGCGCCGTTGAGGGGTTGGAAGCCTCGACGCCCGGCCCGGTGTAAGCGGGCTGCAATAAGCCACTCTGCCACGTCTCCGTCTCTCTCAACGCCCCGCCCGAAAGCGGGGCGTTGCCGTATCTAAAGCCCTTTCGTTTTCAGGTAGGTCAAAAGCGTTAGCGTCGCCTGCTGAACATCGGGCGGCATCTCGGTCGGATCGAACGCATCAAAGACGACCTGGGAAGTGCTGCGCTGGATGATCGGCGGTTGGTCATGCTCCTGCGTCTGGTGACCAGAGCCTCGCTCCCTATCACCCGCGCTCGCTGGCTTTGGCGCCTTCTTCTTTGCGGGCGTCGCGCGGGGCTTCTTGTTCTTTTCAATATATGGGCTGATCTTGATTCCGGCGTCGCGGGCCGCGTTCAAGAAGAACGTGATGGATTTGCGCTTAACATCATCCGTGCCGGGGTAGGTCTTACCGAACAGCTCATTGAACTGCGACGGCGACGCCGTTTCCAAATTCAGGCTGAACAAGGGCGTGTATGCGTCGCGCAGGATGCTGCCCAGGACGGTGCCCCAATTGTCAGTGCCGTACGCCTGGGTCAGCGTCTTGAAGCGGTCATTTGGATGATTCGCGCCATCGATCAGCCTAAGAAACTTAATCGCCGTCAGAATCTGGCTTCCGACCGCATTGGAAAAACTGCCCCCCAAAACGCTGCGGTCCACGCGGCTTGGAAGGCCGTGCTCTTGGAGGTTCTTCACCAGGGTCTTGACCGATGCGAAGGCCGTGTACGGAGGGGTTATCCGGTCGGTCTGTTCCATATGGCCCTGCAGGATAAAGTTGCTGTTCGATGTACCTGGAACTAACTCTACCATATAAATTCCATATAACAAGCCCGGAATTTACGTCACCAAGAAACCACTGGCGTCTCCGCCGGATCATGGAGTTATCCTTGCAGATAAAGGAGAACTCTAATGTCAGAGCGTCTGGTTGTGGCCCGAGATTGTGACGGTTTCCCCCTGAAACGGGTAGCCATAAGCACCTGGAGAGGATTAGTTTATGTCGCAAATCCAGCGTCCTTGGACGCAGTGCGTATAGGGGATAGCCTCCCAATAGGCTTTCCCGAAAAGGACATTTTCAATTATAAATCAGGTGTTTATGAGAAAATGTGTGCCGAATTGGCTCATGGCTCCGAGGCCGACTCGGTGGCCTGGAACGAGCTTGGACGATTCCAAATGCGCTGACGGTGTGCTCTACAACGCCCGTCCCATCATTGATGGTCAATACCGGCGAACGCCGCTAAGCCTCGACCCATCTTTGACGGGACAAACTTTGAATTAGGACAGACTCAGGGGCGATTTAGGTCACTTAGGACCGAATTAGGACAGCACCTGACGGCTAGGCCGACATTTTATCTATATTTATTAAATAGATAGATGAATTAAGCGCGGAGCCGCGCAATATTGCCGGCGTAATCGGGGGTTCCGAAAACCGCCGTGCCAGCCACCAGGACCCCCGCCCCGGCCGCCACGCAGTCGCGGGCGGTATCGGGGGTCACGCCGCCGTCGACCTCGATCTCGATGGGGCGTTTGCCGATCAGGTCGCGGATTCGCCGAATCTTGTCGAGTTGGGCGGGGATAAACGACTGTCCGCCGAATCCGGGGTTCACGCTCATGACCAGGACCAGGTCGATCTTGTCGAGCACATAGGCGATGGCGCTTTCCGGCGTGGCCGGGTTCAGGGACACGCCGGCTTTCTTCCCCAGGCTCTTGATGACCTGGAGCGTGCGGTCGAGATGGCCGCCGGCTTCGGCATGGACGGTGATGATGTCCGAGCCGGCGTCGGCGAAGGCCTGGATGTAGGGATCCACCGGATCGATCATCAGGTGGACGTCGAGGATCTTCTTGGTGTGCGGCCGGAGCGCTTTCACCACCACCGGGCCAATCGTCAGGTTGGGCACGAAGTGGCCGTCCATGACGTCGACATGGATGTAGTCCGCGCCGGCGGCGTCGATCGCCCGCACTTCCTCGCCCAACTTGGCGAAGTCCGCCGAGAGAATGCTGGGAGCGATCTTCACGGCCATGGCGTTCCCCTGCTCGTTACTTCAGGCGGCTCTTGACCGCCGCCACCGCCGCATCGGCGGTGATGCCGAAATGCTTATACAACACCGGCGCCGGCGCCGAGGCGCCGAAGCCGGGCATGCCGATCATGGCGCCATTGGCGCCGATATAACGATCCCAGCCGAACGCCGAAGCCGCCTCGATGACGACGCGCGGGCCATCTCCGAGCACCTTGTCGCGATAGGCTTGCGGCTGCGCGTCGAACAGCGCCCAGCACGGCATGGACACGACCGCCGCGCCGATGCCTTCCGCCGCCAGCTGCTTGCGCGCGTCCATGGCCAGCGAGACTTCGGAACCGGTGGCGATCAGGGTGGCGCGCCGCGGGCCTTCGGCCTCGGCCAGGATATAGCCGCCCTTGGCGCACAGGTTCTCGGCGGTGTGAGTGGTGCGCAAGGTCGGCAGCGCCTGGCGGGTGAGCGCCAGCACCGACGGCCGGCCGCTCTCCGCCAGCGCGGCCTGCCAGCATTCGGCGGTCTCGACGGTGTCGCAGGGGCGCATCACCAGCAGGCCCGGAATCGCGCGCAAGGCCGCCAGATGCTCGACCGGCTGGTGGGTGGGGCCGTCTTCGCCGACGCCGATGGAATCATGGGTCATGACGTAGACCACGCGCAAACCCATCAGCGCCGACAGGCGGATCGCGGGCCGGCAATAGTCGGTGAACACCAGAAACGTTCCGCCGTAAGGCACGATGCCGCCGTGCAGCGCGAGGCCGTTCATGGCCGCGGCCATGGCATGTTCGCGCACGCCGTAATAGATATAGCGGCCGCTGAAATCCTTGGCCGAAACCGGCGTCATCTTGCCGGTCTTGGTGTTGTTGGAGCCGGTCAGGTCGGCCGAGCCGCCGATCATCTCGGGGATCGCCGCGGTGACGGCCTCCAGCACGGTCTGCGACGACTGGCGCGTGGCGACCGCGGGAGAAGCCGCAGCCTTCTCCTTGATCTCATCGATCACCTTTTCCCAGCCGACCGGCAGATCGCCCGCCACCAGGCGTTTGAATTCGGCGGGGGCTCCCGCGAAGCGCTTTTCCCAGGCGGCGTGTTCAGCCGCCGAGCGGCCGGCGGCCTTGCGCCAGGCGTCGAGCACCGGCGCCGGCACCTCGAACGGCGCATGCGGCCAGCCGAGTTTCTCGCGCGCGCCCTTGATCTCGGCCTCGCCCAGGGGAGACCCATGGGTCTTGGACGTGCCGGCCAGCGTCGGCGCGCCAAATCCTATCGTCGTGCGGCAGGCGATCATCGCCGGCTTGTCGCTGTTTTGCGCCGCGGCGATGGCCGCGGCGATGGCGGCCGGATCGTGGCCGTCCACGGCCCAGGTGTTCCAGCCCGAGGCCTCGAAGCGCTTGCGCTGGTCGTCGGAAACCGTGAGGTCGGTCGGGCCGTCGATGGAGATGTGATTGTCGTCGAACAGCACCATCAACTTGTTGAGCTTCAGGTGCCCCGCCAGCGAGATCGCCTCGTGGCTGATGCCTTCCATCAGGCAGCCGTCGCCGGCGATGACATAGGTGCGATGGTTGACCAGGTCATCGCCGAAGCGGGCCGCCAGCAGGCGTTCCGCGAGCGCCATGCCGACGGCGTTGGCGATCCCCTGGCCGAGCGGGCCGGTGGTGGTTTCGGCGGCCGAGACATGGCCGTGTTCGGGATGACCGGCGGTGATGGCGCCGAGCTGGCGGAAATTCTTGATCTGCTCGAGCGTCATGTCCTTGTAGCCGGTCAGGTACATGAGGCTGTAGAGCAACATCGAACCGTGGCCCGCCGACAGCACGAAGCGGTCGCGGTCGGGCCAGCGGGGATCGGCGGGATCGAACTTCAGGAACCGCGTGAACAGCACCGTCGCCACGTCGGCCAGGCCCATGGGCGCCCCCGGGTGGCCGGAGTTGGCCTTCTGCACGGCGTCCGCCGACAGGAAACGGATGGCGTTGGCCATGCTTTTCCCCAGAGAGTCGGCGCGATCGAGGTTCTGCATATCGGGTCCTGCAATTTTGCCGGCGGTTTTGCCGGGTCTTTGTAGGGTGCTTTTGGCCGAGCAAGGCCTCAATTGCAAGGGTTCCCGCGAGGTGTGGATAACCTCGCCGGCGCCGCCTCAGAACTCCCGGTCCTTGACCTTGACGGTCGATTCGAGCGCCGGATCGTAGAACTGGTAATTGGCCTTTCCCAGGTGCTTGGCGTGGTACATGGCCACGTCGGCGTTGTGCAGCAGCTGACTGGCGCTGTCGGCCTGGGCCGGCAGGAGCGAGATGCCGATGGAGGCCGAGACCCGCCCTTCCCGCCCGCCAAGGTCGAAGGGCTCGGTCAGGGACTTGATGATACGGCCGGCGACGATCCCGGCCGCCTCCTGGTTGTCGATCAAGGGCATGATCACCGTGAACTCGTCGCCGCCGAGCCGCGCCACGGTGTCGGCTTCGCGCACGCATTTCTCGAGGCGGCGCGCGGTGCTCTTGAGCAGGATGTCGCCGGCATCGTGGCCCAGGGTGTCGTTGATGGCTTTGAAGCCGTCGAGGTCGATGAACATCAGTCCGACGCTGGTCTTGGCGCGGCGGCCTTCCAGCACGCGCCGGGTCAGACGGTCCATGAACAGGGTGCGGTTGGGCAGGCCGGTGAGCTGGTCGTAGTTGGCCTGATAAATGATCTTCTCCTCATCCAGCTTGCGCTGGGTGATATCGGCGATGATGCCGACGTACTGCTGCAAGGCGCCGTCCGTGTCGCGCACCGCCGTCACGGAAATGCGCGCGGCATAGCGCCGTCCGGTTTGCGTCTTGCACCATTGCTCCCACTGGGCGTTGTCCTTTCCGGCCAGGGCTTCCAGAACGCTCGCCGAGGTGTCGGCGCCCACGAACAGAACGTCGGCCATGGGCTTGCCGACGACGTCGGCGGCGGCGGCGCCGACGATGCGCCCGTAAGCGGGGTTCATTTTGGTCACCCGGCCCTTGGCGTCGGCGATGATCAGGCCTTCCGGGCTGTGGTCGAACACCGCCGCGGCCAGGCGCAGTTCGGCTTCGGACCGGCGGCGCTGCGTGATATCGCGGAAAGTGATGACATAGCCCTGGGTGTCGCGGTGCGGGCCGAACGGCGCCAGGACGTAGATCGCCTCGAAACTCGAGCCGTCGCTGCGGGCGACGTGGACTTCCTGCTCTGTGTAGAACGGCCCGGTCTTGAACTGGGCCAGGAGCGGCAGCGGACGCCCGGCGTCGCTGTGGCCGCTGCCGTAGACGAAAGCGCGCTCGACGCTCATGCCGGTCATGGCGCCGGCATCGCGGTCGAGGAGGTCGGCGGCGGCGGGGTTGGCGATGGTGATGATGCCCGCCGGCGTCACCGCCACGATCCCCGAGGACGCCGCGCTCAGGATCTGGGCGGTCTGGGAGAGAAACTGGGCTGCAGGTTGCGGCGGAGGCGACGGTGCAGCGCGCTCGGACTTGGGAGCACGCGCCAGGGTCCGGGTCTTGGGTTTGGGCGGTCCGGCTTTGGCCCCAACCTTTCTAGCCCCAGCCTTTTTGACCCCAACCTTTTTGATCCCAGCCTTCTTGACCTGAGTCTTCTTGGCCCGAGTCCTTTCGGAACTCCTGGCCGCCGACGTCTTGGGAGCAGGACGGGCGCGTCCCGTCCCTGTGGCCCTGGTCTTCGCGGTCTTACGTTTCCCCGCCATCGGTCCTCGATTTCGCTCCCCGGCCTCGCGTCATTTCACCCGCGCCGGCCAACCAGGAAGTGTCTTGTCCCGACCCCTGCTCTACCGAAAATTATCTAGGTTTGGCAAGGATTTGCCCCATGGGGGCGGCCGTT
>JAYRKL010000016.1:0-91864 GCA_041905795.1 Rhodospirillaceae bacterium | reverse complement strand
AGCCATGGCTAAAGAGAAATTCAACCGTAACAAGCCGCACTGCAACGTTGGCACGATTGGTCACGTTGACCACGGCAAGACGTCGTTGACGGCGGCGATCACGAAGGTTCTGGCTGAGAAGGGCGGTGCGACGTTCACCGCGTACGACCAGATCGACAAGGCGCCTGAAGAGAAGGCGCGCGGGATCACGATCTCGACGGCGCACGTCGAGTACACGACGGATGCGCGTCACTACGCGCACGTCGATTGCCCCGGTCACGCCGACTACGTGAAGAACATGATCACGGGCGCGGCGCAGATGGACGGCGCGATCCTGGTGGTGTCGGCCGCGGACGGCCCGATGCCGCAGACGCGCGAACACATCCTCTTGGCCCGCCAGGTGGGCGTGCCGGCGATCGTGGTGTTCCTGAACAAGTGCGACATGGTCGACGACCCCGAACTGCTCGACCTGGTCGAGCTGGAAGTCCGCGAACTGCTGTCGAAGTACAACTTCCCGGGCGACAAGATCCCGATCATCAAGGGCTCGGCGCTGGCGGCTCTCGAAGGCAAGGACCCGAAGCTCGGCCACGACGCGATCCTGGAGCTGATGAAGGCGGTCGACGCCTACATCCCGCAGCCTGAGCGTCCGAAGGACAAGCCGTTCCTGATGCCGATCGAAGACGTGTTCTCGATCTCGGGCCGCGGCACGGTGGTGACGGGGCGCGTTGAGCGCGGCATCGTGAAGGTCGGTGAGGAAGTGGAAATCGTCGGTCTGAAGCCGACGGTGAAGACGACCGTGACCGGCGTTGAAATGTTCCGCAAGCTGCTCGACCAGGGTGAGGCGGGCGACAACATCGGCGCGCTCTTGCGCGGTACGGCGCGTGAGGACGTTGAGCGCGGCCAGGTTCTGTCGAAGCCGGGTTCGATCACGCCGCACACCAAGTTCAAGTGCGAGTGCTACATCCTGACCAAGGACGAAGGCGGCCGTCATACGCCGTTCTTCTCGAACTATCGTCCGCAGTTCTACTTCCGCACCACGGACGTGACCGGGACGATCGAGCTGCCGGCGGGTACCGAGATGGTGATGCCTGGGGACAACATCTCCATGCAGGTCAACCTGATCGCCCCGATCGCCATGGATGAAGGCCTGCGCTTCGCCATCCGCGAAGGCGGCCGCACCGTCGGCGCCGGCGTCGTCGCAAAAATCGTCGAGTAAAGAGATACGGGCGGCATCCGCCACGGGGCGGATGCCGCTGACTTTTTAGATACCGGGTCGCACCGGATTTACTAAATACCGGTCTTCCGCCGGGTTTTACTAAAATGCCGGCCTTCCGCCGGCGAGATTGGGTAAGAAGCCATGATCGACAGTCAAAACATCCGCATCCGCCTGAAGGCGTTCGACCATCGTGTGCTGGATCAGTCCACGAAGGAGATCGTCAGCACCGCCAAGCGCACGGGCGCTCAGGTGCGGGGGCCGATCCCGCTGCCGACCCGCATCGAAAAATTCACGGTTAACCGTTCGCCGCACGTCGACAAGAAGTCGCGCGAACAGTTCGAAATCCGCACGCATCGCCGCCTGCTGGATATCGTCGACCCGACGCCCCAGACGGTGGACGCGCTGATGAAGCTCGACCTCGCCGCCGGCGTCGACGTCGAAATCAAGCTCTAACGGCCAATAGTTTCGCGAAGGTAGGGACATATGCGTTCCGGTCTAGTTGCACAAAAAGTGGGTATGACCCGCATTTTCACGCCCGAGGGCAACCACGTGCCCGTCACCGTGCTCAAGGTGGACGGGGTTCAGGTTGTCGCTCAGCGCACCCAGGAGAAGGACGGCTACACCGCCCTTCAGCTCGGCATCGGCACCCGCAAGGCCAAGCGCGTCAGTCGCGCGCTCAAGGGCCATTATGCGAAGTCCAAGATCGAGCCTAAGCGTAAATTGGTCGAATTCCGCGTCGATGCGGACAAGCTGGTGGATGTGGGCGCGGAATTCTCCGCGGCGCACTTCGTCGCCGGCCAGTTCGTCGATGTGACGGGCACGACCATGGGTAAGGGTTTCGCCGGCGTCATGAAGCGCTGGAACTTCGGCGGCTTGGAAGCCTCGCACGGCGTGTCGGTCTCGCACCGCAGCCATGGTTCTACCGGCCAGCGTCAGGATCCGGGCCGCGTCTTCAAAGGCAAGAAGATGGCCGGCCACCTCGGTGACGAGCAGGTGACCACCCAGAACCTGAAGGTCGTCTCGGTGGACGACGCCAAGGGCTTCATTTTCGTGAAGGGCGCGGTTCCCGGCAATCCGGGCGGCTACGTGCTCGTGCGCGATTCCGTGAAGCGCGCCGCGCACAAGGACACGCCCAAGGTGGCGGGTCTGAAGGCCAAGGAATAGGACGACCCAGATGAAGTTGGACATCATCAATCTCGAGAAGAAGAACGTCGGGTCGATCGACCTTCCTGACGCCGTGTTCGGCCAGGAAGTGCGCACCGACATCCTGCACCGCGTGGTCCGCTGGCAGCTGGCCAAGCGCCAGGCCGGCACTCACAAGACCAAGGTGGTCAGCGAAGTCAGCGGCACCACCAAGAAGCCCTACAAACAGAAGGGCACGGGTTCCGCCCGTCAGGGTTCGCTCCGTTCCGCCCAGATGCGCGGCGGCGGCGTGATCTTCGGGCCGGTGGTGCGCAGCCACGCCCACAGCCTGCCGAAGAAGATCCGCCAGCTCGGCCTCAAGTCGGCCCTGTCGTCGAAGGCCAAGGACGGCAAGCTCGTGGTGATCGAGGACTTCGGCAAGGAAGGTAAGACCAAGGCGCTCGCCGGCAGCTTCAAGAAGCTGGGCTGGACCTCGGCCCTGATCATCGGCGGCGACGACGTGGGCGAAGCCTTCGCGCGCGCCGCCCGCAACATCAAGGGCATCGACGTGCTGCCGAGCCAGGGCGCCAACGTGTACGACATCCTGCGCCGTGAAACCTTGGTGCTGACCAAGGCCGCGGTTGCGAAGCTCGAGGAGCGCCTGAAATGAGCCCCCGGAAGACCGCAAAGAAAGCCGCCAAGAAGGTGGACAACAAGACCGCTCCGGTCGATCCCGCGCTCTATGACTTCATCAAGGCGCCGATGATCACCGAAAAGGCGACGCTGGCCGCCGAGCACAACCAGGTCATGTTCCGCGTGCCGCTCAAGGCCACCAAGCCGCAGATCAAGAAGGCGGTGGAAAGCCTGTTCAAGGTGGACGTCACCGCCGTGAACACCCTGATCGCCAAGGGCAAGCTGAAGCGTTTCCGCGGCCGCCCCGGCCGCCGCAACAATGTGAAGAAAGCCATCGTGACCCTGGCCCAGGGCCAGTCGATCGATGTCACCACGGGACTCTAAGCCATGGCTTTGAAGACATTCAATCCGGTCACGCCGTCGCTGCGCGGCACCGTCCTCGTCAACCGCGAGGACCTGCACAAGGGCAAGCCGGTCAAGGAACTGACCGAAGGCATGCACTCCACCGGTGGCCGTAACCACCGCGGCGTGATCACCAGCCGTTTCATGGGCGGCGGTCACAAGCGCCGTTATCGTCTGGTCGACTTCAAGCGCAAGAAGCGCGACATGTCGGCGACCGTCGAGCGCCTGGAGTACGATCCGTACCGCACCGCGTTCATCGCCCTCATCAAGTACGAAGACGGCGAACTCAGCTACATCATCGCCCCGCAGCGCCTGAAGGCGGGCGACAAGGTGATCGCGGCCGACACCGCGGACATCAAGCCGGGCAACGCCATGCCGCTCAAGAACATGCCGGTCGGCACGATCGTGCATAACATCGAGATGAAGAAGGGCGCCGGCGGCCAGATCGCCCGTTCGGCCGGCTGTTACGCCCAGCTCGTCGGCAAGGACTCCGGCTACGCCCAGCTCCGCCTGTCGTCGGGCGAGCTTCGCCTGGTGCGCGCCGAGTGCATCGCCACCGTCGGCGCCGTGTCCAACCCGGACAACCAGAACATCAACTACGGCAAGGCCGGCCGCATGCGTTGGATGGGCTTCCGCCCGCACAACCGCGGCGTCGCCATGAACCCGGTCGACCATCCGCTCGGCGGCGGCGAAGGCAAGACCTCGGGCGGCCGTCACCCCGTGACGCCGTGGGGCAAGCCGACCAAGGGCAAGCGCACCCGTAAGAACAAGCGCACCAAGAACCTCATCATGCGCTCTCGCCATCTGGCGAAGAAAAAAGGTTAGGGAGATCACACGTGTCACGTTCAACCTGGAAAGGCCCCTTTGTCGACGGCTACCTCCTCAAGAAGGCGGAAGCGTCGCGTGCATCGGGCCGCAGCGAAGTGATCAAGATCTGGTCGCGCCGCTCGACAATCCTGCCGCAGTTCGTCGGCCTCACTTTCGGCGTCCACAACGGCCACAAGCACATGCCGGTGATGGTCACCGAGAACATGATCGGTCACAAGTTCGGCGAATTCGCGCCGTCGCGGACCTTCCATGGCCATACCGGCGATAAGAAGGCGACGGTCGCTCCGGCGCCGAAGAAAGGCTAATCCATGAGCAAGAAAAGCGCTCCCCGTCGCGTCGGCGACGACCAGGCCCGGGCGTTCTCGCGCTCCATGCGCGTGAGCCCCCGCAAGCTGAACCTGATGGCCCAGATGATCCGCGGCAAGACCGCCGAAGCCGCGCTCGCCGCGCTCGCCTTCAGCCCGCGCCGCATCGCCGAGGAAGTCCGCACCGTGCTGGAATCCGCGATCGCCAACGCCGAGAACAACCACCAGCTCGACGTCGACCAGCTGGTCGTCGCCGAAGCTTATGTCGGCAAGTCGATCGTCATGAAGCGCTGGAGCCCGCGTGCGCGCGGCCGCGTCGGCCACATTTCCAAACCGTTCAGCAATCTCACCATCATCGTGCGTGAGAAGAGGGAGACCGCCTAATGGGTCAGAAAGTAAATCCGGTCGGCCTCCGGCTCGGCATCAACCGCACCTGGGATTCGCGCTGGTACGCGAACCGGGGCGCCTATGCCCAGATGCTGCATGAAGACATCGAGATTCGTAAGTACCTGCGCGAACGCCTGGCCCAGGCCGGCATCTCGCGCATCGTCATCGAGCGCCCGGCCAAGAAGGCGCGCGTGACCATCCATACCGCGCGCCCCGGCGTCGTCATCGGCAAGAAGGGCGCCGACATCGAGGTGATCCGCAAGGATCTCTCGAAGATGACCGGCAGCGAAGTGCACCTGAACATCGTCGAGATCCGCAAGCCCGAGATCGACGCCCAGCTGGTGGCCGAGAACATCGCGCAGCAGCTCGAACGCCGCGTCGCCTTCCGCCGCGCCATGAAGCGCGCCGTGCAGGCCGCCATGCGTCTCGGCGCCGAAGGCATCCGCATCACCTGCGCCGGCCGTCTCGGCGGCGCGGAAATCGCCCGCACCGAATGGTACCGCGAAGGCCGTGTGCCGCTGCACACCCTGCGCGCCGACGTCGATTACGGCGAAGGCACCGCCAAGACCACCTACGGCACCTGCGGCGTGAAGGTCTGGATCTTCAAGGGCGAGATCCTCGAACACGATCCGATGGCGCAGGACAAGCGCGCCAACGACCAGGGCGGCGCCGCGCCGCGCCCGCAATAACGCCGGGCAGACAGCATTTAACGGAAGTTCGTCATCATGATGCAGCCATCCCGCACCAAGTACCGTAAGGCCTTCAAGGGCCGCATCCATGGCAATGCCAAGGGCGGTACGACCTTGAACTTCGGCTCCTTCGGGCTGAAGGCGCTGACGCCGGAGCGCGTCACCGCCCGCCAGATCGAGGCCGCGCGCCGCGCGCTCACCCGCTTCATGAAGCGCCAGGGCCGCGTGTGGATCCGCATTTTCCCGGATGTGCCGGTGTCGAAGAAGCCGGCCGAAGTCCGCCAGGGTAAGGGTAAGGGCACGCCGGAATACTGGATCTGCCGGATCAAGCCGGGCCGCATCCTGTTCGAGGTGGACGGCGTCTCCGAGGCCATGGCCAAGGAAGGCTTCACGCTCGCCGCCGCCAAGCTGCCGATCAAGACCAAGGTCGTCGCCCGCGTGCACGCCTAGGAATAAGTGAGAACAACATGACCAAAGCAAAAGATCAGCGCGCCAAGAAAAGCGAAGAATTGGAAGGCCGCCTCGCCGACCTGAAGAAGGAGCAGTTCAACCTGCGCTTCCAGAAGGCTTCGGGCCAGCTCACCAACACCGCCCAGTTCGGCAACGTCCGCCGCGAAGTCGCTCAGATCAAGACCATCCTGCGCGAACGCCGCCAGGCCCCGAAAGCGTAAGAGGGAACAGGAACCATGCCGAAGCGAATCCTCCAGGGCGTCGTCGTCAGCGACAAGCAGAACAAGACCATCGTTGTGCGCGTCGAGCGCCGCCTGATGCACCCCATCTACAAGAAGTTCATCAAGCGCTCGAAGAAGTATGCGGCGCACGACGAAAACAATACCTGCAAAATCGGCGATACCGTGCGCATCCAGGAATGCGCGCCGATCTCCAAGAATAAGCGGTGGGAACTCGTGGTGGAGAAGGCGGAATAGCCGAAGTCGGCCATTCCGAACCACTCTGTCTTTAAGGACGTGATGTCATGATTCAGATGCAAACCAATTTGGATGTTGCCGACAACTCGGGTGCGCGCCGCGTGATGTGCATCAAGGTGCTCGGCGGCTCCAAGCGTAAATACGCCTCGATCGGCGACGTGATCGTGGTCTCGGTGAAGGACGCCATCCCGCGCGGCCGCGTGAAGAAGGGCGACGTGCACCAGGCCGTGATCGTGCGCACCGCCAAGGAACTGCACCGCCAGGACGGCACCTCGATCCGCTTCGACACCAACGCGGCGGTGCTGATCAACAAGCAGGGCGAGCCCATCGGCACCCGTATCTTTGGACCGGTGACTCGCGAACTGCGCGGCAAGAAGTTCATGAAGATCGTCAGCCTCGCGCCGGAGGTCCTCTAATGGCCAAGCTCAAGATCAAGAAGGGCGACAAGGTCGTCGTCCTCACCGGCCGCGACAAGGGCAAGCAGGGCGAAGTCCTGAAGGCTCTGCCGTCGGAGAACAAGGTGATCGTGCAGGGCGTGAACATCGCCAAGCGTCACACCCGCCCCAGCCAGACCTCGGGCGGCGGCATCATCGAGAGGGAGGCGCCGATTCACGTCTCGAACGTCGCCCATCTCGACCCCAAGGACGGGAAGGCGACCCGTATCGGTTTCAAGAAGCTCGATGACGGCACCAAAGTGCGCGTTGCCCGGCGTTCGGGCGAAGTCATCGGTTGAGTGAAGGACTAGGAACAATGGCTGCAAAAGCGGAAACCGCGCGTCTTCGTAAGCATTACGACGACGTCGTACGTCCGGCCCTGACGAAGAAGTTCGGCTACTCCAACCCGATGGAGATCCCGAAGATCACCAAGATCGTGGTCAACATGGGTGTGGGCGAAGCTTCCCAGGACAAGAAGAAGATCGAAGGCGCGGTGGACAACCTCGGCGCCATCACCGGCCAGAAGCCGGTGATCACGCGCTCCTCCAAGGCGATCGCGAACTTCAAGCTGCGCGAAGGCCAGATGGTCGGCTGCCGCGTCACCTTGCGCAAAGTCCGCATGTACGAATTCCTCGATCGCCTGATCAACATCGCCATGCCGCGCATCCGCGACTTCCGCGGCGTGTCGGGCAAGAGCTTTGACGGCGCCGGCAACTACAACATGGGCCTCAAGGAACAGATCGTGTTCCCCGAGATCAACTACGACAAGATCGACAAGGTCCGCGGCATGAACATCACCATCTGCACGACGGCAAAGACCGACGAGGAAGCCAAGGCGCTCCTCGAAGGTTTCGAAATGCCGTTCCAGAAGTAAGGGGGAACGCATCCCATGGCAAAGACGAGCAGCGTTGAACGCAACAACAAGCGCCGCCGCATGGCCAAGTCACTCGGCCCCAAGCGTGCGAAGTTGAAAGCGATCATCATGGACAAGAACACCCCGGACGAGGAGCGCTATGCCGCCGTGGTGAAGCTGGCCCAGACCCCGCGCAATTCATCCAAGGTCCGCATCCGCAACCGGTGCGAACTCACCGGCCGCCCGCGCGCGACCTTCCGTAAATTCAAGATGGCCCGCAACAAGCTGCGGGAACTGGCCTCGAAGGGTCAGATCCCCGGCATGGTCAAGTCGAGCTGGTAAGGAGAATCGATCGTGTCATTATCCGATCCGCTTGGCGATCTGCTGACCCGCATCCGTAACGGACAGCGGGCGGGCAAATCCAAGATCATCACCCCGGCTTCGCGCCTGCGTGAAAACCTGCTGCGCGTCCTCGAGCGCGAAGGCTACATCCGCGGCTTCGAACGCTATGTCGTGCGCGACGGCGTCGAAGAACTGTCGGTCGAGCTGAAGTACAACGAAGGCGAGCCGGTGATTAACGAGATCCAGCGCGTCTCGAAGCCCGGCCGGCGCGTGTACGCGAAGATCAAGGACCTGGACAAGGTCTACAACGGTCTCGGGATATCGATCCTGTCGACGCCGCGCGGCGTCATGTCGGATCAGGAAGCCCGCCAGGCCAATGTCGGCGGCGAAATCCTCTGCCAGGTATTTTAATCCGCGGCTTCAGGCGGGTTTTGAAGGAAGACTAAGATGTCACGCGTAGGAAAATATCCGGTGGTCATCCCGAGCGGCGTCACCGTTACGGCGGCGGGCAAGGCTTTGACCGTGAAGGGCAAGCTGGGCGAACTCAAGATCGACACCACCGATGACGTTGAAACCAGCATCACCGACGGCAAGGTTTGGGTGAAGGCCAAGTCCGAGACCAAGCGCGCCCGCTCGCAGTGGGGCACCACCCGCGCCACCATCAACAACATGATCAAGGGCGTGAGCCAGGGCTACAAGAAGACCCTGGACATCACCGGGGTCGGTTTCAAGGCGGCCGCGCAGGGCCGCAAATTGAACCTCAATCTCGGTTTCTCGCATGACGTGGTCTACGACGTGCCGGCCGGGATCGAAGTGAAGACCCCGACCCCGGTGCAGATCGAGGTCTCGGGCACCGATCGCCAGAAGGTCGGCCAGGTGGCCGCCGAAATCCGCAGCTACAAGCAGCCCGAGCCGTACAAGGGCAAGGGCATCCGGTATTCGGACGAATTCATCCTGCGCAAAGAAGGCAAGAAGAAGTAAGGGCGGGGAAGGAAACAAGTCATGGCAAAATCCTCAAATCAGACCGCCCGCCGCAAGGCGCGCACCCGTTTCTCCGTCAAGGCGGCGGCCCACGGCCGCCCGCGTCTTTCGGTTTTCAGATCGGGCCGTCACATCTACGCCCAGGTCATCAACGACGAAAGCGGCGCCACCTTGGCCGCCGCGTCCTCGACCGATGAAGGCCTGAAGGCCAAGTCGAAGATCGGCAACTCCAAGGACGCGGCCGCGGCCGTCGGTAAGCTGCTCGCCGAACGCGCCAGCAAAGCCGGCGTCAAGGAAGTGATCTTCGACCGTGGTTCGTATTTGTTCCATGGCCGCGTCAAGGCGCTGGCCGACGCCGCGCGCGAAGCCGGCCTGTCGTTTTAAGGGAAATCAAAGATGGCACGCACTCCTACTGGGAATTCGGATCGTCCGAGCGGCGGCCGCGGCGGCGAACGCCAGGGCGCAGGCCGCGGCGGCGAAGGCGGCCGTGGCCGTGGTCCGCGCCGTGACCGCGAAGGCGGCGGCGAAGGCGGCGGACGCCGCGAAGGCGGCCGTGAAGGCGCCGGCCGCGAGCGCGACGACGAGTTCATCGACAAGCTGGTGCACATCAACCGCGTCGCCAAGGTGGTGAAGGGCGGCCGTCGTTTTGCTTTCGCCGCTCTGGTCGTTCTCGGCGACGCCAAGGGCAAGGTCGGCTACGGTTCGGGCAAGGCGCGCGAAGTGCCGGAAGCCATCCGCAAGGCCACCGACGCCGCCAAGCGCAACATGATCAAGATCCCGCTGCGCGAAGGCCGCACCCTGCATCACGACCTGTACGGCCGCTTCGGCGCCGGCAAGGTGATCCTGCGCGCGGCGCCGGCCGGCACCGGCATCATCGCCGGCGGCCCGATGCGCGCCGTGTTCGAAACCATGGGCGTCCAGGACGTCGTGGCCAAGAGCGTGGGCAGCAACAATCCTCACAACATGGTCAAGGCGACCTTCGCGGCGCTGCAGTCCATGACCAGCCCGCGCGCGGTCGCCACCAAGCGCGGCAAGAAGATCGCCGACATCGTCGGCCGCCGCGGCGGTGAAGAAGCCGCGACCAAGGAGGCCTAAATCATGGCTACGGCGAAGAAGACCGTTACCATCACGCAGATCGCGTCCGCCGCCGGCCGTTACGCCGACCAGCGCCAGACCCTGATCGGCCTGAAGCTCAACAAGATCCGCCGCACTAGCACCCTGGAAGACACCCCGGCGGTGCGCGGCATGATCAACAAGGTAAAACACCTGGTGCGGGTGGACGAAGGCTGAGCCGGTACCTATCTCGGCGTCATCCGTGGCTCACGGGCGGCGCGAGGGGTAGGGACCAAACTCGCCGTCGACCGTCTGGCCCAACTTTCGGCCGTCAGGCCATAAGATCGGATAAGAACCATGAAACTCAATGAACTGCGCAACCGTCCGGGCGCCACCCACTCCCGCAAAGTGCTGGGTCGCGGTATCGGCTCCGGCCTTGGCAAGACCTCCGGCCGCGGCGTGAAGGGTCAGAAGGCGCGTACCGGCATCGCGATCAAAGGCTTCGAGGGCGGTCAGATGCCCTTGTTCCGCCGCCTGCCGAAGCGCGGCTTCTCCGCCATCAACCCGCACAAGTTCGTCGAGGTCAACATCGGCAAGCTCCAGGCCGCGGTCGATGCCGGCCGCCTCGACGCCGCCAAGCCGGTGACCGTCGCCGCCCTGATCGACGCCGGCCTGCTGCGCCACTCCTTCGACGGCCTGCGTGTCCTGGGCGACGGCGAACTCAAGGCCAAGCTCACCATCGAAGCCACTCACGCCACCAAGACCGCCCTGGCCGCCATCGAGAAGGCCGGCGGTTCGGTGAAGATCATCGTTCTGCCAGGGTCCGACCCGCACAAGGCCCGCGGCAAGACCGCCGACGGCAAGAAGATCGACAAGAAGAAGGCCGCCCCCAAGAAGGGCACCGAAAAGGCCGCCCGCTCTGAAAAGAAGGCTGCTTCCAAGAAGAGCGCCAAGGGCAAGAAGGCCTAAAGAGGACGTACCGGAGCCGGGAAACCGGCTCCGTAACCGGAGTTCGAAATGGCTTCAGCGGCAGACCAACTGGCCTCAAACCTCAACCTTGGTGTGTTCTCCAAGGCGACCGAGCTTAAGCGCCGGATCTGGTTCGTCATGTTCGCGCTCGTCATCTACCGCATGGGCACGTTCATCACCCTGCCGATGATCGATCCGGTGGCGATGGCGGACCTGATCCGCCAGCAGTCCAAGGGCGTGCTCGGCCTGTTCGACGTGTTCTCGGGCGGCGCGCTGTCGCGCATGAGCATCTTCGCGCTCAACATCATGCCCTACATCTCGGCGGCGATCATCATTCAGCTGCTCGGCGCGGTGAATCCGGCCATGGAGCAGATGCGCAAGGAGGGTATCTCCGGCCGCATCCGCATGAACCAGTACACCCGCTACCTGACGGTGGCGATCACCGCGGTTCAGGCCTACACCATCGCCACCGGCCTGGAATCCGCCACCGCCAGCAACGGGCTGCCGGTGGTGTCCGCGCCCGGGATGTTCTTCCGCTTCACCGCGGTCATCACCCTGGTCGGCGGCACCATGTTCCTGGTGTGGCTCGGCGAGCAGATCTCGGAACGCGGTATCGGCCAGGGCGTCTCGCTGCTGATCTTCGCCGGCATCGTCGCCGGCCTGCCGGCCGCCATCGCCAACACCCTCGAACTTGGCCGCACCGGCGCGATCTCGCCGTTCGTGATCGCCTTCCTGTTCGTCGGCGCCATCGCCGTGATCGCCGGCATCGTGTTCGTGGAGCAGGCGCATCGCCGCATCCTGGTGCAGTACCCCAAGCGCCAGCAGGGCAACAAGGTGTTCGGCGGAGAAAGCTCGCACCTGCCGCTCAAGCTCAACACCTCGGGCGTGATCCCGCCGATTTTCGCAAGCTCGCTCCTGCTCATGCCGCTCACCATCGCCGGCTTCCAGGGCCAGGCGGGCGCCGCCGCCGGCGGCGAAGGCATCCTCAACACCATCGGCGTGCTCTTGGGCCGCGGTCAGCCGCTGTACCTGGTGCTGTACGCGGTCTTGATCACCTTCTTCGCGTTCTTCTACACCGCGGTCGTGTTCAATCCGCAGGAAACCGCCGAGAACCTGCGCAAGTACGGCGGGTTCATCCCCGGCATCCGTCCCGGCAAGAACACCGCCGAATACCTCGATTTCGTGCTGACCCGCCTGACCCTGGTGGGCGCCCTCTACCTGATCGTGGTCTGCCTGATCCCGGAATTCCTGATCTCGCGCCTGGCGGTGCCGTTCTATTTCGGCGGCACCAGCCTGATGATCGTGGTCAACGTCGTCCTCAATACGGCGCAGCAGATCCAGGCGCATCTTCTCGCGCATCAGTACGAAGGTTTGTTGAAGAAATCGCGTCTGCGCGGTCGCAGATAGTTCGACCGAGTGTTGCTAGAACACAGCTGACGAGGTTCGCAGACACATGTCTGGAAGCGGGGCGGGCAAGCGCCTGATATTGATGGGGCCTCCCGGGGGAGGAAAGGGGACGCAGGCCAAGCGGCTGCAAGAGCGCTTGGGCGTCGTCCACCTCTCCACTGGCGACATGCTGCGGGCCGCGGTCGCGGCCGGGACGGCGGTCGGCAAACAGGCCAAGGCGGTGATGGACGCTGGCAAGCTCGTCTCGGACGAGATCCTGGTGGCCATGATCGCCGAGCGGACGGCCAAGGACGACTGTGCGAGGGGCTACATCCTGGATGGCTTCCCGCGCACGGTGCCGCAGGCCGAGGCCCTGGATAATCTGCTCACCGAGAAGGGCCAGAAGCTCGACAAGGTGATCGAAGTGACGGTACCGGACGCCAGGCTGATCGAGCGGATCACCGGGCGCTTCACTTGTGCAAAATGCGGTGAGGGGTACCACGACAAGTTCAAGCAGCCCCGGGTGGCCGGGGTCTGCGACGTCTGCGGGTCGAAGGAATTCATCCGGCGGGCGGACGATACGGTGGAAACGGTGACGGCCAGGCTCAAGGCCTACCACGCCCAGACCGCCCCCCTGTTGCCCTATTACCAGGCGAAGGGGTTGTTGGAGCAGATCGACGGGGACCGCGACATTGACGCGGTAACTATCGATTTAGAAAGGGTTTTAACGTAGGGCAGGTCGGGTTGACTCGAGGGGCTAACTGTCTATAATGCCCCGCTTTTCGGGTCGCGCCTCGGCCGCGCTCACATAACATTTGGGATTGAAGGAGTACGGGCCTTGGCGCGTATTGCTGGCGTAAACTTACCGACCAACAAGCGGGTCGTTATCGCACTGCGTTACATCTACGGCATCGGTCCGACCAATGCGGTCGAGATCTGCCAGCGGGTCGGCATCGCCGACAACCGCCGTGTCAACCAGCTGACGGAAGACGAGATCATCCGCATCCGCGACACCATCGACCGCGATTACACGGTGGAAGGCGATCTGCGCCGCGAAGTGGCGATGAACATCAAGCGCCTGATGGACCTGGGCTGCTACCGCGGCCTGCGTCACCGCAAGGGCCTGCCGGTCCGCGGCCAGCGCACCCACACCAATGCGCGCACCCGCAAGGGCCCGTCGAAGCCGATCGCCGGCAAGAAGAAAGTCACCAAGTAAGAGCAACACCGCGGCGCTTTTGAACGCTGCGGACACCAGGGACCGAGAGACTAAAAATGGCCAAGCAAGAAACCGCCGCCGCTTCAGGCGCCGCTGCCCCCCGCGCCCGCAAGAAGGAGCGCAAGAACATCAGCTCCGGCGTCGCGCACGTCAACGCGACGTTCAACAACACCATGATCACCATCTCCGACGTGCAGGGCAATACCATCGCCTGGTCGTCGGCCGGCGCGCAGGGCTTCAAGGGCTCGCGCAAGTCCACGCCGTACGCGGCGCAGGTCGCCGCCGAAGTCTGCGGCCGCAAGGCCATGGAACACGGCATGAAGGTGCTGTCGGTGCTGGTGAAGGGCCCGGGCACCGGCCGTGAATCCGCGCTGCGCGCCCTGCAGGCGGTCGGCTTCACCGTCACGTCGATCCAGGACGTGACCCCCGTCCCGCACAACGGCTGCCGTCCGCGCAAGCGCCGCCGCGTCTAAAGACTCCAGTCCGCCGCCGGGCCTTTCCCACCGGCGGCGTGTATGCGGGCCGCGTTCGCCGCGGCTTCGCGTTCATATCGGGACCAACACCTCGTGGGTGGAATTGAGCCGTGATCCAGAAAAATTGGCAGGAACTGATTAAGCCGAACAAGCTCAACATCGAGAGCGGCGACGACCAGCGCCGCGTCGCGACCATCGTCGCGGAACCGCTCGAGCGCGGCTTCGGCGTCACCCTCGGCAACGCGCTGCGCCGCGTGCTGCTGTCCTCGCTGCAGGGCGCGGCCGTGACCTCGATCCGCATCGACGGCGTGCTGCACGAGTTCTCCTCGGTGCCGGGCGTGCGCGAAGACGTGACCGACCTGATCCTCAACATCAAGCAGCTCGCGCTGACCATGCACGGTGACGGCCCGAAGCGCATGACGCTGAAGGCCAAGGGCCCGGGCGAAGTGACCGCCAGCCAGATCCAGGCCACCGCCGACATCGAGATCATGAATCCCGATCTCGTGATCTGCCACCTCGACGAAGGCGCCAGCCTCAACATCGAGCTGGAAGTGAACACCGGCAAGGGCTACGTCGCCGCGCATCTGAACCGCAAGGAAGACGATCCGATCGGCGTGATCCCGGTGGACTCCATCTTCTCGCCGGTGCGCCGCGTCTCCTACAAGGTCGAGAACACCCGCGTCGGCCAGCAGACCGACTACGACAAGCTGTCGATGGTCGTCGAGACCAACGGCGCCGTGAAGCCGGAAGATTCGGTCGCTTTGGCCGCCCGCATCCTCCAGGACCAGCTCAAGCTGTTCATCAACTTCGAAGAGCCGCAGCAGGCCCTGGCCGAGCGCGTCGAAGACGAACTGCCGTTCAACAAGAACCTGCTGCGCAAGGTCGACGAACTCGAGCTGTCGGTGCGTTCCGCCAACTGCCTCAAGAACGACAACATCATCTACATCGGTGACCTGGTCCAGAAGACCGAAGCCGAGATGCTGCGCACGCCGAACTTCGGCCGCAAGTCGCTCAATGAGATCAAGGAAGTCCTCGCCCAGATGGGTCTCCATCTCGGCATGGAAATCCCCAACTGGCCGCCCGAGAACATCGAAGAGCTGGCCAAGAAGCTGGAAGAGCCGTTCTAGTTATCTTCCGCCCTGGCAACGGGGCGGAAGCACTTTAAGGGATCGGGTGATCCCGCACCGTGCAGATCCAGCAAGCTGGGCTGCGGGTTTTCAAAATCGGTTTGCTGCGGCAAGCCAGGGTAAAGAAAGGACCAAGTCATGCGTCACGGTTTGAGCGGACGTAAATTCAACCGCACCAAGGGCCATCGCCGCGCCCTGATCGCGAATCTCGCCAACGCGCTCCTGAAGCACGAGCAGATCAAGACCACGCTGCCGAAGGCGAAAGACCTGCGTCCGTATGTCGAGAAGCTCATCACCCTGGGCAAGACCGGCACCCTGCACGCCCGCCGCCAGGCCGCCGCCCGCCTGCGCGACGACGGCGTCGTCGCCAAGCTGTTTTCGACCCTGGCCGAGCGTTACAAGACCCGCAACGGCGGTTACACCCGCGTCCTCAAGGCCGGCTTCCGCTACGGCGACGCCGCTCCCATGGGCGTGATCGAGCTGGTGGACCGCGACGTCGCCGCCAAGGGCCTGGACTCCGGCCCGAAGCCCGAAATCGTGGCGCCGGCCGACGGTCAGTAACCGGGCAACCGGATAACGTCTGAAAAGGGCGGCCTCACCGGCCGCCCTTTTTGCTTTTGGCGATCATTAGACTTTTGCAAGGGACCGGCCCCGGGACCTGATCGCCATTGATCCCCCGCCCGGTCCCCCGTCATCCTTGGCTTTTCCCGCTCCAGCCCCGATTCCAGGGCCGTGGGGCGCTGCCTGGTTCTAAGGGTCGATGACGCGGGTATTTCACGTTTTTCTCCTGGTTGCCCTCCTGGCCGCGCCGGCGGGGCTGTTGCGGGCAGCCGAGCAGAAAGTCCCGGCCACGCGCGAGCAGGTGACGCTCACCTTCGCGCCGGTGGTCAAGAAGGCCACGCCCGCCGTGGTCAATATCTACACCCGCAAGCTGGTGCAGAATCAGACGCCGCTCCTGCTCGACGATCCGTTCTTCCGCCGCTTCTTTGGCGAAGGACTGGGCGGCTTCCAGCGCGAGCGCGTGCAGAACTCACTCGGCTCCGGCGTGATCGTGCGGCCTTCCGGCGTGGTCATCACCAACAACCATGTCGCCGGCGACGCCGACCAGATCACGGTGGTGCTCTCCGACCGCCGCGAGTTCGAAGCCAAGGTCGTCGGCAAGGACGAACACTCGGACCTCGCGGTGCTGCAGCTCCAGGGCGTCACCGAGCAGTTGCCGTCGCTCGACCTCGCCAATTCCGACGACAGCGAAGTAGGCGACATGGTGCTCGCCATCGGCAATCCCTTCGGCGTCGGCCAGACCGTGACCTCGGGCATCGTGTCCGGCCTCGCGCGTACCGGGGTCGGCGCCTCCGACCTTCAGTCCTTCATCCAGACCGACGCCGCCATCAATCCCGGCAACTCGGGGGGCGCGCTGATCACGTCCGACGGGCGGCTGATCGGCATCAACACCGCCATCTATTCGCGCACCGGCGGCAATATCGGCATCGGCTTCGCGATCCCGGCCAACATGGTGCGCACGGTGCTCACCAGCATCCTCAAGGAAGGCCACGCGGTGCGCGCCTGGCTCGGCGCCTCGGGCAAGACCATCACCGCCGACCTGGCCAAGAACCTCGCCCTCAACCGCCCCTCGGGCGTGGTGCTCGACCGCGTCATCCCGCGCGGTCCCGCCGCCACCGCGGGATTGGCCGTTGGCGACATCGTGCGCTCGGTCAACGGCCGCGAGGTCCACGACATCGAGGAACTGCGCTACATGATCGCCAGCCTGCCCATCGGCGGGCAGGCGGCCATCGGTACCTTGCGCGCGGGCGCGGAGCACACCGCCCAGTTACCCTTGGCTGCGCCCCCCGATGTGCCGGCGCGCAAGAAAACCCAGCTCTCGGGGCGCCAGCCGTTCGCCGGCGCCACCGCCGCCAATCTCAACCCGGCGCTCGCCGACGAACTCAGCAAGGAGTATGTGGAGCCGGGCGTGATCCTGACCGAGGTGATGCCGCGCTCCATCGCCCAGAACGTCGGCCTGCAGCCGGGTGACCTGATCCTCACCGTCAACGACAAGTCCATCAAGTCGGTGGACGACCTGGTGCAGATCCTGTCGGTGCCCGCGCAAGGGTGGATCTTCACGGTCAACCGCGGCGGCCAGACCCTGCCGTTCCGGATCGCCGGGTGAGCGATCTCTTCGGTCCGACCGAACCGGCACAAGGCAAGGGACCCAAGGTCAACCAGCCCCTGGCGGACCGCCTGCGGCCGCAGAGCCTTGCCGAAGTGGTGGGCCAGGACCACCTGCTCGGGCGCGAAGGGCCCCTGGGCCGCATGGTCGCGGCCAAGCGCCTGTCCTCCATGGTGCTGTGGGGCCCGCCCGGTTGCGGCAAGACCACCATCGCCCGCCTGCTGGCCAAGGGCACCGACCTTGCGTTCCAGCCGTTGTCGGCGGTGTTCTCCGGCGTCGCCGACCTGCGCAAGATTTTCGACGCCGCCCAGAAACGCCGCCAGATGGGGCAGGGGACGCTGCTGTTCGTGGACGAGATCCACCGCTTCAACCGCTCGCAGCAGGACGGGTTCCTGCCTTACGTCGAGGACGGCACCATCATCCTGGTGGGCGCCACCACCGAGAACCCGTCGTTCGAACTCAACGCCGCGCTGCTGTCGCGCTGCCAGGTGTTCGTGCTGCGCCGTCTCGATGACGCCGCGCTCGACAAGCTGCTGATGCGCGCGGAAGAGGGAATGGAGCGTCCGTTGCCGATCACGGCTGACGCGCGCGCGTCCTTGCGGGCCATGGCGGATGGCGACGGGCGCCACGAATTGTCGCTGGCGGAAGAGCTTTTTAACCTGGCTCCACCCGGTGCTCCGTTGGATACCGCCGGCATGCTCAAGCTGGTGCAGCGCCGGGCGCCGGTCTACGACAAGGACCGGGAAGGCCACTACAACCTTATCAGCGCCGTGCATAAATCCCTGCGCGGTTCGGATCCGGATGCGGCGCTCTACTGGGTCAGCCGCATGCTCGACGGCGGCGAGGATCCCGTCTACCTCCTGCGCCGCCTGACCCGCTTCGCCGCCGAGGATATCGGCATGGCCGATCCCGAGGCGCTGCAGACCGCCATTGCCGCCTGGGAAACCTACGACCGCCTGGGATCGCCGGAAGGCGACCTCGCCATCGCCATGCTGGTGATCTACCTGGGCACCGCGCCCAAATCCAACGCCGCCTATGTGGCCCACGGCGAAGCCAAGGCCGCCGCCCGCAGCACCGGCTCCTTGACCCCGCCCATGCACATCCTGAATGCGCCCACCCGCCTGATGAAGGACATCGGCTACGGCAAGGGCTACGCCTATGACCATGACGAAGCAGAGGGTTTTTCGGGCAAGAATTACTTTCCGGACGGCATGGAGCGGCAGCAGTTCTACCGGCCCGTGGAACGGGGCTTTGAGCGCGAGATCAATAAACGGCTGGCCTATTGGCAGCGCTTGCGCGAGAAGAAGGCCGGAAACGAAGGCCAGGACGAACCATGAGCGGCGTGATGAACATACCGGTGGCGAAGGGCGACGCCGACGCGCGCCTGGACCGCTGGTTCAAGCGCCACTATCCGCAGCTCAAGCACGGCCGCCTGGAGAAACTGCTGCGCACCGGCCAGATCCGGGTCGACGGCGCCCGCGCCAAGGCCAACCAGCGCCTGGCGCCCGGCCAGGTCATCCGCATTCCGCCCCTGGACACCGTCGAGGCCGCGCCCGCCAGGAAGGGCAAGCCGGTCTCGGCCAAGGACGCCGCCGAAGTCCAGGCCATGGTGCTCTACAAGGACGACGACCTGATCGCCCTCAACAAGCCGCCGGGCCTTGCCGTGCAGGGCGGCACCGGCACCGCGCGCCATCTCGACGGCATGCTCGATGCGCTCAAGTTCGATATGGAAGAGCGCCCGCGCCTGGTGCACCGGCTGGACCGCGACACCTCGGGCGTGATGGTGGTGGCGCGCACCGCCGCCGCCGCCGGCCGCCTCGCCAAGGCCTTCGCGGGCCGGGATATGGAAAAGACCTACTGGGCCCTGGTGATGGGCGAGCCGCGCCATCCCGCCGGCACCATCTCCGCCGCCCTGGTCAAGGGCGGTGCCCCGGGCCAGGAAAAGATGAAATGGGATGACGAGGACGGCAAGAAGGCCATCACCGACTACCGCATGGTGAGTTCGGCGGCGGGCAAGATTTCCTGGCTGGCGTTGATGCCGCACACCGGGCGCACCCACCAGCTGCGCGCCCATTGCGTGATCCTCGGCACGCCGATCATCGGCGACGGCAAATACACCGTGGTCTCGCCCCACGTCGACCAGCGTGTCGACCTGCACGAAGGGCTGCTCGCCGATATCGCCGACCGCCTGTGCCTGCATGCCCGCAGCCTGACCATCCCGCGTGCCGGCAAGAAGCCGCTCACCATCACCGCGCCGTTGCCGAAACATATGGCGGCGGCGTTCGATGACTTGGGGTTCGACCCCAAGGACGCCGACCGTGAGTGAGCCCGGCTTATGACCGAACCCCGCTTATGACAGAACCCTTGCGCCTTGCGGTCTTCGACCTCGACGGCACCCTGGTGGACAGCCGCGCCAATATCATCCGCGCGGTGGAGGAAGTGGCGCGCATCCTCGATGTGGAATGCCCGCATGTCTCCGTGATCCCGCGGGTGATCGGCCTGTCGCTCGATGTGGCGCTGGCGCGCCTGTTTCCGCATGTCGACGCCCAGGTCCACAAGGACCTAGAAGACGAATACCGCCGCACCTTCGTCAAGATGCGCACCGCTCCGGATTTCGACGAGCCCATGTTCGCCGGCGCCGCGGCGCTGCTCACGAAACTGGTGGAGGAAGGGTTTTTGCTTGGCATCGCCACCGGCAAGGCGCGGCGCGGCGCCAATCACTTCCTCGACCGCCACGGGCTGCACGATCATTTCGTGACCATCCAGACCGTGGACAGCTGCCAGGGCAAGCCGCATCCCGATATGGTCCTGAAAGCCATGGCGGAAACCGGTGCCGACCCCGCCCACACCGTGATGATCGGCGACACCACCTTCGATATCGAGATGGCCCGCGCCGCCAGGGCCCAGGCGCTCGGCGTGGCCTGGGGCAACCATCCGGTCGCCGACCTGGCCGCGGCCGGAGCACATCGCGTGGTTGATCGGGTCGACGATGTGGCGCACGCTGTGCGGGCGTTGACGGGCGCCTGAGCCATTGAGCCCACGCCTGTGTCAGGTCACCGCGCCGGCAAAAGCTTCGAAAGATCACCAATGAAAGCCGCCGAGACGTGACCGATCCCGAACATCCTTTGCGCGTCACGGCCGACCACGTCAGGGGGCGCGAACCGCCCCAGCGCATCCGGCGTATCTACAAGACCGTGAGCGTCGGCGCGGCGGCGGACGGCTATCGCCTGCTCCTGGACGGCAAACCGGCACGCACCCCGCTCAAGCTCATCCTGGAAGCGCCGCGGCGTGCGGTGATCGAGGCGGTCGCGGCCGAGTGGGATGCGCAGGTGGAGCAGATCCAGCCCGAACGCATGCCGGTGACCCGCCTGGTCGCGACGGCCATCGACCGCGTCGCGGGCCATACGGACCTGGTGGTCGCGGAACTGATGAAGCATGTCCATGCGGACCTGCTGTGCTACCGCGCCGACAATCCGCCCTCGCTGGCGCAGCGCCAGCGGGCGGCGTGGCAGCCGGTGCTCGATTGGATCAAAAGCACGTTCGGATTTGAACTGGTGCCGGTGGACGGGGTCATGCCCCAGGAACAGTCACCGGAGACGGTGGCGGCCATGGAGGCGGCGATCCGGGCGTTGGATACGGACAGGCTCACGGCGTTTCAGGCCGCGGCCGCCGCCGCGGGATCGCTGGCGCTGGCGCTGGCGCTGGTGCATGGCCGCGTCACCGCGCAGCAGACGTTCGCCGCCGCCACGCTGGATGAAACGCACCAGATCGAGACCTGGGGCGACGATCCCCTCGCGCGCGAACGCCGCGAGGGGCTGGAGCGCGATCTCGCCGCCGTCGGTACTTTCCTGGGCTTGATTGCGTAGAGGAGCTGCTTAACGGGCGCGGGCGCCCATGCCGCGCGGCAGCACCACCGGCGCGGCCGCGCGCGCGGCCTTCGGCTTGGTCTTGCTCGCCTTTTTCTTGCCGGAAGCTTTCGCTGTTTTCGCCGGCGCTTTTTTCGACTTCGATTTCGCGGCTGCCACTGAACGATCCCCTTTGACGGTGTTTAGGTGAGCCGCGCGCCGTCCCCCGAACGCCTCACGTGATGATCCCGCGGCTCTCCACCGCGGGCCGCATTACAGACCTAAAAATCAGGCCTTGTCCACCGGATCAGAAGCGGGCGGCGCATCCTCATCATTAACATTCTCGGGCGTAATGATCGGCGCGGCGTGGCGCTGCATCACCGGGATCAGCGACACCACGCTGAACAGCATGGTCATGGGCATTACGCCGAACACCTTGAAGGTCACCCAGCTGTCGGTGGGCAGGGTGCGCCACACCGCTTCGTTGAGGACGGCGAGGAATACGAAATAGCCGATCCAGGCGCGGGTGAGGATGGTCCAGCCGCGGCCGGTGAGCTGCACCACCGATTCCAGCACCAGCTTGAGGAAGATGCGTCCGGTCACCAGGCCGAAGGTGAGGATGCCGGCGAAGGTCAGGTTGACCAGGGTCGGCTTGATCTTGATGAACAGCTCGTCGGCCAGCAGCAGGGTCAGGCCGCCGAACACCAGCACGAACACGGCGGTCACCATTGGCATAATGGGAAGTTTGCGCAGCATCAGGTAGGACACGGCCAGCGCCGCCACGGTCGCCGCCATGAAGGCGGCGGTGCCGGGGAAGATGCCGAAGCGCCCGTTGACCAGGAAGAAGACGCCGAGCGGTCCGAGTTCCAGGGCGAGCTTGAGGAGGGGGTGCATTTTCATGATGGGACCAGGGTTATAGCCACCGCGCAGGCCCCAGGGAAGACAAGCGCCAAGGCGTCGGGTTTTGCACAGAAAAGGACGATTTTTTGTAACGGGTCCGGGGCCTTGGTATGCTATGCCGAAGCCAGCCCCGGGGGCCTGAAAGGGTTTCCGGCGTCCTCCGCTGAGCCTGTCCGCCGCCGCCAAAGGCGCAAAGTCAGTACCCTGAAACAGACCCGGATTCCCGATGAACCAGATCATTACCCAGCTTGAGGAAAAGCGCGAGGCTGCCCGGCTTGGCGGCGGTCAGAAGCGCATCGACACCCAGCACGCCAAGGGCAAGCTCTCGGCGCGCGAGCGGATCGAGGTGCTGTTCGACGAAGGCTCGTTCGAGGAATGGGACATGTTCGTCGAGCATCGCTGCGAGGATTTCGGCATGGGCGCCCAGCGGATTCCGGGCGACGGGGTGGTCACGGGCTACGGCACCATCAACGGGCGCCCGATCTTCGTCTTCAGCCAGGATTTCACGGTGTTCGGCGGCTCGCTCTCGGAGTCCCACGCCAAGAAGATCCTCAAGGTCATGGAAAAGGCGGTTCAGGTGGGCGCGCCGATCATCGGCCTCAACGATTCCGGCGGCGCCCGCATCCAGGAAGGCGTGGCGTCGCTGGCGGGCTACGCCGACGTGTTCCTGCAGAACGTGCTGGCCTCGGGCGTCATTCCTCAAATCTCCCTGGTGATGGGGCCCTGCGCCGGCGGCGCGGTCTATTCGCCGGCCATGACCGACTTCATCTTCATGGTCAAGGACAGCTCCTACATGTTCGTCACCGGTCCCGACGTGGTGAAAACGGTGACGCACGAAACGGTGACCCAGGAGCAGCTCGGCGGCGCCATGACCCACGCCGCCAAGTCGGGCGTGGCCGACGGCGCCTTCGAGAACGACGTCGAGGCGCTCCTGCAGCTGCGCCGCCTGATGGACTTCCTGCCGCTCAACAACAAGGAAAAGCCGCCGGTGATCACCCCGGTGGATCCGGCTGACCGCGACGACATGTCGCTCGACACCCTGATCCCCGACAACCCCAACAAGCCCTACGACATGAAGGAACTGATCCTGAAGGTCGTGGACGACGCCGACTTTTTTGAAATCGGCGAGCATTTCGCCAAGAACATGATCTGCGGCTTCGCGCGCATGGAGGGCCAGACGGTGGGCGTCGTCGCCAACCAGCCGATGGTGCTGGCCGGCTGCCTGGACATCGACTCAAGCCGCAAGGCGGCGCGTTTTGTACGTTTTTGCGACTGCTTCAATATCCCGATCGTGACGTTCGTGGACGTGCCGGGCTTCCTGCCGGGCACCGACCAGGAATACAACGCCATCATCAAGCACGGCGCCAAGCTGCTGTTCGCCTATGCCGAGGCCACCGTGCCCAAGGTCACGGTCATCACCCGCAAGGCGTATGGCGGGGCATATGACGTGATGAGTTCCAAGCATATCCGCGGCGACGTCAACTTCGCCTGGCCCACGGCCGAGATCGCGGTGATGGGCGCCAAGGGCGCGGTCGAGATCATCTTCCGCCAGGACATCGGCGACGCCAAGAAGATCGCCGAGCGCACCAAGGAATACGAAGCCCGCTTCGCCAATCCGTTCCGCGCCGCCAACCTGGGCTTCATCGACGACGTCATCATGCCCCACGGCACCCGCCGCCGCCTGTGCCGCTCGCTGGCCATGCTCAAGTCCAAGGAAGCCAAGAATCCTTGGAAGAAACACGACAACATTCCGCTCTAGGTCACATTGACGATGTTCAAGAAAATCCTCATCGCCAACCGCGGCGAGATCGCCTGCCGCGTCATCAAGACCGCCCGCAAGATGGGCATCAAGACGGTGGCGGTCTATTCCGACGCCGACCGCAACGCGCTGCACGTCGAGATGGCCGACGAGGCCGTGCATATCGGCGAAAGCGCCTCGGCGAAAAGTTATCTGCTGATCGACAGGATCGTGCAGGCCTGCAAGGACACCGGCGCCGAGGCCGTGCATCCGGGCTACGGCTTCCTGTCCGAGAACAAGGCGTTCCAGGAAGCGCTGGCCAAGGCCAAGATCACTTTCATCGGCCCCGACGCGCCGGCCATCCAGGCCATGGGCGACAAGATCGAGTCCAAGAAACTGGCTGCCAAGGCCAAGGTCACGACCGTCCCCGGCTTCATGGGCGAGATCAAGGACGTGGCGCACGCCAAGAAGATCGCCAAGGAGATCGGCTATCCGGTGATGATGAAGGCCTCCGCCGGCGGCGGCGGCAAGGGCATGCGCATCGCGCGCAGCGAGGCCGAGGTCGAGGAAGGCTTCCTGCGCTCGCAGTCGGAGGCCAAGTCCTCCTTCGGCGACGACCGCATGTTCATCGAAAAATACATCGAGCAGCCGCGCCATATCGAAATCCAGGTGATCGCCGACCGCCACGGCAACACCCTGTACCTGAACGAGCGCGAGTGCTCGATCCAGCGGCGCCATCAGAAGGTGATCGAGGAAGCGCCGAGCCCGTTCCTGGACGAGAAGACCCGCAAGGCCATGGGCGAGCAGGCGGTGGCGCTGGCGAAGGCGGTGAAATATGTCAGCGCCGGCACGGTCGAGTTCATCGTCGACACCAAGCGCAATTTCTATTTCCTCGAGATGAACACCCGCTTGCAGGTGGAGCATCCGGTGACCGAGCTGATCACCGGGCTCGACCTGGTGGAGCTGATGATCCGCATCGCCTATGGCGAAAAATTGCCGTTCAAGCAGAAGGACGTGAAAATCAACGGCTGGGCGCTGGAGGCCCGCGTCTATGCCGAAGACCCGTACCGCAACTTCCTGCCCTCCACCGGGCGCCTGGTGCGCTACATCGCGCCCGCTGAGACCAAGAACGTCCGCGTCGATACCGGTGTGCAGGAAGGCGGCGAGATCAGCGTGTTCTACGACCCCATGATCGCCAAGCTGTGCTCGTGGGGTAAGACGCGCAAGGAGGCCACCGCGCATATGCGCGCCGCGCTGGACTCCTATTACATCCGCGGCGTGTCCCATAACATCCCGTTCCTGGCCTCGGTCCTGGGCAAGAAAAAGTTCGAGGACGGAAAGCTCTCCACCAACTTCATCGCCGAGGAATATCCGGAAGGGTTCTCGGACAAGGACCTGCCCGCCAAGGACCCGGCGCAGCTGGTGGCGGTCGCGGCCCTGGTGCACAGCGCCCGCATGAACCGCGCCGCGTCCATCACCGGCCAGATCCCCGGTCACGGCCGCAAGGTGCCGGACGCCTGGGTGGTCGTGGTGTCCGGCCACGGCGCGGACGACACCGAGCATAAGGTCACGGTCACGCGCAGCGGCCTGGCCGGCGGCAAGGTGAAAATCGGCAAGGCCACGGTGGAGGTGAAGACCAATTGGACTTTCACCGACACCCTGTTCGTCGCCGAGATCGATGGGGAGCCGGCGACCATCCAGGTGGATCGCCGCGGGGTCGGCTACCGTCTTTTCCATGCCGGCGCCCAGCTCGACGTGGCGGTGCGCACGGCCCGCGAGGCCGAACTCGCCCGGCTGATGTTGCACAAGCCGCCGCCCGATCTGTCCAAGTACCTCCTCTCGCCCATGCCAGGCCTGTTGCGGTCGCTGGCGGTCAAGGAAGGCCAGGAAGTGAAAGCCGGCGAAGCGCTGGCCATCGTCGAGGCCATGAAGATGGAGAACGTGCTCAAGGCCGAGCGCGACGGCGTTGTGAAAAAGATCCACGAAGCGCCCGGGGCGTCGCTGGCGGTCGACCAGATGATCCTGGAGTTTGGCTGAAGTGGCGGAGCCGGTCACCCGGCGCCTGTCCATCACCGGCCGCGTGCAAGGCGTCGGCTACCGCGACTGGTGCCTGCGCACCGCCCGCGCCGCCCAGCTGACCGGGTGGGTGCGCAACCGCGCTGACGGTTCGGTGGAAGCGGTGGTTCAAGGGCCGGCGGAAGCGGTGGAAACCTTTGTCGCCGCCTGCCACGCCGGGCCGCCGCTGGCGCGAGTAACGGCGGTGGACACCAGCAGCGCCGAGGAAACGCTCGAGCCGGGCTTCCGGCAGCTGCCTACAGTTTAAGCGCAAATACCTTCGCGAACTCGTCCTGCAGCACGGCGTCCACCTCGTCCATGGTGGCAGTGACTCCCTGGTCCTTGAGCGAGGTCACCCCGTGCGCGGCGATGCCGCAGGGCACGATCCCGGAGAAATGGCCAAGGTCCGGCGCCACGTTGAGCGCCAGGCCGTGGAACGCGATCCAGTGGCGCACGCGCACGCCGATGGCGCCGATCTTGTCCTCCCTGGGTCCGAGGGCCGTATCGCGCGTCACCCAGATGCCGATGCGGTCCGCCCGGCGTTCGCCGGTGACGCCGAACCGGGCCAGGGTGCGGATCATCCATTCTTCCAGGGTATGCACATAGCAGCGCACATCGGCCTTGCAGGTCCGCGGCCGCTGCAGGTCGAGCATGGCGTACACCACCCGCTGGCCGGGGCCGTGATAGGTGTACTGGCCGCCCCGCCCGGTGGAAAACACCGGGAAACGGTCGGGCTGCAGCAGATCGCCGGCCTGGGCGCTGGTGCCGGCCGTATAGAGGGGCGGGTGCTCCAGGAACCACAGGCATTCGGGGGCCGTGCCCGCCCGTATGGCGGCGACCCGGGCCTCCATGGCGGCCATGGCTTCGGGGTAGGGCACCAGGCCCGGGGAGCGGTGAATCTGCACCCCGGAGGCCGACAAGGCCGCCTGGGATAAGGAGGGGGGCAGGAGGGAAGAGGCTGCATCCATGCTGGCCACCGGCATAGCCTTTTGATCCCCGAGAAAACAAGGCGGAGCAGGGGGTTCGAGGGGCATTTAAGGGGGCTCCTCTTTCTTGCAAGGGGGCGGGGTATCTGGTATCCACCGGCCTCCTCGTTCCCGGGGGGCGCTTTTGGCCCCTCGTGACCACCCCCGTGCGGTCGTGGCGGAATTGGTAGACGCGCAGCGTTGAGGTCGCTGTGGGGCAACCCGTGGAAGTTCGAGTCTTCTCGACCGCACCATCGATACATCACCCGGAACGCAAGCCTGGCCCTAAGAACTGGGGGCCGGGGCTTCCCCGTTGGTGCGGCCGATTCTTTTAAGTCGGCTCCGACCTGCGGTCTCGCCGAGGGGCGCACCAATCGTACTTGCAGAGAGGACTGTGTCGGTGGTTCCAGCCCCTACTGTCATCCTTGGGCGAGCGTAGCGAGACCCGAGGATCCAGAGCCGTAACGAAGAAGGGCTGTGGCATACGCGATACGTCTTGCAACCGCGTCATCTTCCGCGTGTCCTTTTTCGTTTGATCTATTTCCGGTCCTTCGGCACAAGGGGCTGACGCGATCCTTCCAGGCCCGCGTTTCCTCACACTCCGCGCTTTCGGGTGCGCCATGACCGGCACCGAAATTCATTTGCCGCCCCAAGATGGGCCGCCGCCGGCTACGCCCCTCGCCGGGGCGCCGGCGCACGCCAGCCCGCTGATCGGCGACGGCGACGCGCTCGACGAAGGCTTCGAACTCGATCCCGCCTTTGTCGAGGAGGTCGCCGCGGCGCTGCGCGCCAACGACAAGGCGCTGGCCCGGACCCTGGTCGCCGATCTCCACTACGCCGATATGGCCGACCTGCTCGAGCGCCTGGACGGCGAGGACCGGCGCCTCCTGGTGGACGCGATCCGCGACGACTTCAACGCCGACGTCCTGCCCGAACTGGCGGGCGATGTGCGCGACGACGTCATGGACGCGCTGGGCTTCGAGGACTTCGCGGTCGCGCTCACGGAGCTGGACTCCGACGACGCGGTCTATGTGGCGGGCAAGCTCGATCCCGAGGAGCGCGAGAAGATCCTCGGCCGCATGCCGCCGGCCACCCGCGCCCTGATCGAACAGGGGCTGGCCTACGGCGAATTCTCCGCCGGCCGCCTCATGCAGCGGGAACTGGTGGCGGTGCCCAACTACTGGACCGTGGGCGAGACCATCGACTACCTGCGTTCGACCCGCTCGACGCCGGAGAAATTCCACGCCGTGTTCGTGGTCGATCCGCGCCACCGGCCGCAAGGGGTGGTCGAGCTGCACCGCGTCCTGACCTCCAAGCGGCCGGTGAAAATGGCGGACATCGTCGATCCGGAAATCGACGTGATCCCCGTCGACATGGAGCGCGACGAGGTGGCGTTCCTGTTCCGCCAGCGCGACATTTCCGCCGCCCCGGTGGCCGACAAGTCCGGGCGCCTGATCGGCCAGATCACCATCGACGACGTGGTCGACGTGATCGAGGAAGAGGCCGGCCAGGAGATGCTGAAAATGGCCGGTGTGCGCGCCACCGACGACTCCAGCCTGTATCGCAGCATCATGACCACGGCCCAGTCGCGCTTCGTCTGGCTGGTGGTGAACCTGGGCACCGCGTTCCTGGCCTCATCGGTCATCGGCGTGTTCGAGAAGTCGATCGAGAAGCTCTCGGCGCTCGCGGTCCTGATGCCGATCTGCGCCTCCATGGGCGGCAACGCCGGCACCCAGACTCTGGCCACCGTGGTCCGCGCGCTCGGCACCCGCGACCTCAATCCCAACAACGCGCTGCGCATCGCCTGGAAGGAAATCTTCGTCGGCCTCATCAACGGCCTCTTGTTTGCCGCGATCACCGGGGTCATCGCCTACTTCTGGTTCCGCGATCCGCTGCTGGGGGTGGTGATCGGCGCCGCCATGGTCTGCAACATGATCGCGGCGGGCTTCGCCGGGATCACGATTCCCCTGGTCCTGGATCGCTGGGGCCTGGATCCGGCCGATTCCGCGGTGGTTTTCCTCACCACCGTCACGGATGTGGTGGGCTTTTTCTCGTTCCTCGGGTTGGCCACCTGGATCATGCTTTAGGTAGTAATGGCGGTGGGAGGCGGCTACACTTCGGCCCTGACCGCCGGAGTGTCCATGGCCGACAACGAAGTCAAGTTCATCACCCCGCCGAACAATCTCCGGCAAAAGCAGAAGCTGGCGGGCGTCACCGGCACCATCGACGCCAATTGGATGGATGCCGCCGAGCGGTCCATGCTCACCGCCAAGTTCGATTATCTCGTCGCCGTCCAGGAAGACCTGGTCCGCCTCAGCGCGGCCTATGACATCGCGGTGAAGGATTCCGCCAACCGCCCCGAGCATGTGCGCGCGCTCTATACCGAGGTCCAGGGAGTCAAAGGGCAGGGCGCCAGCTTCGGCTACCCGCTGGTCAGCACCGTCGGCGCCCAGCTCGCGCGCTTCATCGAGGACGCCGGCGACGATCTCACCAACGCCCAGCTCGACGTGGTGAAGGTGCATGTGGAGGCCATCCGCCTGATCGTCACCCAGAAGATGGAAGGCGACGGCGGGCCGATCGGCCAGAAGGTCGTGGCGGGATTGGGCGCGGTGATCAAGAAGGTCGCCGGCGACACACCGGCCGCGCCGCCGCAGTAACGCTACCCCTTCGTAGCGTCTAGCGGCGTCATGAACTCGTATCGGCGGTAGGCTTCAACGCCGTCCAGCACGACCCCGTCGAACCCCAGGTCCATGATGCCGGCGAAATACTTGCCGACGATGGCTTTCCACGCCGGGTTCCAGAATTCCACCACATAGCTGCCCGGCTTGCCGGGGGCGCGCGCCTGGATCCAGGACGGCGCGCCGATCTTCCAGTCACGCTGCCAGTAATAACGCTCGTCCTCGGCATAACCGAGGCTGAGCCGCGCCAGCACCAGGCGCCGGGCGCCCATCTGCTTGAACTTGAGGCTGTGGATGGCGTCCTTGGACAAGGGCATGTTGCCTTTGTAGAACGCGTCGGTGATCAGCACGTCGTAATTGGTGTCGGCCATGGCGGCGACCCATTCCTCGCGCGAGGGGTAGGCGCGACTGTCCAGCATCATCAGCATGTTCTTGGCGTCGGCCAGCACTTCCACGTTGCCGGAATTTTCCGGCACGGGGCGGCGGGTCGGCACGCGGTCGAAGGCGTCGCTGTCGTCGAGGTCGATATGCGCGACGACATTCATGCGGATGGCGGCCTGCAGCGCGGCCGAACCCTGGGCGGCGTCGGCGCAGTGGTCGATCGAGAGCATCTTCACGCCCTGTTTCATCATCGCCGCCAGATCGGCGCGCGGCACGCGCAAGGGCGCGCAGAACTGGCCGTTGAGCATCACGCCGTCGATGCGCTGCAGGTAACGGCGCATGGGCGCGCCCACCGGCACGATGGAATCCGGCGAGATCTTGGCGTTGCGGTCGCGCTTGATCTCCTCCAGGTCGAATTCGCGCCGGCTCCAGCCGGTGAGGTCGAAACCGGGCTCGGTCACCACCACGAATTTCGGGTTCCGGCCATGGGCGTAGATCGAGAGGTCTTCGATCATCGCCCGCATGTACTCGCGGTAGTTGGGGACCTCCCGCAGCGGTATGTCGAGAATCTCGACTTCGCCCAGGAGCATGCGGCCGCGCTCGGTGCTGGTGTCGACTTCGGGCGCGATGGCGGGGCGGGCCTTGGGCGGCGGCACCGGCACCACCGGGGCGGCCTCGGTCTTGGCTGCCGGTTCCTCGGCGTCGACGGCGCCTTCCAGCCCGGCGCCGGCGCCCGGCGGCGGGCCCAGTTGGCGTTGCGGCGGCGCTGGCGCCGGCGCCGCGGCGCCCATGGCTAACCCCGCCCCCAAGAGGGAGGCCAACGCGATCGTTATGGGCAGGCTCAGGTATCTCAAGGCACGCGCTCCGCGACCGCATCGCCGATGGCGAGGCTGGAGGTCAACCCGGGCGATTCTATCCCGTAAAGGGCGATGAAACCGTTAATGCCGGTCTGGTCGGGCGTCTGGATCATGAAATCCACGCCCGGTTCGCCAGGTCCTTGGATTTTCGGACGAATTCCGCTGTAGCCGGGGCGAAGCGCGCCGTCCGGCAACTCCGGCCAGTATTTACGGATTTCGGCGTAGAACAGACCGATCCGGCTTTCGTCGACGTGATAGTCGAGGGCTGTCACCCATTGCAGGTCGGGCCCGAACCGCGCCTGGCCGGACATGTCCAGAGTGTAGTGGATCCCGAGGCTGGCGACGCCGGGCAGGGGATAGATCAGGCGCGTGAACGGCGGCCGTCCGGACAGATAGAAATAATTGCCCTTGGCGTAGTGCTGCACCGGAATGCTGTCCGGCCGTACGCCCTTGATGGTGCGGCTGAGCGGCTGAGCCCCGAGGCCGGCGCAGTTGATGACGGTGCGCGCCGCGATTTGCATGGCGGCGCTGCCGCCGACGTCGAGCACCACATGTCCGTCCGCACCGGCGCCGCCCGTGACCGGGCTGTTGTAGGCGATGACGCCGCCTGCGGTTTCGATGTCGCCGATCATCGCCAGCATGAAGCCGTGACTGTCGACGATCCCCGACAGCGGCGAATGCAAGGCGGCGGCGCAGTGCAAGGCCGGTTCCAGGCGGCTCGCCTCGGTCCTGGTCATCCAGGTCATATGCACGCCGCTCGCGCCGGCATGGGCCTGGAGTTTCTTCAGGCCCGGCACCTGGGACTCATCCTCGGCGTAGACCAGTTTCGTCGTGCGCTTGTAATTGACCCGGTAGGCGTCGCAAAAGGCGTAGAGCTTGTCGCGGCCTTCGACGCAGAAGCGCTCCTTCAGGCTGCCGTGGGCGTAGTAGATGCCGGCGTGGATCACCTCGCTGTTGCGCGAGCTGGTCACCGATCCGAAGGTGGTCTCCGCCTCGAGGATCAGCACCTCGCGCCCCTTGCGCGCCATGGCGCGGGCGACCGCGAGCCCCACCACTCCCGCGCCGATCACCACACAATCCGCTGTTTCCATACGCCGGTCCGCCGCTTCCGCTGCCGATCCCTAAGATCAAGTTTTCAGGACGTTCTCACAAGGCCTATAACTGCCCGCCCGCCAGGGATAGACTCCACCCCATGCCGTGTCCTCTTACGTCCCGCGTGACCTTGTGACCCCCCGCATCATCGTTTTCGGCAATGAAAAGGGCGGCACCGGCAAGTCCACCCTGGCCATGCACCTGGTCGCCGCGTTGCTCCATCAGGGCCGCCGCGTCGGCACCCTCGACCTCGACGCGCGCCAAGGCACGCTGTCGCGCTATGTCGCCAACCGCCGGCGCACGGCCGCCGCCGCGCCGGATGTGCCGCTGCCCACCCATCTCTCGGTCATGCCCGATCGGGACGCGAACGCCGTCGCCGAGGCCCTGGCGCAACTCGGCGGCAACGACGTAATTGTGATCGACACGCCCGGCCACGACAGCGTCCTGTCCCAGGTGGGCCATACCTATGCCGACATCCTGGTCACGCCGATCAACGACAGCCTGGTGGACTTCGACGTGCTGGCGACGGTGGATCCCGACAAACTCAGCGTCGCGCGCCCCAGCCATTATTCGGAACGGGTCTGGAAGGCCAAGCAACTCCGCGCCAAGCGTGACGGCGGTTCGATGGACTGGGTGGTGGTGCGCAACCGGCTCGGCCAGCTCGACGCCCGCAACAAGCGCCAGGTGGCCAAGCTCACCGCCGAACTGGCGCGCCGCATCGGCTTTAGAGTCGCGGACGGCATCCACGAACGGGTGATCTACCGCGAGCTGTTCCTGGAAGGCCTCACCGCCGAAGACCTCGCCGTCCTCAGCCAGCGCAAGACCGCCGCCATGTCCCATGTGGCGGCCCGCCAGGAGATGCGCACATTGATGGCCGCCCTGGGGCTGCCCGATCCGCTCCAGAAGGCCGGGTAGATGATCGTCGCCGTGTTCTTCGGCCTGGCGGCGCTGGTCGCGGCGCTGTTGCTGATGCAGTGGTACGCGGCCGCCGACGTCAAGAACCTGAAACGTTTCCTGGCGTGGCTGGGCATCGGCGCCCTGGCGCTGGCCGCCGGGTTCCTGGCCATCACCGGCAAGATGGGCGCGGCCCTGGCGGCGCTGGCCGGCCTCGCGGTCTGGGCGGGGCGCCTCATGAACCTGGTGCAGATGGGCCGGCAGTTCGGCGGCATGTTCGGGGCAAAGACCCCTCCGCCCCAGGCCGGCCCGGCCATGACCGAGGAGGAGGCCCTGCGCATCCTGGGGCTGTCATCCGGGGCCGGCCCGGCGGAGATCAAGGCCGCCCACCGGCGCATCATCGAACAAATACATCCCGACCGCGGCGGCTCAGATTATCTGGCCGCAAAAGTGAATCTCGCCAAGGATTTTCTATTGAAAGCTCAAGGCCGTAACTGATGCCCCGGTTTCCCGTTGCACGGTTGCCAGGGCCCCCCAGGCGTGGCAGATAAAACACCTCACCTCCGCCTGCTTCAGGCCGATTTTTCGAGGAAATTGATGTCCAAACCCGTGCGTAAAGCGGTGTTGCCTGTGGCCGGTCTCGGCACGCGCTTCCTGCCCGCGACCAAGGTGATCCCCAAAGAGATGATCCCGGTCATCGACCGGCCGGTGGTTCAATACGCCGTCGAAGAGGCGCGCGCCGCCGGCATCGAGGAGTTCATCTTCGTCAGCGCCGAGGGCAAGGAGGCCATCCCGCAGCATTTCAGCCCCCAGCCGTGGCTGGAAAAGAACCTGGCGGCCAAAGGCAAGACCGCCGAACTGGCGCTGGTCACCGGCTGCACCTTGCCGGCGGATAAGATCCACACGGTCCTTCAGGGCGATCCTCTGGGGCTGGGACATGCCGTGTGGTGCGCCTGGAAGCTGGTGGGCGACGAGCCCTTCGCCGTGATCCTGCCCGACGACATGGTGCTGTCGGACAAGCCCTGCCTGGGCCAGCTGATCGAAGCCCATGCCAAGGTCGGCGGCCATGTGGTGGCGGTGGAAGACGTGGCCAGGGACCAGACCAACCGTTACGGCATCCTGGATGTCCTGTCCGAGCAAGGCCGCATCGCCAAGGCCAAGGGCCTGGTGGAGAAGCCCAAGCCCGAGGAAGCGCCCTCGACCCTGGCGATCATCGGCCGCTATGTGCTCGATCCGGTGGTGTTCAAGGAATTGGACAAGAAAACCAGGGGCGCCGGGAACGAAATCCAGCTCACCGACGCTCTCAACAGAACCATGTCCGAGGTGCCCTTCCATGGCTACCGGTTCGAGGGGCGGCGTTACGACTGCGGCACCCGCGTCGGCTTCGTCGAGGCCAACGTGGCCTTCGGCCTCGCGCATCCGGAGATGGTCGGGCGTCTTCTGCCCCTGATCGAAAAACTCGTCTCGGACACCCAATCTCTCAAATCCCCGCTTAAATCCTAAAGACACGGAACGGAACCGCGATGCGCATCGCAATGATCGGCACGGGATACGTCGGACTGGTGTCCGGCGCCTGTTTCTCGGAATTCGGCATCGACGTGGTCTGCGTCGACCGCGACGCCGACAAGATCGCCCGCCTGAAGAAGGGCGAGATCCCGATTTACGAACCCGGCCTCGACGAACTGGTGAGGAACAACGCCGAAGCCGGCCGCCTCACCTTCACCACCGACCTGCAAAGCGCGGTGGCGGGCTGCGACGCGGTGTTTATCGCCGTGGGCACGCCGTCGCGGCGCGGCGACGGGCATGCCGACCTGTCCTATGTCTACGGCGCCGCCATGGATATCGCCGGCGCCTTGACCGGCTACGCCGTGGTGGTGACCAAATCGACGGTGCCTGTCGGGACCGGCCGCCAGGTGGAGCGCATCATCAGGGCCGCGCGTCCGGACCTCGCGTTCGACGTCGCCTCCAACCCGGAGTTCCTGCGCGAAGGCTCGGCCATCAACGATTTCATGCGCCCCGACCGCGTCGTCATCGGCACCGAGAGCGAACGCGCGCAGAAGGTGATGCGCCAGCTCTACCGCGTGCTGTACCTGATCGAGACCCCGATCCTGTTCACCAAGCTCGAAACCTCCGAACTGATCAAGTACGCCGCCAACACTTTCCTCGCCGCCAAGATTACTTTCATCAACGAGATCGCCGATCTGTGCGAAAAGGTGGGCGCCGACGTGCATGACGTCGCCCGGGGCATCGGCCTCGACGGGCGCATCGGCAAGAAGTTCCTGCATCCCGGCCCGGGCTATGGCGGTTCGTGCTTCCCCAAGGACACGCTCGCCCTGGTCAAGACCGCCCAGGATTTCGGCTCGCCGCTGCGCATCATCGAGACGGTCGTGGACGTCAACGAGAAGCGCAAGCACCGGATGGCCGACAAGATCATCGCCGCGTGCGGCGGCAGCGTCGCGGGCAAGACCATCGCCGTGCTCGGCCTGACCTTCAAACCCAACACCGACGACATGCGTGACTCTCCGAGCCTCGTCATCGTGCCGGAATTGGAGAACAACGGCGCCGTGGTCCGCGCCTACGATCCCGAAGGCATGCACGAAGCCAAGAAGATGCTGCCCAAGATCGCGTACTGCAAGGACGCCTACGACACCATGAAAGGCGCGGACGCCCTGGTCGTGCTCACCGAGTGGAACGAGTTCCGCACCCTCGATCTCAAGCGCACCAGGGAGTTGCTGAAGACGCCGGTGATCGTCGACCTGCGCAATGTCTATACGCCCGAGGACATGAAGGCCGCGGGCTTCTCCTACACCTGCGTCGGCCGCCCCGCCGCTTAGACTCGCGCCCCAAACCCCCGGAATTCAGCCATGAACTTCAGCCACAGATTCCATCCCTCGGTGCTGCGCGAATACGACATTCGCGGCATCGTCGGCGAAACCCTCTCGGCCGCGGACGCCGCCGCCGTCGGCCGGACGTTCGGGACCTTGATCAAGCGCCAGGGCGGAAGCCGGGTGTGCGTGGGGTACGACGGGCGCCTGTCCTCGCCGGAGCTGGAGGCGGCGCTGGTGAAGGGGCTGACGGCGTCGGGGATCGCCGTCGAGCGGATCGGCCGCGGGCCCACGCCGATGCTGTATTTCGCCGCCACCGAGCGCAAGGCCGACGGCGGCATCATGGTGACCGGCTCGCACAATCCGCCCACCCACAACGGCTTCAAGATGATGATGGGCAGGAAGCCGTTCTTCGGCGAGGACATCAAGAAGCTGGGCGCCATGGCCGCGGCCGGCGATGTGGATGACGCGAAAGGCGGCGTCACCGACGTGCCGGTGATCGAAGGCTACATGGACCGCCTGCTCAAGGATTTCGCCGGCGACCGCAAGCTCACCGTGGTCTGGGATCCGGGCAACGGCGCCGGCGCGGAAGTGGTCACCAGGCTCGCGCCGAAGCTGCCGGGCGCGCACACGGTGCTCAACGGCATCATCGACGGCACGTTCCCGGCCCATCATCCCGATCCCACGGTGCCCAAGAACCTCGAACAACTCATCGCCGAGGTGAAGACGCGCGGCGCCCAGGTGGGCTTCGCCCTCGACGGCGATGCCGACCGCATCGGCGTGGTGGACGGCAAGGGCCGCATCCTGTGGGGCGACCAGATCATGCAAATCCTGGCCGAGGACGTGCTCAAAGCGCTGCCAGGCGCGCCGATCATCGCCGACGTCAAGGCCAGCCAGGCGCTGTTCGACGAGGTGCGTAGAATGGGTGGCCAGCCGATCATGTGGAAGACCGGCCATTCGCTCATCAAGAACAAGATGGCCGAGACCAAGGCGCCGCTGGCCGGCGAGATGAGCGGGCATATCTTTTTCGCCGACAAGTACTACGGCTTCGATGACGCCATTTACGCCTGCATCCGCTTCCTCTCGATCATGGCGCGCGATCCCGGCTTCGACCTGCTGGCGCGCTATGACCGCATGCCCCGGATGATCAACACGCCGGAACTGCGCTTCCCCTGCGCCGACGACCGCAAGTTCGCGGTGATCGACGAAGTGAAGGCCAGGCTCGCCAAGTCCGGCGCGCAGGTCTCCGATACCGACGGCGTGCGCGTGACCGGCAAGGGCGGCTGGTGGCTGCTGCGGGCGTCGAACACCCAGGCCGTGCTGGTGGCCCGCGCCGAGGCGGACACCGAGGCGCATCTCGAAGGCCTGAAGCAGGAACTCGCCGCGCAGTTGCGGGCGAGCGGCCTGGAACTGCCGACGGACTCCGTCGGCCACTGACGGTTCGGGAGAGAAGGCTGTTTAATTAGAGCATGATCGAATCATATTGAATCGCGATCATGCTCTAATCTTTTTGGTTTGGTCGCATTTTTCTGCGATGAACCGGCATCCACTTCATCGGAAAATGCTCTAGCCCGCAGCGACCTTGGTGGCCGCGGGCGGCAGCGCCTTGCAGGCGCTCATGGGCTGGACCGAGATCAGGGCGCAGGCCTTGACCAGGTCCTTCTGGTCGAGGCCGTGGATCTGGGCGCGGAACAGCTTCTTGCCGCCGATCACGGCCGGTTCCACCACCGCGGTCGCGCCGGGGAACTGGCTGGTGAGCGAGTTGGCGGCCTCGGAGGCCTCGCTGGCGGCTTTGTCCTCGGTGCTGAAGGCGCCGATCTGGATGCCCCAGGTTCCCGGCGGCGGGTTGCTCCTCACCGGCTTGCTGGCGACGTCGGCGCTTTTGTCTTCCGGGCCGGCGAGATTGGTCGGCGCCGGCTTCGGATTGCTGGCGGGGAGGGCGGCCAGCTTGGGCGCCGGCATGGGTGCGACATTGGTGGCGGGCGCCGGCGGCAGCTCGCTGGACTGGATCATGGCGGTGATCGACTTGGGCGCCCTGGAGGGCGGCACATACTGTTCGTCCCGGTCGCCGGCGGAGGCGGGGACGTCCTCGGGCCTCTGGGCGGCGGCGGCGGCGAGGTTGATCTTCTGGAATTCCTCGATGCGCTTCGCCGCCACCAGGGTTTCCGGCCGGCCGTTCAGGGCGGCGAAGCCGTCGTCGAGGAGGTCGACCATGTGGCGGTCTCTTGCAGCAGCCGTGGCGCCGCCGAAGACGACGCCGATGATGCGCTGCTTGCCGCGTTTGGCTGAGCTGACGAGGTTATAACCCGACGCGACCGTGTAGCCGGTCTTGATGCCGTCGGCGCCTTCGTAGGTTTCCAGGAGGTGGTTGTGGGTGCGGATGGTCTGGGCGCCGTAGGCGAACTCCATGCGCGAGAACAGCGGATAATAGTTCGGGTGATCCTCGATCAGGTGCTTGGCGAGGATCGCCATGTCGCGGGCCGACGAGAGCTGGCCGGGGTCGGGCAGACCGGAGGCGTTCCTGAAGGTGGTCTGCATCATGCCCATGGACCGCGCGGTGGCGGTCATCTTTTCGGCGAAGGCGTCTTCGGTGCCGCCCAGGTGCTCGGCGATGATCACCGCCACGTCGTTGGCGGACTTGGTGACCTCGGCGTCGATGGCCTGGTCGACGGTGATGGTCTTGCCGCGCGGCACGCCGATCTTGGTCGGCGCCTGGGAGGCGGCGCGGGCCGACACCTTCATCGGCGTGTTCATGCGCACTTCGCCCTTCTTGAGGGCGTCGAACAGCAGATAGAGGGTCATCATCTTGGTGAGCGACGCCGGCGGACTGGCGACGTCGGCATTGGCCTCGTGCAGGACCTTGCCGGTTTCCGCATCCACCACGATCGACTCATATTGCGGGCCGCCGGGGCGGCTCACGACCATGGCCGCGGGGGTCTTGGCGGTTTTCCCCTTGGCGGGAGCCTTTTTGACGGTGGTTTTCTTGACCGCGCCGGCCTTCTGTTCGACGGCCTTCTGTTCAGCGGGCTTTTGATCCGCCGCTTGGGCCGAAGGCGCGGGCAGGCCGGTCGTCACAAGGCATGCGGCCACCACCGCCAGACGGGCCAACCCTCGGATCTTCATCCCCTCAACTCCCAATTTCTTTTATCGCTCTTTCTCTTATCGCTCGGCCGTTGCCGAACGGTTTCAGGCCCGAAGGGCGCAGGTTTTCTGCTGCCGCGTTTCGGCCGTTGCCGACCAGCCGTTGCCGTCCAGTGGTCCTTGTTCCCGTTTGTCCCCTGCTTGTAACCAAAGCGGGGCTGCCCTCATGGAATGGGGCGTGCCGGTTAAATCCGGCAGGACCGAAACATACGCGCTTCGACTCGGGCTGTCCACAACCGCGGCTGTCAGATGTCGGCGATGTGATTGAATCAAATCATCTTTCAACTATCTTAACACCTTCCTGCGGTAGTATCGCCGAGGGTCGAATTCCCCGGGTGTGGCGCGGGCGCGGCCTCCCGGGCAGGTATCGCGTATCGGCGGAAGCGTACCTATATGCAGAGCTGTGCGCCGGGTGTGGATTTCAGATGTGAGTCCTCGGATTTGACTTCAGGGGGCCCTTACCGGAACTTCGGTATGCCAGAACTTAGGTATGGTGAAGCGTTGAGCAGCGGCGGATCAGACGTCCAGATGAACGAACAAGCCCTCCTACATATTTTCCGCACTGCGGAGCCGCGCATCCAAATGACGGGCCCGGGCGACGACCGTGTTGGCGGCGGCAATGACGGGCGCACCAACACAGGGGTCGTGGTCAAGCCGCGCGCCAAGGTCAAGAAGCCTTCGATGTACAAGGTGCTGATGCTCAACGACGACTACACGCCGATGGAATTCGTCGTGCATGTCCTCGAGCGGTATTTCGGCAAGAGCACCGAGGAAGCCACCCGCATCATGCTCCATGTCCACCAGAAGGGCGTCGGGGTGTGCGGCGTGTTCACCTTCGAGGTGGCCGAGACCAAGGTCAATCAGACCATGGAACTGGCCCGGAAGAACCAGCACCCGCTCCAGTGCACGCTGGAAAAAGAGTAAGGACCGGCCGCGCCATCGGTTTTGAGCCGGGTTTGTAGAAAAGGACACACAACACGTGTCGATGCTGTCGCAAAATCTCGAAAAGACCTTGCACCAGGCGTTGGCCGCCGCCGCCGAGCGGCGCCACGAATACGCGACGCTCGAGCATCTCCTGCTCGCGCTGTGCGACGACGCCGACGCCATCGCCGTCATGCGTGCCTGCAATGTCGAGATCGAGCAGCTGCGCACCGCGGTGCGTGATTTCCTCAACGACGAACTCAATGAACTGGTCTCGCCGATGGGCGAGGACCCCAAGCCCACCGCCGGCTTCCAGCGGGTGGTGCAGCGCGCCGCCATCCATGTGCAGTCGTCGGGCCGCGAGGAAGTGACCGGCGCCAACGTGCTGGTGGCGCTGTTCTCCGAACGCGAGAGCCACGCGGTGTATTTCCTGCAGGTCCAGGACATGACCCGCCTCGATGCGGTCAATTACATCTCGCACGGCATCGCCAAGCGCCCGAGCACCACCGAGCGCCGCACCGTGCACGGCGCCGAGCAGGAAGCGAAGACGGAAGAGGTGGTGAAGAAGGGCCGCGAGGCGCTGGCCGCCTATTGCGTCGACCTCAACGAGAAGGCCAAGGCCGGCAAGATCGATCCGCTGATCGGCCGCGAGAAGGAGGTCGAACGCACCATCCAGATCCTGTGCCGCCGCACCAAGAACAACCCGCTCTATGTCGGCGACGCCGGCGTCGGCAAGACCGCCATCGCCGAGGGCCTGGCTCGGCGCATCGTCAACAAGGAAGTGCCGGAAGTCCTGCACGACGCCGTCATCTTCTCGCTCGACATGGGCGCGTTGCTGGCGGGCACGCGCTACCGCGGCGACTTCGAGGAACGCCTGAAGGCGGTGGTCTCGGAACTCGAATCGGTCAAGGGCGCGGTGCTGTTCATCGACGAGATCCACACCGTGATCGGTGCCGGCGCCACCTCCGGCGGCGCCATGGACGCCTCGAACCTCTTGAAGCCGGCGCTGGCTTCGGGTTCGCTGCGCTGCATCGGTTCGACCACCTACAAGGAATACCGCACCCACTTCGAGAAGGACCGCGCCCTGGTGCGCCGGTTCCAGAAGATCGACGTGATGGAGCCCTCGATCGAGGACACCGTGAAGATCCTCAAGGGCCTCAAGCCCTATTACGAGGAGCACCACAAGGTCCGCTACACCGCCGAGGCCATCCGCACGGCGGTGGAACTGGCGGCGCGCTACATCCACGACCGCAAGCTGCCCGACAAGGCGATTGACGTGATCGATGAAGTCGGCGCCTCGCGCATGCTGTTGCCCGAGAACAAGCGCAAGAAGGTGGTCTCGGTGCGCGACGTCGAGGACGTGGTGGCCAAGATCGCCCGGGTTCCTCCGAAAAGCGTGTCGCGCGACGACAAGAAGTCGCTGATGAACCTGGAGCGCGATCTCCGCACCATGGTGTTCGGCCAGGATGCGGCCATCACCGCGCTGTCCAGTTCCATCAAGCTCGCCCGCGCCGGCCTGCGCGAGCCGGAAAAGCCCATCGGCAGCTACCTGTTCTCAGGGCCGACCGGGGTCGGCAAGACCGAGGTGGCGCGCCAGCTGGCGTCATCGCTGGGCATCGAACTGCACCGCTTCGACATGTCCGAATACATGGAACGCCACTCGGTCTCGCGGCTGATCGGCGCCCCTCCCGGCTATGTCGGCTTCGACCAGGGCGGTCTGCTCACCGACGCCGTCGACCAGAATCCCCATTGCGTGCTGCTGCTCGATGAAATCGAGAAAGCGCATCCTGACCTGTTCAACATTCTGCTGCAGGTCATGGACCACGGCAAGCTGACCGACCATAACGGCAAGAGCGTCAACTTCCGCAACGTCATCCTGATCATGACCACCAACGCGGGCGCCGCCGACCTTGCCAAAAATGCCATCGGCTTCGAACGCGAAACCCGGGAAGGCGACGACAAGGAAGCGATCGAGCGCATGTTCACGCCCGAGTTCCGCAACCGCTTGGATGCCATCATCCCGTTCGCGGGCCTGTCGCCCGAAGTCATCGGCAAAGTGGTCGACAAGTTCGTCATGCAGCTCGAAGGCCAGCTCTCGGACCGCAACGTCACCATCGAACTCAGCCAGGCCGCCCGCGATTGGCTCGCCCGGCGCGGCTACGACAGCCGGATGGGCGCCCGTCCCCTGGGCCGGGTCATCCAGCAGGAGATCAAGAAGCCTCTCGCCGACCACCTCTTGTTCGGCGACCTCATCACCGGCGGCCATGTCAAAGTCGATATTGCCGACGGCAAACCGTCCTTCGTCATCACGCCCTCCAAGGCGGCGGCGAAGAAGGAGACCCTGGATGGCGGCGACGAGCACCTGGACGACGAAGATCTCGACGGCAAGGGCGACGCCGGCAAGGAACCGGTCAGCGTCAAATAGTTTGCTCCGCAGCCGAAGACGGGAAAACGCCGCCCCCACCGGGCGGCGTTTTCCATTTTCGGGCGAGGCTATTATTGGGCGAGAGCCGCCGCCAGGTTGACGCCCAGCGCCAGGATCGCGGTGTTGAAGAAGAACGCCACCACGCCGTGGGCCATCACCAGCTTGCGCATGCTGGTGGAGGTGGTCGCCACGTCGGCCACCTGCGCGGTCATGCCGATGACGAACGAGAAATACAGGAAATCCCAGTACAGCGGCTTGTCGTCGCCTGGAAAGTCCAGGCACGCGCCGGATCCATCGTCGCCGTAATAGGCGTGGGCGTAGTGGAAGGCGAACACGGTGTGGATGAAGGCCCAGGAGAGAACGACCGTCACGGCGGCAAAGCCGGCGCCGGCGCCAGTCCCGGCGCGCGCCAGCTCCTGAAGGATGGCGCCGATGGAGGCTACGGCGGCGCCGACGGTGAGAATGAGAATCACCGCGCCGCCTTCGTCGAGGAGTTCCGCGCGCTTCCTGATGTCGCCGGCGTCGGCGCGGCCGGCGCTCCACAGGGCGCTCAGGAGATAGACGGCGACGCCGATGCACCACGCCAGCAGCGGCGCCGGAAGCTGGGGCAACAGCCCCTCGGCGGTGGCACCGGACAGGACGCCGGCGGCGATGCCCGACAGCAGGGCCGGGCGATGGCGCAGATGGCGCAAGGGAGAGAACAGGGGCGAATGCGGCGTCATGACGTCACGGTGGAACGCTTCGGGCGCGGCGTCAATGCGGCTGACGTGCCCCAGCCGCAGGGCGCTTGCCGAGCGTCAGCGCCGACAGGATGGCCGCCCCGGCCGCGCAGGCGGCGATGGTGCTCACCATCGGCTGCGCGGTGCCGTCGAAGAACGCGCTGACAATCGCGATCATCGCCCCGCCGGCGATCATCTGCAGGGTGCCGCCCAGGGCCGAGGCCATGCCGGCGATGGGACCGTGATCGTCCAGCGACAACACCATGGTCGAGGGGATCACCAGGCCCAGGAACATGAAGGTCGCGAACAGCAGCGCGATCAGGACCATGAGAGTCCCAATCCCCATCAACGTCACCGCGAACAGGACGCAGGCGAAGAAGGCGTAGGCCGACACCGCCATGGCGATGACGCGCGCCAGCCCGAACCGCGCGCCGAGCATCCCCGACAGTTGAGACGCACCGATGAAACCGACGGCGTTGATCGAGAACGCGAAACTGTACTGCATCGGCGTCAGGCCGAAGTGGTCCATGTAGATGAACGACGAACTGGCCAGGAAGGCGAAGAAGCTGCACATGCCCAGGCCGCCGATGAAGGTCAGGCCCATGAACCGGGGATCGCGCAGCAGCGTGGCGAAGGCGGCGAGGACGCCGGCCAGGCTCACCGGCACGCGTTCCTCCATCGGCCGGGTCTCGGGAAGGACAAAGGCGGTGAGGCCGAGGGAGAGCAGGGTGGTGGCGCTCACCGCCACAAACACCGCGCGCCAGCCGAACGGCGCGATCAGCGCGCTGCCCGCCAGCGGCGCCAGGATCGGCGAGACGCTGAACACCAGCATCACCAGCGACATGAGGCGCGCCGCCTCAACGCCGGTGTGCAGGTCGCGGATGATCGCGCGCGGGATCACCATCACCGACGACGCGCCAATGCCCTGGATGACCCGGAAGGCGATCAGCATGTCGATATCGGGCGCGAGCGCGCAGCCCAGCGATCCCGCCATGAACACCGCAAGGCCGAAATACAGCGGCGGCTTGCGCCCGATCATGTCCGAGACCGGGCCGTAGATCAGCTGGCATACGCCGAACGCCACGAAGAACACCGTCAGGGTCATCTGAGTGGCGGCGGTGGAGGCGTGCAGGTTTGCCGCGATGGTCGGCATGGCCGGGAGGTACATGTCGATGGCGAAGGGTCCGACCGCGGCCAGAAGGCCGAGCACGACGGCCATGCGTGCGAAGCTGAGAGGCATGAGGATCGTCCAATAGCGGCAAACGGGCGCCGTTGTGCCCGCCGCGGGACCGCCTGTCCAGGCCCGTCAGGACGAAAAGACCGTCGGTAATCCTTTAAGCGCGCGGGCGATGGCGCCGTCATCGATGGCGGTGAAACGGCTGATGCAGGTCCGCGCGGCGGCCGGGTCCAGGGCCATGAGCGGCGCGCGCATCCGCAGCCAGCGCGGATCGCCGGTGACATGGGCATACAGGGTTTTCACCGCTTCGGTCACCGGGAACGCCAGCAGCGCCTCGCACCACAGCGTGTTCAGGCGGTCCTCCTGCGGCGGCGCGGCGCCAGGGTCCTGTGCCGCGGCCTTGGTGACGGCGGCGACCAGCGCCGGCGCGAGGCCGGCGGTGGCGGTCATCGGGCCGGCGCCGCCGGCCGCCAGCAGCGGGCGGATGATGTGGTCGTCGCCGGCGAACACCGCGACCTCGGGAAACAGCTTGGCCCAATGCGCGGCATGCGCCGCGTCGCCGGTGCTGTCCTTGATGCCCTGGATGCGGCCGGGGTGCTCCTTGAGCAGCGCGGCGACGGTCTCGTCGTCGTAGCCGAGGCCCGCGACGTCGGGGATGTGATAGAGTGCGACCGGCGTCGCCGCCGCGCGGCTGCGCGTCAGCACCTCGCCGATATAGTGCCGGAGTCCGGCCTGGGTCGCGGTGCGGAAAAAGAACGGCGGTACGATCAGCGCGCCCGCCAGGCGCATCTCTCCTACGGCTATGGTCAAGGCTGCCGTGTCGGTAACGGCCGCGCATCCCGCGCCCACCACGATCTTTCCCGGCGGCAAGCCCTCGGCGGTCATCACCTTGAGCGCTTCGATGCGTTCGGCGGCGGACAGGGACGGACCTTCGCCGGTCGTCCCGAACAGCAGCAGGAAATCGCAGCCGTTGGCGAGCAGCCAGCGCCCGAGGCGCGCCATGGCGGGCGCATCGACGGCGCCGTTTTCGCGGAACAGGGTGAGCATCGCGGCGCCGACGCCGCGTGTCGGAAAAGCGGCGCCGACGCCGCGTGTTGGGGAGAGTGTATTCATGCCGGCGATTATACGCGGGCCGCGATGCCTGCGAGGCCAGGTTTATTCAAGGGCGGTTGATTTCTTCTCCCTGTCGCGGACCGGCCCGCTGCCCCACACTCGCCGCCGTATTCCTTGGAGTGCCCCATGATCCGCATCCTCGCCGCGCTGCTGATGTTTGCAGCCCCCGCTTTCGCCCAACAGAAGCCGGTCCAGACCGGCGATCTCGCCACCCGCGGCCTGTCGGAAAAGGATTATCCGCAGGTGAAGGAACTGGCGCCCGGCGTCTACAGCTACGAGGCGGCGGGTCCCGCCGATCCGCCGGGTCTCATGACCACCAACAGCCTGATCGTCGTCACCGCCGAGGGGGTGGTCGTGGCCGACGGGCAGGGGAACGTGCCGGCGGCCGAGCGCATGATCGCGGAGATCCGCAAGCTCACACCGCAACCGATCAAATATGTCGTCGTCTGCTCCGACCACGGCGACCACACCGGCGGCAATGCCGCGTTCAAAGCGGCGTTCCCGGAGGCGGTGTTCATGTCTTCCCCGGTTTCGCAGAAGGCGCTGGAGAAAAGCGCGGTCGTGCCGTCGGAGACCGTCGGCGACAAACGCACCGTCAAACTTGGCGGCAAGGAGATCGACATCCTCAATATCGGCCGGGCCCACACCGGCGGCGACCTCGTGGTCCATGTGCCGGCCGCCAAGGTGCTGTTCCTGAGCGAGATCTATTTCCACCGCCTGTTCCCCGCCATGCGCGCCGGCTATCCGAGCGAATGGGAAGCGGCCATCCGCAAGGCCCAAGGCCTGAACGCCACCTGGAATATCCCGGGCCACGGCTTTGTCGACGACGCGCCGACCCTGAAGGCGGAACTGGAGGAGGCCCGCAAGGCGATCGTGCGGGCCATCGGCGAGGGCAAGCGCCTGCACGCCCTCGGCCTGGCGTGCCCGCCGCGGGTGCGCGGACAGCCGGCGCCGGCCTGCCCCGCCAACGACAAGGCCGATTGGGGCCCGTATACCGACTGGACCCTGCACGGGACCGAGCCGCCCATCGCGCTCTCGCGGGTCTACCAGGAGATCGAGGGCAAGCTGCCCTGAGGGGACGTTCCGCGCCGAAATGCATCGCTTGATATGGGTTTCGGCGGCGAGAACAGCCTTATTGCCGAAAGTCAAAACTTTGCGGTTTTCACCCCGAATTGAGGATGCCTTCCAGGGATTTAGCCTCATTTCCCGGGAAAATGGCGATGATTCTCCCGTGCGTGCCGGGTATATTGCAGGGCTGGACTGGGAGGTCCGGGTGTAAGGCGTCGTCTGCCCGGGCGCCTTGGTATGCGGAGGAGGGTGTTTGGTACGTTTCCCGCGTCACGGTTTGGTATCGGTTTGCGCGCTCGGCGCGGCGGTGACGCTGGCCGGCTGCTCCGGCGCGGTTTCGCAAAAGCCGTCGGCGGCCGCGAAGGCCCCGCAATCGGCGGCGGTTGAACCCGCCAACGGCGGCACGCCGGCGCGCATGCGCCTCATCACCTCCGACCAGTACCTCAATACCGTCGCCTATGTGTTCGGCGACGACATGCGCATGGACACCAACTTCGCGCCGCTGCGCCGCACCGACGGCCTTCTCGAGAACGGCGCCGCCACCATGGGCGTGCCCGCGGCGCAGATCGAACAGTACCAGCGCGCGGCCTCGGTCATCGCCGCCAAGGTGGTCAACGCCGATCACCGCGATTTCCTGATCCCCTGCAAGCCCGCCGACGAAAAAGCCGCCGACGCCGCCTGCGCCGCCAAGTTCCTGGCCGCGACCGGGCGCCTCCTGTACCGCCGGCCGATGGAGCAGGAGGCCCTCAAGGAGGCCGTGGATAAGGCCGCCGAAGGCGCCGCCCGCATGAAGGATTTCTATGCCGGCGTCGCGCTGGCGGTGGAAGGCATGTTGATCAGCCCCGATATGCTGTTCATCGCCGATATCACCGAGCCCGACCCCAAGCGCGCCGGCCAGGAACGCCTGGACGCTTACGCGCTGGCCTCGCGGCTGTCGTTCTTCCTGTGGAACGCGGCGCCCGACGACGCGGTGCTCAAGGCCGCCGAAACCGGCGAGATCCAGACGCCCAAGGGCCGCGCCAAGGTCGTCGACATGATGCTCGCCAGTCCGCGCCTGACCGACGGCATGCGCACCTTCTTCGACGACATGTTCGGTTTCGACGACTTCGCCAACCTCGCCAAGGACCCCAAGGTCTATCCGTCCTTCACGGGGGTGGCCGTGCAGGACGCGCGCGAGCAGACCCTGCGCACGGTCATCAGCCACCTGATCGACAAGAAACTCGACTACCGGGATCTCTACACCACGCGCGCCACCTTCATCTCGCCGGCGCTGGCGGCGCTCTATCACCTGCCGGCCACGCCGAACTGGATCCCCTACGAGTTCCCGGCGGACAGCCCCCGGGTCGGCCTGCTCACCCAGATCAGCTTCCTGGCCGTGCGGTCCCACCCCGGCCGGTCTTCGCCGACCCTGCGCGGCAAGGCGTTGCGCGAGCGCTTCCTGTGCCAGGTCGTGCCGCGGCCGCCCGCCAACGTCGACTTCTCCGCGGTCGAGAACCCGACCTCGCCGATCAAGACCCAGCGCGAGCGCGTCGGCATCCACTTGAAGAACCCGGTCTGCGCCGGCTGCCACAAGATCACCGACCCCATGGGCCTGGCGCTCGAGAACTTCGACGGTTCCGGCGCTTACCGCGAGACCGAGAAGGGCGAAGTCATCGACGCCTCGGGCAGCCTCGACGGGGTCGAGTTCAAGAACGTCGTCGGCCTGGGCAAGGCGCTGCACGATCATCCGCAGCTCTCCGCCTGCCTGACGCGGCGCCTCTACAGCTACGGCACCGGCGGCCCCACCGTCGGCGACGATCAGCCCGTCTTAAGCTATCTCACCGGCAAATTCGCCGACGAAGGCTACAAATTGCCCGCGCTGCTGCGCGCGATCGCGACCAGCAACGCGTTTTCACAAGTCCGGAAAGTCGAACCTGCGGCCAAGTCGGCGGCGGCGGAAACCTTCGCCGTCTCTTCGCCGACCGGAGCGGCCCAGTGAACCAGGGAGCAACGCCATGACCCACCTCAATCGTCGTCGTGTACTGCGCGGGATACTGAACGGAGGCGCGGTCACGGTCGGCCTGCCGCTGCTGGATGTGTTCCTCAACGGCAACGGCAACGCCCTGGCCGACGGCAAGCCCTTGCCGGTGCGCTTCGGCACTTGGTTCTGGGGCTGCGGCATGAATGCGAAAGTGTTCACACCCAAGACCTTCGGCACCAACTGGGAGTTGCCCGAGGAAATCGCCTGCCTCAAGGACGTGAAGAAGCACCTCAACCTTCTGTCCAATTTCAACGCCTTCAAGGACACATCGCCGAACCTGTGCCACTACACCGCCTGGGTGACCATGCGCACCGGCATCGCGCCCGAGAGCGGCGATCACCGCCCCGGCGAGACCTACGACATCACGGTCTCGAAGAAGATCGGCCGCACCACGCGCTTCCAGCACCTGACCGCCACCGCCACCGGCGACGTGCGCACCAGCTTCTCCTATGAAAACGCCAATTCGCCGAGCGCGCCGGAGTGGTCGCCGGTGAACTTCTACACCCGCCTGTTCGGGCCGGATTTCCAGGACCCCAACGCCCCGACCTTCACGCCCAATCCCAAGACCATGGTGCGCAAGAGCGTGTTGTCGGGGGTCATGGAGCAGACCAGCAAGCTCAAGGGCAAGGTCGGCGCCGATGACAAGGCGCGCCTCGACCAGTACTTCACCGGCCTGCGCGACCTCGAGCGCCAGTTCGACCAGCAGCTCACCAAGCCCGATCCCATCGCCGCCTGCATGCCGCCCAAGGCGGCGCCGGAAGACACCAAGATCGGCGGCGACACCGAACTCGTCGCTCACCGCCACCGCCTCATGGCCGACCTCATGGTCATGGCGGTCGCCTGCGACCAGACGCGCGTGTTCAACATGGCCTACTCGGCGGCCCAGGCGGCCACCATCAAGGTGGGTTACGAGAAGCCGCACCACACCACCACCCACGAAGAGCCGCTGGACGAGCGCCTGGGCTATCAGCCGATCGTCTCCTGGTTCACCCAGCGCTCCATGGAAAGCTGGGCCTACTACGTCGACGCTTTCGCCAAGGTCAAGGAAGGCTCGGGCTCGCTGCTCGACAACTGCCTGATCATCGGCTCGACCGACCAGTCGCTGGCGCGCATCCATGCGCTGGACAACGTGCCGATGTTCACGGCGGGCCGGGCCGGCGGCAGGGTCAAGGCCGGCCTGCATATCGACGGCGGCGGCTCGACCGTGGTGCGCCTCGGCTATACCGCGATGAAGGTCATGGGCGTGGACATCGGCTCCTGGGGCACCAAGAGCAACACCACGTCCAAGGAAGTCGGCGAGATCCTCGCCTGATCACGGGGCGCCCCCTCAAAGGGGGCGCGTCTCTGGGAGGAGACAGCATGCGGTTGCGGTCCGGTATTGCCGGCGCAGTGATACTCGCGGTGTCCGCCGCGGGCCTCGCGGCGCATGCGCAGTCTCAAAAGAACCGCCTCACCGAAGACTACATCAAGGCGCCGCTGCCGCCGGGCTTCCAGGTGATCAATACCGAATTGGAAGGCAACGTCTTCGCCGACGCCGGCGGCAAAACCCTCTACCAGTGGCCCATGAAACCGCTGCGCAATGGCGATGCCGGCGAGCAGAAAGGCAAGCCCAGCTGTGACGACCGGAAGTACACCGAAAACGCCGGCCTCATGAGCCCGTATCCCGGCGGCTTTGTCCTGCCGGAGGTGGAAACCCGCCCGAGCTGCACCGGCCTGTGGCCGCCGGTGCTGGCGACCGACGACGCCAAGCCGGTGGACAAGTGGACCGTGGTCAAGCGCCCCGACGGCCGCAGGCAGTGGGCCTATGACGGCTTCGCGCTCTATACCTCCATTCTCGACAAGAAGCCCGGCGACGTGATCGGCGGCACCAATAGAAAACTGGTCGGCGAGGGCGGCGCGCCACGCGAGCCGGTCGGCCCGAAGCCCAACGTGCCGCCGGGCTTCGTCGTCATGCAGACCGCGCTGGGCCGCATGGTCACCGACGCCGCCCACAAGTCGGTCTACACCTGGGACAAGGATCAGCCCAACAAGTCCATGTGCGCCGGAACCTGCACCGAGGAATGGAAGCCGGTCCTGGCGCCGCAGTCGGCCCAGAATATCGGCGAATGGTCGGTGTTCGAGCGCACACCCGGCGTCAAGCAATGGGCGTTCCGCAAGAAGCCGCTTTATATCCACATCCTTGACCCGGAAGGCCATAACGCCAGCCTGGAAGGCAGCGACGTGCCCGGCTGGCGCAACGTCTACACCCAGGTCGCGCCCGACGCGCCCAAGGGGTATTTCACCGTGCAGGACGCGCCGTCAGGGCAGGTCCTGGGCGACGCCCAGGGACGCACCGTCTATATCCACCGCTGCAGCGACGACGCCCCCGACCAGTTCTTCTGCGATCATCCGGACATGCCCCAGGCCTACCGTCTGGCGGTGTGCGGCGCCGGCCAGATGGCGCGCTGCATGACCACCTTCCCCTATGTCATGGCTCCCAAAGGCGCCAAGAGCGACAGCCAGCTCTGGAGCGTGATGGACATCGATCCGAAATCCGGTCACCGCGCCAAGGACGGCCAGGCGGATGCGCTGCATGTCTGGGCCTACCGCGACCGGCCGGTGTTCACCTTCTCGGGCGACAAACGTCCCGGCGACATCTACGGCGATTCCTGGGGCGAGTTCCAGGGTGCGCGCAACGGCTTCAAGGCTTTCTGGCTGCGCGACGACTATTTCAACAACGCTTCGTGACCCAAAGGGATATTCATATGAGCGGGCAGATGAATTGGAAATTGGGACTGATCGCGGCATCCGCCTTTGTCCTCGGCGCCGGCACGGCGTCTGCGGCCGACGGTTCGGCGGCGGCCCTGGCCGAAGCGGCGCTCAAGAGCAAATCCATCGGCTTCCTGATCACCGACGAGGTCTGGGGCGTGTACCAGACGCCCGAAGCCAAGGTGGAATGCCCCGACGGCCTCAACCAGTGGGGACCGCGCGAGCAGTTCAAGGCGCTGTTCCCCGAGGACGGCGCCAAACGCACCCTGGTCGAGGGCCAGCTGGCGCGGGAGGCGGCGTCGTGGTTCCCGACCCTCGAAGCCGACCGGTTCCCGTTCCGCGAAGCGCAAGGCAAGATCGCCTACGGCCTCAACCTCGACGGCAAGGTCAAGGACGGCGACTTCACCAGCCCCGACGGCGACAAGGGCATCGACAACCAGCTGTACCGCGCCATCGGCTGCATCGAGGAATACCGCGGCCCCACCGGCATCCTGCACTTCCTGGTGAACCGCTACCTGCGCGATTTCGACTACAACCGTGTGATGTTCGAGATCACCAAGCTCGACGACCTCACCAACGACCCCGATGTCGACGTGACCATCCTGCGCGGCCGCGACCGGCCGCTGGCCGACGCCACCGGCAACGAGATCATTCCCGGCGGCTCCCAGCGCGTGGACGCCCGCTGGGGCAAGCGCTATGTGCAGAAGCTGCACGGCAAGATCGTCAATGGCGTGCTGATGACCGATCCCGCCGACATCAGCCTGCCGCACGCCATCTTCAATTCCATCCCCGGCGAGGATTCCATCCTCGGCGCGCGCTTCCAGCTCAAGATGACATCGGAACGCGCCGAGGGTGTGCTGGCCGGCTATTCCGATATTGATAAGTGGTACTGGCAGCTCATGCATTCGTGGTCGACGCACCACCAGAGCTACGGCCAGCTGTCGTCGCCGTCGCTGTATAAGAAGCTGCACCAGCTGGCGGACGGTTATCCGGATCCCAAGACCGGCAAGAACACCGCCATCTCCTCGGCGCTGCAGGTGAAGTTCACGCAGGTCTTCATCCAGCACCCGCCCCAGGAAGTCGCGGCCAAGGACGCCGATCAACGCCCCGCGCGCCACTAGGTCTGCTTCGAGGAAACCGCCATGCGGAAACTTGCCGTCACCGCCTTGGTCGCCGCCGCCGCTTTTGCGGGGTGTGTCTCGGCCTATGCCCAGTCCCAGAAGCAGCGCCTCACGGAAGATTACATCAGGTCGCCGCTGCCGCCCGGCTTCCAGGTGACCAACAACGAACTGGAGGGGCCGGTGTTCGCCGATGCCTCCGGCAGGACTCTCTATATCTGGCCGCTTTTGGCGCTGCGCAACGGCGATGCCGGCGAGCAGAAGGGCAAGCCCACCTGCGACGACAAGAAGTACACCGAGAACGCCGGCCTGATGAGCCCATATCCCGGCGGGTTCATCCTGCCCGACGTCGACAACCGCCCGAGCTGTACGGGCATGTGGCCGGTGGTCACTGCGCCGGATGACGCCAAGCCGGTCGGCAAATGGAGCATCGTCAAACGCCCTGACGGCAAGAAGCAGTGGGCTTATGACGGTTTCGCGGTCTACACCTCGGTCCTGGATCAGAAGCCCGGCGATGTCCTGGGCGCCAACCGCCGCGGCGGCGGCCGGCGCGACGGCGGCGGCAATGCCCTGGGCGCGCGGCGCGAGGCCATCGGCCCCGCGCCCAACATGCCGCCCGGCTTCATCGTCAACCGCACCACCCAGGGCCGCATGGTCACCGACGCGGCCCGCAAGTCGGTCTATACCTGGGACAAGGACGGCGCCAATAAATCCAACTGCGCCGGCGCCTGTCTTGACGAATGGAAGCCGGTGACCGCACCCCAATCCGCCCAGGGGCAGGGCGAGTGGTCGGTGTTCGAACGGTCGCCGGGCGTGAAGCAATGGGCTTTCCGCAAGAAGCCGCTCTATACCCATGTGCTCGACCCGGAAGGCCATAACGCCAGCCTGGAAGGCAGCGACGTACCCGGGTGGCACAATGTCTATACGCAGATGGGCCCGGTCCCGCCCAAGGGCGTGTTCACGGTCCAGGACGCGCCGTCCGGCCAGGTGCTGGCCGACGCCATGGGGCGCACGGTCTATATCTACAATTGCAACGACGACGCCTGGGACCAGCTGGCCTGCGACCACCCGGCCACGCCCCAGGCCTACCGCTTCGCGGTCTGCGGCGGCGGCGATCCCGCGCGCTGCCTCAAGACCTTCCCGTTCGTGATCGCCGACAAGAACGCCCGCAGCGAGAGCGAAGTCTGGACCGTCCTCGAGATCGATCCCCAAACCGGCCATAAGGCCAAGCCGGGCCAGGCGGGCGCGCTTCGGGTATGGGCTTACCGCGACCGGCCGGTGTTCACCTTCGCCGGCGACAAGCTGCCCGGCGACATCTATGGCGACTCCTGGGGTGAATTCCAGGGCCAGCGCAACGGCTTCAAGGCCTTCTGGATGCGCGACGACTACTTCGGCAATAATTCGTGAGGCCGCCGGACCTCGGATAACCAAAGGGCGCGTCGCGAGATGCGCCCTTTCTTGTTGTGCGATGCTGCGGCGCGGAATGCCTGCCGCGGTCGCGAAACACTTGTATGTGAGTTATGGATCCATAGCTTCTGCGCATTGTTGTAAAAAAGTGTCGCAATACCAAAAGCGGCCGCCACGCCTTTCACCCAAGATCATTGCCGTGACCCGCACGCGGAAAAGGGCCGGCATGGAATTGTCTGTGGATGGTACGGACCTCGACGCCGCCGATCTGAAGATCCTGCGGCTGCTTCAGCACAACGCGGATCTCTCGATGCAGGAGATCGCCGATAAGGTCGGCCTGTCCCATACGCCGTGCTGGCGGCGCTATAACCGCCTCAAGGAAACCGGCGTCATCCAGGCCAAGGTCGCGATCGTCAACGCCAGGAAGATCGGCAAGAATGTCAGCGCCATCTGCAACGTGGTGCTCGACAAACACACCGAGAGCGCGCTGCTGGCCTTCGAAAAGGCGGTCCAGGGGTGCCCCGAGATCGTCGAATGCTTCTCGATGACCGGTGCCAAGGACTACATGCTCCGGGTCGCGGTCTCGACCATCGAGGATTTCGAGAAGTTCCTGAAGAAGAAGCTTTTGCATCTGCCGGGCGTGGCCACGGTGGACACCAATTTCGCCATCAACACCATCAAACTGACGACGGCGCTGCCGATTTAGGCGCGGGGGGATTTCGAGGGGAAGGCTGGCGCGGCCGGGAGAAAAGGGAAAACGCTGGGAGGCGTGTTCCACCGCGGCAGGAGTTGCAGTTTCAGCGGGCGGTCCAGAGCGGCCGCGCCATAGGGGGAGGATACGATGCAGCATACGACCAAGAACCTTTTCGCCGGAACCAAGACGCGCGCGCTGACCTCGGTCAGCCTGGGCGCCATGATCGCGGCCCTGGCCGCCGGGCAGGCGCAAGCGCAGACGCCGGCGCCCGCGCAATCGGCCCAGGCGCCGGCGGTGGACGAAATCGTCGTCACCGGCAGCCGCGTGGTCCGCGACGGCTACGAAGCGCCGACCCCGGTGACGGTGGTCGGGGTCGAGCAGATGCAGTCGTCGGGTTTCCCGAACCTGTTCGACGCCGTGCGCACCATGCCAGCCTTCGGCGTGTCGTCGGATGGAACCCGCGCCGGGGGCAACTCGGTGTCTTCGGGCAGCCAGGGCCAGAACACCTTCAACCTGCGCGGCCTGGGCTCCACCCGCACGCTCTCGCTGCTCGACGGCCATCGCATGGTTTCGTCGGACCTGAACGGCGCCATCGACACCAACGTCTTCCCGCAGAACCTGATCAGCCGCGTCGACGTGGTGACCGGCGGCGCCTCGGCCGCTTACGGTTCGGATGCGTTGGCCGGCGTCGCCAACTTCATCCTCAACACCGAGTTCACCGGCATCAAGGGCGAGGTCTCCAGCGGCATCACCACCTTCGGCGACGACTGGACCGCCAAGGGCAATATCGCGGTGGGCTTCCCGTTCGCGGGCGGCCGCGGCCATGTGCTGGCGAGCTATGACTGGGCCTGGGATCCGGGCGTGTTCCCGATGAGCGCCCGCGAATGGAACAAGGTCGCCTGGAAGATACTGCCCAACTCGGCCTATGGGACAGGGCCCGGCCAGTCGACCTCGGTGCCGCAGTTCCTGGTGCGCGACCATACCGGCCTGATCAACGAAACCCCGGGCGGCATCATCTCGGCCGGCCCCTTGAAGGGCATCGCTTTCACCAAGGACGGCACGCCGTTCCAGTTCATCTACCCCGCGACCCAGGGCGGCGCCTATATGGCCGGCGGCAACGCGCCTTACGGCGACAGCTCGCAATACGCCCAGAACGTCACGACCCGCTCGCGCCTCGAGAACTTCTACGCGCGCCTGTCCTACGACCTGACCGACAACGTCAATATCTACGGTCACTACATCGCCAACTACTCCAAGACCTTCGGCTTGTCGAAGCTGGACGACTCGCCCGGCACCATCGTCATCAAGGCCGACAATCCGTTCATCCCGGCCAGCGTCGCGGCGCAGATGACCAGTCTGAAGCTGACCAGCTTCAACATGGGCTCGTTCTTGCTCGATATCCCCAACCTGTCGTCGGACTTCAAGCGCCGCACCTTCAGCTACGCGCTCGGCGCCAAGGGCAAAGCCGACGTCGCCGACACCACCTGGAGCTGGGATGCCTTCTTCCAATACGGCCTCGCCAAGAACAACCTGAAGGTGCCGACCCGCAATAACGTCCGCTTCCCGTTGGCCATCGACGCGGTCCGCGCCGCCAACGGCACCATCGTCTGCCGCGTCAACGCCGACGCCGTCACCACCAACGACGACCCCAACTGCCTGCCGTTCAATCCCTTCGGCTGGGGCAAGAACGACGCCAACGTCATCGCCTATGTCAAAGGCAAGACCTGGCGCCTGCAGGACAACTACGAGAAGCTCGCGGAATTCTCCATCAACGGCGAGCCGTTCTCGTCCTGGGCCGGACCGGTCTCGGTGGCGGTCGGCGGCGGTTGGCGCCAGGAAAAGGTGGTCGACGACAACGCCGGCCCCAACCCCTACGACCCGGTGTCGCTCACGCGTCCGTTCAGCGCCGGCAACTATCTGCCGACCAACGGTCAGTACAACGTGACCGAAGGCTATCTGGAAACCGTCATCCCGCTGGCCAAGGACACCACCTGGGCCAAGGCGCTGGATTTCAACGGCGCCATCCGCGCCACGGATTACAGCGTGTCGGGCTACGTCACGACCTGGAAACTGGGGCTGACCTACAACCCCATGGACGATCTGCGCTTCCGCCTCACCAAGTCGCGGGACATCCGCGCGCCCAATCTGGGCGAGCTGTTCGCCACCGGCACCGGCGGCCAGTCGGGCGGCGTGCTCGATCCGTTCAACAACAACCAGGCGGCGCCGCTGTTCCTGACGCAGACCGTCGGCAACATCAACCTGAAGCCGGAAAAGGCCGACACCCTCGGTCTGGGCATGGTGCTGCAGCCCACGTTCTTCCCGGGCTTCTCGGCCTCGATCGACTATTTCGACATCAACATCAGCGGCGCCATCCAGTCGGTCAACGCCCAGAACACGCTGTACCTGTGCTATGCCGGCCAGAGCGCGCTGTGCGGCAATATCACGCGCGCGGCGCCGACCGCCGGCCAGACCGTCGGTACCATCACGCTGGTCACGTCACGCCCCACCAACTACCTGAACCAGATCGCGCGCGGCATCGACTTCGAGGCCAGCTACACCACGCAGCTCGATTCCATCGTCAGCGACTGGAATGGCGCCCTCAACATGCGGTTCCTGGCGACGCGCAACCTGGAACTGTCCACCAACGACGGGCTTAATCCCGTGCAGGACCAGGTGGGCAACAATGCCGCCAGCGGCAGCGGGGTGCCGCGCTGGAAATATGTGGTCAACGCCAGCTATGCGCTGGACCCGATCACCCTGTCCTTCACCGCCCGCGGCATCAGCGCCGGTGACTACGGCCCCACCTACCGGAAAGAAGCCTGCACCTCGGGCTGCCCGGTATCGACCCTGTTCCAGCAGACCATCGATTACAACTACATCGCCGGTCAGTGGCTGTTCGACGTCAACATGGTCTATCGCTTCCTGCACAAGAACGACGGCGGCGCCGATATGGACGCCTTCCTCACCATCTCGAATATCGTCAATTCGGATCCGCCGGTGGTCGCCAATATCAACACCGAATACTGGCACCGCACCAACAGCCTGCTCTACGACGTGCTGGGCCGCGCCTTCCGCGCCGGCATCCGGTTCAAGTACTAAGACCGGGAATGAAACAAAGGGGAGGCCGCGCGCGGTCTCCCCTTTTTTGTTTCAAGGGCGGGACGTCAATGACACGCGATCCTCGCATGCCTACGGCCGGGCGCCTTGCAGTTCGTCTTCGATGTGAATGCGGATGATCTCGTCGAACGAGGTCTCGGCCTTGAAGTCCAGGTCCGCCGCCCGCCGGGGATGGAACGCCCGGGGCCAGCTGCCCACCAGCCGTTCGATGGCGGGGTCATGCTCACGCCGGATCAGGGCGACCGCGCTATTGCCGGCCACGCGGCGCAAGGCCTCGATCTGGTCGCCCACCGAGGCCGACACCCCGGGCATATTGAGGGTGCGGTAAGCGCCCAGCGGCGTGAGATCGATGGTGGCCGCGTGGACCAGGAACCCCACGGCGGCGCGCGGGCTGGCGTGCCAGGTGCGGATGCTCTCCGGCACCGGCAGAACGGCTTCCTGGCCGGTGAGGGGCTCGCGGATGATGCTGGAGAAGAACCCGGACGCCGCCTTGTTGGGGGCACCGGGGCGGACGCAGATCACCGGCAGGCGCAGGCTGACGCCGTCGAGGTAGCCTTTGCGCGAGAAATCGTTCACCAGCAGTTCACTGGCGGCCTTCTGGGTGCCGTAGCTGCCGAGCGGCGTGGCCAGGAAGTCGTCCTCGATCACGTCGGGGAGGGGCGTGCCGAACACCGCGAGCGAGGACGGGAAGACGAACCGCGGCCGGTAGGGCGCGGCCAGGCCCTGCACGCGGACCGCTTCCAGCAGGCGGAAGGTGCCGTCGAGGTTGACCTTGTACCCCTTCGCGAAATTGGACTCGGCTTCCGCCGAAACCACCGCCGCGAGATGGAAAATCACGTCGGGCCGCTGCTCGATCCAGCGCTCGATGGCGCCGGGCATGGCGATGTCACACGCCTCGGTTGTTACCGTTGTGCCCGGGACGGCGATGGCTTTGGGCTCCCAGACGTCCACCAGATGCAGCGCAGTAATCTTACGGCTGCCCAGGTGGCCGCTGGACAATCGTTGCGTCAACTTCACGCCGATCATGCCGGCGGCGCCGGTGATAAGGACACGCATGCGGACACTCTCTGTTTGCCGCATCCACTGTCTCAAATGTCCTTGTCCCCGTCTTACAATAAGACGACACTTTCCGAGAGAAACGCGACAGCCGCGGGTTTCCGGCCGCTGGGAGGTGGCGCCGAAACGCAGCGGGACAAAGACGGTTCTATGGTTGTGAAATCCGCCGCGTCAGCGGTTGGGGAGGGGGGATGACCGTGGGAGCTGACAAAGAGATCAGACTGCGCGGGCCGCAGCGGCCGCGCGCGCGGCCCGAGCGTTCCCCCGAGCGCCCAATCGTGCCGGGCAAGCTCAGGGTGGGTTTCATCCTGGTGCAGCCCTTCACCCTCACCACCTTCGCCGGGTTCATCGACGCGCTCCGGCTTGCGGCCGATGAGGATGACCGTTCGCGCCAGATCGACTGCGAGTGGACCATCCTCGGCAATCCGGATGAAGACGTGGTCTCCAGTTGCGGCGTGCCGGTGCGCCCGTGGGCGCCGTTCGCCGACCCCACGCGCTTCGACTACATCTGCGTGGTGGGCGGCATGCTCCACGACGGCCAAAAGGTCCACCACGGCGCCTCGCAATTCCTGCGCAAGGCCGAGCAGGAGGGCGTGCCCCTCATCGGCCTGTGCACCGGCTCGTTCGTGCTGGCGCGCGCTGGGCTGCTGACCGGCTACGACGTTTGCGTCAGCCGGTTCCACCGTGCCCGGTTCCAGAACGAGTTCCCGGATCTGAAAGTCCAGTCGAGCCAGATGTTCCTGGCCGACCGCGACCGCATCACCTGCGTTGGCGGGACATCGACCGTGCACCTGGCGGCGCATCTGATCGAGAAACACGTCAACCGCGCCCGCGCGGTCAAGACTCTCCGCCTGCTGTACGAGGAAAACCCGCTGCCGGTGAACGCCTGGCAACCCGAGGCCATGATGGCGCACCAGGCCAAGGACCTGATCGTGCGCCAGGCCATGCAGATCATCGAACAGGACCTAGCCGAACCCGAGAAGCTTTCGAACCTCTCGCAGTCCCTGGGCGTGAACCTGCGTCAGCTGGAGCGGCGCTTCATCTCCAACATCGGCATCACGCCGCGTGAATACCGCCTGCGGCTGCGTCTCGCGCGGGCCAAATGGCTGATCGAACAGACCGACCGCTCCATGACCGAGATCGCGCTGGAGAGCGGCTTCAACAACTGCTCGCACTTCTCCAACACCTTCAAGAGCCACTTCAACTCCAAGCCCTCGGATGTGCGGAGAACGGCGCGCCGCGGCGCGCTGCTGACCTAGATACTGGAAACAGCCCTAATACTTGATGATGTCGCTTGGCAGCGCCGGCGTGTGCTTGGGCGTGCGGATCGCCTTGGTCGCCTGCTCGAAGTCATAGGCGAAGCCGATCAGCTTGGGCTCGGACCAGGGCGTGCCGAGGAACGACATGGTCACGGGCAGGTTCTCGTCGGTCGTCATGCCCGCCGGCACCACGATCTCGGGGAAACCGGACTCATTGGTCATATTTCCGGGCGAGGCGCCGGTGGCGGCGGCATCGGTGAACGGCCGCGGCACTTCCGCGATCTGGTTCGCGGGCCGGGCGTTGGTCGGGAAGAACAGCGCGTCGATCTTGTTGTCGGCGAACACCGCGGCGATCCCGGCCTTGAAGGTGGGAAGCATCTGGTCGCGCAGCACCAGGAACTGGGGATCGGTGATGGGCAGGGCGCGCTCGCCGGAGTAGCGCAGCGCAAACGCCTTCTCGGGGCTGGCGTAATGGGTGTTGGGGTCGTTGGCGAGCCTGACCAGGTCGTCGAACGACTTGGGGTACTCGGGCTTGGTGGTCTTCAGGTAATCGGTGATCTGCGCCTTGAACTCGGAGTTGACCAGCAGTTCATAGATGCCGCCGCGCGCCGCCAGCAGGTATTCCGGGAACACCACCGGTTCGACGATCTCGGCGCCCAGCTTCTTGAGTTGCTCGACCGCGTCGTGGGAGATTTTCTTCACCTGGTCGTTGCCGCCCATGAACTCCGGGGTGATGCCGATGCGCACGCCCTTGAGGCTGCCGGTCTTGAGGTATTTGGTGTAGTCGGCCTCGGCGTGGGAGGCGCCCAGGTCGGTGGCTGAATCGTTGGGGTCGCGGCCGGCCATCACACCCAAGGCAACGGCGAGGTCGGTGACATTGCGGGCGATGGGACCGGCGGTGTCGAGCGACAGGGCGAGGGGGACGATCCCGGCGCGGCTCACCAGGCCCCAGGTGGTCTTGAGGCCGGCGATGCCGTTGACCGACGACGGCCCACGGATCGAGCCGCCGGTGTCCGTGCCGGTGCCGAATTGCGCGAACCCCGCCGCAATGGAGGCGCCGGTGCCGCCCGAGGAACTGGAGGGCACGCGGCTGGTGTCGTGCGGGTTATGGGTCTGGCCGCCCATGGAGCTGAAGCCCGCCTGGGCGCGGCCTTTCTTGACGATCTCCGGGTCGCGCGCGCCGTTGACCATGCCGCCCGATCCGGCGAACTCGTTCATGTTGACCTTGGCGACGATCACCGCGCCGGCGTCGCGCAGCCGCTTCACCACGAAGCCGTCGGCCGCGGGGACCGACCCTTTCAGCAGCTGCGAGCCCGCGGTGGTGGGCATGTCATGGGTCTCGTAGTTGTCCTTGAGCAGGATGGGGATGCCGTGCAGCGGTCCGCGGATCTTGCCCTTGCGCCGCTCCGCGTCCAGGGTGCGGGCTTCCTTGACCGCGTTGGGGTTGACCATGATCACCGCGTTGATGGCGGGGCCCTTCTTGTCATAGGCGTCGATGCGCTTGAGAAAGGCCTCGGTGAGCTTTTGCGAGGTGACGCGGCCGGTCGCCATGGCGGCCTGTTCTTCCGGGATCGATGCGGTGGTGATGTTGAGTTCCGCGGCCCCGGCGGCGGTGGACAGCATCAGGCCGAGGGCGGCGGCAACCGGCGTCAGGGTCTTGAGATGGCGGCTCATGGGCGTCCTTTTCACGTGGGGTGTCGGCCAAGGATGTCGGGAAGTGTGGCTTATGACGGGCGCGGGCTCAATCTTGGGCTAAGGGAGACGCGAGGCCGGGCGGGAGACCGGGTGGGGCCGGCCGCCGCATTCCTTTTGAGGGAAGATGACGGCCGGCCCCAACTATCGTCGGGGGGAACCGGCGACAGTATCTTGCGCGGCTTTCCGGGAGATTTCGGCGCGGCCTGTCCAGAGTCCGCGCTTAAACGCCCCTTGGAGAGCTACTACGTGAACCGCGCCGGTTTCCCGACACGCGCGGACTTGGAAATTCGGCTTTTTAGGCAATGTCTAAGGCCCTTTAGAAACTTTCACTGTGCCATGCCGTACAGTGCGTTCCCGCCTGAGTCGGAGAAGGCTAACCTGGGGCTCTGTGGCCGGGCAGGCCGTAAAGGGGGACACCATGCCGCATCGGCGCTTCGTCCTGGCCGGCGCGTGAACCGGGCAGGGTTGGCCTGAGCCGCGCCATGCGCAAGCCCATGCCCCTGGTGGGCGCGGCCGTGCTGGCCTGCGCCGTCGCGGCGCCCGCCCTGGCGCAGGCCCCGCGGCATTTCGAGGTCGCCATCGGCGTCATGAGCGTCGAAGACGCCCTCAAGCGCCTGCAACAAGCGACCGGCGCCAACCTGGCGTTCGCTCCCCTCCAGGTCCAGGGCAAGACCACCGCGGGCGTGCAGGGGGATTTCACCGTCGCCGAGGCCATCCGCAAGATCCTGGCCGGCACCGGGCTCGACGTGATCGATAACGGCGGATCGCTTTATGTGATCGTCGAAGCCCCGCCGGTGCGGCCTGCGCCGCCGCGCGCGGCGCGCCGCGCGCCCGACGCGCCCGCGGCCGGGCCGCTCCTGGACGAGATCATCGTGCCCGGCACCCGGCTGGCGCGCGACGGCTACGAGGCCCCAACCCCGGTGACCATCGTCGACGCGACAGAGATCGGCCGCTCCGGCAGCGGCAATATCGCCGACTTCATCAATACCCTCCCGGCCCTGGCGGGGAGTCAGACGCCCAACCAGAACATCCAGACGGCGTCGGGCGTGGCCGGCACCAATTCCTTGAGCCTGCGCGACCTCGGCATCCAGCGCACTTTGGTCCTCCTGGACGGCGCGCGCACCGTCGGCGGCACCATCACCGGGGCCGCCGACATCAACACCTTTCCGCAGCAGCTGGTGGCGCGCGTCGATGTCGTCACCGGCGGCGCCTCGGCGGCTTATGGGTCGGACGCCCTGGCGGGCGTCGTCAACCTGGTCCTCGACCGCGCCTTCACCGGCCTCAAAGGCGAGGTCTCGGGGGGCGTCACCACTTATGGCGACAACCGCAATTTCCGGGTCACGCTTTCGGGCGGCGCGCCGTTCGCGAACGGCCGCGGCCATATGCTGCTGAGCGGCGACGTGGCTCATGGCGACGGCGTCGCGCATCCCGCCAACCGCGCCTGGAACGCCACCAATGTCGGCATCCTCTACAATCCGAATTACACCGCCGCTAATGGCCAGCCCCAGTTCCTGATCCTGGACCCGGTCAACAATTCCCGCGCCGCGCCCGGCGGCCTGATCACCACGGGGCCGCTCAAGGGCGTCGCGTTCGGTCCCGGCGGCACGCCCTACCAGTTCGACTACGGCCTCCTCAACGACGGCGCCAATATGTACGGCTCCGGCCAGGCCGCCGCCCTCAATGTCCACGCCACCCAGAGCCTCGGCACACAGGAATCCCGCCAGAACCTGTTCACCCGCGTGAGCTATGACATCGGCGCGCGCGCCAATGTGTTCGCCCAGGGCGGCTGGGGGCACGCCAGCTCCTATTCCATCGCACTGCTGCCGCTCTATTCCGGCAACCTCGTGGTGGCCGCGGACAACGCCTTCATCCCGGCGCCGGTGGCGGCGCAGGTCGCGGCCCTCAAGCTGACCTCGTTCGGTTTCGGCACCATCAACGGCGACCTCGAGGGCCGCGCGCCGGAAGTGGCCGGCGACCGCACGTCGCTGCGCCTGGTGATCGGCGCCAAAGGCACGCTCGAGGCACTCGGTGCCGACTGGACCTGGGACGCCTATGTCCAGGACGGCGTCACCCGTCAGACCTCCAAGCTGCTGCGCGACATCAACACCGCGCGGTTCGCCGCCGCCAGCGACGCGGTGCGCGGACCGGGCGGCGTCATCGTCTGCCGCTCCACCCTCGCCGCTCCCGGCAACGGCTGCGTGCCCTATAACCTGTTCGGCCTGGGCGTGAACGGGAAGGCGGCCCTCGACTACATCACCGGCACCGACCGGCGCACCGAGCGGTTCGAGCAGACCGTCGCGGCGGTCTCGCTGCGCGGCACGCCCTTTACCGGCTGGGCGGGGCCGGTGTCGTTGGCCTTCGGCGCCGAGCACCGCCGCGAGTCGGTGCGCGGCGATGCCGCCCCGACCGGCTGGTTCCTGGGTAACTATGTGCCGACCTTCGGCAGCTATAACGTCACCGAAGGCTTCGTCGAAACCGTGCTGCCGCTGGCCAGCGACGCGCCCTTGGCGCGGGCGGTGGATCTGTCCGCCGCAGCGCGCGCCACCAGCTATTCCGCCGCCGGCTATGTCACCACCTGGAAATTGGGGCTGACGTATATCCCGGTCGACGGTCTCAAGCTGCGCGCGACCCGCTCACGCGACATCCGCGCTCCCAACCTGCTGGAGCTTTACGCCAGCGGGGTCGCCGGCACCTACAATGTCGTCGATCCGGTGACCAACGATCCCACCGCCTTCATCCGCACCTTGACCCGCGGCAATCCCCGGCTGACGCCGGAGAAGGCCGATACCACCGGCGTGGGCCTGGTGGCGCAGCCCGGCTTCCTGCCGGGCTTCAGCCTGTCGCTCGATTATTGGAACATCGGTATCAAGGGCGCGGTCGGCACCCTGGGCGGGCAGGACATCATCAACAGCTGCTTCCAGGGCAATCAGGTTTCCTGCGAAGCGGTGCAGCGCAGCACGCAGGGCGGCGCGCCGCAGATCCTGGTGAACATCTATCCCGTCAACCTGGCCAGCCAGGTGGCGCGCGGGATCGACTACGAGGCCAGCTATCGCGCCGATCTCGGCGATGTGCTGGACAACGCCGGCACGGCGACCTTGCGCATGCTCGCCACCCACTACATCAAGAGCCTGCTCGACAATGGCGTCAATCCGCCCATCGACGCCGCCGGCCAGAACGAGGGCACGGCCTCCGACGGCGGCCTGGCGCGCTGGCGCTGGCACGGATCGATCACCTACGACGCCGATCCCTTGACCCTGGGCTTGAGCGTGCGCGGCGTCAGCGCCGGCGCCATCGGCAACCAGTTCATCCAGTGCACGGCCGGCTGTCCGGCGGCCACTCTTGCCCGGCCCACCATCAACGACAATCACATCGACGGCGCCACCTATTTCGATGCCGCCCTGGCCTACAGCGTCGTGCCGGGGATGCAGCTGTTCCTGAATGTCCAGAACCTCGCTGACGCCGATCCGGCGCGGGTGCCGCGCATCAACGGCACGCCCTATGGCTATGCCCAGACCAATCCAGTCATGTACGACGTGCTCGGCCGGGTGTTCCGGGCCGGAGTGAGATTCAAGGCTTAGTGCGGTTTAAGGCTTAGCGCGGTTCTTTGCGCGTCAGCATCCAGGCGCCGGCGGTGTCGCGTGCCTCGATGCCGTAGATCTGGCGCAGCGAGGTCAGCACCATCGCCACGTCGCCCGCCGGGAACTGGCCGGTGATCATGAGTTTCTCGATCTCCCGGTTTTCCGGCACCAGCGGCTTGGCGCTGTAACGGTTGACCTCGGCGATGACCTGATCGAGGTGGGCGCCGTCGAAATAGAGTTTGCGGCTGCGCCAGGCGGCGGCCTGCTCGGGCGTCAGGGTGCGCCGGACCGGCGGACCCGACGCCGGAAACAGGATGACGTCGCCGGCGGCCATCTGCTGGATTTCGCCGGCGCCGCCGGAGCGAGTGCTGACGTTGACCCGGCCTTCGACCACCGCCACCTCCAGTTCGTTCTGGGGGGCGTAGCTGTTGACGTTGAAGCGGGTGCCGGTGACGGTCACGCTGCGGCCGCCGGCGGCGATCACGAACGGGCGGTCCGGGTCGTGCTGGACGTCGAAGAAGGCTTCGCCGCGGGTCAGTGCCACGTCGCGGCGGCGGTCGCTGAAATCCACTGCCACCGCAGAATTGGCCGCCACGGTGACCTGGGATTTGTCGGGAAGGGTGTAGGTGGCGATCTGGGCGACGGCGGTCTCGACGCCGGCGTGGTTCTTGATCCGCGCGGGGCCGGCGGTGTCGGGACGCAGGAGCAGGAAGGTCGCCACCGCCGCCGCCGCCGCCAGGGGCAGGACCACGCGGGGCAGGGGGCTGGCCTGCCGGGCGCGCTTGAGAGCGGCCAGGTCGGCCGCCAAGAGGTCGCGGGCGTCGGCGCTGCCGGCGAGACCGGCCGCCATGCGGCTGACGGCCTCCATGGCCTCCAGGTCTCTTAGGCGTTGCGGGTCCGCGGCCAGCCACCGCATGAGCGCGCGCCGGTCCGCTGGGGACAATGGCCCGGCGTTCAGGCGCGCCAGCCATGCGGCGGCGGTTTTGGGTTGGCGTCGAAACATCGGACTTGAGGTGGGCCTGCTTAGAGGATGTCCTTAGATGCACCAGCCAGCGTGGCGCGGCAATGCTCCAACGCGCGCGCCATTTCGCGTTCCACGGTCCGGGTTGTAACACCCAGGCGTTTCGCGATGTCGTCAAACGGCAACATCTCGACGTAGTGCAGCAGGAACACCAGACGCGTGGAAGGCCGCAGGTGCGCGAGCTGCGCTTCGATCAGACGCAAGCCCTCGCGATGGGCCAGCGTGCTCTCGTTCTCCACACTACGCAGGCCGTCCACGTCTTCCGACAGGGGCAGGTGATTATCCGCATGCCGGACGCGCATTTTGCGTTTGAAGTCGCGGATCACGTTGCGCGCGGTGATGAACAGGTAGCCGCGCGGGTCCTCCCTGAGGGCACCCTTGGCTTCCTGCCGCCAAAGGTTAAGAAAGGACTCCTGGACGCAATCGTCAACGTCGTCCTTGTCCCTCAGATAATTTCCGAGGAAACGGCGTAACTCGCGGTCATAGCGCGAGAAAAACAGCCCGAACCGGGCGGCCGTCGCGTCTTCGCCTGGCATCAACCCCATCCCCCGCCGGGGCCGCCAAGGGCCCCTCCGTGTCCCGCCGGGCATAAGTCTCTGGGGTTTGCCGGGGGGTGTCCAGAAATGATTTTGACAGAGGCCGCGGCAGCCTGTCGGAAAAGTGTCATCCCCCACGTAGTAGATTCTCAAGGCAATCACTCACTTGGGGGTATCTCATGTTTTCGATCCGCGCGCGCACGACCACCAGAAACACGCTGCTGACCGGCGCCTCGGCCGCCGCCGTCCTCGCCGGCGCCCTGTCCGGCGCCCAGGCCCAGACCCCGCAGCAGGCCCAGTCCCCGGCGGTGGAGGAAATCGTGGTCACCGGCTCGCGCATCGTCCGCGACGGTTATGAGGCGCCGACCCCGCTCACGGTCGTCGGCGAGGAGCAGATCCAGGCCGCGGCGCCCAAGGACATCGCCGATTACGTCAACCAGCTGCCGGCCCTGGCGGGCAGCGTCACGCCGCAGAGCAACGCGGGTGGTTTGAGCGCCGGCAACGGCGGCATCAACGCCCTCAACCTGCGCGGCATCGGCACGGCGCGCACCCTGGTCCTGCTCGACGGACAGCGGTCGGTGCCCGCGACCCAGTCGAACCAGGTCGACATCGGCGCCTTCCCGCAGCAGCTCATCTCCCGCGTCGATATCGTCACCGGCGGCGCCTCGGCGGCCTACGGCTCCGACGCCCTGTCCGGCGTGGTGAACTTCGTCCTCGACAAGGAATTCGTCGGGCTGAAGGCCGAAGTCAGCGGCGGCATCACCAGCTACGGCGACGACCAGGACTGGAAGGTCACCATGGCCGGCGGCACCGCGTTCGGCGGCGGCCGCGGCCATTTCCTCATCAGCGGGGAGCTTTCCAAGCGCGTCGGCATCCTGGGGGCGAACTCGAGCGACATGCTCCCCAATAAGCGCGAATGGATGAACGGCATCGACGGTGTCCTGACCAACCCGGCCCGCACCGCCACCAACGGCCTGCCGCAGTATATCGTGCGGCCGAACGTGGCCGCGGCGGCGGCGACCTACGGCGGCATCATCACCTCCGGGCCGCTGAAGGGCACGGCCTTCGGTCCGGGCGGCACGCCCTATCAGTTCAACTACGGCTCGGTCGCCGGCGTTTACATGTCGGGCGGCGACTACCAGATCTCGGACGTGACATCGGCCTATTCGCTGGACCCGCGCCACACCCACCAGACCATCTTCACCCGCGCCGCCTACGACATCACCGACAACATCAATGTTTATGTCTCGGCTTCGTGGGACCACACCTGGCATGAGAGCTATTTCGGCGTCAGCGGCGAACTCAACACGCTGATCATGAAATCCGACAACGCCTACATCCCGGCGTCGGTGAAGGCGCAATTGACCGCGCTCAAGATCACCCAGTTCAACTTCGGTTCGTGGGTGGACGGCCTGCACGAAGGCTCCACCAACGACCGCTGGGTCAACCGCTATGTCTTCGGCGGCAGCGGCAAGTTCGATGCCTTCGACAGCGCCTGGAGCTGGGACGCCTACTATCAGAAGGGTGTCACGCGCGCGTCCGAGAATTCGCTGGGCAACAAGCTGAAGCCGGTCTACGCCGACGCCATCGACGCCGTCACCGACCCCGCCACCGGCCGGATCGTCTGCCGCTCGACCTTGACCAATCCCAACAACGGCTGCCTGCCGTTCAACGTCTTCGGCAACAACGTCGCGACCCCGGCCGCGCGCTTGGCCCTGGTCGGCGGTCACTTCTTCGGCAACTCCTACCGCTATGAGCATTTCGAGCAGGATGTGATGGCGGCCAACGTGCGCGGCGAGCCGTTCTCGAACTGGGCCGGCCCGATCTCGGTGGCGCTCGGCATCGAACACCGCGTGGAATCCTCCACCGGGATCGTCGACGCCAACTCGTTGGCGGGCAACTGGTACGCCGCCAACTATCGTCCGACCATCGGCAGCTACAACGTCACCGAAGGCTTCGCCGAAACCGTCGTTCCGCTGGCGAAAGACCAGGTGTGGGCGAAATCCCTCGATCTGAACGCCGCGGTTCGCGGCACCAGCTACTCCACGTCGGGCTACGTCACCACCTGGAAGGTCGGCGCGACCTGGGACATCATCAACGACATCCGTATCCGGGCGACCCGTTCGCGCGACATCCGCGCGCCGAACATCGGGGAATTGTTCACCACCGGCATCCGCGGACTGACCTACGTCATCGATCCGTTCACGGGCAATCCCAACACCCAGGCCGAAACCATCACGACAGGTAACCTGGGCCTGAAGCCGGAAGTGGCCGACACCACCGGTCTCGGCGTGGTCCTGCAGCCGACCTTCTTCCCCGGCTTCAGCGCATCGATCGACTACTACAATATCGATATCTCGGGCGCGATCGGTACGGTCGGCACGCAGCAGACCATCGACAACTGTTACTCCGGCAATACCGTATTCTGTTCCGGCCTGCAGCGGGATGTCGTAAACGGCGTACTCAGTATCACCAAGGTCTTCTCGCAGCCGTTCAACTTCGTGAACGAACTCGACCGCGGCATTGACTTCGAAGCCAGCTACCGCGTCAACCTCGCCGACATCAACGACAGCATGAACGGCGGGCTCTCGCTGCGCTTCCTGGCCACGCACTTCCTCAAGAATCGCGTCGCCAACGGCATTAACAAACCCACCGACCAGGTGGGGCAGCTCAGCGGCGGCGTCAACCTGCCGAACTGGAAGTGGACAGCGGCGCTCGCCTATACCGGCGACGCGCTGTCGACCCAGCTGACCGCGCGCGGCGTTAGCTCGGGCGTTTACAACACGTCCTACATCCAGTGCTCGTCGGGGTGTCCGGTCGCCACCACCGACAACCCGACGATCGATAACAACTTCATCGCCGGCGCCACTTACTTTGACGCCAACGTCACCTACAAGATCAAGACCGACTCCGCCGGCGACTACTCGCTGTTCCTCACCGTCCAGAACCTGTTCGACAAGGATCCGCCGGTGGTTCCGCTCAACGGCGGCCTGCTCTACGCCGGCAGGGCCACGAACGTGACCTTGTTCGACATCCTCGGCCGCGTCTTCCGCGCGGGCGTGCGCTTCAAGATGTGAGAAGGGACACGATAGAAAAAGAAAAGGCCCGCCGGTCGCCCGGCGGGCCTTTTTGTTTGAGCTAGGCTTTACTTCTTGAAAGTGAACTCCCGGGCCATCAGCTGGCTCTTGTCGGCGCCGGGTTTGGGCGAGAACTTCTGCACGCGGTTATTCCAGGCGTCGGCGACGAACAGGTTGCCTTTGGAATCCTGGGCGAACTGGTGCGGGTTGTCCATCTGCCCGGGAGCGGTGCCGGCGGCGCCCCAGGTGAACAGCAGCTTGCCGTTGAGATCGAACTTGGCGAAACGGTCGTTGCGCCGGTCGTAGGAGGTGAGCCACAGCGCGTTGTCCTCGGTCACTACCAGGCGCGGGGCGCTCGGGATATTCGGCCATTCCTCGATGAACTTGCCGACGGCGTCGAACACCTGGACACGGTTGTTGTTGCGGTCGGAGGCGTAGACCCGGTGGTTGGCGTCGACCGCCACCGAATGCACCAGGTTGAACTGGCCGGGGCCCGAGCCCTTGGTGCCCCATTCCAGCTGGAATTTGCCGTCCTTGTCGAACTTGATGACGCGCGAGTTGACGTAGCCGTCGGCGACGTAGAACGAGCCGTCGGGCAGGTAAGCGATCCCGGCCGGACGGTTGAAGTGGCCGTGGTCGGTGCCCGGCACCGCCTTTTCGCCCAGCTTCATCAGGATCTTCTTGCCGTCGTTGGAGAACTTGATGATCTGGTGGTTGTCGCGGTCGATCACCCACACCGGACGGTCTTTGTCGTAGGGGTTGATGTGGATGCTGTGGGGAATGGCGATCATCTCGTCCCACTGCTTCCAATCCTCGACGACCTTGCCGTCGGCGTCGAGCACCAGGATCTGATGCGCATGAGTCTTCTGTTCGGCGGGCAGGGTGGAGGTGGTGCTCTTCTCCGCGTAGGGCGTGCCGTCGGCGTGGAACATCAGTGAATTGGGTTGGGTGTTCTTCTGGTCGGCGTTGCCGATGATGATGCGGTTGTCGCCGTCCAGCGCCACGGCGATCACCGGCTGATCCCAGCGGTCGATGCCGGGCTTGAACCAGCCCGCCTGCGCCTGGTAGGGGCCGGTTTCGCCCATGCCGCCTTTTTCCTGCGCCAGCGCCGGCATGGCGGCGCCGATCGCCACGGCTAGCGAAAACCATCCGAGTTTTGTGCCGAACTTCATGGTGTCCCTCCCCTGGGAATATGGTCGGGAGGACGTTACCCCGCGGGCGCGCCGGCCGGAAGGGGCCGCGCGGACCCTTTCTAGATCGCCAGGGATTCCAGGTCCGGCACGGCCTCCAGAATCGCGGCCTTGGCCCGGACCATGCTCTCGTCCAGGCGGGGCAGCATGGCCTTGACGCTGTCGATATCGGGGGAGTCTTGCTCGATCCAGGCGGCCAACTGGGCCATGTCCTCGGCGCCCATCTGCCCGCACTGGCCTTTCAGGGTGTGGGCGGTGCGCTTGGCCGCCGTATGGTCGCCGGCGGCGACCTCTTCGCCCAGACGCGCGCGGTAGCCTTCCACCGAGGTCAGGAACTGCCGTACCAGGTCCTCGAAATCCCTGGGCGCCAGCACCTCGCGCAGGCCGTCCAGCATCCCGGCGTTGAGCACCGCCGGCCGGACATCGCGCGCCGGCGCGGGTCCGGCGAGAGCCGCATCGCCGCCGTGGCCGGTGAGGGCGCGCAGCTGGTGGGCCAGCGCGGTCCAGACCACGGGTTTGGTGAGCACCACGTCGCAGCCGGCGTCGAGATAGCGCCGGTGGTGCTCGGTGATGCCGTCGGCGGTGAGCGCCAGGATCGGCGCGTCGGCCGAGGCGCCGCCGCCGCGGATCCTGCGGGTGGCTTCATCGCCGTCCATCACCGGCATCTGCATGTCCATGAGGATGATGTCGTAGCGTTCCCGGCTGGCGCGCTGGACTGCCGCGCGGCCGTCGCTCACCGCCGTGACGGCCTGGCCCCACATGGTCAGCATGCGGGTAAGGATGAACTGAGTGGTGAGGTTGTCCTCGGCCAGCAGGATATTGAGCGACAGGCCGGCAAGCTCGTCTCCGGCCCGCGCCGGCACCGCGTCGGCCGCCGCCGTCACCGCCTGGGGGTCGCCGCGCGCCACCCGAACCCGCACGGTGAAGGTGGAGCCGAGGCCCTTGGTGCTTTCGACGTCGATGCCGCCGCCCATGGCTTCGGACAGCTGCTTGCAGATGGCGAGGCCCAGGCCGGTTCCGCCGTAGCGCCGCGCGGTGGAGCTTTCTTCCTGCTCGAACTTGCGGAACAGGCGGGTGAGGCCTTCCTCGGAAATGCCGACGCCGGTGTCCGCCACGGCAAAGGCGAGGGCGATACCGTCCGCGGTATCCGTCTGCCGGAAGCTCAGCTTGACGCTGCCGCTGTCGGTGAACTTGAGGGCGTTGCCCACCAGGTTGCACAGGATCTGGCGGAGATGCTTCGGGTCGCCGCGGAACACCGCGCCGCGTGCGTCGGCGCCCTCGACCGAAAAGGCGAGGCCCTTTTCCGCCATACCCGGGTCGAACAGGTCGCGCACGTCGGCCAGCAGCGCGCCGAGATCGAAGTCGATGGACTCCAGCGACATGCGCCCGGCCTCGATCTTGGCCAGGTCGAGGATGTCGTTGAGCAGGTCGAGCAGGATCTGCGCCGACTGCCTCAGCATCCTCGTCATCTTCGCTTGTTCGGGCGATTGCGGGCTCGAGGTCAACAGGTCGCAGATGCCCATGATGCCGGTCATGGGCGTGCGCAGCTCATGGCTCATGTTGGACAGGAAGGCGGTCTTGGCGGCGTTGGCGTGTTGCGCGGCGCGTCGGGCGACGCTGGCGCGGCGTGAATGGTCCAGGACTTCTTCCACATAGTTCGAGACCTTGCCCACCAGGGGGCGGAACACGAACAAGGCTTCGGCGGCGAGGGTGAGCAGGATGACGGCGAGGGTGACGTACTGCCAGGTCTGCAGCCGCTCGATCTGGATGTCCGAATCCCTGGCGTACTCGCTGCTCACCGCGGTCAGCGCGGTCAGCAGCGGGCCATAGGCTTCGGCCATGATGGCGCTCATATGTTCGTTGACGGCCTGATCCTGGCCGCTTTCGCCGGGCGTGATCTCGGTGGCGGCGATGACGCGGGCGTGGGCGAGATAGGCGCGCAGGCGGGTGTTGATATTCTGGTCGGCGTAGACCCTGGCGACGGCGACGGGTGCGCTCGTGTCGCCGGCGCCCCGCAGCGTATCGGCGGTCACGGCAAGTTCGGTGATGGCGGCCTGCAACTGCTGGCGGGCGTATTGTTCGCCGCGATCGCTATATCTGTCGGCCAGCCAGGCGATGCGCTGGGCCAGCATGCTCTGGCGCCCGGTCAGTTCCACCGCCGCCGGCACCTTGCGCTGTTCCTCGATGGCGCGTTCCAGGAGGACGTTGGCGCCCACGAACATGATCGCGATCACCGACAAGGCAATCGCATAGGAAGACGTGAGCGCGAGATAGGGCGATTTGGCTTTGGAGCGGCTCATGGTCGCGGAAAGACGGACTGGGGCCCTATCCTAACGCAGTCGCCGCCAAACCAAAACCGGAGCGCTCCTACAGGCGGTCGAGGTCCGGGGCCTTCGCGCCGAACCAGGCGTTCTTGAGCAGCCGCCCGTAGGCCGTTGCGGCGGCCTTGTCGCCCAGGGCGGACGAGGCGTCCCGCAGGGCGGCCAGCGCGACGCCGTCGTTGGGGGCCTGGATCAAAGCCTTGCGCAAGGAATCGCCGGCGTCGCGGTACTTGCCCGCTTTCAGCTGCGCGATGCCCAAGGATTGCCGCAAGGGCGCGTCCCACCACGGCGGGTCGCCGCTCCAGCCCAGTTCGTCTTCCGCCGCCACCGCCCGGGTCAGCGGCGCGATGGCCTCGTCCCATGTGCCGGCGGCACCCTTGATGCGGGCGTCAAGCACCAGCTCGGCCACTTCGAGGATTTTGGGGATGGACCGGGTGACCGAGCCCAGCACCTTGATGTCCATGGACTCGCGGAACCCGGCCAAGGTCTTCAGTTCCGCCGCGGCTTTTTCCGGATCGCCCTTGGCGGCGAAAGCGCTTCCGCGCGCATAGTGCCAGACCGCCACCAGGAAGGTATGGTCCCGGTCCGGCTGGGGCAGCGCCAGCACCGCGTCCGGGGTTTCAAAACGTATCTGTGCGAGCATCACCGCCGCGGCGTTGCGCTGCAAGGCGAGCTTGGCGCGCAACAGGTCGTCGGTGAGCAGGTCTTTCAGCTTGGCCGACAGGGCGAGCGCGGTCTTGCTGTCGCCGGCCATCGACGCGGATTGCAGGCCGAAGTGCAGGTTGTGCGCATAGAGGGCGAAGTAATTGACGTCGAAGGACTCGACGCCGGCGAAATAATCCTCGTCGGCCTTGATGGCCGCAACATTGGCCTTGAGGGCGTCCCGGTAGCGCCCCAGCGGGAAGTAAAGATGCGACGGCATGTGGACCATGTGCCCGGCCGCCGGCATCAGCGCCGCGAGGCGGTCGGCGTAGGGCACGGCGGCCTGCATCCAGGCGGTGCCCTCCATGATGTGCAGGTAGGCGTGGATCGCGCCGGGGTGGTCGGGCCGCGCATGCAGGGCCGATTCGAGGGCCGCCACCGCGTCGGCCATGACGCCGTTGGCCACGCGTCCGCCGGGTGTCCACCACGGCCGCACCGAGTCCATGGCGGCTTCGGCGAACAGGGCCGCGATATCGGCATCGCCGGGGTAGGTTTCGTGAACCTTCTTCATGGCCTCGGTGTATGCCGTATCGAGCTGTCCGCGGCTGAGGTTCGCGTCGGCGGAGTAGCGCTGCTTGGCCGCCTCGATCAGCGCGCGTTCCCGGGGCGTGGTCCGGTCCCCCGCCTGATTGAGGATCTTATTGGCGCCGGCGATGGCGATCAGCGCCTGGAGATGCGCGCGGCCCGACATCTCGAAATTGATATTGGGGCCGAGAGCGACGGACTCGCCCCACAGGCACATGGCGCAGGATGGATCGATGCGCTGCGCCGCGCGGAATGAGTCTACCGCCGCGCCGTAGTTGTAGGCGTACATCAGCCGCAGGCCCTGATCGAAGTAGAGCTGTGCCTGGGGGCTTTGGGTCGTGACGGGATAGGTGAGGGCACCCAGCCCCTTGAGCAGCGCGGGCGCCGCAGCCTGCTCCGGCTGCGGCGGCGCCAGCGCCGCCAGCTGCAGGTAATTGTCCTTGGCGCGGGCGTCGGGCGGCGTGCAGATGTTGCGCCGCAGCGCCGCCGGATCGAACAGCTCCGAGACATCGGGCTGAGGTGTGGCGAAGGTGGTGCTGGAGACGATCAGCGCCGCCGCCGACAGAAGCGCCGCGGAAACCGCGCGCCGTTTCATGCGAAAGTCCATGGAGCCAGTTTACGCCGCCGGCGCCTGCGCGCGGTAGCTGTTACCTGTTCAATTCGGCGGCAAGCCGTGCGATCACGCTGTCCCAGTCGCCGGGCGCCGGCTGCCGCAGCAGCTTGGCCGTCGGGTACCAGGGGGTGGTATCTCCGGCGACACCCCAGCGCCAGTCGAGCCCGATATAAGGCAGCAGGATATGGACCTGCTTACCCAGGGCCCCGGCCAGGTGCGCCGCCGCCGTATCGACCGTCACCACCACGTCCATGGCGGCGATGAGCGCCGCGGTGTCGGCGAAATCCCCCAGTTCAGGTCCGAAATGCGCGATGCGGCCGGCCAGGGGCGCATCTTCCGGCCGCAGGTCCTTCTGCACGCTCACCAGGGTCGCGCCCAGCAGCGGCGCGAACCGCGCGAGAGGGATGGAACGATGGCGGTCGTTCTTGAGGGCGGGGTTGCCGCTCCAGGCCAGGCCGATGCGCCGCCCGGCAGGCAATCGCCCGGCCCATGGCGCGGGGTCGGCCTTTATATAGGGCATGGTGCCGGGGATGCCGCCGAACGCCAGCGGCAGGCTCATCAACGGGCAGTGCAGATCGAAGGCCGGCAGGGACTCGCCCTGGGCGACGATGGCGGCGGGACCTTCCAGCGAGCCCAGCAGGCGGACGAGGGGCTTTGGAACCTCCAGCACCACCCGCGCGCCGCGCCGCGCCGCCAAAGCGGCGTAGCGGCTGAACTGGATGGTGTCGCCCATGCCTTGCTCGGCGTGCAGCAGGAGAGTTTTGCCGGCGATGTCCTCGTTCCCCAGCCATAAGGGCTGCCGGAAGTCCCTGGCCCAGCCGCTGTTGGGCGGGTTACGCCAGCGCCATTCGTAGCCGGAGAACCCCTGTGCCAGCTCTCCGGCCATGAGATCGCGGATCGCGGCGTTGAGTCGCGCTTTCGGATGATCGGGTGCCAGCATCAAGGCCCGATCGAAACTGGCCTTGGCCTCGTCCAGCCGCTGCAGGTCCATCAGCGTCAACCCCTGGGCGATGAGGGCATCCACAAATCCGGGCTGCGCCGCGAGCGCGCGCGCATAGGCGGCGAGGGCCTCGGTATTGCGGTCGAGCTGCCGCAGGACATTGCCGTAATTGTGCTGGGTGGCGGCGTTGCCGGGATCGAGCCCCGCGGCCGTACCGAGGCTGCGCGCGGCGTCCTGGTGCCGTCCCAGTTCGGTCAGCACGGCGCCGCGGTTGGCGTGGATCAGCGGATTGCCCGGGGCAAGCGCCAGCGCGCGGTCGAAATCCGCCAGCGCTTCCCTGTGCCGCCCCAGCATCTGCAGGGCGATGCCGTGGCTGTTCAGGATGTCGGGATGAGCCCCCACCGCGGCGAGGGCGGCCTCGAAATCGGCGAGCGCCTCCGCGGGACGGCCTTGTCCCAGGAAGTCGTTGCCGCGCCGGAACAGGGTGGAAGGATCGGGCGTCGCCATGGCGCCGCAAGCTGTCAGAAGCCGGCGTCCGGCTCAAGAGGCGCTCCACGCGCTGCACAGGCTCGATGCACGGACCGGAGGGCGTATGGCATTGAAACGAAATGCGCTGTTTGCCTAAAATGGCGAAACTGCCCCGCCCGCTGCCCACCGCCCGCCGTACGGATGCGAACGTGAGGTCAGTTTTCCGCCACTTCGGAGCCGCGACCCGATGAGTTCCCCGGCAGACGCGCTGGTCGCCAAGGGCCTTGCCTTCGGCAAGGCGGGCCAACTGGCCGAGGGTCTCCAGTGCCTGTCCGACGCCGTGCGGCTTCAGCCCGAAGCCAAGACCTATTGGCATCTGGTCCAGGCGCAGATGCGGGCGCAGCAATTCGAACAGGCGCAGCAGAGTTGCGAAAGCGCCCTGGCGCTATGCCCGGGCGTGGCGGGATTTTACCAGCTTCTGGCCGGGATGAAGGACAAACGCGGCGATGCCGACGGCGCGGTCGAGGTTCTGCGCCGCGCCGCCGCCGCCTTCCCCGGTTCGGCCGAACTGGCGTCGGAATACGCCAATCTGCTGATACGGCTCAGGCGGCCGGCCGCGGCCATTCCCGCCATTGAACGCGTCATCGCCCTGAGCCCAAGCCCCGGCGTGTACCGCTCCCTCCATAAGATGCACAAGGCGGTCGACGACGCCGCCGGCGCGGAGCGCGCGATCCGGGACGGGCTCAAGCGATTCCCGCTCGACCTCGAACTCTCCCGCTATTGCGCCGCGTTCGACGAGGCGGCGGCGGCCGACTCGCTGGCGGCGATGACGGCGGCGCTGTCCACCGCAAGCTGGGACGCCGCCATCCGTTCGCCTTATCTGCGCTGGCTGACCGAGAGCAAAGCCAGAGAGAACCGCCGCGCCGCGGGCCGGTCGCTCAACGGCGCCGCCGATTGGATGGATCTGGTGCGGTGGCCCGATCCGCAGGGCATGGCCGCCTACGCGGCGTCGCTGGACCGCGAACTGGCGGGGCCTTTTACCGGCGGGGCCCCGCGCGCCGAGGCCGTGACCGAGCGCGCGCTGGCGGCGGTGGCGCAGATGGACTGGGCCGGCGCCGAACATTGGTTCGCGCAAGCCCGCCGGCAGCCGACCCAGACCGCCGCCGACGTGGCGACCTTCGATCCGGCATTTTACCGCGGCCTCGACAGCCGGACCGACGCCGAGATCTGGTCCGCCTTCCCGCCGGCCGCCGACGTGATCGCGCGCGCGGATCTGCCCGAGACCATGATTTATGTCGCCTGCGACCCGAAGTACTTCGACCTGTTCGTGCCGCGCCTGCTGGACTCGCTGGTGGAGCGGGGCGGCACGGCCGGGGTGCATATCCACCTGCTGGATGGCGAGACGGAGGACTGGGCGCGTATCGCCGGAACCCTCCAGGGGTACAGGTCCATGAGCGTGAGCATGACGGCCGAGGGCGGCGCGCGCCTGAGGCTCGGCGCCGGCGCCCGCGACTATTACCACGCGGCCCGCTACGTCCGCTTCCATCAATACCTGCTTCGCACGCCGCGGCCCACCTGGCTGATGGACGCCGATCTCGTCGCCTTGGCCGATCCCGCGCCGTTGTTCAGGCAGCTGAACGGCCGCGACTTCGCCGCCACATCGAGCGTGATCAGCCTCGAGACCTGGAGCAAGATCAGGGCCGGCCTTGTCGGCATGGCGCCGACGCCGGCCGGGTTGCGGTATGCACGCCTTGTCGCCGCTTATATCGCGCACTGGTTCCGCGACGGCGGCTTGCGCTGGGGCATCGACCAGCAGGCGCTGTTCGGGTGCTATTTTTACCTGGCGCAGGACAACGCGGCCCCGCGAACGGCGTTCCTCGACGAGTCGTTCATGAACGATATCGACGGCCTGCCCTGCATCATCCGGCCGGTGATGGACACCGCCTCGCGCTGGAAAAAGAGCGGATAACCGGTTGACGCCTCACCTGGAACTCGCGGCGGCACTTATGACGCGGTGTTGACGAGTTCCAGCGTGCCGTTTGCGAAGGCCGTTGCCCAGCGTGCCAACGATCCGACGTCCGCCGCTTCAGGCCAGCGATCGTTGATGTTGTGGTAGGCGTCGCTATCGCCCGCGACCGTCACGAATTGACCGCCCTGACGCTGGATCAGCCCGGCTTCACCGCGGGCCGGACCCGTTTGCGGCAGGACCTTGGTCGGGGTCAATCCCTGCTTCTTGAATGAGGCGAGGGCCCATTTCTCCAATATCTCATTGGAGGCATGAAGCTGCGTCGGCTGACCCGGAGAGCCGATGTCCGACCCGAAGAAAACCCAAACCAGCGCGCCCTTGGCAAGATCGGGGCGGGTCGACAGATAGTTGGTCGTGCCGACCGCTCCGACCTCGTGGCCGCTGAAGGCAACGAACAGGCAATCGCGCACGGGCTTGGCAGCGGCGACGGTGCGCATCGTCTCCAGCCACAGCGCCATCCGGCTGCCCTGCTCGGTCACGGACTGGAACCAGGCGCTGCGCGGTGCCATCACCACCACCGGCGGCAGCTGCGGATTCGATCCGGCTATTTTTGCCGTGACGTTGCTTGCCTGGGTGGGGGTCCGTTTCACAAAGGAGACGAACGTCGCTTGAGGCCGTTTGGCAGCCATCTCTTTCAGCCACGCGGTATTGACCGACGACACCTGAAGCATCGGCGGCCCCGAGGGCTTGGGCATGCTGTTGGCGTTGAGAAGGAAAAGGCCGGGATGAACGCCCTTGGTCAAAATGACGACCGCCTTGTGTTGGCTTGTGCGCGCCTGGGCGACTTCCTTGCTGAATTCCTTGCCCGGTTGGCTCAGATCGTAGGCTTCGGATTCGGCGAGCGCGATGTCGGCGTCGCTTCCCAGCGGGCCGAACGTGCCTGAAAGGCCCTCGGCGCTCGTGAATGCGGTATCGAACAGCGGCACGCCGTCTATGCGCCGGTCGGCCAGCGACAGGTAAGCGGATTGCGGATCGACCCGATTGAAGGGGAAGGGCTCGATCTTCGCCTGAACGCCGAATTTCGCGGATTCCCGCACCAGCCACTCGGCGGAGGCGTTGTCGCCGGCGGTTCCGGTTCGGTGATTGCCCTGGCTATCGAACGTCTCCAACCACTGGGCCATGCGCTCCTCGACGCCGCCGCCTTGCGCGGCATTCTGGGCGAAGGCAGGGCCCTGCATCGCAAGGGCTCCCGCACCCAGGATCATGCGCGATGAAGCATCCAGGAACGCACGCCGTTTCATACTTCCTCCACCGGCTGGACAGGTGCGCCAGCCTATCATTGCAGTCTGGGAGCCTGACAAGAAAACGCCCCGCGGGGGACGGTCGCGGAGCGGTGGGCTGCGGTTGGAAAACGCGCTTAAGCTGAATAGTATGTTTCGCGCCCTTTTTCTCGAAATTCGACAGTAAAAACAAGGCGGCGTTACGTCCAGTGAGACCGGCGTCAGCATTTTTAATCGCCTTCCCGTGGGGGAAGCCGCGCATCGCCGACCGGGGCTTTGCCGATTGCAGTGCCACCGCGCAGATGATCTATTTTGCCGGCAGAGCGAACGGCATGCGGCGGTTTTTTTGGCCCGACACGCCGTTCGCCACCTCGCTTTTTTTGCCGCTCATTTCAAGGGGAGAGCACTCATGGACAAGATTATCGACGGCCTGTTGCAGCAATTCGAAAGCGGCAAGATTTCGCGCCGTCACCTTGCGACGCTTCTGGCCACCGGCGCGGCCGCCAGCATGGTCGGCGCGCCTGCATCCGCCGCCGCGCCCGCGCCGGCTGCCAAGCCGCTCCTGACCGCCAAATTCGTCAATCACATTTCGTATTCCACCAACGATTATGCGCCGGTTCGCGATTTCTATACCGGCATCCTGGGCATGACGACCGGCGCCCACAGCGATAACGGCAAGCAGTGCAAGATGACGTTCGGCGACTCATTCATGCTTGTGCGCAATGCGCGTCAACCGGTCGAGAAGCCCGTGGTTGACCACCTCGCTTTCACCATCGACAACTGGGACACCAAGAAGGTCGAAGCGGCGCTGAAGGGCCGCGGCCTCGACCCGCGCCCGGACACCGAAGACAGCTTCCACGTCAAGGACCCCGCCGGCTACGACGTTCAGATCTGCGGCCCCGGCATGAACCCGAAGTCCAACGGCAACATCTAGCGATCGTATCCGCAAGGCGCGGCTGCCGCCGTCGGCAGGGCGTCATACAATGAGTGCCGCCGCCCTTCAGATGAAGGGCGGCGGTTTTCTTTGGCGGAAGGTGTGCCAGCCGGGCTGTTTCTGACGCGAATTCTCGCGCGGCACCCCGGGGCTTTCGGACTTCGATAGCGCCGCAGAAAATTTAGACCGGGCAATACATTTCATATCTCAAAAATGTACCGTAACCCTTGAGATGGCTGCATCCGTATAGAAGGCCGCACTAAACGGCGTATTCTCCGTCTGCCCTAAAGAAATCGAGAGGATCTAGTTCATGCGGCAAACGGTGGTGAGGTCTACAACAACGCTGTTGTGCTTGTTCGTTACGCGATGCTGAAGGAATCCCGGAAAGGAAGTCTCTTCCTCGACATTATAATGTGCGGTGCTGGTCGTCAGGATAAATGGCGCAGCCGCTTCGAGGGACGAGGCGAAGAACTGGGACGCGCCCATGCTCGGAATGCTGGGGGCGACGTATCGACCGTACACAACGCCAGTGCCCGCGTGCGCGATGCGTATCGAGTATGTTTTTGCATCACTGCCCGTGTTGGTCGCGATTACGGTGCTGGGATATTGATCCGTCAGCACCTTTGAGTGAATGTTGTTGAGTTGGAGCGGCAACGTCGTAACGCCATCGTCACAGGTGCTCATATCGACAATCGCGCCATCGCCGGGTCGCCATACGACATGCTGCAGGAAGCCGGCCTGCAATCCCAGCTGTGATCTTACCCCGATCAGATAAGTCTGCGGCTTGGGGTCCTTGATGCCTGCCTGAGCTTCAATCGTCGCTAAGGCAAGCTGCTGGGATGAATGAGGCGGAACGACTGGGCTGGTCCAAGTAGCCAGTTCGCGGCCGGTGGCTGCATCCGCGAGCGTCAACGTGACCTTGCCGTCTCTGACATCTCCGACATTGAAGAACCGTAAGAAGGACTGCGCGCTGGTCTGAGCCGTCGAATAGACTGAGCCGATCCGCGATACGGATGTTGTCTGCGGCACAGCGCGCAGCGGACATGAGGCCGTCATGTCGGATGTAATGCCAGCCAACTTATTGTCGACGAGATGTTGCAAGTAGCCGGTAAAGGCGCCTTCGAGGCGAACGTTGTAATGGTAGATGCTTGTACCAGGCGCAACACCCGCAACCGCTTCGATGGCAGCCATATCGACAGATAGCTGTCCGCCGGCGGGAATTGGAGCCGATGTATATGTGCCGAGCCGGTTGCCGCTGGAAGCGTCGAATATTCCCAGCTGAGCGGATGTCGTTGCGGCGCCGCCGTTTGTCACAACGACTTTGCTGGGATAGACGGACTGGAGAAGCGATGAATGGACGTGGCTGACTTGGGTTCGAGTTGTCGATGCGCCAATATCGCAGGTGCTCAAGTTGGTCAGAGCACCGGCATTCTGGTTCCAATCGACGTGTTGAACGTACCCGATCATCGTAGTTTCAATCGCGGCCGTATAGTTTGAAGGTCGGGTGCCGGATGCGGTAATGCCGGTTTCCAGCGTTGGCGCGGACACCTGAATGGCCGCACCCGGTTGGATCGGTGCGCTAGTCCACGCACCCGCCAGTTTTCCGGTTGCTGCGTCCGATAGCTTGACCTTGACCGTGCTTGCGGTGTCGCCGGTGTTGGCGAACCGTAAGAACGATTGGTTTGTCGATTGCGCGCTCGAAAATACGCTTCCCACGACCACGTCTGGCGGCGCTGAAACAACGTTGATCCGATACTCCAGCCGAATGGCAGGAAGGAAACGAGCGTCGCCCGGCTGATCGAAGTAAACCGCGCATGTGCCGGTGCCAGACGGGATAAGTTTATTGTTCACGACATTGCATGGCCCGGCGGACGTAATTTTTACGGCTAGTCCGGAACTCGCCGTCGCAGCCAAGGGGTAGCCCGCGTCCAGGAGCGATAGAGTGTAGGGGAGATTGGGGTACGTGATGCTTTGGAAGCCGCTCAGGTTCACGTACTCGGTCTTGGGATCGACTTTTAGTCCCGCGAATTCTTCGCCGTTGCATCGATAGGGATCGGCATCACGCTCTGACTTCGTGAACTGCATTTGTTCGCGGGAGGTGATTCCGCGGGCTTGAAAGGCTGCGAAAGCAGCATCGGTGAGGGTGTCGAAATAGGACACCAGCCGGTAATTCTTGGTGGTGTTCACGGCAACGGCTATGTCGGAAAAGGTTTGAGTGCCGATATGAGTGCCGAGCGCCTGGCCTTCCGTGATCCGGTCCCCCACGGTAAGCGGTTTGGCGAGGTTGACGTGGAAGATGATGAAGATGAAGGCGGGTTGTAGATCGGAGGTTATCTGGACCTGAGTTCCGACGAAGTCGCTCGTCAGCCGGGAGACTGTCCCTGCGACAGGGGACACAATCGCTGTCGTGGCGTCGGGTGCGATGAAATAGTGCTTCATCGAGCGGCATGCTTCCACGTCGTCATGATAGTCGTGCCCGGCGCTCGACCGGAACTTCGATACCTGGGAAATCTTGGAAAGTTCGATGTAGTTGATGCTGACGAATTTTGGGATGCCGAGAGCATCGAGATCGTAATAGCTAAATTGTTGGGCACCGCCGTCGTGTGCAGCCAAACAGGTCGCCAATGCGGCGAAGAAGCACAAGAGTATGCGCGACATTCTGTTGCGTTCTCGTGTTGACGGCCCAACTGGGACCGACGCATCCCAAGTCTAAGACGCCAACCATACCGCCTGGCTCACGTTAAGTCCCGAAGTCGCGGCGACACGGCCCGGCTGGGCAGCAAAACGCCCCGCAGCGGCGGTCTGCGGGGGCGTTAGCATGGCGTTCGGAAAGTGGCGGTCTTGCCGGGCTTTGAGGAGGCGTCTTGTCACCTAAAAATCTAACGCGAATGCCTCCAACTATCTGATATGTAATCGAGAATCGCTTGCGCGGGATAATACATTTCATATCCTTCAAAACTGTACCGTAAACCCTTGAGAGGACAGTATTCGTACAGGAAGCCGCTTGGGGCGGCGTATTCCTTGAGATGGGTCACGCGGGCGGGCTCATCGTCAGGTGCGGCGTTGGGAGTACAGCTTGTCTACGTTTGCCCAGTTGATCGATCCCATGAACGCATCGACGTAAGCGGCGGCCTTTGCGCCGTAGTCCATGTGGTAAGCATGTTCGTACATGTCGAGGGCCAGCACTGGATAGCCATCGGCAATGGTCATGGTGTGGTCCGCTGCCCATTGATTCACGAGGCGACCCAAACGTTGTGAGTACGTAAGGAGCACCCAACCAGAGCCACCACCCAAAGCTTTGCCGGTGGCAGCGAACTCCGACCGCCACGCCGCCACGCTACCAAAGTCTCGCGCCAGCGCCGCTGCGATATCTCCTTTCGGCTCGCCTCCGGCTCCGAGACTGGCGAAGTAGATCTCATGCAAGATCATTGAATTTGCCGCCATCAGCTGTTCCCGCTTGAGGCCGTTCAGGACGAAGCCGGGGGCGGTGGCCGGATCAAGTTTGGCCAACTCGGCACCGATGCCATTCAATCGCGTCACCGCGCCGGTGTAGTTATTGGCGTAATGGCTTGTGATGATCTGTTCGGATAGCCCTTTGATCGACTTCGGATCGAGCCCCAGCGGTTTTGGCTGATAGTTCGCAGCGGCGGCTTGCGCCAAGGCGTCTGTCGCTGTCATCGTAACAGCGGTAGCGGCAAGGCCTGCCGTCGCGCCAGCCAACAGGCTGCGCCGATCAATGTTCGTGGTCATTTCATCTTCTCCTGCTGGTTACGTCCGAGTTGATTGGATTGTATCTAAGCGCCTCCGCAGCGTCGCCGCTAAGACCGCTGTTGCTTCTTCGGGCATCGGGAAAGCCGAACTGCAATTGATCTCGCACAGGATATAGGAGTCTTCGCCCGCTGAGTCTTTGGGGCCCAGGAGAAAGTCGGCATCCCAGATCACGGGCAGGTCGTCCTCCGCGAGGCCAAGAAGACTCGTCATTGCCGGTGTCCAATTTTGCTCCATGCGCGCACGCAGACGTTGGAACCGAGTGTCGCCGGGGCCGGCGTAGAGGCGGGGCGGTGTTGGTCGCGCTTCTGGCGACCCTAACGCCGTCACCATCTGATGGCCGAAGCCCGCAACGTGTCCGCCGGACATATAGCAGCGCACCATGCCCTCCATCAGCCTGGGCTGGAAGGGCTGGTCCACAAGCCCACCCGCCGTTTCAAAGTCGGCTGCGCGATCCGCGAGGAGTTCGTCCATCCCCTGAACGCGTGGAGGCTCAAGATCAATTCGCGCTGGCAACACATCGACCCAGCCCGTGGTAAGTGCGGTCACTTTCCAAACGCCCAGTCCTCCATTGCTGCGGTTTTGTTTCAGCACGCGCGGTCCCGACGCAAGGCGGTCCGGGAACTTCGCCGCGAAATCCGCCAAGGTCTCATAGATGTGCGTGTCGGTCCCCCACCCGAGATCGCGGGTCGAATACAGCACCGCCTTCACGCCCATCTTTGCTATTATGTCGGGGTGCGCGCTGACGAGGACATTGTTGGCGGCCACATCACGCAACAGGGCATCCAGAGCCTGACGCCGCGCGCCGTTGGACACAGGATCGACAAACACCAGCACCGCCGCCACCGCAAGGAGCTGCGCGCGCACTTCGTCTGCGAAGTCTTCGTGGTAGACCGCCGGTTCGGGCGTGAGGTTTTCCGCTCTAAGGGCGGTGAAAATGGCTCTAAGTCTGCTGTCTGCACCCGTCGCTGTGTCGCGAGCCTGACGGTCGCCACGCCATACGACAGCGATCCTCCGCGTCTGTGCGTCGCTCATTGCCCGTCCTCCCGCGGCGTGGAGAGCCGCGGTAACCTAAAGCCAAGCATAAGCCACCCTTTCAGTAGGGTTGGCAGAGCTTGGACGCGGGTGCGTCTTGGGAGGGGCCGGGAGTCTGCAATGCCCCGACAAGGACACTATAAGTCCGACCTCCAAGGGAAACAATCGACCGCCGAAGGAACTGCACTACCGGAACATTCATCTTCGGCACGAGCGCGAGCGAAGGCTGTGTTCGGACGTAAAACGCCCCGCAGTGACGGACTGCGGGGCGTTAGACTCAGTGTTTGGAAAGCGCGGTTTTACTTGGGTTCAGTGGTCTAAACGGCCACCAAAAAGTCTAACGCAGGCCCTTCCAACTCGCTGTTTTCACAGCGAAAACGCTTAGACCGAGTAGTACATCTCATATTCCGCCGGGTGCGGCGTCATTTCGATGCGCTTCACTTCCGGCATCTTCAGGTCGATCCAGCCGTCGATGAAGTCATCGGTGAACACGTCGCCGGCCTTGAGGAAGGCGCGGTCGGCATTGAGGCTTTCCAGGGCCTCGCGGAGGCTGCCGCACACCGTCGGCACCTTGGCCAGTTCCTGCGGCGGCAGTTCGTAGAGGTTCTTGTCCATCGGGTCGCCGGGATGGATCTTGTTCTTGATGCCGTCCAGGCCGGCCATGAGCATGGCGGCGTAGGCGAGGTACGGGTTCGCGCCCGGATCGGGGAAGCGCACTTCCACGCGCTTGCCCTTCGGGTTCGACACGTGCGGGATGCGGCAGGAAGCCGAACGGTTGCGCGAGGAGTAGGCCAGCAGCACCGGCGCTTCGTATCCCGGCACCAGGCGCTTGTAGCTGTTGGTGAGCGGGTTGGTGAAGGCGTTCAGGGCCTTGGCGTGCTTGATGATGCCGCCGATGTAGTAGAGGCAGGTTTCCGACAGGTCGGCGTAGCCCGAGCCCGCGAACATGTTCTTGCCCTTCTTCCAGATCGACTGGTGCACATGCATGCCCGAGCCGTTGTCCTGGTAGATCGGCTTCGGCATGAAGGTCGCCGTCTTGCCGTAGGAGTGGGCGACCATGTGCACGACATACTTGTAAAGCTGCATGTTGTCGGCGGTCTTGATCAGGGTGTCGAACTTGATGCCGAGTTCGTGCTGCGACGGCGCCACTTCGTGGTGGTGTTTTTCCATGCTGACGCCCATGTCGGCGAGCACGGACACCATCTCGGCGCGCAGGTCCTGGCACTGGTCGACCGGGGCGACCGGGAAATAGCCGCCCTTCGGGCGCGGACGGTGGCCGGGGTTGCCTTCGTCGAACTTGACGCCGTCGTTGTACGGGCCTTCCTCGCTGTTGAAGGCGAAGAACATGTTGTGCGGCTGGGTCGAATAGCGCACGTCGTCGAACACGAAGAACTCGGCTTCGGGGCCGAAGTAGGCGGTGTCGCCGACGCCGGCCGAGTCCATATACGCCAGCGCCTTCTTGGCGATGGAGCGCGGGTCGCGGTTATAGGGCTGGCCGGTGGCCGGCTCGATGACGTCGCAGAACAGCACCATGGTCGGCTGCGCCGTGAACGGGTCCATGGTCGCGGTCGACAGGTCCGGCCTCAGCTGCATGTCGGACTCGGAGATGTCCTTCCAGCCCGCGATCGACGAACCGTCGAACATGATGCCTTCGGTCAGCATCTCTTCGTCCACGGTGTCGATCCACTGGGCGGTGTGCTGCCACTTGCCGGCCGGGTTGGTGAAGCGGAAGTCCACGTATTTGACTTCCTTTTCCTTCATGAACTCCTGGATTTTCTTGACGTCAGACATGTCTCTGTTCCTGTTCTCGCTGTGAATACCGGTAAAGCGTGCGCCTTAGCGTGCGGGCTGTCGCTTCTTGCTTGTGTGTGTTGGCCGGGTCAGCCGGCGTGTGTCTGCTGTATCTATGGTGTGATCTATGATGTGCCGCTAGACCGCGTCGGCGCCGCGTTCGCCGGTGCGAATGCGGATCGCGTCCTCGATCGAGTACACAAAAATCTTCCCGTCCCCAATGCGGCCGGTGTGGGCCGCCTTCTGAATGGCTTCGATGGCGCGGTCGAGCATGGCGTCGTCCAGGACGACCTCGATCTTCACCTTGGGGAGAAAATCGACCACGTATTCGGCGCCGCGGTACAATTCGGTGTGGCCTTTCTGCCGGCCGAAGCCCTTGGCCTCGGTCACGGTGATGCCTTGCAAGCCCACCTCGTGCAAGGCCTCTTTGACCTCGTCGAGCTTGAACGGCTTGATGATGGCTTCGATCTTTTTCATGACGCGGTTGGGCTCCCAATCCCGAGGCGCACGAAGGCTGGCACCGCCGCCCCGTGACGGGCAACATACTTTCAATTCCTGTGCCAACTCGACGGCAGCCCGGGATGCAGGCCAGGGCTGGGCTTTGTGGGGAAGGACCTGTGGAAAACTCCAGGAGCGTGCTCAAGAACAAGCCAAGGTGAGCATTTCTTGGGCAATCGTCACCTTGACATAGTAGAGACTAGAGCCCCGCAGGCTGAGGCCTGTGCTATACTGGGGCTATGGGCGGCGCAGTCGGCGGCATTCTAGGCGGGTATTTGGGGCCAGCGTTGGGCAACGCCTTCTGGCCCGTCGTTGGTGCGTTGTACGCTGTGGCCGGGATGGCCCTGGTCGCCTACCGCCTCAAGACCGGCCATTGGCCCCGCTGGCTGACCGAAAAATAGAAAGCCATCTCGAACGTAGGCCGATGTGCTAGAATCTACGTGCTCTGACCCCGTGCCCCAGGCCTCTTGTCTCGGCTAGGCTTAGTTCCGCTTGAGGTTGGTAAGGGGGGGTGGTTCCTAGATCAGCTTGTCGGGCAGGCACCCGACCTCCAGAGCAGCTTTACTAATACTAAATAGAAAGCCGCCCACGGATGGCAGTCCTGGGCGGCTTTCTATTTGAGTACCCCGATGAAGCCGGTCGGTCCACATGCGCACCTACCAGCCCTATGCACGCCGGCGCTTGTGCTCTGTGTCACGCCGGGTGGGTGCGGGGCGTATTAACTATACCATATCCGGGAGTCGGCCTTTTCACGGTATTTAGATACCGTAACCTGCTTCAAACTTTGTGGGCTAGAGCAGCCGCTTTTTCCGCGGTCGGCCAACGGCCGTCCTTGATGCGAAGGGCTGTCAGGATCATTAGCCACGCCACCACTCGCATGACCTCCCAGATCAGGATTCTGATCAAGGCCTCCATCATGGGAGCAGCATAGCACGCCACTGCTGTTGGCCCCGGTTACGAGGCTGAAATGCCGTAATGGCGCTTGCTAAGTTAAGATGACAATTGCCATTTCTTGGGCAGTTTGAGCGGCATTTGCCGGAAACCGGAACCTATCATCCCGGCGGCCGGAGGCCGCGAGGATCCGGAGGCTTCTATTTTGGGTATTGAGGGAAAGGTGGGGCGAGTGATGGGACTCGAACCCACGACCCTCTGGACCACAACCAGATGCTCTAACCAACTGAGCTACACCCGCCACCGGGACCGCATGAGATAGGTTTTGGCCTATCGATCCGGTGCGCGGTTCCTAAACCCTTGGCCGGTGGCCGTCAACCATATCTCTAAAACCCTGGAATCATTGAGCGAAATGGATGCGGTATCATAATACCGCATAAAGAAGGCATTGACGCATCAGAGGAAATCCCTATATTCCGCGCTCCTTCTGACCAGGAAAAACCGATGAAAACCTATTCCGCGAAACCCACCGACGTGCAGAAGAAGTGGATCCTGATCGACGCCAACGGCGTCGTCCTCGGCCGCATGGCCGCGGTCGTGGCCACCATCCTGCGCGGCAAGAACAAGACCATGTACACGCCGCACATCGACACCGGCGACCATGTGGTCATCATCAACGCCGACAAGGTGAAGCTCACCGGCAAAAAGGCCGAGCAGCGCATCTTCTACTGGCACTCCGGTCACCCGGGCGGCGTGAAGGAGCATACCCCGCGCCGCACCCTGTCCGGCCGCTACCCCGAGCGCGTGATCGAGCGCGCCGTGGAACGCATGATGCCCAAGGACAGCCCGCTCGCCCGCGCGCAGATGAAGAAGCTCAAGATCTACGCCGGCGACAAGCATCCGCATGAGGCCCAGAGCCCGGAAGTCCTGGATCTGGCCGGCCGCAATCGCAAGAACAAGCCCTAAGGACCGCAGACATGGCTCCAGAAGCTCAAAGCCTCGCCGATCTCAAGACCGCCGTCGCCAGCCAGGCCCCCAAGGCCGAACCCAAGCGCGACAAGCAGGGCCGTTCCTACGCCACCGGCAAGCGCAAGAACGCCGTCGCCCGCGTGTGGGTGAAGCCCGGTAAAGGCAAGATCATCGTCAACGACCGCGAATTGGAAAAGTACTTCGTGCGCCCGGTCTTGCGCATGATGATCAACCAGCCGTTCTCCGTCACCAACCGCCAGAACGAGTTCGACGTGGTGTGCACGGTGTCCGGCGGCGGTCTCTCGGGTCAGGCCGGCGCCCTGCGTCACGGCATCTCCCGCGCCCTGACGTTCTACGAACCGGCCCTGCGCCCGGCCCTCAAGGCCCACGGCTTCCTCACCCGCGACCCGCGCGTGGTCGAGCGTAAGAAGTACGGCCGCAAGAAGGCCCGCCGCAGCTTCCAGTTCTCGAAGCGCTAACTTCGCAGCTTCATATTATATTGTAATATCAAGGGGTTGGATCATTATCCAACCCCTTTTTGCCATTCACCAATCGTTCACCAATTCTTGTGAAACCCACAGGGTCCAGTTATCGTTTTCCACCAATCGTTCACCAATTTTGGATGCGAGGTGGTGCCGATGGCCTTCTACGAAAACGCCCACCGGCTCCGGGACGGAGCCATCCTGGTCTATACCCGACCGGGCCGTAAAAAGACGACCTACCAGGCCCGCCTCAAAATCCACGGCCTCGTCGGCTACGTCACCAAATCCCTCAAGACCGCCGAACTCAACGCCGCCCTCGCGGAAGCCGAAGACCTCTACTACGAGCTGCGAGCGGCCCATAAGCAGGGCCTCGACGTGCGGGTGGCCGGCAACCTCCGCTTCAAGGACCTATGGACCCGGTTCTACGACGCCCACAAAACCGGACTGTCGATCCACCGCCAGCGGCTCCACAAGTCCTTTTCAGAAAACTACTTCATTCCCTACTTCGGCGAGCATCGCGTGGCCGACATGGCAGACGCCTTCGTTGAGCAGTATTGGGACTGGCGCATCAATTTCTACAACCCCGAGCGCCGGGAGGCCGAGGGCCGGGACGATCCTATCCCGGCGAACGCGGCTCCCGTTCCGGCGCAAAAGACCCTCGATATGGAAGCCGGAATGCTCCGGCAGATTTTCCGGTGGGGAAAGCGTGTCGGATTCGTGAAGCGGGAACCTTGGGTCAAGGCGCCCAAGGTGACGCACACCAAAGGCGTCGTGCGCCGCCCGACCTTCACGGAAGAAGAATGGAAGAAAATCTACGAACACTTGCGCAAATGGGTCGGTGAGAAAACGCAGACCACCAAAGGCAAAAACGGCGGAAAGCTGCATCGCTCCGGCCCTCACGCCTTGCATCGCTTGCAGCGTGAAATGCTTCGCCACTATCTGCTGTTCATGGCAAACAGCGGCCTACGGCCGAATGAAGCGCGTCAGCTCCTTTGGCGCGACATCCGCGAGGAAACGGACGAAGATGGAGCGCCCGCTCTTGTGATCGAAGTGGCGCCGACGACAAAGACCGGCGCGCGTACCGTCGTGTGTCGGGAAGGGGCCAGCCGCTATCTTGAACGCCTAAAAAAGCTCTCCAATCACACCGAGCCGGACAATCACGTCTTTTGTGGTTACGACGGCGAGCCCGTGGATAATTTCAACAAGTCGTTCAAAAAGCTCCTCACGGACCTTGGGCTCTTGAACGACCGCTGGGGCAAACGCCGCTCCATCTACAGTCTCCGCCACTTCTATTGCACGGAATCGCTCCTGTCCGGTGTGCCCATTCATGTGCTTGCGAAAAACATGGGCACCTCCGTGACATACATCGAACATCACTACAGCCATGTCCTGACCATCATGCAGGCCAAGCAGCTGCGGACGAAAAAATTCAAATCGGAAAAAACCGAGGCCGAGAAGCCATCGAAGGCCGGGCGCTCCGCCCGCGATTCCAAATCCCCTCACTGATCCGCCGAACTGCCGATCAGCGGAGGGGGACACCCGACGCCGGCAATCTTGTTTCGGCGGATCGAAAGCCCGCCCGCCGCGGCGGACACTTGCGGGCGTCTTACTTGCCAGCATGCCGGGGAAAAGCGTCGAGTTCGATGCGCCGGCCGCTTAGCTGGCTCTCGGCACGCGCGCGCTGGTAGCGATCTTAGCGCGTGCCGTTCAGCCACTATCTACTTCTTCCCGAGGTCGCTGTGTATGAGATCGTTTAGCGAAGCGATCCCGTTTTCCTTCAGGAAGTTGCCAAGCTGCTTATCACTGCGGACACCGAAATCGCGGTCGTATTGTTTTTCGATCGTGCCCATGTGTGTGTCATCGCGTTTGTCGCGAAGCTGACC
>JAYRKL010000015.1:0-101065 GCA_041905795.1 Rhodospirillaceae bacterium | reverse complement strand
ATCATCTTCCTGGTGGTGCTGTCGCTGCTGGCGTTCCTGGAATGGCGCCGGCGCGTGGCCAGGCAGCTGGAAGAGGCGCGCGACCAGGCCGAGGAGGCGACCCGCGCCAAGTCCTCGTTCCTGGCGATGATGAGCCATGAGATCCGCACGCCCATGAACGGCGTCATGTCCATGGCCGAGATGCTGGACCAGACCGAGTTGACCGAGGACCAGCGCAGCATGTCGTCGGTGATCCGGTCCTCGGCCTCCGCGCTGCTGGCGATCATCAATGACATCCTGGATTTCTCCAAGATCGAGGCCGGCAAGCTGGATATCGAGAAGACGTCATTCTCGCTGCTGGAGGTGGTGGAAAGCGCCGCCGAACTGATGAGCCGGCGCGCCGACGACAAGGGGCTTTCGCTCACCACCGTTGTCGACCCCGGGCTGCCGGACGTGCTCATAGGCGACCCCGCGCGCGTGCGCCAGATCCTGCTCAACCTGGTGGGCAACGCCCTCAAGTTCACCGAGAGCGGCGGCGTGCGGGTGGACGTGACCCCCGCCGGCGGCGGCATGGTTCGCTTTGAAGTCACCGACACCGGCATCGGCCTCACGCGCGAACAGCAGGGCCGCCTGTTCCAGGCTTTCGCCCAGGCCGACGTCTCCACCGCGCGCAAATACGGCGGGACCGGCCTGGGGCTCTCGATCTCCCAGCGTCTGTGCGAGCTGATGCAAGGCCGCATCGGCGTGATCTCGGAGCCGGGCCGGGGATCGACCTTCTGGTTCGTCCTGCCGTTCGGCGTGGGAACGCCCGCGGTTGAGACTTTGCCCGCCATCGATGACGCCCGGGTGGTGCTGGTGGATTTCAGCGACGCCGCCGCCGCGGCCATGAGCGCCCATCTCGCGGCTTATGGTATTGAGCCGCCGCAACGCATCGCCTCCGCCGACGCTGCGATCCCGGCCGATACGGCGGTTTTCCTTCTGGCCGCGGGCACGGATGCGCTGGTCGTGGGGCACGCCCTGATCGAACAGTTCAAAAACGCGCGGTTCATCCTGGTGGCGCCGCGGGGCCTGGCCTCGACCGTCAGCGAAGCCGACCGCGCCGGATTTTTCGCCACCGTCACCCTGCCGCTGCGCCGCCAGCGCGTCGGGCTGGTGATCGCCGCCGCCCTGGGCCGCGCCGACCTTGGCGACCGCACCCAGGCCGGCGACGCCGGCGCCAAATACGCCCCGCCGCCGCTGGAGGAAGCCCGCGCCGCCGGCGTGCTGATCCTGGTGGCCGAGGACAACGCCACCAATCAACTGGTCATCGCCCGCATGCTCGGACAGCGGGGATATGCCTGCGAGATCGCCGATAACGGCGCCGAGGCCCTGGCCAAGCTTCAGGCCAATGGCGGCTACGGTCTCCTGCTCACCGATTTCCACATGCCGGAGATGGACGGCTTCGCCCTCACCGCCGAAGTCCGCAAGCGCGAGCCGGCGGGCGCCCGTCTCCCGATCGTGGCGCTGACCGCCGACGCGCTGCCCGGCACCGCCCAGCGCTGCCTGGACGCCGGCATGGACGGCTATCTCACCAAGCCGATCGAGTCCAAGGCGCTGACGGAAACCCTGGAAAAGTGGCTTCCCGGTGCGACCGCCCTGCGCCGTGCGGCACACGCGCGGGTAAAAGCCCCGGCCAAACCTGCAGTTGATCCGCAGATCTTCGACCTGTCCCGGTTCATCGACGCCTTCGGCCCGGTCTCACGCGAGACCTTGGACGTGCTCGGGCGGTTCCTGGACGACGCCCGCGCGCATGCCGCCGCTGTCGTCTCATCCCTGGACAGCGGCGATGGGGCCAAAGCCCGCCATCATGTTCATGCGCTGAAGGGGTCCGCGGCGTCGATCGGCGCCGTGCGGCTCGCGCAACTGGCCGGGGAGGTGCAGGATCTCCTGGATGCGGGTGACCCGGACACCGCCCAGCTTTTTGTCGGCGGGCTAGAAACAACCGTTGAAGAATTGGCGCAGGCGGTGGAGTCTCTGTCCGCATGAGCAGCGAGAGCGATCTTTATAAGGGCGTGACCGTCCTCGTCGTCGAGGACGAGCAGGTGACGCGCACCGCCATCAAGAGCCAGCTGCGCCAGATCGGCATTCCCACCGTCATCGAGGCCGCGGACGGCAAGGCGGGCCTCAATGAGATCGCCCGTACCCGTCCGACCCTGGTGCTGTGCGACGTGCATATGCAGCCGGTGGACGGCCGCCAGTTCCTGAAGATGGTGCGCACGGTGAAAGTGGAATGGGTCAAGAACATCCCGATCGTGTTCCTGACCGCCGACGCCAAGCCCGAGACCGTGGCCTTCGCGCGCGAGTACCAGGTCAACGGCTACCTGGTGAAACCGGTGCTGCTCTCGGACCTCAAGGCCCGCATCGACCATATCCTGAAGACCGTCGACCGCTCCGCCACGGCGCAAGGCTTATAAGAACCTCCTATAGCGTCAGCCTCAAGTCCTCGATCACCGCCCCGGGCAGACGCATGGAGCGGGTCCAGCGGGACTCGTAGGTATCGCTGGCCAGGCGCGCATCGCGTTCGCGGGTGAGCGCCACCAGGTTGGTTCCCAGCATCCGGTACAGCGTGTCGTCGAAGCGCATGACGTTGAGGGGCGCCGCGATCTCGCCGTTCTCGACCCAAAATGTCGCGAAGCGGGTCATGCCGGTGAGGCGGCAGGCGTTGCGGTCGGAATAGTTCAGGTACCACAGGTTCCCGACATAGACGCCGGTGCCGAGGGTTTTCAGAACGTCGGCCTCGGCCAGATCGCCCGGCGCCATGTCCAGCGACTGGGGGCTCTCGGCGTTGTCGTCGGCGCCGTTCTGCACCGCCCCGAACTCGGCGGCCGAGCGCGGGCTCGTCAGGCAATTTTTGTAGACGCCGCCCTCGATCAGGGTGACGGCGTCGGGCTTGAGGAAGCCCTTGCTCTGGAAGCCGGGGGCCAGGCCGTCCCGGGTGTTTTCGCGGAGGGTGACCTTTTCGCTCAAGGTCTCGCCCTGGGTCATGCGGATCAGGGGCGTGGTACCGGTGCGGTGGTCGGCGAGGCCGAAGCCGCCCCATCCGAGAATGCCCATGATCTCTTCCATGGCGGCGGGCGCGAGATAGACACGCGCACCGCTGGGCGTGAGGGTCTTGGGCGGCCGGGCGAGCGCGTCGAGCCGCCGGCGCGCGGCGTCGGCCTTGGCGGCGAAAGCGGCCGCGTTCCAGGCGGTGCCGGCGTCGCCCCATTTCACCGCCTTGTCGGCGGCGAGGTAGAAACTGAGGTCGATGTTATAGGCCGGCGCCGTATCCCAATTGCGTTGGCCAAAGCTGTTGGCGAAGCCGCGGTGGATGGGGCCGTTGGCGGTGATGCCCACCAGGTCGCGGCCGCGGCCCGCCGTGGTGACCGCGTCCATCATCTCGTCGGCGGCGGGCAAGGCGGCGTCGAGGATGCGCCGGGACGACGTGGGTATTTCGTTGACCAGGAACAGCGGGTCCTCGGGCTGGTCCTTGAGGATGTCGCGCAGGCGCGCGACGGTCGCCGAAACCCGCTCCGCGTCGGCGCCGCCGCCGGTGAGGGGCAGGGTCTGCGCGGCGTGGCGGCGGCCCTCGAACAACTCCAGGGTCAGGGTGCGCTGCTCCACCGCGCCCGCCTGGCGCACGGCGGCGCGGTTGTAGCGCACGAATTCCGATGACTCGCCGGAGAAGGATGCGAGGAAGCCTTCCTGTCTACGCAGCTGCGCGCCGATACCGTCGGCGAGATCGTTGAACTGAGTCTCCATATCAACCGCCGCCGAACACTTGCACGGCGCCGAACAGACCGGGCGGCGAGGCGTGGCCGACGCGCACCATCTGGTTGGGCTCGCCTTTGCCGCAGTAGGGAGATCCCAGCACCGACACCGTATCCTTGTCGCCAAGGCCCTTGAGGTTGCGCCAGAAGGTGGCGGAGATGCCGCGGTAGTTGGGGTTCTTCACCACCGCGCCCAGTTTGCCGTTCTTGATGACCCGGCCGCGTTCGCAGCCGAACTGGAACTTGTTGCGGCTGTCGTCGATGGACCAGGAGAGGTTGGTCTCCATGAACACGCCGTTCTCCACCTGCGCGATCAGGTCATCGAGAGACGACGTGCCGGCCTCGATGTTGAGGTTGGCCATGCGGTCGATGGGCGGGCGGTTCCAGTTGCAGGCGCGGGCGTTGGCGACCCCCGGGGTATTGGCGCGCGCCTGGCTGGTGGCGCCGCCCAAGGGCCGGACCAGCAGGCCGTCCTTGATCAGGAACTGTTTCTCGGCGGGAGTGCCTTCGTCGTCGAAAGCATAAGAGGCGGCCTCGCCGCTGACCGTGGGATCGAAGGTGACGTTGAGCAGCTGTGAGCCGTACTGGTAACGGCCGAACATGTCCAAGGTGACAAAGCTGGTGCCGGCGTAGTTGCGTTCGTCGCCGAGGATGCGGTCCAGTTCCAACGGGTGACCGATGGACTCGTGGATCTGGATGTACATCTGGTCCGCGGCCAGCAGCAGGTCCATCTCGCCTTCCGGGCAGTTGGGCGCGGCCAGCAGTTCCAGCGCTTCCTCACCGATCCGCGCGCCGGCCTCCCAAAAACCGAGGTCGTCCAGGGCCTCGAACCCGCCCTGGCGGATGACGCCGCCGCGGCCGAAGGTGCGGGTCTGGGTTTCGCCCCGGTGGCTGGCGCTGGCGTTCAACCAGGGGACGACGATCCCGCGGCGCTGGCGGATCCGGTCGCCGGCGGAGGTGGCGATGACGGAGTCCTCGTCGGTGAAGGAAACGCCGGCGCCCCAATCGGCGATGCGGTCGTTGCGCCTGGCCTGCGCGGCGAGGTGTGCGATGCGCGCGAGCTTGTCTTTCCGCGACACCGCATTCCAGTCGGAGACGGCGGCGCCATCGTCGTGACGGACAGGTTTCCCGTGCGCCGATTTGTTTCGGGGTGGGGGCGGTGCCACCAGGCGCCCTGCGGTGCGCCTGGCCCAGGCGAGGGCGTCGCGCCCCGCCCGTTCCAGGCCTTCGCGGCTGACGTCGGACGTGGCGGCGTAGCCCACGCCGGCGGCGGCCTCCACGGTGACCATGGCGCCGCAATCGTCGGCGAGGCCAACGGGGTCGGGATTGCCGCGGGTGACACCCAAGCTTTCCGTGCGGCGGCTGACCACGCGCACCGACCAGCGGTCACAGGCCGGCGGCGAAAACCGCGCGGCGATCTCTGTGGCAATGCTCATGCCGCCAGACTCTTGAGCACCAGTTCCGTGACATCGCGCGACAGCGAACCCGACGCGGCCATGCGCTCCAGTTCGGCGCGCATCAAGGCCTGCCGCGCGGGATCGAAGCGCTTCCAGCGGCCCAAGGGCGGCACCAGGCGCGCGGCGGTCTGCGGATTGAACCTGTCGATGGCCATGATCTGGTCGGCGAGGAAGCGGTAGCCCGAGCCGTCGGCGGCGTGGAAGTTGACCGGATTGGTGGAGGCGAAAGCGCCCACGACCGCGCGCACCTTGTTGGGGTTCTTGAGGTCGAAGGCCGGGTGGCTCATGAGGCGCTGCACGGTGGCGAGTGTCCCCTTGAGCGGCGCCTGCGACTGCACGGTGAGCCACTTGTTGACCACCAGGTGATCGTCTTTGAAGCGGTCGTAGAACGCCTCCAGCGCCGCGGCGCGGTCCGGCACATCCAGGCCGTTCAGGATGTTCAACGCATCCATGCGGTCGGTCATATTGTCGGCCTGATCGAACTGCGCCGTCACCAGGGCGGTGGTCTCCGGCCGCTCCAGCGACGCGAGGTAGCCGAGCGCCACGCGCTTCAACATGCGCCGGCCCATGCCGGCGGCGTCCGGAACATAGGGCGCGTTGACGCGCTGGCCGTCATAGATGCCCTGAAAGGCGTCGCGGCAGGTCTCGCCCAGGGCGCGGCGCAGGGTTTTGCGCGCCATGTGCAGGTTGACCGGATCCTCCACCGCCATCTTGTTGGCCAGGTAATCCTCGGCCGGCAGGTTGAGCAGCGACGCCTTGAAGGCGGGTTCGATCCTTGCGTCCGTCACCACCTCGCCCATGGCCTTGAGATAGGCCCGGTCGGTGACGATGGACTTCTGCGCCTGCAGCGCCGTGACGCCGCGCAGGATCACGGCGGCGCCATAGTCCTGCGCCGCGTCCCAGCGGTTGAAGGGATCGGTATCGTGGCCCACCAGGAACGCGCGGTCGGCGTCGGACTGCTGGAAGTCGACGATCACCGGCGCCCCGAAGGCGCGGTTCAGGGACGCCCTCGGCCGCGCCGGCACATTCTTGAACACGAAGGTCTGCGCCGGTTTGGTGAGTTCCAGAACTTTTGTTCCGGTCTTGGGCCCCCCGGAAAGATCGGTATCGAGATCGAGCGGAATGTCGGCGCCGTCATCGCCCACCAGGCCGACGTTGAACGGGATATGCATCGGCTGCTTCAGGGGCTGGCCCGGTGTCGGCGGGCAGGCTTGTTTCACTGCTAGCGTGAAGGTGCACGCCGCGGAATCGTATGTGCCCTCGGCGCTCACGGTCGGCGTGCCGGCCTGGCGGTACCACAGCTTGAACTGCGTCAGGTCGACGCCCGAGGCGTCCTGCATGGCGGCGACAAAATCGTCGCAGGTGACGGCCTGGCCGTCATGACGCTTGAAATAAAGGTCGCAGCCGGCGCGGAATTTTTCGGGGCCGAGCAGGGTATGCATCATGCGGATGACCTCGGCGCCCTTCTGGTAGACGGTCGAGGTGTAGAAGTTGTTGATCTCCATGTAGCTGTCCGGGCGCACCGGATGGGCCAAGGGGCCGGCGTCTTCCCGGAATTGCGTGACGCGCAGCACTTCCACGTCGTCGATGCGCTTGTTGGCGCGCGACCGCACATCGGCGGTGAATTCCTGGTCGCGGAACACCGTGAAGCCTTCCTTCAACGACAGTTGGAACCAGTCGCGGCAGGTGACGCGGTTGCCGCTCCAGTTATGGAAGTACTCGTGTCCGACGATGGACTCGATCAGGTAGTAGTCCATGTCGGTGGCGGTCTCGGGATCGGCCAGGATGTAGCGGTCGTTGAAGATGTTGAGGCTCTTGTTCTCCATCGCGCCCATGTTGAAATCCGACACGGCGACGATGTTGAAGATGTCGAGGTCGTACTCGCGGCCGAAGGCTTTCTCGTCCCAGGCCATGGAGCGCTTGAGGGCTTCCATGGCGTAAGTGGCGCGGGCTTCCTTGCCGTGCTCGACGTAGATGGCGAGATTCACCGTCCGGCCCGACATGGTCTTGAAGGTGTCCTTGATCTGCCCGAGGTCGCCGGCCACCAGCGCGAACAGGTAGCAGGGCTTGGGGAAGGGGTCGTTCCAGACCGCGAAGTGGCGTCCATCCGCGAGGTCGCCGGAGTCCGTGAGGTTGCCGTTGGACAGCAGCACCGGCGATGTCGCCTTGGGCGCGCGGATGGTCGTGGTGAAGGTGGTCATCACGTCCGGACGGTCGTAGAAGAACGTGATGTGGCGGAAGCCCTCCGCCTCGCACTGGGTGCAATAGTTGCCGCGCGACTGGTACAGGCCCTCCAGCGCCTTATTGCCGGCCGGGTCGATCTCGACTTCGGTTTCGAGGGTGAACGACGCCGGCGGCCGGTGGATCTGTAGGCCCTGGTCGGTCAGCGCGTAGGTGTCTCCCGTAGGCGGCTTGCCGTCGATGAGGATGGAGATGGTTTTCAGGCCTTCGCCGTCCAGTTCCAGGGGTTTGAGTCCCGCGGTGCGGTCGTGGGCGGCTTCGATTTTCAGCGTCGCGGTGACGCGCGTGGCATGGGGCGCCAGGTCGAATTCCAGCGCCACGGACAGGATGCGGTAGGGCGGCGGGGTATAGTCCGCGAGGCGGATGACTTTAGGCGGGCTTGGGGCGGCGGCGGCTTGGGTACTATCCATGAGGCGAAGGCGGTCCTGAACGACAAAAGGGGATCAAACCGTAGCCCATTGAGGCGACTGTTCAAACCTCCTGGCCGTGGATCGCGCGGCGATTGTTAAAGGCCGCCTTAACTATATGGCACTGGCGTAAATCTCCGGTTACGTGGATAACCTACTCGCAAAGGTTGGGGGAGTTCAGGCGTGCCACGCGCAGGCGGATCAACCCGCTCTGACAAAATTCCCGTGACGCCGGCCGAGGCTGCGCGCTGGTTCCTGCGCGACATGGCGGTGGCGGCCGGCTATCCGGTCGATCCCGTGCCCGGCGCGGATACCTTGCTCTCCAACTACGCCTCCTACCGTCCGCTGCTCACCGCCGCCGACCCCTGGTACTTCGCCGGCGTCATCGCCCTCGAGGCCTGCAAGGTGGTGGACTACTACCGTCCGGAGTTCTCCAACGAAGTGATGCGCCACGTCGCCGAGCAGGCCGACAAGATCATCGGCCGCGATGGCAGCGACGTGGCGGATCTTGCGCTCCTGATCATGGGCCGCCTCGGCATCGGCACGGTTCTGCTGCGCGGCAAGGCGCCCGACAGCGTCCTTGGAAAAATCATGTACATCCTGATGGGCTCGGCCAAGTCGATGGAATCCAAGATGCCGGCCCCCGATGCGCACACCATGCTGCGCGCCGCGCTCAAGCTCGGCAAGCCGATCTGGTGGCGGGTGTTCCGCAAGAGGTATCGCCTGTCGTTCGACCCCGAAGGCGAACTGGCCGACAGCAAACTGAAGTCCATCGTCGAGGAAGAGGCCGCCGCGGCCCACGCCGCCGCGCGCGCCGAGCGCAAGAAGGAGGCCGTTGCTTCCACCACTTTCGCCAGCGCCATGGCCGGCTTCACGGCCGACGACGGCGTCCTGGTGCTGGACGACAGGTACCTCGAAGACCCCACCATTCACTGAGGCCGCCGCGCGGGGAACGGTTTTTTAACCGGCCGGGGGATAGGTTAATCTCGGATTAATCTATTCCCGAAGGAACACCCGATGCGCACCGTGGCGTTTGTGCCGGCCAAAGGCGAGAGCAACCGCATCAGCAACAAGAACACCGTGGTGCTGGACGGGGACTATCTGTTCAAACGCAAGCTCAAGCAATTGTTGGCCTGCCCGGAGATCGACGCGGTCTATCTGGACACCGAGTCAGACCGCATCATCGAACTGGCCTCCGACTTGCCGGTGAAAATCCTCAAGCGCGACGCCAAGCTGGCGTCCAATAAAACCGACGGCCACGAACTCTTTGCCAACGAGTGCGCCAAGGTCGAGGCCGACATTTATATCCAGTGCCTATGCACCAGCCCGTTCATCACCCCCGAGACCATGACCCGGGCGATCAAGGCGCTGAAGGCCGACAGACGCGCCGACTCCCTGGTGGCGGTGCAGAAGCGCAAGCAATACACCTGGGCCAAGGGGCGGCCGGCCTACGGCGAGGGCCGCATCCCCAACTCCGTCGATTTGCCCGACACGGTTATCGAGTCCATGGGCCTCTACATGGTGCGCAAGACCGGCAAGGGCAAACCCAAGCGCCGCTTTGGCGAGAAAGTGGTGATGTTCGAGCTTACCGACGAGGAAGCCTTCGACGTCAACTGGCCCGACGACCTGGCCTTGGCCGAGCGCATCTGCGCCGGCTACCGCGCCAGCCACAACGCCGCGCTGGACGCCATCCGCCCGCACCTGTGTTCGTCGCTGCTGGCCGATATCTGCAAGGAACGCGGCCTCAAGGCGCTGCTGCCGGCGGGCTTCCAGCGGGTCAGCGGCCGCTCGGTGCTGGGCGTCGCCAAGACCCTGGAACTCCGAAAATTGAGAAAGGGCGACGACTGGAAAGGCATCTACACCGCGCTCGGCACTTATAACTTCGTGCGGCCGGGCGATGTGATCGTGGTCCACAACGAGGTCAAGGATAAAGCCTACTTCGGCGACCTCAACGCCAACATCTCGATCCGTTCCGGCGCCGTGGGCGCGGTGGTGGACAGTTATACCCGCGATTCCGCCGAGCTGAACGGCCTGGAGTTCTCGGTGTTCGCCCGCGGCATCTCCTGCGACGACATCAAGTACGAGGGCACGGTCCACGCCATGAACCGGCCGATCAAGATTGGTAACGTCACCATCAACAACGGCGACTACATCTATGCCGACGATGACGGCGTGCTGGCGATCCCCGCCGCGCTGTGGCCCTCGATCCGCGACGAGGCCATGGCCACCCTCAAGAAGGAATTCGACATCCGCTACGCCATCATCATGGGCGAGGATGTCGGCAAGGTTCTGGGAACGCACGGGGCGTTTTAAGCCCGGTTGATGACGTCCACTTACACCTGCATCCTGCTGGCCGGAGACCGCCCGGGCGATCCGCTGGCGGAGATCGCGCCCGGGAAGCGCAAGGCGCTGTTGCCGCTGCGCGGGCGGCCGATGGCGCTCTACGTGCTGGAAACCCTGGCGGCATCCGATGCCGTGGGCGAGATCGTCGTCGTGGCCAACGCGGTGGCCGCCCTCGAGGCCAATCCCGACATCGCCGCCTTCGCCCGCGCACATCCGCTGCGCTTCCTGGAAGGCGCGGGCGGGCCGGCGGCCAGTGTGCTCAAGGCTTGCGAAACGCTCACCGGGCCGGTGCTGGTGACCACCGCCGACCATCCGCTTCTGACACCCGCCGTCGTCGGCGATTTCTGCGCCCGCGCGAGCGCCGCGTCCGCGGATGTGGTGGTGGGCCTGGTGCGGGAGAAGGACATTCGCAGGGCTTTCCCCAAGGCGCGGCGCACGGTGCTCAAACTGCGCGGCGGCGCGGTCAGCGGCTGCAATCTGCTGGCGGGATCGGCCGCGGCGCTCACCACGGCCGCCCGGGGCTGGGTCGATGTGGAAAGCAAACGCAGGCATCCGCTGGCCTTCATCGCCCATTTCGGGGCCTTCACCCTGATCCGCGCGCTCACCGGCATGCTGTCGCTGAACAACGCGCTGGCGGCGATGTCGCGCACGCTCGGCGTGCAGGCCGGCGCCGTCATGCTCGGCGATCCGGTAGCGGCCCTGGGCGTGGACCGCCTCGAACATATGGCGATGGCGGACTCCCTGCTGGCCCGGGCCTGACGCCCTACTTGCCGGCCGGCGCCGCCGGCGGCTGTCCATCGATCCTGGTCAGGCTGTCGACGGTGCAGATATGGCGGTCCACCACCACGCGGCTTTGCTTGACGTTGGTGACGGGGTCCAGTTCGGTCAGAAAGCTGATGCCCTTCTTGGTGTCCAGGGTCATGCAGGTTTCCAGCATCACGGCTTTGTACCAATCGCCGGTGCTGCCCTGCACATAGACGATGTTGTCGCCGCCCTTGCGCCAGGTTTTCACGCCCTTGAGCTGGTCGAACAGCACAGGATCGGATTTGGCGGCGTCGGCGGCCCAGACATGGGGCGTTGCAGAAGCGGCAAGTATCAGGACGGCGGCAAGGATACGGATCATGGAAGCCTCTTGGAAGGCGGTGACCTCATCTTATCCGGTATATAGGCCCGGATTATGGCAGCCCCAGGGTCTACATCGCCGTCATCAGGCTTTCCCGCGGCAGGCGCTGGACCCGCTCGAGCATATGCCTGGACTCGCCCAAGAGCGCCGGGCCGCTGACCTCGGCGACGCCCACCGCCACGGCCTTGGCCAGGTGGCCGCGCGTGCGTAACCCGGTTACCGCCACGGCACGGGCGCCGGCGCGGTACTTGAGGTGCCGCAACGCCTCGAACATCTCGTCGTCGGAAGCAGCCGCGTCGCGGGTCACGTCGGCCAGGTAGCTGACATGGTCCAGCGCCAGCATGCTGTCGGTGCTGGTGAACGGGTTGATGGGGAACGACACCCCGCGCACATGGCTGCGGAACAGCTCGCGCAGGGCCACCAGCTTTTCGGGATTGACGCGCGGCAGGCGGCGCATGTCGAGCCGCAAGTACCCCAGGCGGTCATCGCGTGGCAGGGCGGCGATCAGTTTCTGCGCGTCGCCCAGGGCCTGCATGGTGAAGCAGCCGACGGGTACCGGCAGGCAGAACAGGATCGGAAGCTGGGTTGCGCGGAGTTCGGCGAAGGCCTTGAGGCCGGCGCGCATCATATCCAGCGCGGTGGCGCTGTCGAGGGCGGCGGCCTCGTCGTCGGTGACGCTGAGGCCTTCCGGGGTGTAGGCGCGGAAATGCAGCGTGTTCACGCTCTGGCTTTCGGCGTTCCAGGCGGGCCGGTAGTGCAGCAGCAGCCCTTCGATCTTCGACGGTTCCTCTGCCGGGGCCGGCGCCGGCGCTGATGGCGGCAACGTGCGCGTGCGGACCACCATGCGCGGCGGCTTTGCGGCGGCTTTGCCCTGCTTCGCCTTGCGCGCGTGGGAGGGGGCAAGCGGTTTGTCATGGGCGCGCTGGGCCGCCTTGATCTTGGCGACCTCGGCGCGCATGGCGTCGAGGTTGACGGTGCCGTCGGCGTTGACGATGTCGGCGAGGCCCAGCTTTTGCGCCTCCGGCAGCGGGGTCTCCGCCAGGACGAAGCGCGCGCCCATGAGTTTCTCGCCGATGGCGGCGGCGATGGCGTCGGCGCGGCTCTGCGCCTGGTTCTCGTCGGCGCGGCTGAACAGCAGCAGCCAGGAATCCTCGTCGATGGCGATGAACGTATTGCCGCGCCCGATGCGCCGGGCGATGGAGGTCTCGGCGATCATGATGAGTTTATCGCGATAGCGCTCCCACAGGTCGCCGATGGCCTCCCGGAAGCCGGCGAGCGAGATCACCTGCACCTTGCCGCTGGCCTTGGTCTCGGTCTCGTTGACCAGGTTGTTGAGAGTCAGCGTGACGTCGCTGTCCCAATACACCCGGGCTTTGCGCGCGCGGCTTTTGATGCCGAACAGCCGGCGCACCGCGCGCGCGGCGCGGCGCAGGCCCGAGGTTATGCCCGCCGTCAGGCCCGCCGTCAGAGATGTGAAAAAGCGCGCTAACCGGCCGGGCGGTTCGCCGCCGTCCGCGGGTTGCGCGAGATCTGTCGGCGCAGCGGTGGGAGGCGTGGCGGGGGCGAGATCGTCCGGCGGCGCGGCTTCGGAGCCTGGTCCGGTCTCAGCCACGGCCGAAAGGGATGCGTTCGACCGGCACCATGGGCTCGTCGCTGCCGGGCTGGTGGAACACGGTGAGGGCGCGCACGACCAGCGGCTTGCCGATGACGGGGGCCGCGATCCTGGCGAGTTCGGCCATCACGCGCAGGCGTTCGGCTTCGTCCTCGATCCTGTCGGTCACCGACATGTGGAAACGAAACTCTTCCATCACATACGGATATCCCCAGTGCTTCAGCATCTGCTCCTGGTGGACCGTGAGCTTGTTGAGCTTGTACTGGGCGAACTGTTCGGCGGTCATGGGCACGCGGAACGCCTCGAAGGCGCGCACACAGGCGGCCGCCAGCTTCTCCAGGGCCTCGGACTCATGGGTGGGCGTGAGGGCGATGAACTTGCCGATGACCGCGAGTTCCAGGGGCGGCAATTCCACAGGCGCCACGGTGCGGGCGAACAGGCGCGCCGCCTCCATCAGGCCGTCGAGCGACAGGACCGGGTTCAGTTCGAACGGCGGCTTCAGGGTGCCGTGGAAGCCGTAGCGCCGGGTATTGGCGGTGATCCGGTCGATATAAGGACGGTCGAGGGCGGACGTCAGCTGGGACCCTGGACCGCACCACGCCTGGGCAAACGCCGCCAAAGGGCTGCCCGGGTCTGGCGAGTAATAGATGGCGTAGCGCGGCGTCATCGGCGATCCGGACTCTGGCGGCGGGGCGCGCGTCGGTGTGTCACGTCCCCGGTTACAAAGTGAGTCGCATATAACGATTTATGCGGCAAGGGCTTCCGGCCGGTCCAGGGCCCGGGCGAGGGTCACGAGATCGGTGCCGCCGATCTCGCCCTGGCAGGCCTTGGATACCTGCTGGCGCCAGCGGCGGGCGCCGAGGCCGCCGTGGAACAGGCCCGAGAGGTGACGGTAAAGGGCGCTGGGGCGCAGGCCCCCTCGCGGTCCATGAGGGGCGAGATATCCAGCGCAATAGCCGGCATAGGCCTCCACCACCGCGGCACGCGAGGGGGCGGCGGCGGTGTCGCCGTAGAACACGGCGTCGACCGCGGCCAGCATGGCGGGCTGCTCATAGGCGGCGCGGCCCAGCATCACGCCGTCGAGGCCGGCGCCGGCGTCCTGCGCCGCGGCCAGGCTCTTGAGTCCGCCGTTGAGGATGATGCAGAGGCCGGGGTGATCGGCTTTCAGGCGATGGACCCGCGCGTAATCCAGCGGCGGGATCTCGCGGTTCTCCTTGGGCGACAGGCCTTCGAGCCAGGCCTTGCGCGCATGGATGATGAAGGTGCCGCAGCCGGCGGCGGCGACGGCTTTCACCAGGGGATCGAGCATGTCGGGCTTCTCGATATGGCGTTCGGCCTTGGTGGCGATGCCGGTGCGGGTTTTCACGGTCACCGGAATCTTCACCGCGGCGATCATGGCGCCGATGCACTCCGCCACCAGGCCGGGTTCCGCCATGAGGCAGGCCCCGAACCGGCCCGAAGTCACCCGGTCGCTGGGACAGCCGACGTTGAGGTTGATCTCGTCGTAGCCGAAGTCCTCGGCCATGCGCGCCGCCTGGGCCAGTTCCGCCGGGTCGCTGCCACCAAGCTGGAGAGTGAGGGGGGACTGGTCGCCGTCGAAGCCCAGGAACCGGGCGGGGTCCTTGCCGCGCACCAGCGCGACCGCGGTCACCATTTCCGTATAAAGCCGCGTGCGCCGGCTGATGAGCCGCGCCAGGAACCGGTAATGCCGGTCGGTGCAGTCCATCATCGGCGCCACGCTGAAACGGTGGGTCTGCCTATGAGCGGAAAGGTGGGCGGAAAGGGGAGCGGAAAGGGTGGTCATGGGTTGTTGTCCCTACGTGCCCGGCCCCCACCCTGTCCAGACGTGTCCGGAAAAAGCAGAGTGAAAAGGCAAGGTCCTGTGGATAACTCCTCTTGACGCATGTTCTTTTTTTGTTCTATTCTGCCGATAGAACAAAAAGAGAACTTAAAAACGCGTAGATTAGAAACAGGGAATATACATATGAGCGCAACTGCTTACCTCAAGGAAGCCTCCGGCCTGATCGGTCTGTTCGTGACCATTTACCTGTGGTCCATCGTCGCCGCGGCGCTCCAGACCTGAGCGGACTCACATCGTTAACCTCTCGTTAATGATTTGATAAACCACAAATTTTTGCGGTTGAAGACGGCTTGCTGTTTGACGCGGCCGGGGTGCCGCCCTATAAAGAATTTGTGAAGAACATCACACGCGTCATTGGTCACCTGACTCTGGGGGCATCATGACCGCCCAGGTCGCCAATACCGGCATCGTCGGCACGACGACGCGGGTGATGCAGCCGCGCGTCCCGGTGGCCTCGTCCAGCGAGTATGTGGATCCCATGGCGGGGGCGTTCGCGCCGTCCAGCTATGACCATCCGCGCTATGACGACGAAGCCGACAGCTTTGAAACACCGCGCCGCCGTCAGCGCTACCGCCCCTACCAGGACCATGTCGTCAGCTTCGGCGGCGTGCTGGTGAGCCGGGAAGTGGGCGCCACCATCATGAAAGAACAGGCGGCCCTGGCCGCCCGCGGCGATCTTGGTTTCGGCGCCGGCGACGCCGAGCGGTCGATCCGGATTTATGAATTCAACCAGTCGCTCATGGGCGTGGCCGAAGCGGTCACCGACATCGGCGTCAGCTACGCTCCGGCGAGCTAGAGCATCGTGCGGAAAAGTGGATACCGGTTTTCCGCAGAAACGATGCGACCAAACAATGGTCTAGAGTCTCGTGCGTGATTCTTAAATCACGCACGAGACTCTAGACCCTTCAAAGCCATATTGGCGCTGCACGCTGGAGACCATACTCTGGCGGCGCTTTCAGTTTGCCTACTTGCAGTTTGCGTGGAGTGAGCGTTGCGTCCACCGGCCGTTGCCTCGGGCTTTGAAGTCGCTTTCTGGTTCCTCGACCGGGCCCAGAGCGACGGCGAGTACCTGCAGCCGCAGAAGCTGCAGCGGCTGCTGTTCCTGGCCCAGGCCTATTTCGGCGTGCTGCAGGGCGGCGCCAAGCTCATGCCCGCCACCTTTGTCGCCACCGAGGACGGGCCCATCGAACCCACCCTGTTCAAGGCCTTCGCGCGCGGCCGCCCGGCGGTGGATCTCGGCCTGGTGGATGAACTGCCGCGGCATATCCTGGACTCCGTCTGGCGCCAGTTCGGCGCCCATTCGCCCGATCACCTGACCAAGCTCGTCAAGCGCCACGCGCCGTACCTGGATGCGTTGTCGGTAGGGCCCGGCGCCGAGATCGCCTTCGAGACCATGGTGGACTTCTACGCCACCGACGGCCTGGTGCGGAAAAAGGGCACGGGCGCCGCGGCCGGCATGGGTGGACCCACGCCCAGCGGCGCGCCGACGGCCGAGAAAGTCCTGCGGCCCAAGGTCCTGCGCAATCATTCGGGCAAGCCGGTGAGCGCCACCCGCTGGATGCCCAAGCGCGTCGATTGAGCGGGCCGATTGAAAGCATCTTCATTGAAGCATCCCTCCATCCTGCATCGATTCCTGGCCAGCGAGGCCGCCGGCGGCATCCTCTTGATGGCGGCGGCGGCGCTGGCGCTCGTGGTCGCCAACAGTCCATGGGGGCCGGCGTATTTCCTGGCGCTCGACACCTATATCGGGCCGCTTTCGCTGCTGCATTGGATCAACGACGCCGCCATGGCGGTGTTCTTCCTGGTGGTAGGCCTCGAGATCAAACGCGAGTTCACCCACGGCCACATGTCCCACAAGGGCCAACGCGCGTTGCCGCTGATCGCGGCGGCGGCGGGCATGGCCGTGCCGGCACTGGTGTTCCTGGCCATCACCGGCGGCGACGCGGTGCTGGCGCGGGGGTGGGCGATTCCGTCGGCCACCGACATCGCTTTCGCGATCGGGGTCATCGCGCTCCTGGGCAAGCGGGCGCCGGTGTCGCTCAAGCTGTTCCTCACCACCGTCGCCATCGCCGATGACATGGGCGCGGTGGCCATCATCGCCCTGTTCTACGCCGGCGGCATCTCCGGCTCTGCCCTGGCCGCGGCTGCGGCTTTGCTGGCGCTGATGTTCGTGCTCAACCGCGTCGGCGTGCGCCGGCTGTGGCCCTATATCTTCCTGGCCGTGCTGTTGTGGATCGCGGTGTTCCTGTCGGGCGTCCACGCCACCATCGCCGGCGTGCTGACGGCGTTCGCCCTGCCGATCCATGGCGCGGCCATGGAACCGGGCGGCGAGAACACGCCCGCCCACCGTCTGGAACGGGCGCTTGCGCCCTGGGTCGGGTTTATGATCGTGCCGCTGTTCGGCTTCGCCAATGCCGGCGTGTCCTTCGCCGGCCTTGCGCCGGCCCAGGCGCTGACGCCGCTGCCGCTGGCGGTTGCCGCGGGGTTGTTCCTGGGCAAGCAGATCGGGATCTTCGCCGGCGCCCGCGCCGCGGTCGGCCTCGGCCTCGCGGTGCGCCCGTCCGGCGCCACCTGGACGCAGGTTTACGGCACGGCGCTGCTGTGCGGCATCGGCTTCACCATGAGCCTGTTCATCGGCGGCCTGGCTTTCCCCAGCACCCGGATGATGGACGACGTGAAAATCGGCGTGCTGCTCGGGTCCCTGCTCTCGGCGCTGGCGGGCTATAGTGTGCTGCGCTTGGCCGGCCCGGGAAAAGCGGAAGGAGCGGGAGAGACACCATGACCGTGAAGCTCAAAGTCTATCTGCTGGTGCTGGGCCTGGCGCTGGCCGCTCCCGTTCTCGCCCAGACACAGAGGCCGTTCGAGCCGCTCAACCCCGCCAAGGCGCAATCCCTGCCGACCTCTCCGCTCACCATCGACGCGGCCGGCAAGACCCTGAAATTCACCGTCGAGCTGGCGGCGACGGCGAAGGAGCAGGAGATCGGGCTCATGCACCGCAACGCCATGGCCGAGGATCACGGCATGATCTTCGATTTCCACGAGGAACGGCGCGCGGCGTTCTGGATGCGCAACACCTTCATCCCCCTGGATATGATCTTCATCCGCGACAACGGCGTGATCGAGGCCATCAAGGATAATGCGGTCCCGCATTCCGAAGCCCCGATCGGCCCGCGCCAGCCGGTGCGCGCGGTGCTGGAGCTGGTGGGGGGCGCCGCGCAGAAAATGGGCATCAAGCCCGGCGACCGCGTGCATCACGCGGTGTTCGGCAACGCCCCCGCCGCCAACGGTCCCGGCTCGTAAGTCTCAGGGCTTCCGCGCCTAGGGGCTGCGCTGCGCAAGCAAGGCGGCCAAGTATTCTTCGTGCCGCCGCTTTTCGCATTCATGGTCGCAGATAGCGGCCTCGGTGCGGGCGATCCAGTCCTCCAGGCCCGGGGCCGGCGGCGCCGTCTTCAGCCGGGCGAGGGAGGCGGTGAAGTCCGCGATCCGAATGCCGCTGAACCGGATCATCGCCCGGTGGTGATCGATCATGTGGTCCCGTTCGGTGCCGGTTGCTAGCAACTGCGGCGGGATCGGACCGTCAAAGCGGCGTTCGAGATGATCGCGCGGGGCGCCAGGGATGAGGCTGGGATGCATCCCCCGACGTTAAGGATAAGGCCAATTGGCGCGAGCGCCGCGGACGGGTCTGTCCCCGGGAAACGCGCAATACGCTGTGCTCCCGCGCGCACACCGGGAACGGCGGTTGGGGCGGGGAACGGGAGCGTCGCGCGCGCCGCGCGCCTCAGCGGGCGATGATGGCGCTTCTGAACGCCAGCGGTTTCTCGATCATGCGCAACGGCTCCAGGCCGTGACCGGTGCCCCGCACCAGCACGTCGCCATAGTCGAAGATGCGGCCCAGGATCGACTGGGTGACGTCGACGCTCTCGACCTTTTCCATGTTCATCTCGATGGTATGACGGCGGATGAACCCGCGTTTGTAGATCATGCGCCGGTCGGTGACCGCGATTTCGGTGGTCCGGCGGGTGAGCCAGGCGCCGATGACGTTCGGCACGCCCAGCAGCAATCCCAGTCCGATCGGGCCATAGACCAGGATCTTCTCCGCCGGTTCGATGACGTAGATCACGCCGCCGGCGACCGCCAGAAGCAAACAGAACAGCGCGGGCAGGTAGATCAGCCAGTGGACCTTGGTTTCCAGAATCACGGTCTCGCCGGGCTGGAGCACCTTCTGCACATAGCGCGACATGGCGGTTCCTGTTGCGGCCTCAATGCCAGGGACTCAATGTTTCACGCGGGCGATGATGATCACCGGTCCCGGCGCCGTCCCTTGCGGTTCGTCCTGGTAATACACCCAGTCGAGATGGGGCCCGAGCATCGCGCGGTATTCGTCGACGTGACGGAAGCGCGATCCCAGGATCTTGGCCTCGGCGGTCTTGTATTCCAGGGTGTCGGCGTCGGGATTGTGGGTGCAGCCGATGGCGATGACGCCCCTGTCCTTGGTCACCCGCAGCATCTCGTCGATGGCTTTCTGCGGAGTGGCGCTGTAGCCCAGCACCCAGCTCGAGATCGCGACGTCGAAGCTCCGGTCGGGATAAGGCAGCTTGTGCATGTCCCCCAGGTCGATCCAGGGCGAGGTCGAGATCAGGTCCACGGCGGCGATGTTGTCGGGATGGAACCCGGCGCCCACCAGGTGAAACAGCTCCATTTCGGTGCGCGGGCCGATGGACAGGACCTTTTTGTCGCCTTCGTACCCGAAGATGCCGCTGATGGAGGCGATGGGATTGATCAGGCGCAGCGACCGCTCGGCCGAGGCGAACGTGCCGTCGTCGATCTGCAGGCGGTTGTGGGCGACGGTGCCGGGCATGACGCCGGCCGAGGTGTCGGCATATTCGCGCACCTCGCGGCCGCGTTCGTTGAACCGCTCGATGGCGAAGATCTGCCGGCACTGCGGCGACAGGAAGAAATAGCGCGGCGACCTCGCGAGCGAACCCACGAATTTCTTGAACAGCGCCTCCGACATTTTGACTTTGGAATTCACGCGGGCGTCCCCCTCATGGGCGGACTATAGGGGAGGGATGTCCCGGACCGGTAGCCCCTATGAGGTCGGGGCCGCGCCGCCTTTTTCCCGCGGTTTTCGGGTGTTGACGCCGCTATCCCCGGGCGCGGCCGGAGGTTAAAATGGGTTCTCTGCCCCGTTCCGGACCCGAGGACTTTTCCATGCGCCCCCTTCTCGCCGCCGCGGCCTTCCTGGCCGCCGGCGCGGCCACATCCAGTTGGGCCGCGGCACCCTCATCTGCGCCAAACGACATCATCTGGGACACGCCGCCTGCCAAAGCGGGGGCGCCCAAGGAAACCATGACGCTCCCGGCCACGGGGACGGCAGGCCAGCCGGACAAAAACGGCATCATCTGGGACACACCCGCGCCGCCGCCGGCGGCCAAACCCGGCGCCACGCCTGCTGCGTCGGCGGCAAAACCGGACGCCAACGGCATCACCTGGAACGCGCCGCCGGTGAAGTCCGCGCCCGGCCGTCTCCTACCTACACCCACGGCCACGCCGACCGCCGACGGGCCGTGCCGGGAATTCCAGACCACCATCGTCATCGACGGCAAGCGCGAGCCGGCCCACGGCACCGTGTGCCGGCAGGCCGACGGCACCTGGCGCGTGGTCAACAAGTAGCGGGCCCGATCTTGATCCGCGTTCTCTCCGCGCTTGCGATTGTGCTCGCGGCGCTCTCAGCCCCGTCGCACGCCAGGGCCTGGGGCCCGGACGGCCACCGCATCGTCTGCGCCATCGCCTGGGATGAACTCAGCCAACGCGCCAGGGACAGCGTCAAGGCCACCCTCGACGTGGACGGCCGCGACCAGTTCGCGGACGCCTGCGCCTGGGGCGATGACTACAAACTCTCCCACCCCGAGACCGCCGGATGGCACATGCTGGCGGTGCCCGACGACGCCACCGCCGTCGATATGGCGCGCGATTGCCCCAACCGGAACTGCGTGCTCGGCCAGGTGATGTCGCAGAACGACGCGCTGGAGCACGGCGGCCCCGGCGCCGACGTGGCGCTGAAACTGCTCGCTCACCTGGTCGGCGACCTGCACCAGCCCTTGAACGTGGCGCGCGCCTCGGACCGCAACGGCCGCGACATCCAGGGCCACTTCTACGGCCGCGAGATGAACCTGCATGCGGTCTGGGAAAGCGGCCTCATCGCCCGCGACGGCCGCCCCTGGCGCACCATCGTCACCGACCTCGAGGATGACCTCGACGCCGCCGACCGCGCCGCCTGGACCGCCACGGCCCCGCAGGACTGGGCCAATGAATCGCTCGCCGCCGCGCTCTCGCCGATAAGCTATTACGGCATGCAGTTCGCGCCGTTCACCTACGGCCCCAACTATCTCCATGTGGAACAGCCGGTGGTGATGGGCCGCCTGGCGCGCGCCGGTGTCCGCCTCGGCGCCATGCTCAACAAGGCGCTGACCGATACGCAATAATCCCGCCGGTGTGACGCGGCGCCGGTGTTTGCGTCCTTGACCCGGCGGGCCGGCCCCATCACCCTGCACGCGTATCTGGCATGCGCCGCCCGTCACGGGGCGCAGCCACCGGGGAAGGGAGCTTCACCCATGATGCCGAAAGTCTTCGCCGCCGCCGCGGTGTTGCTGGCCGGTCCGGCTTTGGGCGCGGCCGCGCCCGAAGACCTCGCGCGGGGCGAATATGTCGCCCGCGCGGGTGACTGTATCGTCTGCCACACCGCGCCGGGGGGTGACTCCTTCGCCGGCGGCCTGAAGATGGCGACACCGTTCGGCAACATCACCACCACCAACATCACGCCCGACAAGGACACCGGCATCGGCGCCTATACCCTGGCGGACTTCGACCGCGCCATGCGCGAAGGCGTCGCCAGGGACGGCCACTACCTGTTCCCGGCCATGCCCTATCCGTCCTACGCCAATATGACCGACAACGACATGAAGGCGCTCTATACGTTCTTCATGGAAGGCGTCGCGCCGGTCAAACAAGCCAACGCCGGGAAGGAACTGCCCGAGTGGATGAACAAGCCGTGGCTGCTCAACACCGGGCTCAAGGTGTGGAACGCGCTGTTCACGCCGGGCAAGGGCTACACCGCCAAGACCGAAAAAGGCATGAGCTGGAACCGCGGCGCCTACCTGGTGGAAGGCCTCGGCCATTGCGGCAGCTGCCATACGCCGCGCGGCCTGTTCTTCCAGGAAAAGGCCATGACCGGAGACGAGGGCGTCTTCATGTCGGGGGCCGAGCTGGACCACTGGTCCGCCCCCAACCTGCGCGGCGACGAGGGCGACGGTCTGGCCGCCTGGACCGAGGCCGATGTGTTCGCCTTCCTGAAAACCGGCCACGGCCCCGGCACCGCCGCTTTCGGCACGATGATCGACGTCATCAACAACTCGACGCAGTTCCTCAGCGACGAGGACCTCATGGGCATGGCGGCTTACATCAAGAGCCTCACGCCCGGCGCGCGCCCCGGCGTGAAGGCGCCGGCCTACGACGCCAAGACCACCGAGCGCCTGATCGGCGCCGACGACAAGACCCCGGGCGAGAAGGTCTACGCCGTCCAATGCGCCGGCTGCCACGGCATGGACGGCAAGGGCAAAGCCGAGTTCGTACCGCCCATCGCCGGCAACCCGGCGGTGCTCGACCGGAATCCGGCGTCATTGGTCAACGTGACCCTCAACGGCTCCCAGCGCCTGGTGGTGGACGGCCAGCCCGATCCTTACCGGATGGTGCAGTTCCGGGTGATCCTGAATGACCGGCAGGTGGCCGACGTGGTGAACTTCATCCGCACCGGCTGGGGCAACAACGCCCCCGGCACGGTGAAGGCGGAGGACGTGGCCAAGGTGCGCAAGGACACCGACCCGGCCAGCGATCAGGCGATTATTTTGAGGATGCGGTAGTTTGACTTTCCGGTTTCTTGTCAGTCTTGGGCCGAAGGGCGCAAGGACGACACCGCACTCTTGCCTCCGGGACTACGTGCTCGCCCGCGCCGCCGCCGCGATCTCCGCGGCGCTTGCCAGCTTCTCCACGTTCCAGCACGCATCCATCGCCTTCTTGGCCTGAGCGGCGGGCAGGATGCCGTCGGCGAGGTCGGTGAACTTGGCGGCGAGGTCGGCGTCGCTGAGCGGCGCTTCGACGCTGCCCACCGCGTGCTCGATGAACTGGTGGAATTTATGTCCGTCCTTCATGACGATGGTCATGTCCACCTGGGCTTCGTGGATGCCTGGCGTCACCACCGGCTTCACTTTGTCCCGCAGCGCCAGGACGGCGGGGTCCTTGGCGGCGCGATCGCTGAACTGCTTGAGGCCGGCGGCGCCCTCGATGATTGCTACTGCCACGGCGTGATAGACGCTGAACTTGCTCTCCAGGCCGTCGGCGGGAGCCGGTTTGCCGGTGAGTTCCAGCACCAGCGGATGCACCTTCAGCTCCACCCGGTCGATGGCGGCGGGGTCGATCCTGTTGGCGCGGCGCAGCTTGAGCGCGGCGTCGATGGGCGGGTGCAACACGATGCCGCAGGGGAAGGGCTTGTAGGTGTTGAGCGCGGCCTCGAAGCGGGTGCCCAGGCCCTCGGTGATCTCGCGGTAGTCCTGTTTGGTCGACACCGTGTTGGCCCAGCCGCGCTTGGCCTCGATCATGCCGGGGGAACTGTCAAAACCGTTGGCGGCGAGCAAGGCCGCGAGAATGCCGGCGCTGGCGGCGGCGCCGGGGTTGAAGGATTTGTTCATGGAGCCGAAGGATTCGCGCAGGCCCACCGGCTGCGAGGCCGCCAGGCCCAGGGCGTAGACCATCTGCTGTTCGCTGAGGCCCAGCAGGCGCCCCACCGCCACGGCGGCGCCGAACACACCGGCGGTGCCGGTGATGTGCCAGCCGACATCGTAGTGGTTGGGGTAGACCGCGTTGCCGATCCTGAGCGCCGCCTCGGTGCCGACGATCTGGGCGGTGAGAAAATCCGCCCCGCGCACCGGTTTCCACTCCGCCACCGCCAGCAGGGCCGGGCAGATCACGACCGAAGGATGGATCACGGTCTTGAGGTGGGTGTCGTCGTAGTCCAGCACGTGGCTGGCGATGCCGTTGATGAAGGCGCTCGTGCGCACATCGAAACGCTCCTTGCGGCCGATCAAACTTGCTTGCGCCGGACCGGACAGCGGGGCCAGGGCGGCCACCGCATGGGCCACGGCCTCATGGCCGCTGCCGCCCAAGGCCGCGCCCAGCCAGTTGACCAGGGTGCGCACGCCTTCCTTGCGCACCGCGGCGGGAATGGACGCGCCGCCGGCTTTCACCGCATAGCGGGCGAGAGTAAGGGTGACGTCCTTGGCGGCGGCGGTGTCCGCCGCGCGCGCGGTCGGGACCAGTGGCGCCAAAACAGCTCCTAAAACACCTAAAAGAGCGGTGCGGCGGTCGGTGGTCATGCAGGCGGCCTCCCCAAGCTGCTGCGCCATGGTACACAGCGTTTAAGGCCGCCGTCACCCGGTGTTAGGGTGAAGGTTTGGGGGAACACCGTATGACCAAGCCCTTCATCATCATCGGCACGCCCTGCTACGGCGGGCTTGTCACGCACGGCTATATGAATTCCGTGGTCGGCCTGATGGACCGCGCCGCTGCCATGGGCGTGCGGTTCGGGCTCAACCTGCTGGCCAACGATGCGCTGATCACCCGCGCCCGCGCCGCCATCGTCGCCGCCATGCTCGACGAGCCCGCCGCCACCCACCTCCTGTTCATCGATGCCGACATCTCGTTTCCGCCCGAACAGGTGGCGCGCCTGCTGGCCGCCGGCAAGGACATGGCGGCGGCCACCTACCCGGTGAAGTCCATCGACTGGGCGGCGATCCCGGAGCGCGCCGTGAACAACCAGGAACCGCTGGCGGAAGCCGGCCTGGTGTATGTGGGGAAATTGGCCGAGGGCGGAAAAACCGACGGCGCCTTCGCCGCGGCGGAGTATGCCGGCACCGGCTTCCTGCTGATCGCGCGCGCGGCGCTCCTGAGGATGATCGCGGCGTATCCGGAGACCAGGTTCAGAAGCGTGCAGAGTTTTCCGCCGTCCCCGCCGAGCGAGAATCTCTACGCCCTGTTCGACTGCATGATCGACGAAGCCGGCGCTTACCTCAGCGAGGATTACGCCTTCTGCCGGCGCTGGCGGAAACTGGGCGGGGACCTGTGGCTGGACCGCGCCAGCACGCTGACCCACACCGGGCCTTACAGCTTTCCAGGCAACGCGGCGTCGCGGTTCAAGAAAGATTTGGGCTGAAAAGAGAAGGCCGGATCCACCACCCCTGGCTGGACCCGGCCCATCGCCGCGCTCTACGGAGAAGCACGTATCGCGGGCCTTCCGTCGCTGTGAAGACTGAGCTTAAGCGAACAACCCGAGCGGGTTGTAAGGCACGTTCGGGAACACGCTGGCGATCTTGGCTTCGCTGTGGCGCTTGACCAGAATCTCGGAGAGCACCGTGCGGTAATCGGTGGTGACGGCCAGGTCGCCGCCGAACAGCTGGTTGGCGGCGGTGCCCGGCCACTCGCCGTAGATTTTTCCGCCGTTCATGTCCTTCGCCACCACCATCATGGTCGAGGCCGAGCCATGGTCGAGGCCGCGGTTGGCGTTCTCGGTGAAGCGCCGGCCGAACTCGGTCATGGTGACGATGGTCACCTGCGGCTGGTAGGTGGAGCCCAGGTCGTTCCAGAAGGCGGAGATCGACCGCGACAGTTCCTGGGCCCGCGTCGTGAATGCGGCGGTCAGGTTCTGGTGGTGGTCCCAGCCGCCCATGTCCACGGTGGCGACGCTGACGCCGGCGTTCATCTTGATCAGGGTGGCCAGCGAGCGCAGCGGCGTCGACAGGTCGCCGTTGGTATAGCCGGTCTGGGTGTTGTTGGTGAGCGCGCGGTAGGCGGTCTGGACGTTGGTGATGGCGTCCAGGGTCTCGAGTGCCTTCTTTTCATAGTCGGTGGTGCCGCGCACCAGGCCGCGGACGACGTTGGAGGTGTTGGTGCCGCCCGAGACGTTGAAGTTGGCCGGGTTGGGGATCGCCAGCGCCTGGTTATCGCCCATCAGCGAGGTCGGCATGCTGGTGGAAATCGCCACCGTCGACAGCGCGGTGGCGAGGTTCAACTGGTTCATATGCCGCGCCAGCCAGCCGTTGCCGGGCAGGGCGGTGCCGTCGGCGCCGCCGCGCTCCATCATGTCCTGGGCCTCGAAGTGGCTGCGGATATTGGTGGGCACGCCGGCGGCGACGATCGGCGCCAGCTGCTTGGCGTCGTAGAGCGCCTTCAGCTCCGGCATGTTGGTGTTGAAGTACATGTCCACGTTGTCGAGAGTGCCAAGGCCGAAGCTGCTGCTGGCTCCGATGCGGATGGTGGGGCGGGCGGCGATGTAGTTGGGATCGCCCGAAGGCGCCACCAGCTGCAGGCCGTCCTGGCCGAAGCGGCAGAAGATCACCACCAGGATCGGGCTGCCGGCGGCGGGTTTCTCGGTGGTCGCGGTTCCGGTGCCGCCGAGCGCCACCGGCACGTCGGCGCCGAAGGCGACGCGCAAGCCGCCGCCCAGGGTGAGCATGGCCGCGCCGCCGCCCAGGATGCCGCGACGGGAGATGTGGTGATGATGGTGAGGCATGTCGTTCATCGCGCTTTCCTCCTACCGGTACATGAACTCGGGTGCCTGGGCGATCAGGCCCACGAGGCGGCGATAGGCGTTCTCAAGCGTGGTGGCGTTGGTGGTCGAGGTGCGCGCCTGGAGCGGCAGGGCGGCAATGCCGCTGTCGGTGGTGAGTGCTGCGGTCGACGTGGTCGGCAGCGCGAAGCCGATCATGCGGCCCACCCAGTATTCCACCATGGCGGCGACCGTGACCTTGGCGGACGACGGCGTCTGGGCGGAGAGGGTGGTCTTGATGGCGCTGTTGGCCGGCCAGGTCATGGCGTTGTTCCACACCGTCAGCAGCGCACCGGTGGTCAGCCAGTAGGCGTTGTCGTCGGGTCGGCCGTTGGGCGGCGTCCAGGCGAACAGGAAGTCGGTCACCGGGTCGAAGGCCGAGGTCATGGTGGTGCCGGCGTTGACCACCATGTCGGTCGCCCGGAACAGGGCGATCAGGTGCTCGTACGGGCGGCGCAGCTTGGTGGCCGGCAGCACGCCGATCTCGTTGCTGTCGACGAGGATGGCGCGCAGCACCTGGGCGATCTGGTTGGGCATGTCCTGGTTGTTCATCCAGGCGTTATAGGCGCGGATATAGGCGTTCTGCGGATAGCCTTCGCCGAAGATGCGGGTGCACAGCTTCTTGCAGATGAACTTGGCGGTGGCCGGGTGGTAGGCGGCGATATCCAGCACGCGGTTGCCCTGGGCCATCGCGTTGGTGAGCTTGGACAGGTCCATGCCCATGAACATGCCGGCCTGGGTGTTGTGCATGGCGGCGTCATAGGCGAACTCGCCGGTCATGGGCAGCACCTTGCCGGCGCTGACATACTGGCCGTTGGCGACGGTCCAGCCGGACAGCGCGCGGCTGGCCTGGGTGATGTCGGCGTCGGTGAAGCCCGCGGTCACCAGGTAGGGGCCGGCCTGCACCGAGGGCGCGTCGGAGTTGACGATGCCGAGGTAGACGTCGGCGCCCAGGGTGTGCAGCTCCAGCACCTCGCGGCTGTAGTTCTCGTTCGGCGTGGTGGCGCGCGACAGCCAGTTGTCGAGGTAGATCTGCATCGAGGTCGAGCGCGCGACCGCGTGCAGGAAGTCGCGGAAATTACCGAACACGTTGGGCCGGATGACGTCGCGGTCATAGATCGGCAGCTCGACGGTCGCGGTCTCGCGCGCGCCTTTGCCGATGTTGAAGTGGTTGTGCCAGAAGTCGGCCATGAACTCGCGCAGCTGGTACTTGGAGTGCGCGTTGCGGATCCAGGTGGCGGCGGCCAGTTCCTGGCGCACGCGGAAGATCTCGGTCGAGGGCACGGCGGTGCTCTGGCCGGCGTAGAGCGACCACAGGTCGGCGGTGGAGAAGCCGAGCGCCACCAGCGGGCGCTCTTCCTTGACCGCGGGCCAGTTGCCGTTGGACGTGTCGGCGGCGGCCGCGTATTCGATGTGCATGGTCTGGGTGGCGAGGAACGCCGCCAGCTCGGGATCGTCGCCCGGAGGCGCCGCCAGCTGCTCGTTGACCCAGGCGGGCCAGCCGATCATCTGCACATATTTTTCATCGAGATCGCGGGCGCCGAAGGTGACGCGATTGAGCGCGCGGCGCTCGAAGCTCTGTTGGCTGGGAAGCATTCTGTGCCCCTATGTCACCGGCACCCCCATGTGCCGGCTTCGCGTTGACATCTCCCTACAGCCACGTTTCGGTGACTGCCCGCGATCCCGTTCTGGGACCTTGTTTGGATTTGTCGGTCTGCCGGCAGCCTCTTCCAGGGAACGTGCGCACCAGCCTGAACCTGCGCGTAAGTGAGTCCCGTATCCCCGGGATCGCCTGCCACCAGACATACGCGTATTATTCCATGCCGGTTGCGGAAAAGGCGAAAAAAACAAGGAGTTGGCGCGGTTTAGGAGACAACCCCAGATGTAACAGGGGGTTGGTCACACGCGAGAGAGGGTAAAAAGCGCAGCCGCGACACCCCGGCCGGCCGTTCTTGCGAGGGCTTCTTAACTCCAGAGGCCCGGAATCGGCCCGGCTGCGCGACCCAGTTTCTACCGCCTGACGGGCAGGCGCACCGTCACTTTGAGGCCGCCGTCGGGACGGTCCGCCGCCGCCACCGATCCGCCGAGGGCAATGGCGTGCTGCTTCACCAGCCACAAGCCGATGCCGAAGTGGGTCCCGTCTTTGCCGCTCTTATCGGCTCCTTCTTTTGCCGCCGCGTTTTTTTCAGCGACGGGGCGGGACGAGTAATAGCGCGCGAAGATGGCGTCGAGCTGGCCGGGGTGCACGCCGGGGCCTTCGTCGGCGACGCTGAGCGCGGCGATGCGGCTGGCGCCGAGGTTCTCGACCTTGAGTTCCACCAGCACGCGCCCGCCCGGCGGCGAGAACGACAGCGCGTTCTCCACCAGGTTCTCGAGGATGGTCTCGATCAGGTCGGCGCGGCCTTCCACCTGGACGCCGGCGACAGCGTCGACCGCCAGCTGCGCGCCGGTTCCGGTGCCGCCGATCATGGTGCCGTAGTCGGCGGCGAAGGCGCGCACCAAAGACGTGAGGTCGATGCGGGCATGGCCCACGTCCAGCAGTTCGGCGGTGGCGCTATCGATCCGCCGCGCCGATTGCACCAGGCCGTCGAGGCGGTCCAACGAGGCCGAGATGGCCGCGAGCCCGGTCTCGGCGTCCCCGGTGGCGGGACGCACCAGTTCCACCGCCTGGCGGATCACGGCGATGGGGCCCTTGAAGGCGTGGGCGTTGTCCTCGGCGGCGTCGCGGATGAGATCGGCGACGCGGGTGAGGCGGTGCACCATGGCGTCGAACTCGCGCCCAATCGCCGCCAGTTCCGGCACGGTGGAGGATTCCTCGAACGAGACGCCGCGCTCGATGATCCCGGCCACGTTCCTGAAGCGCCGCAGGTTGGACCACACCGCCCGGATGATCGCCAGGGCCAGGACCGCCATGACCGCATAGACGATCCCGGCGATGCGGGTCGCGGCGCGCATCCAATAGGGTTTGTCGCCGGCCGGGCCGAGCGCGCCCGCGTCCAGCGCCACCACCACGCCCCAGCAGCCGGCGGCGCTCTGGACCGGCGTCACCGAGGTCAGGATGGCGCCGGCGCCTTTTTCCCTTGGGCGCGGCACCTGTTCGCTCAAGGCGATGTCGCCGCTGCAGCTCTGGCCCAGTTTATCCAGCACGCCGATGCCGGCGAGGAAGGCGCGTTCTTCCTGCATTTCCGCGTTCGGCACGTCCGGCGCGCTGGCGACATAGAAGAAGCCGGCGGTGTCGCCGATGCCGTTAGGTTTGAAAAGCAGTTTGATGTTCTGGCGCGGCGCCGCGAAGCGCGCGAGTTCGGCCGAGAGCTTGGCGAAGTCGCCCGGCTTCATGTCCTTGAGCGCGGGCGCCAGCGCCTTGCCGACCATGGCGCCGGAGGTCTGCACCGCGTCCAGCAGCAGTTTCTGGCGCTCGCGGTCGGCCGAGGCGAACACCGAATAGAGCAGGATCGGCAGCGCCAGGAACACCACCACCAATGCGGTGAGCTGCACGCGCAGCGACCGCGAGAAACGGCCGCTCGCCGCGGGTGTGGTGCCGCTCGCGGTGCTGGCATATCCGGTGTCAGGCATCTGGTGAGCGGGTCTCCCGGCGCCAGCGGTAGCCGAAGCCCGGATAGTTCTCGAGCGCGGCGAACGTGGGGTCGACCGCGGCGAACTTGCGCCGGATGCGCTTGATCAGCGCGCGGACATTGGTGCGGTAGCCCTCTGCGCCCTGTCCGGCGATGAAGCCTTCGGCCTGCACCGTGTTGTAGATCTCGCGGTAGGAGACGTCGGTCCCGGCCTTGGCGGCCAGGAGCGCCACCACCTCGAACTCGCCCAGCGACAGCCCGACCTCGCGGCCGTCCCAATGGGCGCGCTTGGCCTCGGTTTTGAGGGCGAGGCGCCCGGCATCGATGGTGTCGGCGGCCGGGGCGGGCCGTTGGCGGTGGCGCGCGCCGGCGATCACCAGCTCCAGGCGCTTGATGATGACCGCGGGGCTGCGGGTCTTCTCCACGAACTCCACCGCGCCGTGCTCCAGCGCCATCTCCTCGAACAGCGGCTGGTTCAGCGAGGTCAGGAACATGATCGGCGCCGTGACGCCGGACTCGCGCAGGCGGTTCAGGAGTTCCAGCCCGTCGATGCGCGGCATATGCCAGTCCAGGATATAGGCGTCGCCGCGCCGGTCCGACTGCAGCACCGCGGCGGGATCGTCGAAGGCGCTGACCCGGTAGCCGGCGCGCTCGAGGTTGGCGCCGAAGGTTTTCAAGAACAGGGTGTCATCGTCGACCAGGACGACGGCGGGGGCGGCGTCAGCGGTATCGAGCATTCTGGATCTCCGCGTAGCAGGCACGTTCTGCAGGACTGTCGTGTTCAAGCAGGGCTGGCCCGGAAATTTTCCGGTCGAGCGCGTAGTAGCCGTTGCGGGTGACGTCGAGGAAGAACACCACCTCCACGGTGCAGGCGGGGGTTCTGTAGATCCAGGCCTGGCCCGGCCCCTGATCGATTCGCTCCGCCGGTTCGCCCAGGGCGTTGCGCAAGTCGTCCTGTGACATTCCTATGACCTGGCCAATGACTTGGCCGATGCCCTGGCTCGCCGCCGGCACGTTTCCGGCCGCCGGCGGCGCGGGCAGGACCGCGCGTTTCGGCGGCGCCGGCTTGGGCGGCTGCGGTTGCGCGGCGGGCGCTTGCGGGGCCGGTTCGGGCGCCGGAAACGCAACCGCCGGCGACGGCACGCGCTCCGCCTGTTGTGCGGTGCAGGCGCTGACGCCGGCGGCGAGTGCGATCGTCGCGGCGCTCCACAACCGGGTGCCGTGCCGCTTGTCCCTGGCGCGGGACAAAGTCCGAGAAATCGTCATGCAAAGACCCATCTGCACGTTGTCGCGGACTCCTGTCGCTTTGGGCTGTGACTTTTTTGGGCCGGCTTTGCGGCGCGCGTGACAAAAACCGGCTGAATATTGTCAGCTCCGCCAGGCGCTCCTACCGTTGGCGCATCGATGCTGCGGGAGTGCTCGCGGTTGAAGCCCTTCAGGAACGCATGGGCGGCAAGGGCGTTCGCTCTCTCTGCTTAAAAAGGCCGTTGCTGGAAAAAGGCACGAAAAGACGGAGGAAAAAATGGGCGGACTGACCGATCCCGATGCCAGCCGGCGGCTGACCCCTGATGAGCGCGCGGTCCGTTCGACCGCGCTGGCCTACCGCTTCATGGTGCGCCGGACCCTCTGCCGCGGGGGCGGCGCCTGCCGACCGGGTTTTGCCCAAGGCTTAACGTACCCAAGGCTTCACGTACCTGACCCCACAACTGAAAGGACCAACCGGCACAGCATTCCATAACCCATGACAAACCCTGGCTGGATCGTTCCCTGGCAACCCCCGTCCGTGATCCAGCCGATCAGAACCCGCCCCCTGAATGGGGGCGGGTTCTGGCTTTGAGGGTCAAGGTGTGACGGCCCTGGCAACCTTGACGCGCCGCGGCGCGGCGGGCTCTCTAGCGGCCATGAACCAAAACCTTGACCGCGAAACTTTTGACGCACTGGTGGCCCGTGCCCGCACGGCGCAGCCGGCCGACGCGGTGGCGCTGTTCACGCAGGCGCTGGCGTTGGACCCGGCGCAGCCGCGGGTGCTGAAGGAGATGGCCGCGGTGGCCGCGCCGGCCGGGCAACGCGCCGCCGCCATCCGCGTCGCCGAGGATTGCTTCAATAGATGCGAAGGCAATCCGACGCCGCAGCTGAAGACGGCGTTCGTCCTGCATGCCCTGGGCGCGGCCACCTCGGCCGTGAAGGGCGTGGTCGGATTGGCGGCGCGCGGGGTCGATGCCGACGCCTGCGCCAAGGCCCTCAATTACGTGATCCCCGGCGCCGACGTGACGCTTCCCGAGACCGTCACCGCCTTGGGCATGCTGCTGCGGCATGGCTATGCCAGCGCCGGCCACGCCGCCACATTTTCCGCTTTTGTCCGCGCGCGACTCAAGGACCGCGATCCGGACGACGCGGCCTTCCTGGCGGCGCCGGTGTTCCGCGATCCCTTGTTCGTGGCCGGGCTTCGGGTGTTCATCGTCGTCGACCGTTTTGTCGAACAGCATCTCACGCGGCTGCGCAGCCTCCTGGCGCAAAGCGTCGGCGCCGACGGCGCGCTGCCGCCGGAGCGCGCGGATTTGAGGCCGGCGTTGATGGCCCTGGCCGAACAGTGTTTCGCCAATGAGTACGTCTGGGATGAATCCGCCGGCGACACGCGCCAGCGCGCGCGCCTGGCGGCCATGCTGGAAACGGCGCGCGCCTCCGATGCTGCCGCTATGCTCGGCTGCTACATGCCGCTGTGCGACCTGCCGGCCGCGGCGCTGCCGGACGCGTCTCCCGGCGATGACGCGTGGGCCTCCGTCCGGCGCCGGCAGGTCGAGGAACCGGCGCGCGAACGGACGATCACCGCCGGGATTCCGGCGTTGACGCCGGTCACCGACACCGTATCCCTGGCGGTGCGCGACCAGTACCAGGAGAACCCCTATCCGCGCTGGATCGTGCCGAGCCGCGCCGAACCCATGGCGCCGCCGCGGCCGCCGGGCGCCGCGGCGCTGCCGGCCGATGCGCGCCTGGACATTCTGGTGGCGGGCTGCGGCACCGGCCATCACGCCATCCAGGTGGCGGATGTGTATCCGCGCGCGCGCATCCTGGCGGTGGACCTGAGCCGTACCAGCCTGGCCTACGCCATCCGCAAGACCGCTGAACTGGGCATCGGCCGCATCAGTTACTTCCAGGCCGATATCCTCAAGCTCGCCCGGCTCAATCTTCGGTTCGACGTCATCGAATGCGGCGGCGTGCTGCACCATCTGCACAATCCCGCGGCCGGGCTCGATGTGCTGTGCGGCCTGCTCAAGCCCGAGGGCATCATGCGCCTCGCGCTCTATAGCCGGATCGCGCGGCACAAGATCATCGCGGCGCAGGATCTGCGCGCGCGGGAAGGCATCACCGCCACCCTCGCCGGCATCCGCCGTTTCCGCCGGCAGCTGTTCGCGTTGCCGTCCGGCCATCCCGCGGCCGCCATGTCATACCCGGACCTGTTCTCCGCCTCAGGGTGCCGCGATCTCCTGTTTCACGTGCAGGAGACCAATCTCGACATTCCCGGACTCGCGCGGCTGCTGTCGGGCAGCGGATTGACCTTCGCCGGTTTCGATAACCTCACCCGCGAGGCCCAGGCCGACTATCGCGCGGCCCATGCCGGCGATCCGGCCATGACGTCGCTGGCCAACTGGGACGCCTTCGAGCGCGCCCACCCGGACACCTTCATCAACATGTATCAGTTCTGGGCTTATAAAACGCCGCACGCGGGTCACTGACCGGTGCGGCGGCGAAAATTTGAATTCCCCGAAGGGGGGGAGGCCACCAGCGCTGGGTAGGCGCCGGTGGCCTCGTCATGGAGCCCTGCTCGAGGGGGGAGGGGAGGGGAAGGGCTCCGGACACAACGCCAGGGGGAGGACCTCGCGTTGATTCCTGTAATTCCTTGATTCGCTTCATTTTAGGGGCTGGCGGTCGCGGGCCCCCTGTTGCCGCCGTGATGAAGAAAAAACGGCGCGGGTCCCGGTTTCCTGCGGGCGATTTCCCCACCTGACGGAGCACCTGTCAAAAACGTCACGAACGCAGGATTTCCACCGCTTTCCCGTTCTATTCTCAGGACATGGACATAAACGACCGGGACATGGCGCGCCTCGCGGAACTGGATGACGAGACCCTGATCACCATGTCCCGGGACGGTGACGAGGGCGCGGTGCGCACGCTCGTGACCCGGCATATGGACGAGGCCTATCGCATCGCCTACCGCATGGTCGGCCACCGGGCCCAGGCCGAGGACATCGCCCAGGACGTACTGATGAAAATGCTCAGCTACCGCCAAGGCTGGTTCTCCACCGCAAGCTTCCACACCTGGATGCGGCGCGCGGTGATCAACCGCGGCATCGACGAATACAGAAAGCGCCGTCCGTCGACGACCCTGGACGACGCCGGCGAACTGACCAGCGGCGACCCCAACCAGGAACAGGTGATGATGGCGACCGAGGACGAAAGCCGCATCGCCGCCGGCGTGCTGGCGCTGCCCGACCGGCAGCGCGCCGCCATCACCTTGTGCTTTTACGAGAACATGGGCCTGGCGGAAGCCGCCGATGTCCTCAAGACCAGCGTCGGCGCGGTGGAGTCATTGCTGCACCGGGCCAAGGCTGCATTGCGCGAGCGTCTGCAGGCGGACACCAGACCGCAGGACAAGCCGCGCGCTTCGCTTTCACCGAAACTGAGGACCATCGCATGACACACGATGATCATGACCTGAACACCGCTCTCAACGCCTGGCAGGTGCCGCCGGCGTCACCGTGGCTCGCCGGGCGTGTCGCCGCGCGCGTGATCGCGGCACGGAAGGACACCGGCTGGTCGTTGTTCCCCGGCCCCTTGAAGATGCGGGTCGCGGCCTTGACCTTGGCGGTCGTGGTGGGCTGGGGCGCGGGCGCCTTTGTCTCCGCGCCCGAAGCCGCCGCCGACGACGGCAGCGAAATCGCGGAGATCCTGTGGTGAGTACGATGGAAAAGTCGCTTAACGCCATCAAGTGGGTTTTGCTGGGATCGCTGCTGGCGAACGCCGCCTTCGCCGGCTTCGTGTTCTCGCAGGTGACCAACCGCTGGGGCTTCGGTTTCGGCGAGCGCCGCCCGGGCCCCATGCGCGAGATGGTGGTGCGCGGCAATTTCACCAAGATCAACCCCGAACGCGCCGAACAGACCCGCGCCGTTCTCGACAAAGTGTTCGCCTCCGAGAAGAGCGACATGGACCAGGTGATGCGCGACTGGGTGCAGGCGCGCCGCAAGACCGTGCAAGCCTTGCGTGCCGAGCCGCTCGACAAGGCCGCGCTGCAGGCGGCGCTCGCCGACCTGCGCGGCAAATCCGTGGCGGCGCAGGAGGTCTATCACCGCGTGGTGCTGCAGGCCGCGCCCGAACTTTCGGTCGACGAGCGCGTGCTGCTGGGGCCGATCCTCAACGCTTCGCCCAACCGCTTCAATTCCGGTTTTGACTCGCCCGGCCTGCCCGGCCAGCCGCGCATGATGCCGCCGCCGCCGGGGGACATGCCGAATATGATGCCGCCGCCGGAGGGCGAGGGCGGCGCCATGGTCGGCCCGCCGCCGCCGCCGAAGCAATAGTCCTTCCCCAGGTCTCTTTGAGGTGACGTCATGTCATTGCGGGCGAAGTGTGTCTTGAGTCTGGCTTGCGTCGGCCTGTGGGCCGCCGTCCCGGCGTCGGCTCAGGACCGCCGCCATGTGGTCGAGGTGCGCCACGGCTATCCGCGCGGCTATGTGCGCGTGATGGTGCCGCGCGAGCGCTTCTATCACGGCTATCCGGTGGTGCGGCGCTACGGCCCGGTGTTCGGCGGTTACGGTTATTTCTACGAGGACGGCCTGGCGTGGCGGTACTTCGGCTTCACCGCCTGGGACCTGGCCATCGTCCGCAACCTGAACGAGGAACAGATGCGCGCCCACGAAGCCGCCATCGTCGAGGCCACCACCGCGCCGGTGAACGAACCGGTGGAATGGAACGACGGCCCGGCCTCGGGCGCGGTCACCGCCACCCGCGAGGGCCATACCCAGGACGGCCGGCTCTGCCGCGCGTTCCAGCAGGAAGTGACCATCGGCGGCGGCACCGAGAAGGCCTCCGGCACCGCCTGCCAGCAGGCCGACGGGGCCTGGCAGATCGTTCATTAGGCCTTGATCCCGGTCAACGCTCCGGGGCGGCCGGGGACCGATGCTGCTTTTTTGCTTCCTGACCCCGCCTTCCGATCCCGTCTTCTGATCCCAGCGGCCGGTGCGGCCAGGCACATCGACCGGCGCCGCGATCCCGCGGCGTTGTCTGCCGACGTCTCCCGATGCCATAGTCGCCCATGACCACGGATCACACCCACGCCCCGGCCGCGCACGCCTCATGTTGCGGCGGTCCTGGTCCCGCCGGCGCCGCCAAAGACCCGGTATGCGGCATGTCGGTCGATCCGGCGACGGCGCGGCATCGCGCGGTCCATGCCGGTGAGAGCTATTATTTTTGTTCGGCCGGATGCCGCACCAAGTTCGTCGCGTCGCCCGGGTCCTACCTCGCTCCGGCCGGACCGTCGGCGGCGGACGCGGACGCGGGGGCGGTCTACACATGCCCGATGCACCCTGAAGTGCGGCAGGTGGGGCCGGGAAGCTGCCCGATCTGCGGCATGGCGCTGGAGCCGGCGGCGGTGACCACCGACGACGGGCCCAATCCCGAAAGCGCCGACATGACGCGCAGGTTCTGGATCGCCGCGGCGCTCACCTTGCCGGTGTTGGCGCTGGAAATGGGTGGGCACCTGTTCGACCTCCATCACCTGATCGCGCCCCGGGTTTCCGCGTGGATCCAGTTCGTCCTGTCGGCGCCGGTGGTGCTGTGGGCGGGCGCGCCGTTCTTCGCGCGGGCGCGGATGTCCCTGGCCTCGCGCAATTTGAACATGTTCACCCTGATCGCCATGGGGACCGGCGTTGCCTGGACCTATAGCGCGGCGGTGATGCTGGCGCCCGGATGGGTTGCGGACGGCGCGGTCTATTTCGAGGCGGCGGCGACGATCACGGTGCTGGTTCTCCTGGGGCAGGTGCTGGAGCTGCGGGCCCGGGCCCATACCTCGGGCGCCATCCGCGCGCTGCTGGCGTTGGCGCCGAAAGTCGCCCGGCGCCTGGGCGCCGATGACGCGGAGGAAGAAATCCCGCTCGCGGCGGTGCAGGTGGGCGACCGGCTGCGCGTGCGCCCCGGCGACAAGGTGCCGGTGGACGGCAAGGTCCTCGACGGCGGCTCATCGGTGGATGAGAGCCTGGTCACGGGCGAGGCCATGCCGGTGCGCAAAGGACCCGGCGACCGCGTCATCGGCGGCACCATCAACCAGAGCGGCGCACTGATCGTCGCGGCGGAGAAAGTCGGCAGGGACACCATGCTGGCGCGTATCGTCGCCCTGGTGGCGGACGCCGCCCGCAGCCGCGCGCCGGTCCAGCGCCTGGCGGACCGCGTCTCGGCGTGGTTCGTGCCGCTGGTGATCCTGACGGCGGCGGCGGCGCTGGTGGCGTGGCTGGCGCTCGGTCCCGCGCCGCGCGGGGCTCATGCCCTGGTGGCGGCGGTGTCGGTGCTGATCATCGCCTGCCCCTGTGCGCTTGGCCTGGCGACGCCGATGTCGGTGATGGTCGGCGTCGGCCGGGGCGCCGAGATGGGCGTGCTGATCCGCAACGCCGAAGCGCTCGAGCGCCTGGAGAAAGTCGACACCCTGGTGGTCGACAAGACCGGCACGCTCACCGAAGGCCGCCCGGCGGTCACGGCGATCATCCCCGCGCCGGGCCAGGCGGTGGACGCGCTGCTGCGGTTCGGCGCCGCGGTGGAACAGGCCAGCGAGCATCCCCTGGCGCAGGCGATCATGCGCGCGGCCCGCAGCCGCGGCTTTGCCATCCCGCCGGTCACGGACTTCGCTTCGCCCACCGGCCGGGGCGCCGTGGGCATGGTGGAGGGCCGGCGGGTCGCCCTCGGCAGCGCGGCATTCCTGTCGTCGCTGGGTTTCGACGTCTCGGCGCAGAAGGCCGAAGCCGAGCGCCTGCGCGCCGACGGCGCGACGGCGATCCACATCGCCGTGGCGGGCGAGGGCGGCGGCATCATCGCCATCGCCGACCCCATCAAGCAGTCCACGCCCGAGGCCATGAAGATGCTGCGGGACGAGGGCCTGCGGGTGGTCATGCTGACGGGCGACCACGCCACCTCGGCGCGCGCGGTCGCCGCCAAGCTCGGCATCGGCGAGGTGGAGGCCGAGGTGCTGCCCGAGGATAAGAGCCGCATCGTCGCCCGCCTGCGCGCCGAGGGGCGGGTGGTGGCGATGGCGGGCGACGGCGTCAACGACGCGCCGGCGCTGGCGGCCGCCGATGTCGGCATCGCCATGGGCACCGGCGCGGACGTGGCGATGGAAAGCGCCGGCGTGACATTGGTGAAGGGCGATCTTATGGGGATCGTGCGCGCCCGGCGCCTGTCGCGGGCGGCCATGACCAACATCCGCCAGAACCTGTTCTTCGCGTTCGCCTACAACGCCGCCGGCATTCCCGTCGCCGCCGGGGCGCTGTACCCGGCGTTCGGCCTGCTGTTGTCGCCCGAGTTCGCCGCCGCGGCCATGGCGCTGTCGTCGGTGAGCGTCATCGCCAACGCGCTGCGGTTGCGCGGCGCCGTCCGGAACTGAAGGGGTGGTGTTCCGGCGGATGTGACGTTCCGGCGCGGGGCTTAAAAGCCGAAGCCCAGCATCAGTTTCACCACCAGCTTGTCGCCGGCCGGCGTGAAGCCGTGGCCGACGCCGAATTCGATGTCGGCCTTGCCGGCCGTGATATCCACCACGCCGAACAGGCTGTGGTCCTGCCGGTCGGCGGGCGAGAATCCCCGCAGTTCGCCGAAGTCGGCGTAATGCTCCAGCGCCACGGCCAGGGTCGGCGAGACGTTGTAGGCAACGCGCAATGACGGCGCGAAGTCGAGGTGGCCGAGGCCGTCGAAGTTGGTGTCCAGGATCGGATTGAACACCACGTCCACGGGGCCGAACCGCGTGCCGATGATGGGCCTGATCTCGCCGGAGATGCGGTTGGGGTCCCAGCATTTCCAGTTGCGGGACAGCTCGAAGTTCACCCCGTAGAAGAAGTCGCGCTCGGCGGCGTGGGGCGCCACGAACAGCGCGCGCAGCTTGACGCTGTCCAGCACCAGCTTGCCGCCGGTCACCGAATAGACCGGCAGGTAAGCGCCGACCTCGAACCAGTCGGTCACGCCATAGGCGAGTTCCGGCACGCCGTTATAGGCGTGGTGCGGCACGATGCCGCCGGGGTTGTCCGGGGTTTTGCGGCCGTCGGCGATGTAGTTGTTGTGCCAAGTCAGCCCGAACGCGCCGGGATCGACCACTTCGCCGGTGTAGACCTGGATCTCGTCGGTCTGCGCCCGCGCCGGCGCGCCGCAGACCATCGCAGCACCGATCATCAGCGCCAGCATCGCGCGCAGCATCATCTCTGTCCCCCACCCCCGCAGCTGCGTGCGAGCCTAGAGCATTTGGGGTCGACGTGGGGAGAGCACCGATAGACGCGCGTGACTATGAATATCGCAGCGAGTGACTCTGACTCTCATTCACTCATGAAAGCCTGCGGCAGGCTTTCACTTGCCGTCGACATGGCATACGCCGCCGCTGTGCCGGCACCAGTTCTTGGCGCCGCCGAGGACGCTGGCGGCGATTTGGTTGCGCGTGCAGGCCGACAGCGTCAGCAGGAGCAGCGCCGCGACGATGACTTGCCTCATGTCAACTCTCCACCAGCGATGCGAGCATGGCTTTCATTTCAGCCGGCAGGTCCTTGGGGCTGCGCAGGGTATAGAGGCCGCCGCGCAGGCGGTCGCGCCGCAGATCGGCGATGACCTCGCCGGTTTTCGCATCCAGCACCTTCACGCGCAACGAAATCAGCGTGCTGGTGTCCCAACTCACCGGCGGAACGGCCACGCCGAGGTAGAGATTGCCGCGCCGGGCGTAGTCCTCGATCCGCACCATCAGCACGCTGTCCAGGCCCTGGGCGCGGGCCTGGACCAGCAGGCGTTCCTCGCGATCCGGGCCGGCGGTTGCCGTCGCGGGCAGACTCTCCCGCACTAGGCGCGCGGCCTCGACGGCAGCGGCGGCGGCGGTCGCGGGCAGGGCGGTCTCCACCACCAGCAGCGTTTTGCCCAGTTTTGCAGCCTGGACCGGCGCCGCCACGGCCTGGAGGCTATGGTCGGTGACCGTGGTCTTGGCGCAGCCGCCCAATCCCAGGCACAGCGCCAGGAGACTTCTGGACCAAAAGCGGGCTTTCATGGACAATCCTTTCTGTATCGCATCAAGTTTTTATTGTTTAACAGAAAGTTTTCAGGTTGGGAAGGGCTTCCATGACCTCCGACCCCGCATCCATCGTACGCCTCGCCCGGCCCATGGCCCGGCTGGTGACGGCGGCCTTCTGGCTGCTGCCGGCCGCCATCGTTTTTTATGTCGTGCTGTTCCCGCAGCAACTGGCGCATCACCCGACCATCGCCGCGGCCCACGTCGACACCGCGGCGCTGTCGGGCCCGGCCATGGGAGCGGCGATCGCGGCCCTGCTCCTCGTCGCGGCGCCGACGCTGTGGGGCCTGTGGGAGTTGAAGCGCCTGTTCGAGGGTTACAGCACCGGCGCCATCTTCACCGTCGCCGCGGCGCGCCGCTTGCGCAGCTGCGGTTTCGCCGTGCTGATTTCGGCGGCGAAGACCGCGGTGGGCGCGGTGCTGTTGTCGATGGCGGTGTCCATCGATCTGCCCAAGGATCACCGCGTGCTGTCCGTGTCCCTGTCCAGCGACGATCTCGGGTTGCTGCTGATCGGCGGCATCGTCCTGGTGATCGCGCGGGTGATGGAGGAGGCCGCGCGCCTGGCCGAGGAAAACGCGGCCTTCATCTGATGGCGATCCGGGTCACTCTCGACCGGCTGCTGGCGGAACGCGGTGTGCGCGCCCGCGATCTTGCGCGCGAGATCGGCATCACCGAGGCCAATCTCTCGCTGCTGCGGCGCGGGCATGTGAAGGGAGTGCGCTTCGATACCCTGGCGGCGTTGTGCAAACTGCTGCAATGCCAGCCGGGCGACGTTTTATCCTGGACCCCGGACGAAGATAAAAACGATTAGGGGGCCACGGCTTCGGGCAGGGTGAGGCGCGCGCGCAGGCCGTCGGCGGGTCCGTCATTCAGTTCCAGTTCGCCGCCGTAGAGGCGCGCGAGGTCGCGCGAGATGGCGAGCCCCAACCCGCTGCCGGCTTTGCTTTCGTCCAGGCGCGCGCCGACGTCGAACACCTGCGCCCGCAGGTCGGCGGCGATGCCGGGGCCGTCGTCCAGCACCTCCACGATCACCACGCCGGCCTCCTGGCGCGCGGAAATGCTGACCCGCGTCCGTGCCCACTTGCAGGCGTTGTCGATGAGGTTGGAGAGGATCTCCGCCAGATCGCCTTCGTCGCAGTTGACGACGGCACCGTCGGCGATGACGACGGTGAAGGACAGGCGCCGTTCGGCATGCAGGCGCTCCATGGCGCTCACGATCTGGCGCACCAGGGCGGGGATGCGGGCGACATAGCCGGTGACGCGGGTACCGGCGGCGCTGGCGCGTTTCATGTGGTAGTCCACCTGGCGGCGAATCTTGCGGATCTGCGCCAGGATGAACTGGGCGGCCTCGGTGTCGCCGCGTCCGCCGATCTGCTCGGCCTCGTCGCCGATCAGCGCCAGCGGCGTGCGCAGGCCGTGGGCGAGGTTGCCGGCCTCGACCCGCGCGCGCGACACCAGCGCCGCCTGGGCATCGAGGAGCGCATTGAGGCGCGTGACGATGGCGCCGAATTCGCTGGGCACGTCGGTGGGCAGGCGCGCGGTCCTGCCCTGGCGCAGGCTGTCGATGCAGTCGGCGATCGTGCCGGCGGGGCGCAGGCCGTACTGGATCTGCAAGGTGGCGCCGATCAGCATCAGGGCGGCGAACACCGCCAGCGACAGGGTCAGGTCGCGGTTGAAGCCGGAGATCACCGTTTCCAGCACCCGGCGCTCGGTGGCGATGGAGAAGCGCAAGGGCGGGCCGCCGGCGGTGGAGGGCACTTCCATGCCGCACTCCATCACCTCGCCGCGCGGGCCTTGCACCCATCCGGCCTGTTCCAGCCGCGAGGTGGCGAAACGGCCGTCGAGGCGCAAATCGCCGAGGGCCGCCGAGGTCAGCGTGGGATACCCTTCGCGGGCCACCTGCCAGTAAAAGCCCGAGTCTTCCTCCTGGAAACGGGGATCGGAGAGCGGCCTATCCAGTTTCGGGCTGCCGTCGTCGCCGATGGCGGTGAGGCGCATCAGCTCGACCAGATGTCCCTCCAGATCGTCGTGAAACTGTTCCGTCAGATGGCTGCGATAAAGGCCGGAGATGACAAAGCCCGCCACCACGGTCGCGATGGCCACCCAGAGGAAGGCGGCGAAGGCGAACCTGAGGCGCAGGCTTTTGGGGGAGAACGGGGTCATGCGTTGAGCCTATAGCCGATTCCGCGCACGGTGACGATCTGCTCGCGGCCGATCTTGCGGCGCAGCCGGCCGATCAGCACCTCGACCGTGTTGGGATCGCGATCCCGATCCAGCGGGTAAAGGTGGTCGAGGATCGCGCTTTGCGAAAACACCTGTTTGGGTTTGTACATGAACAGGGACAGCAATTTGTATTCGCTGCCGGTCACCGGCACCGGTTTGCCCTTCACCAGCACCTGTTTCGCCGCCGGGTCCAGGGTCAGGTCGCCGACGACGAGCCGGGCGTCGGCGTGGCCGGCCGCGCGCCGGGCGAGGGCGTGCAGGCGCGCCACCAGTTCCTCGACATGCACCGGCTTCACCAGATAGTCGTCGGCGCCGGCATTGAGGCCTTCGACCTTTTCCTGCCAGCTGGACCGCGCGGTGAAAATCAGAATGGGCGTGCTGACGCCGCTGCCGCGCAGATGCTTGATCAATTGCAGGCCGCTCATGCCCGGCAGGCCCAGGTCCACCACCAGGGCGTCGAAGCTGCCGGCGGCGAAGGACGCGGCGTCCTCGGCCGAGTCCAGCCACTCGCAGGTGAAGCCATGACGGGTGAGGTTCTTCACCAGGCGTTTCGCGAGTTCGGTTTCGTCTTCGACAATCAATATGCGCACGCGCGGCCCAGTCCTGCTTCACGCACTTGTTTCAAGCATTCTGTTTCAAGCGTCTGGTTTCAAGCAGGGGTCATAGCCCGGTTTGCTGAAACCTGCCTGACAAATGACAGTGTTTTGTCAGAAATCCCGGTTAGGAAAAGCGCTATGACCCGCCGGTATCCGCTCCGTCTCCCCTCCGCGCTCTGCCTCGCCGCCATCTGCCTCATAGGGGGGCTGTCCGGGTCCGCCCTGGCCGCCGGCGATGCCAAGGCCCGTGATACGAAGGAAAGCAACCGCGTGGTCCTCGCGCCGGCGCAGATCGAGGCCCTCGGCCTGCGCCTGGCCAAGGCGGTGCCGGCCACGGACTACCTGATCGCGGCGGTGCCCGGCGTGATCGCGCCGCCGCCCAACGCGCGCGTCGCGGTGGCGGCGACCTTCCCCGGCACCGTCCTCCAGACCTTCGTCCAGGAGGGCGAGAAGGTGCGCCGCGGCCAGGCCCTGGCGGTGATCGCCAGCCGTGACATCCTGAACCAGGGCGCCGAGGCGGCCCACGCCCGGGCGCAGCTCGCCGTCGCCGAGGCCGCGGCGGCCCGCATGACGCGGCTTGGCGCCGAAGGCATCGTCGCCGGCGCGCGGGTGGATGAAGCCCAGGCCGAATACCTCCGGGCCAAGGCCGAAGCCGCCGCTCTGTCCAGGATCCTGGAAGATGCCGGCGCCGACACGGTCAAGGGCACCTACACGCTGCGCGCGCCGATCGACGGCGTGGTGGCGGTGGCGCGGATCGAGGCCGGGCGGCCGGTCGAGAGCATGAACGCGCCGTTCGTGGTCGACGCCGTGGGCCGCTTCGAGGTCGAAGCCCAGGTGCCGGAACGCCTGGTCGGCCGCATCGCACCCGGCATGACGGTGCGGATCGGCACTGTTGGGGGCGGGGGCGCGGATGCGGTGCGCGCCGAGGTCACCTCGGTCGGCACGGTCATCCAGCCCGAGACCCGCTCGGTCACGCTGAAGGCTGCGATCGCTCCTGCGCCGGGCGCGCCGATCGTCGCCGGCCGGACGGCCACGGTGACCGTGCATGCGGCGGCGCCGGCCGGCGCGGTCGAGATCCCCGGCGCGGCGGTGGTCGACGTGGCGGGTGCACCTTCGGCTTTTGTCCAGGACAAAGGCGGCTTCGTCATCCGCAGCGTGACGACCGCCGGCGCCGCCGGCGCGACCGTGGTCGTGACGTCGGGCGTCGCCGCCGGCGAACAGGTCGCGATCACCGGCCTGTCTGAACTGAAGTCCATGGCGCTTTCCAACTAGGCCCCGGCACGCCCCGATGCTCCGCTCCCTGGTCGCGTTCTCGCTCTCCTACCGCCTGTTCGTGCTCGCCCTGGCCCTTGTGGTCGCGGGGCTCGGCGCCTGGGCGTTCCTGCGCCTGCCGGTCGACGCCTATCCCGACATCGCCCAGACCCAGGTGAAGATCATCATGAAGGCCCCCGGCATGACGCCGGAGGAGGTCGAAACCCGGGTCATCGCCCCCATCGAAATGGACATGCTGGGCATCCCCGGGCAGGCGGTGTTCCGCTCCATGGCCAAATACGCCATCGCCGACATCACCATCGATTTTATTGACGGCACCGACATTTACTGGGCGCGCAACCAGGTGACCGAACGCCTGACCGGCGTGATGGGCAACCTGCCGGCCGGCGTCGAAGGGGGGCTCGCGCCGATCTCCACGCCGCTCTCGGAAATGTTCATGTTCACGATCGAGGGGCCGCTGTCGCTGGCCGAGAAGCGCACCCTGCTCGATTGGACCATCCGCCCGGCCTTGCGGACCGTCCCGGGCGTCGCCGACGTCAACGCCCTGGGCGGCCTGGTCACAACCTTCGAGATCCGCCCCAACGCCGCGGCGCTGGCGGGAGTCGGGCTGACCTTCGGCGACCTGCGCGAGGCGGTGGAACGCAGCAACCGCAACGACGGCGCCGGGCGCCTGTCCGACGGCGAGGAAGCCCTGATCGTACGCGCGGTGGGCGCGGCCGCGTCGGTGGCCGACCTCGAGAACATCGTGATCGCGGCCCGCGACGGCCGGGTGATCCGCCTCGGCGACGTGGCCGAGGTCGCCATGGGCAATCTCACCCGCTACGGATCGGTGACCAAGGACGGCAAGGGCGAGGCGGTCGAAGGGCTGGTGGTCGGCCTGCGCGGCGCCGACGCGCGCCGGATCGTCGAGGGCGTCCAGGCCAGGCTCAAGGACATCAGGCGGTCGTTGCCGGCCGGGACCGAGATCAAGGTGTTCTACGACCGCTCGGACCTGATCGAACGCGCCGTCGGCACGGTCGAGGAAGCCTTGATCGAGGCCACCGTGCTGGTGGTCGTGCTGCTGATCCTGTTCCTGGGCGACTGGCGCGCGGCCGCCATTGTCGCGGCCACGCTGCCGATGGCGGCGCTGATCACCTTCCTGCTGATGCGCGCGACCGGGCTCACGGCCAACCTCATGAGCCTCGGCGGACTGGCCATCGCCATCGGCATGCTGGTGGACGGCGCCGTGGTGGTGGTGGAGAACGTCGTCGAACGCCTCGATCACGAACACAACCAGGGCCATCCCCGCCTCAACCTGGTGTTTCGCGCCGCCGCCGAGGTGGTGGTGCCGGTGTCGGCCGGCCTCCTGATCATCGCGCTGGTGTTCCTGCCGCTGTTGTCGCTCCAGGGCCTCGAGGGCAAGATGTTCGCGCCGGTGGCGTTGACCATCGTTTTTGCCCTGGTCGGCGCGCTCCTGCTCGCGCTGACGCTGGTGCCGGTACTGTCCTCCTACGGCCTCAAGAGCGGCCACCACGGCGAGGGCCCCTGGATCATGCGCAAGGCGGCGCCGTTCTACCGGCGGCTGCTGGCGGCGTCGTTCGCGCGCAAGCGCCTGGTGTACGGCGTCGCCGGCGCCGGGCTGGCGGCGGCGGTGGTCGCCTACCTGGCCGTCGGCAAGACGTTCATGCCCTCGATGGACGAGGGCGGCGTCGTCATGCAGACCCTCAAGCTGCCGTCGGTGTCGCTCGCCCATTCGGTCGAGGGCGACCTCGCGGTCCAGCGCACGATCATGAAGGAAGTGCCCGAGGTCGCGGAGTTCGTCACCCGGGTCGGCTCCGACGAGATCGGCCTCGATCCGATGGGACTCGGCGAGGCCGACAACTTCATGGTGCTGAAGCCGGCGCGCGAATGGCGCGGCGACAAGGAGTTCATCGTCGAGGAATTGCGCAAGGTGATGACCCGCTTCCCGGGGATCGAGGCCAGCTTCACGCAGCCGATCGAGATGCGCGTCTCGGAGATGCTCACCGGCGCGCGCGGCGACCTGGTGGTGAAGATCTTCGGCCCGGATATCGCCACCCTCGCGGAGCTGGCGGCCCGGGTGCAGCAGACGCTGTCCGGCGTGCGCGGCGCCGCCGAAGTGATGACCGCCGCCAACGACACGATGAACTATATGCAATTGGGCATCGACCGGGTCGCGGCCGGCCGCTACGGCATGCCGATCGACCAGCTCCTGGATGCGCTCAGGGCCCAGCTCGAGGGCCTGCCCGCGGGCACCATCGTCGAGGGGCAGAAGCGCATCCCGGTCATGATCCGGGGGGCGGACGATATCCGCGCCGATCCGGAGCGTTTCTCCGACCTGCAATTGCGCACGCCGGCTGGGACGGTCGCGCGCCTGTCGGACATGGCCGCGATCGCCGAGGTCGAGGGCCCCTTGCGCATCGACCACGAGAACGGCTCGCGCTACGCCCTGGTGCAGGCCTTCGTCACCGGACGCGACCTGGTCGGCTACGTCGACGACGCCAAGGCCGCGATCGCGGCGAAAGTGCCGCTGCCGCAGGGCTACACCATGGTCTGGGGCGGCCAGTTCGAGAACCAGCAGCGCGCCTCCGCCCGGCTGGCCGCCGTCATTCCGGCGGCGCTGTTGCTGATCTTCTTCGTGCTCTATGGAACCTTAAGGTCGCTCAGGGCTTCGGCGCTGATCCTGGTCAACATTCCGTTCGCCATCGTCGGCGGCATCGTCTCGCTGTGGATCTCGGGCCAGTACCTTTCCGTCCCGGCGTCGGTCGGTTTCATCGCGCTCCTGGGCATCGCCGTGCTCAACGGCCTGGTGCTGGTGTCCTATTTCCTGCAGCTCCGCGCCGAAGGCCGCAGCCTCGCGGAAACCGTGCGCCTCGGCGCCGAGCGCCGGCTGCGGCCGGTGCTGATGACCGCCAGCATCACCGCCTTCGGGCTGGTGCCGCTGCTGTTCGCGACCGGGCCGGGGTCGGAGATCCAGAAGCCGCTGGCGATCGTCGTGATCGGCGGTCTGATCACATCGACCCTGCTCACCCTGGTGTTGCTGCCGATCCTGTACGAGCGGTTCGGCGAGGGCCGCGAGGACTTCATGACCAACCCCGCCGACGACACGCTAGCGGGTACCGGGGCCGGGATCGAGGCCGATGGCGGCGCCCATGGATGACGTGCGGCTGACGTTCTATTGCGGGCCCGCGGACGCCGACGCCCTGGTGTTCGCCATCCGCGCGGTCTCGGACCAGCCGATCCACTGGCGCGCCGAGACGGTCCACGGCCGCGATTTCGGCGACGCCAAGATCTCCGAACAGGTGGCCGGCACCCTGGATCGCGTCGCCCTCGATGTGGTGGTGCCGCGTCCTCAGGCCGAGGCCCTGGTGCTCGCCGTCGGCCGTGCGCGCCGCGGCCAACCGGTGCGCTGGGCCATGACGCCGGTGCTCGCCAAAGGACGGCTGCCATGAGGCGTTTCCTCCTTGCCGCCGTGCTCGCGGTTTCCCCTGCCGCCGCGCAGGATTTCGGCCTGCCGCCGGATGACGAGGCTATGAAGGCGCTGGATGCTTATCCGGCGGTGGCGGCGGCGTCGGCGCGCCTCGACGCCGCCCGGGCCAACGCCGACATGCTGCGCGCCGGACCCCACGAGTTCACGCTCTCCGGCAGCCTGGCGCGCCGCGACGTCGAGCGGGAAGGGCGTTTCCAGGAACACGACGTCACCTTGTCGCGCGCCATCCGGCTGCCGCATAAGGCCGCGCTCGACCGCAAGGCCGGGCGCCTGGGCGTGGAGGTGGCGCGCAACCAGGGCGAGGACGTGCATCACCACACCGCCCTGCTGTTGTCGGAGCTGTGGTACGACTGGCTGCTGGCGGGCGAACTGGTGCGCGGCGACGCCGCCGCGACCGCCACCCAGGACACGGCGTTCAAGGCCATGCAACGCCGGGTGCAGGAACGCGACGCCGCCGACCTCGACCTCGACCAGGCCCAGGCCGCGCTGGCGCTGGCCCAGGCCCAACACGCCGATTCCCGCGCCAAGCTGGAGAAGGCCCGCGCCACCCTGGCCGCGACTTTTCCCGATTTAACACTGACGCCGGAGCCGCCGGCTCTCCCCCTCCCGCACATGCCGGACGCGGACGTTCATGTGCTGCGCGACCTGGTGATCGAGCGCAGCCACGAGATCCACGCCGCCGAGGGCGAGGCCGAGCGCCTATCGGTGGTGGCGCGCCGCGCCGCCGCCGACCGTGTGCCCGATCCCACCCTGGGCCTGCGGGTGTTCAACGAACGCGGCGGGTTGGAGAAGGGCGTGGGGCTTTCGGTCTCCATTCCCCTGGGCTGGTCTCACCGCAGCGCCGCCGCCGGCAAGGCCTCGGCGGAAGCGAGCGCCGCGTCTTTCGACGCCGCCACCGTGCGGCGCGAGATCCTGGCGATCGCCGATTCCGACCTCGCCGACGTACAGACCCGCTTCGCTGCCTGGGCGAGCATGCAGCAATCGGCGCTCAGCACCGACGCCGCCGCCGCGCGCACCGCCCGCGGCCACGACATGGGCGCCATCGATCTTGCCGACACGCTTTATGCACGCCGCCAGGCCAGCGATGCGCGCCGCGCCGAAACATCGGCCCGCGCCGATGCGCTGCGTGCGGTGGTAAAGCTGCTGATCGATTCCCACACCATATGGTCCGATGCGCATGACCACGACGAGGACCGAGGCGCCGCCGGCGCCCGCTGACTCCCCGCCGGCCGCCCAGATTCGTCGGCCAAGTCATCACATCCGCGATTGCAGGCGCGCGGGCGGCTTGCGGGACCGCAGCCAGCCTTTTAGGCTCGGGGCTTCATTCGAACCGAAAGGGGTTTCCATGTTCGTCCGCGCCGCACTCGTTGGCCTGTGCCTTGTTTCAACCGCCGCCCTGGCCGCCGATGCGCCGTCGACGCCGTCGGTGAAGGGGGCCTCGGTCTACATCATCGCGCCCAAGAACGGCGCCACCGTCACGGGCAAGGTGCTGGTGCAGTTCGGCCTCAAGGGCATGGGCATCGCGCCGGCGGGCGTAGAGATGGAAGGCACCGGCCACCACCACCTGATCGTCGACAAGGCGACCCCGCCGCTCAACGATTACCTGCCGGTGGGCGACCCCCAGGTGCTGCATTTCGGCAAGGGCCAGACCGAGACCGAACTGACGCTCCCGCCCGGCCCCCACACCTTGCAACTCGTGTTCGCCGACAAGGACCACAAGCCCCACGCGCCGGCGGTGGTGTCCGAGAAGATCACCATTACCGTGAAGTAGCGGATTCCGGCACGCCATGACGGGCCTCGTTATCCGGCCTTTGGCCGATGCGGACTCGCTGGCCGATCTCACCGAGCTGCTACACGCTGCCTATGCGCAGTTGGGGCAGCTCGGTTTCAACTACACCGCCGTCGATCAGACCGAAGACGTCACCCGCAGTCGCATCACGGGCGGCGAATGCTATGTGGCCTGCGAAGGCGACCGTCTGGTGGGAACGATCATGTTCTACCGGAACTCCAAAGGGCATTGCCCGTGGTACAGCCTGCCGCAAGTCGCGACGGTGGGGCAGTTCGGCGTGCATCCTGCATTTCAGAGAAGCGGCGTCGGCCGGAAGTTGATGACGCTGGTCGAGGGCCGTGCCGTTGCAACCGGGGCGGCGGAGATCGCGCTCGATACCTCCGAAGGCGCGACTCACCTGATCGATTGGTATAGCCGCTTGGGGTATCGGTTCGTCGAGCACGCCCAGTGGACGGGCAAGACCTACCGCAGCGTTATTCTGAGCAAGACTCTGGCTTCTTAGCGGGCGCCTGATCGCGGTCGCCGCAAACAAAAAGCCCCGGGGGTTGCCCGGGGCTTTGTCTTTTGAGCGCGACGCTGGTCAGCGCTGGGCTTCGGCGGTGCGGCTCTTGGCGGGCTCCACCGGCGTCAGCGAGGCCACGCCCGGGGCCGGGTGTTCGATGAACACCTGGGCCATGTTGAGGGTGATGGCCGAGGAGATCGCGGTCATGACGCCGTTCTTGTCGGGATAGGCGTCGGCCTGCTTGCGGATCTGCCAGTAGAACTCGGGCGCTTCCAGCTGGCCGTAGGACAGGTGGTGGGTCGACCAGCTGATCAGCCACTTGTAGAGCTGTTCGTTGTCGGCGTAGCCGGCGATCAGGCCGTCGGCCGACTGCGGCGTCAGTTTCATGGAGAAGCGCATGTCGTGGAACTTGAGCAGCATCGGCACGGTCGGGAAAATCTGCCACGGCCACACGCCGTCTTTGGCTTCGGTGATCAGCACGCCGTCGACGATCTTGCCCTTGTAGTGCTGGATGATCTTCTGGCCGTACTTCATGTCGATGCGCTGGGTGCCGCCGGGGGCAACCTTCTCACCGGTGGCGTCCAGCAGCATGGGATCGCGGCCGCGATAGATGGTGACGTTGACGTCCGGGTCGTTCTGCAAGGAGTCGACATCGGTGATCTCGAGCAGCGTGCGGACGAAGCCGAAGCCCGGAATCTGCTTGTTGCCGAACAGCTGCAACTGGCCTTCGGGGCCGCGAAACTGCGAATTGCAGCCAATCACGCGGTAGAAGGCGTTATCGATGCCCTTCTCGCCCATGGGGCTGGTGAAGTCCTTGGGACCCACTTTGCCGTCGAGGTTGAGGCCGAGCGAGGTGGTGCCCTGGGGCTCGTAGTATTCGAACGCCGGCGGGGCGTCCTGCGGATACATCTTCAGGGCTTCGCGGGCGAGCTGGGTCTTCTCGACCGGACCCAGGTTCGGATACAGCGCCTTGAAGATCTCGCGCGGGCCATTCGGAGACGTGCCGCGCGGGCATTCCGCCTTGCCGTCGGCGGTCTGGTAGACCGTCCAGTGCAGCTGGGTGGTGACATAGCCGATGCGGCGGTCCTTGATCGGGGATTCGCCTTCGATGGCCCAAGCTGAAGAAACAGCGGCGGCGCCGAAGCTCATCGCCAGGGCACAGAGGGCGCTCAGTGCAATTTTGTTTTTCATTTCTCTCTCCCTAATCCCAATCAGCCGCCGCGGCCGAATTCGTCGCGGATGTAGAAGGCGCGGAAGCCGTTGCGCCGGCCCTGCCACTCGCCGGTGGCGTTGCCTTCCATGTCGCCGGGCGCCTTGTCGCCGGCGTAGGTGTAGAGCGGACGGTCGCGGTACGCCCACACATGCACCGCCCCCGCCTGACCCGGCGCGGCGCGGCGGCCGGTCTTGGGGTCGATGTCCATCACCGACCACACCTTGTTGGTGCTCCTGGCGTTGGCGGGCGCGAGGACGTAGGGCCACGTCTTCAAGGCCCGGTCCCAGTTGCCGCCGCCGGCGATGGCGATGCGGTAGATCTGGGGGCTCTCGGGCGTGTCGCAGGACATCTGGTCCTGAGAGTCGTCGCCGCAGGTGTAGAAGTAGATGGTCTTGCCCTTGGCGTCGGCCAGCACGTCGCCGGCATAGGTGAGCTGCACGGTGAATTCCGCCGGCGGTTTGGGCGCGAACTGGGTGTAGACGTTATGCCAGCCGGGCATGTCGCTGCCGCCCTGGCTCGCCGGCGACTGGTCTTCGGCGAAGGTGTAGATCGGCTTCTTGCGGAAGGTCCACTGGCGCACGCCGGGGGAACGTTCGATCACCGCCCATTCGCCCTGGGACTGCGCCGAGGCCGGGGCGACCGCCGGAATCCAGGTGTTGGCGCAGGCGCCCGTGCAGTTGGACTTGTTGGGCTGATCCTTGTCGTAGGTGTAGACCGAGTAGCGTTTGTCGTTCAGCACCATGCGGCCGCGCACGGTGGTGACCACCTGGAAGCCGGGCGGCACGTTGGGGGGCGGGCCCACGGGCTCGCGCTCCGCCGGGGTGTCGCCGCCGCCGCGCCGGCCGCTGGTGCCGGCATTCGCTTCGCCCGGGGTCTTGTCGAGGATCGAGGTGTAGACGGCGTGATGGTCGTAGGCCCACTGCTTCTTGCCGTCGGAGCGCGTGACGACCGTCCAGTTGCCCACCGGCTTGGCATCCTCGGGCGCGAACAGCGGCGGCCAAGTGGCGGCGCAGGACAGGCGCTTGTCGAGTTCCGGCAGGTCGAGCCCCGGCGGATAGGGGCTCATCATGCCGGCGGTCTTCAGGGTCGGTTTGTCTTCGCAGGCGGACTTGTCCTTGGGATCGCCCGAAAAGCCGGACCGCATGGCCTGCTGCGGCCAGGTGTAGAGGGTCAGGCCGCGGGCGTCGGCGAACACCGGGCCCTCATGCTCGGTGACCACCACCTGGACGCCCGGCGGCATCGGCACCTTGGCGTAGTCCTCGACAAACTTCTGCTCGGCGGCATAAGCCGCACCCACTTGTACAGTACAAGCAAGGGTGACGCTCGCCGCCAGAGCGACCTTGAAAGACATTCTCATCGCGGTTCCTTCGACTCTCACGTTCTTGTCTTCTGCCTGGCCCGCCGGCGCTACCGCTCCGGCGGGGGACCAGCTTTCGTAAACTCGCGAGATGCTCGCTAACGAAAGCTAGGTCAGACCAGGATCTCGCCGATGTCCTTGTTGGTCTGGTTGCTCTGGTTGCCCCAGTGCGGAATCTCCAGGCCCAGCGACTTCATCATGGTGTAGCCCAGGCGGCAGCCGGTGGTGCCTTTGCCGTCGATGTGCAGGCCGGTCTTCATCTTGCCGCCGGCGCGGCCGGCCGAGAACATCGGCAGGCCGTCGATGGAGTGGATCTTGGCGAACGACTGGTCGGTCGAGGCGTAGATGATGACGTTGTCGAGCAGGGTGCCGTCGCCTTCCTTGACCTTGGCGAAAGCGTCGACGAAGTACGCCCAGTTCTCGAACGCGCGGCGCAGGAACCACGACACCATCGGCTGGTAGCCGAGCTTCTCGTCGATCGGCTCCTCGTGGCTGGCGGTGTGGTGCGGCTTCTCGTAGCCGACCTTGGTGGTGGAGGCGAACGACTTCGAGTACAGCATGTTGAACACGCGGGTCTGGTCGCAGGCCAGCGCCATGACCAGGAGGTTGGTCATGATCTCGTGGCGCTGTTTCACCACTTCCACGTCGACGCCGGTCTTGACGTCGTCGCGCAGGGCCTTGGGCGCCACGCAGGCGGCGCGCGGTTCGGGCTTGGTCAGCTGCATGTCGAACTGGCGCTCCAGCTCGCGCAGGCCGGTGAAGTACTGGTCGAGGCGCTGCTTGTCCTCGGCGCCGACCTTGGCGGCCAGGGTCTTGGTGTCGTCGAGCACCGACGAGATCACGCTCTGGCGGACCATGATCTTGGGGTTCGGCTTGAACTCCTTCGCGTTCGGGTCCTGGAAGTCCGGTCCGAACAGGGTGGTGTAGAGGCCAAGCGCCGAGCCTTCGGCGTTGTTGATGGAGTTGGCGCTTTCGTACGACTGGGTGTCGCGCGGGTCGCCGGTGGCCGACATGGTCAGGTTCGAGAAGCGGGTGGCGGTGCCCAGCTTCTTGGCCACCGTCACGTCGATGGTTTCGCCCGGGCGGTCGTTGCCGTTGAGCGGCGCCGCGCCGGTGCGCAGGATCATCCAGCCGGTGGTGTGGCAGAGGTTCGGGGCCGCGTCGCGGAAGCCGTTGAAGTTGGTGTAGAGGTTGATGTGCTTCTGCACGCCCTTCAGCGACTCGATTTCCTCCGGCAGTTCCCAGTTGGCGCCGTAGGCTTTGGGCACGAAGATCGACTTGCTCATGCCCAGGCCCCAGGCCCAGGTGCCGAAGCGCACCGGCAGCGGCTTGCCGTCGGCCAGCGCGTTGCCGTTGCCGTTGAGGAACACGTTCAGGAGCGGCAGGCCGAGCGTCACGGCGGCGCCGTTCAACACGCCCTTGAGCGCGCGGCGGCGGCTGAGAGCAGTCAGGAAATCGTTCATGTGGTCCTCCTGTGGAATTAGTGGGCGGCCGGCGTCGCGGCCGGCTTGGCGGGTTCAGCGGCAGGCGTGACAATGACGCGGGCGAAGGCATCGCTCACGGCAATGGCGCGCATCAGTTCGGGAACGCGGTAGCCGCCGTCGGCGAACACCTTCTGCAGCGCCGCGATCTGGGCGTCGTCGGCGTTGGTGAGCGGGCCGCCCGAGCCGTAGGCGTAGACGCGCTTCACCAGGCACTGCGGCAGCGACGGATGGTCGTGCAGCACCACGCCCAGGCCGGCGAGGTCCTTGAACTCCTTGCCGTCGAGCACGCCCGAGCTGTCGATCGGCGCGCCCTTTTCCTCGGCGCGGAACTGGCCGCCGCCGTCGAAGTTCTCCAGCGCGAGACCCATCGGGTCCATGATCTTGTGGCAGCCGGCGCAGACCGGGTTCTTGAGATGGAAGGCGACGCGCTCGCGCGCGGTCTTGAACGGCGATTTCGGGTCTTCCAGGGCCGAGAAGTCGACGTTCGGCGGCGGCGCCGGCACCTTCTGGCACAGGAACAGTTCGCGCAGCGCCTTGCCGCGCAAGGTCACCGAGCTGCGGGCCGGGTGCGAATGCACCGCGAGGAAGCTGACGTGGGTGAGGATGCCGGCGCGCGGGCTGGTGGCCGGGAAGTCGTAGGGCGTCCAGCCCGGCCTGGTCGCCACCTGGTACACCGCCGCCAGGGCCGGAGACATGAAGGTGTGGCGGGTGGTGAACAGGTCGCGATAGTCGCCGCGGCGGGTGATCAGGTGGTCGGCGATGGTGCGCAGGGTCTGTTCGCGCGCTTCCTTCAGCGCGGTGCCGGTGACCACCGGGTACACCGTGGAATCCTTCGACAGGTTGTCGAAGTCGTCAAAGGCGAACATGTCGTCGAAGAAGGCGCGCACGCCGTTCTCGAGCTTGGGGCTCGACAGCATCATGTCCACGATCTTGGCGCGGCCCTTGGGCGTCAGGATCTCGCCGCTGTCGGCGGCCTTGAGCATGGCGTCGTCGGGAACGGTGTTCCACAGGAAGAAGCTCAGGCGCGAGGCCAGCGAATAGGCGTCCAGGCGCTGATGGCCGGGATGCTTGGGGTCGTTCTCGGTGGTGTCGGCGATCATCAGCACCATCGGGTCCACCAGCCAGCCTTCCAGCACCCCGGAAAGGCCGACGTAGAAGTCCTTGTTCTTCTCGGCGGCGGAATGGGCCTTGCCCACGTATTCGGCGACCTTGGCGTCGGTGAGCGGCCGGCGGAACAACAGACGGCCGGTCTGCTTGATGAACAGGCGCGCGCAGGCGTCGTCGGGACCTTCGAGGTTGGCCGGCTTGCAGGGCACCAGTGAATCGCGGTGCGAGGGGATCTCGCGCTCGAGGTTGCCGTTGTCGACCACCTGGGTGGCGACCGCAGCGGCCGAGCGCTGCAGCTTCATGATGTCGCCGGCGGTGACCCCGGCGCTGGCGGCGCCCGAGGCCAGGAGGCCGTCGGTGCGGCGCAGCGGCGGGAACGGCTGGCCCGGCTTGATGTCGGCGCCGAACACGTCGGCGATCATATTGGCGTATTGCGTGCCGGTGATCACACGCACGCGCGCCGCCGAAGCCTCGGCGGGCAGCGCCACGGCGGCCGGGGCCTTGACCGCGGCATGATCGCCGCCGGACTGGGAGCAGGCGGCCAGGGCGAGCACCCCAGCCAAGACCGACCAACGTTGGGCAACGCTACCAAGGAAACGCACTTTTTGATCCTCCCGTCGCGGCTCCGGGGCCTGTTCCCGGCTAATCCGCACAACCAGCTATAACTACCCCAGATGTGAGGTTTTTTCCTGCCTAAAGCTACTTAGGAAAAACCGAATCCAGGTCACAGAATTAATAGCATGACCGGTCAGTCTTTAGAAGAAATCGAAAGTAACCAGACGTGACCGGACGGAAATATGAAGATACCCGGGGCGGTGCCTGCCGACACCGATCACTCTGTGTTTGCCGCCCCGATCGGCACGTTACCGGGATGTCGCTTATTCGCCTGATCGTGCTGCAATAAAATAACAACCGCAGCCAGCGGCGTCGGGTTCTCGCAAGGTTGTTGACCGCTCTGCGCGCTGCAACTCATAATTGTGGATAGGGGATGCGCGCTATTGGGGGGCGTCATGATGAAAATCCTGTGCATCATTGTCTTTGCGTTGATGGCCACCGGCCCGGCCGCGGCGCAAGTGGACCCTGTGCTTTACGGCAGGTTGCCTGCGATTGAGGTTATGCGCCTTTCTCCTTCGGGCCTGCGCTACGCCTTTGTCGGCACGGTTAACGACAAGCGCGTCCTGGCCACGGTCCAGGATGGCAAGGCGCTGTTCGTAACGGGGGTCGGCGACATCAAGGTACGCAGCATCCGCTGGGCCGACGAGGATCATCTTTTGGTGGTGGTGACCAAGACCGAAAACCTGATGGTCGACTTCGGCACGGTGGCGGAACTGGCGACGGTGTTGCGCGTCAACCTCAAGGACAAATCGATCGCACCGATTTTCCAGGGGGTGTCAAGCGTCGCATCACGCATCTTCGGCATGTTTGGAACCGCGGTCGATGGCGGCAAGGCCTACGGCTACTTCGGCGGCATTACGCTTACGGCGGCCACCGGCAACCGCGCCGCCTATGTGATGGGGTCCAATATCGTCGACCTCTATAAGGTCGACCTGGATACGGGCAAGGCGCGGATCGAGACCCCCGGCGCCGCCGCCGTCTCCAGCGACTGGATTATTTCCCCCGCCGGAAAGCTGGCGGGTACGGCGTTGTACGATCCCAAAACCGGCGCGTGGAGCCTGCATTCCGGCAGCGCCCGCAGCAAATCGCTGATGGAGAAGGTTTCGCTGCTCAATGAGATCGATCTCATCGGCCAGGGCCGCACGCCGGGCACGCTCTTGGTGCTCGACAATTCCGGCGAACGCGACGAAGCGCTCGAGATCAAGTCCGACGGTACGAAGGAGGAACTGTTCAAGGACCGCGGCGTCAGTGAATTCCTGTTCGATCCCGCGACCGGTCTCCTGATTGGCGCCAAGACTACCGACCGCGCCGGCGCGGTGTTCTTCGATCCCGTCCTGGATGGCCGTTGGCAGGCGATGATCAAGACGTTCCCGGGACGCAGCCTGACGCTGCTCTCTATCAGCCACGGCCTGGAGCGCATCCTGCTCCGGTCGGAAGGCGGCCGGGATTCCGGCACGTTCTGGATTGCCGAGCCTGCGACAGGAAAGACCACGCCGGTGGGCAGTTCCTATCCGGCGATCCGACCGCCGCAGGTCGGCGAGGCGCAGTTGGTCAAGTACAAGGCGGAGGACGGGTTGGACATCGAAGCGGTGCTTACTTTGCCGCCCTCCGGCCCGGGCAAGAATCTGCCGGTGGTGGTGATGCCTCACGGCGGCCCGATTGGCGTGCGCGACGAAGTTCGCTTTGACTGGTGGGCCCAGGCGTTCGCCGCCAGCGGCTACGCGGTGTTACAGCCCAACTATCGGGGGTCATCGGGCTACACCACGAAGTTTCAGGACGCTGGCTACGGCGAATGGGGCAAGAAGATGCTCTCCGATATCAAGGATGGGCTGGCCGCCATGGCCGAACGCGGCATTGTCGATCCAAAGCGCGCCTGCATCGTCGGGGCAAGTTACGGCGGCTATGCCGCGATGGCCGGCATCACGCTCCAGCAAGGGCTCTATAAATGCGCAGTGGCGGTTTCAGGAATCTCGGACCTGAAGACCTTCGTGCAATGGCGGATAGAACGCTACGGCCGCAGCAACGACGGCTTCCGCTTCTACCGCGCGGCGCTTGGCGTCGACAAAGGTAACGCCGATACGGTGATGGATGACATCTCGCCGATCCGTTATGCCAAACGCGCCGACGCTCCAATCTTGCTGATCCATGGCAAGGATGACCTCGTGGTGCCAATTGCACAGAGTGGCGCAATGGAAAACGCATTGCACGATGCCGGCAAGGACGTCTCACTGGTGCGCATGGATGGCGAAGATCACTGGATGTCTCGAGAACCTACGCGCATCACCATGGTGAAAGAGTCGCTGGCTTTTGTGCTCAAGCACAATCCACCGGACGCCCTGGCAATCGCGAAGTAGGTGAGGCTTTCGGGGAATGGCCGCGCGACTGTTCTCGCGCCGTGCGCAACCGCATGCCGCACGCCCCGTTGCCCGCGCCAATTTATGTCCTCGCGTCGCTGGCATTGGTGCGTACCCGCTGAATAGATGTGTCAGCAGCCTGCCGCTCAACCAGCCATCAATCTGACGGCCTTCGGGAGGCTGCGTTTCAGGACGCCGGTCAGTCCTCGCTCGCCACCTTGTATCCCGCGGCCGCCAGCACCGCGGCCAGGGCGCAGCCGGCGATGATGCCTGTGGTGAGGTCCTCGACAATCGTCAGCACGAAGGTGGCGAGCAGGACGCAGGCGCTGCGCCACTCTCCCAGCAGGCGGATGAATTCCGCCTTCTCGGCCATGTTCCAGCACACCACCACCAGCACGCCGGCGAGCGCCGACAGCGGCGCGAACGCGGCCAGCGGGGCCGCGACCAGAAGGAACGCCAGCAGGAAGGCGGCGTGCATCACGCCCGAAACCGGGCTGCTGGCGCCGGCGCGGACATTGGTCGCGGTGCGCGCGATGGTGCCGGTGACGCTGATGCCGCCGAACAAGGCCGAGGCGATATTGGCGAAGCCTTGCGCCACCAGTTCCATGTTGGAGCGATGCTTGCGCCCGGTCATTCCGTCGGCGACCTTGGCCGACAGCAAGCTCTCCACCCCGCCGAGAAGCGTGAAGGACAGGGCCGCGGGCAGCACCTGGAGGAGAAGTTCGCGGTCGAAGGCCGGAAGCCGCGGCGCCGGCAGCCCGTGCGGCAGCGCCCCGAACCGCGTGCCGATGGTGTCGACCGGCAAATGCAGCAGCGCCGCCGCTGCGCCGGCGCCGGTCACCGCGATCAGCATGCCGGGCCAGGAAGGCCGGATGCGCCTGAGGACGAAGATCACCGCGGCGGTGCCGAGGCCGATGACGGCCGCGGCCGGAACAGTGGTTCCGGCGGCGCCGGCCAGCGCGGCAAGCTTGGGCAGAAGCGGTCCGGGTTCGGCGCCGGGCAGGGTCAGGCCCAGGAGGTCCCGGATCTGGCTCGCCAGGATGGTGATGGCGATGCCGCAGGTGAACCCGACCGTGACCGGGTGCGGGATGTGCCGGATCAGCATGCCGATGCGGAGCAGCCCCAGCACCATGAGCATCGCGCCGGACAGCAGGACCGTCAGCAGCAGGCCGTCGACGCCGAACTTGGCGGTCGTCGCCGCGACCAGGACAATGAACGCGCCGGCGGGGCCGCCGATCTGGTAGCGGCTGCCGCCCAGGGCCGACACGACCGCGCCGCCGATGATCGCGGCATAAAGCCCGCGTTCCGGCGACACCCCGGAGGCGACGGCGATGGCCATCGACAGCGGCAGGGCGACAATGGCGACGGTGAGGCCGGCCAGGGCGTCGCGCCGCAGCAGACCCGCGTCATAGCCCTCCTTGAAGGTGGTGAAGAGTTTGGGCCGGTAAAGATGGCGTGTGGCGGTACCGTCGGGCATGAAGCAGCCTATTCACCTTTCACGGCGCCCTCGCGGCGGGGGTCGGCCCCGCCCATGAGGGTGCCATTGGCCATGATGCGGATGGCGTGCAGGCCGCTCCCCGACCCATCGACGCGGACCTCATGTCCGAGCGCCTTGAAGGCGGCGGCCTGTTTTTCCAGGAAAGTGCCTTCCTCCAGGTTCAGGACCTTGTCCGTCGGCACGATATTGGCGGTGCCCACGGCTTGCGCCGGCGTGAGCTTCCAGTCCACCAGCGCGACGATGGTCTTGGCCACATAGGCGGGGATGGCGGGACCGCCCGGCGAACCGATGACGATCTCCAGCTTGCCGTCCTTGTCGAAGATCAGGGTCGGCGACATGGCGCTGCGCGGGCGCTTCCCGCCCTGCACGCGGTTGGCCACGGTGCGCCCCTCGGCGATGTCGTCATAGGAGAAATCGGTCAGCTCGTTGTTGAGCATGAAACCGTTGCTCATCAATTTGGAGCCGAAGCCGCTCTCGATGGTGGCGGTCATGGCGACCGCGTTGCCCTGTTTGTCGACGATGGAGAAATGCGTGGTCGCGGGGATCTCGGGGCTTTCGGCGGCATAAAGATTCAGGGCCTTGCGCATCGGCAGCTGGCCGGCGGGCGCGTCCTTCATGCGGGCCTTGGGGTCCAGCAGCTTGGAACGTGCGGCGATATAGGCGGGCGCGATCAGGTCGGTCACCGGCGTCGGGAAGAAGTCGGGATCGGCCACATACATGGCGCGGTCGGCGAGGGCCAAACGGCCCGCCTCGGCGATGGCGTTGTAGGCCGCGACCGATTGCGGGCCCATCGCCGCCATGTCGAAGCGCTCCAGCATGCCCAAGGTTTGCAGCACGCTGATGCCGCCGGAGGACGGCGGCGAGATGGTGCAGACCTTTTTGTCGCGGTACTTGCCGCAGATGGGCTCGCGCTCCTTGGCCTCATAGGCGGCCATGTCGGCGACGGTCATGTCGCTGGCGTTGCGCGCGGCGGTGGTCACGGTCTTGACCACGTCGGCGGCGATCGAACCGGTGTAGAGGGCCTTGGTGCCTTCCTTGGCCATGCGGCGCAGGACGACGGCGAACTCCGGGTTCTTCATGAGCGTGCCGACGGGTTTGGCCTTGCCGTCGGCGGTGTAGAAGAACGACCTGGTGGGCTCCCACAGCGGCAGGTATTTGTCGTTGGCCAGCAGGGCGTTGAGCCGCGCGCCCATGGGGAAACCTTCGTCGGCGATCTTGATGGCGGGCTCGAACAGCGCCGCCCAGGGCAGCTTGCCGTTCTTCTGGTGGGCCAGTTCCAGCATGCGCATGACGCCGGGCACGCCCACTGATTTTCCACCAACGATGGCTTCGATGCGGCCCATGAGCGCGCCGTCGGGACGGAAGAAGCGCTTCTCGACGGCCGCCGCCGGCGCCTTCTCGCGGCCGTCGTACATATGCATCCGCCTGCCGGCCTGGTCCCAGAACAGCATGAAGCTGCCGCCGCCGACGCCCGAGGACTGCGGCTCGGTCATGGACAGCACCAGTTCCACCGCCACCGCCGCGTCCACCGCGTTGCCGCCGGCCTTGATGATCGCGGCGCCGGCCTCGGCCGCGGAGGAGGTGGCCGCCGCCACCATGTAGGACGTGGTGGTGCCGCCGATAAGCGCGCCGCGCCCGGTGGGGGCTTCGGGGTTGACCGCTTCAGCCGCGCTCGCGGGCAGGGCGAAGGCGGCGGCGAACAGAGTCGTGACGAACAAGCGGGCTGCGATGGCGCGCACGGGAAGCTCCCCCTCGGATGAAGGCCCAAGTCTAGCCCAAGCCGGCCCGGCCGTTGACTCGCCCTTATATTTCTATTATTCCAGAAATATGGAATCATTTATCGCCGTCGCCGCACTGGCGGCCCTCGCCCACGAAGGGCGGCTGGAGATTTACCGCCTGCTGGTGACCACGGGCCCCGCCGGCCTGACCGTGGGCGAAATCGGCGCCAGGCTGGGGATGCCGGGCGCCACGTTGTCATTTCATCTATCGCAGTTGAAACACGCAGGGCTCGTGGCGGCGCGGCGCGACGGGCGCCGCCTGATCCAGACCGCCGACTTCGACTGCATGAACGGCCTAGTGGCCTATCTCACCGAGAACTGCTGCGGCGGACAGAGTTGCGCCCCGGTGTGCAAGCCAAAAGCCGCCAAGCCCAAGCGCGTGAAAGCCGGCAATGCCTGACTCAATTCGGAATGTGCTGTTCCTGTGCACCGGGAACTCGGCGCGCAGCATTCTGGGCGAAGCCTTGCTCGACCATCTGGGCCAAGGGCGGTTCAAGGGGTATAGCGCGGGGAGTTTCCCCAAAGGCGCGGTGCATCCGCTGTCGTTGCAGGTGCTACAAGAGATGGGCCTGCCGACGGCGGGCCTGCGCAGCAAGAGCTGGGACGAATTCGCGGGCAAAGATGCGCCGCGCATGGATTTCATCATCACCGTTTGCGACCAGGCGGCGGGCGAGATGTGCCCGGTGTGGCCGGGCCATCCGATCACGGCGCATTGGGGGTTGCCGGATCCGGCGGCAGGGCAGATGCCGGCGTTCCGCGACACCGCACGTCTGTTGGAAGAGCGCATCCGGCAGTTCCTGATCCGATGACCCCGAAAACAATCCTCGCGGAATTCACCGCCACGGCCTTCCTGCTGATCGCGGTGGTCGGGTCCGGCATCGCCGCCGAGCGCCTGTGCGGCGGCAACGTCGGGCTCGCGCTCCTCGCCAATGCGCTCGCGACCGCCGCGGCGTTGTTCGTGCTGATCCTGGTGTTCGCGCCGCTCTCGGGCGCCCATATGAATCCCGCTGTGAGTCTGGCGGCCGTACTCACCGGCGGATTGACGTGGAAGGCTCTGCCGGCTTACGCCGCCGCTCAGGTTGCGGGCGCGGTGGCCGGGACCGTCCTTAGCCACGCCATGTTCGAACTGCCGCTTGTGCAAATTTCCACCCACGTCCGCAGCGGCCCCGGCCAGTGGCTGGCGGAGGTGATCGCGACCGGCGGTCTTCTGGGCGTGGTCTGGGGATGCAGACCCTATACCGCCGCTACGGCCGCGGCGGCGGTGGCGGCCTATATCGGCGGCGCCTATTGGTTCACGGCGTCGACGTCCTTCGCCAACCCTGCGGTCACGCTGGCGCGCACCCTGACCGATACCTTCGCAGGCATCCGGCCCGCCGACGCCGTGCCGTTCATCGCCGCGCAGGTTCTCTCGGCCGTCATTCTGGCGCATGTGTTCCGGGTTCCGCGCCGGAACATCGCGTAGAGAAACCGCGGCTACGAAGGGTTTTGCAGATAGCGGTCGATGTGGTGGGCGAACCTGAGGCCCAGCTTAGCCACCAGATGCTCGCGGCTTGGCGCCAGCCCTTCCTGCGCGAGTGCAGCGGCCGCGGCGGCGACGACCTCGCGCTTTTCCACCATGGACTGCGCGTATTGCTCGGGCGTCACGAGGAACCGGTTGTCGCGCGGATTGAAGCCGCGCTCGATGAACGCGATATAGCGGTGCAGGGCGACGCTGACGGTATTGCGCGCCAGCCACGGCGCGGCGGACCCGAGCGAAATCAGTGATGGCCAGGTCCGGCTGTCGAAGTCCGGCGGCACGTAATTGACGCAATCCATCAGCATGCGCAGGAACCCGATGATCTCCGGCTGGTTGAGGATGTCCTCGATCACGTAGAGGCCATGGCTGTGCAGCGCCGGGTACAGGTAGCTGAAACTGCGCAGCATGCTGTAAGGCGTGTGCAGGCCGTCATCGATGACGATGTCGAGGTCGCCGCCGATCTCGCGCACGATCTCCAGCAGGAACTGCTCGTCCATCTGATCGCCGATGAATACTTTCTTGCGTCCGCCGGCAAAAGCCGCGCAGGCGGGGTCGATGTCGATCCCGAAGATGGTGGCGTTGGGGAAGAACTCTTCCCACATGTTGATGGAGCGCGGCGTCTGCAGGCCGATCTCCAGCACCTTGCGCGCACTATGCCGCAGGTGGCGGAAATGCCGCCAATAGTGGTGCAGGTAGTCGTGGTTGCGCTTGCTGGGCTTATGGCGTTCGCCCAACTCCTCGAGGTCGTTGCCGGCTTCGGGCGCGCGAGGCGTGGCTTCTTCCGGTTCCCGGCCCAGCATACGGTTGAGCGTGGCACTCCGCCGTCCCGTCGCTCCCATCCAATTGCCGCGCGCCTCCAAAGCCTGCGCTTCTGCGAGGAGGGGCTTCAATTCGTCCATGGCCGGATTCCCAAAGCGATGCGATGAGGCGCGGCCCAAAATAACAGAGCGGGAGCCGCAGGTCGCGGCTCCCGCTCTGGGCGGTACTGAAATGTAACGCTATTCGTGGGCGTCGCGGCCGGCCGCGGCAACGCCCGCCAGCTTTTTCTCTTGGTGGCCTTCCGCCAGCTTTATGTTCTGGTGGCCTTCCGCCACCTGGGCATCCGGATGCTTCACGAATACCTGGGTGAAGCGCACGTTCATGGCGCCGGAGATGGCGGTGTTGTGGCCGTCCTTGTCCGGGTAGGCGTCCGCCAGGCGCTTCAGGGCCTTGTACATGGAGCCGCTGGAGGTGTTGCCGTACGCCTGGTGGGCGGTGTCGCGGGTCTTGTTGGAGTGGGTGTACCAGCTGTCGATGTCGACATATCCGCCCATGTAGCCCTGGGCGTTATCGAGGCCCAGCGCCAGTTCAAAGCGCAGGTCGTGCCAGAAGATGTCCGGCGCGCCGTCGCGCGGCTGATAGATCGAGGCCGAGGGGATCAGCAGGTCCTTGGCGTCGGTGGTCAAGGTGCCGTCCTTGATCTTGCCCTTGAACTTCTGGATGAACGGCTTGCCCCAGCGCATGTCGGCGGTCTGGGTGCCGCCCGGCAGATAGCTGTTGCCGGTGGCGTCGGAGATCAGCTTGTCGAGGCCGCGGTAGGTGGTCACGGTCACGTCGTCGTCGTTGGCGAGGCTGTCGACGTCGGTCAGCTCGATGACGAAGGCGTTGTAGACATAGCGCGAGCGCCACTGCGGGGTCAGGATCGAGGTCTCGCCTTCCTCGCGATAATTCCTGATGCAGCCGATCGCCCGGTAGAGCTGGTTGTCGATGCCCTTGACGTCGCCGTCGGGGCTGGTGAAGTCGTTGGGACCGGCTTTGCCGTCGAGGTTCAGGCCGAGACCGGTATGGCCCTTGATCTCATGGAAGGCCAGGGACTCGGGCTTGGCGGTCGGCCACCACACGTCGGCCTCGCGGGCCAGCTGGGTGCCCACCACGGTGCGCTTGGTCTCGTCCGGGAACAGGATCTTGAAGTTCTCGCGGGGTCCGTCGTTGAAGCCGTCGGGGCACTCGGCTTTGGCGTCGTGGGTTTCATAGATCGCGCGGTTCTCGGCGGTCATGACGTAGCCGATGGTGCGGTTCTGCAGCGCGATGCCTTCGGAACTCGCGGCCTGGGCGGCGCCCCCGGACATCGCCGGGCTCATGACGAGGCCCGCGGCGAGAAGGGTCGCGCGGCGCGCTGAGAAAACCTGTTTCATCGTGAGGCTCCTTATTGGTCTTTAAGAGGGCTTATTCGTTGTAGCTGCTGTACTGGTCGCGCACCCAGATGGCGTGATAGCCGTTGCGCCAGCCATTGCCTTCACCCCATGAGTCGGCGATGGCGTCGCCGGGCTTCTGGTCGCGGACGAAGGTGTAGATGGGACGGTCGCGGTAAGCCCACACCCGGAGGGCGCCGGCCGGGGTGTCGCCGGCCCGGTTGGGGGCGGCGTATTTGCCGGTCTTGGGATCGATCCAGACGATGCTCCAGATGCGGGAGTCGCTGCGGGCGTTCTTGTCGGCGATCACATAGGGGAAGTTCTCGACGCATTTGGCGGGGTCGCCGCCGCCGCACACCGCCCAGCGATAGACCTGGGTGGTCTTGGGGTGATCGCAGACGCCCTGGTCGAAGGAATCCTCGATGCAGTTGTAGATATAGAGCGTCCGGCCTTTTGCGTCCGCCAGCACCTGGCCGCGCGGCGTGTCCTGGAAGGTGAAGCCCTTGGGCGGGGTGGGCGCGGGCTGGGTATAGACATTGTGCCAGCCGGGAATGTCGCTGCCGTCGAAGCTGTGGGGGCGTTCCTCGCCGATCCGGGTGTAGAGCGGTTTCTTGCGGAACGCCCACTGCTTGATGCCGGGCGAACGCTCGAAGATGGTCCAGTCGCCGCGGGCGGTGGGCGCGGTGTTGGCCGCCAGCACCGGTTCCCACGACTGCTCGCACACGGCGTCGCAGTTGGACTTGTTGGCGCCGTCCCGGTCGTAGGTATAGACCGAAGGCCCGGTGATCAGGCTGAGCAGGCGCCCGGTGCGGGTGGATGTGACGGTGAACTGCGCCGGAACATCGGCGTCGGGGCCGATGGGTTCGCGCGCGCCGCCCGAAGCGCCCTTGGCGCGCAAGGCGCCGCTGGCGGCGGGGAAGCCGGCGTCGGTATCGAGCACCGAGGTGTAGAGCGCATAGCCGCCGTAGGCCCACTGTTTCCTGCCGTCGGGGCGCGTGACGATGGACCACTTGCCGATGGGCTTGGCGTCGTCGGCGGCATAGACCGGCGGCCAGCTTTCGGCGCAGGTCGGACGGGTGGCGACGTCCGGCAATTCCAGGCCGCCCGGATAAGGCGCCATGAAGCCGGTGGTCTTCTGCTGCTTGGTGTTGTCGCAGGTGGGCTTGCCGGCCTGTTCGCCGACCTGGCCGGCGATCTGGCCTTTCTGCGGCCAAGTATAAAGCGGATGCCCGGCGGCATCGGTGTAGACCGCGCCGTCCACCTCCGTGGTCGCCACCAGGAACCCGGGCGGCGTGGCTTCGCGCATATAGTCCTCGACCGGACCTTTGGGCGCGGCCGCCGCACCGACACAAAGCGCCGCCGCCACAACGGCACCGCCACGAAACGCACGCATGGCCTCTCCCTACCCAAAAACCGAGCTGTGACCGCTATTCTCTCTCAGACCTGACGGGTGCGCATTAACTTTCGTAGAATCCTGCGATTTCAGAGTTTTGTGCGCCGCGGCAGGGCGCCGTCGAGGTGAATCTTGCGAAACCGCCCGGCCAAGCGCCGCATTGGCGGCGGGGCCCCGGTTCTGGCAAAAGTCCCCTCCCGCGCTCCACGGAAAGCTTTTCATGACGCCGTCAGAGAAAACCCCGTTGTCCGCCGCCCGGGCCGCCATCGGCGGCGGCGATTTCGCCGGCGCGGCGGCGGCGCTCAAGACCCATCTGGCGGCGCAGCCGGACGACCTCAAGGCCCTGACCTTGCTCGCCCAGGCGCAGGAACGCCTGGGCGCGATCACCGACGCGGCCGAGACCCTCGAGCGCCTGGTGGCGCTGGCGCCGGCGCGGGTCGACGCGGCGGGATACCGGATGCTCGCGAAACTGAAGCTGTTCTCCGGCGCGCCGGAGGGCGCACGCGCGGCGCTGACCCAGGCCATCGCCGTGCATCCCGGGAATCTCGATCTGCGGATCATGCACGCGGGCCTTGCCGGCGACTTGGAGCGCGTGTGCGCCGAGCTGGAAGAGGTGGCCGCGCTCTTCGCCGGCGATCCCGACGCCTCGGCGACCGCCCTCAGGGCGCTGATCGGAAACCGCGCCCACCGCGCGCGCCTGCGCGCCGGCCTTCCCGATGACGCACGGTCGTGGGAGGACACCTGCGCCTGGCCCGACCCCGAGGGCCTCGAGCGGTTTCGCCAGGTCATTTCCGGGCTGAACAAGCAACGGCCGCGGCCCGACCTGGTGATCGACGCCGCCTGCATCGCCATCTGCCGCTGCGACTGGGACCGTGCCGACGAACTCCTGGAGGCGGTGCGCGCGCGGGCGCTGGGAACGCTCGCCGACTACACCGCCTTCGGGGCGGCGTTCCACGCCGGACTGGACCGCTTCGGCTTCGAGACCATGTCCGGCCTGTTGCCGCCGGTCCACCACATCCTCAGTCCGGCGCCGCAATCGGGCGAGACGCTGCTGTTTGCCAGCGACCCGGTGTACTTCGCCAAATTCACCCAGCCGTTCATCGCGGCGCTGGAAACGATGGCGATCCCGGCCGACATCCAGGTGCATGTCATGGGCGGCGATGCCGCGGCGTGGCACAGCATGGCCGCGGGCCTGGGCACGCTCACCCATGTCAGGGTGGGCTTCTCGGCCGAGGATCCCGGCGCCGCCAGCATCGGCCTCTATACCCACGCGATCCGTTTTGTCCGCCAGTACCTGGAAGCGGCGCGCCGGCGGCGGCGCGTGTGGGTCTTCGATGTCGACGGCTTTGTTCAGCACGATCCGCGGCCGCTGCTGGGCCGCCTCGCGGAATATGACGTCTCGATCCGCGCCAATCCCGTCCTGTTCACGCCGCCGGCGCGGGTGGCGGGCAACCTGGTCGGCATCGCGCCGACGCCGCTGGGGCTGGACTATGGGCGGCGGGTGGCGGCCTATATCCTGCATTGGAAAAACGCCGGCACTTGGTCGTGGGGCATCGACCAGGTGGCGCTGTATTCCGCTTACGCCTACATGGCGCGTACGGGCCGGCAGCCCAAGACTTACTTCCAGGGCGCGGCCGATGTTTCAAACGCCGACGAGAACGACGCGGTGTTCTATTTCCCCACCGGCATCAAGAAGTACTTCGTCGCCAAAAACTAGTTGCGCCGAAAAGTGCCGGTGAGCACGCCTTTGCCGAGGATCTTGCCGGCCATGGCTGCCTGCACGGCGGCTTGCGTCGCCAGCGGCGCCTGACCCACCGCCGGGATGTCGAGCTTGGCCGAAAGCGCGTACAGCTCGAACACATAGTGATGCGGCGGTCCAAACACCGAGGCCGCCGGGCCGCGGTAGTAGGGGCCCGACGAGGAGATCTGGCGCGTGCCGTCGGTAAGTTCGGGCTCCTGCGACTGCTTCTCGGTGAGGCCGGTGGCGGTCTTGGGGATGTTCCACACCATCCAGTGCAGGAACTGGTCACCGCCGGTGACGGTGACGGAATTCAGGTCGCGCACCATCACCACGAAGCTCTCGGTGCCTTCCGGCGCCTTGTCCCAGGAGAGGGCGGGCGACACGTCATGGCCGGGCTGCGCGTATTTGTCGGGGATGACGCCGCCGTCTTTCCAGGCGGTGGTGGAAAGGGCCATGGCCGCCGGGCGCGGCGGGCGTTGCTGCTGCTGGGCGGACGCGGGGACCGCGATGAGAAGCGCGGCCACGAAAATAGCGGGGGCGAGGGGCATGTATTTCATCGGCGTCCTCTCTATTTGTAATCGGCGGGTTGCTGCTTGCGCCAGGCGTCGTAACGCAGGCGCAGGGTCTTGGCGGGGTTGAGGTTCTCGCCGGCGTGGATCTGGTTGGGGCCGCGGCCTTCGCCGGGCTGGATGACGGTGAGGAACAGCGCGTATTCGCCGTCGTTCTGGCTGGAGACGTTCTTGTTGTCGGGCGTGGCCATGATGATCCAGCCGGCGTGGGCGGTCTTGTCGCTGCACGGGATCGCGGGGGCCGAACCGTCCGTGGGATAAGGCGGGCAGGTGCAGCGGGCGTCGCCACCCGAGCCGTCGGCGGCATCCATGGCCGCCATGACGCGATCCGTCAGCGCGCCTTTGGCCTTCAGGAAGGCCGCCGCGGCATTGGGCACCACCTTGCCGGCGCGCATGCTGTTGGCCTGCACCGAGAAGAAGATGTGCGTGCCGGGCACCTGGCCCTGGAAATCCTGGGCGACATAGGAATTGTCGAGGCCGGTGTGGGCGGCCATGCGGCCCTTGAGATCGACGATGCCGATCTGGCGGCGCTGGAAGTCGGGGTCGTCATGGGCGAGTTTTTCCAGAATGGCCCGCGGCGCCGTGCCCTTCTTGATCTCGTCGTAGACGAACTTTTGCACCTTATATGTGCGGTCGACCGCCGCCTGGCAGGCGGCGACGCCGAGGCCGGGCACGATGACGCTGGTGAAGGTGCGGAATTCCTTGTCGGTGGGATTGTCGACGCAGCTGGCCGTGCCCATGGAGACGCGGCCGGTATCCTGGTCCACGGCGATGATCGACCAGGTGGCGAAGGCAGATGTTGGTGCGGCCACCGCCGCGAGCACCAAAACAATCTTGAGGAAGGCGTTCACGGCAGAGCCTCCTTGAGGTGTTTTTATTTGTAGTCGGCCGGTTGTTGCTTGCGCCAGGCGTCGTAACGCATGCGCAATGTCCTGGCGGGGTTCAAATCTTCGCCCGGGTGGATCTGGTTGGGGCCGCGGTCGTCGCCCGGCTGTAGCACGGTGAGATAGAGCGCGTAATTCCCGTCATTCTGCGTGGAGATGTTCTTGTTGTCGGGCGTCGCCATGATGATGTAGCCGGAATGCGCGGCCTTGTTGTTGCAGGCGATGGCGGGGGTGGAGCCGTCGGTGGGATAAGGCGGGCAGGTGCAGCGGGCGTCGCCGCCGGAACCGTCGGCGGCGTCCATGGCCGCCATGACGCGGTCGGTCAGCGCGCCCTTGGCCTTGAGGAACGCCTGCACTGCGTTCGGCACGATCTTGCCCGGACGCATGATATTGGCCTGGACCGAGAAGAAGATCTTCGTGCCCGGCACCTGGCCCTGGAAGTCCTGGGCGACATAGGCGTTGTCGAGACCGGTGTGGGCGGCCATGCGGCCCTTGAGGTCGACGATGGCGAACTGGCGGCTCTGGTAGTTGGGGTCGTCGTGGGCCAGATTTTCCAGGATCGCTTTCGGCTCGGTGCCCTTCTTCATCTCCTCGTAGATGAATTTCTGGTTGGCGAAGGTGCGGTCGACGCCCGACTGACAGGCGGCGATGCCCACGCCGGGCACCACCACCGTCGTCAGGTCGCGGTATTCGTGGTCGGTCTTGACGTCGACGCAGCTGGCCGTGGCCATGGCGACGCGGCCCGTGTCCTGGTCCACCGCGACGATGGACCAGGTGGCGAAGGCTGACGTTGGCGCGGCGATCAGCGCCGCGACCAGCAAAGAACGGAATACCGCGCGCATCACCGCCTCCTTATGGCGTGGCCTTGGGGGCGACGCGCTTCTTGGTGGCCTGTTCGAACGCATAGCCGATGGCGAGCATCTTGGGCTCGTCGCACAGCTTGCCGACGAAGCTTACACCGAACGGCCGGGTCTTGTCGGGCGAACCTTTGGCGCCCGGGTTCGGGTTGGCGGTGAGGCCAAAAGGCACGGTCATGATCGGGTAGCCGGCCTTGGTGGCGTAGTTGGCGCCCGAGGCGCCCGGGAACATCAGCACATCGAGGGTGTTGGCCTTGATCGACGCGTCCAGGCCCTGGTCGCGGCTGAGCTTGAGATCGGAAGCGCGGTCGGCCTCATAGCGCGCCTTGTCCTTCTCCAGGTCCATGGAGTCCGCCACTTCCAGGCGCGCCTGGCCGTAACGGATGGCCCCAAAGTCCTTGTGGTCGAGGTTCCACTTCAGGAACTCGGTCAGCGTCTTCACCGGCGCCTTGTCGTCGAGGGACGCGAGCCAGATGTTGAAGTCGCGCTTCATGGAATAGCGCAGCACGTTGGAGCACAGCTCCTTGGCGTCCTTCAGCTCCGAGGCCTTCTGGCAGATGGGATGGGCGGCGAGGTTGTCGGCGTCGTCCTTGGCGACGGCCGAGGGGATGTCGGAATCGATCACGTCCGCGCCCGCTGCTTTCAAGGCGGCGATGGCGGCTTCCATGGAGTCCAGTTCCTCCGGCTTCAAGCCCTGGCCGCGGCCTTTGACGCCTTCGAGCGCGGTGTAGATGCCGCCGCGCGGGATGCCGATGCGGGCACCCTTCAGCGCGTCGGCCTTCAGGAACGGCGTGTAGTCATGGTTGGCCGGCGCCTGGCAGGTGGTGGTGCGGGCATCGTTGGGATCGGGGTCGCCTTCCAGCACGCCCAGCATGATGGCGGCGTCGGTGACGGTCTTGGCCATGGGGCCGGCGGTGTCCTGGTCGAGCGACAGCGGCACAATCCCGTATCTGCTGATGCGGCCGGTGGACGGGCGGATGCCCACCAGCATGTTGGCGTTGGACGGCGCTTCGATCGAGCCGCCGGTGGAGGTGCCGACATTGGCCGCCCACAGGTTGGCGGCGACGCCGACGCCCGAGGACGAGCCGGCCACTTCCATCACCGGCGTGCCGTCGTCGTTGGCGCGCGGGTCGTAGGGGTTGTAGCTCTGGCCCACGGCGCCGTTGTAGCCGCCGGGGGTGCGGATCGGCTCGCCGCCGAACCAGCCGGCCAGTTCGCTCATGGTCGACTTGGCGATGATGATGGCGCCGGCCTTCTTCAGGTTCGCGGTCAAGGTGGCGTCGTAGGGCGCCATGTAATGCTTGAAGGCCAGCATGCCGCCCGAGGTCGGCATGTCGTCCTTGTCCATGATGTTGTCTTTCAGCGCTACCGGGATGCCGTGCAGCGGTCCGCGCAGCTTGCCGCTCGCGCGTTCCTTGTCCAGTTCTTCGGCTTCCTTGAGGGCATTGGGATTGATCGCCACCGCTGCGTTCAACTTGCCGCCGTACATGCCGATGCGCGTTAGGTATTGGGTGACGATTTCCTTAGATGTGACGCGTCCATCCTTCATCGCCGCCTGCATGTCCGGGATCGAGGCCTCGTAAACGCTGAACGGCGCCTTGGCTTCGACCTTGGGCGCGGGCTTGTCGCAAGACGACAGCGCAACAGCGGCGAGGGCGGTGGTGGCGGTAAGAGCGAGGCGCATGAGGTGATCCTTTCCCGAGGATGACGTTTCAAGGACTACAGAAGAAAAAGGCCCAATCCAGTTTCCCGGATTGGGCCTTTTCTGTCAGCGGTGTTTTACATCTTGAACCGGACACCGGCGCGGAATACGCGCCCCAGAATGTCGTAGATATTCTGGTTGGTGGCGGTGAAGTCGTAGTTGGAACCGCCCGGACCGCGCGGCACCAACTGCGGATCCGAGTTGGCGATGTTCTTGACGTTGAAGAACAGGTCGCTGGTGGCGGTGTCGCCGAGGTGGAACTTGTAGGTCAGGTTCAAGTCCGCATACATCGCGCCTTTGACGTGGTTCTGGTCGACGGTGACGTTGTTGGCGGTCGAGACCGGGCAGCCCGAGGAGCACTCGATCTGCGACGGGCTGACGAGGCCGCTCGACACGCCGCGCAGGCCCAGCCCGACGGTGATCGGATCCAGGTTGTAGGTGATGTTGGAATCCCAACGCCAGGACGGGATGCCGCTGCCGGAGTTCTGGCCGCCGGTGTTGACGCCGGCGTAGTTGAGCACCAGCAGGCCGGGCAGGCCCGGATCGATGATGTAGTCGATGTAGTGGGTCGCCAGGAAGCGGACCGCGAGGTTGCCGTCCCAGTCGCTGTTGACCTGCGACAGCGGCAGGCGGTAGCTGGCCTCGATGTCGTAGCCCTTGGCCTTTTCCTTGGCGAAGTTCTGCGGCTGGATGGTGAAGTTGATGAACGCGGTGGCGCCCGAGCCGGTGCGGGTGAAAGTGCCGCAGGCAGTCTGGTTGCCCTGGAAGCACAGGGTCAGCAGCTGCTGGCTCGACGGCGAGTTGACCGCGCCCGAGATGTCGATCTTGTAGTAGTCGAACGACGCCTGGAAGCCGGGGAAGAACGTCGGCTGCACGACCACGCCGAGGCCCAGGTCCTGGGCCACTTCGGGCTTCAAGTTGGGGTTGCCCGACGAGGTGGTGCGGCTGTTGGTGACGGCGTTGCCGTTGAACGGATCGGTGGTGGAACTCTGCGCGGTCGAGCCGGCCTGGTACAGGTCGACCAGGGTCGGTTCACGCAGGTTGCGCGAACGGGTGGCGCGGAAGCGCAGGTCGTCGATCGGCGCATAGGTGGCGCCGATCTTCCAGGTGGCGGTCGAACCAAAGGTCGAATAGCCGGTGCCGCGGATGGCGCCGTTCAGGTCGAACGACTTGGCCCAGACGGTGTCCTTGGCCAGCGGCACCACGGCTTCGATGAAGCCTTCGGTGACCGTGAACTTGCCCGAGTAGGGCAGGCCGGCCGCCTGGAACCAGACCGTCGGGTTGGCCTGTTCTTCCGGATCCGAGACCTGGCGCATCTTCTCTTCGCGGTGCTCGATGCCGGTGGAGATCGAAACCGGGCCCGCCCAGGTGGAGAACGGATCGCCGCTGACGCTGAAGGCGGCGACCTTCTGGTTGAGGCGGTTGTTGACGAAGCCATAACGGCCCTGGAGGTAATCGATGGCCGCCTTCGAGTTCACGCCGATCCCGAACATGTTGTAGGGCACGCAGCCGTTGGTCGGGTTGGTGAGGGTCGAGCGGCAGACGATGGCGCCGGTGGCGGGGTTGCGGACCGCGTCGATGGCCAGCGCGAAGCGGGTGGTGTCGCGGGCGCCGATCGACTTCAGGGTGCCCATCGAGAAGCCGGTGGACAGATAGGCGTCATACTTCCAGGCGGTGTCCATGGCCTCGAATTTGCCCTGGGCGCCCAAGAGGAAGCGCAGCACGCGGCGGTCGTTCACCGAGTGGAAGTTGTCCTGGTCCCAGTTGAAGGTGCCGATGGTCACCGTGGGACCGGCCGCGGCCAGGGTGGCGGCGATGTTGGCCGGGATGAAGGCGTTGTCCGACTTGATCACCAGGCTGCCGGGGTTGAAGTTCGGCGCGCCCGACGAATAGGAGTACAGGTGGCCCCAGGCGGCGTGGCCGTAGACGGTGACGTTGTCGTTGATGTCCCAGCTGGCGCGGGTGAACACGTCCTGGCGGTTCTGGATCGGCTGCATGGCCACGCCGCGCACGCCGGCGACGTTGTTGGTGGCCCACGAGCCGCCCGACATCAGCGGGTCGGTCACGAGCGAGCCGAACACCGTCTGATACTGGGCGCCGCCCGGACCGAACGAGAGGCCGCGCAACGGGCCCGAGGCGATGGTGCCGCCCCAGCTGGTGACCGAGGTCGCGACGTTGTAGCGCGCGATCACCTGCGGCACCGAGGTCGACTGGCCGGCGCCGGTCCCATAGGCGGGGTTGGTCATGTAGTAGTAGCCGAGCAGGTTCCACGGCCGGTCGCCGATGATCTTGCCTTCGTCGTAGACCGCCTCGGCGCTGCCGATCCAGTGGCCTTTGCCGTTGCCGAATGCGGTGCCGAAGGTGGCGTTGAGCTTCCAGTTGCGCACGTCGCCGTACGTGGTGACGCCGCCGGAGGCTTCGCCCTTGACGCCGACGAACTCGGTGTCGAGCACGAAGTTGACCACGCCGGCGAGCGCGTCGGAGCCGTAGGCGGCGGATGCGCCGCCGGTGACGACGTCGACGCGGCTGATCAGGGATTGCGGCAGTTCGGACACGTCCACGACACCCGTCAGGATCGAGCCGACCGTGCGCTGGCCGTTGAGCAGGGTCAGGGTGCGGACGTTGCCGAGGCCGCGGAGCGAGAGCCCGTTCACCGCCGAGAGACCCGAGGTGGTGTTGGCCACCGAGGACTGCGGCGTGGCCGAGCCCGACAGCGCCGGCAGCTGGTTGACGTAGTCGGCGAGGTTGGAGGTGGCGGTGGTCTGCATCTGCTCGATGCCGACGACGGACACGGGGGTCGGGGCTTCGTAGCCGTCGCGCACCACGCGCGAACCGGTGACGACGATTTCTTCCACCGCCGGCGCCTGCGCGGCCTGCTGCGCGAAAGCATAGGAACTCATGGCGGTGCTGCCCAGGAAGGCCCCGATCAGGACCTTGGCGGTCAGCGCCCCGGTCGTCTTGCGGTACACGTGAACGTTCATTCTCAAACCCCTCATTGAGTGATGTTTCAGGCGCATCCGCCTCCCGAAGGCGGACACGTTTAAATCAGCGTGCGGAGCCGGTCTCCTCGGTATCCCCGCGGCCGGTCGATGCGGGCCGCCGCCGGAAGAACTGAAGATAATGCGGGAGCGCAGTGTGCGGCGGGCGGTGGAGCCACCCGCGCATCCCGGAGCCGGCAAAAGCCGTTCCGGATCTCCCCCCTCTTCAATCCCTCGGCGGGCGGCAGTATCCGCCGTCTGCCCCCACGCGTCACCTCGAAAGGCGCCGGTGAGAGTTCGCCGTCCTATCGGTCAACTTATTATTGCAGTTTGGTTTCGGTCAATGCCCGCGCGCCTGAATCCGGGTTTTATGCGCGACCTGTGACCTATTCGCCAGGGGCCTGACTCCCGCCGGCGTGGGGAGACAACCCCTTGCAAACAGGGCCATAAAAGCGCTTAGTAATAAAATTGTCACATCATTGCGTCTATTCCAGAGCTTTGGGGGTTTTCGATGTTTGGCTGGTTCCAGGCGCTGATGCCGCGCGAGGACCGTTTTTTCCAGCTTTTCAACCGCCATGCCGCCGTCCTGGTGGAGGGCGCCAAAGCCCTGGACGAGGTCCTGAAAGGCGGCCCCGGCGCGGCCGCGGCCGCGCAGAAGGTGTTCGACTTCGAGAACGAGGCTGACGCCATCGCCCGCGAGATCCTGCAGCTGACGCGCCGGTCCTTCATCACGCCATTCGACCGCAGCGACATCAAGGAGCTGATCAACACCCTCGACGACACCATCGACCAGATGCAGAAGACCGCCAAGGCGATCCTGATGTTCGAGGTCGCGGCACTCGAGCCCGAAATGGCCGCCATGGGCGCGCATATCCTGGAGGCCGCCAACCTCGCCCTGGAAGCGGTCGGCCTGCTCGGGACCCTGCGCGAGGACAATCACCGCCTGCACGCGATCACCGAACAGATCATCCGCCTGGAAGAGGACACCGACAACCTCAACCATGCCGGCATCAAGGCGCTGTTCAAGCGCCACCGGTCGGGCAACGCCATGGACTATATCGTCGGCATCGAGGTCTTCAACCACCTCGAGCGGGTCATGGACCGGTTCGAGGACGTCGCCCACCGCATCAGCGGCATCGTCATCGAGCAGATGTAAAGCGGGCAGCCATGATACTGCTGGTCTCGCTCATCGCCATCGCGCTGGCGTTCGATTTCATGAACGGCCGCAACGACGCGGCCAACTCCATCGCTACTATTGTGTCGACCCGCGTGCTCAGTCCGCGCGCGGCGGTGGCCTGGGCCGCGTTCTTCAACTTCGTGGCGTTCCTGGTGTTCGGCCTCAACGTCGCCTCCACCGTCGGCAAAGGCATCATCTCGCCCGACGTGATCAACGACCATGTCATCATGGGTGCCTTGGTGGGCGCGATCTCCTGGCAGGTGGTGACCGGCTATTTCGGCATCCCGTCGTCCAGTTCCCATGCCCTGATCGGCGGCCTGGTCGGCGCCGGCGTGACCCAGGGCGGGCCCGATGCCATCGTCTGGCAGGGCCTTTCCAAGACCGCGGGCGCCATCGTGCTGTCGCCGTTCACCGGCATGATCATCGCGCTCTTGCTGGTGCTGGCGGTGTCCTGGGCGTTCATCAAGGTGGCGCCGCACCGCGCCGACGGCATCTTCCGCAAGGTCCAGTTCATCTCCGCCTCGGCCTACGCCCTGGGGCACGGCGGCAACGACGCCCAGAAGACCATGGGCATCATCACCGCGCTGCTCTACGCCCGCGGCGAACTTTCCGGGGATTTCCACGTTCCGTTCTGGGTGATCATCTCGTGCAACGGCGCCATGGCGCTTGGGACTTATCTCGGCGGCTGGCGTATCATACGCACCATGGGCTCGCGTATTACCCGCCTGTCTCCCATGCAAGGCGTCTGCGCCGAGACCGCCGGCTCCATCACCCTGTTCATGGCCACCGGCCTGGGCGTTCCCGTCTCCACCACCCAGACCATCACCGGCGCCATCGTCGGCGTCGGCGCCGCGCGCCGGGCTTCGGCGGTGCGATGGAACGTGGCGCGCGAGATCGTACTGGCGTGGGTGATCACCATGCCGGCGGCGGCGCTCACCGGCGCGCTGGTGTCGGTCATTTCCCGCCTGGTGTGGTGATGGCCGGACGCCATACCCAGTACGCGGCCCTGCCCTGGCGCACCGAAAACGGCGTGCTCCAGGTGCTGCTGATCACCAGCCTCAAGACCAAGCGCTGGATCATCCCCAAGGGCTGGCCGCTCGACGGACTGCCGCCCCAGGACTGCGCCGCCCAGGAGGCCCTGGAAGAAGCGGGTGTGTTGGGACAGATGGCGGACAACCTGCTCGGGCGCTATCGCTACAAGAAACTGCGCAAGTCCGGCGAGATCCTGCCCTGCGAGGTTCACGTCTACGCCATGGCGGTCACCGACCGGAAGAAGAACTGGCGCGAGAAACGTTCGCGCCAGAGCCAGTGGTGCACCCTGAACGAGGCCCTCGCCCATGTCCGCGAAGCCGGCCTCAGGCGCCTGATCCTCAAGTTCGCGGCCTTGCACGCCAAAACCGAACGGGCCTCCAAAACCTGAACGGCTAAAATCTGAACGGCCAAACCTGAACGGAGAGCATTGATGAAGCGGTTCGCGGCCCTGACGGGCGCGCTGTTGGTCCTGGCGGCGCCGGCGTCGGCGCAGACTGCGGCCAACCTCGCCGCCTTCGACGGTCTCGCCGCGGTCAGCGTGCTGGAGGCCACGCCGGCGGGGAAGGCGGCTTTGGCCGCCAACCTCGCGGCGACCGGCAAGATCCAGGACGGCACCTCGGGGCAGCCGGCCTTGCAGCCGTTCGCGGACCAGCAGCAGCAGGCGCTGCGCGACGCCGTCAGCACGGTCGCCAATGCCCATCAGCTGGCCGACGGCCTGGGCACGAAACTCGGCGGCGTCTACCAGGCGGCCGCAACATGGACCAGCACCGACAACGGCAAGACCGTCACGTCCGCCGACCTCTCGCCGGCGGTGGCGCGTGTCATCGCCTACGCCCACCGCACCAGCAATTCCGACGCCGCCACCGCCAAGTCGTTCCTGGGCGACATGACCATGCCCGGCAACGTCAAGGTGTCCGATGACGCCGCGGCGATCCTCAAGCGGCGCAACGGCGTCGCCGACATTTTCGGGCGTGCCTACGACCTCGCCATCGGCAGTCCGGGGGCGGGGACTCTCGGCAACACGCGGCCGTTCCAGACCGAGCCGCGCCTCGTGACCTTCCGCGGCAAGAGCCTCTACGGCGAGCCCAGCCACAGTCTCTTTTATCTGACCGGCCCGGCGCAGGACCTGCGCGGCAGCCCGTCGTTTCCCAGCGGTCACACCACCTATGGATTCACCCAGAGCATGGTGTTGGCGCTGCTGGTGCCGGAACGCTACGCCGAGATGGTCGCGCGCGCGGCCGAGTTCGGGAACAGCCGCGTCGTCATCGGCGCCCACTACGCCATGGACGTGCTCGGCGGGCGCACCCTGGCGCTCTACGACCTCGCGCAGCTGCTGGCCAACAAGCCCGGCTATGTCGGCATCGACCGGGGTGGGGTGAAGGTGGATGATTTTGGGAAGGCCCTGGCGGCGGCGCGCGCCGATATGACCAAGGCGCTGGAAACGGGCTGCGGCGCCAGGGTCGCGGTGTGCGCCAAGGACGACCGCAGCCGCTTCGCCGACACGGCCAAAGTCGATGCGTTCTATGAGTCGACCCAGACTTATGGACTACCTGTCGTCTATGCCAACCGCGCCGCGCCGGTGGACGTGGACAAGACCGCGCCGGAAGCCGGCCATCTGCTGACGGCGGCGTTTCCGCAACTTTCGCTCAAAGAGGCCAACGCCATCCTCACCGCCACCCAGGGACCGGGCGGCGGATTCCTCGACGATGGTTCGAACTTCGGGATCTATTCGCGCCTCGATCTCCTGCGCGCCGCCAAGGTGGCGCAAGAGGCCAGGACCCGTTAGGGCGCAACCGCGGCGGCTTTGGCGACGGCGCTGCGGATCAAAAGGTCGGTGCCGAACCATCCCCAGTAGATGCGGTGCGCGGCGATCTTGCCGTCTTTCAACGTCATGAACTCGAGGATGTCGACCTGGTCGCCGTCGGGCGCCGCGCGCGGGTATTCCCAGATCAGGGTGTTGGCGTCGCCGTAGAAGGCGCCGGTGCGATACCATCTCACCAGCGCATTGGGCCGGCGTTTGGTGCCTTCCTCCAGGAACCGCCGCAGTTCGGCGTGACCCTTCAGGACGCCGCCCGGCCAGCGGTCCAGGATGGCCGGCACCAGCGGGCTCTCCAATGTCGCATCCTCGGCATAAAGCGACAGCAGCTTGTCCACGTCGCGGGTTTTCGCGAACAGGTCCCAATCGCGGTAAATGCGTTCAGCATCGGTCATAGACTCCTCCCTGAGTTGAGGCGGCTGTCATAGGCCGGCCGGCGGATGCGATGTTTCACCGCTGGGTGAAACATCGCCGCCGAATGCGCGTTATACTGCCGTCGGACGGAGGGATTTATGGCGCATCAACCCGGCCTGGCGGCCATAGCGGCGCTGATCGCGGATCCGGCGCGGGAAGCCATGCTGGTGGCATTGGCCGGTGGGCGTGCATTGCCGGCGGGTGAACTGGCGGACGCGGCGGGCATCAGCGCCCAGAGCGCCAGCCGGCACCTGCAGAAGCTGACGGACGGCGGTCTTCTGTCGGTATGGGCGCAAGGGCGCTTCCGCTACTACCGCCTGGCCGATGAGCATGTCGCCGCCGCCATTGAATCCCTCTGCGACCTCGCCGCGCGGCCGGCCCGCAAACGCAAACTGCCGCCGGCGGAGCTGTGCTTCGCCCGCTGCTGCTACGATCATCTCGCCGGCGAATTGGGTGTGGCGCTGGCCGATGCGCTGGTGGCGCGCGGCCTGGTGGGCATGAGCGGGCGTGAAGCGGCGTTCACCAAGAAGGGCCGCGCCTGGCTCTCGGACAATAAGGTCGCGGTGGGGGACATTTCATTGTGCATGGATTGGACCGAGCGCCGCCCTCACCTCGCGGGGCCGGGTGCACGGGCGATCCTCGCGGCGCTTATGGACCGCAAATTTCTGCGCACCGGCGCGGCGCCGCGCGCTCTGGCGCTCACATCGCCGGGCCGCGCCTGGTTCAGGAAGAATGGCGTATCTAGTTGAAGATGGACCGCGGCATATGAAACGTCACGATCCAGTTGGGCATGTCCACGATCTCGGCGATGCGCAGGTCGCCGGCGGCGCTGCACAGCATATAGGCCTGGTTGGCCGTGATCTTGTGGCGCGCGGCGAGCAGGTCGATCATCGCCGCCACCGCATCTCTTGCGCCGGTCATGAGGTCGGGGCCGATGCCGGTGGTGACGTCGTAGCCCGCGGCATCCACGGGCCGCGCCGCGTTGCCGGGGATGAAGGCGCGCGGGAATTTCAGGCTAGCGCCTTTCACCAGTTCAATCTTCGCCGTTACGGTCATGGGGCTCTCGATGGCGGTGCCGCAGACCTCGCCGTCGCCCTGCGCCGCGTGGGTGTCGCCGAGGGATAAGAGCGCGCCCGCCACTTCCACCGGCAGCAGCACTTCCGACCCGCGCGTGAGATCGCGGAAATCCATATTGCCGCCGACGCGCCGGGGCGGGACCACGCTGTGGAGGCCGGCTTCGGCGGGCGCGAGGCCGATGGTCCCGGCAAAGGGGCGGAGCGGGATGCGGGCGTGTTTCCCGAACAGCAGCGGACCGGACCCGGCGGCGTCATACGTCCATATATATAAGTCGGGCTGCTTGAACTGGTCGGCCAGCAGGCCGAAGCCGGGGATCAGACCGGTCCAACCCCAGCCACCTTGAGGGACGAAATCCACGAGGGTGAGTTTCACGGCGTCGCCGGGCTGCGCGCCGTCCACAACCACCGGTCCGGTGACGGGGTTGACCTTGCCGAAATCCAGTTTGACCAGGTCGGGCAGGGTGGACGATCCGTTCAACTGGCCGCCGGAACTGTCCGTGGTCTCGAAGGTGACGGTGTCGCCCGAGGCCACGGTGCAGACCGGTTTGTTGGCGTTGTCCCAGCCGAAATGGTGATGACGGCAGTGGATGGTATGTGTGTGCGGCGTCATGGGCGGCTCCCGGAGGGTTGCTGCCGGTACCGTGCCGGAAAAATGTACCAGGTACAATTATCCCGGGCGCCGCCGCCCGCCTGGTCCGGTCTTCGGGGGTCATTATACCCGGTACATTTTTCCCTTATGATGAGGCCGGGGACTGAGGGGGCTTTTCTATGGACACTCCGAACGTGGGCGCGGCCAGCGCCGGGCTGGAGGCCTTCGGCTATAAGCAGGAACTGAAGCGCAGCCTCAGGGTGCGCGATCTGTTCGCCTACGGCCTCGCCATGGTGTCGCCGGTCGCGCCGATCGCGGTGTTCGGCTTCGTGTTCAACGCCGCCCACGGCATGGTGCCCCTGGTCTACGCCATCGGCCTGGTCGCCATGGCCTTCACCGCCTGGAGCTATATCGCCATGTCCAGGGCGATGCCGGTGGCGGGATCGGTCTACACCTACACCGGCCGCAGCATGGGGCCCGCGGCCGGCTTCATCGCCGGCTGGGTGATGCTGCTGGACTACATGCTGGTGCCGTCGCTCATGTACCTCATGACCGCCGTGGCGCTGGCGGCGATCATCCCCGGCGTGCCGAAATGGGCGTGGATCGCGATCATGATGGCGATCAACGGCGCCACCAACCTCACCGGCGTCGAGAACACCACCCGGCTCAGCTTCATCCTCACGGTCTTCCAGGTGGTGTTCTTCGTGTTGCTAGTGGTGATGGGCGTGGACGGCGCCTTGGGCGGCCTCAACGGCGCGCATTTCACCACCGCGCCTCTGTTCAACCCGGAGCAGTTCTCGCTGAATACCGTGTTCGGCGCGCTGTCCATCGCCGTGCTGAGTTTCCTCGGCTTCGACGCCGTCTCGACCCTGGCGGAGGAAGCCAAGGACGGCGGCCGCGCCGTCGGCAAGGCCACGGCGCTGCTGTTGCCGGCGGCGACGGCGCTGTTCGTCGTCCAGACCTACCTGATGTGCCTGTTCCTGCCGGGACTCACCGAACTGCCGGCGGGCGCGGCCACCGACGAAGCGGGATACACGGTCAGCGGCCTCATGGGCGGGACGTTCATGAAGGTCATGGGCTCGCTTATGGGCGGGGTGTTCGCGACGTTCCTGTCGGCGGTCACCGCCCAGGCGGCAGCCGCGCGCGTCATGTTCGGGATGGCGCGCGACGGCAAGCTGCCGCGCGCGCTCGCCCATGTCAGCGCCGGGCGCAAGGTGCCCGACCGCGCCATCATGCTGACGATGCTGATCGCGCTGGCCCTGATCGTCGCCTTCGGCGACCGCATCGATACGCTCGCCTCCATGGTCAACTTCGGGGCGCTCACCGGGTTCGTCTGCGTGCACCTGTCGGTGATCGCGCACTACATGGTCCGGGAAAAGAGCCGGCAGTGGGGCCGCTACCTGGTGCTGCCGGTGATCGGCTTGGCGATCATCGGCTATGTGCTGTGGAACATGGATCCCATCGCCAAAATCGCCGGCGGAACCTGGCTGGGGTTCGGACTCGTGGCGCTGGTTGTGGGCCGTCTTCGTGGCAAGACACCGGCTTCGGAAGGATAAGGCGATGAAACAAGTCTCGCGCCGCGCCGTCTTGGCCGGCTTTGTGTCGAGTGGCGCCGCCATCGAAGCGGTAGCTGGCGCCGAGCCGGAAGCCGGCCGCGGGCTGATTTCCGACTTCCTGAAATTGTGGTCCGCGCCCGAAGCCAGCGGCGCGAAGCTCGCGGCGTTCATGACCGAGGACGGCGAGTTCCGTTACGAACGCAAGCCTGCGGTGGTCGGCCGCGCCGCGCTGACCGTGGCCTTCGACGGCTATCTCGCCGGCGGCAAACGCTACCGCATGGAATCGTTGGAGACCCATGCCAGAGGGCCGGTGGTTTTTCAGTATCGTCACGAGACCCTGGTTACCCGGGGAACCCCGGGGCATACCGAAACCCTTGCAGGGGTTTTCGTGCTGGCCGACGGGAAGATCAAAATATGGGAAAACTTCCTGGTGGAACCTTAGGGGCGGATGCGCCCTTGCTCCCGGCGATTCAGGGCATGCAGCCAGACAGAGTCTAGAGCATGATCGAATCATATTGAATCGCGATCATGCTCTAATCTTTTTGGTTTGGTCGCATTTTCTGCGATGAACCGGCATCCACTTCATCGGAAAATGCTCTAGGAGGCGGTGTCCGCGAACGCGGTGTCGTGGCCGGGGAAGACCTCGTAGCCCTTCAGCATGTAATCCCAGTAGAGCCGCGACAGGCCGTGCTTCTTGATCAGCCAGTGGATGCGGCTTTCCCGGCGCGGATCGATGGGCAAGGTCGGCGTCGGTTTACCGCCGTAGATGAACTCGGCCATCAGCACTTTGCCGTATGCCGTGGTGAGCGGGCAGGAGGCGTAGCCGTCATAGGCGGCCTCCACCGGCTCGCCGCGCATGAGATGGAGCAGGTTGCGCACCACCACCGGCGCCTGTTTGCGCACGGCGGCCGCGGTCTTGGAGTTGGCGGTGGCGGCGGCGTCGCCCAGGGCGAACACCTCGGGGTAGACCGCGTGCTGCAAGGTGTTGGCGTGCACGTCCACCAGGCCGGCGGCGTTGGCAACCGGGCTGCCTTTGAGGAACGCCGGCGCGCCCTGGGGCGGCGTCACGTGCAGCATGTCGTAGCCGAAGGTCTCGCGCCGCGCCCCGCCGTCGCCGGGGATTTCGAAGGTCGCCAGTTTGCGTGCGCCGTCGATCTCGACCAGGTTATGCTGATAGCGCACGTCGATGCCGTGGGCCGCGGCGACCTTCACCAGTTCCTTGGCATAGAACGGCACGCCGAAGATCGCCGGGGCCTGGGTGAGGAACTTGACGTCGCATTGCGCGCGGATGCCCGACCGGCGCAGGTAGTCGGAGGCGAGATAGGCGATCTTCTGCGGCGCGCCCGGGCATTTGATCGGCATCGGCGGCTGGGTGAACAGCGCCCGCGCGCCGGGCCTGAGGCTCTTCAGGCAGGCGAAGGTATACGCCACCGTATCGGCGCTGTAGTTGCTGCACACGCCGCCATGGCCGAGCGAGTCCTTGAGGCCGGCGATCCCGTCCCACTGGCAGACGAGGCCGGGGCAGACCACCAGGTAGTCGTAGGCCACCGGCGGGCCGCTCCGTAAGACCACCTGCCTGGCCGCCGGATCGACGGCGGCGGCGGCATCCCTGACCCAACGCGCGGCGGCGGGGATCAGTTTTTCCTCGGCGCGCCGGGTGTCGGCCAGGTCATAGGCGCCGGCGCCCACCAGGGTGAACGCGGGCTGATAATAATGCACCGGCGACGGTTCGATGATGACGATGTCTAGCGGCGCGCCGTGGGCGCGGCGCTCCAGTTCGGCGGCGACGGTGATGCCGGCGGCACCGCCGCCGATGATGACGATGCGCTGGCGTGTGGAGGTGGCGGTCATGGCGGGCCCGGGACAAGGGAGCGGAGCCCTGGCTTTCCGGCATTCGCGCCGCCCTGTCAAAATCAAATTCCGCTGCGTTCACGGCAGAAATATTGACCTGAAGGCCCCGGCAGGATCGCGGCGCTTCTCCCGGGCCGCGGCGGCGCGATCAGCGTTTGCGCTTTTTGGGTTTTGCCCGGTGCGGCGCGGTGGGGCGCGCCGGTACGCAGGCGCGCAGGCCTTTGCGCACGCGGTTGAGGACGTCGCCCTCGCCATGGTTGGGATAGACCGCGTAGATCGAATAGGAGAACTCCGGCGCCTGGCGCACGCGGGCGAGGCGGCCGCTGTCGAGATAGGGCTGCGCCGCGCTCAGGCGGAAGTAGCCCGATCCGCCGGCGGTGAGCAGATAACCGAGCGCCACCGGCCCCAGCGAGATGGAAACGCTGGGCGCGCCCAGCTGCGGGAAGGCGGCCTGCAGGCTGGAGCGGAAGGCCGTGCCCCAGTCGACGTGGATATAACGCTCGGGATCGAGGCCGCCGGCGGGATCGCTGGTGACCATCACCAGCTTCTCCTCGCTGAGCAGTTCGGTCACCAACTCGGGCCGCGACGGCGGGCTGTAGAGCACGGCGATGTCGAGCGAGCCTTCCTGCAGGCGGTCCAGCAGACGGTCGGTGAGGTCGATCTCGGCCTTCAACGCCAGTTCCGGGCAGTTCTCATGCATCCACACCAGCCACTGGGCCAGCAGCGGCTGCCACAGGCTGATCTCGCCGCCGATGCTGACGATCTCGGCGCGCCCCGCCGGCAGCGCCACCTGCTGGCGCGCGCGCTCCCATACCTGGACCAGGGTCGTGGCGTAGCGGCGGAAGCGCTCGCCGGCCGGGGTCAGGCGCGCGCCGGCCTTGTTGCGCACGAACAGGCGGCGGCCGAGCTGTTCCTCCAGGGTGCGGATGCGGGCGCTGACGGCGGTCTGGGTCACGTGCAGGCGTTCGCTCGCCACCACGAAACTGCCGGTGCCGACGACTTCCAGAAAGGTGCGGGCGAGGGTGATGTCCATGGGAATGCCAATAATATTATTGCACTCAAATGACAATAATATGCGTTTGTCGCATCCTATCCCACATGTGAGTTTCCGGGGCCGCCCGGAGCCCCGGGCGGCCGCGCTTTGTGCCGACGAGTCCTTGATTTGCCGAACGATTTGACGATTTCCGCCCCGGTCCCGCTGCCCGCGGGCCTGACCCCCTCCCAGCTCACCACATTGCATGACTTTGCCGGGACGCTGACCCGTGACCAGGCGCTGTGGGCCAGCGGCTACCTCGCCGGCCGCGCCGATGTCCCCGCCGGCGGCGGTGCTGCTGCGTCGCCCGTTGTCGGCCGTCGGCTGACGGTGCTCTACGGCAGCGAGACCGGTCATAGCGCCGCCTTGGCCAAGGCGCTGGGCGCGCGGGCGGCGGCGGCGGGGCGCGCCGCCACCGTGGCCGACATGGCCTCCTACAAGACCCGCCAGCTCAAAGACGAGCAGGACGTCCTGATCGTCACCAGCACGCACGGCGAAGGCGACCCACCGCAGACGGCCATGGCGTTTTTCGAGTTCATAGAAGGGCGCAAAGCCCCGCGCCTGCCGGATGTACGCTTCGCCGTGCTTGCGCTGGGGGATTCCACCTATGAGCGCTTTTGCGAGGCCGGCAAGCGCCTCGACCGTCGGTTGGAAGAACTGGGCGCGGCCCGCATCGCCCCCCGCGCCGAGTGCGACGTCGATTACGAAGAGCCCGCGGCTGCCTGGACCGCGGCGATCCTCGCCACGCTCCAGCCGGGCGCCGGGGATGGCGTCCCCGCGCCGGCGGTCCCGCACGCGGCAAAAGAGGGCGCGGCGCGCGGCGCCCACGACAAGGCCAATCCGTTCACCGCCCGGATCATCGACAATATCGTGCTGACCGGCCGCGGGTCCGACAAGGAAACCCGCCACATCGAGATCTCGCTGGCGGACTCAGGTCTTGTCTATACACCGGGTGACGCGCTGGGCATGGTCGTGCCCAACGATCCCAAGCTGGTGCACGACCTGCTGCAGGCGCTGGCGGCGGAAGCATCGGCGCCGGTCAAGGCCAAGACCCGGCACACCACTTTGGGCGAGGCGTTCTCCCGTGACTACGAGATCACCGCCGCGACGCCGCGGTTCCTGGAGCATTGGACCATGCTTTCGGACGCCGCCGAACTCAAGGCCCTGATCGCCCCCGGCGCCGAGGCGGCGCGGCGCGCCTATCTCGCCAATCATCACGTCATCGATATCGTGCGCGCCTTTCCGGTGCGCGCGCTGTCGCCGGATACCCTGGTCGCCGCCCTGCGCCCGATGCAGCCGCGGCTCTATTCCATCGCCTCCAGCCTGGCGGCGGCGCCCGAGGAAGCGCATCTCACCGTCGCCACCGTGCGCTACAGCCTGCACGGCCATCCGCGCGCGGGCGTGGCGTCGGGCTATCTCGCCGACCGCGGCGCGCCGGAGTCCACGCTCGCGGTGCATATCCAGGAGAACCAGCTGTTCCGGCTGCCCGCGGCCGATGCGCCGATCGTCATGATCGGCGCCGGCACCGGGGTCGCGCCCTACCGCGCCTTCCTGCAGGAACGCGAAGCCGCCGGCGCCGCCGGCCGCAACTGGCTGTTCTTCGGCGAGCGCCACTTTCGCACCGACTTCCTCTACCAGACCGAATGGCAGGGCTATCTCAAGGACGGCCTGCTGACGCGCATGGACGTGGCCTTCTCCCGCGACCAGGCGGAGAAGATCTATGTCCAGGACCGCATCCTGGAACAGGGCCGCGATCTCTACGCCTGGATCGGGGACGGCGCGCATATCTACGTGTGCGGCGACGCCGCGCGCATGGCGCCCGACGTGCATGCGGCGCTGGTATCGGTGGTGCAGATCCACGGCGATATGAGCGAGGACGCGGCGCAGGAATACGTCCGCGGCCTGCAGCAGAGCCGCCGCTACCAGCGCGATGTCTACTGAGGTGCCGGCCGCATGAACCTCCTATCCCCCACCGACCGCAGCCGCGACGTCTCCCAGACCGTCGACAAACTCGGCGCCGACGAACGCCTGAAGGCCGGCAGCGACCAGCTGCGCGGTACCATCGCCCTCAGTCTGCTCGACCGCATCACCGGCGCCGCCGGGCCCGAGGACGTGAAGCTGATGAAGTTCCACGGCCTCTACCAGCAGGACAACCGCGATATCCGCGACGAACGCCGCCGCCAGAAACTGGAGCCCGACTATTCCTTCATGGTGCGGGTGCGGCTGCCGGGCGGCGTTTGCACGCCGCAACAATGGCTGGCGCTCGACGGCATCGCGCGCGAATTCGGCGGCGCCACCTTCCGCCTGACCTCGCGCCAGACGTTCCAGTTCCATTTCGTCCTGAAGCGCGACCTGCGTGCCACCATCCAGCGCCTGCACAACGTGCTGCTCGACACCATCGCCGCCTGCGGCGACGACTCCCGCGGCGTCATGTGCTCGGTCAACCCGGCGCTGTCGGCGCTGCACGCCGAGGTCTATGCGCTGTCGAAGCAGGCCAGCGACCACGCCATCCCCAAGACCCGCGCCTATCACGAGATCTGGTACGGCGACGAGCGGGTGGCGGCCTCGGGGCCGGAAGAGCCGTTCTACGGACGCACCTACATGCCGCGGAAATTCAAGATCGGCTTCGTCATTCCGCCCGCCAACGACATCGACGTCTACGCCCAGGACCTGGGGTTGATCGCGGTCGGCGGAAAGGCCGGCCTCGACGGCTTCAACGTCGCCATCGGCGGCGGCATGGGCCGCACCGACCAGGCGCCCGCCACCTATCCGCGGCTGGCCAGCGTCATCGGCTATATTCCCAAAGACAGGCTGATCGCCTGCATAGACGCGGTGATGGGCACGCAACGCGACTATGGCGACCGTCTGGACCGCAGCCGCGCGCGCTTCAAATACACCATCGACGACAAGGGCCTCGACTGGATCACCCGCGAGATCGAGGCGCGGCAGGGGTTCGCTTTTGCGCCCGCCCGCCCGGCCGCCTTCACCACCAACGGCGACGCGGTGGGCTGGGCCACCGGTGACGATGGCCAGGAGCATGTCACCCTGTTCGTCGAGAGCGGCCGCTTGGCCGGCGCGGTCATGGACGGCTTGCGCGACGTCGCCCTCATCCATCACGGCAGCTTCCGCGTCACGCCCAACCAGAACCTGGTGATCGCCGGCATCGCGCCCGCCGCCAAGCCGGCGATCGCCGCGGTGCTGGCCGCCCACGGCCTCGACCGGCCGGCGGGCTTCCTGCGCGCCAACGCCATCGCCTGCGTGGCGCTGCCCACCTGCGGCCTGGCCATGGCCGAAAGCGAACGCTACATGCCGGACCTGCTCACGAAGATCGAGGGACTGCTGGCCGCCCACGGTCTTGAGGATCAGCCCATCACCCTCCGCATGAGCGGCTGCCCCAACGGCTGTTCGCGCCCGTATATCGCCGAGATCGCCTTCACCGGCCGCGCGCCCGGCAAATACAACCTCTATCTCGGCGGCGGCTTCCACGGCCAACGCCTCAACAAGATGTACCGCGAGAACATCGGCGAGCCGGCGATCCTGGAGGCCTTGGACGAGGTGTTCGGCCAGTACGCGCGCGAGCGCCAGGCGGGCGAACCCTTCGGCGATTTCTGCATCCGCGCCGGCTATGTGGCCGAGGTCACGGAAGGCCGCCACTTCAATGACTGAGCGATAATGGCGCGCCGCAGCCGCAAGACCATCGCCGCCGCCAACGGCATCGCCGCCGACCCCGCGTTTCGCGCGGTCACGCCGCCCTTGGTGCTGTCCAGCACCTTCGCCTTCCCGCGCTTCGGGGAAGCCGGCGCTTACGACTACGGCCGCTCGGGCAACCCGACCCGCGACCTGCTGGCCGACACCATCGCCAAGCTGGAGGACGGCGCCGGCGCGGTGGTCACCGCCTCGGGCATGGCGGCGGTGGACCTGGTGCTGTCGCGCCTCGGGCCCGAGGATATGATCGTCGGGCCCCATGACAGCTACAGCGGCACCCAGCGCCTGATCCTGGCGCGCGCGGCCAGGAAACAGTTCCGCGCCGCCTTCATCGACCAGAACGATCCGGCGGCGCTGGCCACCGTGCTCAAGCAACGTCCCGCGCTGGTGCTGATCGAGACTCCGAGCAATCCTTTGATGCGGGTGGTGGATATCGCCGCCGTCGCCGGCCAGGCCAAACGCGCCGGCGCCAAAGTGGCGGTGGACAACACCTTTCTTTCGCCCGCGCTGCAGCGGCCGTTGCAACTGGGCGCGGATTTCGTGATCCATTCCACCACCAAATACCTCAACGGCCACTCCGACGTGGTGGGCGGCGCGGTGGTGGCGGCGGATGCCGGGGACCTCGAAGCGCTGAAAGCCTGGGCCAACACGACCGGCATCGGCGGCGCGCCGTTCGACGCCTATCTGACCTTGCGCGGGATCCGCACCCTGTTTCCGCGCATCGGCCAGCAGCAGGCGACCGCCGGCGCGGTGGCCGAGTTCCTGGCCGGCCATCCCAAGGTGCGCGCGGTGCATTACCCGGGCCTCGCGTCCCATCCCGGCCACGCCGTCGCGCGGCGGCAGCAGGCGGGGTTCGGCGCCATGCTGAGTTTCGTCCTCGGCGGCGGGACCGAGGCGCTCGAACGCTTCATCGCCGCCTTGAAAGTGTTTACCCTGGCGGAGTCCCTGGGCGGCGTGGAGAGCCTGATCGCCCATCCGGCGACCATGACTCACGTGAGCATGGACCCCGCCGCGCGCGCCGCCGCCGGGATCGGCGACGACCTGTTGCGATTGTCCATCGGGCTCGAGGCCAGGGCCGACCTCCTGGCCGACCTGGAGCAGGCCCTCTCTGCCTGAGCGAGCGAGCATGAGCGACCCGGAAGACGGCTTTGCCTCCCCGCCATGCGGCCTGCACGAGGCCGGCGACGCCTATCTCGGGTATTTCACGCGCGACGAGATCGTGCCGCGGCTGGACGCGCTGCGCGCCGCGGCCCACACCCTGACCGGGGCGCGGGACGCGGACTTGCGCGCCGCCGCGGCGGGCTGGAGCGCCCGGCTCACGGCGCAGCTGGCGCGCCTGGATGCGAAGCCGGCGCCGGCGCCGGCTTTCTCCGAAGGCGAGGCGCGGGCCGAGATGGCGTGCCTGCTCGGCGCCTTGAGTCCCAAGGTCCGCGACGACGCCTTGCACGCCGAATTGCGCGAGATCCGCGATGCGCTCGCGGCGTTCCCGGCCTAGAGCATTTTCCGATGAAGTGGATGCCGGTTCATCGCAGAAAATGCGACCAAACCAAAGAATTAGAGCATGATCGCGATTCAATATGACTCGATCATGCTCTAGCCCTACGCCAGGGCGGCTTGCAGGCGGCGGTCGGCCTCGTCCCAGTTGGCGAGGTGGCCGAGGAACGCCTCGATGAAGGCCGCGCGCGCGTTCTGGAAATCGAGATAATAGGCGTGCTCCCAGACATCGGCGGTCAGCAGCGGCGTGACGCCGTGGACCAGCGGCGTGTCGGCGTCGTGGTACGAGGTGACCGCGAGCTTGCCGTCCTTGAGCACCAGCCAGGCCCAGCCCGAGGCGAAGTGGCCGGTGGCCTCGGCGGCGAAGGATTTGCGGAAGGCGTCGAAGCCGCCGAGGTCGCTGTCGATGCGCTGGGCGAGCGCGCCCTTGGGCGCGCCGCCGCCGTTCGGCTTCAGGCTGTGCCAGAAGAAGGTGTGGTTCCACACCTGGGCGCTGTTGTTGAACAGCTTGGCGTTGGCGCTGGTTTTCGCGGTGCGGACGATGGTGGGCAGGTCCGCCGATTCGAGCGCGGTGCCGGCGATGGCGGCGTTGGTGTTGTCGACATAGGCCTTGTGGTGCTTGCCGTGGTGGAATTCCAGGGTGCGCCGGGACATGTGCGGCGCGAGCGCGTCGAGGTCATAGGGCAGGGGCGGGAGCGTGAGGGGCATGCAAGGTCCATATGCGGGGGAAAACCGCCGGGAAACTCCCACGCGCCGCGCGCGCCTCGCAAGATTATATTCCGTTGGTTCAACGCAAAGTTCTTGCAGTGATTTGCCGCAGCGAAGGGCGGCTCTCGCCGGCGCGATCTCCGGGTTTTGACCGCCGGTCGGCGGAATAGGGTATAAACGGGTCCTCCAGAAACCACGGCTCCGGACATCGATCCCATGATGCGCGCTCTTTTCCTGGTCCTCGCCCTGGCCCTCGCCAGTGCGCCGCCGGCGCGGGCGGCGCAGTTGCCCAACGGCGTGATGGTCTCCAACGCCGGCGACCTGGAAAGCCAGTGCGTGACCGCGGTGGTGCTGGCCGAGGTCAAGAACCGGGTTTTCACATCCGACGAGCGCCAGGCGGCGCAGTATTGCGCCGGCTATTTCTCCGCGCTCAACGACATGCTGATGGCCTTGCGCGACGACGCGGTCAATCCGTTCGGGATTTGTTATCCGGCGCAACCGCTGCCGCCGGTGGTGCCGATCAAGGCGTTCCTCGATTTCGTCGGCCGCCACCAGGACTCGCGCCGCGCCGTCGCCATGCCGGTCGTGCTGGCGGCGCTGGCGGAAACGTTTCCCTGCAATCGCGTCAGAGCGAAGTGACGTCACGGCGCACCAAAAGCGCCGGACGGCGCTTATGTATCGAGGCAGCAGCTTGCGGCGCCGTCCGGCTGCCGGCACGGCACCGGGGAGTCGGTTGGGTGAGGTGGCCGTGGGCGGAAAAGTGTCGCACATCTGATGCAGGCGTGAAGCCGCCGGAGTCCTTCGCCAAGCCGACACATATTTTTGCGACACCGGCCCTGATTTCCTTGGGTAATTCCACGTCCTTTCCCCAAGCTTTCTCTCGCCCGCCAACCTATCGATAGCGTAATCTTGTCACGCGAGAGGGCGGCGATGGCTTTGATATAGACTCAAGGCTTACATCCTCCGGCGCCCGACGCGCGGCTTGCAGATCCTGCCAAGCCGCAGTCGACGCCGGTTCCCTCCCTCCTGCTTCGGGTGAACACACGTGTCGCATCTCCTCCTTATCGAAGACGATTCCGATCTCGCCAGCGGCCTTAACGCCTCGCTTGCCCAGTCGGGCTACGACGTGACCCATCTCACCAACGGCAACGAAGCGGTCGCGGCCTGCGACGGCTCCAGCTACGACGTCGTGGTGCTCGACCTCGGCCTGCCCGACATCGACGGGATCGAAGCGCTCAAGAAGATGCGCGAAAAGGGCCTGCGCGCCCCAGTCCTGATCCTCACCGCCCGCGACGGCCTCAAGGACCGCGTCAACGGTCTCGACGCCGGCGCCGACGACTACCTGGGCAAGCCGTTCGAGCTGATGGAACTGGAAGCCCGCGTGCGCGCGCTCTTGCGCCGCACACGTGCCGGAGATGCCGAGCAGATGCGCTTCGGCTCCATCAGCTTCGACGCCGGCGAGCGCCAGATGTTCGTGAAGGGCAAGCCGCTCCTGCTCACCGCCCGCGAGATCGCGGTGCTGGAGGCGCTGCTGTCCAAGGCCGGGCGCATCGTCAGCAAGGAAAACATCTTCAGCTCGATCTATGACCTGGAGAGCGACGCCAGCACTTCCGCGATCGAGGTCTACGTCAGCCGCGTCCGCAAGAAATTGGATGCCGCCGGCGCCGGCGTTGGCATCCGGGTGCTGCGCGGCCTGGGCTACAGACTCGAACTCAACGAAGACGCCGCCATCCCGGCTTGAACGGAGCAAGATGATCGAACTGCGGCCCGATAGCCTTAAACGCCGGCTTCTCGTCCGGCTATCGGTGCCGCTGCTCGGTCTGATGCTGCTGGGCGCCGGCCTGTCGTTCATGGCCGCGCGCTATTTCGCGGCCATGGTGCACGACCAGTGGCTGTATGACTCGGCCATGTCCCTGGCCTCGCAGCTGGGGTATTCGGATGGCGAGGTGGTCATGGACCTGCCCGACGAGGCGGTCCAGATGTTCGAGTGGGACCACACCGACCGCATCTACTACGAAATCGCCAACCACACCGGGCGCATCTTCGGCAATGCCGCGGTGCCGGTGCCGCCCGAGATCGCCGGCGGCCCGCGCGAGCCGGGGCCGCACTACTTCCTCACGACCGTGGACGGCATCCCGGTGCGCGCCGCCACCATCTTCGCCACCGGCGCCGGCGACCAGTCGGCCACGGTGACCGTGGCCGAGACCCTGGCCAAACGAGACGCGGTGGTGCGCCACATCATGGTGGCGATGCTGCCGCTGGAGGTCGGGTTCCTGCTGCTGGCCAGCGCCCTGATCTGGTTCACGGTCACCACCACCCTGCGCAGCCTGGACGCGCTGTCGCAGCGCCTCGCGCATCTCGACGTCGACCGCCTGGAGCCGGTGTCGGAAGTCTCCGACGTGCCGGCCGAGGTGGTGCCGCTGGTCAAGGCCCTCAACCAGCTGATCAAGCGCCTCGCCGCCACATCCGAGGCGCAGCGGCGCTTCGTCGCCAACGCCGCGCACCAGCTGCGCACGCCGCTCGCCACCATGCAGGTGCAGACCCAGCGCGCCTTGCGCGAGGCCGATCCCGCCAAACAGGCGCTGGCGCTGGCGGACATCCAGAAGGCGATGGCGCGCTTGAAGCACATGACCCAGCAGTTGCTGAGCCTGGCCCGCGCCGAACACGAACCGGCGCGTACCCTGGAGATGCAGGACCTGGACCTGGCGGTGCTGGTGCGCGACGCGCTCGAGCCTTTGATGGACGCGGCCATCGCCAAGTCCATCGACCTGGGCTACGACGGGCCGGCCGCGGGCGTCTGGATCAAGGCCGAACCCCAGTTGCTGCGGGAACTGCTCGCCAACCTGGTCGACAACGCCATCCGTTACGGCCGTGTCGGCGGCATGGTGACCGTGCATGTGGCGCGCGCGCCGGTATCGATCGCGGTGGAGGACGACGGTCCGGGCATCCCCGATGCCGAACGCGTGCATGTGACGGAAAGGTTCTATCGCATGTCCACCAGCCCCGCCGGCGGCAGCGGTCTCGGCCTTTCCATCGCCGCGGAGATTGCCGCGCGTCACAATGCGCAGCTCAGCATCGCCACGCCCGCCAGCGGCAAAGGCACCTTGGTGAGCGTGACGTTCCCGGGCGTGGACGGGGCGACGATGCCGCCGTCCGCCCAGTCCTTGTCTCAGTCCCAGCCGCCGCCGCGGCAAGCGGCGGCGGAATAGGCCGCAAAGCCGCTCGCGTCCGGGGTGACGCTTGGGCGGCTAGACTGCTTTCAACGCCTGCTCCAGGTCTCCGAGGATGTCGTCGATATGCTCGATGCCCAGGGACAGCCGCACGTAGCCGGGGGTGACGCCGGCCTTGGCCTGTTCCGCGGGAGAGAGCTGCGAGTGGGTGGTCGAGGCGGGATGGATGGCCAGGCTGCGCACGTCGCCGATATTGGCGACGTGATAGAACATCTTCAGGCTGTCGATGAACGTACGCCCGGCGTCGGCGCCGCCCTTGAGTTCGAAGCCCAGCAGCGCGCCGTGCCCGCCCTTGAGATAGGTGTCGGCGCGGCGCTTGAACTCGCCGGTCTGCTGTGAGGGATAGATCACCCCCGTCACTTTCGGATGCTTGGCGAGGAAGTCCGCCACAATGGCCGCATTGGCGCACTGCTGGCGGATGCGCAAGGCCAGGGTCTCCAGCCCTTGTATGAACATGAAGGCGTTGAACGGCGCCATGGCCGCGCCGATGTCGCGGAGCAAGGTGACGCGCGCCTTGATGATATAGGCGATGGGGCCCAGGGGTTTCACGGCCTGGGTCCAGACCGCACCGTGATAGCTGGGGTCGGGGGTGTTGAGCATGGGGAAGCGGGCGGCGTTCTTCTCCCAGTCGAAGGTGCCGCCGTCGACGATGATGCCGCCGATGGAAGTGCCGTGGCCGCCGATATATTTGGTGGTGGAGTGCATGACGATGGAGGCCCCGTGCGCCAGCGGCCGGCATAGGACCGGGGCGGCGGTGTTGTCCATGATCAGCGGCACACCCAGGCTGTTGCCGACCTTCGCCACCTCGGCGATGGGGAAGACATTGAGTTTGGGATTGGGCAGGGTCTCGCCGTAGTAGCAGCGGGTTTTAGCGTCGGTGGCGCGGCGGAAGTTCTCGGGGTCCGACGGGTCGACGAAGCGGCATTCGATGCCCATGGTCTTGAGGGTGTTGGCGAACAGGTTCCAGGTGCCGCCGTAGATGTCGGTCGAGCACACCATATTGTCGCCGGCATGGGTGATGTTCTGCACCGCGAACAGCGAGGCCGCCTGGCCCGACGACAGGGCCAGCGCCGCGACGCCGCCCTCGAGCGCGGCGATGCGTTCCTCGAGCACCGCCTGGGTCGGGTTCATGATGCGGGTGTAGATATTCCCGAATTCCTTGAGCGCGAACAGGTTGCCCGCGTGCTCGGTGGAGTTGAACTGGTAGGAGGTGGTCTGGTAGATCGGTACCGCCACGGAATTGGTGACCGCATCCGCGCGGTAGCCCGCGTGCAGGGAGATGGTTTCGGGATGCTTGGACGTGGTCGGCATGGCTTTCTCCTCGGGTGCGCTGAATGCGCGGGAGTATAGCCCACGTTTTCGTTCATATATGCGCAAAGAATGTATGCGCAGCAATGACCCGGAAGAAGCGTTCTTAATCCAGGGTCGCCGTGCGCGCCGCGGCCGTTACACAACGGTCAGTTCGAGGGGTCGGCCTTGGTGTCGGGTTTCTTGCTGCCGATGTGATCGGCGAGCTGGTCGGCGGAGAAATTCTCCACATAGCTGTCATCGATCTCCGGCAGCATGCCGGCGTTCCACGCCCGCCATTCGGCGGTCATGCGGTCATAAACATCCTTGCGCCGCTCCTTGAGGTTGGCGCGTTCCATGGGATCGTCGGCGACATTGAACAGGAAGGTGTTGTCCATGATCTTGAGGAATTTGAAATCGCCGTCGCGCATGGCGCGCTGGGCGTTGGTCTTGTAGCGCCAGAACAGCTTGCGCGGGACCGGCGCGCCGGCGATCGCCGGGATCAAATCGATGCCGTCGGCGGGGTACTTGGGGTCGGGCCCGGTTCCGGCGGCGGCGAGCAGGGTCGGCATCCAGTCCATGCTGATGGCCACCTGATCGGTGGTAGCACCCCGGGGCAGGCGTTGCGGCCAGGAGACGATGGCGGGAATGCGCAGGCCGCCTTCCAAAAGCTCGGTCTTGCGGCCGGTAAACGGCCAGGTGTTGGAGAAGCGCTCGCCGCCGTTGTCGCTGGTGAACACGATGATGGTGTTTTGCGTCAAGGCCGCCGCGTCAAGCGCCGCCAGGACGCGGCCGACCTGTTCGTCGAGCGATTCCACCATGCGGCGATAGGTGGCCTGGGTGCCGCCGTCGAAGTGGAACAGGGACTTTTCGCGCAACCGCTCGGACTCGGCGGTGTCGCCGGGCGCCTCCCACGGCCAGTGGGGTGCGCTGAAATGCAAGGAGAGCAGGAACGGTTTTTTCGTCTTGGCGAAGGCGTCGACGGCGGCCACCGCACGGTCGCCCAGCAATTCGGTCAGGTAGCCCGCCTGGTCGACGGGCGTGGGCCCGTCCCACAGGTCGGGTTTCCGGTTGGATGCGAGATGGGTGTAGTAGTCCACCGCGCCGCCGCGGAAGCCATAGAAGTGGTCATAGCCGCTTTTCTCGGGCCCGAACTTGGGCAGCATCCCCAGGTGCCACTTGCCGATCAGCATGGTCTGGTAACCGGCTTTCTTCAGCAGCGAAGGCAGGGTGGGATGCTCCGGCGGCAGGCCCACGTCCTCGCGCGGGTTGAGCAGCGGTTCCTCGAGGCCCAGGCGCAACCGGTACTGGTAGCGTCCGGTGATCAGCCCGGTGCGGGTGGCCGAACATACCGGCGAGTTGGCGTAGGCCTGGAGGAAGCGTACGCCGCGCGCGGCGAGGCCGTCGATATGCGGAGTCTTGATGTCCGGCCGGCCATAACAGGCGAGGTCGGCGTAGCCCAGGTCGTCCGCCATGATGAAAACGATGTTGGGCGGCGCGGCGCGGGTCTGCGCCAGCACCGGCGCCGCGCCGAAGGCCGCGGCGGCTCCAAGAACGGTGCGGCGCGTCAGGCGTGATGTCATGGCGGCGTCCTCCCCGCCGTCAGAGTAGCAGCGGGGAGGAGGGCCAGCACATACCGGAATCGCGCGGCGATATCGAATAATTGGATAAGCTAAAGGCTGCCGCGCAGATCGGCGGGTAGGCCGCCGCAAGCGATGCGCACAGCGGTTGCGGCGTCCACGCCGGTCAGGCGTGTCAGCACGGCGGTGCGGATGACGCTGTAGATGTTGGCGTCGTCACTGGCACCGGCTTCCAGGCGCCGGCTGAGTGGGAATACGATCCCAGCCGCGAGGAATATGCCGAGCAGAGGCGCCACGACGGCATGTGCCAGCATAAGGGCAAGGATGTTGTCCGGCGCATGCCCGACCTCTTGCAGGATCTTGGTGAGCCCCAGGACAAATGCCATGGCGCTGAACCACAGCAGACAACGTGCAAGCAACTCCAATACATCGACGCCGCGCCGTTCGCCGGCGATCACCGTGGCGATGCGCCCTTGCAGCAGCAGATCGACTGGCGCGACGTCCGCCGGGGTGCTGTCGGCGGATCGGTCCATGAGCAGTTTCGCATCGGCGAGCAGGCAGGCAGCGGGATCGGTGCGGGTCACCGCCTGTTTGCCGGCGAGGATGCCGCCGAGCATGTCAGCCAGAGCTTCGTAATCCGTGGCGTGGAAGCGCCGGCCACGAAACGCCCTGCCAAGGCTCGTGAATACGCCAGGACCGCCGTTGCTCGAAAGAATACTGGTGTCGGCAATAGCACCGAGGGCGATGGTTATGAAGAGGGTCGGGAAGGCTTCGGCGATGATGTACATCGGACCACCGGAGAGAATGAAACCTCCAAACACAACGACGGTAAGTCCCAGGGTTCCAAACAGCGGTGCGAGCGAGATTGTTTTCATGAATGTTGTCCTTTCCCCATAGGTGGCAATCAGGCAGCCCGCGGCCCAGTGCAGGGCGGCGAGGTCGTTCTCGATGGCATCAACTTCGGCGCGCATGGGATCGCCCCAGGCGGCGCGGGCTTCCGGCAACCGGCGCGCGGCGTGGCCGGCGAGGATATGGGCGATGCGGCGGGCGAGGGGGCTCATGCCGGCGCTCTTTCAAAGCCGCCCGCGGTTTCGGCGGCGACCTCGCGGGCCAGCGCAAGGCCGCCGGCGGTCAGGCGGTACATATGGCGCGGCGGGCGGCCGGGCTGTTCCGGCGCCGTCCACTTGGACGCCAGGAGGCTCATGTCGGAGAGGCGCATCAGCAGCGGGTAAAGCGTGCCCGCCTTGATGCCTGTGTCCTTGGAAATGTCGTAGCCGTGACGCCAGGCCATGGGGTCGTCCAGCAGCTCGGCCAGCAGCGCCCGCGTGGGCTTGGACATGTTGGGCCGGCGCCGTTCGTTTTTCGAGATGTCAGTTTTTGCCATGGGGTAAATACGACATATATCGAGTTTAAAGTCAACATATATCGAGTTTTATCTCCGCCGCTGGGGTGTCGTTACAGGCCTGTATCGCAAACGCCTTATTTGCGGCGGGTTCCGGGCACATTTCCGCCGGTTCGCGGCGTTAGACAGACAGGTATGCGACCCCGGCCCGCGCCGCCGGACAAGGACGGTGCCGGGCGCCAGAATGAGGAGACACACCATGAAAAAAGCGCTTCTGCCCCTGGCCGCCCTGGGCCTGGCCGGCGGTCTCTTTGGCGGTGCGGTGCATAGCGCCGCGCTGGCGCAGGACCGCGGCTCCCGCGTGCAGGAGGCCCGCATTCCGTTCGTGCAATACGGCGGCATCCGCGACTGGCGCACCGACCGCGACGATTCCCTGTTCGTGCAGGACGGTTCTCGCCGCTGGTACCGGGTGGAACTGATGGGCCCGTGCGCCGGCCTGGAATTCACCGATCGCGTGCGCTTCCTGCCCTCGGACGGCGCCGGCACCTTCGACCGCTTCAGCTGGATCAGCGCCGGCGGCGCGCGCTGCAAGGTGCAGTCGGTGCAGCAGATCCGCGGCGTGCCCAGTGTGCGCAACCACCCGGGCTATCGCGGCTAAGGCTCACGTTCGTCTGTGTGGAAACGGCGGGCCCCTGAAAAGGCCCGCCGTTTTGTTATTTCACGCCCAATACTTTTTCCATTCTTCGGTCCGGCACCAGCCAGATCAGGGCCACCAGCACGTAGAGCGCTTCCGCGATCCAGGGTGCGAAGAACGTCGCGATGATGGCGGCGGTATAGGCCACCGGCGAGAGCTTGCCTTTCCAATCGCGGCCCAGCGCCTGGGCCACCAGGGAGTCGCCGTGGCCGCCGGCGATGATGGTCCGCTGCAGGATGTAATAGGCGATGGCCGCCATCAGCAGCACCGCCCCATACAGCGCCAGCGGCAGGGCCGCGAAATGGTTCTCGCCCACCCAGCCGGTGACGAACGGGAACAAGGACAGCCAGAACAGCAGGTGCAGGTTGGCCCACAGCACCCCGCCGGTCACTTTCCCCGTGGCGTGCAGCAGGTGATGGTGGTTGTTCCAGTAGATGCCGACGTAGATGAAGCTGAGGATATAGCTCACCAGCACTGGAGCGAGGGGCGCGATGGCGGCGAGGTCCGCGCCGTGGGGCACTTTCATCTCCAGGACCATGATCGTGATGATGATCGCGATCACCCCGTCGCTGAACGCTTCCAGCCTGCCTTTGCCCATGGAGTCCTCCGGGATGTGCCTGTTGCAACCTTAACAAATCGGCCCGCGCAGGCCAGCCCCGGGCAGACTTCTCCGCCCCGGCCAAATCGGGTTAAGCTAAGCCTCAACCGGGAGGGATTCATGATCAAAGTATTGGCGGCCGTGGCGGCGATGATGGCGGCGGGCGCGGCGCAGGCCGCCGAAGGCGGCTGGAAGGCGGGGTCGGCGTTCGATCATGTGCTGCCGAACGTGCCGGGCAAGAGTCTCAAGGCCGTGGTGGTGGAGTTCGCGCCCGGCCAGCAGTCGCAGCCGCATTTCCACGCCAAGTCGGCGTTCATCACCGCCATCGTGCTCGAGGGCGCCGTGCGCAGCCAGATCAACGACGGTCCGGTGAAGGTCTACCACGTCGGCGAGAGCTTCACCGAGAACCCCGGCGACCGCCACAGTATCGGCGAGAACGCCAGCAAGACCGAACCCGCGCGCCTGCT
>JAYRKL010000014.1:0-111221 GCA_041905795.1 Rhodospirillaceae bacterium | reverse complement strand
TTGGCGTCCCCGGCGCGATTTGAACGCACGACCCCCAGATTAGGAATCTGGTGCTCTATCCAGCTGAGCTACGGGGACTTTGCCCGGACGTTGCGTACGGGCGGCGGATGTATACCACAGACGCGGCGTACACAGCAAAACGCCTCCGATGCCGTCGCACCGGAGGCGCCGTAGTTCAGAGGCCGTGCGATCCGTTTAGTGGACACGCATCGGGGTGAGGTCGTGCTGGCGCACGGCGGCCCAGGCCTGGTCGAAGCTCGCGGCGGCGCCCAGGGGGTCGCCGGCGGCGCTGAAGATGCCCCACATGGGCAGGTCATTCACCACCGTCTCGCGGATATAGGCCATCTCGGTGATGCCGAGCCTGGAAAAGTCGACGCTGGTGGAGGCGACGGCGTTGGTCAGCGCGGTCTGCACATCGGCTCCGGCGCCGTCTTCGACCTCGTCGGTGTCATCCGACGCGCGTTCCTCGAACTCTTCAAAATCCCTATCGTTCTTTCTGTCGATCATCTGATCCTCCTATGAGCGATCGTGTCGAACAGTCCCAATATGGCGGCTGCCCGGGGCTTTCTTGTGTCTTTTTCAGGGTCTTTTCACCGCCACAATTGCCGGCGTGCGGCATTGAACTAACGCTGCGGATCGACGTCGATGGTCCGCAACGCGGGCTTTTTCCTGGCGGCGCTCTTGATCTCGATCTGCGTTACTTTGGGTTGGGGCACCGGCCGTTCAAGGTCCACATGCAGGAGGCCGTTCACGATTTCGGCACCGCGCACTTCGATGCCTTCGGCGAGAACGAAGCTGCGCGTGAACTGCCGGGCGGCGATGCCGCGGTGCAGATAAACCCGATTCGCGCTGTCGTCCTGCTGCTTGCCGCGGATGACGAGCTGGTTGTCCTCGACGCTGACGCCAAGGTCCTCGTCGGAGAAACCCGCGACCGCCAAGGTGATGCGCAGGCGGTGTTCGCCGGTCTGTTCGATGTTGTAGGGGGGATAGCCTTCCCCGGCGGTTTTATTGACGCGGTCGAGCACGCGCTCGATATGGTCGAAGCCCAGCAGCAGCGGGCTCGAGAAAACGGATACCCTGGTCACCTGTCGTGTCTCCTCTCAAGAGCGAGAACGCCTGTCATGGCCATCGGTCATGCCCGTCTGCGGCGCATGACTTTCGGCCCCTTCTATTTCAGGTGTGAAAGGCGCGCCGTCAAGTCCCTTGGGTTGCTGGGCGGCCTCGGTAAGTCACTGTTTTATCTTGAGAAATTCCGGGCATTGGCCGCGGCCAGCAGCCCGGCGGCGGGAATTGCCAGCAGCGCCGCCAGCAGGAACGGCGCGGACCGGCCCAGGCCGGTGTAGACCGCGCCCGCGGCCGCGGGGCCGGCGAAGCGGGCGAGGGCGGCGGCGCTTTGATAGGCGCCCAGCACGGCGCCCTGGTCGGCGGCACCCGCGCCTTTGGAGATCAGGCTCGACAGTGTCGGCGTGAACAGCGCGGTGCCGACGGCCAGCAGCAGGCCGGCGACGATCAGGAGCGCAAGCGCGTCGGCGCCGGCCAAGGCGATGTAGCCGCCCGCCAACACCACCAGGCTCACGCCGGCGATGCGGCGTTCGGGCAGCCGCCGCGTCAGCGGGCCGATCAGGCCAGCCTGGATCGCGGCGCTCACCACCGCCATGAAGGTCATGACGAAGCCGACGCGCCGCGGGCCATAGTCGAGGACCGCGTTGGCCCACAGCCCGAAGATGGTCTCGAACTGCGCCCAACCCGCGATCATCAGGAATCCGGCGCCGATCAGCATCAGGAGCGGCGCGGTCATGAGGTCCAGGCGCAGGTAGCCGCGTGCGCGCGCCGCGCCGCCCCTTAAACGGAATTCCGGCGCCAGGCTTTCCTTGAGGAACACCATCGCGCCCACGGCGGCGATGACGGTGAGGGCGGCGGCGGCCAGCGCCGGCGCGGCGTAGTTGGCGGTGGCGGGATCGTCGCCGCCGAGGATGCCGCCGATGGCGGGGCCGAACACGAAGCCCAGGCCGAAGGCCGCGCCGATCAGGCCCATGCCCTTGGCGCGGGTTTCCGGCGTGGTGACGTCGCTGACATAGGCTTGCGCCGCGGCAATGTTGCCGGCCATGAGTCCGCCGAAGACGCGGCTTGCGACCAGCAGCGGCAAAGTGTCGGCCGCGGCCAGTATCAGGAAGGAGCCGGCATACCCGAAACTGGTCGCCACCAGGATCGGCTTGCGGCCGTACCTGTCGCTCAAACGCCCCCACACCGGCGCGGCGGCGAATTGTGCCAGGGAATAAAGGCCGAGCACCGCGGTGATGACTTCCGGCCCCTCGCCCACCCGCTGCACATAGAACGGCAGCAGCGGGATGACGAGGCCGAAGCCCACCAGGTCCAGGAACACGATCAGAAAGAGAATCGCCATGAAGCTGCTTCGCGCGGCGCAACGCCGCCCTTTAAAAACCGCGCGCGTTCCCCTCGCGCCAAAACGCCGGCACATTAGAGCATGATCGAGTCATATTGAATCGCGATCATGCTCTAATCTTTTTGGTTTGGTCGCATTTTCTGCGATGAACCGGCATCCACTTCATCGGAAAATGCTCTAGGTGCCGAGGATCGAAAAGTCATCGGCGCGAAACGCCAGATTCAAGTCGATATCCGTGGGCGGCCCGCGTTAAATTCAATCCGCTATTCCAGGTTCAGGAGTCATTCCGATCGCCGCCTTGGAGCATCCAGGAAGCGTGAGCCGGCCGCAGGCGCGGGGCGACGATCACCCGTTGTTCGCGCCGGTCGACGCCTATGCCACCGGGGTACTCGACGTCGGCGCGCCGCACCGGATCTACTGGGAGGAGTCGGGCAACGCCAAAGGCACGCCGGTGGTGTTCCTGCACGGCGGGCCCGGCGCCGGCACGGCGCCCGCCTATCGCCGGTTCTTCGATCCGGCGCACTACCGCATCGTCCTGTTCGACCAGCGCGGCGCCGGCCGTTCGACGCCCGAGGCCTGCGTTTCCGACAACACCACGCAGGACCTGATCGCCGACATGGAGGCCTTGCGCATCCATCTCAAGATCGAGCGCTGGATCGTGTTCGGCGGCTCCTGGGGCTCCACGCTCGCATTGGCTTATGGCCAGGCGTATCCGGAACGCTGCAGCGGCTTCATCCTGCGCGGCGTGTTCCTGTTCAGCGCCGACGAAGTCGACTGGTTCATCGGCGGGCCCGGACGGGGCATGGGACGCTTTTTCCCGGAAGCCCAGCGCGCCTTCGCCGCCGCCATTCCCGCCGCCGAACATGGCGAGATGCTCCAGGCCTATTATCGCCGCCTGATCGACGCCGATCCTGCCGTCCATAAGCCGGCGGCCGCGGCCTGGTGCGCTTACGAGAACGCCTGTTCGCGGCTAATCCCCGCCGGCCGCACGCGCGGCGACGGCGCCGACCCGTTCTACAGTGGCGCTCTGGCCATGGCGCGCATCGAGGCGCACTACATGGTCAACCGCGGCTTCCTGGCGCCCGGCCAACTGCTCGCCGGCATGCGCCGCCTTCAAAAACATCCGGCGGTGATCGTCCAGGGACGCTACGACATGGTGTGCCCAATCGCGGCGGCGGATTTCCTGGCAAACGCCTGGCCTGGGGCCGAATACCGCATCGTCCCCGACGCCGGGCACTCGTCCATGGAGCCCGGCATCCGCGCGGCGCTGGTGAAGGCCACCGAGGACTTCAAAACCGAGGACTTCAAGCACGTCGCATGAGCGGTTTGGCGGCAGCGCCCTGTCTGAATTGACAGGTCGTTTCAGGCTCGACCTGTCAATTCTCGCAGGTCGCAGGAGCGGGGCGGCGTGGCACAAACGGCGCCGTGCCGCACCTCGCGACGGGGCGGTACAGACAAGTTCCATTACCCAAACCTCAATACCCCGCGGTTCCGCGGGGTATTTTTTTGCGCGAACCGCCGCGGCTTTGATTTCCTGAGATTTTCCGGGAAAATTTCGTGCAAGTGTGCGCAACAGCCAGCAGCCGTCCCGGCCTCCCGGCATGCCGCCTGCCTCCTTGCCGCGGTGCAAGCCAAAAACCTCAAGCTTTCCGGTGACTTGCCGTAGTTTGTCCGGCCGGTAACGCGGTCCTGAAAGCTTCACGGCCGAAGCCGGGGCAAAAAATCACGGATTTCCGGCTCCCCGGAGCAGCGGTTTGCGGCGAACCGAAAGCCAAAGTGCTAAAGTGTTGCAGAAGGTTACACGGATGTTTGTGGCTAGCTATATGGCCCGTGTGTATAACGCCCCTGCCGACAGATACCTTGCGCCACCGCCATCAGGATGGGGCGCCGCGGGTCTCTAACCACCGGCACGGAAAGACTTTTGGCCGGATGGTGATGCAGACGTCTCAGCTCAAGCTTGTGATTGCCGGGATCGCGGTGGTTGCCGTCGCGTTCGGTGGCTGGCGCCTGCTCGGTCCCAAGCCCGAGGGTGCGCCGCAGACGCAGGCTGGCGGTCAGGCGGGTGGGCAGGCCGGCGGGCCAGGGCGCGGCCCGGGCGGCCCCGGCCGCGGTCAGGGCCTGGCGCGCGCGGTGGTGGCGGAGAAAGTCTACCGCGACGTCATCGGCGACCGCATCGAAGCCATCGGCACGATCTACGCCAATGAGTCGGTGACCGTCACCGCCAAGACCCAAGGCATCATGCGCACGATCGCCTTCGACGACGGCCAGACCGTCAAGAAGGGCGAGGAGATGGCCGCCATTGATTCCGGCATCGAGGATTCCGCGCTCAATGTCGAACTCGCCAACCTCGAACAGCAGAAAAAAGAACTGACGCGCATCCAATCGCTGGCCACCAGCAACAACATCGCGCTGTCGAAGCTCGACGACCAGACCGCTGCGGTCAAGAAAGCCGAAGCCAACGTCGCCGCCGCGCGCGCGCGCGCCACCGACCGGCGCATCCTGGCGCCGTTTTCCGGCATCGTCGGCACCCGGCGCATCTCCGTCGGCGCCCTGGTGACGCCCGGCACCGCCGTTGCGACGCTCGACGACATCTCGGTGGTGAAACTGGATTTCGCCGTGCCGGAGACGTTCCTTGCGTCGGTGCACTCGGGGCTGGAAATCGAGGCGACCGCCAGCGCCTATCGCGGCGCGATCTTCAAAGGCAAGGTGGTTTCGGTCGACAGCCGCGTCGATCCCCTGACCCGTTCGGTCAACGTGCGGGCGCTGGTGCCGAACGAGGACATCCGCCTGCGTCCCGGCATGCTGATGATCGTCGACCTGATCAGCGCCCCGCGCGACGCCATGATGGTGTCCGAAGCCTCGGTCGTGCCGGAAAACGGCATGCAGTACCTGTACGTCATCGGTCCCGACAACATCGCCGCGCGCGTGCCCGTGACCATCGGCACGCGCCGCAACAGCGCGGTCGAGATCGTCAAGGGCGTCAAGGAAGGCGACCTGGTGGTGAAGGAAGGCATGCAGGACATGCGCAACGGCACCAAGGTCAACATCCTCAACGCCAACGAGATCAAGGGTGAGGCCGACCCCGCCTCCGAGGCCGCGCGCCAGAGCGCGGCCCGGCCCAACCCAAGCTGATTCTTTAATTTTTGACGCGTGTCCGGACGGAAAACCGGCTTCCACGTTTCCAGGACACGCTAACCGGACCAGAAGGCCGCCATGGTCATCTCCGATTTTTCCGTCCGCCGCCCCGTCGTCGCCATCGTCGCGTCCATCCTCCTGGTCGTGTTCGGCGCCTACGCGGTCTTTGAGATGCCGGTGCGCGAAAGCCCGAACATCGACCGCCCCAACGTGTCGGTCAGCGTGTTCTATCCGGGCGCCGCGGCCGAGGTGATGGAATCGAAGGTCGTCAAGATCATCGAAGACCAGATCAGCGGCATCTCCGGCATCAAGACCATCAACTCGATGTCCCGCGACAACTTCGGGAACGTCAATCTCGAGTTCGTCGAGACCCGCAAGATCGAGGACGCCACCAACGACATCCGCGACCAAGTCAGCAAGGTCCTCAACCGCCTGCCGGTCGACGCTCAGCCGCCGGTGATCGCCAAGGCGGATTCCGATTCCGACCCGATGATGTTCATCGCCCTGTCGTCGCCCACCCGCAACGCCATGGAGCTGACCGATTACGCGGTGCTCACCATCCAGCCGCGGCTGTCCTCGCTGGACGGCGTTGCTTTGATCAACCTGCAGGGCGACCGCAAGAAGGCCATGCGCGTGTGGCTCGACCGCCGCGCCATGGCGGCGCGCGGTCTGACCGAAACCGACATCGAGAACGCCATCCGGCGCGAGAACGTCGAACTCGGCGCCGGCCAGATCGAGTCCAAGGACCGCAACTTCACCATGCGGACGATCCGCGCCTTCCAGACCGCCGACGACTTCGCCAACATGGTGGTCGGGCGCGGGACCAACAATTACCTGATCCGCCTCGGCGAAGTGGCCAAGGTCGAACTGGGGCCGGTGGACGTGTTTTCGATCTCGCGCTCCAACGGCGAGTACGGCATCCGCATGGAGATCATCAAGCAGCCGGGCGCCTCCACCCTCGACGTCGCCAAGCAGCTGCGCGCCGAAGTCGCGGCGATCCGCAAGACCATGCCCTCCGACGTCAAGTTCGAGATCACCCAGGACACATCCACGTACATCGAAGTGGCGCTCAAGGAAGTGACCATCGCCATGGTGGTGGCCGCCGCCCTGGTGATGATCGTGATCTACCTGTTCCTGGGCACGGTGCGCGCCGCCGTCATCCCGGCGGTGACGGTACCGATCTCGCTGGTGGCCTCGGCCATCGTACTGTGGCCGGTGGGCTTCTCCATCAACATCCTCACCCTGCTCGCCATGGTGCTGGCCATCGGCCTGGTGGTGGACGACGCCATCATCATGCTCGAGAACATCCATCGCCGCATGCACGAGGGCGAACCGCCCCTGCTGGCGGCCTCGCGCGGCGCAAGCCAGGTGGGCGCGGCCGTGGTCGCGACCAGCACGGTTCTGGCCGCGACCTTCGTGCCGATTGCGCTGCTCAAGGGCTCCGCCGGCGCGCTGTTCAAGGAATTCGCCGTGGCCATGGCGGTGGCGGTGCTGTTCTCGATGTTCGTGTCGCTCACCTTGACGCCGGTGATGTGCTCGAAAATCCTCACGCCGGCGCTCGACGAAAGCCGTCTTTCGCGGGTCGCCTACCAGCTGTTCGAGCGCCTCAAGGCCGCCTACGCCCGGGCGCTCAACCGCGCCCTGGATCGTCCCTGGTTCGTGGTCGGCCTGTTCGGCGCCGTGGTGGTCGCGGCCGGGGTGATGTTCGGCTTCATCCCGCAGGAATTCACGCCGCGTGAAGACCGCGGTTTCTTCAACGTCGGCGTCCGCGGGCCCGAGGGCGCCACCACCGACTACGGCGACCGCATGATGCGCCAAGCCGCGGCGGTCCTCGCGCCGTACCGCGCGTCGGGCCAGATCACCAGCGTGCTGGAAGGCGGCCGCAACGGCGGCGGCTTCATTACCGTCATCACGCCGGACTGGAGCGATCCTAAGCACCGCCCGGTGTCCGACATCATCCGTGAAATCGGACCGAGGCTGTCGCAGATCGCCGGCGCCCAGGTGGCGGCGTCCTTTCCGCAAGGCCTCGGCCGCACCGGCGGCGGCGGCGGCGGTGGCGGCGGCGGCGGCAACGGCTCGATCAACGTGTCCATCGCCGGCCAGGATTACGACCAGCTGCGCAAATGGCGCGACATCATGATGGACGCCCTCGCCGGCAACCCCATGTTCAACCAGGTGCGCAACAATTTCGTCGAGACCACGCCCCAGGTGCTGATCCGTATCGACCGCAACCGCGCCGGCGACCTCGGCGTCTCCATCAACACCATCGGCCAGACGCTGGCGGCCATGCTGGGCTCGCGCAAGGTGACCACGTTCGTCGACAAGGGCGAACAGTACGACGTCATCCTGCAGGGTCAGATCGATGACCGCCGCACGCCCACCGACGTCTCCAACATCTACGTGCGCTCCGACACCACCCGGCAGCTGATCCCGCTCTCCAGCGTCGTGACCATGGAGGAGGGCTCCTACGTCAACGGCCTCAATCGCCTGAACCGCCGGCGCAACATCCAGCTGTTCATGTTCCCGAAGCCGGAAACCCTGCTGGGCGACGTGATCAAGGAGGTCGAGAAGATCGCCGCCGAGAAGCTGCCGCCCGAAGCCGTGCTGGTCTGGCGCGGCGAAGCCGGCGACTTCAAGGACAACGCCACCGCCATCTACTTCAGCTTCGCGCTGGCCCTTGTCGTCGTGTTCCTGGTGCTCGCCGCCCAGTTCGAGAGTTTCCTGCACCCCGTGGTCATCATGATGACGGTGCCGCTGGCGATGACCGGGGCGCTGGCGGGACTGCTCCTGTTCGGCCAGAGCATGAACCTCTACTCGCAGATCGGAATCATCGTGCTGGTGGGATTGGCCGCCAAGAACGGGATTCTGATCGTCGAATTCACCAACCAGCTGCGCGACGCCGGGCGTGAGTTCCGGGCGGCGGTGGTGGAGGCGGCGCTGACCCGCTTCCGGCCCATCGTCATGACCGCGCTGGCCACGGTCATGGGTGCCCTGCCGCTGGTGCTCGCCCATGGCGCCGGCGCCGAAAGCCGGCGGCCCATCGGCGTGGTGATCGCCACCGGCGTGTCTTTCGCCACCTTCATCACCCTGTTCGTGGTGCCGACCTTCTACATGCTGATGGCGCGCCGCACCGGCTCTCCGGGCCGCGTGGCGTCCGAACTGGCCGATCAGGAATCCCGGTTCCCCAAGGCCGGCGGCGACGATCACGGGCACCAGCCGGCCGAATAGCCATTTCTTTCGCTCCGCCAACGGTTTGCCGCAAATTAGTCTTTTGACGGCAGGCGTCCCCTCCGTATCCTGCGTAACCGGCCCGGACGTGAGCGGTTGGCGTAAAGGGGAGCGCGCGTGAAGGAGAAAGAGCTACGCTTCGCGCTGGTGTGCTACGGCGGCGTGTCCCTGGCGGTGTACATGCATGGGATCACCAAGGAGATCCTCAAGCTCACCCGCGCGTCCCGCGATTTCCATACCTTCAGGAGCCGCCAGCATCCGTCCGCGTCCTATGACGAGGTGGCCGCCAGGCGCCAGGACCCGGTCGACACCGAGCGGGTGTATTTCGACCTCCTGCGCCAGATCGGGCGCACCCTCGACCTGCGCGTGGTGGTCGACATCATCGCCGGCGCGTCCGCCGGCGGCATCAACGGCGTGATCCTGGCGCGGGCGCTCGCCCACGATCTCAACATCAAGCCGCTGCGGGATTTCTGGCTCAAACACTCCGACGTCGCCGAGTTGATGCCGGATTACGTCAAGGCCGGGCCGTGGCGGAAGTGGTACTTCCTGCCGGTGGTGTGGGGGATCCTGTGGCGCTTCCGCAAGAATCTGGGCAACAACGCCGAGCTTAAGCAGAAGCTCTCCATGTTCCTGCGCTCGCGCTGGTTCAAACCGCCGTTCGACGGCTACGGCCTCACCAAGGTGTTTTACGAAGCGTTCGCCGCCATGGGCGACCCCGTCGAACCGGGAAGCTCGCTGCTGCCGGCGGGTCTTCGTCTCGACCTGTTCGTCACGGTCACGGACTTCCACGGCTATGTTACCGCGACGCCGATCCACGATCCGCCCCTGATCAGCGACCGCGAGCATCGCCAGGTGCTGCGCATGTCCTACCGCCATTGGCCCAAGGGGCAGGAAGCCACCAATTTCGACCGGGAAAACCTGCCGGCTCTGGTGTTCGCCGCCCGCGCCACCTCGTCTTTCCCGGGTGCGTTCCCGCCGATGCAGTTCCGCGAGATCGACCGCCTGATCGCGGAAAAGGCCCTGTCCTGGCGCTCCCGGGTCGATTTCCTGTACCGGAATTTCCGCGCCTATTTCACCGCCCGCGCCAACCCCGCCGATGCGTCCTTCATTGACGGCAGTGTGCTCAACAACAAACCCTTCGCCCAGGCCATCGAGGCCATCCGCGGCCGCCCGGCCTACCGCCATGTCGACCGGCGCCTGCTGTATATCGACCCGCATCCGCAGACCAACGCCGACCGGGCCAACCGCGGCGCGCCGGGGTTTTTCTCCACCCTCAAAGGCGCGCTGTCGGACATCCCGCGCAACGAACCCATCCACGACGATCTCGCCTGGGTGAACACGCATAATTCCGAAGTCCGCCGCCTGCAGATGGTGGTCGAGGGCGCGCGCATGCATATCCACGCCATCGCCGAGGCCGTGGCCGGTAACGCCCTGGACGGGCCGTTGACGGGAGAAAGCATCGGGCAGTTCCGCCAGCTCGCCAACAACAGCGCCCGCGCCCAGACCGGCTTTGCCTATGAGGGCTACCTGCGCCTGAAGCTGACGGCGGTGATCGAGGACGTGGCCGCGGTGGTGGCGGAGATCTGCGGCTACGGGCGTGACAGCATCGAAGCCCAGCGCATCATCAATATTATCCAGTGCTGGGCGGAGATCACCGGCGTCACCCCGACCCATGAGGAACTCAACCGCGCCGAAGGCGACCTCAACACCGCGCCGCCGCCGTGGGTGAAATTCCTGCTCAGGTTCGACGTCCGCTATCGCCAGCGGCGCATCCGCTTCGTGGTGCGCGCGGTCAACCAGCTGTATACGCGCCTGGCCGAGCCGGCGTTCGACGGCCTCAAGGCCGAGCGGCTGGACCGTATCAAGGCCGGCCTCTACGACGCCTTGGGCCTGCTCCAGCCCATGACCGCCCGCGCCGCCGCGGCGCATGGCGTGCAGGGGCTTTCCGCCGTCACCATCGACGCCGTGAAGTCGGTGGTGCGCAATATCGCCGAAGCCATCGCCGCCGATGTCGCTCTGGCGGCGGACCCGGACGCGGTCGCGCAACAATTCGTCAAACCCATCGGCGACGCGCTGGCCCTGCTCGGAGAAGATCTGGCACTCGAAGCCGACAATCCGCGCACCGACGCGCTGCTGGTGGCGCTGGTGGACGGCACCGACGGTTCAGGAGGGGGCAGCCCGGGCGCCTCTCTGCCCAAGCCGGCGCGGCGGGAACTGGTGGAGCACTACATCGGCTTCGCGGTGTGGGACGTGCTCACCTTCTCCATCACCAACTGGCGCGACCTGGACGAGTTCGACGAGATCCGCGTCGACCGCCTGAGTCCCGAGGATGCCCAGACCCTGCGCAAGGGTGACGCCGCGACCACCCTGCGCGGCGTGAAATTCTATCATTTCGGCGCGTTCTTTTCGCTGGAGTACCGGCAGAACGATTACCTGTGGGGCCGCCTGCACGCTGCCGAACGCCTCATCGACATCGTGCTCGACGCCGCGCGCATCGAAGGCGCGGGACATGACATCGACGCGCTCGCCCTCAAGGTCCAGGCCTTCAACGCCGTCCTGGACGAAGAGGAGAAGGAACTCACCGCCTGCAAGGACCTGATCAGCGAGTTGCGCAGGGAAGTCGCCGCCTTGCGTCCGGCGGCGTGATGCGCAAGGCCGTTCTTGTGTTGGCCGCGCTGGCGCCGGGCCGGGCCATGGCCCAGGATTCCTTCGCCGACGCTTTCTGGGATGTCAGCGCGCGCAGCGGTTTCGATTTCTCGTCGGGCTATTACGGCGCGGCCAAGCCCACCGAGATCCTGGCGGTGCCGCTGTCGCTGAAAGCGGTCAAAGGGCCGTGGACCGTTCGCGCCGACACCTCCTGGCTGCGCATCAGCGGCCCGGCGATCCTGCTGGACGCCGGCGGCGCCGGAGGTGCCGCCGGTATTCGCACCTCAGGCCATGCGTCCGGCGTCGGCGACGTGCATCTGTTCGGCACCTACTCGCTCGAAAGCCTGTGGGCCGCCGGCTGGTTCGTCGATCTGACGGCGCGGGTGAAGGCGCCGACCGCGAGCTTCGCCAAGGGGCTCGGCACCGGCGCCTGGGACGGCGGCGGGCAGGTGGATGTGGCCAAGACCATCGGCAACTTCATCCCGTTCTTCCAGGCCGGCTACCGGTTCACGGGAAGCCCCGCCGGTTACGTGCTGCGCAACGTCCTCTACGGCAGCGTCGGTGCGCAATACACCTGGAACGAGCGGGTCACGACCGGCGCGTCGTTCGATATCCGCCAGGCGGCGCTGCCCAGCGCCCGGACGCCGCAGGAAGGCACCGCCTACCTGAATTACAAGTTCTCCGACCGATGGTCGGCGAACGTCTACGGCACGGCGGGATTCTCGCCCAACAGCCCTTCGGCCGGCGGCGGCATCGCCGTCACATTCAGAGGTTTTTGACCGGGCGGCCTGCTTTAAGCCGTGGGGCGCTCGATGACCGGCCGGTCGATCGCCGGCGGCGTCACCGATTGCGGGCGCTCGGGCGCGCGCTGCGGCGGGTTGACGCGCTCGAAGCGCGGCGCATCCGGGCGCACGGCGGCGGGGCGCGCGGACCCTTGCGCCTGCAGCACGGTCACCAGCGTACGAACTTTCGCGATGGCCGCCGCCGCGACCTTGTCCGGGCCGTCGATCTTGCCGGTGACGATGATGCGGTCGTTGGTCACGGTGCCGGGCGGCAGCGCCGCGCCGGTGACGGTGACGCCATGGATATTGAGCGGGCCCGCGCTGCCGGCGTTGGCGGGCGCATAGGCTTCCAGCGACACGTCGGCGACATTGGCGCCGAACGGCAGGAGGTCGCCGCCATTGACCACATCCGGCGCAAACTGGCCGTTGATCATGCGGCCGGAAACCACGACGCGGCCGCCGGCCTTGGGCGCGGACACCGTCGTATCGGGCGACAGCGCCACGGTCAGGTCGCCGATGCGGACAGACGTGGCGGTGAGGCCGCTCACGTCGCCGCGCACGATCACGCGGCCGTCGTCATGCTTCTGGTCGACGCGGGTGGCGATGATGGTGCCGTCGGCGAGACGCTGGCCGGAGACGCTGACCACATCGCCCGCCTGCAGGGTCTTGAAGGCGTCGGCCGCGGCCTTGTCGCCGCCCAGGTTCAGGCGCACGCGTTGGCCCAGCACGGTCATGGTCTGGGTGCTCTGGTCGATGGCCGAGATCGGGCCGGTGACGGCGTGTTGGATATCGAGGGTGTCGAGGGTGAGCTTGCCGCCCTGTGTCCGTGCCACACCCTGCACCACCTGGCCGATGCGCAGATCCTGCAGCGACGCCGGGCGGCCGTCGGACACCACGGCGGTTGAAGTGTTGAACTCGAGTTCGAGGCCGTTGACGATGATCGAGCCGAAGCCGGTGATGGTGCCGACAATCCCGGTGCCGCCGATGCCATCGCCGCGGGTGTTGACCTGCGCGGTTTTGATTCCGGTTCCGCCGAGGCCGTCGCCGTTCTTCGGGTCCAGTGCCGCCTGTTGCGGCGCCGAGGCGCAAGCTCCGAGCAGGGCAAGCAGCATCGCCGCCGCGGTCACCCGCAGCGTGTGCAGTCCAAACGGCTTTGCGTTTGCCCCGTACATTTGTCCCTGCCGCCGGCCCGCGGTATTGCGGCCCGGCTTACTCTTCGCCCTGCTCGCCGGCGTCGTCATCGCCGTCGAGCCTTAAGTCATTGAAATTGGTAGGACCCTTAAAGAAATACAAGCCGAAATTAACCCTTTTGGTCGCATTTGCGCGATCTTTATCCCGTGCGGACAGTTCCAGCGCCATGCGGTTCAGAGCCAGCAGCGCCTGCATCCCGGTGCGTTCCGCCGCTTTTTCCAGTTCATCGGCCGATTCGGGGGTCAGGTTGCTGTAATGAACGCTTCGGTCCAGCAATGGGTCGCCGTCGCCCAGCAGATTGTGGGCACCGGCGGCTAAATGATCGTGAACGTTCCGGCCGAAATAGAACGCCTTTTCCTGGAACCCCTTCTCGGGGACGAAGGCGAGCTGGTTGAGCACCACAGTGCCGTCGTCGTCGACCCGCGCCACGCCAAGGCGAAGCCACTCATCGAGCACGGCGCGCGGCCGCACATCCTTTGAGACCTGCGCCACCAGCGCATCGAAGGATGGCTGACCGGGCTTCGCGGCCTGGCGCGGCAGGGGCAGCGGAAGACCGCTGGAATCAGTGGTTTCCTTCGACCCCACCCACCGCGCCACCAGTTGTGCGCCGAGTCCGATGGTCCGCGGCGCGGTGATCGGGCGGCGCTTCTGCGTGCGCAGGCGTTTGACGTCCTTGCGGTGCACGCCGGTGAGCAGGCTGATGCGGCTGTCGGTCTGCTTTTTCTCGCCGACCGGAAACTCGTTCACCGCCACATCGACATAGGCGTCCTTCACCAGTTCCATAAAGGCGGGCAGGCCGACTCCTTTAGAGATCAACAGGCGCACCAACGGACGCAGCAGCGCGCGGACGGCGGCGACCAGCGTCTTGGGAGGTGCGGCTACGGGTTCGGACGAAGGCATATCAAGGGTATAGACGGTTGTGGGAATTTTTCCCACTTTTTTATTGACGCCGCCCCCCTTGCTGCAGTAGGCTTCGTCGTGTCAGTGGGAAATTTTCCCACACCATTTAACAGGAGCGTAGCAACCTTACAGGCACATGCCAACCTCGAGACCGTGTTCAGGAAGACTTTGTGATCCGGCCTCGCGCGTCATTGTCCACGAGTCAGATCCTACCCCGATGACCGCCGAGGCTTTTATCTTCTCCCGCCCCGTATGGCCCAGCCGCCGATGGGCGGCCCCGGAAAAGGCGGGAGAAGATTTTTTCTTCTAAAGAACTGGAATATCTCGGGAATTTGAGGTCAGGGTCGAGCTTTCGACCATCAATTATGCCCGTCAAGCGTAGATGGAAGCTTGAAATTCGGCTCTGGCCCTAAGTTCTCTCCCCCGCCCCCCAATAAATGTACCTGGTACAATTTAAATTGTACCAGGTACATTTATTTTGGGCGTTTGAGGTCGCGGAGCAGGAAGCGGCTGGGGTGCAGGGCGGCGACCAGGTCAGACTCCAGCGGCGGGGGCTCTCCGGCAACCTGGCAGGCCAGCAGTTCGGCGCAGAGCGGCGCCAGCGACAAGCCATGCGAACCGAACCCGGCCATGGCGTAAAGCCCCCGCTCATAAGCGGCGGGCGGGTAGTCCACCCAATGTTGGCCATGACGAAGCCCGGCGTAGTCACGGGCGAAGGCCGTGGAGTCGGCGAGCGGACCCACGGCCGGGAGATGATCGGGCGTGGTCCAGCGAATCTGGGCCCAGGAACCCACCGGTGCGTCCACCGGCGCGAGACCGTGCGCGAGGTCCGGCAGCGCGCGGGCAAGCTGAGCGAGGTTGAAACGGTCGTCGGCGGGATCCACCGCGTCTTCCGCCATATCCGGCGCCGGCGCGGCGAAGGTGGCGCCGACATGGTGAACGCCGTCCCGCGCCGGGGCAATGGTGCCGCCGTAGGCCAGCACGCAGCGCAACCGCGCGCTCTCCCGCGAAGCGGTGACCGAGGTGATCTGTCCGCGGCGCGGCACCAAAGGCAGCCAGGCGCCTTGAGAAAAAGCGGTTGCGCCGCCGGCGTTGGCGAACACGACGATATCCACATCGCACAGGGCCGCGCCATTCTCCTCCAGCCGCCAAAGGTCTCCCGCGCGCCGCAATGCGGTCACCGCGCGCCCGAGCATGATGTCGGTGTCGCCGGCTTCGGCCGCGCAATAGGCCGCGGTGTCGACCTGGCCGCCTTCCGGAAACAACAGCGCTGGGCTCGGCACCCCGCAATTCGCCACGGCCGAGGCTTCGCCGCCGCCGAGGAACTTCAAAGAGGACGCGGCAAGATCGCCGCTGCCGGCAATGGCGGCCAGCCGGGCTTCTTCCTCCGCGCTGGCGGCGAGCTGCAGTACGCCGCAGGGTGTATAGAACGCGCGGCCTCGCCAATGCCGCACGGCGTAACGCCACGCGCCTGAGTGAATCCTGCCGTCGAGGGCGTACCCCGCGGTCAGACGCGGCATAACCACACCCGACGGTGTTCCCGAAGCGCCCCCGGCCAGTGCCGGGTGCCGTTCGATCACGGTGCAGGTCCAGCCTCTGCGCATGAGAGCGCTCGCCGCGGCGGCGCCCGCGATTCCGCCGCCGATGATCGCCGCACGGCCGGGAGCCCGCGGCGCTGCCGGCGCGAACCATGGCGCGGCCGGCTTATGCTCCGGTCCAACGGCGCGGGCGCGGGTCATCTCGCGCTTGCGGCCGAATCCGGGGGCGGTGTCGACGGCAAAGCCGGCCTCCTGCAGGCCGCGGCGCACGGGACCCGCAACGCTGTAGGTGGCCAGGCGTGCCCCGGGGCGCGACAGCCGCGCTACCTGGCGAAACACCTCCGTGGACCACATCCCGGGGTTCTTGCTTGGGGAGAATCCATCCAGGTACCAGGCATCCACCTCGGCCTGGGTCTCGGACAGCATGGCCGCCGCGTCGCCGCACAGCAGCGTCAGCGTAATGCCGTCCGCCAGGTGAAGCCGATGGAAGCCGGGCGAGGGCGTAGAATAGGCCTGAAGCAGCACCGCGGCCTCGCGGGAAAGCTCCCGCCACGGCGCCAGGCTCCGTTCGAGTTCATCCGGGATCAGCGGATGGCCCTCCACCGCGAGATAATTCAACCGGGCTTCGGGGGCGGCGGTTTCGGCCCACAGCCGCCAGGTGGCGAGGAAGGTCAGCCCGGTGCCAAATCCCAGCTCGCAAATGGTGAAAGACCGCCGGCCCTGCCAGGCCTCCGGCAAGCCGCAGCCCGCCAGGAACACATGGCGCTTCTCGGCGAGTCCTTCGCCCCTGCTGTAATAGACGTCCCCAAACCGGGCGGACACCGGAGTGCCGTCCTCCCAGGCGAGCCCCGGGGCCGGAAGGTCTTTTGCGCCTGAAGGATTCACCCGTTATTCTCCGCGCGGCGACAAAGCATTTTAGGCCGAAGTGGGTACCGGTTCGGCCGCTTAAAATGCGACAAAACAACAAAGCATTTTAGGCCGAAGTGGATACCGGTTCGGCCGCTCAAAATGCGATAAATGTGAATCTGGAGCCTGATTGCGCCGCACGCAATCGCGCTTCGGGACTTGGGTTCGGCATGGATCTCCTCCGCGACTGGTACAACATCATTGCCCGCAACAACCAGCTGGCAATGCTCCTGCTGCTGCTGATTCTGGGTACCGCCTTCGTGGTGGTGACCGCCGAGATCCTGGCGCCGTTCTACGGCGCGCTCACCATCGCCTATGTCATGGAAACCGCCATGCGCGGCCTGCAGCGCCGCGGCCTGTCGCGCAACGGCTCGCTGATGGTGGTTTACGGCATCTTTGTCGCCGTCATCCTGGCGCTGTTCGGATTGGTGCCGGTGCTGGGCCGCCAGGTCATGCAGCTCCTGGCCCAGACGCCGCAATTCATCGCCACCTTCCGCGACATCGTCGACCATCTGCCGGAACGCTATCCGACGCTGATGACCGCGCAGCAGCTCGACGACGGCCTCAACGAGCTGCGCGGCGAGATCCTGGGCATGGGCCAGCATCTCGCCGGCTACTTGCGCGGCACCGTGGTCGGCCTGGTCACCGCGCTGGTCTATCTGATCATCGTGCCGGTGATGATCTTCTTCCTGCTCAAGGACAAGGAGCGGATCATCGCCTGGTTGGCCGCCTTCCTGCCCGAGCATCATGAACTCGCCGGCAGCGTCTGGCGCGACGTCAACCGCCAGCTCCAGAGCTTCGTCGGCGGCAAGGTCCTGCAGATGGTGATCGTCGGTGTCGTCACCTACATCGTCTTCGCGGTCATCCGCCTCGACTACGCGCCGCTGTTGGCGGTGATCGTGGCGGTGGCGGTGATGATCCCCTATATCGGCGCCGCCGCCGCGACGGTGCCGGTGGCTGCGGTGGCGCTGCTGGAATGGGGCGTAAGCCTCGACGCCGCCATTGCCGTGGGCGCATATCTGGTCATCCATGCGCTGGACGGGAATGTGCTGGTGCCGCTGCTATTCTCGGAAGCGGTGGCCATCCACCCGGTGGCGATCATCGTCGCCATCCTGTTCTTCGGCGGCATCTGGGGCGTATGGGGCGTATTCTTCGCTATTCCACTGGCGGTGCTGGTGAAAGCGGTGATCGCCGCGTGGCCGGTGAAGCGCCCAACTACGCAACAGGTCTGAGATGCTGACGCCGCAGGCGCTGTTCGCGCGGTTGGACCAGCTCGGAATCCCCTCCACCACCATCGAACACGCGCCCGCCTTCACCGTGCATGACGGCGAGGAAGCGATGGGGCACCTGCCCGGGGTGCACATCAAGAATCTGTTCCTGTGTGACGCCAAGAAAGCCATGTGGCTTGTAACCGCGCCGTGGAACCGCGTGATCGACCTCAAGAAACTGCCGGCGCTGATGGGCGCGGCGCGTTTGTCGTTCGGGTCGGCGGACCGGTTGAAACGTGTTCTCGGCGTCGAACCGGGTTCGGTCACGCCGTTCGCCGTCATCAACGACACAACGTATCAGGTGCAGGTGATCCTGGACGCCTGGATGATGCGCCAGGACATCGTCAATGCCCATCCGCTGGTCAACACCATGACGACATCGCTGAAGAGCGCGGACCTGACCACATTTCTCGTCGCCTGTGGCCACACGCCGCGGCTGGTGGATCTCGGCGGCGCGTTGCCATGACCCAGGACGCCGGCGACAGGGCGATTGAGACGCTCCGGACTCTCGGCGCCGCGCGCGCGGCGGCGGCGCCGCTGTCTCTCAATCCCGAGAGCCTGCCGGACGCGCATCTGTTCTATTCCATCGGCGGCGAGGATGCGGTGTTGCTGAGCCGCTTCAAGCGTTGGATTCGCAGCCGGAAGCCTGGGATCTATGTCGATATCGGCAGTTCGCTGCCGGTCAGCTGGTCCAATACCTACATTTTTTACTGCTACGGCTGGTCAGGGCTGGCGCTCGACGCCAACCCCGCCATCGCGCAGGAGTGGGCGCGGTTGCGGCCGCGTGACCGCTTCGTCAGCACGGCCGTGGGCGAAGGCGCGTCACGCGCTCATATATTCGCCCACCCGACCAACTACGGCATGCACAGAATTTCTTTCGACCGTACGTCACCCGGACCTGAGTTCATCCCGGCGGGCACCGTACCCCTGCGCCGGCTCGACGAACTCCTGGCGGAAGCGTTTTCGTCCGGGACCTCAATTCAATTCTTTTCCATCGACGTGGAGGGTTCGGAACTGGCGGTTCTGCAATCCAACGATTGGTCAAAATGGCGCCCGGAAGCCATTCTGATGGAATGCCACGATTTTCGCTTTGAGGATGTACGGGCGGCGCCGACCGTGGCGTTCCTTCTGGATCAGGGCTACAGGCTCAACGCCAAAATCGGCGGCAATGTCTTGATGGACGACACGCGCGCCGTGGAGCGGCCTTAAGCCGCGCTGAAAATCGCGGCGATCTCCGCCGCGCCCATGATCCGGTAGGCGCCGGGCGCGAGGTCCATGGGCAAATCCAGGCCCCCGATACGGTCGCGGTGCAGCGCGTCCACGTGGTTGCCGGCGGCGGCGAACATGCGCCGCACCTGGTGATAGCGGCCTTCGGTGATGGTCAGACGCGCGGTGGTGGCCGACAATGGTTCCAGGACAGCCGGCGCCAGGGGTTTGGGCTCGTCTTCCAGCAGCAGGGTCCCCGACGCGAACAAGGCGCCCTCGTCGCCGCGCAAGGGACGGGCGAGGGTGGCGACATAGCGTTTGGCCACATGACGCTTGGGCGAAATGATCCGGTGCAGCAGGTCGCCGTCGTCGGTCATCAACAGCAGGCCGGAGGTCTCCTTATCGAGACGGCCGACGGTGGAGATGGCGGGATCGCGCCGGCGCCAGCGTTCGGGGAGTACGTCGTACACCAGGGGCCCAGCCTCTTTATGCGAGCAGGTCATGCCGAGGGGTTTGTGAAGCATCAACGCCATACCGGGCAGGGGATCGAGCGGCGCGTTATCCACCAGAAGACGTGCGGGCAAATCCGGAGTCAGCGCGACCTTCATGTCGGCGTCGTCCACGGAGGCGCCGTCCAGGGTTACAGCGCCGGCCCGCACCAGGGCCTGAACCTCACGGCGGCTGCCGTAACCGAGATTGGCGAGCAGGCGGTCGAGGCGCAGCGCGCTCATTTCACGGCCTCGTACACCTTGAAGCCCTGCGCTTCGCTGCGCAGTTCGGATGTCTGGAACAAAGACGACATGACGCCTTCATAGGGCAGGTGGCGATTGGCGACCAGCCACAGGCTGCCTCCGGGCCGCAGGACTTGCGATGCGCGCCGCACAAAGGCCTGGCCCAATCCTTTGTCCTCGATACCGTGATCGTGGAACGGCGGATTCATCACCACGAAGTCCAGATTGGTCAGCGGCGGCGCAAGGCGCGCATCGGCCCAATGGAACACCGCGCGTTTGTCGGTGACATTGCGCCGCGCCGCGGCGATGGCGCGGCGGTCGATGTCGACAAGATCGAGATGGGTCACGTCGGGGTTGGCCAGCACCGCCGCCGCCAGAAGTCCGAGGCCGCATCCGAGGTCCGCGCCGCGCCCTTCCAGCACCGGCAAGGCGGCGATCAGCGCAAGCGTGCCGAGATCATGTGCCTCCCAACTAAACACCCCCGGCTGGGTCCACTGCCCGAGCGCATCCAGGAAGCGCAGCTGCCCGTCTTGCAGTGCGTTTGCGATGGCCGCGTCGTTCAGCGCCGGACGCACCGTGCGGCACATGCGATGGTGCCGTTTACTCTCCGCCGACACTTCGCAGCCGAACGCCGCCAACTCTTTCACCAACCGCGTGCCGCCCTTCTCATTGGCCGCCAGCACCGTCAACGCCGCCCCCGGCTTCAACGCCCGCAACGCCAGCGCCAGCACATACCGCCGCTCCGCCGTCCCCGGCGGCGCCGCGATCACAAAACTATCGGCACTCTCCGGCGCCATGTCTTCGAGATTGACGGCGCCCGGACTCAACGGAGAGCACTGAACCGCCGTCGCAGCAGTAAGCGCAAGTTCCGGCAGCGGTGAACCGTAAACGTAGGAGGTCATCAGCGTTTGGCACGAGGCGGGATTCGAACCCCCCAAGCGGCCCGCGTAGCGGGTCCGCGCCCATAAAAAGGAAGCGGGTTCGACTGAGCCCCATCAGGAACGATGGGAGACTCGGTGAGAAGATGGCGGAGGAGGCGGGATTCGAACCCGCGATACCCTTTTGGGGTATACACACTTTCCAGGCGTGCGCCTTCAACCACTCGGCCACCCCTCCGTTCGGTACATTTTGGGAAATGCCCGGAATTTGGAGGCGGGAACCTAACCGACCGCCTCCCTCCGGGCAACGCCGACCCGGTCTGAAACGCCCATATTTTGTCGCCGGAGGTGCTCGGGACTCGCCCGAGTCGCAGCGAGTCGCCGGAGAATCGCAGGAGTTGAAGGTTAACGACGTGCGAAATCGCCCCGCCGGCCGCCAACCCCCTCAGCTAAAAGGGGCAATCGCAAAGCGATAGATTATCCACATTTTCCACAGGTTTAGCCTCAATTGCAGGCCATGCAACCAACACGTTAACAGTTCTTACTCGAAATGACCAAAAATTATCCTGTGATAATGGGCCCTTATTCAGTATAGCTCAGTCTGTGGGGTAAGATACGACTCGAGGGGCATGGGGTTCCAATGATATTCGGGAGGACCACCGGCTGGATGCTGGTCATCCTGGCCATCCTGATGGCTTCCGCGGAGGCCGTGATGGCCTTGGGAATCGGGACCTATAGCAGCCTCGCCACCGCTGACGTCTGGACGCTTCTGGTCGGTCAGTCGCCCACGTTCGGCGGTAACACCAGCGCGCCGGAAGTGGTCGCGGCTCTCGTCATGCAGATGCCGGCCTGGGCGGTGTTCGGCGCCGTCGGCGTTTTCCTCGCTCACGTCTGCCGCAAGCGCCCGCAGCGCCGCCGCATTTTCAGAAGCGCGCGCTCTTTCTAAGAGCCGCGCGCACTTCCAAAAACATTGCCAGCTATTCGTCTGCTATTTTGAGGGCCGCGCGGGAAACGCGCGCCACCAAAAGACAGCAGCCTACTCGTCAGCCATTTTCAGAGCATTGATGAAGGCGCTTTGGGGAATATCGACGCTGCCGAACTGGCGCATGCGCTTCTTGCCTTCCTTCTGCTTCTCCAGAAGTTTTTTCTTACGGGTGGCGTCGCCGCCGTAGCACTTGGCGGTCACGTCCTTGCGCAGCGCGCTGATGGTTTCGCGCGCGATCACCTTGGCGCCGATGGCCGCCTGGATCGGGATCTTGAACAGGTGCCGGGGGATCAGGTCCTTCAAGCGGGCGCAGATCTGGCGGCCGCGGGTTTCGACCTGGGTGCGGTGCGCCATGAACGCCAGCGCGTCCACCGCCTCGTTGTTCACCAGGATGCTGACCTTCACCAGGTCCGATTCGCGGTAGTCGGAAACCTCGTAATCGAAGCTGGCGTAGCCGCGTGAAATGGATTTCAGGCGGTCGTAGAAATCGAACACGATCTCATTGAGCGGCAGTTCGTAGACCACCATGGCGCGGTTGCCGACATAGGTCAGGTCCACCTGTTCGCCGCGGCGGTCGGTGCACAGCTTGAGCACGGGGCCCAGGTGCTCGTCGGGGACCAGGATGGTGGCTTTTACCCAAGGCTCTTCGATCATGCGGATCCGCGTTACATCGGGCATGTCGGCGGGGTTGTGCAGTTCCTTCATCGTGCCGTCGGTACCGTGGATGCGATAGACCACCGACGGCGCCGTCGTGATCAGATCCAGGTCGAACTCGCGTTCGAGGCGTTCCTGGATGATTTCCATGTGCAGAAGGCCCAGGAAGCCGCAGCGGAAACCGAAGCCGAGGGCCGCCGAGCTTTCCATCTGGAAATGAAAGCTGGCGTCGTTGAGCCGCAGTTTCGCCAGGCTTTCGCGCAGCACTTCGAACTGCGCGGCGTCGGTGGGGAATAGGCCGCACCACACCACCGGGACGCTGGGCTTGAAACCGGGCAGGGGTTCCGCCGCCGGCTTGATGGCGTCGGTGACCGTGTCGCCGACGGAGGCGTCGGCCACCGCCTTGATGCTCGCGGTCAGGAAGCCCAGTTCGCCGGGCATCAGCGCCGGAACCTCGAGGCGCTTGGGCGTGAACACGCCGACGCGTTCCACCTGGTAGACCGCGCCCGAGGACATGAACTGAATCTGGGTGCCCTTGCGGATCACGCCGTCCTTGATGCGCACCAGGATCACGACGCCGAGATAGGAGTCGTACCAGGAATCCACCAGCAGGGCCTTCAAGGTGGCGTCGACGTCGCCGGTGGGCGCGGGCAGGCGGGTGACGATGGCTTCCAGCACATCCTTGATGCCGATGCCGGTTTTGGCGGAGGTGAGCACGGCGTTGGAAGCGTCGAGGCCGATGACATCCTCGATCTGGGTGCGCACGCGCTCCGGCTCCGCGGCCGGCAGGTCGACCTTATTGAGGACCGGCACGATCTCGTGGTTGGCGTTGATCGCCTGGTAGACATTGGCCAGGGTCTGGGCTTCCACCCCTTGCGAGGCATCCACCACCAGGATGGATCCTTCGCAGGCGGCCAGGGACCGGCTGACTTCATAGGCGAAGTCGACGTGGCCCGGCGTGTCCACCAGGTTGAGCTGGTAGGTCTGCCCGTCGTCGGCGGGATAGGTCAGGCGCACGGTCTGCGCCTTGATGGTGATGCCGCGCTCGCGCTCGATGTCCATGGAATCGAGCACCTGCTCGGTCATTTCGCGGGCCTGAAGGCCGCCGCAGAACTGAATCAACCGGTCGGCCAGGGTCGATTTGCCGTGGTCGATATGGGCGATGATCGAGAAGTTGCGGATTTTCGAGAGATCGCTCATGCCGGAATCATTTCAATACAGACTCTGTTTATCTCAGGCGCGCAGCTTGCCGCCGCAGGCCTTCTCCACCGCCGCAACGATCTTCTGCGACACGGCGTCGATCTCCGCGTCGGTGAGGGTCGCGTCCTTGGGCTGCAAGGTGACGGAGATGGCCACGGACTTCTGGCCTTCGCCCAGGTGCACGCCCTGATAGACGTCGAACACGCCGACCTCGGTGATCAGGTCACGCTCGGCGCCGCGCGCGGCCTTGATCACCGCGTCGGCGGCGACGGCGGCATCCACCACGAAGGCAAAGTCGCGCTCGACCGGCTGCAGCGCCGAGGCCTTGAGCAACGGCCGGGCGGCGCCGGCGCCTTTCTTCTTGGGCAGCGGGATGCGCTCCAGGAACACTTCCGAAGCCACCAGCGGGCCGTCCACGTCGAGCGTCTTCGCCACGCGCGGATGAATCGCGCCGAACGCGGCAACCACCTGGTTGCCCAGTTTGAGCACGCCGGAGAGGCCCGGGTGGTACCAGCCGGGCGCGGCCGCGGCGGCCTGCAAGCCAATGGGGTTGAGACCCGCGGCTTCCAGGACGGCGATGGCGTCGGCCTTGGCGTCCATGGCGTCCACGGGGCGGCGGGTGCCGGCCCAATGGCGCGGGCCGGTGTGACCGGCCCGGAGCGTCGCGGCCATGTTCACCTGCTGGCCGGGCGCGCCGCCCTCGAAGCGGGGACCCACCTCGAACAGCGCGCTGTCGCCAAGCCCGCGCGCGGCGTTGCGGCCGGCGGCGGCGATCAGGTTGGGCAGCAAAGAAGGGCGCATGGCGTCGAGATCGGCGCTGATGGGGTTGGCCAGGGTCACCAGCGGCAACTCGCCGCGGAACAGGTCTGCTTGCGCGCTGGGCAGGAACGCCCAGGTGACGGTCTCGTTGAGGCCGCGGCCCGCCAGCACGCGGCGGGTGGCGTTGACCCTGCGCTGCTCGGGCGACAGCACGGCTTTGGGCATGGGCGGGCGCGGCAACGGCGTCGCCGGAATGTTGTCATAACCGTGGATGCGCAGGACCTCTTCCACCAGGTCCTGCCAGGCCTCCACGTCGGACCGCCACGATGGCGGCGCCACCGACCAGGCGGCGCCCGCGCCGGACACCTGGAAGCCCAGGCGTTCGAGGATGCCCCTGATCTCGCTCTCCGGGATCTCGATACCGCCCAGGGATTTCACGCGCGCCGGATCGAAAGCGATCGCACGCTGCCAGGCCGGCGCCGCGCCGGCGGCGACGACGGCGCCCGGCTCGCCGCCGCACAGGTCCAGGATCATGCGGGTCGCCACCTCAATACCCCACAGGGCCGAAGCGGGATCGACGCCGCGCTCGAAAGCATAGCGCGCGTCGGTGTTGAGGCTGAGCTTGCGGCCGGTGGCGCCGATGTTGCGCGGATCGAACAGCGCCGACTCCAGGAAAATGTCGGTGGTGCCGTCGCTGACGCTGGACGGCGCGCCGCCCATGATGCCGCCGATGCCGAGCGCCGCCGCTTCGTCGGCGATCACCACCATGGTGTCGTCGAGGGTGTAGGTCTTGCCGTTGAGAGCCGCCACCTGTTCGCCGCTGCCGGCAAGGCGCGCGCCGATGTCGCCCTTGAGCTTGGCGTCGTCGAAGGCGTGCAGCGGGCGGCCCAGGTCGATGGTCAGGTACTGGGTCACGTCCACCAGTACCGACACCGCGCGCAGGCCGATGGCGGTCAGACGATCTTTAAGCCACTTGGGGCTCTCGCCGTTCTTCACGCCGCGGATCAGGCGCCCGGCGAATTGCGGACACTTATGCGCGTCGGCCGTAGAGAGACCCGTCGCGATCTTACGCGAGGTCGGCAGCTTGCCGGCGACCGGGGCGTCGTCGAGCGGCTTCAGTGTGCCGAGACCGGCGGCGGCGAGATCGCGCGCGATCCCGCGCACGCCGAGCGCATCGACGCGGTTGGGCGTCAGGTTGATCTCGATCACCGGATCCAGGTTCAGCACCTGGGTCACCGGCGTGCCGGCCTTGGCATCGGCGGGCAGTTCGATGATGCCGTCGTGGTCCTCGCCCAGCTTCAGTTCGCGGTAGGAGCACAGCATGCCCTGGCTTTCAACGCCGCGGATGCTGCCCTTCTTGAGGGCTTCGCCGGAAATCGGAATCGTCACGCCGGGGCGGGCCAGCACGACTTTCAGGTCGGTGCGCGCGTTGGGCGCGCCGCAGACCACTTGCAGGACGTCCGTGCCGGTATCGACGGTGCACAGGCGCAGGCGGTCGGCGTTGGGATGCTGCCTGGCCTCGGTCACATGGGCGACGATGAAGCCTTCCAGGCCCTGGGCCGGATTCTCCACGCCTTCGACTTCAAGGCCGACGGCCGTCAGCTTGGCGGTGATTTCATCAAGGCCGGCCTGGGTATCCAGATGGTCCTTGAGCCACGACAGGGTGAACTTCATTGGGCGCCTCCCGTCAGTTTCTCGATGACGCGGAAACGCTCGCAGATCAGCAGCATGTCGGGCGCGAAGTAACCCTGGCGCTCGAAGAACTTCTGGTGCGCTTTGCGCCAGTGCTTGAGCGACAGATCGCCTTCGCCCTCATCCCTGGCGAAGGCCTCGTCCACTTCATCGAAAGGCACGGCTTCGGCCTCGATGCATTCGATCACACAGCGGGCGTTGCCGCTGCCGTCGAGGACGACGCTGCGGTTGCCGGGTTCCGGCACCGGCTGGTCGTCCAGTTCATAGGAATAGAGCGCGGTGGCGGTGGCGGTCTTCTTGCCGGCCAGCACCAGGGCGCAGAGTTCGTTGGCCATCTCCTTGGAATCGCCGAACGCCCACTGCGGCAGGTGTTCGTAAGCCTCGGGGACCGGAGCCTGTTTCATCGCGACAACCCTCCCGTCACCGAGGGTATATCCAGGGCGGCAAATCCGTAGTGCCGCAGCCAGCGCAGGTCCGACTCGAAGAAGGTGCGCAGGTCGGGGATGCCGTACTTGAGCATGGCGATGCGCTCGATGCCCATGCCGGCGGCGAAGCCTTGGTAGACATTGGGGTCGAGGCCGCAGGCCTTGATGACATTGGGATGCACCATGCCGCAGCCGAGGATCTCCAGCCAGTCACCGTGATTGCCGATCTTGAGTTCGCCGCCTTTTCTGGAACAGCCGATGTCCATTTCCGCCGAAGGCTCGGTGAACGGGAAGAACGACGGGCGGAAGCGGGTGGTCAGGTCGTCGACGCCGAAATACGTGCGCACGAATTCCTGCAGGCAGCCGCGCAGGTGGCTCATGGCGGTCTCGGTATCGATGACCAGCAGCTCGACCTGGTGGAACATGGGCGTGTGAGTCATGTCGTAGTCGCAGCGATAGGTGCGGCCCGGAATGATCACGCGGATCGGCGGCTTCTGACTCATCATGGTGCGGATCTGCACCGGCGAGGTGTGGGTGCGCAGCAGATAGCGCTCACCCTTTTCGTTCTCTGGCAAAAAGAAGGTGTCGTGCATCTCGCGCGCCGGATGGCCGGGCGGGAAGTTCAGCGCGGTGAAATTGTGGAAGTCGTCCTCGATATCCGGGCCATCGGCGATCTCGAATCCCATCTGGCCGAAGATGGCGGCGATCTCATCCATGGTCTGGCTGATGGGATGAATGCTGCCCTTGGCTTCGGGGCGGATCGGCAGCGAGATGTCGATGCGTTCCTTGGCGAGTTTGGCGTCCAGCTCGGCGTTGCCCAGTGCCGCTTTCTTGGCGTCGAGGGCCGCGGTCACTTCGTCGCGCAGGGTGTTGACCCGCTGGCCGAAGGCCTTGCGGTCTTCCGGCGGCAACGCCGACAGGTCCTTCATCAGCCCGGTGACGCTGCCCTTCTTGCCCAGCGCGCCGACGCGCACGGCTTCGAGCGCGGCCATGTCGGCTGCGGCGGTACAGGCGCCGAGAATTTCGGCGCGCAGCTGTTCGATCTTGTCGTTGGCCATGAGTTGCTCGCGAATCAGAAAAAATGAAGGGGCCTGCCTTGTGCAGGCGGCCCCTTCACGCATCACAGAAAAACGTGATGTTAAGCGAGAGCGGCTTGAGCCTGCTTCACCAGGGTCTCGAAGGTCGCCGGCTCACGCAGAGCCATGTCGGCGAGGACCTTGCGGTCCAGTTCGATCCCGGCCTTCTTGAGCCCGTTGATAAATCGCGAATAGGTCAGGCCGAACGCGCGGACACCGGCGTTGATGCGCTGGATCCACAGGGCGCGGAAGTCGCGCTTCTTCAGGCGGCGGTCGCGATAGGTGTAGCGCAGCGCCTTTTCCAGGCGGTTCTTCGCCGGCTTGTAGGCCTTCGAATGACGGCCGCGGAAACCTTTGGTCTGCTCGAGAACTTTTTTGTGGCGGGCGTGTTTGGTGACGCCGCGTTTAACGCGTGACATATGTGTGCTCCGTCAGAATTTGGGTTCTAGCCGTAAGGCAGGAAGTTGCGCTTGACGATGATGCCGTCGGGCTTCGCCAGCACCATGGTGCCGCGCGACGTGCGCTTCATCTTCTGGGGTTTCACGCCCATGCAGTGGCGCTTGAAGGCGTTGCCCGCCTTCACCTTGCCGGTACCGGTGACTTTGAACCGCTTCTTGGCGGCGCTTTTGGTCTTCATCTTGGGCATTTTTCTATCCTTTCGTGCGCGGGCTCCGATTGACTCGGAGCGTTCGTTACCCCGGCCGGAGGCATGCCCTAAAAGCCTGATAGTGTTGGCTTTTCGCCCTTTGGCCGGTGGACCCGGAGATCATCTCCGGCCCCATTATGATGTCCCGCCGGAAACGGGTCCGGGCAGGAAGGCGAGGCTTATACCCGCCGATTCTTAGGAAAGCAAGAAAGCCCGCCAATTACGCGGCTGGAGGTGCTTTCACCGCGCGGGCCGAGTCGACGCTCCAGGGGCCGGCCCCGGCGCAAGCCAGGTACAGGAAAATGAAGCAGAACAGGATCGCCGGGTCGCCGCCGTTGACGGCCGGGAAGAAGCCCGTCGAGCCGTGGGCGATGAAATAGGCCACCGCCATCTGGCCGGAGAGAACAAAGGCCACCGGGCGGGTAAAGGCGCCAATGATGATGAGAAGCCCGCCCACCAGCTCCAGAACCGCCGCCGCCAGCAGCAGGGGGGGCAGTTCAGGGGGCATTCCGGCCATGGGCGGAGGGAACCCGAACAGCTTTTGCGTGCCGTGCTCCAGGAACAGGAGCCCGGTCATGATGCGCAAGATCGCCAGAACCTGCGGTGTGTAGGCGTTTAAACGGTCCATTCGCTTCTCCCTGAGCCTTAGCGCGGACTCGATTGTAACACCGGGCCCGGCTTCGCCGCATAACTCTGCTTGACAGAGTTCTCTGGTGAATCTAAAAAACATCAACTCTGTAATTCAGAGTCCTCTGACAAGGATGCGACATGAATATCACCCCGACCGAAGCCGCCGAGGCATTGCGCGACATCGACGCCACGGCGCTGCGCTCCCGCGAATTCAAGAGTTACCGAATCGCGGCACCCTATTTCTTCATCTGGGGCGTCATCTGGATTCTCGGCTACGGCGCCACCGGCCTCTCGCCCCGCTACGGCATCGCGTGGCTGCCGCTGACATTCATCGGCGTCGTGCTCAACGCCTATATCGGGTGGCGCAACCGGCGCCAGGAGAGCGGCAGCGCGCGCCAGGGCACCATGTGGTGGGCGACGTTCATCGCCTTCGCGCTGTTCATCGCGGCCACCTACGCCATCCTTCCGCCTCATGAGGTGAACCAGATGAACGCCTTTCCGGCGCTGGTCACCGCCATGGCCTATGGACTGGCGGGCATCTGGAGCAACCGCCCGCGCCTGATCTGGCTCGGCGCCGCGGTCGCGGCGGCGACCATGGGCGGCTACTTCTTCCTAGCGCCGTGGTTCGCCTTCTGGATGGCGGCGGTGGGCGGCGGTGGGCTGATCCTCACCGGATTCTGGATGAGGACCGCCTGATGGAGCCGGATGAAATCATCCATCAGTCGGTGCGGCTGAAAATCATGTCCGCGCTCAATGCCCTCGCCGAGGGAGAAGCGCTCGACTTCCCGCGTCTCAAGGTGATCGCCGGCGCCACCGACGGCAACCTCGGCGCCCATCTCGCGACGCTCGAAACCGCCGGCTACGTGAAGATCGAAAAAGATTTTGTCGGCAAGAAGCCGCGCACCCGCGCCGCCATCACCAAGGATGGCCGCCGCGCTTTCGCCCGGCACGTCGCTTACCTGCGCGATGTCATCGGCGGTTAGAGCATGATCGAGTCATATTGAATCGCGATCATGCTCTAATCTTTTGGTTTGGTCGCATTTTCTGCGATGAACCGGCATCCACTTCATCGGAAAATGCTCTAGCCGCAACTCAGAAAGGAAAACGCAGATGAGACTCGACGACATCTCCATCCTGGGCTGGCTGCATTCCGCCGCCTGCATGATTGCCTTGTTCGCGGGACCGCTGGTGTTCGCGCTGCGCAAGGGCACGCGTACCCATCGCACGGCCGGCTACGGGTACGTGGCCGCCATGGTGATTGCGAATGTCACCGCGCTTGGCCTGTTCGCGCCCATCGCCGGGTTGCCGGCGTTCAACATGTTCCACTGGATGGCCGTCGCCACCCTGCTGTTCCTGGGACTTGGCGTGTGGGCCGCGCGCAATCAACGCGGGCGGCTCGGCGCCTACGGGCATCCGGTCATGATGGTGTTGAGCTTCTATATGCTGATCGGCGGGGCCGTGAACGAAGCCTTCTCGCGCATCGGACCTTTGCGCGCCGCCGCCCTGGCGGGCTCGCCCTGGGCGCATAACATCGCGCAGACCAGGATGCTGGGCATGGCCCAGGGTTCGGCGATGCTGATCGCTTTCGGCATGATCGTGTGGTTCGCGGCCGGCGTGGCGCGCAGCCGTGCGCGTTTGAAGCGAATGCGGCTTGCATCCGCGTAGGCAAACAAAAACGGCGCCGGAAGATCCGGCGCCGTTTTCATTTTCAAGGCTGTTGCCTCATTTCGGCGCCAGCACCATGACGATCTGGCGGCCTTCGGAGCGCGGCTCCATCTCGACCTTGGCCTGGCCGTCGAAGTCGCCCTTCACGCGGTTCAGGAGCGCGTGGCCCAGCTCGACGTGAGCCATCTCGCGGCCGCGAAAACGCAAGGTCACTTTCACCTTGTCGCCTTCCTCCAGGAACCGCTTGGTGGCGCGCATCTTCACGTCGTAATCGTGATCGTCGATGTTCGGGCGGAGCTTGATCTCCTTGACCTCGATCACCTTCTGCTTCTTGCGCGCCTCGTTCTTGCGCTTCTGTTCCTCGTATTTGTATTTGCCGATATCGAGGATCTTGCACACCGGCGGGTCGGCGTTCGGAGAAATCTCGACGAGATCGAGGCCCGCCTCATCGGCCTTGCTGAGGGCGAACGCGCGGTCCACCACTCCAAAATTGTCGCCATCGGCACCGATCAAGCGCACGGTCTTGTTGTCGATCTGATGGTTGACGCGCGGTCCATCCTTGGACGCGGGCGCCGGTTGGTCGAATCTAGCTATGTAGCAGTCTCCTGTTGTTGTTAGTCCGGGTCGAACCCTAGTTTGCGCGCCTTCGCGCGCGGCCCCTCAAAATAGGACGCGGGGATAGTCCCCGCGCGCCCCTCAAACAAAAACCACGGGCCTGGATTAAGTTCCGGGAACCGCGGCTTCCTTCGCAAGTCTATCGGTTGCCTCTGTAAGCGCAAGAATTTCCTGGTTTTGGCCGCCCAAACGGCGCAACGCCACGCCCCTGGTTTCAGCTTCTTTTTTGCCGACCACCACAAGCACTGGCACCTTGGCGAGGGAGTGTTCCCGCACCTTGTAGTTGATTTTTTCGTTACGCAGGTCGGTTTCCACCCGCAGGCCGGCCGCCTTCATGGTGGCGGCGACCTCTTCGGCGTAGGCCTTGGCCTCGTCGGTGATGGTGCAGACGACCGCTTGAAGGGGTGTCAGCCACAGCGGGAACTTGCCGGCATAGTTTTCCACAAGCATGCCGATGAAGCGCTCGAACGAGCCCAGGATCGCCCGGTGCAGCATGACCGGCACGTGTTTGGCCCCGTCCTCGCCGACGTAATGGGCCCCCAGGCGCTCCGGCAGCACGAAGTCCGCCTGCAGGGTGCCGCACTGCCAGTCACGGCCGATGGCGTCCTTCAGCACGAACTCCAGCTTGGGCCCGTAGAATGCGCCTTCGCCGGGGTTGAGGGTCCATTCCAGGCCAGCGGCTTCGGTGGCCTCGCGCAAGGCGGCTTCCGCCTTGTCCCAGGTGGCGTCGGAACCGGCGCGCACGGGGGGCCTGTCGGAGAATTTCACCCGGATCTCGGTGAAGCCCAGGTCGGTATAAACGCTGCGCAACAGGTCGATGAACTTCTTGGTCTCGCCGCGCACCTGGTCTTCGGTGCAGAAGATATGGGCGTCGTCCTGGGTGAAGGCACGCACGCGCATCAGCCCGTGCAGCGCGCCCGACGGCTCGTTGCGGTGGCAGCAGCCGAATTCCGCCATGCGCAGCGGCAGTTCGCGGTAGCTGCGGATGCCCTGGTTGAAGATCTGCACATGGCCTGGGCAGTTCATGGGCTTCACGGCCAGGTGGCGTTCCTCGGACTCGCTGGTGAACATGTTCTTGGCGCCGAACTTGTCCCAGTGCCCGGACCGCTCCCACAGCACCCTATCCATGAGCAGGGGGGTGTTCACTTCCTGATAGTCGGAAGCTTCCAGGCGGCGGCGGATGTAGTTCTGCAAGGTGCGGTACAGGGTCCAGCCCTTGGGGTGCCAGAACACCGCGCCGCGCGCTTCCTCCTGCAGATGGAACAGGTTCATTTCCTGGCCGATCTTGCGGTGGTCGCGTTTCTCGGCCTCTTCCAGCATGGTGATATGGGCCGCGAGCTGCTTGTCATCGGCCCAGGCGGTGCCGTAGATGCGGTGGAGCATGGGGTTGTTGGAATCCCCGCGCCAATAGGCGCCCGCCAGCTTCATCAGCTTGAAGGCTTTGCCCAGCTTGCCGGTGGACGGCAGGTGCGGGCCGCGGCACAGGTCGAGCCACTTGTCGCCCTGGGTATAGACGCCGATGGGCTCGTCCGCCGGCAGGCCGCGGATCAGCTCGGCCTTGTACTTTTCGCCGATGGATTCGAAGTGGGCGATGGCCTTCTCGCGTTCCCAGACCTCGCGGCGGATGGGTTCGTCGCGGTCGACGATTTCGCGCATCTTGGCTTCGATCTTGGGCAGGTCGTCCAGGGTGAACGGCTGGTCGCGGGCGAAGTCGTAGTAGAAGCCGTTCTCGATCGCCGGCCCGATGGTCACCTGGGTACCGGGGAACAGTTCCTGCACCGCTTCCGCCATGACGTGGGCGGCGTCGTGCCGCAGGAGTTCGAGGGCGTCCTCGTCCTTCCTGGTGACGATCGAAACGTTTGAATCCGTCGTGAGCGGGGTCAGCAGGTCCTTCATCTTGCCGTCGATGCGGATGGCAAGGGCGGCCTTGGCGAGGCCGGGGCCGATGTCGGCGGCCAGGTCGGCGCCGGTGATCGGGCGGTCAAAACGGCGCACGCTGCCGTCGGGAAGGGTGATGGCGACCATCTCAAGCTCACATAAAGATAAGGTAGGAAAAGCCCGCGGAATCTAGGGAGATTGCCGCTTCTGTCAAGTTTTGCGGGCCTTCCGCCCATCCCGATTTAGATTTGCGGGCCGTCCGCCCATCCCGTTCAGATTTGCGGGCCTTCCGCCCGCGGGAGTCAAGCAAACCCGCGGGGTTTTGCGGATCCGGCGGGCTGGCCTTTGACCGCGGCGATGACCTCGGCGGCGGGGATGTCGGTCAAGCGCGGGCGGCGCAGGATGGTGACGGCGGTGCCGCGCTGTCCCACCAGGGCCGGGTCCGAGGCCTGGTCGTACAGGACCACCGACCGGCATCCCGCCACGGCCGTCAGGTGCATGATGCCGTTATCGGGTCCGATCGCGGCGGTGGCCGCCCAGGCCAGCAGGATCAGCTCGTTCAAGGTGCCTTTGCCCGAGAGGTCGATACACGCCGGGTTATGGTCGGCCATGGCTTCGGCCACGTCGGGCCGGGGCGCGAGGTCCACCAGCACCGGGCGCTGGCCTTCCGCCGCCAGCGCCGCGGCCAGCATGCCGTACTGCGCCGGGGACCATGGCGCGGTGCTCGGGCCCGGCGTCGCCGCCACCATGACAAAGGGCTCGGTCATGCGGAACGGCAGGGTGAAGGATTTGACGTACCGCGCCACCCACGACAGGTCGGGGCGCAAGGTGGCGGGAATTCCCGCCACCTTCAATTGCGCCGCCCAGCGGTCGCCCAGATGCATGGCGGCGCGGCGCGGATCGGTGTGGGCCAGCTGTGTGCCGGGAATGACGCCGGACCAGGAAATCGCCGCGCGTTCCTGGCGCAACAGGCCGTGCATCAGCCGGAACAGGAAGAAACTATGGTTGTCGCCGTCCAGGTCATAGACGCGGTCGAACGGCGCGCCGCGCAGCCGCCGGCGCAGGTTCAGGATATGGGGGACATCCCAGCCGGCCGCGGTCTCGTCGGTCCACACGTCGTCGAAATAGGGAACGGTGGAGGCGAAGGCCGCGGTCTCCGGGCCGGTCAGCAGGATGATCGTGACGCCGGGATGCGAGGCGCGGATCGAGGCCATGACGCCGAGCGCCGGAACGAAGCGGGCCAGGCCGCCCGTGGCGATCACCAGAATGCGGGAGGTCATGCGGCGTCGGTCATAAGACGGGCGCGCGCGCCAGGACCTCGTCGTAGACCGCCAGGGTCTTGGCGCACATGTCGGCCTTGGCGAACAGCTCGCGGGCCCGCGCGATCGCCGCCTCGGCCAGCTGAACGCGCTCCGCCTGGTTGAGCGCCAGCGCGCGGTCCAAGGCATCGGCCAGGGATACGGGATCGCCCGGCGTGAACAGCCAGCCGGTGACTCCGGGAATGATGATCTCGCCGGCGGCGCCGTGGGACGGCGCCACCACCGGGCGGCCCATGGCCTGGGCTTCGGCGACGACGCGGCCGAAGGCCTCGGGCTTGGTGGATGCGGACACGACAACATCGGTGGCCATGTAGGCCGCGGGCAGGTCGCTGCAGTCGTCGATGATCTGCACCGCCACGCCCTGGGCCGCGGCGTAGCGCTCGATGTGGTCGCGGTAGGCGACGCGGCCCTGGTCCTGGCCCACCATCAGGCAGCGGATGTCGGTGGACCCGCCGCGCCGGCGTTTGAGTTCCACCATGGCGTCGATCAGCACGTCATGGCCTTTCCAGGCGGTGAGCCGCCCGGGCAGCATGATCACCGGCGCCGATTCCGGCAGGTGCCACTTGGCGGTGACCTGGATCAATCGTGTGGGGGAGACGCCGTTGGGATCGAGCAGCTTCACATCCACGCCGCGATGAATGACGCGGATGCGCGCGGGGTCGACGTTGTATTCGGCGACGAGGTGATCGCGGATGAAATTGGAGATGGCGATGACGATTTCGCCCTGGGCCATCACGCGGTTGTAGAGCTTCTTGAGGCCGAACGGCCCGAGGCCGTAAGTGCCGTGGAACGTGGTGACGAAATGAGCGCCGGTCTGGGCGCAGGCGTCCTTGGCGCTCCAGGCCGGCGCGCGCGAGCGCGCGTGCACGATATCGACCTGCCGCTCGCGGATCAGGGCCGCCAAGGCATCGGCGTTGCGGCGGATGGCGCGGGGATTCTTGGTGTCCAGCGGCAGCACGACATGTTCGGCGCCGACCCGTTCCAATTCCCGCACCATGGGCCCGCCGCTGGACACGACGAGGGCGCGCCATCCGGCCTGGGTCAGGGCCTGGGCCACGTCCACGGTGCCGCGCTCGACGCCGCCGGTGACAAGCGACGGCACCACCTGCAGGCAGGTCTTCCGGTGCGGAGAGGTCTCGGGACTTGCCATGGATTCGCCAAGCTGCGCGCGCTATTTAGAGCATGTTAGGCCGAAGTGGAAACCGGTTCGGCCGCTTAACATGCGACCAAACAAGGACCTAGACTCTGTTTCCGATTCAACGAAGCGGAAACAGAGTCTAGGTCGCTGAGAATGAGGGGTTTGTAACACGGCCTCACGCTCTCTCAGCCTATATTTTGCGCCGCAATCCGGTTCTTTCTAAGTTGCATGACCTATCAAACGCTTTCCCATCCCGACGGCGGGACAATCGCCTATGAACGGCAAGGCGGCTCCGGCCCCGGCGTGATCTTCCTGCACGGCCTCATGTCCGACCGCGGCGGCACCAAGGCGCGCGCTTTGGCGGCCCATTGCGCGGCCAAGGGATATGGCTATGTGCGCTTCGACATGTCGGGCCACGGCGATTCCTCGGGCCGCTTCGAGGACGGCGGCATCGGCCGCTGGACCGAGGACGCGCTCGCGATCCTCGACCATGTCACCACCGGGCCGCAGATCCTGGTGGGATCGAGCATGGGCGGCTGGGTGACGGTGCGCGCGGCGGTGGCGCGGCCGCACCGCATCGCCGGCGTGCTGGGCATCGCGCCGGCGCCGGATTTCACCGAAGACCAGATGTGGCCCGGCTTCTCGGACGAACAGCGGGCGAAGATCATGCGCGACGGCGTGATCGAGATTCCCAGCGACTACAACGACGGCCCTTATCGCATCAGCCGGCATTTGATCGAGGATGGACGTAAGAATTTAGTCCTGCGGTCGGCCATTCCCATCGCATGCCCCGTGCGCTTATTGCATGGACAGCGCGACGCATCGGTGCCGTGGGAGCGCTCGTTGATGCTGGCCGAGAAGATCACCGGCACGGATGTCGAAACCCATCTCATCAAGGACGGCGATCACCGTCTGTCGCTGCCGCACGAACTGGGGCGCATCTGCGCCCTGCTCGATGAACTGGTGGCCCTGAGCCAAAGGACTGCGTCATGAAGCGTCTGTGTCTGATCATGGCCTTTGTCGCTGTGTCGGGCGCCAACGCCGCCGAGCAGCCCGCCGGCCGCATCATCCCGGAGCCCGATCTCGCCAACCCGGCGAAGACCTATGACTCCTGCATCCTCCTGTCCAAGAGCCATCCCGACGAAGCCCTGGAGCTGGCGAGCAAGTGGGGCGCCGTCGGCGGCGGCGAGGGCGCGCAGCACTGCCGCGCCCTGGCGCTGGTGGGCCTCAACGATTTCGGCCAGGGGGCGGCGGAATTGGAGCAGCTCGCGCAGAAATCCAAAGGGACCGTGGGGTTGCGCGCGAACTTGTTGGAGCAGGCGGGCCAGGCCTGGTTGCTGCAAGGCGAGCCGACGCGCGCTTACAACGCCCAGACCGCCGGCCTCAAGCTGGTGACGCCGGAAATGCCGCAATACGTCCGGCTGCTGGTGGACCGGGCCGCGACCCTGGCGGAAGGCGCGAAGTTCAAGGAAGCCATGGTCGACCTGGACGCGGCGCTCAAGCAGCAGCCGGACAATGCGGATGCCTTGGCGTTTCGCGCGACCGCGCACCGCAACCTGAAAGAAACCGATCTCGCGCTGGCGGATGCCGAAGCGGCCGTGAAGGCAGACCCCAGGAACGTCAACGCCCGGCTGGAGCGGGCGAATATTTACAAGCTGCAGGGGCGCCTGAACGACGCGCGGCGCGACTGGGTGCTGATCCCGCAGCTGGCGCCGGACTCCGACGCCGCCAAGGCCGCCCGCGCCGACATGGAGCGCGCGGACGTGAAACCCTAGGGGTATTTCCCCAGGAAATGCGACCAACAACAGAGTTCAGAAGTCGAGATCGGTATACACCGGCGCCGGCGGGATGGTGGGGATGGTGTCCTTGAGCAGGGCGCGGAACGATGGGCGCGATTTGACGCGCACGTACCACTCCTTCACCTCCGGATACTGATCCCAAGGCATGTCGCCGGAATAATCCACCAGCGAAATATTCGCCGCCGCCGCAAGGTCGGCGACAGAGAGATGGTCGCCCGCGAGCCAGCTGCGGCGCTCCTTCAGCCAGGTGATGTACTGCAGGTGCATCTGGATGTTCTCGCGGCCTACCCGCAAGGCGCGTGAATCCGGCGCGGCGTTGGCGCTGATCCGGCGGGTCAGCTTCTCGCCGGCGATATGCTGGGTCACTTCCCAATGGAACTTGTCGTCGAACCAGGCCGCCAGCCGGCGCGCCTCGGCGCGGTCGGCGGGTGTGCGCCCGATCAGCGGCATATCGGGATAGACCTCGTCCAGGTACTCGACGATGGCGCCGTGATCGCTGACCACCGCGTCGTTCTCGTCCACCAGCACCGGCACCTCGCCGGTGGGCGTGAGGCCCAGGAGTTCCTCGCTCTCCTTCCACGGCTCGATCATCCGTTCGTCGAAGGCGAGGCGCTTTTCACCCAGCACAAGGCGGACCTTGCGGGCGGAGGCGACGAGGGGGTGATGATAAAGGAGGCGCATAGACAGCCGCAGTGGAGGGAAAGCGGACTGTGTTTAGAAGATCACGCTGCGATCTTCAATATTCTCAACGTGAAAGCTTAATCAGCGTTGCTGTAGATCGACTTCACAAGTTCCGTGAGGGTGACGCCGATCTTGTCACCGGAGGTGATGACCACCTCGCCGCGGGCGATCAGTACGTCGTTGGCGAAAATCTCCACCGGGTCGGACGTCTTCTGCTCCAGTTCCACCACGGCGCCGCGGCCCAGTTTGAGCAGCTGGTTGACCCGCAGGTTGGCCTGGCCGAGGACGACGGAAATATCGACATCGACGTTATAGATCGCCTGTTTGGAATCTTCGTCGTCGTCTTTGCGCGCCATCTGAATCCGGTCCGCTCTCGGGAGCCTTCACTATGAGCCAGGCTGGGAATCCCGGCAACCGGGACCGCCCCATGCCACCCTAAAAGCCAATGGTTAAGGAGGAGTAACGCCTCATTGCCGGCGGAAGGTCGGCAATTTCAAGATTCACGGGCTTAGCGCGCGATCGCTTTCAGCTCCAGCGCGGCGGCCAGGAGGGCACGGGTATAGGGATCGGCGGGGTTGCTGAACACCTCGGCCGTGGCGCCTTTTTCCTTCACCACCCCGTCTTTCATCACCAGGACGGAGTCCGCCATCGCCCGCACCACCCGCAGGTCGTGGCTGATGAACAGGTAAGCCAGGCCGTATTTTTCCTGGAGCGCGCGCAGGAGGTCCACGATCTGGGCCTGGACCGAGACATCCAGGGCGCTGGTGGGCTCGTCCAGGACGATGAACCTGGGCCGCAGCACCATGGCCCGGGCGATGGCGACGCGCTGTCTCTGTCCGCCGGAGAATTCGTGGGGATAGCGGTCCTGGATGCGCGGATCGAGGCCCACGTCCGCGAGCGCCGCCGCGACCGCGTCCTTGCGCTCGGCCGGGGTGCCGATACCGTGAACCGTGAGGCCTTCGGCGACGATCTGTCCGATCGACAGGCGCGGGCTGAGAGAGCCAAACGGGTCCTGGAACACGATCTGCATATGTTTGCGGGTGGGACGCAGCTCGCGCGTGGGGATGCCGTCGATGCGTGTGCCGTCGAAGGTGATGGCGCCCTCGCTGCCGGTCAGGCGCAGGAGCGCCAGGCCCAGGGTGGTCTTGCCCGAGCCGCTTTCTCCGACCACGCCGAGGGTCTGTCCGGCGCGCACGGTCAATGAAACGCCGTCGACTGCCTTGATATGTCCAATCACGCGCCGGATCACGCCGCGTTTGATCGGGAACCAAACCTTCACATTGTCGGCGCGAACGATCTCGGGCGTGGTATCGTTGGCGACCGGCGGCGGGCCTTTGGGCTGCGCCGCCATGAGGTGCTTGGTGTAGTCATGGGTGGGCGCGCCGAACACGGTGGCGACCTCGCCCTGTTCGACGATGGCGCCGTCCTTCATCACGCATACCCGGCCGCCCAGGCGCCGCACGATGGCAAGGTCATGGGTGATGAACAGCATGGCCATCCCCAGACGCTTCTGCAGGTCGAGCAGCAACGCCAGGATCTGGGCCTGGATGGTGACGTCGAGCGCCGTGGTGGGTTCGTCGGCGATCAGGATATCGGGTTCGAACGCCAGCGCCATGGCGATCATCACGCGCTGGCGCTGGCCGCCCGAGAGTTCGTGCGGCAGGGCCGACAGGCGGCGCTCGGCCTCGGGCAGGCCAACCAGTTTGAGCAGTTCAAGAATGCGCGCGCGCCTTGTCTCGCCGCTGACGCCGCCATGGATTTCCAGCACTTCGCCGATCTGCTTCTCGATGCTGTGCAAGGGATTGAGCGAGGTCATGGGCTCCTGGAACACCATGCCGATGCGGTTGCCGCGGATACTGCGCATCACCGCTTCCGGCGCGCCCACCACCTCGGTGCCCTTGAACCTGATGCTGCCGGTCGGATGGGACGCGCGCGGATAAGGCAGGAGCTGCAAGACCGAGAGTGCGGTGACGGTCTTGCCGGAGCCGCTCTCGCCCACCAGGCTCAGGGTCTCGCCGCGATCCAGGCGGAAGGATACGCCTTTGACCGCGGCGATGGTGTCCGCGCCGGCGGTGAATTGGACGCCGAGGTCGGTGACCTCCAGGAGGGACCCAGGGGTGGACATGTCGGCCATCAGCGGAAGGTCTTGCGCGGGTCGAGGGCGTCGCGCACCGCTTCGCCGATGAATACCATCAGGGTCAGTGTGATGGCGACGGTGAAGAAACCGGTGATGGCGATCCACGGCGCCTGGAGATTCTCCTTGCCTTCGCGCAGCAGTTCTCCCAGGGACGGCGAGCCCGGCGGCAAACCGAAGCCCAGGAAATCGAGCGAAGTCAACGCTACCACCGAACCCGAGAGGATGAACGGCAGGAAGGTGACCGTGGCGACCATGGCGTTGGGCAGAACATGTTTGGCGATCACCATGCGGTCGCTCATGCCCAGGGCCTTGGCGGCGCGCACATAATCGAAGTTGCGCGCGCGGTAGAATTCGGCGCGCACCACGCCGACCAGCGCGGTCCAGCTGAACAGCAGCAACACGGTCAGCAGGGTCCAGAAACCCGGCACGATCACCGAAGAGACGATGATCAGGATGAACAGCTGGGGCAGGCCGCTCCAGATCTCGATGAAGCGCTGGAACAGCAGGTCGGTGAGTCCGCCAAAATAGCCCTGGATCGCGCCGGCGGTGACGCCGATGAAGGACGACACAATGGCGAGCGCGAGGCCGAACAGCACCGACAGGCGGAACCCGTAAATCAGCCGCGCCAGCACATCTCGCCCCTGCTCGTCGGTGCCGAAAACATTGACGGACGAAGGCGGTGCCGGTGCCGGGACCGGCAGGTTGTAGTTGATGGTGGCGTAGCTGAAACGGATCAGCGGCCAGGTGATGGAGCCGTCCTTCTCGATCAGGCCCTTGATGGTGGCGTCGCGGTAGTCGGCGGGCGTGTCGAAATCGCCGCCGAAGGCGGTCTCAGGGTATTCCTTAATGACCGGGAAATAGAGCGCGCCCTTGTAGGAGACCAGCAGCGGCTTGTCGTTGGCGAGGAATTCGGCGAACAGCGACAGCACGAACAGCACCAGCATGATCCAGAACGCCCAGTAGCCGCGGCGGTTGGCCTTGAAGTTCGCGAGCCGCCGTTTGTTGAGAGCCGACAATGCCCAACGCCGGCTCATGCCTGGGCCTCGAAATCGATGCGCGGGTCGACCACGTGATAGGCCAGATCGCTGACCAGGTTGAGAGTGAGCCCCACCAGACTGAAAATATAGAGCGTGCCGAAGATCACCGGGTAGTCGCGGTTGGTGGTGGATTCGAAGCCGAGCAGGCCAAGGCCGTCCAGCGAGAAGATCACCTCGATCAGAACCGAGGACGTGAACAGAATTTCGATCAGCGCCGCCGGGAAGCCGGCGATCACCAGCAGCATGGCGTTGCGGAACACATGGCCGTACAGCACGCGTCTCTGCGACAGGCCCTTGGCGCGTGCGGTCAGCACATACTGCTTGTTGATTTCCTCCAGGAAACTGTTCTTGGTCAGCATGGTGAGGGAGGCGAAACCGCCAATGGTCATGGCGGTCACCGGCAGCACCAAGTGCCAGAAGTAGTCCTTCACCTTGCCGAGGGCCGAGAGTTCCTCCCAGTTGTCGGACGTCAGGCCGCGCAGCGGGAACCAGCTGAAGTAACTGCCGCCCGCGAAAATCACGATCAGGAAAATGGCGAACAGGAATGCGGGGACGGCATAGCCGATGAAGATGACATAAGACGTAGCGACGTCGAACCCTGAGCCGTCACGTACGGCTTTGGAAATGCCGAGCGGGATCGAGACCAAGTAGATGATCAGGGTGCTCCACAAGCCGATGGAGATCGACACCGGCAGTTTGTCGATAATCAAGGCCGTGACGCGTTCGGATTTATAGTAGCTCTCGCCCAGATCGAAGGTCAGGTAGTTCTTGATCATCATCACGTAGCGTTCGGGGGCCGGCTTGTCGAAACCGAACTGCTTCTCGATGCGCTCGATAAGCTCGGGGTCCAGGCCTTGCGCGCCGCGGTACTTGCTGTTGCCGCCTCCGCCGCTGACCCGGTCGGCGTTACCGCCGCTGAGCTGGCTGCCGGCGCTGGTGTCGATGCCCTGCAAGTGGGCGAGCATGATCTCCACCGGCCCGCCCGGTGCGATCTGCGCGATCACGAAATTGAGCGTGATGATCCCGAACAGCGTAAGCGGGATCAGCGCGATGCGGCGGACGATATAGGCGAACATCTAGGCTATATCGGCTCGGCTATTTCTTGGCGCCGCGGGCGGCGTCCACCTTGGCGGCCTTGGCGGTGTCGTACCACATCAGCGCCAAATCCGGGCCCTGCATCGGCACCTTGGCCGGCTTGCCGAACTTGTTCCAATAGGCAATCCAGTCGGCGGGTGTGCTGAGCATCGGAATGCCGTACCAGTTCCACAACAGCACCCGGTCCAGCGCGCGGGTATGGGCGACCAGGGATTCGCGCGTCTTGGCGACGATCAACTCCTCGACGATGGCATCCACGACCGGATCCTTGATGCCGCCGACATTGCGGCCGCCTTTCTTGTCGGCCGCCGCCGATCCCCAGTTCTCGCGCTGCTCGTTGCCGGGCGAGATGCTTTCGCCGGGGCCGCCCACCATCATGTCGAAATCGAAATTGGTGATGCGGTTGATGTATTGGGTGGTGTCCACCACCCTGATGCGGCCTTTGATGCCGAGCTTGGCGAGGTTCTGGAAGAAGGGATTGACCCATTTTTCCATGCTCTGCTGCGCCAGCAGGAATTCGAACTCGAACGGCTCGCCCTTGGCGTTTACCAGGGCGCCGTTCTTGGTGGTCCAGCCGGCGGCGGTGAGCAGGTTCTTGGCCTTCACCAGATTTTCGCGGTTGTTGCCGCTGGCGTCCGTGCGCGGCGGCGAGAACGGCCTGGTGAACACTTCATCGGGGATTTTGCCGCGGTATTTCTCGAGGATCGCGAGTTCTTCACCCTGCGGCAGTCCGCTGGAAGCGAGTTCCGAGCCGATCCAGTAGCTGCCCATGGGCGCGAACAGGCCGTAAGACAGGTTTTTGTTGCCCCAGTCGAAATCGAACGCCAGCGCCAGCGCTTCGCGCACGCGCCGGTCCTGGAACATCGGTTTACGCATATTCATGGCGAAAATCTGCGCGCGGTCCGGCAGGCCGTCGCGGATATCGTCCTTCACCATCAGGCCGGACTCGACCACTGACTTGTCGTAAGCCGTCGCCCAGCGCAGCGACACGTTCTCCAGGTGATAGTCGAACTGGTAGGCCTTGAAGGCCTCGAAGGCCACGTCGTCGTCGCGGTAATAATCGACGCGGATTTCGTCGAAGTTGAAGGCGCCTTTATTCACGGCGAGGTTGCGGCCCCAGTAATTGGGATCGCGCTTGAACACGACGTAGCGGCCAGCCTCGAACTTATCGAGCTTGTAAGGACCGCTGAACACAGGTACGTCGAGCGTGGAGGCGGCGACATCGTGTTTGCTCCACCAGGCTTTGCTCAGGATCGGCAGTTCACCCATGATGGTGGGCAGTTCGGTGTTGCCGGGGTTCTTGAAATGGAACTTCACCTTGAGCGGGCCGGTCTTCTCGGCCTTGGCGACATCGCCCCAATACAGCTGGAACGCCGGTGCGCCTTTCGTCATCAGCTGTTCGAAGGAGAAGACGACATCGTCGGCCGTGATCGGCGTGCCGTCATGGAATTTAGCCTCGGGGCGGAGGGTGAACTCCTCCCAGGTGCCGTCCGGCGCTAACTCGACGGTTTGGCAGACAAGGCAGTAGGACGAGGCCGCTTCATCGGCGCCGCGCACCATCAGGCTTTCGACGAAATACATGTAATTGGCGGCGCCCTGACCCTGCATCAGGGCGGCCGAGGTGCCCTTGACGGCGAAGGGATTGAAAGAGTCGAACGTGCCGAACCCCGACATGCGGAGCGTGCCGCCTTTGGGCGCGGTGGGATTCACATAGTCGAAGTTCTTGAAGTCGGCGGGATATTTGGGTTCGCCGTAGAGGGCGAGGCCGTGAACCGGTTTGCCGCGGACCAGGGCGGAAGCGGGAGAGGAAAGCGCGGTGAAGGCCAGCACCGCGCCCAGGGCCGTACATACCGTCCGCTTCATTGCCGTCTCCTCCGCCGTTGACCTTGGAACTGTAGGGCCAACCAAGGCCCTTTCCAATCAATGATCTGCGAGCAGATCGGGCCGAAGTTGAAGGCCGTCCGTCCGTCCAGATTCCCATGAAAGCGCGTCGGCGCGCGACATGCGGCCAAAAATAAGTTCGCGGCTCCTGTGCCGTTCCCTCAAAAAGGCATCAGCCCCGCCGGAGGTTCCGGCGGGGCTGATCGGTCGCGAACGCTCTGAAGGCGCGGTTACTGGCCAGCCGGCAGCGGCGGCGGGTTCTCGGTGGTCGACATCAGGTACTTGATGACCGCGGCGCGGTCTTCCGGCTTCTTGAGGCCGGCGAAGGACATGGAGCCCTTGGGCGCCAGGCGCTTCGGGTCTTCCAGGTAATCTTCCAGGGTGGCGTAATCCCACTTGCCGGCGGTGATGGCCTTCAGCGAGTCGGTGGTCTTGAAGCCGTTGCGGTCGCCGATGGCGTCGCCGACGATGTTGTGCAGGTTCGGGCCGGTCTTGTTGGCGCCGCCGGCTTCCGTGGTGTGGCAGGCGGCGCACTTGCGGAACACTTCGGTGCCGGCCTCGACGGTGGCGGCGGCGATCAGCGGCACGGCCGAGACGCGCTGGGCCGGTCCGGCCGCGGCGCCGCCGGCGTCTTCCACCACTTCGATCGGATAGCCGAACTTCACTTCGGCCTTCTCGTGCTCGCCGGCTTCCTCGCCCGGCAGCAGGGCGCCGTGGAATAAATAGTTGCCGAACAGATTGACGATCAGAACGGCCAGGAAGGCGATCCAGATGGCGCTGATGGTCTTATCCCAGAACGGGCTAATGGCCGCCGCGCCGTGACTCTTCGCCTTATCGCTCATAACCGCCCCTATTGGTCGCCAAATGTCCGATGCCGCGCCCCACCGGGACGCTCGCGGGTGTGATACTGGGTCCGGCTGCAAATCTCAATATAAATCAAGGCTCCGGCAAGGCTTTTGAAGGCGGGTAACAGGCCATAAGGCCTTGGAACGCCGGGAGGGTTCCTGTATGTGTCCCGACAATCCGAAAGGGACCAAGGACTTCCCATGCCCGCGCTGATCGTCGTTCCCGCCCGTCTTAAGGCGACCCGCCTGCCCGATAAGCCTTTGGCCCTGATTAACGGCGAACCGATGATCGTCCACGTCTGGCGCCGGGCGGTCCAGGCGAACGCCGGCCCCGTGATCGTGGCGGCGGGGGACCAGGACATCGCCGACGTCATCAAGAAAGCCGGCGGGGTGGCGGTCATGACCGATCCGGCCCTGCCGTCCGGGTCGGACCGCGTCCATGCGGCGGCCGAGATTCACGATCCCGCCGGCGCATTCGATGTGGTGGTCAACGTGCAGGGCGACCTGCCGACCCTGGACCCGAAGCTGGTGGCGGCCTCGGTCGTCCCCCTGGCCAATCCGGCGATCGATATCGCCACCGTGGTCGCGAAGATCACGGTGGACGAAGAACGCTCCGACACCGCCGTGGTGAAGGCGGCGGTGTCGTTCGAGCCGGGGGCCACCGTGGGACCGGCGCTGTATTTCAGCCGCAACCTGATCCCGTCGGGGCCGGGCGACCACTATCACCACATCGGCATCTATGCCTTCCGCCGTGCGGCGCTGCGCCGCTTCGTGACCCTGAAGCCGACCGTTCTTGAAGTGCGGGAGCGCCTGGAGCAGCTGCGCGCCATCGAGAACGGCATGCGCATGGCGGCGGCGCTGGTGGACACGATTCCCCTGGGCGTCGACACGCCGGCCGACCTGGAGCGCGCGCGCAAGCTGCTGGCGCCGGCGACGTGATGGCCGGGAAAGCCGCCGCCAAAAAGGCGAAGCTCCAACGCGCAGATTTTATCGCGTTTCAGGGCTTTCCCGGGGCTTATTCGCATATCGCCTGCCTGACGCGTTTCCCCAGGATGGCGCCGCTGCCCTGCGCCGGCTTCGAGGACGCTTTCGCGGCCGTGCAGGAAGGCCGCGCGAAACTGGCCATGATCCCGGTGGACAACTCCGTGGCGGGACGCGTGGCCGACATCCACCACCTGCTGCCGCACTCGGGCCTGTTCATCATCGGCGAGCACTTCGAGCGCGTGAACCACCATCTGCTGGCGATCCCCGGCGCCAAGCTCGCCAACCTGAAGCGCGTGGAAAGCCATGTGCACGCCTTGGGCCAGTGCCGGAAGTTCATTCGCAAGCACCGCCTCAAAGCCATCATCGGCGCCGACACCGCCGGCTCGGCGCGGGATGTCGCCGAACGCGGCGACCCGACCGTGGCCGCCATCGCCTCAAAACTCGCCGGCGAGATCTACGGCCTGAAAACCCTGGCGGCGAATATCGAGGACGCGGAACACAACACCACGCGCTTCCTGATCATGTCCAAGACGCCGGTGAAGACCAGAATCAGTGACGGTCCGCATGTGACCTCGTTCGTGTTCCGGGTGCGCAGCGTGCCGGCGGCGCTCTACAAGGCCCTCGGCGGTTTCGCCACCAACGGCATCAACATGACCAAGCTGGAGAGCTACATGCTCGACGGCCACTTCGAGGCCGCGCAGTTCTACGCCGAGGTCGACGGCCACCCGGACCAGCGCGGCCTGGCGCTGGCCCTGGAGGAACTCCGTTTCTTCACCCGGGAAGTCCGGATTCTCGGCACCTACCCAGCCCACCCCCACCGCCTCAAATAATTGTACCAGGTACAATTATATCGTCTGATTCATGTAATAAAATCAGATTATTATTAGATAAATAATTGTACCTGGTACAATTATGAGGGGTTCAGCCAGCGATCCAGCAGGACGCGGGCGATGGCGTAGCGGTTAGGGAGCTTGAAGCCGGGGGCGGGGTCGGAGCGCTCCTTGAAGGTCAGGATTTCGGCCTTGGTGAACCAGCGGCAGTCCTCAAGCTCGTTGTCGTTGCGGCGAATCGCGGTGGTGAGGGCGTCGGCGTGGAAACCCATCATCAGCGAGGCCGGGAACGGCCACGGCTGCGAGCCCAGATAGCGCACGTCGCCCAGGCGGACGCCGGTTTCCTCTTCCGCCTCGCGCCGCACCGCGGCCTCGATGGTTTCGCCGGGCTCCACGAATCCGGCGATCGCCGAATACATGCCGGGCGGCCATGCCGCCTGACGCCCCAGCAGGCAGCGGTCGCCGTCGACCACCAGCGTGATCACCACAGGGTCCGTGCGCGGGAATGTGCGGTGATCGCACGCGATGCAGCGACGGCAATGGCCGGCCTCGGTGCTCACGGTCACGCCGCCGCAGCGGCCGCAGTGCCCGTGGTTCTCGTTCCAGATCGCCAGAGCCCGGGCATAGGCCAGGATCGCGGCGTGGTCGCCGTCCATGAGCAGCACGATATCATTGAGCGCGCGGTACTCACCCGGCAGCGGCGGCGTCTCGCGCGGCCCGAAGCCCGCGACGAACCAGGGCGTATCGCCGGCGAGGCCCAGGAAACACAGCTGCGCATCGCCCAAACGCGGCGCCATCTCGGCATAGGAGAATACGCCGACAACGCCATCGGCGCCGACCAGATGCTTTTGCTGCCACAGCGGCACAATGCGCGCCTTGCCGCCGGTCAGCAGCGCGTGCACGGTGGCGGCGTCGGTGCGCAAAATCCCGGCGCGGTCCAGCGGGGTTGCGGTATAGGTCAGCGGGTCGAGCGGCTTGGCGATCATGCGCGGTGATAAGGATGGCCGCTCAGGATGCAATGGGCGCGGTAAAGCTGCTCCGCCAGCAGCCCGCGCACCAGCAGATGCGGCCAGGTCATGGCGCCCAACGACAACACCAGGTCGGCACGCTTGCGCACCGGTTCGTCCAATCCATCGGCGCCGCCGATCGCGAAGGCCACCGCGCGCACGCCGTCGTCACGCCAGCGCCCCAGGCGCGCGGCGAAAGCGGCGCTGCCGTCGTTCCGGCCGCGCTCGTCCAGGGCCACCACACGGGCGCCGTCCGGGACCGCGCCCAGCAGAAGCTCGCCCTCGCGGGCGCGCCGCACATCGGCGGCAAGCTCCTTCTTGATCTCCAGTTCCTTGACCTCGACCTTCCAGGGCAGCCGTCCGGCATAGAGGTCGAACAGCGCTTGTTCGGGGCCGGAGCGGGCCTTGCCGATGGCGGCGATGACAATATTCACGCGCGCTTGGAAGTCTTCTTCGCGGGACCGCCGGCCGGGCCGGACCAGATGCGTTCCAGGTTGTAGAACAGCCGCACCTCGGGCCGGAACAGATGGACGATGACATCGCCGGCGTCGATCACCACCCAGTCGCCGTACTTCTCGCCTTCGGCGGCCGGCTTGAGTCCCATGCCCTTGAGCTTGGCGCCCAGGTGCTCCGCCATGGCCGACACCGCGCGCGCCGACGTGCCGGAGGCGATGATCATGCGGTCGGCGATGCTGGTCTTGCCGGTGAGGTCGATACAGAGAACGTCCTGGGCCTTATCGTCGTCGAGGGAGGCGAGGACGGTGTCGACGAGCGTGTCGAGCGTGACGGGAGTAGGGATGGTCGTCTCCTAGGGTTTGCGCGGTTTCGCGGCGGCTTTGGCGGCAAGGCGGAGTGCGGTCGCGGAGGCCGGATGCCGGCGCATGGCGACATAACTCCACGCCGGAGGATCACGCCGCCACAGCTTCTTCACCGGCGCCCGCGCGCCGGAAAAGCGCACCGCGGCGCGGCCCGCCAACGCTGTGTAAGAATAAGGACTGCGGTCAAAAACCGCAACGCGCACCGCCGCGAATATCGCGGTCCAGCGCCACCAGCGGCCGATTTGCGCGAGATTGTCGGCGCCCATCAGCCAGACAAAGTCGACCCGCGGATAGCGCCGGCGCAGGAGTTGCAGCGTCCGCGCGGTCTGGGTGACGCCGAGGCGGGTTTCCAGCGCGGTTGCGGTCACGCGCCCGCCAAGGCCGGCGGCCCGAATGATCGCGGCCGCGCCGGCCAGGCGTGCCCCGAAGCCGGCCATGCCGGCCGGCGGCTTCAACGGATTTTGCGGACTCACCAGCCACCACACCCGGTCGAGCCCGAGCAGCCGCAAGGCCTCGCGCGTGAGGTGTGCATGGCCCATGTGGGCCGGATTGAACGACCCGCCCAACAGGCCGATGCGCGCCCGTCCGGGAAAGGGCGGCAGGGCTGAAAGTCTACGGCCGGGTCTGGCCGTCACCATGCACCTTGTATTTGAAGGTGGTGAGCTGCTCGACACCCACCGGGCCGCGGGCGTGCAGTTTGCCGGTGGCGATGCCGATCTCGGCGCCCATGCCGAACTCGCCGCCATCGGCGAACTGGGTCGAGGCGTTGTGCATCAGGATGGCGCTGTCGAGGGCGCCCATGAACCGCACCGCTGCCGCCGCGTCCTCGGTGACGATGGCCTCGGTGTGGGAGGAACCGTGGGTGACAATGTGATCGATGGCGTCATCCAGGTTCTTCACCAGGCGGATGGCGAGGATGGCATCGAGGTACTCGGTGTCCCAGTCCGCCGCCGCCGCCGGCTTCACGCGGGCGTCGAGCTTCTGCACGCCGGCGTCGCCGCGCAGTTCACAGCCTGCTTTGATGAGATCATCGAGGATCGGCGGCAGCAGGGCCGCGGCCACGGACTCATCCACCAGCAGCGTCTCGGTGGCGCCGCAGATGCCGGTGCGGCGCATCTTGGCGTTGAGCACGATCTTGCGCGCCTTGGCAGGGTCGGCGGCGGCATGGATATAGGTATGGCACAGGCCGGTCAGGTGCTGGAAGGTGGGCACGCGGCTCTCGCGCATGACCCGGTCCACCAGCGACTGGCCGCCGCGCGGCACGATCACGTCGATGTATCTGGTCATCGTCAGCATCTCGCCGACGGCGGCGCGATCGGACGTCGGCACCATCTGCAAGGCCCCGGGGGCGATGCCCGCGGCCTTCAGGCCCTCCAGCAGGCAGGTCATGATGGCCTGGGACGAATGGAAGCTCTCCGACCCGCCGCGCAGGATGCAGGCGTTGCCGGCCTTGAGGCAGAGGGCTGCGGCGTCGGCGGTCACATTGGGCCGCGATTCATAAATGATGCCGATCACGCCCAACGGCGTACGCACCCGTTCGATCCTGAGGCCGTTGGGCCGGGTCCACGCCGCCATCACCTGGCCGACGGGATCGGCCAGCGCCGCGATATCCTCCAGGCCCTTGGCCATGGCCTCGATGCGCGTGTCGTCGAGGGCGAGGCGGTCGAGCAGCGCGGGCGTCAGGTTCTTCTCCCGGCCCGCGGCCATGTCGATAGCGTTGGCGGCTTTGATCTCCGCGGCCCGTGCGCGCAAGGCCGCGGCCGCCGCCGTCAGGGCCCGGTTCTTCTGCGCAGCGGGAACCTGGGCCAGTTCGCGCGCGGCGGCGCGGGCGGTCTTGCCGATCTCGGTCATGAGCGCGGTGATCGCGGTTGCGGCGCCGTCCACGGTCAGGCCCCCAGCGCCAGATCGTCGCGGTGGATGGCCTCGGCGCGGCCGCGGTAGCCGAGGATCTCCTCGATGCGTTCCGATTTCTGGCCCTTGATGGCGCGCATGTCCTGCGCGGTATAGGCCGACAGGCCCTTGGCGACGCGCTTGCCGTCGCGGGTGCAGACATCGACCGCGTCGCCGCGGCCGAAATCGCCCGAGACATCGACCACGCCCGCCGGCAGAAGGCTTTTGCCGGCCCGCAAGGCGGTGACCGCGCCGTCGTCCACCACCAGCGCGCCCAAGGTCTGCACGTGGCCGGCGATCCAGCGCTTGCGCGCGGCGCGGGGCTCGGTGGCGGGCGTGAACCAGGTGCAGCGGCCGCCGTCGATCAGCGCTTGCAGCGGGTTGCGGGCCTTGCCGGGCGCGATCGCCATGCTGCAGCCGGCGCCCATGCAGATCTTGGCCGCCATGATCTTGGTGGTCATGCCGCCCGAGCCGTAGCCGGTGGAACTGACGCTGGCCATCGATTCGATCTCCGGCGTGACCTCGCGCACTTCCGGCACCAGAACCGCATTGGGCTTCAGGCGCGGATCGGCGGTATAAAGGCCGTCGATATCCGAAAGCAGCACCAGGGTATCGGCGCTGATCATCTGGGCGACGCGGGCGGCGAGGCGGTCGTTGTCGCCGAAGCGGATTTCCGCGGTGGCGACCGAATCGTTCTCGTTGATGACCGGCACGGCGCGCAGCTTGAGCAAGGTATCGAGGGTGTTGCGCGCGTTGAGGTAGCGGCGGCGGCTCTCGGTGTCGTCCAGGGTCACCAGCACCTGCGCGACGGTGATGCCGTGGCGGTCGAGGGAATTCTGATAGGCCTGGGTCAGGCGCATCTGGCCGGTGGCGGCGGCGGCCTGCTTTTCTTCGAGGCGCAGTTTACGCCCGATCATGCCCAAGGGGCCGCGGCCAATGGCGATGGCGCCGGAGGTGACGATCAGCACTTCCTGGCCGCGGGCGTGGGCGCTCGCGATATCGTCGCACAGCGCATCCAGCCAGCTCTGGTGCAGCTTGCCGGTCTCACTGTCCACCAGCAGCGCCGAGCCGATCTTCACCACCAGGCGTTTGGAGGCAAGGACGGGCGAGGCGGCGATTTTCTCCGCGGTTGCGCTCACGGCCGCCAGCCTCCGGGTGTCTCCTCGATCTCGTCGTCTTCGTCGTCGTCGGCGATCTCTTCGCCGTCCAGATCCCGCGCGGCGGCGACGATCTTGCCCAGGGCCTTGAGCATGGCGTCGCGGCCTTCGCCGGACACGCCCGAGAGCAGATGCACCTTCTTACGGCTTGCCTTGGCCAGGGCGTCGGCTTTCTCGGCGCGGGCTTCGTCGTCCAGCGCATCGATCTTATTGAGCGCCACGATTTCCTTCTTGCGCGCGAGCCCGCCGCCATAGGCCTTCAACTCGCCGCGGATGGTTCTATAGGCGGCGGCGACGTCTTCTTCGGTTCCGTCCACCAGGTGCAACAGCACCGCGCAGCGCTCGACATGGCCGAGAAAGCGGTCACCCAGGCCGGCGCCTTCATGGGCGCCTTCGATCAGGCCGGGAATGTCGGCGATCACGAACTCCAGTTCGCCCACCTGCGCGACACCCAGGTTGGGGTGCAAGGTGGTGAAGGGATAGGACGCGATCTTGGGCCGCGCGCGGGTGACGACCGACAGGAAGGTGGACTTGCCGGCATTGGGCAGGCCGACCAGGCCGACGTCGGCGATCAATTTCAGGCGCAGCCACACCCACATGTCGGGCGCGATCAGGCCGGGGTTGGCGTAATCGGGGGCCTGGTTGGTGGGGCTCTTGAAATGCGCGTTGCCGAAGCCGCCGTTGCCGCCCTTGAGCAAGGTCACGCGTTCGCCGTCGCGCGACAGGTCCGCCAGCACTTCCTCTTTGTCTTCGGACAGGATCTCGGTGCCCACCGGCACCTTGATGATCAGGTCCTCGCCGTGCTTGCCGGCGCAGTTGGAGCGCATGCCATCCTCTCCGCGCTCGGCTTTGAAATGCTGCTGATAGCGGAAGTCGATCAGGGTGTTGAGGTTGCGCGCGGCCTCGAAGACCACGTCGCCGCCGCGGCCGCCGTCGCCGCCGTCGGGACCGCCGAACTCGATGAACTTCTCGCGCCGCCAGCCGACGCAGCCGTTACCGCCGTCGCCGGCCTTGATGTAGATCTTGGTGAGGTCGAGGAACTTCATGGGGTCAGTTTATACCCGATTTTGCGATCCAAGTGTCGCGCGAGAGTGCGACAGAGACATGCGCGATGTCCGCGCCCCTGGCGAGGCAATGCTTGGTCTCGTGGCGGATGACCGTGAACCCGGTCTTTCGCAAGATCCGCGCGGAGCGGTCATTTTCGGCGAAATGGCCCGAGGTCAGGCGCGGCAGCTCCAGGACCGTGAAGGCAAACCGGACAACGGCGGCGACCGCCTCGGACATGAAGCCCCGCCCCCAAAAAGGAACCCCGAGCCAGTAACCGAGGACAAAATCACCCTCCTGTTTATGGAGGCCGACCGCACCGGCGAGGTCGCCGCCCGCCGTTATGGCGAAAATATACGCTGTCCCGGCTGCCCGCCGCGGCGCATGGGTCGCGATCCATTGCTCGGCGGCGCCTTCCGGATAGGGATGGGGGATGACGGCCAGCATGGACGCGACCTCCCAGGCGTTCAGAAGTTCGCGCAGGCGCGGCCCGTCCTCCATCCGGCAGGGCCGTAAAATCAGGCGGTCGGTCTTGATCTCGGGATCCATGGCATGAGGCCAATAAAAAAGGAGACGGCGACCCGTCTCCTTTTTTCAACCACGGGATCGCCGGCGTGGAGGCCGGCGATCGGATCTCACCGGAATTAGTTGGGCTTCGCAGACGGGGCTGGCGCCACCGACACGAACACCTTGCCGCCGGTGGAGGTCTTGAACTCCACATGGCCTTCGGTCATCGCGAAGATGGTGTAATCGCGGCCCATGCCGACGTTCTTGCCGGGGTGCCACTTGGTGCCGCGCTGGCGCACGATGATATTGCCGGCCAGAACCGCTTCACCGCCGAACTTCTTGATGCCAAGGCGCTTGCCAATGGTATCGCGGCCGTTCGACGACGAGCCGCCTGATTTCTTATGTGCCATCTGGGTACGTCCTCTCTGTCAGGCGAAGCTTAAGCTTCGGCCTTCTTCGCAGTTTTCTTCGCCGCCGTCTTTTTGGCGGCGGGCTTCTTTTCAGCGGTATCAGCAGCGGCCTTGGGGGCGGCGGCTTTCGCCGGCTTCGCGGTGGCGGTGACCGACAAGCCCTGGCCCATGTCGGTGATCTTCACCAGGGTCAGGTGCTGACGGTGGCCGGTGCGGCGGCGGTAGTGCTTACGGCGGCGCTTCTTGAAGATGATCTTCTTCTCGTCGCGGAACTGGCGGATGACTTCGCCCACCACCTGGGTGTTGGCCAGCAGCGGCGCGCCAATCTTGTCGCCCAGCGCCAGCACGACATCGAATACGATGGTGGCGCCGGCGTCACCGTCCAGCTTCTCAATGGCAATCACGTCGTCTTTCGTGACGCGATACTGTTTGCCGCCCGTCTTGATCACCGCGAACATGGCCGAAATCCCGAAATCTTTGATTAGCAACGAAAAAGCGCGGTTTTTTGGCCTAAGCAGACCAAGCCGCCCGCGCGGAAGGGGCGTGAATATACTGTGTGTGTATATGAGTCAATGCCGCCCGGCCCATCTCCATAAGCCGGCCACGCCGCGGATGCTGGTTAATTAATGATTATTTTACATGGGCTTAGGTAGCGTTAGGCTGGCCCAAAACAGGCCGAAGCCGGAGATTTGCGCCCTTGGAAGGCTCCCACGCGCTCAACGACGCCGCGCCAGACGCCGGACACGACACTTTGTCGGGCGAGTCTGTCGCGCGGCTGACCCAGGCCGCCACCCTGCTGCGCAAGGCCGAACGCCCGGTGCGGGTGCTGCGCGCCGTGGCCTGGGGGCCGGAGGTGGCGGAGAGATTCTTTGCGGCCGGCGAAAATGAACTGCCTAAAGTCACCTACCCCAAAATGGACGCGGCGCCGGTACACGAGGTGCTGGCGGCGGCCCGCGCGCTGATCGACGGCGACGGACCGGTGCAGGCCTGGCTGCGCCGCATCGCCGACGTGATCGCCATCTCCGCCGACATGCTCCAGGCGCTGGGCACCAAGGAATTCCACCGGCTGTCGGTGCGGCTCTACGGCTCGCCGGACACGGACCTGCTGGAGTGCGACGTCACGCCGCTCGATCTGGCGCGGCAGTTGGACCAGGTGCTCGGCTCTTTCGCGAACGTCGATCTCAACCTCAACGCCATCGGCGAAATCAAGACCAACGCCGTTGACCTGGGTGCCCGCATGGCCGGCATCCTGCAACGCCACTTCGGCGCGTCGGCGCCCAAGATCGAGATCGTCGATCACCTTTCCGCCAATGCCCTCGCCGGCGCGCGCTACATCCGCCTGCGCCGCGACGCCGTGTTCAGCGACCGCGACCTGGCGCAACTGGTGCAGCACGAGGCTTTTGTGCATATCGCCACGTCGTTGAACGGCAGCGCGCAAAGCGCCTTCCCCATCCTGGGCGCCGGCCACGCCGGCACCACGCGCACGCAAGAGGGCCTGGCGGTGTTCGCCGAGATCATCTCCGGCGCCATGGATCCCTCGCGCCTGTTGCGCCTGGCCGACCGGGTGCTGGCCATCAAGATGGCCCAGGAGGGCGCCGACTTCCTCGATCTCTATCGCTACTTCTGCGAGCGCACCAAGGACAAGGGCGCGGCCTTCGAGAACGCGCGCCGCGTGGTGCGCGGCGGCATGGTGGAAGGCGGCGCGCCGTTCACCAAGGATTCGGTCTATCTGGAAGGTCTGGTGCGCGTGCACAACTTCCTGCGCATCGCCGTGCAGGAGAGGCGGGTGGACACCATCCGCCTGCTGTTCGCCGGCAAGATGGACATCGAGGATATGCCCGCCATCACCACCCTGGCCGCTCACGGATTATGCGTGTTCCCGCGGTTCCTGCCGCCCTGGGCCAGGGATTTGCGCTTCATGCTGTCCTACATCGCCTATTCGGCGTTCCTGAACCGCATGAACCTGGAAAAGGTGCGCGTACACTATAAGGACATGCTCTCGCGCTGCGCCGCGCCGGTCACTGACCGGGACGAGGCCAATGGCGCCGGCCGCGGGTCAGCCCAGGACCGGACGGCCAACCCGGCGACCGGGGACGCCTAAGCCCTGGATTCCAGGCTCAAAAGCCGTTATTGCGGGGGGTAAGACATTCGTCTAGTTTCCGCCCCGTTCAGACCGAATACAAAGTCGCCGCGAGCAACGGAGAGGTGACAGAGTGGTCGATCGTGCCGGTCTCGAAAACCGGTGTGCCCGCAAGGGTACCGTGGGTTCGAATCCCACCCTCTCCGCCATTTTCACCGATGCATTTGCCAAGATTCTTTCCTACGGCCGGTAGCGGACTATGGATCAGATTCCCTGGTGGCGGCCGGAATTGGGCAAGGACGAGCAGGCTCATATCGCCGCCGTTCTCGCCTCCAACTATCTCAATGACGGCGACGTAACAGAAAAGTTTGAAACCGAGATCGCGGCCCGCGTCGGCGCTTCCTACGCCGTGGCCGTGACCAGCGGCACCAGCGCCCTGACTCTGGCGCTGATGGCCATCGGGGTTGGCCCCGGCGACGAAGTGATTGTGCCGGACGTCACCTTCGTTGCGACCGCCAACGCCGTTCTGCTCGCGGGCGCGCAGCCGGTTCTGGCCGATGTCGATTCAGAGAGTCTGTGCCTCTGTCCTCGCGCGGCGGCGGCGGCGATAACCGGTAAGACCAAGGCGATCATTCCTGTACACGTCAGCGGCCGCGCGGGAACGCTGCTGCAGATCATGGACCTCGCGGAACGTCACGGCATCGCGGTTGTCGAAGATGCCGCGGAGGTGCTCCTGTCGCGGCATCAGGGCCGGCACCTCGGCACGTTCGGGAAAGCTGGGTGTCTATCGTTTTCTCCCAACAAGATCATCACGACCGGGCAAGGTGGGATGGTGCTGACGTCATCACCCGAGATTCACCGGCGCCTGCGGGAACTGAAAGACCAGGGGCGGGCCGCGCGGGGCACAGGTGGGGATGATGATCACCCCGTGGTGGGATACAATTTCAAGCTGACCAATCTGCAGGCCGCGGTCGGTCTCGGTCAGCTCGCGTTGCTCGAGCGCCGCATGGAACGCCAGCGGCGCACCTACATGTTATATCGCGAGGGCCTCGCGCACTGTCAGGGAGTCCGCGTATTTCCCGTGAATACGGCGGGAGATGAAACGGCCCTATGGGTCGACGCGATCGCGGATAACCGTGATGCGCTCTGCCGTCATCTGGAGGCGTCCGGCATCGGAACACGCAAGCTCTGGCGCCCGCTTCATACCCAGAAGCCGTATCACCGGCCGGACGCGGAATTTCCCGTGAGCACCCGATTGGCGCCGCAGGCCCTGTGGTTGCCGACCGCATTCCAAATCTCGGATAGACAAGTCGTGCGCGTGATCGACGCCATCCTGCAGTTCTATGCAAAGTGAACGCATGAAACGGATATTGGTCACCGGCGGTACCGGTTTCATTGGTTCAGCCGTGGTTCGCCGCCTGCTTGCGCTCGGTCACTCCGTTCGTGTTTTCGACGATGATTCCCGCGGTGCATCCTCCCGCCTTGCCAAGGCGCCGCGGCTCGAACTGGCCGCAGGCGATGTTTGTGACGCGGCCGCCGTGCGGAATGCCGCTCATGAATGCACGATGGTCCTGCATCTTGCAGCGGTGAACGGTACGGAATTCTTCTATTCCAAACCGGATCGCGTGCTGGAAGTGGCCGTCAAAGGCATGATGAACGTGATCGACGCATGCATCGCCAATAAAGTACCCGAGCTTCTGTGCGCTTCGAGTTCGGAGGTTTACCAGCTGCCGCCGGAGATCCCTACCGATGAATCCGCGCCGCTTGTGATTCCTGATCCGCTGAATCCACGCTACTCCTATGCTGGCGGCAAGATCATCAGCGAATTGCTCACGCTCAACTATGGAAGACGTCATTTCGAGCGGGCCATCATTTTCCGGCCGCACAATGTCTATGGTCCGGACATGGGATGGGAGCATGTCATTCCACAGCTCGCCGTACGCATGGCGCGCCTGGCGGAGGATGAGAACGGCCCGCTCCATGTTCCGATCCAGGGAACCGGTACGGAGACGCGGGCCTTTCTGCACATCGATGACTTCGTCGACGGCCTTATGCAGATCGTCGATCGCGGGCGTCACCTGGAAATCTATCATGTCGGCACGGATGAAGAGGTCGCCATTGGCGATCTGGTTAAGGCAATCGCCGTGCACCTTGGCCGCGAGGCACATGTGATTCCCGGTGCGCTTCAGGCGGGATCGACGCCGCGCCGGTGCCCCGATATCCGGAAGCTCAAAGCGCTTGGATTTGCTCCCCGAATTTCGCTGCCGGAAGGACTGAGGGATGCCGTGGCGTGGTATGCCGCGAACAGGCACCGCGCGCCGTAGGATCACCGGCGGCGGTAAAGTACGGGAAGATTGGCGAGGCCGGTGCTGAAATCCTGGAAGGGATCTCGGCCGGTTTCCCCGTGAAGCCGGTATAAGAAGCTTCCTACGCGCGGATAGGCCGGGTAATTGCGCCACGCGCGCGCGGCGAAATCCAAGGCCTGAACATAGGTTCCGCCCAGGTCCCAAACAGACTCCGCTGCCCACATAAAAATACCGGCCCGGGCGAGCGCGATCGTGGGACGAAGCAGCGGCGTATCGCCAAGGCGCGTAGCGACGACGTCCACCGTGTGGATCTTTTCACGGCAGAATTCCTCATAACGGGCGACATCGCAGGTGCCGGAGGCCGCGGAGAATCTGGTGGCGTAGGTGAAATGAGGCGAGGCTTCGGTCTTGTATCCTTTGAGAGATAGCCGAAGCCAATACTCGTAGTCGCAGCAATGCCGCGCGATGGGGTCCACCCAATAAAAGACGTCATCGCCCAACAAGCGCTTGTTCTTGATGGTCGAACCTGACGGAAATATGCGCTCTTGAAGCAGAGTTCCGAAAAAATCGAGGGGTGGTGACGCCCATTCCGATGTGACTGCGCCGTCGCCGTCGATGAACTGCTGGGAGGTTGAGACAACCGCGAGCTGCTGGTCCCCCAGCAAGTGTTTCATGCCAACTTCAACGTGTTGCGGCAGGAAGAGATTGTCCGCCTCCATGACCGCGAAGTAGTCGCCGCGTGTCCGGCGGACGGCCCTGTTGTATCCGTCAGCGATGCCACCGTCGTGCTCCGAAGCAATATCGATGGGGATTCGGGCGTTGGCTTTCAATCCATGAAGCGCCTCGAGCGTTCCGTCCGTGGAGCAACAGTCCTGAACGATAAATTCCAGATTGGGGTAGGTTTGCTCCAGCACCGATCGTGCGGCATCGGCCACATAGGGCATGCCGTTGCGCACGATCATGATCACCGAGACCAGCGGCAGAGACATCTCTAAGAGTCCACGAGTCTGGGCTCGGGTAGCGGCACGATAAATTGTCCGCGATACCCCCGCGCCCGCAACTTCGGAATGAGCTCGTCCGCGATATGCCAGGAAAACAGTATCGCGAATGCCGGCTGGTCCTCGATCAGACGGGTTTCCTCGATGACCGGAATGACCGAACCTGGCATGTACTTGCCAACCTTGTAGGACCCGGCGATCTCGAGCACGCAATCGACAATGTTGTGATCCAGGCCGGTGTAGGTGATCAGCGTGCTGGCGCGGGACGGGGCGCCGATTCCGTAGATTTTTCCGCGTGACCGGCAATCGCGCAGCAAGGCCAGCAGCGCGAGTTTTGAGGCCGCAACGCGGCCCGCGAAGTTAAGCAGGCTATCGTGGTCAAGCTGTTTGCTCTCGATACCCAGCAGCCGCGCGGGTTCAGCGGTGGGGCTGTATTGCCCTCGGCGGGCGGCGAATACGCGAATCGAACCGCCGTGCGTCGGAATGCGGCTGGCATGAATCACATCGAGGCCATGGACCGATAGCAGCGCGCGCAGGCTTGTAAGCGAGTAGTACCGCAGATGCTCGTGGTACACCGTGTCGTACTGCAAGGTCTCGATCAGCGGCAGCAAGTAATGAGACTCTGAAACGAAGATGCCGTCGGCCGAGAGCATCGTCAGAATATTTTCGACGACGGCGTGAACATCCTCCATGTGCGCGAATACGTTGGTCGCGGTTACCAGTTTGGCCTTTCCATGAGCCTCGACAGCCACGCGGGCTGAGTCGCTGTTAAAGAAGGCCTTGATGGTGGGTATGCCCGCGCGAACCGCGATGGCGGACGCCGCGGTTGGCTCAATCCCGCAGACACGGTGCCGGCCGGAGAAATTGCCGAGCAACGTGCCGTCATTGGAGCCGACATCAATAACGAGATCATCGCCTCCCAGCGGGTACAGCTCCTGGACCTGGGTATACAGCGCGGCGAAGTTCTCGCGCAGAATTCGGGTTGTGCCGCTGGTGTAAGCATAGTGATCGGGGAAAAGGATGGCGGGATCGACAACGCATCCGAGTTGGACCAATGCGCACTGCGGACAGTGCAGGAGTTCCGCGGGATAGAAGGTGTCCTCCGCCAGGCGCGTGCCGATAGCATGCATCGTATTGACCGGCGGCAGGTAGCCAAGGTTGAGGACCGGCCGCAGATCGGCGTCGCCACAGCACTGGCAGCGGGTAATCACGATGCTGCGACCGGACCCCGCGACAATCTGGTTGCGGTTCACGCGGCGCCTGCCGGCTTCAGGATGTTCCATACGTCCTCAACGATCTTTCCTTTGGGGACGATCAGATTCCGGTAAGCGTCGTGAGGTGCGCCGACAATCAATACGTCCGCTTGCCGGACAACCTGCTCTAGCGGCAGGAATTCCGGATCAGGAACGTGCTCATCTGTGCAGAGAACCCGCGCGCCGTTGTATCGCAAGGTTTTGCGCAGTTTGTAGGAGAGAGACTCCCGGATGTCGTCGCTATTGGCCTTGAAGGCCATGCCGAGAATGCCGACGATGGATTGGCTAAGGTCGATCCGTCGCGACAGGCGCTCGACGATAAAGTTGGGCAATCCCTCGTTTATGCGCATGGCCTCATGGCCAAGACTGAAGCGCTCCTGCGCGAACGACAACAGCTGCATGGTGTCTTTCATGAGGCATGGGCCGGCCGAAAATCCGGGTCCGACAAACGCCGACATGCGCGGATATCCGCTCTTCATTTTCGTGAGCAGTGCCTTGAAATCCACTCCGGACGACTCCACCAGGCAGTAGAGTTGATTTGATGCGGCGAAAGTGATGTAGCGGAAGGCATTGGTGATAAGCTTCGCGAGTTCGGCTTCCCGTGGGCTCATCTCAATGATGTCGCGTGCGATTACCGAAAAAACCCGGCGGGCGGTCTCGACAGCTTCCGGGCTGGTGCCAGATATGAGTTGCGGAAGTTCGCGGATTTCCGCGATCGCATTGCCCTGCGTAACGCGCTCGGGACAGAAGGCGATCGGATGGATGTGGCCCTTCGACCTCAGATAATGGTCTACAAATTCAGTCGCGCCGGGAGGTACTGTCGACCGCAGGATGAGGGTCTGTGAATTCTCCAGGTTAGGCAGCAGTGTATCGATGCAATCCGTCAACACGCTGAAGACGGGATTCATATAGGCGTCAATCGGCGTGCCGATGGTAATGATGATCACTGGGATTCCGCGGCAGTCCGACGGGTCGGTGCTGAATCCGATGGTTTGCCGCGTAAGGGCTTCACGCAGCAGCGCTTCTCCCCCGATTTCCAAGAACGGCATGCGCCCCGACTTGAGGGTTGCAATCGCGGCCGCGTTGCGGTCGAGCGCCAGAGTACGTAAGCCCGCCGCGGCGAGTACGGTGGCGAGTGGGGCGCCAACATGTCCTGCGCCGCCGACCACACAAATGTCGAACGACGGCGTCATTTGTGCAGTCCCGCAGTCTTCACCTGGAGCCACAAAGCAACATGATGAAGAAAGCAGAATGTGCCGTCAGCGATCATGTCATCAAGCTCCGCCGGCGTGACTTGAGCCATGGTGATGCCGGGTTCGGCCGACCATCCCTCTACAGCTTCGACTTCGCCGAAGAAGTGATGCGACTTGTTGCTGAGCCTCCCGACATCGGGGAAGAACGTCCCCAGCGATACCAGCTTACTGACTCTGTAGCCTGCTTCTTCCACCAGTTCGCGTTGTATGGAAGTTTCCGGCGTTTCAGCTTTGTCGATGAGGCCGGCCGGAAACTCCCAGCTATATCGTTCGATCGCCGGGCGATATTGGCGGACTATGATGATTTTTCCCGCGCGCGTCCTGGGACAGATCGCGGTGTAGTCGGGAAGTTCCAGGGCGAAGTACTCGGCAGCCGGTGTGCCGAGGCCGAAGTCCACGGTCTTGCGGGTGAGCCGGACCCACGGTGTATCGAACGCGATGCCACGATCGCAAATGCGTGCGGCATCGCTGCCGGTTTCGGAACGCCGAGCCATTTTGGTCACACCTGCGGCCGGGTGAAGCATCAATCAAGTCCTACTCAATAACCAAGTTCCCTGGCATAGGCGATCATCTTCTCGCACGCGCGGGTCTTCAAAGGGCGTGCGGGAACGCCGACATAGATTGTCCAGGGAGCGGTGCTCTCTCGTACCAGCGATCCGGCTCCGACCACGCTGCCGATGGCGAGGGTGATGCCGGGCATGACGATGGCATTGGTGCCGACATTGGCGAATTGCTCAATGACGACCGGGGCGGTCTGCATTTCATCGCGATAGCGCGGCGGTAGCGCGCCAGAACCGATCAGTCCCGCACCCAGGTACCGGTCTGTCCCGCAGATAATCCTGACGCCCGCCGCGAGGTTTGTGAAATGACCCATACGCAGCATTCCCTCGACGCCCCCGATGACCGAGGCGCCCGGGCCGATATGGACATAGTCACCAATCTCAGCCGCCGTGCTGATGCTGGTAAAGCTATCGATCGCACTATGGTGGCCAATGGAGACAAGGTGCGGCCGGCGAATCTCAGCCAGTTCGCTTACAACCACGTCGCGCCCGCAAGCGCTCAGGCGGGTGAGGTCAAAGGTCATCGATATTCTCCCGGTCTTCGCCATTTCGCGGCAAAGGGACGACGGCTTTGTCTGAAAAGGAGTGCAAGAGGTGCTGAAGCGATAGGCTCTGGGGTCGTCTTAAATAGGCCGTGCCACCATAACAAAAAACTGCTCATCGGAAACGGGCGCCCTGAGGGCTAGCGGTTCATCCCTTCCAAGAAACCTCATTGCCATGGGCAGTTTCAACCCTCAGTCAGCCTTGCTTTCTTGATTGATCGAGCGGCCTACAGTCTCCTGGCCGGCTCTCCGGCAGCGGTGTACGGTTGAGGTGCAGGTCGCGATTGGGGGCGGCGCTTCTGGGCAAGGGTTCTTTCGTGTCGCGGTGCGGCTGCGCGGCAAAAGCCGGCGATTTGCTTCTTCAGGAGTCTCGTTGATATGGGCGATCTCGATGGCGTCCGGTTTTTGGCAATTTATTCGGAAGCTCGATTCTCGACCACATCTGGGCGGAAGGTCTGAACTACAACGGGATACTGTGAAACGCCATTCTGGCCCAAGCGGAGGCGCGCGCCGGCGTCAGCCGCAGCAACGTGGATGGCGGGCAATCGGAACCCGGAGCGCTAGAGTTTCGCGGACGCCCGCAAACGGTTTATGGCGCATGCGCGCGAGGTCGTAAGTGATGCGACCGCGCGGCTCTACGCGGACTCCGGGCGCCCCCTGAAATCATGGAATTGGACGATTTCCGTTTGGGCCAACGTGAGTCGCCGGAGCGCCCACAATGTCGTGCACATGCACCCAGGCGTGACCTGGTCAGGTGTCTATTATGTCGATGACGGTGAACCTGATCACGGCACCCCTGGAGCGAGTCTGGAACTGTTTGATCCCAATCCGGCCAGGACCAGCCTTTTCTTTCCCGATCTCACTGCAACGTTCCTGACCTTTAAACCACAGCCGGGCACAATGTTGCTTTTTTCCAAGCTATATGCCTCACGGTGTCCCTCCCCATAGAGGCGGCGGAACGCGTATCTCAATTGCCTTCAACGCACGCGCCCCTGAAGCCACGGATATCCGGAGGACTTTGCAGGACGCCGAGTTGGGACAACGCGGATATCTGCCCACCGACGACGAGCGGTTCCTGGCGCCGTACCGGTCCAGCCTTTCCAAACTGGAACAGCTGGCGGCGTATCTCAACGACTTACGGAAAAACGGCCTCGTGTCCGCGAAAGAAATCGACCGCCTGCAAGGCCTAGTGTTCGAGCGGCTGGCCTTACTGGCCGGCACGCTCAGTCTGGCCAATGAAGGGTGGAAGGACGAAGCGCTCGCCATCGTCAAGCGCGGCTGCGGCAACGAGGTCATGGACGAGATCCGAGCCGCCATCGCCGAGATCAACGTGACCTACAACCGGGCACTCGATCAGCAGATCGCGCGGCGCAACAACATCACCACCACCGTGCGCGTGACTGAACTCGCGGGTTTTCTGTTTCTGCTAATAATCGGGATTATCGTTTTCAGCCAGACCAAGTTCGTTCTGGCTGCGCAACAGCAGGCGCGCGCGGCTGTGGACGCCGCCAATCGTGCCAAGTCCTCGTTCCTCGCCGCCATGAGCCATGAACTACGCACGCCCATGACCGGTATCATGAGCATTTGCGACTTGCTACTGACGGGAGATTAATCGGCCTAGGACGGGCAGATCACGCGCATGCTGGCGAAAAGCGCGCAGACCCTCCTCAAGCTCCTCAATGACATTCTCGATTTCTCCAAGGTCGATGCCGGTCGCCTCACACTGGAGCATGTGGATTTCAGTTTTTCGCAGATTCTGGGAGACGCGAAATCCGTGTTCGATCAGGTGACCAGACAATGCCCGGTGGTCCCTGGATTTCGTTCACGATCAGCTGACCGACGGTCGCAGCATTCGTACGCTTAACATTGCTCATGACGTCGCTCGGGAATGTTTGGCAGAGATCGGTGTTCATAAACCATAGAGGCCGGCCGAAGACGATCGTCTCCGATCATGGCGCCGAGGTCACCTCGAACGCTATCTTTGCGTGGTCGAAGAACCAGGTCGTCGCGCGGCACTACACCGCACCGGGCAAGCCGATGCAGAAGGGCTACATCGAATCCTTCAACGACAAGATGCGCGGCGAGCTTCTGAACGAAAGTCTGTTCCGGAACTTGACTCATGCCCGCCAAGCCACCTCGGCCAGGGGGACGGACTACAACACCGCCCGGCTGCACTCGTCATCGAGCTACCGGACTCCCGCGGCATTCGCCGCACACATCACCACAACAGGCTCCGTCACTGCGCGCACTAATGGCTCCATGCCACAGCCTGTTGCTCAACCCGCGCCGCAAGGCGTAACTTTGGCCAAGACTCTAATTGCAACTGGGTGAAAACTCAGTGGTAGGTCATCTTATTCACGCATCGCTTCGTGAAGCCTTTGGCATCAGCGAAAATGTCTATAGAAAGATAGTATTCAATTTCGATCTCCTGACGCCACTGCCACACTTTTTTGATGGCGGACAGCAGCTGGCCATCAAGTGGAGGCCGCAGGTCAAGCTCTTCCGGCGTGATTATCTCTGTTCTTTCGCCATCCCGATCAGGGTTGCGTCGCGCAAAAGCTGTATTGTTCCCACCGGCGAGAGCCTAATAATAGGCGGGGAATACGGGGCCTTTACCGCGCTTGGGGGAATTCAGGATGGTTCAGAAACGTGCGCTGGCGCTCGCGCTGTGGGCGGCTGCGGTCGTCGGGGGAATGACGCCGCCGCTGGCCGCGGCTGCCGCGCCGGCTCCGGGAACAGCGCCGGCCGCAGGGGTCATCGAGCGCGCGCTTGCCGCGGTTCCGGTTGCCGCGGGCGCGGGGCTATTCCAGTTTCGCGAGGCCGAAAGCGCCGCCGCTGCGGCGGCTCCGTCGAACCCCGACAGTCCGTTTCTGACGCGCCGGTCGGCGGCGGTCGACGCCGGCTATCTTCAGGCCATGATGGCCGCGGCGGATGTCGAGATCGGGCCTGCAGGCGAAGTCAGTGCGAACGCACAGGCGTTTGTCCTGAACCTGGCCCCCGACACGGCTCTACGCGTCGTCAAACAGCAGTCGATCACCGATGAACTGGGCAACACGGTCTGGACTGGCGTGCCCGTGGCCGCCACAGGTGCGGTGACGCTGGTGATCCACGACGGTGCGGTGACGGGGCAGGTTCTTGTCGGCGGACAGCAGTTCGGAATCATACCGACCGAAGCCGCGGCCCACGCGGTGGTCGAATATCGGCCGTCCGGAAAGCTCCGCCGCGACGACGTGGTGCGGCGCCCCGGGATCACGGTGCGGCCGCCCGCGCGCACGCAAGATGCGCCTGCGGCGAAACCGGCGCCGTCCGCGCTTGAGCGGCCGGGCGCCACGCCGTCGATCAGCATCTATGTCGCCTATACCGCCGCCGCGCTGAAGGCGACGCCCGATATGCAAGGCGCCATCGGCCTGGCGCTCGCCGACCTCAGGACCACGCTCGCCAATTCCCAGATCACCGCGCAGGTGACTCTGGCGGGCTCGGCGCTGGTGAACTATGTCGAGGGCGCCAACACCTCGAGCGAAAACGTCCTGAACGACGCCATGATCGGCGCCGGGGATTTCGCGCGCATCCGCGGTCTCCAGAAGACCACCGGCGGCGATATCCTGTCGGTGTGGAGCGTCTATAAGGACAATTGCGGCCTGGCCGGCGGCCTCTATCCCGATTACGCACCCGACGAAATCGACCTGGCGGAAGCCGCGTATTATCAGGTGAATACCATCGGCACCATCGCCGACTGCGGCGTGGACACGTTCACCCATGAGGTCGGGCACCTGCTCGGCGCCAACCACGAACGCTACATCATCCCGGACAGCATCCCCGGCCCCGCCGGCTATAACTACGGGTATGTCGACCTGGGCCGGTTCCGCGACGTCATGGCCTACGGCAATGAATGCGACGACAAGAACCGGCCGTGCCCGACCATTCCGTACTTCAGCAACCCCAAGGTCAGCTACCAGGGACGGCCTGTGGGCGTCGCCGATTCAAGCGCCGCGGCCGCAGATAACGCCCGCAAGATCACCGAGGTCCTGCCTTACGCGGCGCAGTTGCATTCCAATTTCAGCGTACCGAACGTACCGGTCCTGACAGTGACCCGCGTCGGCAACGGCACGGTGACCGACAATGCCGGCAACCTTTCGTGCGGCACCTCCTGCAACGCCGCCATCGATTCCGGCACGCGCGACACGCTGCGTGCGGTCGCCGATCCCGGCTGGGACTTCAGCGGCTGGGGCGGCGCCTGCAGCGGAACGGCGGCGAGCTGCACGATCACCATCTCGGCCAACACCACGGTCACGGCCACCTTCACCCAGTCGAGGACCGTGCAAGTCAGTTCGGTCTATTCCTCGATCCAGCCGGCCTCGCAGTCCTTCGTGCGGCTCTACAATACGAGCACGGCGTCGGGCACGGCGACGATCTCCCTCGTCAATGCGGCGACCGGCAGCACCCTCGGGCGTTGGACCAGCCCCGCCATTGCCCCCGGGGTCGAACGCCAGTTCGCGATCCAGGACATCGAGGCCGCGGCGACCCCGGCGATCACCACCAAGCCGCAGTTCTACACCGCGGTGATCGAATCCCAGTTCGCCGGCTATGTCCAACACGTGTTGTGGCATATCAGCGACAATACGCTGACCAACCTCACCACCTGCAGCTCCGGTTCGCTCGCCGACCCGGCGCAACTCATGGCCGTGCACTCGACGCTCCTGGGGGCGGGGTACCCGAGTTCGGTCGTGGTCTATAACGCCGGAACTCAATCGACCCGGGTGACGCTCGGGGTTTACGACGCCCTGACCGGGACGCGGCTCGGCGGATTCCAGACCGACCCGGTGGCCGGCCGCAACGGGCAGCGGATCTATACGGTCGCCGCGATCGAGGTGGGCGCCGGAATCACGCCGGCGGCGAACATGTTTCATTACGTGATCAAGCCGGAGTCCACGTTTACCGGCCATATCGCGCACCTGATGCAGAATGTGAAAGTCGGGGTCGTCACCGACATGTCGACGGTGTGCCCGCTCACGTCGGTTGCGGCCGTCGCCGCCACATCGAATGTCCGGCTCGGCGCGATCTTCTCGTCGGCCCAGCCCGGATCGCAGTCGTTTCTGCGCGTGCTCAACACCGGCACCAATTTCGGGATCGCCAGTGTCACGCTGACGGACCCCGGCACCGGCAACACGCTCGCGGTCTGGAACAGCGCCAATATTCCGGCCGGCGCCGGGGTGCAGGTGCCAGTGACCACGCTGGAGTCGGCTGCCACCGGCGCTTTCACCAAACCTGATTTCTATACCATCCAAGTTGCCGGCAACCTGCTGGGTGAAGTTCAGCATGTGCTGTGGCACGCCAGCGACGGCACCCTTACCAATCTTACGACCTGCTACAGCGGCAGCCGCAATAACCCATCGCGGCTGGGCGCGGTGCACGCTTCGGGGATCGGCGCCGCCGGTTATCCCAGTTCGATCGTCGTCGCCAACACCGGCAAGGCCGCCGCCACGGTGACTCTCGACATCGCCAATGCCGGCGATGGCGCCAAACTCGGTTCCTACCGCACGGCGTCGATCCCCGCCGGCGGCCAGGCGATCTTGTCGGTCAACGACATCGAAACCGGCGCGACACCCAAGATCGACCCAGCCGGCAAGAGTCATTACGTGGTGACGGTCGCCTCGGAGTTCTCAGGCTATCTACAGCATGTCGTCGACAATACCCGGGTCGGGGTGGTGACGGACATGACCACCACCTGCGGACTGCAACCGTAGGCGCGGGAGGTCCACGTGCTGCGATGCCCCAGCCGCCCGCCGCAGGGCGGCCGCACATGAAGAAGGAAGGCGACAGGCTTGCTCTCGGCGATCAGGCCTTCGCCAAGGTCCTGGAGCGCCGGGCTTTCCCGGCGGAGGCGGTGATCTTCACGGAAGGCGATGCCGCACGGGAAGCATTCGTCATTTTGCGCGGAGAAGTCGATATCGTCTCGACCAACGCCAAGCGGGAGCGCGTCGTTCTGACAACCCTTGGCGCGGGACAGCTCTTTGGCGATCTCGCCCTGATGGCCGAATCCCGGCGCACCGCCAGCGCGATCGCCCGCACACCTTGCGAACTGATGGCGCTGAGCCAGGATATCCTGAAGAAGAAGCTGGAGGCGGCCGACCCCCTGCTGCGCTTCTGGGTCGCCTACCTTGGCGAACGCGTGATCGCGCTCTCGAAGCGCGCGACGTCCTAGGGCATGTTAGGCCGGTCGGGCGGCGCCGGATCTATAGGAATCCGGAGAAGCCGTCGTAGATCAGCTTCAGGCCGACACCGGCCATGGTCGCGTAGATGATCTTGTAAAACCGCTCGACCGACACCCGCCGCACCAGCCATACGCCGGCCCAGGTCGCGAGCGCGGCCAGCGGCAGCAGCACCGCGGACGTCGCCAGGTTCTCGCGGGTGAACAGGCCAAGGGCCAGGAACGCGGGCGTCTTGATCCAGTTCACGGCGGCGAAGAAGAACACGCCGGTGCCCACGAACACGTCGCGCGGCAGGCGCTGCGGCAGGACATAGACCTGGAACGGCGGCGCGCCGGCGTTGGCGATCATGCTGACAAAGCCCGCGACTCCGCCCCAGAACACGCCAAACACGGGATGACCGCGCTTGGGTTCGTGTTCGGTCTTGCGCAGGTGCAGCAGGTGGCGCGCCGCGAACACCACCGCGATCACGCCGACCGCGAATTCGATGGCGGCGTCGGAGACATACGACGCGAAGACATAGCCGAGCCCGATGCCGACGCAGGCGCCGGGCACCATGATCGCCAGATTCCGGCGATCGAAGGTATGGCGGTAGAACCAGACGCTGATGGCGTCCTGCACGATCAGCAGCGGCAGCATGATGGACGCCGCGCGGATCGGCGACATGACCAGCGCCAGAAGCGGCATGGCGAGCACGCCGACGCCCGCGAACCCGCCCTTGGCCAGGCCCACCAGGATCACCGCGGGGATCGCCGCGAGATAAAAGATCGGATCGTCGATGGGCATGAGCGCCAGGGCCGCCAGGGGGGTGCCGGGGGGAGAGGGGTTTGTACCCTATCGTCGGCGGGGCGGCGCGCCGCAATTGCGCGGCCGGCCCTTGCTCACGGCGCGGGGCTCTCACGGGTCATGAGCGAGACCAGGATCATCACCAGGAAGGCGGCCGGGGCGGAGACGATGGCCGGCTGGCTCAAGGGAATGACCGGCGCGGCGTTGCCCAGAACCTGCACCCAGACGCTAGGCCCCAAGACGATCAAGCCCACCGACAGCGCCAGCCCGGCGGCGCCGCCGGCCACCGCGCCGGCAGTGGTCAGGCGTCGCCAGAACATGGCCATGACCAGGATCGGGAAACAGGCGCTGGCGCCGATGGAGAACACCAGGCCCGTCAGGAACAGGATGTTCTGGCCCTTGAAGGCGATGCCGAGTCCCACGCCGAGCACGCCGATCAGGATGCTGGCGCCGCGGAAGACACGCTGCTCCTGACGCTCCGAGGGCGCGCCGCGGGCGATGACCTTGGCGTAGATATCGTGGGAGATGGCCGATGCCGCGGCCACGGTCAAACCCGCCACCACGGCCAGGATGGTCGCGAACGCCACCGCCGCCATGACGCCGAACATGATGTCGCCGCCCAGAAACCGCGCCAGGTGCAAGGCCACCATGTTGGAGCCTCCCGGCACCATGCCGGACGCGCCGGTATAGTCGGGATTGCCGGCGAGGAAGGCGACCCCGGCAGGACCCAGGATGAACACGACGATGTAGTAAACAAAGCCGACCACCGAAATGCTGATGGTGAGCGAACGGCGCGCGGTGACCGCGTCGGGCACCGTGAAGAACCGCATCAGGATATGCGGCATTCCCGGCATGCCGAGGATCAGGGCCATGGCCAGCGAGGCGCCTTCCAAGGGCGAAAGGCCGAGCCCGCCCGGTTGAAGAAGCCCGCCGCCCATCCTATGGGCGTCGCGCGCGCGGGCGTAGAGCGCATCGATGCTGAAGCCGGTGTGGGCAAGGGCCAGGAACGCCACAAGCGAAACGCCGAGACACAACAGCAGCGCCTTGGTGAGCTGGACCCAGGTGGTGGCCAGCATCCCGCCCAACGCCACATACAGCACCATCAGCACGCCGACCAGGCAGACGGCCGCCTCGTAGGGAATGCCGAACATGATCTCCACCAGGCCGCCGACGCCCAGCATCTGCCCCACCAGATACATGAGGGTAACGGCCAGCGCGCTGAGTGCGCCAATGATGCGGATCGGCACCGGCGACAGCCGTGTCGCGGCGGCGTCGACGAAGGTGAACCGCCCCAGGCGGCGCATGGGGCCCGCCACGAATCCGAGCATGACGATGAATCCCACCAGCGGCATGACGGTGTAGATCACGGCGTCGTAGCCGGCGGTGAAGAACATTCCGATTCCACCCAGGAACGTGGAGGCGGACAACAGATCGCCGGCGATCGCCCAGCCGTTCTGCCAGGCCTTGATCTGTCCGCCGGCGGCATAGAGTTCCGCGGTGGTGCGGCTGCGCCGTTGCGCCCACCAGGTGATGCCCAGGCTGACGGCGATGACGGCGAAGAACAGCGTGATGGCGACAGGGCTGACGGCGGCCATGGCGCCCTCAGCGATGCGCGGTGTCGAAGGTGGCGCCATCCGGACGATCACCGCGGATAATCAGCCAGGCGATCACCACCGGAACGGCGAGGGACAGCGTGCCGAGCAAGAACGCCACCGTAAGGGCGCTGCCGTTCCATAGTGAGCGCGCGAGCAGGCCGGGCGCCACATAGAACAGCGCCATGAAGAGGCCGGCCAGGATCACCGTAAGCACGGCGAGAGCGGCGCCGCGTCTGTCCAATCCGGCTTCGGTCATGCGGTCCCCTCCCCAGGGCGGCTGAGGGGAGTTTAAGGGAATTCCCGCTTCAGATCACCCACGACGCGGGCGATCACCTCGGCCCAATCGTTGATATCCTTCTGCCGGTAAAGCTTCGCGGTGGGATACCAGGGGGTATCGCTGCGGCCGTCGCGCCAGCGCCAGTCGCCGATGTAGGACAGCAGAATCCAGACCGGCAGGGCGAGGGCGCCGGCGAGGTGGGCGACGGCGGTATCGACGCTGATCACCAGGTCCATCTCGCCGGCGATCGCGGCGGTGTCGGCAAAATCGGTGATCTCGGCGCCAAAATCATGAACCGCCGCGTGGCCCTCCAGCTGGGCGCCCAGCCAGGCCGAATCCTCGCGGCGGTAATTCTGCTGGAGGCTTACCAGCGTGGCGCCGCAGCCGAGCAATGGCGCCAGGATCCCGGGCGCGATGGACCGGTGCAGTTCCCCCCAATGCCGTGCGCCCGCGACCCAGTTGAGGCCGATGCGCGGGCGCGGCAGGTCCGCCAGGCGCTCGCGCCACGCCGCCGCCACATGGCTGGGCGCCTGCAGGTAAGGCACCGTTGCCGGAATGGTGTCGGGGCCGGTCTGGAACGCGAACGGCAGGCTCGCCAGCGGGCAGTGAAAATCGGTGGCGGGCAACGCTTCGCCCTGGCTGCGGATCTCGGCGACGCCCTTGAGGCTGGCCATGAGGCGGGTGAGTTCGCGCGGTACCTCCAGCACCACGCGCGCGCCGCGCGCGGCCACCATCGGCACATAGCGGCAGAAGTGGATGCAGTCGCCAAAGCCCTGCTCGCCATGGAGCAGGATGGATTTACCCGCCAGGTCCTCCGCCCCCAGCCACCGCGGGCTCGGGAAAGCGCGCGCCATTTCGGGCTTCACCCGCCAGCGCCATTCATATTTCTCCCATCCCCTGGGCAGGTCGTTCATGCGCAGGCGGACCAGGCTCTCCGCCCAATGGGCTTCCGCGAAATCGGGATTGAGCTGCTGGGCGCGGGTGAAATGCGCAAGCGCATCCGGTGCGCGGCCCAGGCGCACCAGCGCGTTGCCGCGGTTGACCAGGCCCAGCACATTCGCAGGACTTAAGACCACGGCCCGGTCATAGCTCTCCAGCGCTTCCGCCGGCCGGTTGAGCTGGAACAGGGCCGTGCCGCGGTTGTTCCAGGCGTCGGTGAAACCGGGCCGTAGCCCAATCGCGCGGTCGGAGGCCGTGAGCGATTCCTCCAGCCGGTTCACGGCGAACAGCACTTTGCCTAGGCTCATCCAGGCGTCGGCCGAGTTGGGCTCCTGGACGAGAACCTGTTCATAGTGCGCGATGGCGTCGTCAAAGCGGCCGGATTGCTCGCAGGCGAAGCCAAGGTTATAGCGGACTTGCGTATTTTCCGGCGCGTGTTCGAGGCTTCGCGTGAAGGCGGCGATGGCTTCGGGGAGTTTGCCCTGGTGGCCGTAGATCAGGCCCAGGGCGGCCTGGAGGCTCGCGTCATCGGGGGTGAGCGCCAGGGCGCGGCGATAGCTGGCGGCCGCGCTTTCCAGCCGGCCCATGCGTTCGAAGGCCGTGCCGCGGGTGGCGTGGTAGGCGGCGATGCCGTCATCAGCGGCAATGGCCTTGTCCGCCATGGCGACGGCGATGTCATAGCGGTCACGGGCGAGACCGTTCAGCGCCAGGCCGTGCCAGCTTTCGTGATGACGCTCCTGCCCGGCCAGGATCTCCCGGTAGAGCTGATCGCTGTCGGAAAATCTCCGCGCTGCGCGCGCCGCGGCGGCTTGAGCGAGCAGGTAGGAAATGTCTTCGGTCACGGGGTGACCCTAGAGCATGTTAGGCCGAAGTGGAAACCGGTTCGGCCGATCAGCATGCGACCAAATAAAGACCTAGGCTCTGTTTCCGATTCAACGAAGCGGAAACAGAGCCTAGGGGATTATGCGAAACGGGGACAAGGTCTATGTTCCTGAACATGAGCAAACCCTTTGTCCATAAAGTCATGGCCTCGCCCGTCGGTGAATTGACTTTGATCGGCGGCGATGACGGCCTGGCGGCGGTGCTATGGCCCAAGGACAGGCCCGGCCGCGTGCGCCTGGAAGCCGCGCGCGAAGATAGCCGCCATCCGGTATTATGCGAGGCCGCCCGGCAGCTGGGCGAGTATTTCGCCGGCCGGCGGCGCGCATTCCGTCTCAAGCTGAACCTGCGGGGCACGGCATTCCAGATGAAGGTGTGGAACGCCCTGCGGGCGATCCCCTTCGGCGAGATCCGCAGCTATGCCGAGATCGCCCGCGCCGTCGGCAGCCCCAAGGCCGTGCGCGCGGTCGGCGCGGCCAACGGACGCAATCCAATATCGATCATCGTCCCGTGTCACCGGGTCGTGGGCTCCGACGGCAAATTGACCGGGTTCGCGGGCGGCCTGACGGTGAAAGCCCGCCTGTTGAAGTTGGAACAGCCTTAGGCCCGGCGCGCGCGGATGAAATAGGCGCCCACGGTGACGGCCAGCGCCAGCAGGCTCAGGAACAGCTGGCTGGCCAGGCTCGGCGTCAGGGCCATGGCGATCAGCACGCCGCCGATGGCGGCGATGGCGGCATAGCTGGCCCAGGGGAACAGCCACATCTTCACCTGCAGGAGATCGGGGTTGGTCCGCTCCAGCCGGCGGCGGTTGCGGAGCTGGGCGAAAGCGATGAACAGGTAGATGAACAGCATCACCGCGCCCGAGGCGTTGATCAGGAAGGCGAACACCACCTGGGGCGAGGTCACCGAGGCGATGACGCCGAGGTAGCCGAAGGCGCACCCCAACAGGATGGCGCGGGCGGGCACGCGGTGGGCGTTGAGCTTCACCAGCGCCTTGGGCGCGTCCCCCTGCGCGGCCAGGGTGAACAGGGTGCGCGAGGTGACGTAGATGCCGGAGTTGAGGCAGGACAGCACCGCGGTCAGCACCAGGAAGTTCACCATCATGGCGGCGCCCGGAATGCCGACGACATCGAGGGCGGCGACGAACGGCGATTGGCCCGGCACGATCTTGTTCCACGGCACGATGCAGACGATCAGGAAGATGGACAGCAGATAGAACAAGGTCACCCGCACCATCAGCTGCGTGGTCATGTGCGCCACCACCTTGCCCGGGTTCTCCGCTTCCGCCGCGGCGATGGTGGCGGCTTCGGCGCCGCTCAGGGAAAAGATGACGGTCGTTACCCCCGCGAACACCGCGCCCCAGCCGAGCGGTGCGAAACCGCCGTGAGCGGTGACATTGGCGAAGGCGCCGCCGTCGATCGGCGCGTCCACCAGATAGGCCGCGCCGGTGAAGATGAAGGCGATGATCGCCGCGACCTTGATGGAGGCGAACCAGAACTCGAACTCGCCGTAGGTGCGGGCGGACCACAGGTTGGTGACGGTCATGGCCACCATGAGTCCGAGGCCCGACTGCCAGACCGGGATGCCGGTCATGGGTTCCAGCACGCTGCCGGCGGCGATGGCTTCCACCGCCACCACCACGACCCAGTAGAACCAATAGAGCCAGCCGCTGACGAATCCCGCCCAGGGGCCGAGACCGGCGCGGGCGTATTCGGTGAATCCGCCGAGGCCGGGATAGGCCACCGCCATCTCGCCCAACATGCGCATCACCAGCAGGATCATGGCGCCGGCCATGACGTAGCTCGCCAGGATCCCCGGGCCGATGGTGGCGATGCCGGCGCTGCTGCCCACGAACAGCCCGGCGCCGATGATGCCGCCCAGGGCGATCATGGCGATGTGGCGTGGCTTCAGCGAGCGCGCGAGTTCCGGCGTCTGCTCCACCGCCACTGCTTCAGCCATGTTCAACCCCCGGCGTGAATCTGTCCCCGCCGGGATCATACAACAAACTTAGGGGAAACAATCGCCGGCAGGAGGTCTGCGATGCCGCAACCGGGTGTCACCGCAAGCCGGGTGCCTCCGACCGCCGGCGTCGACCTGGTTCCCATGAGCGGGCTGGACAAGGCCGCCCGCCCTGTGCGGGAATAGTCCCTTCATTTCCGGGCCGGAGGTTCTCATGAAGGGCGACAAGCAGGTCATCGCGTTTCTCAACGTCGCGCTCAAGAACGAGCTGACGGCGATCAACCAGTATTTCCTGCATTCGCGCATGCTCAGGGACTGGGGCATCAGCCGCCTCGCCGAGTACGAATACAAAGAATCCATCGACGAGATGAAGCACGCCGACAAATTGATCGCGCGCATCCTGTTTCTGGAGGGCCTCCCGAACCTGCAGGACCTGGGCAAGCTGATGATCGGCGAGGACGTGAAAGAGACCCTCACCTGCGATCTTGAACTCGAGCGCCTGGCCATGCCGCCGCTGCGCGACGCCATCGCCCATTGCGAGAAGGCGGCGGACTATGTCTCCCGGGAGCTGTTCGAGGACATCCTCGAATCAGAGGAAGAGCATGTGGATTTCCTCGAGACCCAGCTCGACATGATCGAGCGGATCGGCCTGCCGAACTACATTCAGATGCAGAGCAAGCCGGGCGAGAGCTAGGGTTTACTCCGCAGCCTCGGCGGAGATCGTGGTGTTGAGCTGGGCCTGTTTGTTGATCAGGTCCCGCGCCATGGGCACGCAGCGGCCGCAGCATACTTCCGCGCCGAGGGAGCCGTAGGCGCTCGCCACCGTGCAGTGACCCTGATCGCCCGCACGACGGATGTCGCGGTCGGTCAAACCATTGCACAGGCACACGTACATGTGGGTCGCTATCCCAGCCGCTGTGCACACCCCCGATCGGGTGCGCGGCCTGAAGCTAACCACATTATGCAAGTCATTCGCAATCTCATAATTATACGTTATATTTCAGATGGATAGGGGCAATCTCTGGCGGGTATGCCGAAAAAGAAACCGCCCGGGCAGCGGTCGCTGCCCGGGCGGTCAAGGTTTCGTCTGCAAAAGCTTAGAACTTCACGCTGGCCTCAAGCCCGACGGTGCGCGGCGGGTTGAGGTTGCCGTAGGCGCCGAGGATGGCGTTGTTGGCGTTCGAGCGGCGGTAGACGTGAGCTTCGTTGAGGAGGTTGCGGCTCCAGAGCGAGATCTTCAGCTCCTGACCGAGGTCGTTCAGCCTGATACCGGCCAGCGCGACGTTGGCGTTGACGGTGAAGCCGGAGTCGGTGAGGACGTTTTCGCTCTGGAAGCTGTACATCGGGTCGGAATAGTTGGCGTCGATGTGGAAGCGCAGCACGCCCGAGTCCGTCACGTCGACCGGCACTTCATAGTCGATGTAACCCGACACCGCGTTCTTGGGGGTGAAAACCACGAACACCTGCGTCAGCGGATTGCCCGGCAGCTGCGGGTTCGGCGTCAGCGGAATGTTGGTGTAGGTATAGGCGTAGGAACCGCCGAGGGTCAGGCCGGTGATCGGACGCGTCGTCAGATCCACTTCGATACCGCGGATCTTGGAGGTGCCGGGCGCGTTGGCGGTGTCCTCGGTGTGCAGGTTGAAGGTCGGGTTGGTGATGTTGGTGCCCGGCAGGAAGGCATTGGTATCGACGTGGTCGAAGTCGATCTGCGTGCCTTTGCGGTCCATCAGGTAGCCGGCGACGTTCAGGCGGACACGGCGGTCGAACAGGTCGGTCTTGGCGCCGACTTCGTAGGCGTTGACGGTTTCGGGGCCGAAGGCCGCGAAGTTGCTCGAACGGTCGTTGGCGCCGCCGGCGCGGTAGCCGGTGGAGTAGGTGGCGTAGACATTGACGTCGTCGGTCAAGTCATAGGCCACCGTGGCCTTCGGATCGAAGCGGCTCTTGTCGAAGGTGAACGGATAGTTCGTCTTCACGCCCGACACCGTATAGAGATTGCCGGTCCGCTCATCCTTGGTGATGCGGCCGCCGAGGGTGATGTGGAGGTCCTCGGTCGCATGCCAAGTGGCGTTGGCGAAAGCGGCGTAGGACTTGGCGTTGGCCCAGCTGGCACGCTGGATGAAGCGGTAGCCGTAGGCCCAGCCGTTGTTGCCGGAGGTGATGGCCCCGGTGACCACCGGGCTCAGCACCGTATAGTTGGCGCCAGTGGCGTCCCATTGCAGCGGGTTCGGGGTCGCCGCCGATTCCCAGGCGCGTTCGGCGAAGTAGTACAGGCCGGCCGCGTAGTCGACGCTGTCGATGGTGCCGACGGCCTGGAACTCCTGGCTGAACTGGGTCTGGTGGAGGTCCGACAGGCTGTAGCGGCCGAACTTTCCATTAGGGACAAAAGCGGCGCGGTGCGCGGTGGCCGATCCGTCCCACTGGGCGGTGGTGACGCCGCGCCAGGCGGTCATGGACCGCAGTTCCAGCCAATCGGCGGCGTTGTACTTCGCCGTGATCGAAGAACCGTCGGTCTCGTCGGTGCTGGGCTGCTGCGGGATGCCGACCTCGGCGACCTTCTGGCGATTGTGGCCGAACACCTTGACCAGCGGCGACAGCGGCGCGATGCAGGTCGGGCAGGCGGTGGTGGTGCCCGGGGTGACCAGGGTAGTGCCGTTATAGGCGCCGACGGTGCGGCCCAGCGGGTTGTAGTCGATCAGTTGGCTGAAGAACGGGGTGTTCTCGTCCTTGGACGCGTCGTGTGTGAACAGGATCGAAAGATCGTCGGTCGGATCCCACTTGCCGCTGATGCGGCCGCCGACGCGGTGGTAGTAGCCCCAGCCGTACTCGCCCGGCAGCGGGTTGTAGACCGTGGCCTTCTGATGCTGGACCACGCCGTCGAGCTTGACGGCGAAACGGCCGAACGCCGGCAGGTCGAGGTGCAACTGGCTGTCGTAAGCGCCGTAGTTGCCGTAGCTGGCGCTGACACGGCCGCCGAATTCGCCGCTTGGGCCCTTGGTGACGATGCTGACCGCGCCGCCCTCGGTATTGCGGCCGAACAGCGTGCCTTGCGGTCCGCGCAGCACTTCGATGCGCTCGACGTCGAACAGCGCGGCATTGAGGCCCTGCTGGCGTCCGAGGTAGATGCCGTCGATGTAGACGCCGACGCCCTGGTCGCGGGCGGTCTGGTTGGCGTCGAACGGAACGATGCCGCGGATGCCTACCGTAAGAGCGGATTGGCGGGCTTCGAAGGTGGCGACGCGCAGCGAGGGGATGCCGTCGGCGAGGTTGAGCAGGCTCTGCACATGACGGTCCGAGATGGCGGTCGGATCGATCACCGAGATCGCGATCGGGGTTTCCTGCAGGTTGGTGACCTGTTTGGTCGCGGTCACCACGATTTCTTCAATGCCAACATTATCGGTGGTCGCGGCAGCGGCGGTCTGCTGGGCGGCGGCGGTTTGCGTGAAAGAAGAGAGCGCAATCGGCGCACAGGCGACGAGCAGAAGCTTCTTCAGCTGCGTATAGATCATAATACCCCCTAGGGATTGATGCTTTTAGATCGCGGCGCAGCATGGGATTGCCGCGGCTGCGTCGGGGGCAACTGATAGTGGCTATCGGCGTCAGATCAGCGTCAGTTAGGTTTCAGCTCCATGACAACGCATCGGCCGGAAGCCTTCCGCCGTCTTCGTTGCCGGCGCGCAACAGGACGAGAGATCGCCGCGCAGCGAAGACAGCGGAAGAGTCTTCATGATCGGGCGCCGGGCGAATCGCGCGCGATGCCGGGGGCGCCACGGATGTTTTGAGGAGGGATTTATGACAGGGGCGGCGAAAGCGCTTGCCGGCACTTCGACATAAGCGGTTGAATTTCCGTCACTTCAGATCGCAAATTGTCATAAATGATTCACAATACCTCCATAGTAGTTTCATTGTTAATCCGCATCCCGAAGCGCATCATCACGCCCACACGTTTTGCATAAGGGAGGCTTCTGATGAAAAAATTCGTACTCACCTGCGCTCTGGCTGCCGCGCTCAGCGTTCCCGCCGTTGCGGCGGAAGGTGTCGCTTATGACGCCATGGTGAACGGCCAGTGGAGCCAGGCTGAAACCCTGCTTCGTCAGGCGCTGGCCCAGAACCCCAATGATCCGAGCCGCCTCCTGAACCTGGCGTTCGTCCTCCAGAACTCCGGCAAGCAGACCGAAGCGGCGGCGATCTATCAGCAGGTCCTCCAGCTCAATTTCAATCCGCTGGTGGCGGTGGACGATCCCTATGTCTTGTCCCGCCCCGAGCGCGCCAAACAGGTGGCCCGCAAGGGCATCGCCTCGCTCGAGAGCACGGCCCGCCGCTAACAGACGGTGCGAACGAAAAACCCGGAGTCCCGAAGGACTCCGGGTTTTTTCTTACCCAACAGACTTTTTAATCGAAAAAGGGCGAGAAGGCGGTGTTGAACTTGAGCCGGGCGGGGTCGCCGCAACGGTCGACGTCGTCCTCGCAGCCCTTGAACACCTCGCGCTGCCGCTGCGAGAACTGGTCCAAGGTGAACCCGAATCGTTCCAGCGCCGCCGGCATCAGCATCACGGCGTCCACCGGCCGCGTTTCGTGGCCGCCGGCGCAGGTGAAGTTGATGCAGCGGACATCGTAGTCGGCCATGAACCGGATCAGGCCCTCCGGCAGGAACCGTGCCGTGAACTCGGGTTGATGGTCGCCGTAGGCCACCACGCCGGCTTTGCGGCCGCGGGCCGCGACACGCGCGAGGAAGTCGCCGTAGGCCTGATCGCTTTCGGCGAAGCGTTGCAGGTAGTCGGGGAATGGCTTCTTCACGTCGTGGGGTCCGTGTTGGTTGATGGTCAGCATCACCGCCACGAACGGCCCGGGATTCAAGGACTCGATTTTCCGGAGCATTGCGTCATAGAGGCGCGCGTCCGGCTGCTTCCAGTTCCAGCCGTTGCTGACGCCGAGCGACACCGGATCATAGAACTCGTCCACGCCGATCGAGGAATAGAACGCCTCCGCGTTGATGAACGAGCCGGGCACCGGATAAAACACCATGATGCGGTAGCCCAGCTTCTTCAGCTCGGTGAAGACCGAGCGCTTGATGCGCCCCGGCAGCTGCTGGAACACATAGAGGCCGTCGCTGCCGAATTCCTGGGGCCGCATCTGCACCGCGACCGAGAATTCGGTGCGCCAGGTGCCGCCGGCGAAGGTGTGCACGCGCAGGGGCCCGCCCAGGTCGGCGTCCTTGGCGAACAGCGCTTTGGGCTGATAGCCGGGCTGCAGCCGCGCGGGATTGAAGGTGGACTCTTCCAGCACAAGGAACAGGTCCGGGAGGCCGCCTTCAGGCGCGCCGAATCCCGGATCCGCGCCCGGCGCCGGTAGCGGCGTTTCCGCCACTTGCAGGCTGGGCTTGGGCACCTGGGCCGATCGCAGCAGGGTCACCAGAGTCGGATCGCTGTTGGCCGGATCCCACATCTCCACATACTGGCGGCCGGTATGCAGGGTGACGAGGCTGTAGGCGGCGAGCGCGCCGATGGTCGCGGCGCCGGCTTTCTCGAACCGGGAGAACGGGGCTTTGCCGCGCATCAGCGCGCGCAGGTAAACCACGGTCAGCACGGCGAACAGCACCAGGCCCGCGGCGACGCGCCAGTCGTTATAGGCGAGCATCAGCACGTTGGAGCGCAGGAACAGGTGGTCGTAAGCCACCAGCGGCATGCCGACCAGGGTGAACTTGACGACGCTGACCAGCAGCAGCAGCAGCGCCGGGGTCAACGACAGGGCCAGCAGTGTCAGCGGGCGCCGTCCGTGCCTGCATCCCAGCAGGAAGAACGGCAGAGCAAGCAGGCCGATGTTGGGGTCTTGGTAGGCGAAGGAATAGGTGACGGCGGCGCTGATGGCGAACACCGCGGCGGCACGCCCAAGGTCCAGGCCGCGCGGGCTCGCCTGGCTGGCTAGCACGAATATCTCCACACGAACGCCGGCGGAATATTGAAGAGTTCAACCCCCGCCACGGCGCTGTTGGGGAAGATCCCGGCCAGGGGATCGTGCGGGAAATAGGTGTAGGTGATCAGCTCCGGGACCGCGCCGGCTTTATGCGCCCGCGCGATGGCGTTGCGCAGGCGGTCGAACTGCGGATTGTTGACGCTGGGGATGCTGCTGACCACCACGGTCGGCGTGTTGAGATTGGCGAGCACGGGGATCGCGCAGCTGTCGAGGATGGTGCGGTCGGGGAAGGCGGCGCGCAGGGCCTCGAAACGCCGCTCATCGATCTCGATGCTGACGGTGGACGCCGGCAGCACACGCGTGACGGAACCGTAGCCCGCCCCCAGTTCCACGATCGGCAGTGATGAGTTGGTGATGGCGTTCTTCATCCGCCGTGCGAGCCGCTGCGATGACTCGCATACGGCGCCGATGCTGGCCACCGAGGCGATGAGCGCGGAAAAATCGGCGAGATTTTTACCGGACTTTCCGACGCGGGCGCGCAGCAGCGCCAGTGCCCCCGAATAACTCACAGCCAGATTCCTCCCCAAGACATTTCATGGTAGCGCAACGGATCAGTCATGTAACCGTCATCACGTGGCTAATCAATTGCAAATCAAAGGCTTAATTGTGGCAGCGCCGCTTTTGCGGACGGCGCCGGCAGGGTGTGTGCGGCGGTGTTCGAGAACGCCCCGAAAGAAGCCGGAAAGGGGACTCAAGGGCCTGTTTTGACCCAAGTTTCGCCCCTGGGCGGGGCTTGGGAACCGGCTATAGTGGCGGCCTCAACGTTAAATTGAGGAGGGAGAACTTATGCGTGCCGTACGGCTTTCCACTTTTGTCATGCTGGCCGCCCTGTCGGCGGGTCCTGCTTTTGCGGCGGCGCCTGCTGCTGCGGCACCGGCCGCCCCGGCAGCAAACGATGCGGTGACGGCCGGGTCCCGGGTGGCGATGCAGGAACGCAAGCTCCCCCCCGAGGAACAGGCGGATTCGGACGGCCTGCGCGCGCTCGCGAAAATGACCCCGGCGCTGCCCATGGAAAAGGTGCTGATCAAGGTCGACGCGCCCTTCGCCATCGCCCCGGTCTCGGCCATGGCCCAGGACAAGGCCGGCAACATCTACGTCTTCCATCGCCCCGAGGACCGCAACATCGACCCGGTGGTGGTGTTGGACTCCAAGGGCAAATACATCCGCTCCTTCGGCAAAGGCATCTTCACCATCCCTCATGGGATCCGCATCGATCCCGAAGGCAACGTGTGGACGATCGACGCCAACAAATCGATGATCGTGAAATTCTCCGCCGACGGTAAGAAGCTCCTGCAGATCGATGTCGGCGAGATCCCGGATCCGTCGCGCCCGTTCTGCGGCGCCACCGACGTGACCTTCGCGCCGAACGGCCATATCTACGCTTCGGACGGTTACTGCAACGGCCGCTACATTGAATACGACGCCGCCGGCAAAAAGGTTCGCCAGTGGGGCTCCAAGGGCAAGGGTGACGGCGAGTTCAATCTCGTCCACGACATCTCGCTGTCCGCCGACAACATCCTGTATGTGGCCGACCGCGAAAGCGGCCGCGTCCAGTGGTTCGACACCGAAGGCAAATTCCTGGGTAAGAAGCACTTTGGCGGACAATTGTTCAGCGCAGCGGTGGCGCCCGACGGCATGATCTATGTCGGCACCCACGCCAAGGGCATCGGCTATGACAAGGACAGCTACATCTTCAAGTTCAACCCGAAGACCGGCCAGGTCATCGGTAAGCTCGAAGCCTTCGCCCACCAGATGACCATCGGCGCCGACGGCACGGTGTTGCCCGGCCCGGTGACCGTCAAAGTCACCAACGACCCGGGCGATTTCATCATGGTGTTCCGCACCAAGAAGTAACCCTGCGGGTATCTCTGCAAACGGCCGGCGTCCGCAGGTGCCGGCCGTTTTTCTTTGCGCGAAGGAGTCCGACCCCTTAACACTCCGCTACAGGTGTGCTTGAGGTTCATGACGGTGCGTCCATCCGGCCGCGTGCTGAGTTTCGTTGCGCTGGCCACGGCCCTCGCGGCCGCCAATACCTATGGCTCCACCCTGGCGGCGGCCCTGTTCCTCAACCGCGCCGGCGCCACCGCCATCCCGCTTTATTACGTCCTCTACGCCGCGCTCTCGATCCCGCTGTCGGTGGCGTTCTCGCGCATCATCGACCGCTGGCCGCGGCCGCTGTTGTTCACCGTGCTCCTGGGCGCCGGCGCGGCGCTGCTGACCGCGGCGGCGCCGCTGGCGCGCGGCGAGTCGATCGCCCTGTTCTACGCGCTCTATATCGTGGTGAGCGTGTTCGAGCAGCTGAGCTACAGCATCTTTTACGTGCTGATGGCCGACTATTTCACCTCGGTGGAGACCAACCGCAGCACCACGGCCATCGCTGTCGGCATGGCGCTGGGCGGCCTCGCCGGCGGCGCGCTGGCCGGCCTCGGCGCCGAACATTTCTCCGCCGCCGATCTCCTGTTCGGCATGCCGGCCTCATTGTTGGGCGTGGCGGGCCTGTTCCTGGCGATCCGCAAAACCACGCCGCCCCTGGGTGAAGCGGAGCCCCAGGCCGAGGAAGGCCTGATCGAGGGCCTCAAGGCCTTCAGACCCTTGATCCGGCGTTATCCCATCGTCGGCCTCCTGGCGCTCGGCGTCTTCCTCAACATCGTGGTGCAGAGCCTGATCGAGTATCAGGTGTTCGTGGTCTACACTGGCGAGTACCCGGATGAACGGGCGCTCACGCGGTTCCTGGGTATCCTCAACGGCGCCCTCAACCTGGTGAACATCCTCACCAGCATGCTGGTGACCGGCCCGCTGCTCGCGCGCATCGGCGTGGCGCGCATGAACCTAGTCTATCCCACTATGACCGTCGCGGCGTTCGCGGCCCTGGGCGGATGGTTCACCCTGCCGGCGGCGGTCTTCGCCCACACGGTTTACGATCCCTGGGCGCACAGCGTCGACGCGCCGATTTTCGTCGCCAATTACAACGCCATGCCGCACCGCTTCGTCGGCCGGGTGCGACTCTTCAACGACGGCCTGATGTATCCGTTCGCCATGGCATTGGCCGGCGGCGGGCTATGGCTGTTCCAGGACCATGGGCAAATCGCCGTCACCGCCGTCGGCCTTGTCATGGCGTTCGCGTTCCTGGCCTGCGGCATCTACATCCGCCGCGCCTACACCCACGGCTTGATGGAGATGCTGCGCGCGGGTTCCGTGGACCTGGAGAACGGCACGGGCGCGGTGCCGCCGGAGCTGCACGGCGACATCCGGCGCTTTTTGAACAGCGGCGACGAACACAGCCAGGGGCTCGGGCTGGAACTGGCGGCCCGCAGCGACCCGCGCCTGTTCCAGCGCGAGATCGAGGACCTGGTGTCGCGCGCCGCGGCACCGATCCGCGCCATTTTCATCCGTCAGTTCGCGAGCCGGCTGACGCCCGAACTGACCGCCACGCTCGCAACCCTGCTGGAAGCGGAAGAGGCGTCGGTGCGCGCCACCGCGCTGGAAGCCCTCGTCACCGCCGGCTGCCGGCTGGATGCGGCAACCCTGGACAGACTTACGCGCGATCCCGCCGCCAGCGTCGCCAGCCTTGCCGCCGTGGAAGCGCTGCGGCGGGGCCAAGCCACGCCGCGCGTCGAAACCGTGCTTGGCGAATTGCTTGCGGCGCGCGAGCCGTTGCGATTGCGCGTGGTGCAGGCGATCCGCCGCTGCCGCGACCCGTCTCTTCAGCCGCTCCTGGAGCGGTTGCGGCATACGCCGTCTATCGCCGTGCGGGCCGCCGTCCTGGAGGCCGCGGCGGAGCTGGGCCCCACCGATCGCGCTGGGGATTGGGCGAAGGAAACCCTCGCCGCCGCCACCGGCGACAACCATGGACCTCTGCGCGCCGGCGCCTACCGGCTGCTGGCGGCGCAAGGCGACGCCGCCGACATCTTCGATGTGGCGGCGGGCCTCGAGGATTCCCTGAAGGAAGTGCGCCTCGCGGCCGCGGCCGGGCTTGCCGGCTTCGGCGAAGCGGCGCTGCCGGCGGTGCGGAGCGCGCTCGGCTCGGGCCGCGATCTGCACGAAGACGCCGCCACCGAAGCCGCCGGCAAGATCGGCGGCGCCGCGGTCGACCAGATGCTCTACCAGCATCTCGCGGCGCGCCACTTCAGCGCCGTCCGGCGCAATATCCGCTGGTTGCAGATTCTGCCGCCGGTGCCGGAGGGTGAGCATGACCGCTGGGCGCCGCTGGCCGCGGCTTTGGCCGACGCGAACCGCCGCGCCCTCGACGTGGCGCTCGATGTGCTGGGCGCCCTTGGCTACAAGCGCACGCTCCAGGCCATGCGGGGTATCCTCTCCAACGGCTCGGCGCGCAGCCGCGCCAATGCGGTCGAAACAATAGCCTCCATCGGCCACCGCCGGTTCGTACAGCCGCTGCTGCCGATGCTGGAGGCCGGCGCCGACGCCGTGACCGCGCGTCAGGGCGCGGGCACGCCCGATGAATTCGCCGCCATGCTCGAAGCGGCGGCGTCGGATCCCAACCGCTGGATCCGCGCCGGCGTGCTGTTCGCCGGCCTTTTGAACCAATCCGCGCGGGCCGAGACCGATCCCGTCGTCCTCGACACCGTCGCCTACCTGCAAAGTCCCCAGACCGAGGAGTCCATCATGAACAGGCTGATCTTCCTCAAATCCGTGCCGCTGTTCAGCGGCTTGTCGCTCGACGATCTCCTGTCGGTGGATCAGGCCCTGGGGTACGAGGACTATTTGGCGGGCGAGGCGATCATGCGCCAGGGCGACACCGGCACCACGCTTTATATCCTGTCGGGCGGATCGGCCGCGGTGCGTCTGGGCGCTTCGCCGGACGCCGCGGACGGCAAGGAGGTGGCGCGCCTGTCCGCCGGCGATTTTTTCGGCGAGATGGCGCTGTTCGACGATCAGCCGCGTTCGGCGACGATTGTGGCGCTGACCGACGCCGCGGTGCTGACGTTGGACCGCGACCGGTTCTCGACCCTGGTGCTGCAGCGGCCCGAAGTGCTGCTGCACATCTGCCGCATGTTCGGAAACCGCTTGCGGGAAACCAACCGCAAGCTGCTGGCGGCTTAACTATTCGGCCGCATCGGCTTTGCGCGCCCGGTCGATGCGCCGCTGCAAGTACGGCGAGAAATGGCCGCGGTTGGCGGCCTGCACATCGGCGCGCCGCCAGTCGTCGCAGCACACTTTCTGGCGGCAGGGGGCTTTGGAGCAACTCACCGGGAACTCCAGGAAGGCGCTGGAATCCGTGGTGGCGTAGTCGAAGGTGATCTCCTCGCCGGGCTGAATGCGGCGCAGGGCCACCAAAGTAATCTGGCCCGACAGCCCGCAGCTGGGCTGGCAGCAATGGTTGATCAGCTCGGCGGCGTCGATAGGCTCCAGCGGCGCCAGGAACTGCTCGTCCTCAACCTGCACGATGTAGCGGCGCAGGTCCGGCGTGATGGCCTCGGCCTGGGCGCGGCCGACGATGCGCCCGCCCCACACCGCCACCACTTCGCCGGCTTCGATGCCGTTCACCGCGTAGACACCGCGCCCCGCCTTGTCGGTGCAGGCGCGCACCGCCACCTTGGGCGACAGGAAGTTGGCGAAAGAGGCCGGCTCGCTCATACCTAAACCGGCTTCCTGAGCACGAAGATCATGCGGCGCGACGCCGGCGAGTTGTCCATCTTCAGACCCTGGACAAAGTCGCCGTAGCATTCGACCACCTCCAGGCCGCCCGCCAGCTTGATCAGGGCGATGAATTCCTGGGGCAAGGTGAAACGCTCGCGCGCGCAGTCGGGATAGTCGGTGGTCTTGCCGTTCTCGGTGACGCGCAGGATGGTCTGCACTTCGGCGATCTGCGTCAGGGGGTCGGGCACCGGATCGTTGACCGCCCAGAGAATCTCCACCTTGGTGCCGTTACGCTCGCCGCGATAGGCGTGGCGGCCGTAATTCCACATGGAGCAGTCGCGCGGATGCGTGACTTCGAACAGGTAGATGCCGCCCGGCGTCAGGTTCCTGGCCACGGTACGGAAGTGGTCCACCAGGTCGTCGCCGGTGGAAAGGCAGTCGATGCTGTCGTACATGGTGATAATGGCGTCGACCGGCGCGGAGAGGGAGAAACCGCGCATGTCGGCGGCGATCCATTCCGCTTCCACCCCTTCGGCCTCGGCCTGCTCCCGGGCAAAGGCGATCATCTCCGGCATCAGGTCCAGTCCAATGGCGCGTACGCCCCGGCGCACGAAATCGCGCACGTGGTACCCGGGCCCGCAGGCGATCTCGAGCAGTGAGGCTAAAGGCCGGCCGTTGAGACGCCGATATTCGTCGGCGATGAAGGCGACCTCGCGGGAGATGTCCCGGCGGAAGGCGATATCGTAATAGGCGGCGCGCGCGTAAACCTGATTGAACTCTGCCATCGCAGTCTCCGAAACTCCGCGAAGGCCGTCCCCCTTGCGCGCAACATCCGTCAACCATGCCAGCCGCCGGGAAGAAATCAAGAGCATGCGTGGTGGATATGCCCTACAGAAAGGCGGGGACATTCCGGACTATGGCAAAGACTTTAACAACGGTCGCGGCGGCGCTGGCGTTGATGCCCGCAGGGGCGCAAGCGGCAGAGAACGCGTTCGAGATCTCCGGCACGGCGGCGGTGGTGACGGACTATGTCTTCCGCGGTGTCTCCTACAGCAACGGCCACGCGGCGGTGCAGGGCAGCCTCACCTGGAGCAAGGCCGGCGGCATCGACGGGCTGCACGTCGACGGTTGGGTATCGTCGATCGATTTCGGCCCCGGCGATCCGGCCAAGGCGGAGCTATGGGGCACCCTCGGTTACAGCAAGGCTTTCGGCCCCCTGACGTTCGACGCGGGTGTCGCGTACACGGCTTATGCCGGCGCGCCGCGCGCGCTTCATTACGCCTACTATGACGCCTTTGCGTCGGTGAGCGGTGCGCTGGAGGCGGCCACCGTCACCGCCACCGTCCGTCACACGCCCGATTATTCCGGCGCCGCCGGCCCGGCGACATTCATCGATCTTGCGGCCGAGGCCCCGGTGACGGGCCTGTTCTCGATCGAAGGCGGCCTGGGCCGTGCCATCCAGCGCCCGGCCGCCGGCGGTTCGTATCTGTATTGGAGCGCGGGTGTCGGCGCGGCCTGGAAGATGCTGACCGCCGCGGTGCGCTATCACGGCAGCGACCTCAAGGCCTGCGGTCTGCCGTGCGGGGACCGCGTTGTCGTCGCCCTCGGCGTCGCCTTCTAGATTCCGGTTTCCGCGAACCGGCGGCTAGAGCATGATCGAGTCATATTGAATCGCGATCATGCTCTAATCTTTTTGGTTTGGTCGCATTTTCTGCGATGAACCGGCATCCACTTCATCGGAAAATGCTCTAGCGCTCTATCGGCCGAGTGTCGTGTCAGCCAACTGCTTGCGGAAAGCGCGGTCGCGCTTGAGATGCCATTCGCGGCTCATGGCGGCGCTGCGGTCCTCGAGCCGCTCGGCATAGAGCAGGAACCAGACCCGGCCGCGGGTGGAGCGGGCACCCTTGCCGTCGTTATGGGCTTTGACGCGGCGCGCGATGTCGTCGGTCCAGCCGACATAGGTCCGGCAGGTTTGCGTCCGGAGCGTACGGCCGGCGAAGCTGCCGATGACATAGACGAAGGCGGTCATGCCCCCGAATCTATAGCGCGATCTATAGCGCGCCGGACCGCGCGGCGGAAACGTCCGGCGCCCGGCGGCGTCAGGCTCGAGAACCAGGTCACGAGTTTACCGTCACGCCCGACCAGGTACTTATAGAAGTTCCATCGCGGCCGGCCCAACAGGCCGCCCTCCCGCGCCAGCCAGCGGAACAGGGGATCGGCGCCGTCGCCGCGCACATGGCGTTTGCCGGCCATGGGGAAGTCCACGCCGTACGTGCACGCGCAGAAGGCGGCGATACCCTCGGCGTCATTGGGTTCCTGGGCGCCGAAATCATTGGACGGCACGCCGATCACCACCAGTCCCCGGTCCTTGAATTCCCGCCATAACGCCTCGAGCCCCGCGAACTGCGGCGTGAACCCGCAGGCCGAGGCGGTGTTGACGATCACCAACGGCTGCCCGCGGAAGGCGCTGAGCGGCAAGGGCTCGCCGCTCAAGGTCGACAGCTCGAAATCATAGGCAGTGGAGGGGGTCATGTCGGTGTTTTATCCGAGGTCCGCAAGAGTGTCTGCCGACCAATAAGAGCAGTGGCGCCGATCATAAAAGGCCGTCTAGGCGAGGTCCTCGACCCTCACCGCGACGGTCAGCGCATGATCGCCGCCGCCGGTGATCAGGCCGCGCAAGGGGGTGACGTCGGTAAAGTCCCGCCCATAGGCGACCGCGATATGCTCCTCGGCCACCATCAGGGCGTTGGTGGGGTCGAACTCCACCCAGCCGATGTCGGGCCCGCACCAGACCGACACCCAGGCGTGGCTGGCGTCGGCGCCGACGAGTTTGTCGCCGGACCGTGGCGCTTCGTCCGGCTTGGGCGCCGCGGCGTGAGTCTTCAGATATCCCGAGACATAACGCGCGGGCAGGCCCAGGCCGCGGAGGCCGGCGAGCATGGCGTGGGTGAAGTCCTGACAAACGCCGTGTCTTTTCCGCATGATCTCGGACACGGGGGTGTCGATGGTGGTCGAGCCGGGCGCATAGGCGAAGTCCCGTTTGATGCGGCAGGCCAGGTCGAAGGCTCCGGCGATCATGGCGGTGCCCGGCGCGAAACTTTCGGCGGCATAGGCCGCGGCGCCGGGATCGAGCTGCACCAACGGCGAGGCGTAGATGAATTCCGCCGGCTCGGGATATTCCGGGAAGGCGTCGGCGCGCATGCCGTCGCGCACGGTCTCCCAGGCCGGCGCGGGCGATGCCGGTGTCCAGGCCGAGGCGGTCACCTCCACCAGGGTCTTTTGCACCACCGCGAATTCCGTATGAGGGGTCTCGATGACGAAATGGTGCAGGCCGTTGCCGAAGTGGTCGTTGAACGCCATCGCCCATGCCGGCGCGGGCGTCACGTCGATGGAATGTTCCAGGCGCTTCTGGAGCGTGCTGTTGACCGGCGACAGCCGCGCCATATGCATGCCGAAGTCCACCGGCAGGCTGTAAGTGTAGCGGGTCTCATGGCGAACGGCGTAACGCCTCATGACGCGGCCCGGTCCTCATCCCCGTCCCGGGACGCGAACACCACGCTCTTGGGGACCTTGATATGGGTGAAGAAGCTGCGGCTGATCATGTCCGAGAGCCCGATCAGCTCGCCGCGGACAAGCCGCGCGCCCGCGGCCAGGCTCGTCGGGCGGTCGCCGGCGAGATCGGAGAACGGCGCCGGCGCCCGCAAGACTTGCAGCAGCTTGTCGACCAGCTGCTTTTCCGCGGCCAACGGGTCGTGGCCGATAAGTCCGTCCAGCTCCCGGCGCAAGGCCTCGAGCTGGTAGATCAGGCCGCGCGGGTTCAGTCCTTCGGTCAGTACGATGTCGGCGGCGGCCAGGGTGTAGGAATCCATGGGGAAGCGCTTGCGATGGGTCATGACCGAATCGCACAGCTCCAGCAGCAGCCGGATGCTGGCTTCCACGCGCGCCGGCTGTCCGCCGAGCAGGGCGTCCACGGCGGTGCAGATGTGGATGCCGCGTTCGATGCGCCGGCCGATCTCCAGGAAGCGCCAGCCCATACCGCGGGTCATGTTCTCCGCCACGGTGCCGTTGAAGGCGCCGCCCGCGAGCACCAGGTTGTCCAGGGCGCCCAGCAGGCTGTCGAACTCATCGCCGGAATTCTGGGCCAACGGGCGGCTCATGGTGCTGATGACACGCCACATGTCCTGGGACAGGCGGTCGCGCAGGGAGACGGCGATCTGGAGCAGGGACGCCTGGTATCGCGCGGCGCTGCCGTTGGGCACCATGCAGGTGACCACGCTCAGGGTGAACACCGTCCCGTCCACGGGCGCGCGGGCGTCGTCGGCGCCGATCCAGCCGCTGTGATGCAAGGCCCGCGCGAGCAGCTGAAGTTCGGCGGTTTCGCGCGCGCCGGGCGTGCCGCGCACCAGCCGTGCGATGATGGCGCGCAACTGGCGGGCGCCGGAATCCAGGCGCTCGGCGTAGCGGCCCAGCCAGAACAGGTCGTCGGCGACGCGGCTGCCGACCGCGTCGGGCACGCGCTGCGCCTTGCGCAGTTCCACCAGCCCTTCATGGGCGGTTTCGTCGGCGGGTTCGTCTTTCAGCACCCAGACATCCTTGACCGTGCCGCCGAGGTGCAGGGCCTGGCGCTGATCGTCGCTGTCGGCGATGCGGGCGACGCCGCCCGGTACCGGATGCCAGGTGTCGCCCGCGGAAAACGCCCCGACCCGCAGGACCACCGGCCGCGGTTCCAAACCATTGTCCGCAAAAGCCGGCACGCGGCTGTGCAACACCCGCTCCACCGCCACATATTGCCCCGGCGCGGCGCGCAGCGCGTTCAGGTGGCCGGCCAATTCCTCATCGCTGCTGCGCGCGAGGTCGACCTGGGCGATTTCGGACTGAAACGCCCGCTGCAGGATGAATTTCTCAGGGGTCTTGAGCACCTCTTCCAAGGGTGCGTGCTGTCCGCACCACCATGTCGTCACCGCCGGCAGCGCCAGTTCCTCGCCGAGCAGCTTACGCGCGATGGCCGGCAGGAACGGCGCGAGACCCGGCGTCTCCGCCATGGCGGAGCCCGGCAAGTTGAGCAGCGCGACGTTGCCCGCGCGCACCGCCGCGACCAGTCCGGCAACGCCCAAAGCGGAATCGGCGCGCAGTTCGAGCGGGTCGCAATATTCGCCGTCGACACGCCGGTAGATCACATGCACGCGGGCGAGACCGTCCAAGGTGCGCAAGTACACCAGGCCCTCGCGCACCGTGAGGTCGGAGCCCTGCGCCAGCGTCACCCCCAGTTCCTGCGCGAGCAGCACGTGCTCGGGGTAGGAGGCGTTGTGCGGGCCCGGCGTCAGCAGGACGATGCGCGGGTTATCGTCGAGCTTGGCGCCGATGGCTTGCAGGCTTGCCTGCCATTGATCCACCGAGGGGTGCAGGCGATGGATGGCGGCGTTGCGGAAGGCTTCGGGGAAGCTGCGCGCCGCGACGCTGCGGTGGCGCAGGGCGTAACCCAGCGCGCCGGGCGCCTGGGTGCGGTCGGCCAACACGCGCCAGCGGCCGTCGGGCATGCGCACCAGGTCGGCGGCGTAGAAATGCAAGGGCGGCGCCAGCGGGCTGGTGACGAACCTGACCGGGCGCAGGAACGCCGGGTTGTTGAACACCAGGAAGGGCGGCAGCAATTTGTCGCGGATCAGCGTCTGCGGCCCGTAGACATCTTCCAGGATCAGGTTGAGGAGCCTGGCGCGCTGGGTGAGGCCGGCGGCGAGGCCCTGCCACTCCGCGTCGGGAATGATCAGCGGCAAGAGGTCCATGCCCCAGTGCGGCAGGGGCTCGGCGCCTTCGGTGAACAGGTTGTCGGCGGCGGCGAGGTGCCCGGCGGCGCGCGCCTGTTTCTCGCGCAGCATCTCCGGCGGCATGCCCCAGACCAGGGACATGATGTCGCGCCAATGAGGGCGGAGCGCGCGCTTGCCCGACACCATCTCGTCGTAAGCGACAAGGGAAGCGGGGGGGTGTTCCGCCGTCATCGACTACGGATTGGCGCGAAGGTCGAGCGTGACCGGGTGCTCGCCGGCCTGGATGCCCGGCACCGGCGTAAACTCGCCGATGCTATGGCCGAACGGGAAGAAGCGGGCGCGGCGGCGGGTTTCGGCTTCGTTGGCGTTGACCGGGAAGCGCTCGAAGTTGCGTCCGCCCGGATGGCTGACGTGATAGGTGCAGCCCGCGATCGAGCGCCCGGCCCAGGAGTCGTAGATGTCGAAGGTCAAAGGCGTGTTCACCGGCAGAGTCGGATGCAGGGCGCGCGGCGGCTGCCAGGCCCGGAAGCGGATACCGGCGACATATTCGCCTTTTTTACCGGTGGCGCGCAACGGCACCTGGCGGCCGTTGCAGACCAGGGCATGACGTTCGCCGGTCAATCCTTGCAGTTTTACCTGAAGCCTTTCCAAGGAACTGTCCACGGCGCGGGAGGTTCCGCCGGGGGCGGACTCCTCGCCCAGCACATGCCAGGGCTCCAGGCCCTGGCGCAATTCCAGGCCGACGCCGCGCGCGGCGATTTCCCCGATCAGGGGAAACCGGAACTCGTGATGGGCGTGGAACCACTGCGGGTCGAAGGCGTAGCCGGCGCGGTTCAGGTCGTCGAGCACGTCGGCGAAGTCGTTGGTGCAGAAGTAGGGCAGCATGAATTCGTCATGCAGGCGCGTGCCGTAACGCGCCAGCGGCCGGTCGTAGGGCTGTTGCCAGAAGTGCGCGACCAGCGCGCGCAGCAACAGTTGCTGCGCGAGGCTCATGCGCGCATGGGGTGGCATCTCGAAGGCGCGCAGTTCCAGCAGGCCGAGACGGCCCGCCGCGCCATCGGGCGAATACAGTTTGTCGACGCAGAATTCGGTGCGGTGGGTGTTGCCGGTCACGTCCACCAGCACGTCGCGGAAGATACGGTCCACCAGCCACGGCGGCGAGGCCCCATCGACCTTGGGCGCGCGGCGCAGCGCGTCAAAGGCAAGACCGAGTTCGTAAGTGGAATCGTCACGCGCTTCATCCACGCGCGGATGCTGGCTGGTGGGGCCGATGAACAGGCCCGAGAACAGGTAGGACAGCGACGGGTGATTGTGCCAGTAGCCCACCAGGCTTTTCACCAAGTCGGGGCGGCGCAGCAGCGGTGAGTCGGACGGCGTCGGACCGCCGAGGACGATGTGATTGCCGCCGCCGGTGCCGACATGGCGGCCGTCGAGCATGAACTTCTCGGCGACCAGGCGCTCGGCGCGTGCCTCCTCGTAGACCGCGGCGGTGACCGAGGCGATCTCGCTCCAGGAAGCGGAGGGATGGATGTTGACCTCGATCACGCCGGGATCGGGCGTGATCGAGAACTTCTGCAATCGCGGATCGTGGGGCGGCAGATAGCCTTCCAGCATCACCGGCTGGTTGCGCGCCGCGGCCACGTCTTCGACCGCCGCCGCGAGATCGAGATAGTCGCCGGTGTCGTCCAGCGGCGGCATGAAGATATGCAGCAGACCGTCGCGCACCTCCACGCAGAGCGCGGTCCGCACCACGCCGGCGTCGGATATGCCGGGTTCTGGCGGCACGGCTTGCTGCGGGTCCTGCATCCTGAAACGGGCGCCGGAGACGGACAGCGGCGCCAGATCGGCCATGGGGTCGGGCGGCGCGAGGGCGGGATGGTCGCCCGGGGCCGCCCAGGGCAGGGACTCCAGGGGCAGGCGATAGCCCATGGGGGAATCGCCCGGGACCAGATACATGGCTTCCCGGCGCAGGAACCACGGGCCGCTCTTCCAGGCGCGGCGGCCGCCGGCAGCGAAGGCGTGCAGCGGCAGGGCATAGCCCACAACCTTCTCCAGGCCTTGGTCAAACAGGCGGGCGAACCGTGCCCGTTCCAGCGGATCCTTGAGTTGGCTTCTGAGCGGGTCGACGTTCACCGGCAGGCGGCGCTCGCGCCACAGGTAGTACCAGACGTCTTCATGGGCGGCGGCGGCGAAGGCCGGGTCGAGGCCCAGCCGTTCCGCCAGCGCGCGGGCGAAGCCGCCGGCGTCGTCGGCGGTGAGCGCGGGGTTCCGGCTTTCGTCGGCGGCGAACAAGGTGTCGTCGCGCCAGGCGGGCCGGCCGTCCTTGCGCCACAGGCAGGTGAGCGCCCAGCGCGGCAGCTGTTCGCCGGGGTACCACTTGCCTTGCCCATAATGCAGCAGGTAACCCGACCCGAACCGGCGGGCGAGGCGGCGCAAGAGGCCGCCGGCATAGCGGCGCTTGGTCGGGCCCAGGGCTTGCGTGTTCCACTCGCCGCCGTCGGGGTCGTCGGCGGCGACAAAGGTCGGCTCGCCGCCCATGGTCAGGCGTACGTCGAGGCGCTTGAGATCGCCGTCGATAGCGGCCCCCAGTGCGTTGACCGCGGCCCAGGCCTCGTCGCTGTAGGGATGCGTGACGCGCGGTGCTTCCGGCAGGCGCCGCACCTGCATCTCGAAATGGAACTGGGTCTCGGTCTTTTCCGCGAAGCCGGTGATGGCCGCGGCGCTCTGCGGTTCGGGCGAGGCCGCCAGCGGGATGTGGCCCTCGCCGGTGAGCAGTCCCGACGTGGGATCGAGGCCGATCCACCCGGCGCCGGGCAGGTAGACCTCGCACCAGGCGTGCAGGTCGGTGAAGTCGGCGGCGACGCCGGCGGGTCCGTCCAAGGGCTTCTGGTCGGGCACCAGCTGGACGAGATAGCCCGAGACAAAACGCGCGGCCAAGCCGAGGTGGCGCAGGATATGCACCAGCAGCCAGCTTGTGTCGCGGCAGGATCCCTTGCGCGACTCCAGCGTCTCTTCCGGCGTCTGCACGCCGGACTCCATGCGGATGACATAAGAAATGTCCTGCTGAAGCTTGCGATTAAGCTCCACCAGTATGTCCACCGTCGGCCCGGGCGCGGGCCGCACCAGATCGATGTACTTCGCCAGGGTCGGCGTCAGGGCCGCCCGTTTGCGGAACGGCGCCAGTTCCTCGTCGAGGCTCGGGTCGTAGGCGAACGGGTACTGCTCCGCGGCCGGCTCCAGGAAGAAATCGAACGGGTTGATCACCGCCATGTCGGCGATGAGATCGACCGTGACCGAGAAAGCCTTGGTGCGTTCCGGCACCACCACGCGGGCCAGGAAATTGCCTTGCGGATCCTGCTGCCAGTTCAGGAAGTGGCCGGCCGGCGCGATCTTGAGGCTATAGGCCTCGATCGGCGTGCGGCAGTGGGGCGCGGGGCGCAGGCGGATCACCTGCGGGCCCAGCGAGATCAGGCGCGGATAGCGGTATTCGGTATGGTGGCGAAGGGCGACCTTGATGCTCAACGGCGCTCCTTTCGCCCGGTCCTCAGTGGGTGGCGAGGATCAGGTTCTTGACGACCGGATAGATCTGGCTCTGCCACTTCTTGCCGCTGAACACTCCGTAGTGGCCGGCACCGGCCTGGAGGTGGTGATGCTTGAGGTGCGGGCGCAGGTTGCGGCACAGGTCGTGGGCGGCGGCGGTCTGGCCCACGGCGCAGATGTCGTCGCGTTCGCCTTCGATGGTCAGCAGCGCGGTGCGGCGGATGGCGCCGGGATCGACCTTGCGTCCGCGGTACATCGACTGGCCCAGCGCCAGTTCCGGCATCTGGAACACGCGTTCGACGGTTTCCAGGAAGAACTCGGCGGCCAGATCGATGACCGCGAAGTATTCGTCATAGAAAGTCATGATCGGCTGCGCCGCGTCGCGGCGGCCCTGGGCGAGGTGATCGTACATCTCACGCTGCGCCTTGGTGTGGCGCTGCATGTTCATGGACATGAAGGAGAACAGCTGCAGGAACCCGGGATACACACGGCGCCCCTGGCCTTCGAGTCCGAACGGCACCGGGTGGATCAGGTTGTTCTCGAACCAGTCGATATCGTGTTCAGACGCGAAGGTGTTGACCGAGGTGGGATTGATGCGCACATCCACAGGGCCCGCCATGAGAGTCAGGCTTTTGGGCGTGGCGGGATCCTTGTCCTCGGACAGCAGCGCCACCGCGGCGAGCGCCTGCACGCACGGTTGGCACACCGCCAGCACATGTCCGCCGGGGCCGATGGCGCGAATGAACTGCAGCACATAGTCGATGAAGTCGTCGAAGCCGAAAGTCCCGGCCGACAGCGGCACGTCGCGGGCGTTCTTCCAGTCGGTGAGATAGACGTCGTGGTCGCGCAAGCTGGTTTCGACCGTGTGACGCAGGATGGTGGAGAAGTGACCGGACAGCGGCGCGATCAGCAGCAGTTTCGGCTGCGGCGCCGCATCGTCCTTGGCGAAGTGCAGGAGATCGCAGAACGGCAGGGAGAGCGCCACCTCCTCCCGCACCGCCACCGTCTTGCCGTCGACGTCGGCGTAATCGATGCCATACGCCGGGCGTTCGTGGGTGACGGTCGCGCGCACCGCCACTTCCAGCATCGCGGCGGTGGACAGACCGAAAGAGCTGCTATCGAAGGTCTTGAAGGTCGTGCCGCCGGTGAGCGCGAGTCGCGCGGCCATCCGCAGAGGCTCGAGCGCCGCCGAGGTGGCGTGATAGGCCTGATAAAGCATACGAATTCCAAATCCCCCGGGTAATGAACGCGACGGGGTTAATAAACGCTAGTGCTTTTTATGCTGCGCCGCAATATCGTATCTCGCGGTTGCGCTGACGTCCGAGGGATCAAGGGAGCCAAGGGAGATTATATGGCCCGTGCGGTACTGACCATTTCCAGCAAGAACTATTCGTCCTGGTCCTTACGGGGCTGGCTGCTGTGCCAGCTGGCGGGGCTCGAGGTCGAGGAACGGGCGGTTTCCATTGAAGCCAACCGCGCCGAACTTTTGCTGCTGGCGCCGTCAGTGCTGGTGCCGCGCCTCAATCACGACGGCGCCAGCGTCTGGGACACCCTGGCGATCGCCGAATACCTGGCCGAGGCCTTCCCCAACGCCGGCATGCTGCCCACGGACCGCCTGGCGCGCGCCCATTGCCGCTCGATCTCGGGGGAGATTCATTCGGGATTCTATAACCTGCGCTCGGCCCTGCCCATGAACCTCAAGGCGCGTCACGCGGCCTTCAAGGTGTTCGCCGGCGCCCAGGCCGATATCGATCGCATTCAAACCATCTGGGCCGAATGCCTGCAGCGATATGGCGGGCCGTTCCTGTTCGGACCGCCGACCGTCGCCGACGCCATGTATGCACCGGTGTGCACGCGTTTCATCACCTACGGCGTCGCGATGTCGGGCCCGGCCAGCTCCTATTGCCGCACCATCATGAGTTGGGCGCCGATGAAACAGTGGGTCGAAGCGGCAAAGCGGGAGCCCGAGGAGATCGAGGAACTCGATTTCGACTTTTGAGCCGGACTCTCAGCGCCAGCCCCGCGTCATGGCGATGCGCACGGCATCGGTGCGGTTGACGGCCTTGATCTTGCGGTAGACGTTGCGCAACACGCACGAGACTCTGGCGTATTGTTTGGCCGCATCGTTTCTGCGGAAAACCGGTATCCACTTTTCCGCACGACGCTCTAGGAAACGAGCTGATAAACCGGCTTGTAGTCGCCCGAGAGTTTCATCCGCTTGTCGATGGCGAATTGCTTGAGCAGCGCGTCCAGGGGCTGCATCAGCTCGAGATCGGCGTGGATCCGGAACGGTCCTTTCTCGGCGATCTGGCGTACACCGCTCTCCTTGATGTTGCCGGCGACGATGGCCGAGAAAATGCGCCGGAGCGCCACCGCGCGGTCGTGCACCTGCTGGCCGCACTTCACCTGCAAGGCCGCGACGCTGTCGTGCGACACCGGGAACGGCAATTGGAATCCGTGCGGGATGGCCAGCGTCCAGTTGAAGTTGAACGCATCTTCGGTTGCGATGCGGTGCGCTTTTACGGCGCCCAGCCCCTTGGTCATGACCCGCGCCACTTCCGCGGGATCGTCAATGATGATGCGATAGCGGTTCTGCGCCGCCGGTCCCAACGTCAGGCCGATGAAGGCGTCCACCTGCCGGAAATAGGCTTCCGCCGACTTCGGCCCGGTGAGCACCAGGGGCATGGGCTGGGCGGCGTTGGCGGGATCGAGCAGGAGACCGAGCAGATAGAGGATCTCCTCGGTGGTGCCGACGCCGCCCGGAAAAATGATCACGCCGTGGCCGAGGCGCACGAACGCCTCCAGGCGCTTCTCGATGTCCGGCAGGATCACCAGATGATTGACGATGGGATTGGGCGGTTCGGCGGCGACGATGCCGGGCTCGGTCAGGCCGATGTAGCGGCCGTTATAGATGCGCTGCTTGGCGTGGCCAATGGTGGCGCCCTTCATCGGGCCCTTCATGGCGCCCGGGCCGCAGCCGGTACAGACGTCGATGCCGCGCAGGCCAAGCTCGTACCCCACCAGCTTGGAATAGTCGTATTCCTGGCGCGAGATCGAATGTCCGCCCCAGCATACGACCAGGTCAGGCCCCTCCCGGCTTTCCAGGACCCGCGCGTTGCGCAGGATGCAGAACACCGCGCTGGTGATGCTCTCGGAGTTGGTGAGGTCGAAGCGATTGTTGTCGACCACCTCGTTGGCGATATAGACGATGTCGCGCAAGACCGCGAACAGGTGCTCCTTCACCCCCTGGATCATCTCGCCGTCGACAAAGGCGATAGCCGGCGCGTTGGCCACCTTGACCTTGATGCCGCGCGCGTCCTGCATGATGCGCAGCTCGAAATCCTTGTACTTGTCGAACAGGTCGGTGGGGTCGTCGCTGTAGCTGCCGGAATTGAGCACCGCCAGCGCGCAGCGGCGCAGCAGGGGATAAAGACCGCCCTGGCCGCGATCGAGCAGCTTGGCGACCTCCGCATGGGACAGATGCTCGAGGCTGCCGCGCGGCCGGACCCCGGCGGCGACGAGTCCGGAGGCATTGACGACGGTGCTGTGGGCGAGCGCGCCGGAGGGAGGGGAATCGGTGCCCAGATCGGGCGTAGGGGCTTGAGCCATTGAGCGGTGCTTCTTCCAGTTTATGTCCCCGGAGTCTGCACTATCGGCCCCGGCCTGATCCAGAGGTGCTTGATCCGGGTTAATGGCGCCCGGGCCGTGGTCAGGGTACCGTCATGCGGATCGGCGCCGTTGCCCCGGGCGAGGGTCCTCAGTCGGCACTAATGCCGGCGTTACTTAAGCACATGGTGCGGGTTAGGCTGTGAAGCGCATGCGCGCGCAGCTGAGGGCGCGTTTCTACTGAAGGCAGGCGAAAGTGACGGCATCATGAGGATGTTACTGCTGGGTTGGTTGTTGCTCTGGCCGGTGGAGGTGGTCGCCGCCGCAGGCACGATCGCCGCGGCCCTGGACTCGGTGAGCGCCAGTCAACCCGAGACCGAAGCCGAAGCGCAGGCCATGAGTGCCGCGATCGCGGCGGCGCGCGGCGGGACGCCGATGACGCCGGGCGACGCCGCCACCAATGCCGCCGCCGCGGCGGCGGCGGCGCAGACGGCGAAAATCCCGGCGGATTTCGCAGCCGCCGCCCATACCATGAACCTTGCGGCGCGCGCGGCGCCCTGGGTCGCGGAGTATCACTTCCTGCGCGGCGGCTATCTCGCCAAGGCCAATCTGCCGGCCGCCGCCGCGCGGGCGTTCGACTTATACCTTCAGGCGGCGCCCGCCGCGCGCGATCGCGCCGAAGTGCGCGCGCTGATCGCCGCCTTGCGGCAACGTCCCGCGGATGATGCGGCCGCAAAGGCCGCCGGCGCGGAATTCCGCGACTGTCCCAGGTGTCCGGAAATGGTGGTGGTGCCGGCGGGCCGGTTTGTCATGGGGAGCCCGGCGCAGGAAAAAGGGCGCTTCGATTCGGAAGGGCCCCAGCATCCGGTTTCCTTGCGCGCCTTCGCCCTGGGGAAGTATCCGGTCACCGAGGAGGAGTTCACGCTGTTCCTCGCCGCCACCGGGTATCAGCCGGCGCCGTGCAATCGCCTGCTCGACAAAACCTGGCGTTCGCCCGGCAATGGTGTGGTGTTTCCGCCGGGGCAGGCCGACTTGCCGCGCCAGCCGGCGGTATGCGTCAATTGGAACGACGTGCAGGCTTATATCGCCTGGCTCAACGGGACCATACCCGTCGGTGCCGGCGTGTACCGCCTGCCGAGCGAGGCGGAATGGGAATACGCGGCGCGCGCCGGTACGGCGACCGCGCGCTGGTGGGGCGAGGACCTGGGCGCCGGCAACGCCAACTGCCAGGGCTGCGGCAGCCAGTGGGACAATACCTTGATCGCGCCGGTCGGCAGTTTCCGCGCCAACGCGTTCGGACTCCATGACGTGCTCGGCAATACCTGGGAATGGCTGGCCGACTGCTGGAACGAGACCTACGCCGGCGCGCCCGCAGACGGCAGCGCCTGGACCAAGGGCGATTGCAGCAAGCGGGTGATGCGCGGCGGATCCTGGAGCAACCTGCCGGCGTTCATCCGCTCTGCCGCCCGCAGCCGCGGCGACGCCGGCGGCGCGGATTTCGATTATTCGAGTTATGTCGGGTTCCGGCTGGCGAAATCGCTCTAGCGTCGGGCTTCCCGGGTGTTGAGGTCGACGATCATCTCGCCGGTGACGGCGAAGGTGCCGCGCGGGAATTGCAGCGGCGAGGCGAGCAGCGCCGCGTTGCGCGCGCTGATGGCCAGCGCGCGCAACACGCGGTCCTGGCCGCCGGAGTCCAACGGTTCCGCCGAGGTGACACTCCCGTCCGCCGCGATCATGAGGCGCAAGGTGACCAGGATGTTCGGCGCGTCAGGGTCGATCTGCCAGCGGCGCTCGATTTGCACGCGGATGAAATCCTTGAGGCTGGCGGCTCCGGTGCCGCCGGCATCCACGGCGTCGACGATGCCGGATCCCCCGGTGCCCGACGCCGCCGCGGCCGTGCCGCGATGAGCGGCCTCGGCGCCGCGCAGCAGCTCGCCGACGCTCGGTGCGGCATTTTGCCGCGCGGCGGATGACGCAGCGTCTTTGGCGGCGGGAGAGGCGGGCGTCATCTCGGCGCGCGGTCGCGCCGGATCGGGTGCGGTTTCCGGCCGCGCGTCGGCGGTCTGCGCGGCATCCTTGCCCGAAGCCGGGCTTCCGGACGCGGGGGCGCTTTCAACCAGGTCGATAATCAGCGCCACCATCCGCGGCGGCGTGACATCCCGAAAAGCCGGCCACAGCAGGAGGAGCGCCAGCACCGCGCCGTGCAAGGCGACGGAATAAAGCACCGGCGCGGCCATGCTCCGCCGCCAGAGCCGGCGTGCTTTTACCCGAAGGCGCTTGGTCGTCATGAATCGAGTTTATGCGATCCCTCCGCGCCAGGTCAGAGCGCACGTGGGATAGATCCTGAGGCGCGGACGCCGCGGCCCGCCAATCAAATCACTTACGAGGGCGTCCGTTCGAAAGTGGCGTCGATGGTCTGGCCGCTCGGCAGCTGGCAGCCGCCCATGCCGCCGCCGGGCATGCCGTAACTCGGATTCCTCAGGTCGAACGTGCAACGCATATGCGTGTTGTTGGGGCCTTCAAGGTTGGCGACCACGCGGCCGCTGTACACCGTGACGAACGCGGTTTGCGGACCCCAGGAGTTCCAGCCGCCCCAAGCGCCCCAGCCGCCGCCAAATCCACGGTGGCGCCAGCCGTAGCCGAATCCGCCGCCCCAGCGCGGGCCGGCCCACGGCGGACCCCACCCGACCCACAAGGGATCGAGGTCGGTGACCTGGGTGTCATGGGAAATCTGGAAGTAACGGCCGCTGTAGGTCTCGCCGTTGCTGAGCTGGGCGGTCATGACGCCCGCGCGGCCGCCGTTGGACTGCCAGGTCATGGTGGCGCGCAGGTCGCCCGCGGGCGTGCTGGCCACGCCGACGCCGCTGGTGGGCGCGCAGGCCGCGAGGCTGGTGAAAGCCGCGGCGGCGATCATGGTCGCTGTGGTCTTGATGGTCATGACATCACCATTGGTGGTTTAACGCCGGGGGCGGGAAACGGTTCGCGCCGGCGCTTTATAGAGGGGACGCCGAAAGCGGATGCTTCCTGCGGCAGTCTGGAATCTGGTGTGTAACTGTGGCCAATCTATAGGTCGAGTATGGCCATTTTTCGGCGGCTCATGGGCGGGGCGGCTTGCCAAATCCGACACCTTTGGTGGTGAACCTCTGGGTCTGATGCTTGCGGCCGAAGCGTTTGCCCTCGCCGCCGGAATCGCCGGTGCCCGCCGGTTGCCATGAAGGCACCAGCTGGTGCTTGCCGGGGCCGATCAGGTCGGCGCGGCCCATGCGCTTGAGGGCGTCACGCAGGATCGGCCAGTTCTCGGCATCGTGATAGCGCAAAAAGGCCTTATGCAGGCGGCGCTGCTTGAGGCCCTTGATGGCGCCGACCCGCTCCGAGGCGCCGCGGCGCACCGGGCGCAGGGGATTCACGCCGGCGTGGTACATGGCGGTGGAGATGGCCATGGGCGAAGGCAGGAAGGTCTGCACCTGGTCGGCGCGGTAGCGGTTCTTTTTCAGCCACAGGGCGAGGTTCATCATGTCCTCGTCGGTGGTGCCGGGATGGGCGGCGATGAAATAGGGGATCAGGAAGTATTCCTTGCCCGCCTCGCGCGCGGCCTGGTCGAACAGTTGCTTGAACCGGTCATAGGCGCCGATACCGGGCTTCATCATCTTCGAGAGCGGTCCGGCCTCGGTGTGCTCGGGCGCGATCTTCAGGTAGCCGCCGACGTGGTGCGTCACCAGTTCCTTCACATAGGCCGGGCTCTTGACCGCCAAATCGTAACGCACGCCCGAAGCCACCATGATCTTCTTCACGCCGGGGATCGCGCGCGCCTTGCGGTACAGCTGGATCAGCGACTCATGGCTGGTGTTGAGGTTGGGGCAGATGTCCGGATACACGCACGACGGCTTGCGGCACAGGCTTTCGGTCTGTTTGTCCTTGCAGGCCATGCGGTACATGTTGGCGGTAGGCCCGCCGATGTCCGAGATGATGCCGGTGAACCCCGGCACCTTGTCGCGCACGGTCTCGATCTCCTTGAGGATCGATTCCTCCGACCGGCTCTGGATGATGCGGCCCTCGTGTTCGGTGATGGAACAGAAGGAACAGCCGCCGAAACAGCCGCGCATGATGGTGACCGAGAACCTGATCATATCCCACGCCGGGATCTTGGCGTCGCCGTAGGACGGATGCGGCGCGCGGGCGTAGGGCAGGTCGTAGACCTGATCCATTTCGGGTGTGGACAGCGGGATCGGCGGCGGCGTCAGCCAGACATCGCGGTCGCCGTGACGCTGCACCAGGGGGCGGGCGTTGCCGGGATTGCTCTCGCGGTGCAGGACGCGGCTGGCGCGGGCGTAGGATTCGGGATCGCTCTCCACCTGCTCAAAGGACGGCAGGCGCACCACGCTGTTGACGCCGGAGGCGCGCGCGCCCTCGTCGCCGGCTTCGATGTCGCCGGCCTGAATTTCGCTCCAGCCTTCGGGCACCGCGGTCTTGATGACGGCTACGCCTCGCAGATCGTCGAGGTCGGCGGGTTTGGTACCCTTGGCCATGCGGTGGGCGACGTCCACCACCGCGCGCTCGGCGTTGCCGTAGAGCAGGATGTCGGCCTTGGCGTCGACCAGGATCGAACGGCGCACCTTGTCCGACCAGTAGTCGTAATGGGCGATGCGCCGCAGCGAACTCTCGATGCCGCCGAGCACGATGGGCACATCCTTGAAGGCCTCGCGGCAGCGCTGGGCGTAGACGATGACCGCGCGGTCGGGGCGTTTGCCGCCTTCGCCGCCCGGCGTGTAGCTGTCGTTGTGGCGCAGGCGGCGGTCCGAGGTGTAGCGGTTGACCATCGAATCCATGTTGCCGCCGGTGATGCCGAAGAACAGCGTCGGCTTGCCCAGCGCTGCGAAGGGCTCGGCGCTTTGCCAGTCGGGCTGGGCGATGATGCCGACGCGGAAGCCCTGGGCTTCCAGGAGGCGGCCGATGATCGCCATGCCGAAGCTGGGGTGGTCCACATAGGCATCGCCGGTCACCAGGATGATGTCGCAGGCGTCCCAGCCCAAAGCCTCCATCTCGGCGCGGCTCATGGGCAGGAAGGGAGCGGTGCCGAAGCGCTGTGCCCAATACTTGCGGTGGGAAAACAGCCCCTTGGGCGCCGGCATCGCTGGCGCTTTGGCCTCGCGGACTTGCGGTAAGGCGACGTTCATAAGGCGACCTTGTGCGGGAAGGCGCTCAAACAGTCAATTGCGGGCCATATTTGTGTATTGCATCAAGCAGTTGCCAGGCCTGCCGGATGAGGTATTTGCCATGGTGGAGAAAGCTGGTAGCACACCGGACCCCACAGTTCTGGCCGCTTATATATATGTCCCTGCAGGCTTTCCTGGTTTCCACCGGTGTGGTCGCGGTCTCGGAGATCGGCGACAAGACCCAGCTGCTGGCCTTGCTGCTGGCGGCCCGGTTCAAGCGCCCGGCGCCGATCGTCGCGGGTATTGTCGCGGCGACCGTCTTCAATCACGCGATCGCCGGCGCCCTGGGCGCCTGGCTGGGCACGGCGGTGAATCCCGACATCCTGCGCTGGGGCCTCGGCATTCTCTTCATCGCCATGGGCATCTGGGCGGTGATTCCCGATAAGCTGGATGACGCCAAGGTCGATGAGGCGGCGACCACCTTCGGCATATTCTGGATCACGACGGTCACGTTCTTCCTGGCCGAGATGGGCGACAAGACCCAGCTGGCCACCACGGCGCTGGCGGCACGCTTCGCCGCCGTGGTGCAGGTGGTGGCGGGCACCACATTGGGCATGCTCATCGCCGATGTGCCCGCGGTATTCCTGGGACACCTGTTCTCGGAACAGGCCAAGGGGTCGTGGGTGCGCTATGTGGCCGCGGCGATCTTCATCGTCCTCGGCGTCGTCACCTTGATCCCGGGGCTACTGCCGGAATTCTAGAGCATCGTGCGGAAAAGTGGACACCGGTTTTCCGCAGAAACGATGCGACCAAACAATACGCTAGAGTCTGGTGCGTGATTCTTAAATCACGCACCAGACTCTAGCGCGCCCTCGACGGCCGCGGCGAGCGCCAGCAGTTCGTCGTCTTTGCCGCCAAGCATCGCGACCGACAAGCCCACCGGCGCCGTGCCGCGGGCGTGGCACGGCACCGATATGGCGCAATGGGCGAGAAAGTTGGCCACCGTGGCGTTGCGCAGGATCAGCGCATTGGCCGCGGCATAGGCCTCCGGGTCCTGCACCGCGGCGATCATCGGGGCGACGATGGCGACGCTGGGCATCAGATAAGCGTCGAATGAGTCCAACCGCGCCGCGGCCGCGGTCTGCAACTGCGCCCTGCGGGTCATGATGGCGATGTAGTCGGCCTCGGTCATCCGGCCGCCGCCGGCGACGCGGGTGATGACGCGCGGATCGCATTCGGCTTCGCGGCCCGTGATCACGTCTCTCAGGGCCCGGTAACCCTCCGCCATCACCATGGTGCCGTTCTTGTTCAGGATCGGGATCTCATCGATCTCCGGCAGCAGCAGTGGCGTGATCGCGGCGCCGGCGTTGGCGAGTTTGGCACAGGCGGCTTCAAACGCGCCGGCAACGGCGCCGTCGAGGCCGTTCAACACATAGTTCCGGATCACCGCCAGCCGCGCGCCCTGCAGACCCCGCGCGCGGCGCGGTACACCCGGCCGGTCGCGGATCACGTCGAAGGCCGCTGCGCAATCGGCGACGGAATGCGCGAGCACGCCCAGGGTGTCCAGGCTGGGGGCCAGCGGATAGGTGCCGTCATTGGTGATGGCGCCGAAGGTCGGCTTGAAGCCGGTGACGCCGCAAAAAGCCGCAGGCACGCGCACCGATCCGCCGGTATCGCTGCCGATGGCCATGGGCACGATGTCGAGCGCCACGGATACCGCCGCGCCCGAGGACGATCCCCCCGGAATGCGCTCGTCCGTGAACGCCGGGTTGCGCGGCGTACCGTAGTGGGGATTCACGCCGAGCGCCGCGAAGGCGAACTCGGTCATATTGGTGCGGCCGATATTGATGAAGCCTGCCCGTTTGAGCCGGGCAGCGACGGGCGCGTCCGCGGCGGCCGGAGCGGACTGGGCCAGCACCTTGGATCCGGCGGTGGTCGCCTCGCCGGCGATATCGACATTGTCCTTGATGGTGATGGGCACGCCCCAATAAAGCGGCCGTGCGGAGGATGCATCGGCGTCCGCGGCTTCCTTGCGGGCCCGTGCGTCGGCGCGCGACGTGAAGACGGCTTTTGCCGCCGGCTGATCGGCCCGGTGCAAGGCTTCTTCAACGGCGTCCCGCGCGCGGCCTGTGTTTTTGAGCATCTTCAGGCGATAGCACGGGTTTCAGATCTTGTCGCATCGTTTTCGCTGAAACCGGACTCCGCTTTTCAACGCCGTGCTTCAGTAGTTCTTGCGCCAAATCAGGCCGAGGTCGGCGCCGGTTTGCGCCGTGGTCGTGGACTGGACGGAGAGGGAGCGGCTGATGCGCCATTCCACCACGATCTGGTGCTGGTTGGTGGCGCCGACGCTCTGCTCCACCCCGACATAGAGGGCACTGGTGATCTGGTGGCCGAGCACCACCGCGTCGCCGCTCTTGCCGCCGAATCCGACGATGTCGAGACCGAAGGTCCTGCGTAGCATGCCCGAGAGGCCGCCCTGGGACAGGCCGGCCAGATCGGCCGCGGCGCTGGCGAGCTGCAGCGACTCCAGCGGGCCCAGCTGCGTGGCGCCTTTGCGGAACAGCAGCCGGGCGAGCACCTCGTCCTGCGGCAGGGCCGGTACCGAGGACAGCGTGATATTGGGCTGGGAGGCGCGGCCCGAGATCGTCACCGTGGCGGTCACGTCCGCCGACTGGGTGGAGGCCGTCAGCGCCAGTTCGGGGTCGATCTTGCCGCCGCCGGTGAAGGTGACGGAACCGGTGTCCAGATCGAAAGAGGTGCCCAGGAAGGTGAAGGTGCCGCGGGCAAGGGTGAGCGTGCCGGAGACGTCCGGCGCATCCAGGCTGCCGCGTGCCTTGAGTTCGCCGCGCCAGAAGGCCTCCAGCCCCTTGCCGTCGATGCGCAGGACATCGTCGATTGCGAGTGTGATGTCGAGTTGCACGGTGGACGGCCGGCCCGGTTCGGGCGGCGGCCCCTGGATCTTGGCGCGCAGCAGCGGGATCTCCGGCACATAGCTGGCGCCGATCCGCATCTCCGAACGCATCACCTGCAGACGGCCGGCCAAGGTGCCGGCCAGCGGCGGGCCCTTATAGGTGACATGGCCGGTGGCCGTGGCCGTGACATCGTCGCGGCGCAGGATATGGAAGGCGGCGAGATCGCCGGCGGCGTCCACGGTCCAATGGCCGGTTGCCCGGTCCAGGGTCAAGGCGCCTTGCGCGGAAACGCGGCCGCTGCCGGTATCGGTGGCCGAGAGCTTGACGGTCATGGAGGCGCCGCTGCCGGCCGTGATGTCGGCGTCCAGGTTCTGCATGGCCGTGCCGGAGGACAGGTTCTCGTACCGCGCCTTGCTGAGCTTGATGCCGCCCGTGAGGACCGGCTGCTCCAAAGTGCCGGAGGCGGCGAGATCCACGTCGCCCTGGCCGGACAGCAGATGTTCATCCAGGGCGAACAGGCCCCACAGAGGTTTGACGTCGCCGCGCCAGGCAAGCGCACCGGTCATGGGCGCGTTCATGTCCAGCGCGAGACGGGGACCCGTGAGATCGAGATGCGCCGGAATGTCGGCGGCGAGGGTGGCGTCCTCCGCCGACAGGCCGGCGGCGGTGCCGCGGATCTTGGCGCGCCCCTGGCGCAAGGTGGCCTCCAGCTTGGCCAGGACATCGATGCCGGAGTCCCTGGTGTTGTAATGCGAGGTCACCGCCAGGTCGGCGTCCGCTTCCGTCGCCGCCCCCGAGATCGTGAGCGAGGCGTCGATCACGTTGCGCGCCGCTCCCGGAAGGTCGCCGGAAATCGCGGTGAGGTCGCCCATCACCACCTGCGACAGCGTGGCCGCGCCGGTGACACGGTCGGCGCGCCGGTCGAGCGTGAACTGCGCGGTGGCGGTGCCGCCGTTGACGGCGACGCGGGTGGGCGCCAACGCCACGGATGCCGGGGCATACGTGAACCGCGTCGGCGCCGTGAGCGTGGCGGCGACGTTGCCATCCCGCAGGGCCAGGCGCGCGATATCCACGCCGATCTCGGACCCGATGCTGACGGTGCCGCCGGTATCCAGCGAGAATTTGTGGAGGCCGGTGCCGGTCGCCTGGATTTGCACGGCAATCTTGTCGAAGCCGCCGTCACCGGTCAGGCTGATTTGCGCCACCGGCCGCCCCAGCACCGCGGCGTCGGCGGCTTTCACGCGCAGGGCCAGCTTGGGCACCCCCCAGGCGTCGTCGATGACCGCGTGAGTCGTGAGGCTCTCCGCCGTGAGGCCGCCGCCGGCCACCCCGGCGCCTTTGAGGTTCAAGGTCAGGCGCTGGCCGGCGTTGGCCGCGAACGCCACGGCGAGATCGCCTGTGCCCTGGGCCGGTATTCCGATGAACGCCGTGAGCGGCGCGAGATCGCGGATTTTCCCGGCGAGCGCGCCGGCGACGAGACTCGTGCGGGTGTCGATGCGCAGGGCCCCATCCACGGTCGACCCCAGCACGGTCGCCCGCGTCGCGGAAAGCGCCAACATCGAGGGGCTGTCCTGGGCGAAATCCGTGGACAGCGTCAGCGGGAACCCGCGCCAGTTGCCGTCCGCCTGCAGCTTGCCGTGCCAGAGGGTCTGCGTGCTGGCGGCCGACACCGTCGCCCTGAGATCGTTCACCGGGCCTCCGGCCAGCGCTACGTCCGATGCAGTGGCGGTGAGTTCGGCGGTGAGCGCCGCGAGCGCGCCCTGGAGACGGCCCTCCACGCGAATCGTCGCGGGGTTCGCGGGTATGGCGGCACTGGCGGTGAAGGTGGTGGCGGCGTGATCCAGGCCGTGCGCGCCGCGCACCCAGGCGCTGGTACCGGTGAAGCTGGTCGTCCCGAAACGGCCGGTGACGCCCGAGAACGTGAGGCGGCCGTTGGCGAAAGTGGCGGTCGACGACAGACGCAGCGTGCCGGCGGCCAGCGGCGCCAGCGACATGCCTGGCGGCGCATCCTCGACGGCGGCGGTGAGGCGCCCCGCCGCCGCGAACGGCGCGAAGCTCAGACTGTCGAAGGCCAGATCGAGTTGAGTGGTGGATGTGTCATCGGCGAGACCGAGGAGACGGCCGGCGCGGCGCAAGGTCACGGATCCTGCGACTTCGCTCAGGGCTCCGGCGTCGGCGATACCGGCGGCGGTCACGGCGGCGTCGCCTGCATCGAGTTTCAGGGCGGTGACGGTGAGACGCCGGCCGGCGGTTTCGCCTTTCAGCGACCAGGCGCCTTCGTCGGCGATCACGGCCGCCAGTTCCGGCACGGCGGCTTTCAGGCCGCGCGCCGTGCCCTCACCGCGCAGGGCCAGTCCGTTCTCGGCCGGTGCGATGACGGCGGTGCCGGTGAAGGCGGCCAGGGCGCGGCCGTCGTCGGCGAGGTCAGTCACGTTGAGCGTTGCGGTGGCCTCGGGCGCGCTCAGGGTGCCGCTCATCTGTGCCTTGACGGCGGCGGCATCCAGTTTGCCGCCGGTCCATTGCAGGCAGGGCGCTCCTCGATTGCGGTCATCGCCGCCGCAAGCCAAATCGATCCTGCCGCTGAGGCGGTTGGTGCGCTGGTCCATGGCGATGTCGCCGTCAAGCGACACGCCGGCGATGGCAGCGCGCGCCTGGAGCGTGAAGGCGCCGGCCGGCAGCCGCAAGGTGAAGGAGGCGGCGCCGGGCGCGTCCTTGCGCTCCAGCGAGAGGGTGGCCACAGGTCCATCGTTTTCGGCCCTGATTGCACCAGTCACCGCAACAGTCCCGCTGCGGCCCAGGACCGGTTCGTCGATCTGCAAGGCCTGGATCGCAAGGCTCTGCAAGGTGACGCGCGCAAGCGCGGGCCGGATGGCTATGAAGTCCGGTCCGCCGCCGCCGTTCGCGGATATGGGCCGGCGCGACATGTGGACCGTGTCCGCCCTAAGCGCATCGACCTCGACCCGGTTGCGCAGCAACGCGGCCGCATGCCAGTCGAGCGCAAGATGGTCGACCGTCAGCCAGGTCCCGGCGGCGTCGCCGACGGTCACGCCGTCGAGCACGATATGGTTGGGCCAGTCACCGCCGATCTTGCCAGCGCGGACTTGCTGGCCGATCGCGCCGCCGGCCATCGCGAGCACCCGCGCGGCGACGAAGGTCCGCCCGGGCGCGGTCCGCAAGGTCAAGAGCGCGCCGCCGATCGCCAGCGTTACCATAGCCAGGGCGGCGATGAGGATGTGACGGCGTTTCATGTCAGAACGCCTGTCCGAAGCTGAGGTAGAACTGGAAGCTCCGGTCGATGCCGGTGCGGGGATTGACCGGCAGCGCGAAGTCCACGCGCAAGGGGCCGACGCTGGTGTAGTAGCGCAGGCCGATGCCGGCGCCGACGGCGACGCGCATGTCCTTGGCCGGAACCGGTGACGGCGAAACGCCG
>JAYRKL010000013.1:0-118414 GCA_041905795.1 Rhodospirillaceae bacterium | reverse complement strand
TGCGCCGGCGACATCGGCTTCGGCGCCCAGAAGACCTATGACATCGAGGTCTGGCTGCCGGGGCAGAACACCTACCGCGAGATTTCCAGCTGCTCCAACACCGGCGAGTTCCAGGCGCGGCGCATGAACGCCCGCTGCCGTCCGCCGGGCGAGACCAAGGGCACGCGCTTTGTGCATACGCTCAACGGTTCAGGTCTCGCGGTCGGGCGGACATTGGTCGCCGTGCTGGAGAACTACCAGCAGGCCGACGGCTCGGTGGCGGTGCCGGATGTGCTGCAGCCGTACATGGGCGGCCTGACTTTGATCAAAAAGTAGGTCATCAAAAAATGAAACCGCTCGGCGACCTTGCCCGTTGCCGCATCCTGATCTCCAACGACGACGGCATCCATGCCCACGGCCTGGCGGTGCTGGAACGCATCGCGCTCTCCCTGACCCAGGACGTCTGGGTGATGGCGCCGTCGGTGGAACGCAGCGGGGCCGGGCATTCGCTCACCATCCACGAACCGTTGCGGCCGGTGGAACTGGGCGCGCGCCGCTACAGCCTGTCGGGCACGCCCACCGACTGCGTCATGGTGGCGATCAATCACATCATGAAGGACCACCCGCCCGACCTGGTGCTGTCGGGCGTCAACCACGGCGCCAACCTGGGCGAGGATGTGCATTACTCCGGCACCATCGCCGCCGCCATGGAAGCGGCGCTGCTCGGCGTGCCGGCGATCGCGCTGTCGCAATCCTTCGGCGAACTTTCCGCGGCGCCCTGGGAGACGGCCGAGCACTACGGACCGGCGCTGATCCGCGAAATCTGCGCCATGAGTTGGGAAGAGGGGGGATGGCCCAAGGATGTGCTGATCAGCATCAATTTTCCCGACCGCCCCATCGCCGAGGTGCGCGGCGTGAAACCCTCGCGCCAGGGCCGCCACAAGATGGGCGAGGATTTCGTCCTGCGCCACGACCCGCGGGGCCGCCCGTACCTCTGGATCGGCGAGCAGAAATATCGCGGGCGCGGCAACGAGGGCGACCTGAAGGCGGTGGATGACGGCTTCATCGCCGTCACGCCGCTCACGGTCGATCTCACCCACGACCGGACCCTGGATGCGCTCACAAAGAGGTATCCGCAGACGTGAGTGTCGAGAGCAGGAAAATCCGCCTGGTGATGGACCTGCGCAACGCCGGGGTCACCGATACCAAAGTTCTCGCCGCCATCGAGCGCATTCCGCGCGAACACTTCGTGGCGGAAGCGTTCCTCGACCAGGCTTACGCCAATCAGGCGCTGCCCATCAGCTGCGGTCAGACCATCAGCCAGCCCCTGGTGGTGGGCCTCATGACCCAGGCCCTCGAGATCTCCGGCCGCCAGAAGGTGCTCGAGGTGGGCACCGGCTCGGGCTACCAGGCGGCGATCCTGTCGAAGCTGGCGCGCCGGGTCTACACCGTGGAGCGCCACCGCGACCTGCTGGGCGAGGCCGAGAAGCGTTTTACGGCCCTGGGGCTTCATAATATCACCACAATGGTGGGCGACGGATATAAGGGCTGGCCGGCCCAGGCCCCGTTCGAACGCATCCTGGTCACCGCCGCCGCGCGCCTCGTGCCGCCGGATCTGGTGGCGCAATTGTCGGACGCGGGCGGCGTGATGGTGCTGCCGGTCGGCGACGCGGGGGGACTTCATCAGGAAGTCATCCGCGTCAGGAAGAACGGCAAGCAGTTCGAGAGCGAGCGCCTGTTCCCGGTGCGGTTCGTGCCCCTGGTGCAGGGCGTTCCTGACGTGAGGTCTTAGATGAAGCGGATTTTCTGCGCGGGCGTCGCCCTGTCGGCAACGATACTTTCCCTGGCGGCCTGTGCGCCGGATTTCAATCCGGCGCCGGGTTATCAGGGCGGCTTCCTCATGGACAGCGACCGCTCGCGCGCCGTGACCGTGGAGCCGGGCGATACGCTTTACATCCTTTCGCGGCGCTATGACGTGCCGACCCGCGTCATCGCCGCACGCAACGGCCTGGCCGCGCCATACACGCTCACCGTCGGCCAGACCCTGATCCTCGATCCGTCGCGCACCCACAAGGCCCAGGACGGCGACACGCTCGCCTCCATCGCCCGGCGCTACGGCGTGGATGAGGCCACCCTCGCATCCGCCAACGATTTCCCCATGGGGTCGCAGATCAGGGCCGGGACCGATGTGTGGATCCCGGATCCCTTCACCAGCGCCGCCGGACCGGTTCGCAGCCTGGCGAGCAATGGGGCGAGCGCCGGCGTCAGCACCGCCGACCTGCCGCCGGTGATGGCGGCGCCGCGCAACACGCGGCCCATCACCTCGGAGAACCTGCCGCCGCTGCCGGGCGCGGCGCCGCTGTCGGCGGGCGTGTCCACGGGTGTGGGTGCCGGCGCCATTGCCGAACAACCGCTGTCGTCGCCCCCGCTGTCTTCACCGCCGCTCTCCGCACCCATGGCGGTGCAGCCTCCGGCATCTGAGCCGCTCACGCCGCCTGCGGCTCTGCCGGCCGAGACAAACGTCGCCAGCCTGCCGCCGCAGCGGCCGGCGGTTCCGGCCTCCACCAGCGGGGCGCAATTCACCTGGCCGGTGAGCGGCGCGATCCTGGCGCGCTTCGGCGCGGCCGGGAAAGGCCTGCATAACGACGGCATCAATATCGCGGCCCCGGCCGGCACCCAGGTGCGCGCCGCCGGCAACGGCGTGGTGGCCTACGCGGGCAACGAGTTGAAGGGGTTCGGCAACCTGCTGCTGATCAAACACGCCGACGGCTGGACCACCGCCTATGCCCATAACGACAAGCTCCTGGTGGCCAAGGGCGACACGGTAGCGCAGGGGCAGGTGATCGCGGTGGTGGGCCGCACCGGCAACGTCGACCGGCCCCAGCTGCACTTCGAGGTCCGCAAGGGCACCCAGGCCCTGGACCCCATGGCCTACCTGGCCAAATAAGCGGTCCAATCAATAGTTCTGTAACGGCCTGATCCGCCTTGCGAAACCCAGCCGGCCGCCCCAAATGGCGGAAGGGTGAAACGCGCACGGGGATGGGATTTGCATTAGGCCCCCGTGCCGGTATATTCCGCCCGCCCGATTTGAGGCGTTTTCCCGCTATTTATGAAGGAGTTGGCGGATGCTGATCTCTCCCGCCTATGCCCAGGCCGGCGCCGATGCCGGTTCCGCGGCCGGCTTGGCCCAGTTCGTCCCGCTCGTCCTGATCTTCGTGATCTTCTACTTCTTGCTGGTGCGTCCGCAGCAGAAGAAGATGAAAGACCACAAGGCGGTCCTGGAAGCCATCCGCCGCGGCGACCGCATCGTCACCAACGGCGGCGTCATCGGCCTGGTGACCAAGGTCATCGCCGAGGAACGCCAGCTGGAAGTGGAAATCGCCGAAGGCGTGCGCGTGAAGGTGATGCGCGACATGGTCAACACCGTGCTCTCCAAGACCGAGCCGGTGGCCGACAAAGCGGACAAAGACGCCAGCAATAAATAAAGCCGGGATTCGCCCAGATGCTGCAATTCAGCTTCTCCAAGATCATTTTCATCATGGTCGTCGTGTTGGGGGCGGTGTTCTTCGCCCTGCCCAACGCGTTGCCGGGGTCGATCACCTCCAAGTTCCCCCGCTGGTGGCAGCCGGTGGCGCTGGGCCTCGACCTGCGCGGCGGTTCCTACCTGCTTCTGGAAGTGGACACCTCGGCGGTGTTCAAGGAGCAGCTGACGGATATCGAGGAACAGTCCCGCAGCGCGCTGCGCGACGCCAAGATCCGCTACCGCAACATCCGCAGCGCCGAGGATTCCGTGTTCATCACCACGGAGCCGGGCGACCGCGCCGCCGCGCGCACCGCCATCGGCAAGCTGCTCACCACCATGGAATTCGACACGCCGGGCGACGACCGCATCCGCATCAGGGTGCCGGACCGCGTCAAACGCGAACGTGAGATCGCCGCCGTCGGCCAGTCGCTGGAGATCATCCGCCGGCGCATCGACGAGTTCGGCACCAGCGAGCCTTCGATCCAGCTGCAGGGCAGGGACCGCATCATCGTCGAACTGCCGGGCGTCGGCGACCCCACCCGCATCAAGAACCTGATCGGCCAGACCGCCAAGCTCACCTTCCACATGGTCGAGCCGGGCGCCACCCCCGCCGACCTGCCGCCCGGCACCATGGCGCTGCCCGACAAGCAGTCGGGGCAGATCCTGGTGGTGCGCCGGCGCGTGGAAGTCAGCGGCGAACGCCTGAAGGACGCCCAGCCCTCGTTCCAGAACGGCGGCGCCATCGTCAATTTCCGCTTCGACACCGTGGGCGGCAAGCAGTTCGCCTCCACCACCAGCAACAACGTCGGCCAAAGGCTGGCCATCGTGCTCGACGGCCAGGTCATCAGCTCGCCGTCGATCCGTTCGCCCATCGTCGGCGGCTCGGGCTACATCGAAGGCATGGGCGACATCAACGCCTCCAAGGACCTGGCGCTGCTGCTGCGCGCCGGCGCGCTGCCCGCGCCCCTCAATGTGATCGAGGAACGCTCGGTTGGTCCCGGATTGGGCACGGACTCGATCAAGGCCGGCTCGATGGCGGCCATTGTCGGCGGCCTCCTGGTGGTGGTGTTCATGATGCTGGCCTATCACACCTTCGGCCTGTTCGCGGTGTTCGGCCAGGTGTTCCACATGATCACCCTGTTCGCGACGCTGTCGATCGTCGGCGGCACGCTCACGCTTCCCGGTATCGCCGGCGTGGTGCTGTCGCTGGGCATCGCCGTGGACGCCAACGTGCTGATCTACGAGCGCATGCGAGAAGAATTCCAGAGCGGCCGCACGCTGCTGAGCGCGCTGACCGCGGGCTTCCAGAACGCCTTCGCCACCATCTTCGACTCCAACATCACCACTTTCATCGCCGCGGCGATCCTGTACTTCCTCGGCTCGGGTCCGGTGAAGGGCTTCGCCCTGACGCTGGCTGTCGGTATCGCCACCTCCATGTTCTCGGCGGTGATGGTGACCCGCTTCCAGGTGTGGCTGTGGTGGCGCGCCGGCAAGCGGGAAACGCTGCCGGTCTAAGGAAAGCATATCTCCATGATCCAACCCATTCTCCGCTATATGCCGCACGAGTTCCGCTGGGACGTCGTCGGCACGCGTTTCTACTGGTACGTCTTCACCATGTTCCTGGTGGTGGTGTCGCTGGTGTCGATCGCGGTCAGGGGCTTCAACTTCGGCATCGATTTCGCCGGCGGCGTGCTGATCGAGGCGCGCGCCGAGCAGGTGGTCGATGTCGCCAAGCTGCGCGAGGAACTGGGCGGCCTGGGCCTGGGCGAGATCGGCATCACTTCGTTCGGCGACACCGGCAAGGACGTCATGATCCGCGTGGCGCAGCAGGAAGGCGGCGACGCCGCCCAGACCGCGGCGCTCAAGAAGGTCCAGGGCGAACTCGCCGGCAAGTTCGAGATCCGCAAGACCGATGTCGTCGGCCCCAAGGTCGGCGCCGAACTGATCATCTCGGGCGCGCTGGCCGTGGCCCTGGCGCTGATCGCCATCGCCATTTATGTGTGGTTCCGGTTCGAGTGGCAGTTCGCGCTCGGCACCTGTCTTGCACTCTGTAGCGACGTGCTCACGACCCTCGGCGTATTCTCGCTGTTCCACCTCGAATTCGACCTGACCACGGTGGCGGCGGTGCTGACCATCGCCGGCTACTCGGTGAACGATTCGATCGTGGTCTATGACCGCGTGCGCGAACTCTTGCGCAAGTACAAGAAGATGCCGCTGCCGGAACTCCTGAACCTGGCGGTCAACCGCGTCATGCCGCGAACCCTGTTGACGGTGTTCACGGTGCTGCTGACGGTGCTGGCGCTGCTGTTCTTCGGCGGAAAAGTCCTTTCGGGCTTCTCCATCGCCATGCTGTGGGGCCTGTTCGTGGGCACGTTCTCGTCGATCCGTGTCGGCATGCCGGTGCTGCTCTACCTCGACCTGCGTAGCGGCGACGCCCTCGTCGGCGGCGGCAAGGACGCGGCCGAGCCCGAACCCGAGCCCGCGCGCTAAGCGGTGGAACTGACCCGGCAGGCGCCGGCCGGCCGCGAACTGATCCAGAGCTACGCCGGCGGCGGCTTCCGGGTGTCCGATAAGATCTATCGGGGCGCGGTGATGGTCACACCCAAGGCGACCTTCGCCTGGGCCGTGGCCCGCTTCGAGGACATCACCCTCGACTCTTTCGCCGCCCTGCTCTCGGGTGACATCGCGGTGGACGTCTGCCTGCTCGGCTGCGGCGCCCGCATGCGGCGCCTGGCCCCGGACGTGCGCGCCGCGCTGAAGGAGAAGGGGCTGACCGTCGAGCCCATGGACACCGGCTCCGCCTGCCGGACCTACAACATGCTGATCTCCGAGAATCGCGCGGTCGCTGCCGCGCTGATCGCGCTCTAGCCTTCCCTTGTCATCCTTGCGGCGAAGCCGCGAGGATCCAGAGGTTTCTCGTTTCTGTTTTAAAAACCAGAAAACATGAACCCCTGGATCCTCGGGCCTACGGCCCAAGGATGACAATGAAACCAAAAAACAAAAAGGCTGGAGCAGCGCTGATCGCGCTCCGAACTCTACCGCGTCCAGGCCAGCCTGACGCCCAGCGCCAGGAACACCGCGCCTGTTACCCGGTCGATCAGGGTGCGGACACTCGGATTGCGCAGGAAAAGTCCGCGCAGCTTTGCAGCGGCCAGCGCCAGCACCAGGCACCATGCGGTTCCGGTGGCGACGAATGTCGCCCCCAGGATCAGGAACGCGAGGGACTTGTCGGGGCTCGCGGTGTCGATGAATTGCGGCAGGAACGCCAGGAAGAACAACGCGACCTTGGGGTTCAGGACATTGGTCAGGACGCCTTGCAGATAGGCCGATGACCGCGCGGACTCCGGCACCGGGCCGGCGGGATCCGGGGCTTTCACGATCAGCAGCTTCACGCCGAGGTACATGAGGTAAGCCGCGCCGGCAAGTTTGACTAAGGTGAAAGCCGTGACCGAGGCGGCGAGAAGCGCCGACAAGCCGATGGCCGCCATCACGGTGTGGAGCAGGGCGCCGGTGCCGATGCCCAGCGCAGCGGTAACGCCGGCGCGCCTTCCGTCGGTGATACTCCGGCCGATGATGAACATGGTGTCCTGGCCGGGTGCCAAGTTGAGCAGCACACCGGTGGCCAGGAACAGCCAGTAGTCGTGAATGCCTGCCATGTCGGGCTCCCGCGGCAATTTAACAAAAAACCCGGGACATCGCTGTCCCGGGTTTTGTTTTTAGTTCGTTGTAGTGGCGCTTAACCGAAGTGCATCTGGCCGATCATGCACAGCAGCATCGGCACCGAGAGCACGGTGTTGATGCGGCTGAACAGCATGGCGGTGCGGGCGGCCTTGGCTTTGGCGTCGGCTTCCACCGTGACGATGCCCAGGGCCTTCTTCTGGTTCGGCCAGATCACGAACCAGACGTTGAACCACATGATCAGTCCCAGCCACATGCCGATGCCGATGACGGAGATCTGGCCGGTCTGGGAGCCCAGCAGCAGGGCGTCGACCAGGTATCCGTTGTGGGCGGCGAGCAGGATGCCGACGACCATGGTGACCATGGCCGCCCAGCGGAAATAGAACAGCGCGGCCGGCGCGATCACCTTGCCGATGGCGGGCTTCTGCTCGTCCGGGATCTTGGGCATGTTCGGGATCTGGACGAAGTTGAAGTAGTAGAGCAGGCCGATCCACATGATGCCTGCCAGCACGTGCAGGAAGCGCAGGATGTAAGCGGCGAAGCCCATGGCGAAGTCCGAGCGGCCCTGGTTGATGACCAGGAAGATGACGATGGCCAGAACGAAGCCGGTGACGACGGCGTTGCGCAGGTTGGTCAGAAGAACGCTCATGGTGAAATCCCCCTCTTTTGCAATCGCAAGGCAGGGATGTTACCTCATTTCCTGAAACCTGCAATCCGCGCTAGGGGTTAGCTTCTATGCCAGGAACCCATGGATTACCTCGCCCATCTCGTCAGCCATGAAGACCGCGACCGTTTCCTGACGGCGCAATTCGCGCCGCCGGCGGTGCGGCCCGACGTGCTGGCGCTGTATGCCTTCAACATCGAGGTCGGCAAGATCCGGGAATCGGTGAGCGAAACCCTGGTGGGCGCCATGAAGCTGCAATGGTGGCGGGACCTGGTGGCTACCATCTATGACCGGGGCGCAGCACCATCGCCCGAGGCCCTGGCCGGCACGCCCTTGAAAGGCAACCCGGTGGTGGAGGCGCTGGCGGCGGCGATCTTCCGCGGCAAACTGACGCGCGGATATTTCGACACCCTCCTGGACGCCCGCGCCCGCGACCTGGAGGAGGATCCGCCGCGCGACGTCATGGAACTGGAAACCTACGCCGAAGGCACCTCGGCCACCCTGACCTGGCTGGTGCTCGAAGCGCTGGGCGTGCGCGACGAGGCCAGCCGCGCCGCCGGCCGTCATGTGGGGATCGCCTGGGCGCTCACCGGCCTGTTGCGCGCCGTGCTCTACCACGCGCGGGTGAACAGGTTCCTGCTGCCGGCCGACCTCATGGACAAGGCGGCACTGTCCAGCCACGACGTCAAGGACCGCAAGAACAGCGAACGCATCGCCGGCGTGGTGGCCGAGATCGCCGCCGTTGCCGGGGCTCATATCGCCAAGGCGCGGGGTTTGCGCGGGCAGGTGGACCCCAAGGCGGTGCCGGCGCTGCTGCCGGCGGTGCTGGCCGACGGCTACCTCGTTGCGCTGTCGCGTCACAGGTTCGATGTCTTCGATCCGCGCCACGGCCTGCAGCGGCCGGCTATAGGGCGCCTGATCTGGAACGGGTTGATGAAACGGTACTAGAGCATCGTGCGGAAAAGTGGATACCGGTTTTCCGCAGAAACGATGCGACCAAACAATAGGCTAGAGTCTCGTGCGTGATTCTTAAATCACGCACGAGACTCTAGCCACCGCTGTCATCCTCCGGCGCCGCGACAGCGGCGTCCGGGGGATCCATGCGGCAGCGTGCTCGAACGGCCAAAATATGCGCGGATGCATGGATTGCCCGGATAAACCGGGCAATGACAGACGGGGCTACGGATTGATGGCCGCGCGCCACTCCAGGATCAGCGCGTTCATCAGCTCCGCCGCGGGCAGCGCGCGCGCCAGACCCGCCGCCTGGCCGGCGTAGAGCGGCAGGAAGTCGGCGGAGCCTTTGTCCTGCGACGGCTGGCGCAAGGGGCTGGTCAGGCTGTGCTGGGCCGGAAAAGGCGCAACCAATTCCGCGGCGTCGCTCATCTCGCGCACGAAGCGGTTGACGATCACCCGCGCCGGCCGGCCTGAGAACAGCCGCGTGACGGTGGTGTCGTTGTCCTTGGCGCCGGCGATGGCGGCCCGGTGCACGGGCTTGGTGGCGGCTTCCGGGCACAGCATGAAGGCGGTGCCGATCTGCGCCGCCGCGGCGCCCAGGGACAGGACCGCGGCGATGGCGGCGCCGTCGGTGACGCCGCCGGCGGCGATCACCGGTAGTTTGATGGCCTTCACCACCTGCCGGGTGAGGGCGAGAGTGCCGGCGCCGGGCGCGTCGTGCGCGCCCAGGAACACGCCGCGATGGCCGCCGGCCTCCCAGCCTTGGGCGATCACCGCGTCGGCGCCGCCGGCTTCCAACGCCTTGGCCTCGGCGACCGTGGTGGCGCTGCCCATGATCGTGATCCCGGCCTCGCGCAGCGCCTTGACGGCCGAAGGCTCGGGCAAGCCGAAATGGAAACTCGCCACCGCCGGCCGCGCCGCCAGCAGCAGTTCCACGCCATCCTGTCCAAACGGCGGATACGGCGCCTTGGGGGCGGGCACCGCGCCCAGGCCGTATTCGGCATAGTAAGGCGCCAGCCGCGCCGCCATGGGCCCGGCGTCATAGCGCGTGAGGGCGGCCGGTGCGTTGACGAAGAAGTTGAGGTTGAAGGAGCGGTTGGTGCGCGCACGCAGGTCGGCGACGGCGGCGCGGAGCTTCTCCGGCGTGAGGTCGGCGCAGCCCAGGGACCCGAGCCCGCCCGTGTTGCTGACCGCCGCCGCCAGCGCTGGCGTCGACACCCCGGCCATGGGCGCCTGGACAATGGGAACGCTCATCCCCAGACGTGTCAGCAGCGCATTGGTCATGCATCGCCTCCCCAGGCTAAAGCTACTCTGCCGCCAACGCCGTCCCGCCCAGCCACGCCGCCAGGTCCGCCCGCGCCCTGTCGGCCAGAGCCTTCTTGCGGTCGCGGCCCCGCAAGGGCCTTCCGCGCGGGTCCCTGGCGTCGATGTCGGGGAACAGGCCGAAGTTCACGTTCATGGGTTGGAAGGTCTTGGCGTCGGCGCCGCCGGTGATGTGGTCCAGGAGCGCGCCCAGGGCCGTGGTGGCGGGCGGGCGCTTGGGCGTTTCGCCCTTACGTTCGGCGGCGGCGAAGCGCCCGGCCATGAGACCCACGGCGGCGCTTTCGACATAGCCCTCGCAGCCGGTGATCTGGCCGGCGAAGCGGATGCGCGCATCGGCTTTCAGGCGCAGCACCTGGTCGAGCAGGCTGGGCGAGTTGATGAAGGTGTTGCGGTGGATGCCGCCCAGACGGGCGAACTCGGCGTTCTCCAGGCCGGGGATGGTCTTGAACACGCGCACCTGCTCGCCGTGCTTCAGCTTGGTCTGGAAGCCGACCATGTTGAACAACGTTCCAAGCGCGTTGTCCTGGCGCAGCTGCACCACCGCGTGCGGCCGGCGGCCGGTGCGCGGATCGGTGAGGCCCACCGGCTTCATCGGACCGTAGGCGAGGGTGTCGGGCCCGCGCTCGGCCATCACTTCGATCGGCAGGCAGCCTTCAAAGTAGGGCGTGTTGGCTTCCCAGTCCTTGAAGACGGTCTTTTCGCCGGTCACCAGCGCCTGGACGAAGGCGGTGTATTGGTCGCGGTCGAGCGGGCAATTGATGTAGTCGGCGCCGTCGCTCCCCGTCACATCGGTGCCGGAACTCTTGTCCCAGCGCGACTGGAACCAGGCCACGTCCATATCGATGCTGTCCTTGTGGACGATGGGGGCGATGGCGTCGAAGAACGCCAGCGCATCTTGTCCGGTGAGGCCGCGGATGGCTTCGGACAAAGCGGGCGAGGTGAGGGGGCCGGTGGCGACGATGACCGAGGACCAGTCCCGGGGCGGCAGGCCCGCCACTTCGTCGCGGGCGACGGTGATGAGGGGATGGGCAGACAGTGCCGCTTCCACCGCCGCCGAGAAGCCGTCCCGGTCCACCGCCAGCGCCGACCCCGCCGGCACCCGGTGGGCGTCGGCGCAGGACAGGATCAGCGACCCGCAACGGCGCATCTCTTCATGAATCAGGCCGACGGCATTGCCGTCGGCGTCGTCGGAGCGAAAGGAATTGGAGCACACCAGTTCCGCCAGGCCCTGGGTCTTATGGGCCGCGGTCATGCGGGTGGGGCGCATTTCGTGGAGGGTGACGGGGACGCCGGCCTGGGCCAGCTGCCAGGCGGCTTCGCTGCCGGCGAGGCCGCCGCCGATAACATGTACGGGTTCTGTCATGAGCCCCACCATAAGGCCTAAAAGCCGAAGTTCAATGGAACTCCCGTTTTGTCCGCACAAAGTGTATGTTCGCCCGGCGTAGAGGCTTTTTCCAGGATGTGATCACCCCATGGCTCAGCGTTATTACGTCATCGGCGGCGAGTACGCCGATATCTCCTTCACCGTTCCCGCCGCCGGCACCCAGCTCGAGACCCATGGACCGTTCGAGAGCGAGCGCGACGCCAAGGTGTGCTGGCGCGACCTGACCGGCAAGACCGTGGACAACGCCATGGTCCGCTACTTCCTGAAGGAAGCCGACGAGAGCGCGGGCAAGAACTATTGGGTGGTGGGCGGCGAATACGCCGACTCAAGCTTCACCAGGCTGGCCCCCGGCAAGCAGCTGGAAGTCTACGGCCCCTACGAACGCGCCGAGGCCATGGGATTCTGGCGCGCGATGGCGGCGCGCAGCGTCGACGACGCCATGATGCGTTACGACATCCGCAAGGATTACGAGGCCGGCGAGTCCGGCGGCAAGCTGCGCAGCGCCGCGCGCGCCGTCGAACCCACCTCGACCAAGTCCATCGCCATCGCCTGCGCCCCCGCGGCGCTGATCGATCTCCTGTCCGATGCCGGTAGTTGGAGCAGGTGGGCGACCCATACCGTCAAGTCCGCGAAGCCCAAGGGCAACGGCGAATGGGACCTGGAGACGCCCAGGGGCCTCGCGCGCCTGTCCATCAAGGCCGACAAGACCACGGGCGTGTTCGATCATGTTTTGCACGATGCGTCGGGCCATGCCTGGACCGTGCCCGGCCGCGTCGTGGCGGCGGGCGGCGGCGCGGTGCTGATCCTGACCTTCACCAAGCCGCCGGCGTTCAGCGCGTCGCAGTTCGAGGCCGATCAGGCGCAGGTGGACGAAGAACTGGCGGCCTTGAAGCGGATCGCCGAAGGCTGATTACTTGCCGCCGACCATATTGACGTCGGCGCATTGCTGTTGTCCGCAGAAGCGGACGGCGCCGGTCAGGCGGTCCAGGCGATAGACGAAATTGTTGTCGGTGTTCGGTCCGCGCACCAGTTCATAGCGCGTGCCGAGCAGCATGGCCGCCGCCACCGCCACCGAGCCGATGAGCGTCGAGATGACGATGGCGCGCGACAGGGCGGTGGCGAGGATCCGTTGCTTGACCACCGCCGCCGACGGTTCGCCCGCGGCGCCGTCCTCGTCGTCCCTGGCGTTCTTCACGAGTTTCGGGGCCGGCCCCTTCGGGGATTTCTCGTCCTTGTGGTCCTTCGCCAGCGCGTCAACCATGACAGCCTCCGGGGTTAGGGTTGCTGCTGAAGACCCTAGGCTCTCTCGGGGGCGATGTTAAGGCTTTGATTCCCGTCAACCTTACCCTGCAGAGGGGGCCTCTTGGACGGATTTATTCAAGAGTTTCAAGGGCGGCGCGATCACCCCTGCTTCTTCCATTCGTCCGGGATCGGCACGGCGCGCTGGTTGGCGAGGATCTTGGCATACTTCTCGCGCTCGGCGGGGCTGAGCTTGTCCTGGCCCTGGTAGATGTCCTTGCCGATCTCGAGGGCCTTCAGCATGGCCGGGCGTCCGCCGAGTTTGTCCAGCCAGCGCCGGACGTTGGGGAATTCGGCGATGTCGATGCCGCGGTCTTTCCACAACGCCGCCCAGGGATAGCAGATCATGTCGGCGATGGTGTATTCGCCGGCGGCCAGCCATTCCTTCCCGAACAGGCCGAGGTTGAGGACGCCGTAGAGGCGATGGACCTCGTTGTCGAAACGCTTCAGGGGATAGCCGAGGTCGCCGTGCTTGTTCTCGGCGTCGGCGCGGTGGAAATGGCCGTGCTCGCCCATCTTCGGGCCCTGGTTGCCCATCTGCCAGAACACCCATTGGGCGACGTCGTATTTCTTGTGGACCTCCTGCGGCCAGAAGCGGCCTTCCTTTTCCGCGAGGTACATCATGATGGCGCCGGACTCGAACACCGACACCGGTGCTCCGCCGCCCTTGGGCGCGTGATCGACAATCGCCGGCATGCGGTTGTTGGGCGAGATGCGCAGGAAGTCCGGGTGGAACTGGTCGCCCTGGCCGATATGGATCAGCTTGATGGTATAGGCGAGGCCCAGTTCCTCCAGCAGGATCGCGATCTTGCGGCCGTTGGGCGTGGGGAAATAATAGACGTCGAGCATGGCGGCCTCTCGAGTTATTCGGGCGCCGATACTTCCACAGGCGCATGGGTTTCGCCAGCGTGGCCGGACGCGACGCCGCCTGGTCTGAAATGCGCCGGCATGCGGCGCGCGATCATCACTCCGGCGAAGGCGAGCAGCGCCGACATCCAGAACACGTCATGCAGCGCGCCGCCGACGGCGTCGCGGAGGCGGGCGAGTTCGCCCGCGGCCAGGGTCGCGTGCCGTTCCTGGTCCATCAAGGTCTGCACCGGATTATGCGCATCGGGCAGGCGCACCGCGAGGCTGAGGTTGAAGGTGGCGCCGAGGATGGCGGTGCCGAAGGTGCCGCCCAGCATGCGCATGAAGTTGAAGGCGGCGGTGGCGGTGCCGCGGTTGGCCTGGCCCGAGGCCTCCTGCACCGCCAGCAGGAAACTGGGATTGCAGAAGCCGAGGCCGACACCGGTGAGGGCCGCGGGCACCGCCGGCCACCAGGCGCCCAGCACCGGCATCGGCGCATCGTGCAGCACGACGGCGGCCACCGCCATGATTACGCTGGAGACGGTCGCGCCGGCCGTGCCGATGACCGCCGCGGTGCGGTAGGAACTGCGCATGGAAAAGCGCGTGCTGAAAATGCTGGCGATGGGCCAGGACAGCGACATGATCCCCAGCACCGCGCCGGCGTCGAGGACCGAGCGCTGCATCACCGCCTGAAGGTAGGTCGGCAGGAACACCGAGATGCCCATGATCATGGCGCCGATGGCGAAGCTGCCGAGGACGCCGTTGAACAGCACCGGATCGCGCCATAACGCCGGCGGCAGCAGCGGTTCGGGGGACTCCCGCTCCTGGCGCAGGAACAGGGCGAAGACGCCGCCGGACACGCCCACCAGGGGGATGATCCACCACCGCAGCGCCTCGGCCTCCATCAGCGGCAGCAGCAGGAGCGCGATGGCCAGCATCAGCAGTACGGCGCCGGTGAGGTCGATGCTGTGTTCGATCTTGCGCGGGGTTTCCTTGAGGAACACCAGCAGCATGAGGAAGGCGACGATGCAGATCGGCACGTTGAGCCAGAACACCACCGGCCAGCCCAGGTTGGCGACGATGAAGGCGCCCAGCGCCGGCCCGGCGATGGAGGAACTGGCGAACACGCCCGAGAGGTAGGGCTGCACCTTCACCCGCTGCACGCCGGGGTACATGTCGCCGACGATGGTGACGGCGATGGGCTGGATGGCGCCGGCGCCGAGGCCCTGCAGCGCCCGGAACAGGACCAGCTGCAGCATGGACTGGGCGAAGCCGCACAGGGTCGAGGCCACCAGGAACAGGCCCAGGCCGACGAAGATCACGGTGCGGCGGCCGTAGAGGTCGGCGAGGCGGCCGTAGATGGGGATGGTCACGGCCTGGGTGAGCATGTAGGCCGCGAACACCCAGCTGAACAGCGAGAAACCGCCGAGGTCGGTGACGATGGTCGGCAGCGCCGTGGCGACGATGGTGCCTTCCACCGCGGCGGTGAAGATCGCCGCCATGCAGGCGTAAAGGACGTAGCGGCGCTGTTCGGGGGAAAGGTCGGTGGGCACAGCCATCACTCGGGCGCGGGCAGGGCGCTTTAATTACGGCCAACCCCTTGCCGGCACAAGTTCCGGCGGCCCAAAAGCGGTTCAAACAGGTGAAAAAGATGTAGGCTGAGGCGTCGTCACGTTAGGTTCCGGCATGGCTTTGACCCTTTATCATTCGCCCGAAACCCGATCCATGCGCAGTCTCTGGCTGTTGCACGAACTGGATATTCCCTTCGAACTGGTGACCATGCCGTTCGAGCATACGTATCTGCGCACCCCCGCCTACAAGAAGATCCATCCCCTGGGCCGCGTCCCGGCGCTGGTGGACGGCGACATGACCTTGCTGGAATCCGGCGCCATCGCCGAATACCTGTGCGAACGCTATGACCCGGACAATCGCCTGGGCCGGCCGCCGGGCCACCCGGAACGCTATCCGTTCCTGCAATGGATCCATTTCGCCGAGACCGTGATCATCCCGTGCCAGAACATGGTCCAGCAGTATGTGTTCACGCCCGCTGAACATAGGGCCGAGATGGTCTTGTATTTCGAGACCCGCCGCCTGGGGAAATGCCTGGATATGATCGAGCAGGTGCTGGGCGCCGGCAGCTACCTGCTGCGCGATTTTTCGGCGGCCGACGTCGGCGTCGGGTTCTCGGTGTATTTCGCCGGCGCCTTCGTGTCCTTGGCCGGCCATCCCCGGGTAGCGGCCTATCGCGACCGCCTGATGGCGCGGACGGCGTTCCGCAAATCGCTGCCGCAGGACCGCAAGCCGCTGGAGTGGTTCACGCCGAAACTGGGGCCGGTGCGCGATCCCAATACCGGGCAACCTATCTAATTTAACGGAAGGGGGAAAAAGATGTTCTTGCCGATCACACTGTCGACCGCGTCGATGCTGGTGCTGTTCTATTTCGTGCTGGTGCTGACGGTGGGGCGGTCCCGCGGCCGTCATAAGGTTTCCATCGGCGACGGCGGCCACGATCACCTGCTGATGCGCATGCGCACCCAGGCCAACTTCGTGGAATACGTTCCACTGATGCTGGTGCTGATGGCGCTTCTGGAAGGGGCCGGGGCCGACCGCCAGGTGCTGGCGGTGTCGGGGGTTCTCCTGATCCTGTTCCGCATCCTGCACTTCCTGGGCATGCCGCGGCCGGCGCCCAACGCCTTCCGCGCCATCGGCGCGGCGGGCACCATCCTGTTGATGATCTGCGGTGCGTTCTGGGGCCTCGCGATCGTGCTGACCGCGGGCGTGTAGCCCTAGTTGGGAGCTTCGCTTCGGCTCTCGGCGTCGCGCGGCTTGCGCGCGCTCATGCTGTCGAACTTTGGATTGGCGAACTTTGGCCCCCCGAACGTGGCGGGCGGTCCCGGCGGCGTCAGGTCGGGTGCCGCCGGCCGGTTCAGGCCGATGCTGATGCCGGCGCCTGCCGGAGGCGGTTCGTGCCCGGGTGCCGGGACTTGCGGCGGGAGTTGGGGTGGGCGCGGTCTCTGGCGCTGCGGCGGCTGCACGACGATCACATTCGAGCCATTGCCGAAGCTGCCGTAAGCCGCGCGTTCGGCGTCGATGGCGCGCTGCTCGTTCTCATAGGCGCGGGCGCGCAAGGCGGCGTTCTCCACGTCCAGGGCGCGGGCCTGTTCGGCCAGCACCGCCGCGCGGGCGGCCTCGGCCCGGGCGGCCAGTTCCTGCCGTTCCAATTCCCGGCGCGTGCGTTCCTGCAATTCGATCTCGGCCAGGCGGGCGCGGGCGTCGGCGGCGGCCGCGCGCGCCTCAAGCTGGGCTTCGCGTTCGCGTTGGGCGGCTTCATCGGCCTCGGATGTGAAGACGCGCCCGTCCCGGGCGATTCGGCCGCTTTCCAGGACCACCGGCGCCGGCGCGGGCACCGCGGCGGCAGGCGCAGGCGCCTGCTGCTGCGCCTGTTCGGTCTTGGAGCAGCCGGTCGCCGCCAGCAAGGCCATGGTCAAAAGCGCTCCCGGCAGCAGGCCAACACGCGGCGTCATCGATCCCCGTCCCCGAGTTTGCATAAAACGAGGCTAGCGGCGCATCGTGGCGGTTTAGGGGCAAGCCGCCGGCGGGCCCAGGAATCAGGTAAGAAGTGCATCGTCACGGCACTCACAATCGCCAGTCAGTATTTGGGGTCAGCGGTCCCGGGTGCGGCGGTCCGCGCCCGAGAATTCCAGCGGCAGGTCCGAGGGCTCATCGGCCAGGGGCGTCTCGCAGACCACGCGGTTGCGCCCCTCCTGCTTGGCAAAATACAGGGCATCGTCGGCGTTCTTGATCCAGGATTCGATCTTCTGGTTGGGCAGGCACTCGGCCACGCCGATGCTGACGGTCACCTGGCATTCCTGGATCAGGGAGGCCTCGGCGATCAGCAGGCGCAGGCGCTCGGCATGGGTGACGGCGTCGGCGGCCTTGGTGTCGGTGAGCAGGACCAGGAATTCCTCGCCGCCGGTGCGGAACACGCGGTCCAGCCGGCGGACATGCTTCTTGATGACCGCCACCAGGTTCCTCAGCGCCTCGTCGCCGGTGGTGTGGCCGAAACGGTCGTTGACGGACTTGAAGTGGTCGATGTCCACCAACAGGATCGAGGCCGGCGCCGCCGAACGCGACCGCCGTTCGACGGCTTCGCCGAGCAGGGCTTCCATCTGCCGGCGGTTGAGCGCGCCGGTGAGGGGATCGGTGACGGCCTGGTCGAACAGTTCGCGCTGCAACTCGGCCACCACGCCGGTGACGATCGAAATGACGACGATGTTCAGCGCCAGCGAGACGGCGAAGCGCAGCGCGGTGCCTTCGTTGACGAAGGCGTAGACCATCGGGGTCGCGAACGCCCACATGCAGGCACTGCCGGCGATGGCGATGGGGCGCGGCAGCACGAAGAAGCAGAACAGCACCGCCGGATAGCACCACAAGGCGCCGTACAGCCCCTGGGTCGTCAGCGAGAAGATCAGGGCGATGGTCATGGGCAGCAGTAGCGCCACGAACGGGACCGGCGGATGCTTCTTCAGGCGGATGGCGACGCCGTTGGCGACAAAAGTGCCGACGATCAGCAGGATCGCGACGCCGAGGACAGGCCTGTTCTGGATGAAGTTGTTGATCGCGAACGGCGTGATGAAGATGGCGATCACGTAGGCGAGCAGATACATGATCCGCTCGCGCGACCGGACGAGCACGGTGTCTTCCGGCTCATGGTGGTGGTCGAGCAGCGGCTTCATACGCGGTCGCCTCCTGGCGCGCCCCGGCGCCGTCATTCCCGCATCATAGCAGAATGGCGCCCCGGGACTGTTTCATTCCTGAAGTGGGAGTCCCGAGGAAAGGCGCGGGCAATCGCGGCCCGTGGTTCATGAATCGGCGGCTTTTGGGTATAGTCCGGCTCACCCTGCTGCTTTTTTACTTTATGCGGCGGGGTCCGCGGGCCATTCTGGCCGGGAAAAGCGCGGTGACACCGCCGCGAACAAGGGAGCGCGCAATGCCTGCTATCAGAATTTCATGGTTGGTTGCCGGCCTGGCCCTGGCCGCGCACGGTGCCGTTGCGGCGGCGCCGGCCCCGAAATCCACATATGACATCAATGCCCCGATCCCGGCCGAGGTCAGCGTGCTGCAGGGCGACAACGGCTACGAATTCCAGAGCGATTTCGGCCACGAGTTCTACACCTACGACAAGGACGAGAAGGGCAAGTCCAACTGCGTCGACGCCTGCGCCGAGGTGTGGTCGCCGGTGCGTGCCCGCGACAAGGCCGAGCCCATGGGCGACTGGACCCTGGTGAACCGGGGCGGCGGCTATATCCAATGGGCCTATAAAGGCAAACCGATCTACGTGAACGTGCCGCAGGCGGTCACCCAGGATGACCCCAAGCTGCACAACGACGGTCATTGGCACGTCCTCGTGCCATAAATAAAAAGCCCACGTCCTCGTGCCATAAACAAAGAGCGGCACCTGTCGGCGCCATCAGCGCCTATTCAGCGCGCGGGGCCGGCTCCAGCCGGGCGAACAGCTTGATCAGTTCTGCCAGCCGGGACACGTTCATCTTCTCCATCACCCGGCCCTTGTAGATCTCGATCGTCCGCACGCTCAGCTCCAGGTCGGCGGCGATCTCGCGGTTGTGGCGGCCTTCCAGGACAGCGTCCAGCACCTGGCGTTCGCGGCCGGTGAGGCTGGCCAGGCGTTCGGCCAACATCAGGCGTTCGTTGCGCAAGGCGGCGGCGTGGTCGGCGCGCGACAGCGCTTCGTTCAGCACCCGCAGCATCTGGTCCTCGTGCACCGGCTTTTCCAGGAAATCGAAGGCGCCGGACTTCAACGCGTGGGTGGCCGAGGCGACGTCGCCGAAGGCCGTCACCATGATGATCGGCGCGGTGACGCCGCGCTTGATGCAGCTTTCCAGCACGTCCAGGCCGCCCACTCCCGGCATGCGCAGGTCCAGGATCATGCAGTCGAGCCGGTCGAGGGCAGGATCGGACAGCAATTCCTCGCCGCCGGCGAACTCCTTGACGTCGAAATTGCGGAAGCGCAGCACCAGGGCCAATGAATCCCTGAGCGCGGTGTCGTCGTCGATGATGCCGATCATGCGGTTTGCGGGCATGCTCAGTTTTCCTCACGCGGCAAAGTGACCGCGAATTTGGCGCCGCCGAGCACCGAGTCATGCAACTCGATGGCGCCGCCGTGGGCCGCCACCACCGAGCGGCTCATGGACAGGCCCAGCCCGAGTCCGTCTTTCTTGGTGGTCACCAGGGGTTCGAAGATGTGGTCCTTGACGTCGGCGGCGACGCCGCCGCCGGAATCCTCGATCTCCAGGGTCGCGGTATCGCCGGTGCGGCGCAGGGTGATGGACATGCAGCGCGCGTCGGCGTCCACCGGCTTCAGGGCGTCGATGGCATTGACCATCAGGTTGTAGATCACCGCGCGCAGCTGGATATGATCGCCCAGCACCATCAGCGGCCGCGAGGGGATCACGATATGCGGCGAGATGCGGTTGCGGTCGAGCCTGTCCTTCAGCAGGGCGACCGCGTCCTTGGTCAGGGTCACCAGGTCCAGGCGTTCGAAGGACATGCCGCCGGTGCGGAAGAAGTCGCGCAGGCGGTGCAGGGTGTCGGTGGCGCGCACGATCTCGGCCGAGAGCTTGGCGCCGATCCTGGGCGCTTCGCTGTGGGGTGCCACCTCGCGCACGATATGGTTGAGCGCCGCGGCGTAGTTGGAGATGGCGCCGAGCGGATGGCCAAGTTCATGGGCCAGGGTGCCCGCCAGTTCGCCGGTGGCGGCGATCTTGAGGCTGGCGGCCAGTTCCTCCTCGCGCGCATGCAGTTGCGCGGTGGCGCGGCGGCTCTGGTCCACCACCGCGCCCAAGGTAAGGCCCGAGGCCGCCACCACCAGCAGGAATGCCTGGAAGATGGTGACATCCACATTCTCGTGGCCGGCCAGGGACAGCGAGATGATCATGCTGGCCTGCACCAGGCCGTTCATCACGATGGCGCCGCGCAGGCCGAAGCGCAGGGTGATCCAGATCATGGGCGGGAACACGCCGTAGAAATAGCGGCTGGCGAAGCGCGGGTGTTCGCCGAACGCCAGCCATACCGCCAGCAGGACCATGGCGCCCTGGGCGGTGATCTCGAGCAGGCGGTTCCAGGTGATCTGCCGGTCGGGCATGAGGTTGACGTGGAACAGGGGGGTGACGATGAACACTCCGATCACGTCCCCCACCCACAGGCGGGCGAGGGTGATGCCGAAGCCTTCGGTGGGCAGCGGGTTGGCCAAGGCGCCGATGCGCGCGGCTTCGGCCACCGCCGCCACCAGGGCGCAGGGCAGCGAGGCCATGAGGATGGCGGCGAGGGGATTCTTGCCCAGCAGGGCGATGCGCGCGCGGGCACGCTCCGCCAGCCAGACGGTGGCGCAGGTCTCGGTCACGGTCACCGCCCCGGTCCACCAGCCGTTGGCTTCGCCATAGCCGCCGGGGGTGATGGCGGCGATCACCGGCGCGATGAAGATCAGGGGATAGATGCGAGCGCGCCAGCGCAGGGCCGCGGCGACGCACAGGCCCAGTTCGGGATTCCACGGCGCCACCGGCCAGGCTTGCGTCGGCCCGATATGGTCGAGCTGGTCGAGGGCGATATAGGTGACGAGGAACAGGATGACAGTCGCGGCGCCCGACAGGAATGTCGGCGCGTCGGGCAGCACGAACTGCCGCGGCGGCGACAAAGGCAGAGGTTCGTCGGTGGCGATACGTTCGGCCATTGCGACCCTGGAGAGTAAAAGTCTAGGAGACTGCACTCATGCCGGCTTGTAAATAAAAACCGCGCACCGCCGCACAGACTTGATTCACCTGCGTATCCGTCATGGCCGCGAACACCGGCAGGCGTAAAAGTCCATTGCTGACGCGGTCTGTTACCGTCATGGCGCCCTCCGTGCGGCCGAGACGCAGGCCCGCCGGCGCCGAATGCAGCGGCACATAGTGGAACGCGGCGCCGATGCCCTGGTCCTTGAGATGGGTCAGCAGGCGGTCGCGTGTCCTGGCGCCGTCGGCCACCAGGTAGAAGATATGCCCGTTCTCGCGCTGTTGCGGGACCTGCGGCGGCAATTGCACGCGGCCGTCGGCGGCCAGCGGCGCCAAGGCGGCGCGGTAGGCGGCGCAGATGGCCAGGCGGCGTTCGGTGGCCGCGTGGGCCGCTTCCAGCTGGGCGTAGAGGAAGGCGGCCGACAGTTCGCTCAAGGAATAGGACGAGCCGACCTCGGCCCAGGAGTATTTCTGCACGTCGCCGCGCAGGAATCGGGCGCGGTCGGTGCCCTTGTCGCGGATCGTCTCGGCGCGGGCGATGTCGCGGGCGTCGTTGAGGATCAGGGCGCCGCCTTCGCCGCAGGTCACGTTCTTGGTGGAATGGAAGCTGAGCGCGCCGAAGCGGCCGATGGTGCCGAGCGGGCGGTCGCGATACTGCGACAGCAGGGCATGGGCCGCGTCCTCGACGATGTCGATGCCGTGGCGCTCGGCCAGGGCCTTGAGCGGCGCCATGGCGCAGGCGCCGCCGGCGTAATGCACCGCGACGATGGCCTTGGTGCGGCCGGTGACGGCCGCCGCCGCGCGGGCGTCGTCGATGGTCAGGGTGTCGGGGCGGATATCCACGAACACCGGCACCGCGCCGCGCAGGACAAAGGCGTTGGCGGTGGAGACGAAGGTGAACGAGGGCATGATCACCTCGTCGCCGGGCTGGATGTCCATCAGCAGCGCGGTCATCTCCAGGGCGGCGGTGCCGGACGGCGTCAGCAGCACCCGCGGCGCGTCCAGGCATTTCTCCAGCCATTGCTCGCAGAAGGTGATGTACCTGTCCGCGCCCATGGCGCCGGGGGTCGTCAGCACATCGGTGACATAACGCTGCTCTCGGCCAAGCAGGCCGGGGACATTGAACGGAACAGCCACTCTTATATCGCCCGTACGAGCGGGGCCTGCTTCGCAGCCGCCGTTTTGGCCGCGGCCTTGACCGCGTCACGGGATGAGAGGGGCCGGTCTTCCGGGGACAAGGTCCGGCGCGGTTCCGGTAGGCGGATCGGCGCCGCGCCGCGGGAGTCGTTCACCACGCGCACCAACGCGTCGACATGGCCGTCCCAGGAGAAGGCGCGGTCGCCGTGAACCCGCGACGCCGCGGCCGCGCCGATGGCCGCGACGTCGTGGGTCGCGAACAGGTCGGCGATCGTCAACGCCGACCCGGGGATATAAGGCAGCATCTCGTTGCGGGTGAAGGTCTGCGCCAGATAGGGATTGATGTCGGTGATGACGCAGGCGCCGTACATCATGCCCACCGTCACCCGCTCGTGCAGGTTGGTGGGGTAGGTGGGGTTGCAGTTCAGCACCGCGCGCGCGTTGGCCATGAGGGCGATGGCCTCCGGCGTCTGCTGCATGCCGAGGAAGCGCACGTTTTCGTCGGCGCCCAGGGCAGCGAAGCGCTCGCCCAGCACCGCCACCTTGAGCTTACCCACGGACTTGAGCAGCGCGCGGACCATGCGATGCCGGCGCTCCTGGCGGATCAGGCCGTCGACGGTGGACAGCGCGTTGAGGATGGCGCCGGCCACGTCGGGCCGGTGGTCGCGGATGTCCTCGAACGAGGCGCCGAGCACGGCGCGCATATGCTCCATGAAGGTATGGAACGGGTTCTGCGAGATGTCGGCGACCGTGATCTCGAAGGTGGCCTTGATGACCTCGGTCAGCCAGCCTGCGGTGATCTTGGAGAGCAGGGCGCCCAGGCCGCCGCCCACGTCGACGATATGCACCGGCACCACCAGGTCGAAGTCCCGGCTGGCGAAGGGGGTGTGCCGGGCGGGATCGTAGTTCTGCGGCGGGCCGCCGGGCTGGTAGTCGAAACGCGCGCCGGCCAGGCCGGGGTTCATGGCGCGCATCTCGTCGGGAAAGCTGCGGTCCAGCACGATGAAGGTGGTGTTGGGATGGGCGCCCCGGACCATATCCTGCATGAAGTCGGTGAACGGGTGGTCGCTGACGGTCGCCAGCACCGTCGCCCTGGCGTTGTGCAGGACGTGTTGTTTGCGGGTGAGGGCCTGGGAGGCCGCGACCTTGAGGTCGTAGAGGTAGGCATGGAAATGCACCACCGCCTCGTCGTCCTGGAGGCGGGTGAACAGCCGGGCCAGGAAATCGGGTGCGTCGAAGTGCAGGATCTCGACGGCGATGCCGCGGCCCGCGCCGGTTTCCGCCAACTGCGTGGCGTACCGCGTGAGGTGTCCATAGACGTCGCACCGCGCCGGCGGAACGCAGACCGCGATCTTCTTCATTCCCACCCCGCACCCGGTTCTTGTCGATACCGCTAAGTGTAGGGAAGGGAGAGACTTCAGCGGATACGGGAGTCCCTTATGAACATGTAACAAAGCGGTTAGACTGCTTTCGGCGCGAACTGTCCGTTGAGAATTTCTTTGGCTGCGAACCTGAAAGACGTGCTGCTGGACGGCTACACCCGGCTCAAGGGCGGTGACCGCGCTGGCGCGGCGGCGGCCTTCCGGCAGGCGCTCCAGTTGGACCCGGCGTTGTTCCAGGCTCACGCCGGCCTCGCGCAAGCCGAGGGCCATGCGGCGGCGGGCCTGGAGCACTGGCGCGCGGCGGTGCGCCTCAAGCCCGACGTGGCGGAACTGCAAGCCGAGTTCGGTCTGGCGCTGATCAACAACGGGCATGTGGCGGAGGCCGCGGCGGCTTTTCGGGCGGCCCTGACCCTCAAGCCGGCCCTGTTCGGCGCGGCCTATAATCTCGGCAATGCGCTGGCGGCCCTGGGCAAGCCGGACGAGGCGCTGGAACCCTACCGCCTGGCCATCGCCCATAAGCCGGATTTCGCCGAGGCCCATTTCAACCTGGGCCTTGCCCATTTCAAGCTCGGCCAGTCGGCCGAGGCGCTGGCGGCCTATCGCGCCGCCTTCGCGCTCAGGCCCGACTTGCCCAAGATCGCCGACACCTTGGGAAACTTGCTGCTGGACGAAGGGCGGGGTGAAGAGGCGGCGGCGGTGTTCACTCAGGCCGCCGAAGCCGGGAGCGAGAAGATCGGGTTCCAGTTTCGCGCGCATCTTCTGTTGCCGCGCATCGCCGCGTCCACGGCGCAGATCGCCGCGGCGCGGGCGCGCCTGGCCGAGGGCCTCACGCGGCTCATGTCCGCGGACGGAGTCATCGCCGATCCGCCCGGGCTCACCAATGACGCGCTGTTTTACCTGGCCTATGGCGGCGAGAACGACCGGCTGCTGATGGAGGCCGCGCACCGCATGTTCCGGGCTCACAGCCCGGTGCTGAGCTATGTGTCGCCGCACTTGGCCGAAACTCGCGCGCGCGGCGGGAAAATAAAAATAGGCTTCCTGTCGCAATTCCTGTGTTCCCATACCATCGGCCGCTTGAACAAAGGCCTCATCGCCGGGCTCGACCGCGACCGTTTCCACGTCACCGTCATCCACACCGCCGCCGCGCGCCGCGACGAGATGCGCGCCGCCATCGACCAGGCCGCCGACGCCACGATCACTCTGCCGGCGGACCTGGCAGGCGCGCAGGCCGCGGTGGCGGGGCTGAAGCTCGACGTGCTGCATTTCCCCGACATCGGCATGAACGCCTTCACCTATTTCCTGGCCTATGCCCGCATGGCGCCGGTGCAGACGATGGGCTGGGGGCATCCCGTGACCACCGGCACCGATACCATCGACTATTTCCTGTCCTTCGACACCGCCGAGGCCGCCGGCGCCGAAGCCCATTACACCGAGACCCTGGCGCGGCTGGCGCGGCCGTCGGTGCGCTACGAGCCCGACGCGCGGATCACGCACAAGCTGCCGCGCGCGGAGTTCGGGTTGCCGGCGGAGGGCGCGCTCTACGGCTGCCTGCAGTCGCTGTTCAAGTTCCACCCGGACTTTGATGCGGTGATGGCCGATGTGCTGGCGCGCGATCCCGAGGGGTGGATCGTGCTGGTGGACTGGGTGCAGCCGACCTGGATGCGGCAATTGCGCGAACGCTGGGGAAAAACCCATCCCATCCTGTTGGAGCGCGTGGTCGTGGTGCCGCGCCAGCCCGGCGAGCGCTTCCGCCACCTGGTCGCCGCCATGGACGTAATGATCGACCCCATGCACTTCGGCGGCGGCAACACCTTCTACGAGGCCCTGGCGCAAGAGGTGCCCACGATCACATGGCCCAGCCCCTATTTGCGCGGCCGCCTCGTCACCGGTTTCTACAAGCTGCTGGGGTTGGATGAGGGGCTGATCGCCGCCACGCCCGCCGACCTCGCGCCGCTGGCGGTGGCGCTGGCGAAAGACCCCGGCCACCGCGCCAAGGTCTGCGCGCCGTTATTCGAAAGGGGGCACACCCTCTACCGCGACCAAGCCGCCGTGGCGGAACTGGGCGCGTTCTTTAAAGCGGCCGTGGACGCCGGCCGTACAGGAACGAAGATCAAGACTTGGAGTTTTTCACCCGAGATTCAATAAACTCATTTGTCATTCCCGGACTTGATCCGGGAATCCAGGGTAGGAACGAAGACGGGCTGTCCCACTCTCACCGCCAACCGCGAACCACCGCCAGAGCAGCCAATGTCTCTCACTTTCACCCTCTCATCCGCACCGTCCCAGGCCGACATCGAAGCCCTGGAACAGTCGCTCTCCAACTACTTCGCCGCCCACCGCACCGACGCCAAGGACCAGCCCCTCCTGCTGCTGGCGCGAGATGGAGAGAAAGTGGTGGCCGGCATCTACGCCAAGACCGGCTGGGACCAAATGTATATCCGCACCTTGTTCGTGGCCGAACACCTGCGCGGCCAGGGCGTGGGCCGCAAACTCATCGAAGACGCCGAAGCCGAGGGCCGCAAACGCGGCTGCGCGGTGAGTTGGCTCATGTGCTCAACCGAGGCTGCGAAGCGCTTCTACGAACGCCGCGGCTATGAGTGCTTCGGGGAAGTGGAGCGCCGCGCGGCCACGTCGCGGTATTTCATGAAGAAGCAGCTGCAGAAGAGCGGGAGTGAGATCACGCTCTAAAGATATTTAGGATCTGGTCTGCAACTTGAGGGTGGTCGGAATTTCGAAAAATGTATGGCGATGAATTCTGAGAATAGTATCTCTGAGCATTGCTGTGGCCTGGTGAGATGCGGCCTTCAACCTCAAAGCAAATCGTGTGCAGAAAAGGCCTTAGTTTGAATAGTCGGTTGGCAACCATTTGCAGCGGTGTGGCTTCAGCACGAGTACTTCCTTGGGCGGCAACAGCTTCAAAGAGTTGATCCTGACTCAGGCCTGCTAGATAGACCAATAGATATCCAGGCTTTCCAACGGAATATTTCTCCCTGGTTTCGGCCCTCAAATGCTCAAAGATTTCATCGATGTAGTTGTCCGGTTTATCCGATCGAACAACATAAATATTGTTTTGCAATCCTCGGCCGAGTAGTCCGGCGTGGGCCCACCTAACATCCTCCGGCGAATAACCTAAAGTTGTTAAATGCTGCCGCAAATTTTGCGCGGTAAGGTTGTCAGCAGCGCTTAGAATCGTCGGGTGGTGAGAGATTCTGACGGGACCATCGTTCGAATTGGTGCGTTCAAGCCGCTTCCGAATAGAGTTGATGATGTTGTCGTGGTCCTTGTGGCTTAGGCGGTTGGGAAGCACAATGTCGATGAGTGTCGTTCCTGACTCGGCTCCTATTTCGGTTCCGATACTTGCTGCAATGGCGCCCAAAAGTTCGCAAAAAGCCTTGCGATGAATTTTGCGGCCTTTGTCTTGCGAGACATACTTGCACTCGACCTCGATTTCACGACCGTTTTTTGACGCAAGGAAATCTACTTTCTTCTTTTGTGCATCTTGTTCGATATCAAACGGGTTCAGGAGCCACCCCTCTTGCGCTAGATGAGCTATCGCCCCGAATTCATGCACAAGGGACATTTGACCGCTGGGGGTGGACATGGCGTGAGCCAGCATGCCTTGGAATCTTTGCCGAGGCTCTCCTTTCGCGAGATTGAGCAGAAGGTGATGGGCCACGTGGCAAAAAATCGCCGTTTTATAGTGCGCGTCGGATCGAACTCCGCAAGGTAAACGACTACCGCGCAACTTTCGACTTTTTGAGATAGCGAGCAGTTCGCCCGCCAAAAACTGCTCAGATTCGTAGAGATCGTTTAGGAATGGGTTTCTTTTGAGGTTATTCTGTTTATCGGAATCCCATTTCTTCAGCTTGTCGAAGCCAATATTTTGAATCACATGTTGTGCCGCCTTTTCGAGGTCTCGCATTGCGAAGGCAGTCGGAAACCTGATCCAGTTGGTAGCGCTGTCGGTGGCGGACATGTGAAGACTACCTGCGTTCTGGCGGGATATTCCAAATCGATTGCGAAAATACTGCTATCTCATCCTTGGAATGGGCAAGAACTCTTCTCTTTGTCGACGGCGGCCGCTTGGCCACCGACAGCCCTGGTCGCCATTCGCGCACCGGGCGGATGGGGCGCTTCTCCAAGCCGCCGCCGCAGTTGGGGCAGACGTTGTGGAGCCTGGTCTCCACGCAATCCGCGCAAAACGTGCACTCGAATGTGCAGATACGAGCGTCCGCCGCCTGGGGCGGAAGGTCCTTGTCGCAGTACTCGCAGTTCGGCCGCAGCTCCAACGCCATTGTATTCCCTCCATCCGGACCGCTAACCTACCAGTGCGGAGGGGCGGCCAGGAGTGGGTCGCCGATACAATTTCTGAACCGGAGGGGACCAGGGATGAAAGTCGAAGGCCAGTGTCATTGCGGGCAGATCGCCTATACGGCGGAGGTCGATCCGGCCAAAGTGACGCTCTGTCATTGTGTGGATTGCCAGATCCTGTCGGGCGGGCCGTATATCGCCACCGTCGCGGCCAATACCGGCACTTTCAAGCTGACTCACGGCGAGGTTCATCACTACGTCAAAACTGCGGAAAGCGGGCGCAAGCGCCTGCACGGCCTGTGCACCAACTGCGGCACGCGCATCTACGCCGCTTCGGTGGACGAGCCGCGGGCCTATTCCCTGCGCACCGGGCCGCTCAAGCAGCGCAATGACCTGAAGCCGATGCGCCGCATCTGGTGCGACAGCGCCCAGCCATGGTCGCTGAACCTTACCGGCATCGAACAGGTGGCGCGCCAGCCGGGCTAGGCGCCGCCAGAGAAACGTGAAAAACGCGCAGCGGTAATATGTTTCACGTGAAACAGGTTACCGCTGAACGGTTTCCACATGCGGCGTCGACGTGAACTTCGACGCCAACCCAAACCCAATTGTCATTGCCCGGATAAATCGGGCAATGACAGAGTAAAGAGGCGGGCTGTTAAGCCCGCTTCTTCGTCTTCGCCGGCGCCTTGAGGCGGTCCTTCAGGAATTGCCCCGTGTAGCTCTCCTTGACCTGCGCCACGTCCTCCGGCGTTCCGGTGGCGACGATCTTGCCGCCGCCTGAGCCGCCCTCCGGTCCCAGGTCGATGACCCAGTCGGCGGTCTTGATGACTTCCAGGTTATGCTCGATCACCACCATGCTGTTGCCCTGGTCCACCAGGGTATGCAGCACTTCCAGCAATTTCCGCACGTCGTCGAAGTGCAGGCCGGTGGTGGGTTCGTCCAGGATATAGAGCGTGCGGCCGGTGGCGCGCTTGGACAGTTCCTTGGCCAGTTTCACGCGCTGGGCTTCGCCGCCGGAAAGGGTGGTGGCCTGCTGGCCGAGGTGGACGTAGCCGAGGCCCACCTTCTTCAGCAGTTCCATCTTTTCCCGGATCACCGGCACGGCCTTGAAGAACTCGACGCCTTCTTCCACGGTCATGTCGAGCACGTCGGAGATGCTCTTGCCCTTGAAGTGCACTTCCAAGGTTTCGCGGTTGTAGCGCTTGCCCTTGCACACATCGCAGGTGACGAACACGTCGGGCAGGAAGTGCATCTCGATCTTGATGACGCCGTCGCCCTGGCAGGCCTCGCAGCGGCCGCCCTTGACGTTGAAGCTGAAGCGGCCGGGGCCGTAGCCGCGGGTCTTGGCTTCGGGCAGTTCGGCGAACCATTCGCGGATCGGCGTGAAGGCGCCGGTGTAGGTGGCCGGGTTGGAGCGCGGCGTGCGGCCGATGGGCGACTGGTCGATGTCGATCACTTTGTCCAAATGATTCATGCCATCAATCTTGTCGTGCGGGCCCGGCAGGTCGCGGGCGCCGTAGAGGGTCTTGGCCAGGCCCTTGTAGAGCGTCTCCAGCACCAGCGAGCTTTTTCCGCCGCCGGACACGCCGGTGACGCAGGTGAGGGTGCCGAGCGGAATGTCGACGCTGACGTTCTTGAGGTTGTTGGCCCTGGCGCCCTTGATGGTCAGGGACTTGCCCGAGCCCTTGCGGCGGTTTTCCGGCACCGGCACCTCGCGCACGCCGTTGAGGTAATCGGCGGTCAGCGAGTTCTTTGCCTTGAGCACATCCTTGAGCGCGCCTTCGGCCACCACCTGGCCGCCGTGCACGCCGGCCCCCGGGCCCATGTCGATGACATGATCGGCGGTGCGGATGGCGTCTTCGTCGTGTTCCACCACCAGCACCGTGTTACCGATGTCGCGCAGGCGGCGCAGGGTATCCAGGAGACGGTTGTTGTCGCGCTGGTGAAGACCGATGGAAGGCTCGTCCAGCACATAGAGCACGCCGGTGAGGCCCGAGCCGATCTGCGAGGCCAGGCGGATGCGCTGGCTCTCGCCGCCCGACAAGGTGCCGGAGTTGCGGGAGAGCGTCAGGTAGTCCAGGCCGACGTTATTGAGGAAGTGCAGGCGGTCGTCGATTTCCCGCAGGATCCGGCGCGCGATCTCCGCCTGTTTGGCGGTGAGGCGCTTGCCCACATTCGCGAACCATTCCGCGGCGTCGGAAATCGACAGCTCGGAGATTTCGGCGATGTTCCTGGCATCCACCTTCACCGCCAGGGCTTCGGGCTTCAGGCGCTTGCCGCCGCAGGCCTCGCAGGGCTGCGAGGTCTGGTATTTCTCCAGTTCCTCTCGCATCCAGGCGCTGTCGGTCTCGCGCCAGCGGCGCTGCAGGTTGTTGAGCACGCCCTCGAACGGCTTGCGGGTTTCGTATTTGCGCACGCCGTCGTCGAACTTGATGGTGATCTCGTCGTCGCCGGTGCCTTCCAGGATGGCAGTCTTGACCTTGGCGTTGAGTTTTTTCCAGGGCGTGTCGGCCTTGGCGCCGTAATGCCTGAGCACGCCGAGCAGGGCCTGCATGTAATAGGGCGATGGCGCGCCGGAGCTGGCCCAGGGCGCGACGGCGCCCTCCTCGATGGAAAGATCGGGCTCGGGCACGACTAACATTGGATCGAACAGCATCTTCACCCCCAGGCCATCGCAGGCCGGGCAGGCGCCGAAGGGATTGTTGAACGAGAACAGCCGTGGCTCGATCTCATCGATCGTGAAGCCCGACACCGGGCAGGCAAACTTGGCGGAGAACACGGTGCGCGCCGCGTCGCCTTTCAGATCGGCGTTCTCGGCGTAGGCGATGCCGTCGGCGAGGTTGAGGGCGATTTCGAGGGAGTCGGCGAGGCGGCTCTGGATGCCGTCCTTGACGACGACGCGGTCCACCACCACTTCGATGTCGTGCTTGAGCTTTTTGTTGAGGGCGGGGACGTCGCCGATCTCATACAGCGTGCCGTCCACCTTGACGCGCTGGAAGCCTTTCTTCTGCAGCTCCTGGAGTTCCTTTTTGTACTCGCCTTTGCGGCCGCGCACGGTGGGCGCCAGCAGGTAGAGGCGCGTGCCTTCGCCCATGGTCATGATGCGGTCGACCATCTGCGACACCGTCTGCGCCTCGATCGGCAGGCCGGTGGCCGGCGAATAGGGCACGCCGATGCGCGCCCACAACAGGCGCATGTAGTCGTGGATCTCGGTGACGGTGCCGACGGTGGAGCGCGGGTTGCGGCTGGTGGTCTTCTGTTCGATGGAAATCGCCGGCGACAGGCCCTCGATGGAATCCACGTCGGGCTTCTGCATCAGCTCCAGGAACTGGCGGGCGTAGGCCGACAGGCTTTCCACATAGCGGCGCTGGCCCTCGGCATAGATGGTGTCGAAGGCGAGGGAGGATTTGCCCGAGCCCGACAGGCCGGTGATCACCACCAGCTTGTCCCGGGGGATGTCGACATTGACGCCGCGCAGGTTGTGCTCCCGGGCGCCCCGGACTTTGATGTCTGTCAGCATGATCTGGCCGCTCTCCGGAGCCCACAGCCCGCTTGATTTCGGCGCGGTACCCAGGCTAATTTGTTCTTGTTATGTTTCCGTTCGGACGATCTTCATACGCTGAACGGGTCCCCTCGGCAATACAGCGGCAACATCAAGGTTAAACCATTGCTATCGCAGTATAAATCTGCGGAAGCTGGGGCTGTTGGATGACGCTGGAGAGGGCTTGGTGTGCCTAACATAGGGCGGGACTCGCCCCTAAGAAAGACCGGGGCAAATAAGAGTCGTAATCGCGTTCCAAACCACTACAACTCGACGATCCCAATCTCTGGAGAACCTCATGGCCGGCAGCGTCAATAAAGTCATCCTCATCGGCAATCTCGGCCGCGATCCCGAAGTGCGCACCATGCAGAACGGCGGCAAGGTCGCCAACCTGAACCTGGCCACCTCCGAGAGCTGGAAGGACAAGGCCACCGGCGAACGCAAGGAAAAGACCGAATGGCACCGCGTGGTGATCTTCGGCCAGCTGGCCGACATCGCCGAGCGTTACCTCAAGAAGGGCTCCAAGGTTTACGTCTGCGGCCAGCTCCAGACCCGCAAGTGGACCGACAAGGACGGCCAGGAGAAGTACACCACCGAGGTCGTGCTCCAGGGCTTCAACTCCGAACTGACCATGCTCGACGGCAAGGGCGGTGGCGGCGGCGGCATGGGCGACGACGCCGGCGGCTGGGACTCCGGTGACTCCACACCCGCCCGCAGCGGCGGCGGCGGAATGGGCGGCGGCAAACGCGCGCCGGCCCGCGATGAGATGGATGACGATATTCCGTTTTAGGAAGACTCCTTTTCCCTCTCGGACGATTTCTCCTTCCATTGTCATTGCCCGCTTTATGCGGGCAATCCATGCTTCAACAAGCAAAGGGCGTGTGCAGATGCATGGATTGCCCGGACAAGCCGGGCAATGACAGAAGGGGTGTGGGGGAGTAGGGCGGTGTATTACGTTTACATCCTGGCCAGCGCTCCCAACGGCACACTGTATATTGGCGTTACGAACGATCTGGTACGCCGCGTCTACGAGCATCAGTCGGATGCTGTGGACGGGTTCACCAAGCGATATGGAGTTCACCGGTTGGTCTATTTCGAGGCCACGGACAACATTGAAGCCGCCATTGTCCGCGAAAAGCGCCTGAAGAAATGGCCGCGCTCTTGGAAAACCGATCTCATCATCCGTGAAAACCCTACCTGGGACGATCTATCCCCGGCCATCGCTCAATGACGACCCTCGCATCTCTTGCCGCGGCGATGGCGGCCTCGGGGGTCACCCGGGAAGCCCTGGACGCGGTCGCGGCGGCGGATATCGAGTCCGCCACCGACATGCACTCCCTGGTCGAGATCGGCGATTCCTTACGCGCGGTCAACCAGCTCGCTCTCGCCGAGCGCTGCTATTTGCGCGCGCGGATGCTGGCGCCCGAGATCCCGGCGATCACCTTCGTCCTGGGCGAGGTGGCGCAGCTGCTCGGCCGCACCGAGGAAGCGCGCGCGCTGTTCGTCGAGGTGACGGCCTCCACCGCCGGCGCCCAGCTGCGCGAGGTCGCGCGCCTCAAGGCGGGCTGTATCCTGCCGCCGGTGATTCCCGACATGGCGCGCATCGCTGCCGACCGGGCGCGTATCGCCGCCACTTTATCCGTGCCGCCGCCGGTCACCGTCAGGGACGCTTTCGCCGCCGGCGGGTTCTCCAACTTCTATCTCGCCTATCAGGATGAGAACGACCGCGACCTGCAGCAGGCGCTTGCCCACTACTACTACACGCTGTCGCCGATGCTCGGCGCCGAGGCGCCGCATGTCCGTGCGCCGCAGGGAAGCAAACGCATCCGCCTTGGCCTGTTGTCGCGGCACTTCTTCAACCACACCATCGCCTATCTCAATCACGGCCTGATCCATGGGCGCGACCGGGATCGCTTCGAACTGGTGCTGATCCGCATTCCCAACGGTTTGCCGCCCGATAGTGTTGCTCAAGATCTTGCGGGCGCCGCGGACGAAGTCGTGGACCTGCCGCTCGATCTCATGCGGGCGCGCGAGATGGTGGCCAGGCTGAAGCTGGACGTACTGCACTATCCTGACCTTGGCATGGACCCCCTCGGCTATTTCCTGGCGTTCGCGCGGCTCGCCAAGGTCCAGACCGTGGGCTGGGGCCATCCGGTCACCACCGGCCTCCCCACCATCGACGCCTTTCTGTCGGTGGACGCCATGGAGCCCGGCGACGCCGCCGGCCACTACACCGAATCCCTGGTCCGGCTGGGCGCGGCCGTGCCGGCGGTGCTGCGCCCGCCGGCGCCGCCCCCGTCTACGCCACCCAAGATTCCCGCCCAGGTCTTCGGCATCGATCCCGCCCGGCCGGTCTATTTGTGTCCGCAGAGCCTGTTCAAGGCCCATCCGTCCTTCGACCGAATCTGCATGCTGATCCTGGAAAAAGATCCGGCGGCGGTGCTGTATTTCCTCGGCCTGTGGGAGCCCCCGAATTCCGCCTTCCTCTCCCGGCTGCGCGCCGACCCGGACCGGGTGCGGCTGCTGCCGCGCGTCGGAAGCAGCCAATTCCCGGCGTTGCTCGCCTGCGCCGACGTGATCCTGGACATCCCCGCCTGGTCCGGCGGCAAGACTTCGCTCGAGGCCCTGGCGCAAGGACTCCCCATCGTCCACCTGCCGGGGCGCTTCATGCGCGGCCGGCATACGCTCGCGTTCTACCGCCAGATGGGTTTCATGGATTGCGTCGCCGACGGCATCGAGAGCTATGCCGATCTGGCGGTACGCCTGGTGCATGACCGGGCGTTCCGCGCTTACGCCCGCGGCGAGATCGCCGGCCGCGCGCACCGCCTGTTCGACCAGCCGGGCGCGGTGCGTGAAGCCGAGGACTGCTGGCTCAAGCTGCTCCGTCGTACTGGCGCTTGAGCCGTTCCACCAGCTCCGCCACCGGCGGCGCGTCTTCGATGACACCGGCGCCCTGGCCGGCGGACCAGATGTCGCGCCAGGCTTTCGGCCCGTCGGGATCGTCGCTGCCGAGGCTGAGCTTGGCCTCGGCGCGCTGGCCCAGCACCTTGTCCGGGTCGAGACCGTTGGCCACGATCGAAGATCGTAAATAGTTGGCGTGGATGCCGCTGAAATAGGGCGTGTAGACGATATCTGCGGTGCCGGCGCCGACGATCATGTCCTTGTAGCCTTGAGGGGCATGGGCCTCGGCGGTGGCGATGAAGCGGGTGCCCATATAGGCCATGTCGGCGCCGATGACCTGCGCCGCCTTGATGTGGTTGCCGAGCGAGATGGCGCCGGACAGCACAATCGTTCCGGCGAATTCCTTGCGCACTTCGGCGACGAAGGCGAAGGGTGACAAGGTGCCGGCATGGCCGCCGGCGCCGGCGCAGACCAGGATCAGGCCGTCGACACCTGCCGCGATGGCCTTGCGGGCGTGCTTGAGGCTGATGACGTCGTGGAACACGATGCCGCCGTAGGCGTGGACCTTCTCCACCACCGGGGACGGATCGCCCACGGAAGTGATGACGAACGGCGCCTTGTATTTGACCAGCAGGTCCAGGTCCTGGGCCTGGCGGTCGTTGGCCTTGTGCACGATCAGATTGGCGCCGAACGGGGCGGTGTCCCGGGTGGCTTCGGTCAGCTGTTGCAGCCACGCCTCGAGCTGGAGCAGGGGCCGGGCGTTGAGGGTGGGGAAGCATCCCACCACGCCGGCCCGGCATTGGGCCAGCACCAGCTCCGGCTGGGAGACGATGAACATGGGGGCGCCGATCAGCGGCAGGCGCAGGCGGTTCTGGAACAGGGCGGGCAACGGCATGAAGGATCTCCCCCGCGCGCATTTTCCGGCGAAGCGGTCGCCCGGTTCGCCGCCGAAAATGCGCTGACACACAAAAGATCGCCCGGGACGGCAGTCCGGCCGCCGGGGCAGGTATAACCAATAGAGCATATAACCCACGCGGTCTTTCCCGCCTACCCGGACAAAGTGTGCGCCGCAAAATAACAGGCCGTTTCGGCCGCGGTGCCCGGCGCCCGCGGGACGGGGCGAAAGCCGGCGGCGGCGGGGCCGGCGCCGGTCCGAGTCTCCCGCTGCCGGTAGGTGGTCGGGGGTTTGGCCGCCGGTTTGGCTGCGGCCGTCCCGCAGGCCGCCGCGACGGCCAGCGAAAATCCCGCTATTCGCCTGATCGCGTACAGGGAAAACGCTGCGCGCCGGGGCCGTCCGGCGGGTGCAGGGCGGCGTTGTGAGCGCCCCCTGTCATCTGCTAGATTTTGTGGGTAAGGCGGCCTGTTCCGGGCCGTCGCAGGGACGGGTCTTCACGCCACGCGATCAGCGCCCCGGACGCCCCGGTTTTCCAATGCTGCGGTGCGGCAAATTTCGCGGAAAACGGTGTGCGGGAGGTCGCCCTCTTTGCCCGATCCAACCTGCCTGAACCAGAGTGAGCCCGACGTTGAGCGAAACAACGCCTCCCACCACGCCCCCAACGACGCCCCCCACGACACCAAGAGGGCCCTTCGACATCGCCCCGATCACCATCGAGGACGAGATGCGCCGCAGCTATCTCGATTACGCCATGAGCGTGATCGTCGCGCGCGCGCTGCCCGATGTGCGTGACGGCCTGAAGCCGGTGCACCGGCGCATCCTCTACGGCATGAAAGAGGCGGGCTACGAGTACAACAAGCCGTTCCGCAAGTCGGCGCGTATCGTCGGGGACGTGATGGGTAAATACCATCCGCACGGCGACCAGTCGATCTACGACGCCATGGTGCGCATGGCGCAGAGCTTCTCCATGCGCGTGCCCTTGATCGACGGCCAGGGCAACTTCGGCTCCATGGACGGCGACGCTCCCGCGGCCATGCGCTACACCGAATCGCGCCTGGCCAAGCCGGCGCATTCGCTGCTCGACGACATCGACAAGAACACCGTCGATTTCCAGCCCAATTACGACGAAAGCGAGTCCGAGCCGGTGGTGCTGCCGGCGCGTTTCCCCAACCTGCTGGTCAACGGCGCCGGCGGGATCGCGGTGGGCATGGCCACCAACGTGCCGCCGCATAACCTCGCCGAAGTCATCGACGCGGCCTGCGCCCTGATCGACGACCCCGCCGCCACCGACGAACGCCTGATGGAACTGGTGCCGGGACCCGATTTCCCCACCGGCGGCATCATCCTTGGTCACGCCGGCGCGCGCGCGGCGATGATGACGGGCCGGGGCTCGGTGATCATGCGCGGCCGCTGCGAGATCGAGGAGATCGGCAAGGACAAGCAGGCCATCATCGTCTCCGAGATCCCCTACCAGGTGAACAAGTCGGCGATGATCGAGAAGATCGCCGAACTGGTGCGCGACAAGCGCATCGAAGGCATCGGCGACCTGCGCGACGAGTCCGACCGCACCGGCGTGCGCGTGGTCATCGAGGTCAAGCGCGACACGGTGGCCGAGGTGGTGCTGAACCAGCTCTATAAGTACACGCCGCTGCAGTCGAGCTTCGGCGTCAACATGCTGGCGATCAACAACGGCCGCCCGGAGCTAATGAACCTGCGCCAGATCCTGCAGGCCTTCATCGCCTTCCGCGAGGACGTGATCCGCCGCCGCACGGTCTACCTGCTGGGCCAGGCCCGCGACCGCGCCCACGTCTTGGTGGGCTTGGCGCTCGCGGTCGCCAACCTCGACGAGGTCATCAAGCTGATCCGCGCCGCCGCCGATCCCGCCATCGCCAAGGAACAGCTGATGGCGCGCGCCTGGCCGGCGGCCGACGTGGAGCCCCTGGTGCGGCTGATCGACGAACCTGATCGTAAAGTGGTCGACGGCAAGTACCAGCTGTCGGAAGAACAGGCCAAGGCGATCCTCGACCTGCGCCTGCACCGCCTGACCGGTCTCGAGCGCGACAAGATCCACGGCGAGCTGACGGAGATCGGCAAGAAAATCAGCTACTACCTCGATATCCTGCGCTCGCGCGAACGCCTCTACGCCATCATGCGCGAAGAACTGGTGGAGATGAAAACCGAGTACGGCACGCCGCGCCGCACCACCATCGAAGAGGTGGAGTTCGAGACCGACATCGAGGACCTGATCCAGCGCGAGGACATGGTGGTCACGGTCACCAACGCCGGCTGGATCAAGCGCGTGCCGCTGTCGACCTACCGCGCCCAGCGCCGCGGCGGCAAAGGCCGCGCCGGCATGGCGACGAAGGACGAGGATTTCGTGCGCGCGCTGTATGTGGTCAACACCCATACGCCGGTCTTGTTCTTCTCGACCGCGGGCATGGTCTACAAGCTCAAGGTCTACAAGCTGCCGGTGGGCACGCCGCAAAGCCGCGGCAAGGCCATGGTCAACCTGCTGCCTCTGAAGGACGGCGAGACCATCTCCACCGTCATGCCGATGCCCGAGGACGAGAGCAGCTGGGACCAGCTCAACGTCATGTTCGCCACCTCGGCGGGCACGGTGCGCCGCAACGACCTCTCGGACTTCGTCAACATCCACCGCTCGGGCAAGATCGCCATGAAGCTGGAGGACCCGAACTCGCCGGAGGCAGCAGGCGTGGCGGACCGTCTCATTGGCGTGGCCACCTGCGACGACAAGAACGACGTGCTGCTCTCCACCCGCCAGGGCAAGTGCATCCGCTTCGAAGTCAGTGACGTGCGCCTGTTCGCGGGCCGTTCCTCCATGGGCGTGCGCGGCATCAAACTTGGGGATGGCGACGAGGTCATCTCGATGTCGATCCTGCGCCACGTCGACTTCGACACCGAAAGCCGCGACGCCTACCTCAAGATGGCGCGCAAGCTGCGCGGCGCCGACGAGGCCGAAGCGGGTGAAGAAGATGCGGCGACCGGTAAGGTGCTCACCGACGAGGAGTTCAAGCGCTTCCAGGCGGCCGAGGAATTCATCCTCACCGCCACCCGCCAGGGTTTCGGCAAGCGCACCTCGGCCTATGAATACCGCATCACCGGCCGCGGCGGGCAGGGCATCGTCTCCATCGCCACGTCCAAGCGCAACGGCGATGTGGTGGCGTCCTTCCCGGTGGGCGACCAGGACCAGGTGATGATGATCACCGACGCCGGCCGCCTGATCCGCATGCCGATCAACGACGTGCGCGTCGCCGGGCGCTCGACCCAGGGCGTGACTTTGTTCGCCACCGGCGAGGACGAGCACGTGACCTCGGTCGCGCACCTGCCCTCGGAAGACGACGACGGCGAGGGCAATACCGACGCTGACGCCGCGGCCTCGGAAGCGGGCGCGGCGGAATAACACTGATCCCGGGACAACCGGAGTGGGGGATGAGATGGCGGCACAGAAGAAGACCGCGCGCACTCCATCGGGGGCCCGCGCGGGCGGAAGAATCGCGGTTTATCCCGGCACCTTCGATCCGGTCACCAACGGGCATATGGACATCATCGCCCGGTCCTTGAAGATCGTCGATAGGCTGGTGGTGGCGGTGGCGGTGAACGCCGGCAAGGGGCCGCTGTTCTCGCTCAAGGAGCGCACCGAGATGTGCCGGGCCGAGGTGGCGGCGCTCGACACCGGCGGCGCGGTGGTGGACGTCGTGCCGTTCGACAACCTGCTGATGGATTTTGTGGTCGGGCAGGGCGCCAACCTGATCATTCGTGGTTTACGCGCCGTGTCCGACTTCGAATACGAGTTCCAGATGGCCGGCATGAACACGCGCCTCAATGCCAAGGTCGAGACCATGTTCCTGATGGCCTCGGAAAAGCACCAGTTCATCGCCTCGCGCCTGGTGAAGGAAGTGGCGCGCCTGGGCGGCGACATCTCCAGTTTCGTCCCGGCGGCGGTCAACCGGCGCGTGATCAAGAAGTACCGGACCGCGTGATTTTCCCCTTCCGTTAAGCAATTTTCACGAAAACACCGGGATTTACCGCCTAAATTGCAGATGATGCCTCGGGCGCAGTCAGTCTCCTTGTTTCCGGGGGCGGGTACGACTATGACTGGGGCGCTTTTTTTGGACATTTGAGCCCAGAATGACGTCGTTTCGTTCCGATCTTTCGCGCCGCGCCGCGATATTCGCGTTAGGCGCCCTGGCGCCGGCCGCCGCCTTGGCCGCCGCCGCACCGGCTCCTCCTTCACCTCCTGCAACCGGATCCGCACCCGTGCCCCCTGCCACTCCCACAGCACCCGCAACCGAATCCCTGGACCTTCAGAACGCCCTCTACCTCGACCTGGAATACGGCCGGGTGGTCATCAAGCTGCACCCCGAGCTGGCGCCCAAGCATGTGGCGCGCATCAAGGAGCTGGTGCGCCAGGGCTTCTATGACGGCCTGGTGTGGCACCGCGTGATCGACGGCTTCATGGCCCAGGGCGGCGACCCCAAGGGCGACGGCACCGGCGGTTCGGGCCAGAACATCCCGGCCGAGTTCAACGGCGGCCGTCACGTGCGCGGCGCGCTGTCGATGGCGCGCGCCGCCAACATCAACAGCGCCGACAGCCAGTTCTTCATCGTCCTCGCCGACAGCCCGCACCTCAACGGCCAGTATACCTATTGGGGTGAAGTGGTCTCGGGCATGGAGTTCGTCGACCGCCTGCGCAAGGGCGATCCGGACTCCAACGGCATGGTGCCCTATCCCGACCGCATCATCCGCATGCAGGTGGCCGCCGACGCCGAAAAGGCCGGCGACAAGTGGCCGCGCGAGCCCGCGCCCGCGAAGTAGGCCGGCTTGGCGGACGCTTCGCCCGCGCCATCCATCCCCGCAGAAGCCGCCGCGCTGAAGCATCGAGGCGCCGCGGCGCTGCGCGCGGGAGACCTCGCGGAAGCGGCGCGCTGCGCCGCGGCCGCCCTTCGGATTGCGCCGGACCATCCGGCGCTGCTGCTCGATCTCGCCGCGGCTTATGAAGCCGGCGGACGCCTCGATGATGCCTGGAATACGTTCGGGACCGCGGTGCGCGCCGCGCCGCGCGATCCGGCGGTGCTGGGCGGTTTCCTCGGCCTGCTGACGCGTCTCGGCAAGCTCGACAACATCCTGCCGCTTTACCGCGAGGCCCTGGCGGTGGGTTGGCGCGACCTGCCGGCCGCGCTCGCCTTGGGCAATACGTTGATCGGCCGCTACCAATATGCCGAAGCTGCGGAGGTGTTCGAGAGCGTGCTGGCGCAGGACCCGCGCAGCGACGATGGCCACCGCGGCCTGGGAATCGCCCTGGCGGCCCTGAAGCGCTTCGCCGAAGCGACCCGGCATCTTGAGCCCACGGTGACGCCGCCGCCGGGGCAGGCGCCGACGCGGGCTCATGTCTGGTCGCGGGTGCATCTCAGCGCCGCCGCCGCCGGGCTGGCGCTGAACCAAGGCCGCTGGGCCGACGCCACCCGCCTCCTGTCCGAGAGCATCGACAGCGAACGCGGCCTGCTGCCGCAGACGGTGCCGCCGCCGGAAGCGAAGGCCGGCGCCGCGCGCCCGGTGCACCGGCTGCTCTATATCGAGATCGAGCTGAAGGCGCGCGAGTTCGAGGCGCGGGCGCTGCTGGCGCTGCACGCCGCGGCCCAAGGGCTGGACGTGGTCATTGGCCAGAAGCGGGCCATCAATCGCCTCGGCTATGGACGGCTTCCCCCGGGGATCATGCTCGTCAAGACCATGAACGGCACCGATGTCCAGCGGGTGAAGGAGGCGTCCAAGGCCGGCCATATGGTTGTGGTGCTGGACGAGGAAGCCTTCGGCGGGTCGGGCCGCCGGCCGCTGTGGATGCGCCTCAACACCGATCCCCAGGCGCTCGCCGCCGCCGACATGATCATCGCCCAGGGGCGGGAATACGCCGATCTCCTCACCCAGGTCTTCCCCGACGCGGCGGACAGGATCCGCGTGCTCGGCAATCCCCGCGTCGATCTCTACCGGCCGGAATTCCGCAAGGCGCCGACGCCGGGAAGCGCCGGGCGCCGCATCCTGATCTGCTCCCAGAGCCAGGTGTGCAATCCGCGCGCGATCTCGTTCCCCGACCTGGTGGGGCTGCATGTGCGCGGTGTGCCCATGGGAGAGGACATTGGCGGCCAGGTGATCGCCGGCACCAAGGAGGTGTTCGCCTTCGAGATATCCATGATCCCGCAGTTGCAGGCGGTCACCCGCGCCGTATCGCAGGCCTTTGCGGAGACGCCGGTGCTGTTCCGGCCGCATCCGGCGGAGGACGCGGGGCTGTGGGAGCGCGCGTTCGCGGGCCTTGCCAACGTCACCGTCAGCAGCGCGGGCTCCATGAGCGATGCGCTTCAAGATGCCATGGCGCTGGTCTATGTGCGCGGCTGCGCCACGGGCCTCGAGGCGCATTTCCAGGAAGTGCCGATCGTCCGGTTCGACGGCGACGCACGGGTGGCCGAGCCGGGCGACTGGATCTCCAGCGCCATCGGTTTCCCGGCGAGGTCGGCGGACGACGTGGTGGCGGCCCTGCGCCGGATCGCGGCCGGGGACAGCACCACCGCGGCCGACCGGCCGGCGGTGGCCAGGCACTTCCACGGCGACGGCCGCGAACTGGTGTGCGCCGGCGTCGCGCGGGGGCTGGCGGCCGCCGTGGCCGCACGCCCGGCGCCGGAGCCCGCGGCGCTGGCACAATTGGCGCGGTTTTCAGGCATGAAAATCACCCAGCGCGCCTTCGACGCCAGCAAATTCCCGCCGACGCCGGTGGCCGAGGTGCAGGCCCTCGCCGCGCGCCTGTCCGCCGTCGCCGGCCTGCCGGCGCCCCGGGTCGAGGCGTTCCTGGACAACGTGTTCATCTTCCGGGCGAGCGGCTGACCACGTCTCTCCGGTGCCTGCCCGGGTGAGGAAAGCCGTTTCCGCCATTCATGTGAGGAGAGGTTTGGTGAGCCGGGCTGGGATCGAACCAGCGGCCATCGCATTAAAAGTGCGATGCTCTACCACTGAGCTACCGGCCCCCAAATCGGGAACAGCGCGTTATATGGTCTTAGGGGAGGGGGGTCAAGAATTGGCTGGGACGCGGGCGCCGCTCCCCAAGCCCCGATTTTCGCGCTGTTTTTCGGCATATCCGGTAAAGGTGCCGGCCGGGGACAGGGGCTGTGCCGCGCCGAAAAAGTCGCGGCCGGTCGCGGCCGGGTTTGCCCTGGACATCTGTTAAGGTGTCGTTGACCTTTCCCTCCTAAATTGCCCGATAAGATCCTCCGTGCAATTCACGGTTCAAAAAAGGAGGCTTCATGGCCGGCGACATCACGCTTTCATCCGCGACGCGCACCAACCTGCTGTCGCTTCAGAATACCTCGAACCTGATCGGTCAGACGCAGCAGCGTCTCGCCACCGGCCTCAAGGTCAACAGCGCCCTCGACGACGCGCTCGCCTTCTTCAAGGCGCGCAACCTCAACAGCCGCGCCTCGGACCTGTCGGCGATCAAGGACCAGATCCAGGGCGGCGTCAGCGTCATCACCGCCGCGGTGCAGGGCCTTGAGTCGATGGAATCCGTGCTCAAGCAGATGAAAGCCATCGCCCAGTCCGCGATCTCGGCGCCGGAAAGCATGACGCGCGCCAAGCTGGCCAGCCAGTTCAACGAACTGCGTACCCAGGTCGACGGCATCGCCTTCGACTCCAGCTTCAACGGCGTCAACCTGCTCAAGAACTCGCCGGGCCACTTCGTCGGCGGCGCCGACCAGTTGACCGTGAAGTTCAACGAACGCACCGACCCGAAGGCGGTGAACCAGCTGATCGTCAGCGGCCTCAAGGCGTCGGATTACACCTCGATCATGGCGATCTCCGCCACCGCCACCGGCGCCGCCGGCGGCGCCAATGTCTGGGGCCAGACCGGCACCAAGGCGATCACCGCGATCACCGCCGCCATCTCGGCCATCGATTCCGCCCTTGTGACCGTGCGCCAGGCCTCGCAGCAGTTCGGCACCAACGCGTCGATGCTGCAGATCCGCGCCGACTTCACCACCAACCTCATCAACACCCTGAAGGGTGGAGCTTCGGAACTGGTCAACGCCGACCTCAATGAAGAATCCGCCAACCTGCTGTCGCTGCAGACTCGCCAGCAGTTGGGCACGATCTCGCTGTCGATCGCCCAGCGCTCCGAACAGTCGATCCTGCGCCTGTTCTAAGCAGCTTTAAGGCCTTTCCGAAACGCCCCGGACCCCGGTCCGGGGCGTTTTGCTTTAGGTGGTTCACATATTCATGGCTTGATTTTTATCCCTGGCCGAGGCTCGCTTGCGCCAGGGAGAGCGCGTCATGACCCATGCCGACCGCCGTCAATTCCTGAAGGCCGCCACCGCCGCGGCCGGGGCTGGTGCAATGCCGGCCTCCATCGCCCGTGCGCTCGCCGCCACGGCGGCGACCGTCACGGGCACCATCAAGGATGTCCAGCACGTGGTCATCCTGATGCAGGAGAACCGCTCCTTCGACCATTACTTCGGCACATTGAAGGGCGTGCGCGGCTTCGGCGACCGGCATCCGACGCCGCTGCCGAGCGGCAAGGCGGTCTGGTACCAGGTGGACGCGGAGGGCAAAGAGGTGCCGCCGTTCCATCTCGACACCGCCAGGACCAACGGCATGCGCGTGCCCATGACGCCGCATTCCTTCTCCGACAGCCAGGGCGCCTGGAACCAGGGCCGCTTCGGCTGGTGGCCCAAGTACAAGACCGCCGGCGCCATGGGCTATTACAAGCGCGCCGACCTTCCGTTCCAGTTCGCGCTGGCCGAGGCGTTCACGCTCTGCGACGCCTATCATTGTTCGATCACCACCGGCACCGATCCCAACCGCATCGTTTTCTTCTCGGGCTCCAACTTCAATCCGGAGGTGGGCGGGCCTTGCACCGATACGGATTCAGAACCCGACAACCTGCGCTGCTGGATCGAGGGCGAACATCCGACGCCGGGTTACAAATACGCCGGCTCGGCCTTCAAATGGCCGACCATCCCCGACGTGCTGGAGAAGGCCGGCGTCAGCTGGCGCATCTACCAGAACCCCAACGACAACTGGACCGGCGCCATGCACGGAGGCCTGGCCTTCGAGAGCTTCCGCACCGCCAGGCCCGGGTCGCCGATCTGGGAAAAGGGCATGACCCACTGGTCGCTGCACCAGCTCGACCAGGATGTGAAGGCCGGCACCTTGCCCCAGGTGTCCTGGGTGCTGCCGTCGAAGGAATGGTCGGAGCATCCCTTCGCCTCGACGCCGGTGGAGGGTGCCGAGTTCGTGGACCGGGTGCTGGCGGCGCTCACCGGCAACCCCGAGGTCTGGAGCAAGACCGTCCTGTTCGTGACCTTCGACGAGAACGACGGCTTCTTCGACCATGCCGCCGCGCCGGCGCCGCCGTCCTATAACCTCGACGGCACCCTGGCCGGTGCCTCCACCGTCGAGATCCGCGGCAACTATTTCCGCGACACCGCGCGCAAATACCTCAAGCCCGACGACACCATCACCGGCGACGTGCGGCCCTGGGGCCTGGGCGCACGGGTGCCGATGTATGTGATCTCGCCCTGGAGCAAGGGCGGCTGGGTCAACTCCCAGGTGTTCGACCATACCTCCGTCGGCCGGTTCCTGGAAAAGCGCTTCGGCGTGCACATCCCGGCCATCAGCCCGTGGCATCGGGCGGTGTGCGGCGATCTCACCTCGGCCTTGGATTTCGCGGCGCCCGACGCGGCTTTGCCGGCGCTGCCCAACGCCAAGGGCGCTTCGGCGGTCTTGCTCGAGCACATCCAGCGCCCCAAGGCGCGCCCGCCGGCGGCGCCGGAACCGCTGACGCAGGAAACCGGCGTGCGGCCGTCGCGGGCGCTGCCCTACGAACTGCATGTGGACGGCGCGCACGATTCCAAGGGCTTCGTGCTCACTTTCCGCAACACCGGGCGCATGGGCGCGGTGTTCCATGTCTATGACCGCAAGAACCTGGCCGCCATTCCGCGCCGCTATACCGTCGAAGCCGGCAAATCCCTGACCGGAGTCTGGACCGCGGGCGAGGGCTATGACCTGTGGGTCCTTGGACCCAACGGTTTTCTGCGCACATTCATAGGTGGGTCCAAGCCGGGGCTTGACGCCGCGCTGGCCTATGATCGCGCGGGGGTGGTGGTGACGGTCACCAACCGCGGCGCCGCCGCGCAGCAGCTGTCCTGGCGCATGAACGCTTACGGCAAAGCGGCGCCGAAATCCGCGACCGTTGCCGCGGGTGGCCGCGCGCGGGAGACCTTCGCTGTGGATGACAGCGGCCGGTGGTACGACCTCTCGCTGGTCGCCGACGGCTTCGAGCGGCGCTTTGCCGGCCGGGTCGAGACCGGCGCGCATGGCGTGAGCGACCCGGCGCTGGCGACATCACCCGCCTAAGCCCCTGATTCCGTTTGGGAGGGTGACGCGGCGCCAAATCAATCGCCTGCGGTGCAATCACCACCGATCCTCTTGTATTAGGAACGCTCCAATGGAAAAGATACCATCGGAGCGTGCGGAGCTGATGCATGACAATCCAAGCTATTAGTCCCATGACCGGGGCGGTGATCGCCAGCTATCCCGCGATGACCCCCGCTCAGGCCGCCGGCATCGTGACGCAGGCGCATGAGGCCTTCACGGCGTGGCGGCGCTTGAGTTTCGCCGAACGCGCCGGGCCCATGGCCGCCGCCGCCGCGATCCTGCGCCGCAACGCCGCCGACTATGCGGCCTTGATGGCGCGCGAGATGGGCAAGCCGGTCAGGGACGGTGTCGCCGAGATCGGCAAATGCGCCGACGTCTGCGATTTCTTCGCCGAACAGGCCGGGCGGTTCCTGGGCCCCGAACCCGTCGCAACCGAAGCCCGCAAGAGCTTCGTCACCTTCCAGCCCCTCGGGGTGGTGCTGGCGGTGATGCCGTGGAATTTCCCTTTCTGGCAGGTGTTCCGCTTCGCAGCACCCGCGCTGATGGCCGGCAACGGCGCGGTGCTCAAACATGCCTCCAATGTGCCGGGGGCGGCGCTGGCCATCGAGCAGGTGCTCAAGGAGGCCGGCTTCCCGGAGAACCTGTTCCGCACCCTGATGATCGGCAGCCGGGACGTCGAGGCGGTGATCGCGCATCCGCACATCAAGGCGGTCACGCTCACCGGCAGCACCAATGCCGGCCGGGCGGTGGCGCGCAAGGCCGGCGAGATGCTGAAGAAAACCGTGCTGGAACTGGGCGGCAGCGATCCGTACCTGGTGCTCGGCGATGCCGACCTCGACCTCGCGGCCAAGGTCTGCGCCAAGGGCCGCATGGTCAACGGCGGCCAGAGCTGCATCGCCGCCAAGCGCTTCATCGTCGTGGACAAGGTCCGGGCAGGTTTCGAGGACCGGTTCAGGAAGGTCCTGGCGGCGGTGAAGATGGGCGATCCCATGGCCGAGGACACCGAGTTGGGTCCCCAGGCGCGCCACGACCTGCGCGATGAACTCCATGACCAGGTGGAGCGGAGCCTCATGAAGGGGGCAAGGCTGCTCCTGGGCGGCAGGATCCCGGAAGGGCCGGGCGCATTCTATCCGCCCACCATCCTGACGGACGTGAGGCCGGGCATGCCGGCTTTCGACGAGGAACTGTTCGGTCCCGTGGCCGCCGTCATCCCGGTGGCCAACGAGGCCGAAGCCATCGCGAGCGCCAACGATTCGGTGTTCGGGCTTGGGGCAGCGGTGCTGACCCAGGACCTGGTCCGGGCCGAAACCATCGCCGCCCAGTTCATCGACAGCGGTTGCGTGTTCGTGAACGCGGCGGTGCGCTCGGACCAGCGGCTGCCGTTCGGCGGGGTCAAGGACAGCGGCTACGGCCGGGAGCTTTCCGCCTATGGCATCAGGGAGTTCGTGAACATCAAGAGCGTTTACATCGCCTGAGCACCTTTTCCGGTGACGTGGAGGCCGGTTTGGGCGCTAAAAATGCGGCCTAACAAAAGCCTAGCCATGATTCAGGACCAGCATGCATCCGGCGGCGCGCGCCCGGGCCGCCAACGTGCAGGAAGCGCGCGCCTGCCCCGCAATTATGACAGCCCGAATCAAGCGGTTAGCCGGCTTCTTCTGATGCATTCATGAAGTTGCTATGACATATTGCGCCCCAGCATCCATAATACCGGCCTGGGGTAGGGAAACCGCCGCCTGTACGGTTAAATCGGCGGTTAAATCGGGGGTTAGGTCATGGCTAAAGTACGTGTTGCCGTTGTCGGGGTTGGGAACTGCGCCAGCTCGCTGATCCAGGGGCTTCATTATTACCGTTCTAAACAGCCGCAGGACGCCATCGGCGTCATGCACTGGAACATCGGTCCCTACAGCGTGACCGACCTGGAGATCGTCGCGGCATTCGACATCGACGCCCGCAAGGTCGGCAAGGATGTCGCCGAGGCGATCTATGCCCTGCCCAACTGCACCACGGTGTTCGAACCCAATGTGCCCGCCACCGGCGTGAAGGTGTCGATGGGCAATATCCTCGACGGCTATTCCGAGCACATGGCCAACTACGACGAAAAGCGCACCTTCGTGCCGGCCACGGCGGCGCAGCCCACCAAGGAACAGGTGGTGAAGATTCTGAAGGACGCCAAGGCCGAGGTGATGGTGAACTACCTCCCGGTCGGCTCGCAGAAGGCCACCGAGTTCTACGCCGAGTGCTGCCTCGAAGCCGGCCTCGGCCTGGTCAACTGCATCCCGGTGTTCATCGGCTCCAACCCGGCCTGGGCGGCGCGCTTCGAAGAGAAGGGCCTGCCGGTCGTCGGCGACGACATCAAGTCGCAGGTGGGCGCCACCATCGTGCACCGCGTGCTGACCGATCTGTTCGCCAAGCGCGGCGTCGCGCTCAACCGCACCTACCAGCTCAACACCGGCGGTAACACCGACTTCCTGAACATGCTGAACCGCACGCGGTTGCTGTCGAAGAAGATCTCCAAGACCCAGGCGGTGCAGTCGGTGACCGCGGAAACGCTGGCCGACGAGAACATCCACATCGGCCCCAGCGATTATGTGCCCTGGCAGAAGGACAACAAACTCTGCTTCCTGCGCATGGAAGGCCGCCTGTTCGGCGACGTGCCCATGAACATCGAACTGCGCCTGTCGGTGGAAGACTCGCCCAACTCGGCCGGCGTGGCCATCGACATGATCCGCTGCTGCAAGCTCGGCCTCGACCGCGGCATCGGCGGTTCCCTGGAAGGTCCGTCCTCGTATTTCTGCAAGCACCCGGCGATCCAGCATCCGGACGACGTCTGTCATGAACTGACCGAAGCGTTCATCGCCGCCGACGGCCGCAGCCCGGCCCCGGTGAAGGCCTTGATCCTCGCCGCCGGCCTGGGGTCGCGCCTGCGCGAGTTGGGCAACTCCAAGCCGCTGACCGAGCTTGAAGGCGTGCCCCTGATCGAGCGCATCGTTGCCTCGGCCAGGGACGCCGGCGTGTCGGAGTTCGTGGTGGTCGTGGGCTACATGGGCGACGCGGTCACCGGATTCCTGGACGATCTCGCCAAGCGCCTGGGCGTGTCCATCAAGTGCGTGGTCAACGACGCCTGGAACAAGGGCAACGGCCGCTCCGTGCTGGCCGCCAAGCACCTTCTGTCCGGCGGCGCCTTCCACCTGATGATGGCCGACCACATCTTCGAGCCGGCGATCCTGCGCATGCTGCGCGAGCAGCCGCTGGCCGACGGCCACGTGCGTCTCGCGGTCGACAGCAACCTCAAGAACCCGCTGGTGGACCTCGACGACGTGACCAAGACCCAGCTGCGCGGTCACCACATCATCGACATCGGCAAGACCATCTCGACCTACAACGCCTTCGACACCGGCTTCTTCTACTGCACGCCGGCGCTGTTCAAGGCCATCGAGCGTTCGATCCGCGACCATGGCGATGACTCGCTCTCGGGCGGCATGCGCGAACTGGCCCGCCAGGGCGCTGCCGAAGCCCTCGACATCGGCTCGCTGGAGTGGATCGATATCGATGATCCGAAGGCGTTCGGCCACTCCAAGAAGATGGTGCGCTCGGCCACCGCGACCGCCTAGGCAACCATCCTTGTCATTCTTGCGCGGCGTCGCCGCGCGAGAATCCGGGGGTTTTGTTTTGAAAAAGGCGCAGCTTCAAAGCTGCGCCTTTTTCATTTGCTCGAACCTGAAACCAGAAACCTCCGGATCCTCGCGGCTTCGCCGCAAGGATGACAGCCGGAGGTGGGTTCAGCCGGGCAGGGGGTCCCGCCGCAAAAGCCGGCGGCCGAGGGCGGCGTTCATGCCCACCAGGGCCGCCAGGATGATGTTGAGCGCGAACAGCTCGAACCACGGATAGCCCTGGGGCAGGCCCACCAGGAAGGTGATGAAGATCACGATGGTGCGGTTGTTGGCCGAGAGCAGGGACCACATCAGCACCGCCGGCCGGTAGATGGCGCGGTAGAGCGCCGCGACCTCGGCGGCGCGCCCCGCACGCGCTTCCTCGCGCAACCGGCGCTCGGCTTCGAGCGGGATCGGCAGGAACGGGCGCTGGATGGCGTCATAATACGAGACGAAGCCGCGCAAGGTCGAAGACCCGGGCGCCTCGGCTTTGGCGTCATGCGCCGCCAGCTGCTCCGGCGTCATGGCCGGCACCTTGGAGGTCCAGTAGATATAGCTCGCGCGCTGGCGCTCGAAGGCCGCCGACTGCACCGCGTGGCTCGCCGCCGCCAGCCCCACCAGCAGCCAGGCGCCGGCGCCCGAGTCCGGCATCAGCTGCAGGGCGATGGAGATATAGAGCGCGCCGAAGGTGGCATAGTCGCAGATGCCGTCGATGACAAAGCCCGACGGTGTGACCTTGCCCGTGAGACGCGCCAGCTGGCCGTCGGCGCCGTCCAGGATGTGCCAGAGGATCATGAGGCCGAGGCCCACGAACATCATGCCGCCGGCGGCGTGGAAGTAATAGGCTACCGCCGCCAGAATCCCGGCGGCGGCGCCGGCGATGGACACGGTATTGGGGTGAATCCCGGCCCGCGCGAAGATCGGCACCAGCCACCCGCTGATGGGGTGGATGAAATAGAGGTTCGTGGCTTCTTCGATCTCGGTGTTGCGGCGGATGCCGCCGGGAGGAGGAGATGCAACCAAGGTAAATTCGGATCACTGCGGTAGGCGGGGCGGTATTGACAGCGTCCGGGCCGGGCGCCTCCCCAGAACACCCCGCCGGACCGGGCCATGATATCCAATCGATTTCCCGGGTGAAATGGTTTATCCCCATGGCACTTAAAGGTCCGCAGCCGGGGGTTTGGTGGACACGTCGAAGCTCCTTGACCGCCGCTATATCACCCGCGGAACCTGGGTTTACCTGACCGGGCTGCTGGTGCGCCTGGGGGCGCGGATTCCCCTCCTGTTGATCGCCGGCCGCGCTTACGGCCCGACGCTCTATGGCGAGTTCCTGATCGCGGCGGGCCTGGCCGAGACCGCGGCGGCGATCGCGACCCTGGGATTCAAGCGTACCCTGTTCACGTTTATGAATGAGGCGGGCGAACGTGACGCGGGTAGTGCCGTTCGTCATGCGCTGGTCATCGGTTTGGGGCTGGGGTGCCTGCTGAGCGCCGTGTTGATGGCGCTGGCGCCGGTGCTGGCGCCCTTGTTCGGCGCGCCGGAAGCGGTGGGCAAGATCGCCGCCTTCGCCTGGATCACCCCGGTGATCGTGGTCATGGACGTCCTGCTGACCGCGACCTTCTTCAACAGGCGGCTGCGCTACGATGTTTGGGCGCGCTGCGTCGCTTTGCCCGGAACTCAAACCATCGTCGCCGGCGCGTTCTTTATGGCGGGCCTGACCCAGGTCGGCCTCCTGGCGTCCTATGCTGCCGCGCTGGTCGCCGCCTGCCTCACGGCGTTGTGGGGCTACGGCGAACAGTTCGGCCTGAAGTCTCTCTGGGGCCGGATCGAATTCGCGCGTACCGCCGACATGACGCGGCGCTCGGCCTCGACCGGCGCCTTCGATATCCTCACCATGGTCATGGCGCGCATCGACATGTTCGTGGTCGGCCATTTCTTCTCGGCCCAGGGCGTGGGCCTCTACGGCATGGCGCAGCAGTTCCTGACCCTGCCGGACCAGATCGGTAAAAGCTTCGCGCCGGTGGTGATGCCGGTGCTGACCGAAGCCTTGCATCACGGCGACCTCAAGCGCGCCCGCAGCGCGCTGGCCGCCATGATCCCGCGCCAGGCGGCGTTGGAAGGCATCCTGGTGGCGGCCTTCATTCTGTTCGGCGCATTCCTGCTGCAGTTCTTCGGCGGCAGCCAGTTCGTCGCCGCGGCGCCGGTGCTGGCGATCCTGTCGGCCGGGGTCCTGGTGAACGATCTCCTGTCCATCGCCGGCCTGCCGCTGGTGGTGGCCCGGCCCATGGTCAATCCCGGGGCCGGCGTGGTGTCCCTGGTGGCCTACCTTGCCGCCGTGGCGGCGGTAGAATCCTCATACGGCATCGAAGGCATCGCCGTGATCTCGGTGGTGGCGGCGCTGATCGGCAATCTCTGGCGCCTTCAGGCGGCTTATCGGGTATTGTTCCAGGACGCGCCGGTGGCCGCCCCGGTTGTCAAAAGCGCGGCGGAGTAGGAGCGTTTTCCGCCGAAGTGGAAGCCGGTTCGCGCGGCCGAAGGCCGCTTTCTTAAAGTTGGCGCGCGTTGACCGCGCGCCGGAAAACGCGACCAAAAAAACGGGAGAGAAGATATGTCCAAGAAACCCAGCCCGGCCGTCCTGGCCGCGATCGTGGCCGCAGCCGCGGGCGCCGCATCGATCGCGTTGATGCCCAAGGCGCCGATGCCGATCGATCACGGCTCCGACCCGGGGGTGGCGCAGGCGACGCCGGCGGCCGCGCCGGCGGCTGAAACCGCGGTGATGCCGCCGGCCGAAGCCGGCAAGGAAGAGTGCTTCGGCGTGGCCAAGGCCGGCGAGAACGATTGCGCCGCGGCCAACGGCGCCCATGCCTGCGGCGGCATGGGCAAGGTCGATTTCAGCGGCTTCGAGTTCAAGAACGTCGACGCCGGCACCTGCGTCAACATGGGCGGCAAGCTGGAAGCCTTCGACAACACCGCCAATCCGCAGCCGCCGAAGCCGAACTGACTCTCAAGGTCACCCTCGGACTTGACCCGAGGGTGACAGAGAATGCCTACGCCACCTTCCGCTTGCTCCGCGCGTAATCCTGCGTGCCGAGGTGGATCACCGCGTCGGCCTTGTCGACCTGGCCGGGGGCGAAGGGCGCCTTGCCCTGGGCGGCCTTGAAGATCGGCAGGAAGTCCTGGAAGGATTCCGCGCGCAGGGCGTCGAAGCTCTCCAGCACGAAGTAGGTCTCCTGGAAATCATCAATGCGATAATCGGTGTTCATCACCCGCGGCAGGTTGAAGGCAACGCGGTTGGGTGACGCGCTTTCCAGCGCGAACAGGGTTTCGGTGCGCGAGGACACGATCCCCGAACCGTAGACGCGCAGGCCCTTGGCCGATTGCACCAGGCCGAACTCGACGGTGTACCAGTAGAGGCGCGCCACCATCTTGAGGCCGTCGTACTGCAGGGCGCGGATGCCGGCCTTGCCGTAATCCTGCATGTGATCGGCGAACACCGGCAGCGCCAGCATCGGCACATGGCCGAAGACGTCGTGGAACACGTCCGGTTCCTGGATGTAGTCGATCTGCTCGGGCCCCCGGATGAAGCGCCCGGCCGGGAACCGGCGGTTGGCGAGATGCTCGAAGAAGATGTCGTCGGGCACCAGGTGCGGCACCGCCACCACGGTCCAGCCGGTGAGAGCCTGAAGCTTCTCGTTCATGCGCCGGAAATCGGGGATGCCGCCCTCGTTGAGGTCGAGGGCGTCCAGCCCGGCCATGAATTCATCGCAGGCGCGGCCCGGCAGCAGCTTGGCCTGGCGCTCGTAGAGCATGTTCCAGCGCGCATGCTCGGCGGCGGTATACCGCTCCCAGTCCTGGGGAATGGTGAAGTCGGGAGTATGCGCGGGGCTTTTTTCGGGCAGCGGGGCCATCGATGCTTCCTTTGGCGGCCCGCGGCAGGGCCCCGTCACGATGGTGGGGCGGTCTCTGCGAAGGCCGGCAGTTGTCTCAAGCGGGCGTCGATCTCCACCAGACGGCCGAGCGGCGCCAGATCGCAGCCGTAGCGGCGCGCGTTCACCATCTGAGGCGCGAGGACCACGTCCGCCAGCGTGACGCTGTCCCCGTGGGCATAGCTCCCAGGCGGCGACATCGCCTGGAAGGCCGCCAGCCCGGTTTCGATCCAGCGCCGGTGCCAGGCGGTGACCTGGTCATCGTTCGCGCCAAATTCCTGCCGAAGGGCGTTCCCAACTCGAAGGTTTTGCAGCGGATGGACGTCAGCCGCAATAGTTAATGCAAGCGCACGCACGCGGGCGCATGCAAAAGGTTCGCGCGGCAGGAGCGGTGGCGCCGGGTGGGTTTGATCGATATATTCAATGATCGCAAGGGATTGGGTAAGGATTCCCTGGTCGACTTCCAGGCTCGGCACCAGCCCTTGCGGATTGACGGCCTTGTAGGGGGCGGCGTGCTGCTCGCCCCCATTCCGCAGCAGGTGGACCTCGGCCTTCTCGGCCGTGAGTCCCTTCAGCGCCAGGGCGATCCGCACCCGGTAGGCGGCCGAGGAGCGGGGATAATCATAAAGCTTAAGCATCGGGGAGGGGCGCCACCTTCTGATCGATGGCGCCGAATATGGAGACGCCGTCGGCGTCCCGCATCTCGATCCGCACCGTATCGCCATAGGTCAGGAACGGGGTCGTGGGCTTGCCGCCGTTCAAGGTTTCGATGGTGCGTTTCTCGGCCAGGCAGGACGAGCCCACCTCGCTGTAATTGCGGTTGGCGACCGTGCCCGAGCCGATGATGGTGCCGGCGCCCAGCCGGCGGGTCTTGGCGACATGGCCGATGAGCTGGCGGAAATCGAAAGTCAGGTCCTGGCCGGCGTTGGGTCTCCCGAGCGGCTGGCCGTTGACGAAGCTGAGCAGGGGCAGCGAGACTTTGCCCCCGTCCCAGGCGTCGCCCAGCTCATCGGGCGTCACCGCCACCGGCGAGAAGGCGGTGGACGGCTTGCCGACATAAAAGCCGAAACCCTTGGCCAGTTCCGCCGGGATCAGGTTGCGCAAAGTCACATCGTTGACCAGCATCACCAGCTTGATGTGCTTGGCGGCGTCGTCCGGCGAACAGCCGAGCGGCACGTCATTGGTGATCACCGCCACTTCCGCTTCCAGGTCCAGCCCCATGTCGGCGGCGGGCAGGGGAATCGGATCCATCGGCGCCAGGAAGTCGTCGCTGCCGCCCTGGTAGACCAAGGGGTCGCTGTAGAAGCTCTCGGGCACTTCCGCGCCGCGGGCCTTGCGCACCAGTTCCACGTGCACCAGATAGGCGCTGCCGTCGACCCAGTGATAGGCGCGCGGCAGGGGTGACTCGGCGGCTTGCGGCGAGAACGCGACCGCATCGGCGATCTCACCGGCGTTGAGGCGCTTATAGACCGCCTTCAGCTGCGGTTCCGTATCCCACCAGTCGTCCAGCGCATCCTGCAGGGTGGCGGCGATATTCGGCACGGTCACCGCGCGGGCGAGGTCCCTGGACACCACGGCCAAGGCGCCGTCGCGGGTGCCGTTCTTCAAGGTCGCGAGTTTCACGGTTTGGCCTTCCAGCTGTCGACATAGGCGCCGTGTTCCGCGGCCGCGGCGCCGTCGCCCACCTCCAGCGGATCGCGGGTGTCGATCATCACGGCGTATTCGTCGGTGGCGGCCTTGGTCTGCACCAGCATGTTCTTGAGGGCCTTGGGGTGCGGTCCGTGGGTGAAGCCGGCGGGGTGGAACGTCATCATGCCGGGCGCGATGCCGTCGCGGCTGAAGAAATCGCCGGCGTGGTAGAACAGCACTTCGTCGTAGTCGTCGTTGTTGTGGAAGAACGGGATCTTGAGCGCGCCGGGATCGGTCTCGAACGGCCGGGGCGCGAAGGTGCAGACGACGAAGCGCTCGCCGAGGAAGGTGGTGTGCACCGACGGCGGCAGGTGGTAGCGGGCGCTCAGGACCGGGCGGATGTCCTTGACGTTGAGCCGCACCGGCGCCAGGTCGCCGTGCCAACCGACGGCGTCCAGGGGATTGAACGGGTAGGTGATCTCGCTCACCTGGTCGCGCTTCTTCACGCGCACGCGCCAGGTGCGGTCGCCCTGCTGGGCCTTGAAGGCCTCGTCGATGGCGGGCACGTCGAGGATGGCAGGGTCGAAGAAGGCGGTCGGCCCCAGGGGGCCGCGGTCCGGCAGGCTGTAGCTGGCGTTGGTACATTCGATCAGCAACGCGTCCACCGGCGCCGTGCAGTCGATGCGCCACATCGTGCCGCGCGGCAGCAGGATGTAATCGCCGGCGGTGAAAGCGAGATGGCCATAGTCGCAATAAAGCTCGCCGGCGCCGGTGTGCACGAACAGCAGGTCGTCGCCGTCGGCATTGCGCGCGAGGCTCTCCATGGAGGAGTCGAGCCGCCAGTAGCGCACCTTCACATGACTGTTGTGAAGCACGTTGGCGGCGTCCCAGGGCGAGTTGGCGGCGCGGTCGGTCTTGGTGAGGTCGAAGGCGCGCGGGCGCAAAGGGCCGGTGAAATCGGTCCAGGCCGTGGGCGGGTGGGCGTGATGGAAGAACGCTGCCGGCCCGAAGAAACCCTCCTTGCTGATCTCGCGCTCATAGGTGCCGGGCGGCAGGTCGGCGTGGGCCTGGCGCGAATGGATGCCCGACCCCCGCGACATGGGAATGCGTGACGTCATGGCTTTATGTCTTTCCCCTGACTTCTACTTTTTCTTGTCTTCCAGCACGCCGCGGCGCACCTGGTCCTGCTCGATGGACTCGAACAGGGCCTTGAAATTGCCTTCGCCGAAGCCTTCGTCGCCCTTGCGCTGGATGATCTCGAAGAAGATCGGCCCGATCATGGTGTCGGTGAAGATCTGGAGCAACAGCCGCTTTCCGTCACCGGTGTCGCCGTCCAGCAGGATGCCGCGGGATTTGAGGGCGGCGATGGATTCGCCGTGGCCGGGCAGGCGGGTGTCGAGATTGTCGTAATAGGCCGCCGGCGGCGGTTCCATGAAGCGCACGCCGCGCGCCTTGAGGGCGTCGAAGGTGGTGAAGATGTCATTGGTCGACAGTGCGATGTGCTGGATGCCTTCACCGCGGTAGCGGTGCAGGTATTCCTCGACCTGGCTCTTGTCGTCGACCGATTCATTGATCGGGATGCGGATCTTGCCGCAGGGCGCGGTCATAGCCCTGGAACGTAAGCCGGTGAGCTTGCCCTCGATGTCGAAATAGCGGATTTCGCGCATGTTGAAGAGCCGCTCGTAGAATCCGGCCCAGACATCCATGCGCCCGCGATAGACATTGTTGGTGAGATGGTCGATCTCGACGAGGCCGACGCCCTTGGGATTGCGTTCGGCCTTGGGGTCGAACACGAAATCCACGTCGTAGATGGTATCGGCCCCATAGCGGTCCACCAGATAGATCGACGAGCCGCCGATGCCTTCGATGGCGGGGATGTTGAGTTCCATCGGGCCGGCGCTCGACGGCACGTCGGCGGCGCCCAGTTCCAGCGCGCGGCGATGGGCCGCCGCCGCATCGGCGACGCGGAACGCCATGGCGCAGGCGCCGGGGCCGTGTTCGCGCGCGAACCGCTGGGCGCGGCTCTTGGGCTCGCCGTTGACGATGAAGTTGATGTCGCCCTGGCGATAGAGCGTGACGTTCTTGGAGCGGTGGCGGGCGACGGCGGTGAAGCCGAGCGCCTCGAAAACCCGCCGCAGGTCATCGGGGTTTTCCGCCGTGTACTCCACGAACTCGAACCCGTCGGTGCCCATGGGATTCGACGAGGACAGGGATACGTTGCCGGCGGGTTTGGTGGCGATGTTCATGGAGCTCTCCAAAGCTGAAAATCGCCGAAATCCTACGCCGATGGGGGCGACATGTGCTTGCTTTTAGTGGCTCTCAAGCACATATTAAAGGCATAAAATGCCCTATAATATAAATATTTGGCTATAAAATGGCGGAAGAATCCCTCGACGCGGTCGACCTCAAAATCCTTGCTGTACTTCAGCAGGATAGCGGACTTTCCAATGTCGACCTGGCTGCGAGGGTCGGGCTATCGCCATCGCCCTGCCTGCGCCGGGTGAAGGCGCTGGAGACGCGGGGCTTCATCACCGGCTACCGCGCCCAGGTGGACCGCAAGGCCCTCGGGCTGGGCGTACGGGCGTTCGTCGAGGTGAAACTCGAGCGCCAGTCCGAGGAGGTCACCAACAAGTTCCTGGCCAGCATCCAGAGCCTGCCGGAGGTGGCCTGCTGCTATCTCATGACCGGCGGGCTCGACTACCTGCTGGACGTGGTCGCCACCGATCTCGAGGCTTACGGCGAATTCACCACCGCCAAGCTGATCGGCCTTCCCGGCGTCAAGGAGATCCGATCCAGTTTTGTGTTGAAGGAAATCGGCGGCGCCAAGGCGCTGCCGACCACCCATTATAAAGCGGGTCACTATAAAGAGGGCCACTATAAAGCGGGGCGTCCTACCAGCGATAGGTGAGGCCGGCCGTCAGCGTGTGCCCGGCGAAGACGTCGTTGGCGGTGAAGCGCGCGCCGGCGTGGGTTTCGAGACCCGGCGCGAGGTCGGCCGCCAGGCCGCCGTCGCAGGTGAGGGCCAAACCGCGTGTGCGCTGGCCGCCAATGGTGAAATCGCTTCCGGGAACGCCGGTGATCCGCACCACCGCCGTCCGCCGTCCGCTCGTCAGGTCCTGCGCGAGCCTCAGGCCCAGATAGGGCCGCACCCCGCCGGTGACGGCCTCGGCGCGCACACTTACGTCCGCGCGCAATGCGGCGGCGTCCGAGGGCAAGGTGGTGGCCGACAACGGCGCGGTTTCGTCGAAGCGGCTCAAGGCGATGGAATCGCGCGCAAGCGAGGCACCGGGGGTGAGAGCGACGGCGCCGAAATCGAAGGTGGTAGCCAGCGTGCCGTAGACCGACCACATCTCGGCCGACCCGCGTGCCGAGAGCGTGGACGCGGCGCCCGCGAGCAATTGGACGCGCCGGGTCTCGGGATGGGCTGCGCCGTAGATCACCCCGGCGCTCGCGGTCAGCCTGTTCCAGGCGTAGCTGGCGCCGAGCCCGGCGAAATTGCCGGCGAAGGTACCGGTGGGGGCGCCGGCGGCGGGGTTGGCGAATGCGGCATCGGCGCTGCTGCGGGCCAGCAGCGCCTGAACCCGCAGCGCTTCGCCGGCCTTCAGGGAAAAGCCGGCCGCGCCGCCGTTCAGGTCATAACGGAACGCGGCGGCGCCGGGGCGGCTGGCGCTGCCGTGACGGTTGAGGAAACTGCCCCAGGCCGCGTAGGTGGAATCGCCGGCCGCCGGTGCCGCGTCCCGCAGCGATTGCAGGGTGAACAAGCCGAGAGTCTGGAGCGCCGGCACGGTCTCGGGCGCCAAGGCGGCCAGCGTGCCGACGGCGCTTTCGGGCGTGCCGGCGTCCAGCGCGGCGAGGGTGGACGTCAGCGCCGCGGGAACAACCGGCGCGGCGGCAACGCGGTCGAGCATCTCGCCGGCGGCGCGCTGGTTGGAGTTGCCGGCGGCGGCGCCGTAGGACAGGCGGGTGTAAATCAGGTCGACCCCGGTGGCGGTCACGCGCACTTTGCTGTCGATGAATCCGGCATTGCCGGTGACGCGCGCGAAGGCGCCCTGGACCGTCAGGCCGCTGTCAGCCGCGAAAACAATACGGCGCTCGCGCGAACCGGTGAAATGGCTGGCGGCGAGCGCGGCGTCATAGGTGATCTTGAGCGTCCCGGCCAGGGCGGCGGTGCCGCCGATGGAAAGGGAGTCGTTGCCGCTCTCCGTGACGTTCAACGCCAGCGTCCCGGCGGCGTCCTGCACATAAGCGCCGAGGATGGTGAGCATGGCGGACCCGGTCATCCCGCGTCCCGGCGCCAGGGTGCCGGCGTTGGTCACCGTGCCCGCCACCGCGCCGGTGCCGGCAAGCGTGCCTGAAGTGATGATGTTGAGCGCGGGCGTCGTGAGCACGCCGTCGCGGTCGATCCTGAGCACGCCGTCGAGGATGTTGGCCTGGCGGGTGAAGGCAAGCGCCTTGTGCAAGGTCCAGGTGCCGGCGCCGCTCTTGCTCAGCATCTCGACGTTGGCGAGCGCGGACGAGAACTCTCCAATACCCGTCAGCAGCAGCGTATCGCTGCCGGCGCCGCCGTCGAAGGTCCCTTCGAACCGGCTGCCGGTGGAAAGGGCGAACGTGTCGTCGCCGCCGCCCGACAGCACGTCACCGATGATGGCGCCGGTATTGGCGATGTTGGCGTCGCCGCCGCTGATGCGGATGGCGGGCTGCCCGCCCGCGGCGGTGATCTGCCCGGTGTTGGTGATGACGGTGTTTCCGCCCGCGGCCACCAGGATCACGCCGCCGCCCTGTGCCAGGCTGCCGTCGTTGCGCCGTTCGCCGGTGACGGCCATGGTTCCGGCGTTGACTAGTGTCACAGGGCCGGTGGCGGCCAGCTGCGCGGCGGCGAAGGCGCCGGTGACGGTACCGCTGTTGGACAGGGAGAAACTCGCGACATCGGCCGAGATGGCGATGGAATGCGTCGGCGCGTCGGTCTGTCCCGTGAACAGCGCGCTGACGTCGCCGGTATTGACGATGACCGCGGCGCCGCCCTGGATCCTGTCCAGGATTCTGATAGCCGATGCGGCGGACCCGCGGGCGACGATCGTGCCGGCATTGTGCACCGTAACGCCGGCGCCGGCGTTGATGCCGTCGGCGGCCGACGCCAGGGTTTCGATGCGGCCGCGATTGTCGATCGTGCCGCCGCCCGGCAGCATGATGCCGTTGGCGCCGTCGCCGCGAGTGGTGAGCGAGCTGCCGGCCTCGGTGGTGATGACGGCCTGGTCGCCGGCGTAAATCCCGTAAGCGGCCCGGTCATTGGTGGTGATGCCGCCGCCGTTGATGACGTTCAGGTTGTCGGCTCCGACGATGCCGACGCCCAGCACGCCGTAACTGACGATCTGGCCGCGATTGACCACGGCGCCGCGGTTTCCCAGGGCGATGTTCCAGCCGCACACGCCCTGGGTGACGATGGTGCCGCCGTTGGTGACCGAACTGTCGTCGCCCAGCCAGACGCTGGGCAAGGCGAGTTCGTCACAGGCGCCGTCGGTCTCGCCGTTGTTGAGGTTGTAAAGCGTGGCGCCGGGAGCGACGGTCAGGCGCAGGCCGTTCGAGGACGGCGAGACATAGCCGTTGCTGTCCTGGTCGGTGCAGGTGACCGTGTCGCCGTCGCGTACACAGGCGGCGTCGGCGGAAGACGGCGCGCCCACGAGGAGCAGCGCGGGCAGCGCGAAGACGGAGTAACGAAACAAGGCATTCCCCACAGGCGCGCTCACGGTGTGAGGCCGCGGGCCGCGAGCCAGTCCAACACTTGCCGGGCGCTGTCCTCCCAGGCGGGTTCGAGCATGAAGCAGTGTCCGCCGTGAAGCCGGAGCGTGTCGGCGTGGTACAGCGCCGCCGCGGCATCGCTTTCGCCGGGTGCGGCCATGGGGCTCACATCCAGGTCGCCGGTCATGGCCAGGCGCGGCCCGCCGACCCAGGCCGGGTCAACCTTGATGCGGCCCTCGTAACGGTCGTTGAGCAGCGCCGGGCTCTCCGGGCACAGCCGTGCGAGATACGGCGCGAGATCGGTGTCGCGCGCGAGGCCCTGCAGCAGCCAGCGGCGGGCGCGGGCCTCCGGCGGCGGGGCCACCGGCGCATCGACGGGGAAGGGCGGCAGGCTGTGCATCCTGGGGACATTGCCGGGCGGCGCCGGCGCCAGCATCACCAGCCCCCGCGGGCCGACATCGCGCGCTGCGATCATGGCCGCGAGGGCGCCGAGGCTGTGGCCCGCCAGGATCACCCCGTCCGGAAAAGCCGCGGCGGCCGCGATGACATCCGCGGCCATCGCCAGGGCGCCGTGATGGATGAAATCGGCGGTCTGCGCGAGGCCGCCATGGCCCCGCAGGTCGAGGGTGGCGGCGCTGACTCCGGCGGCGGCGAATGCCCTGAGATAGGGCGCGAAGCACCAGGCGCCGTGGAAGCCGCCGGGGATGAACAAGGTGGTCGGGCCGGGCGCCGGCGGGCCGATATGCAGGCGCGCCGACGGCAGGAGCCGCGTCGTACCGCCGGGCGGAAAAGTGAAGTCCCAGGTCATTGCGGGGATTTTCCGAGGCGCCGTCGCCGCCGGCAATTCAAAACCTGACGGCACCCAATTAAAAAGCCGCAGCGCGGCGGCGCAAGCTGCGGCGCAGGGGCGCCGGTGCGGCGGGAGCGCCGGCCGGAACGACGTCGTGGTCCTCCAGGTACACCGGCTCGGGCTCGGTCCAGTAGATCTTGAACTGGGCCTTGAAGGACTTCCACCACTGGGGCACGCCCAGCGCCAGGGGCTCGCCCAGCATGTGCCTGAGACCGACGTCGCCCAGGAGCCTGCGGGTGGCTGGAATCCGGCCGACGCCGATCTGCTGCAGCACCGTCTTCACCGCCTTGTCGTAGGGCGCTTTCATGCGTTCCATGCCGGCGCCGAGGTCGATGCGCCCCAGCATCAGGAACACCAGGTCCGAGACCACGCGGTCGGTGCGGTCCGCCTTGGCGTCCACCTGGGCGCCGATCTCGCCCAGCAGTTCGGTGGCCTCCTCCGGTGTATACAGGCCGCGCAGCTTGGCGGTTTCCAGCGCCACCACCGCGGCGAAGAAATAGTCGTCGATGGGATGCATCTCGAACAGGTTGTGGCGTTCGTCGAAGGTCAGGTCGCATTCGGCGAGAGCGTCATTGAGCAGCTTCTGCCAGGCCGGATAGAGGCGGGCGCTGACCCCCAGCATGGCAGTGAGGAAATGGCGCACCGCATCCTTGGCTTCGACCGAATTGTCGGCGTCTTCCTGGCCGAGCATGCGCCGCAGGCGTCCGGTGACGCGCCGAGCCGCGGCCGCGAGCCCCTTTTTCCTGCGCGTCGGCAAACCGGCGGATCTGCCGCCCTGCGTGCTGTCGTTCGACACCCTAGAAACTCATCCCCCGGCGGCGAAGCGCGGTGCGGGAGCGTTCGATGCGCCCCGTTCTCACGTGCTCTGGCCCGCCTGACTTGCGGCGCGGCACCACAATCCGTAGTGCCTCAAAACCAACACTTGGAAGCATCGAGAGTCTCATAATTTTTCCAGACCGAGAAGGGCAATTGCTACTGCCACGGGAATATGTACCGGCACCGGCGTAAATAACTGCTTGATTTGGCCGCAGGATTTGTGTGAGTCACGTGGTTTGCGGTTTTTACCCGCCGCCGGTCGCGGGGCGCCCGTCACCCTGCCGGGCATGTTGGATTGGCCGCTAACTGTGGTAGCGCGTCCCTAGCGCTCATCGGATGTCATGAGTGACTTCGACCTGCAGCAACTGGACCGGGTTGTGGCGTTCGTCGGCGAACCCGACGACGTCAGCCGCCAGGAATTGTGCCAGATCCTGAACCATGCCGGCCTCAAGCAGGTCAGCGCCTATCCCGACCTCGCCACCCTCCGCACCCTGATAGCGCAGACGCCGCCGGACCTGATCATCGTCGCCGACGACCTCGATCCCGCCGTGTTCGATTTCATCCGCGACATCCGCCACAACCGGCTGGGCGCCAATCCGTTCGTGCTGATCACGACATTGGTCGCCCCCGACCACGTCGATGCCGTCAAAAAGGCGATGCAGGCCGGCACCGACGACATCATCATCAAGCCGGTCAAGGAAGAACAACTGCTTCAGCGCCTGAAGCGCGTGACCATGAATCGCGCGGCCTTCGTCGTCACCAGCGACTACCTCGGGCCTGACCGCCGCGCCAGGAGCCGGCCCTCCGCCATCCGGCGCATCAACGTCCTCAACACCATGCTGGAGAAGGCCAGCGGCCGGGACGTCGACGCGGCCAATATCCAGGAGGCGGTCGACGGCTCCATGAACGAGGTGCTCCAGGCCAGGCTGGACAGCCATGGCTATCGCCTGGGATTCGTCTGCAACCTGGTGGTCGAAGCCTATCAGAACAACCAGATCACCCCCGATGTCGAGGCCAAGCTGCGCGTGCTGGTGGAGCTGCTGGCCGACGCCGCCAAAACCGCCGAGCGCCTCGAGGACCAGCAACTGGCGTTGTTGACCGGCTCCCTGTCCAGGGACGTCGCCAAAATCGCCGACCATTATCTCGAGCCCACGCCCAAGGATATCGGCCTGCTCCAGAAACTGTCCCGCGCCGTGGTTCTGGCGGTGAAGCCGCGCGCGGCGCCGGAGAAGCTGGACGCCGAGACCCGTCAGGCCACCGAAAACTACCAGCAGCGGGAACGGGCCGGATTCGAGGAGGTGAAGGAGATCCAGCGCGCGCCGGGCGAGGAGCCGGTGATGCCGCCGGATGAGCCGGTGCTCGAGATCCTGCCGCTGACCAAGGGGCAATACCTGTTCCGGCAAGGCGAGGCGGCGACCTCGGCCTATATCCTCAACAGCGGCACCATCGGCATCTTCAAGGAGCAGGACGGCAAGAAAGTCCCGGTGATGCGGATCAAGAAAGGCGAGTTCTTCGGGGAGATGGCGATCATCGACGGCCGCCCGCGGCGCAACTCCGCCATGGCGCTGGAGGACTGCACCCTGTCCCTGGTGTCCAAGGACATGATCGAGGAGAAGCTGGCGGCGTCCGATCCCCTGGTGCGCATGGTGGTGCATATGCTCACCAACTCGCTGCACACCGTGAACGAGGCCTATGGGCCCAAGGGGCGCAACATCGCCGACGCCGCCCGGGACATCAAAGAGCAGGCGCGTCACATCGGTTCTTATATCGCGGACTTCGCCGTCCCCGAGGTCCGCAGCGAGGGTGAACCGCTGGCCCGGCGCCTGACGGAGATTGCCGGCGCCATCGCCGCCATGATCGAGGGCGCCCCGGAGCTGGACCGCCGCACCCCGGCGGTGCCGACCGAGAGCGATCTCCAGGGGTAGGCGCTGTCGGAGCGGCCGCGGCAGGCTGCTTTGCGCCAAACTTGCGCTCCCGTCCGGCTTTTTGTTCGCCGTCGCAGAGCGCAATGACAAGCTTGTAAGTCAAATGGTTACACAGGCCTGGGGAGGCTTGCCACGGCGGGCTTGGCCGTCCTAACGTCGCCCGCTTTCCAGGCTGTCCCACGGGGTTTTGGGGCAGTTGGAAACGGGGTGATTTCAAGAGAGGAACGGGCCCATGACGGTAATGGTGGAAGTCGCGCGCCTCACCAAGTCCTTTGGCGCATTGCAGGCGGTGAACGGCATCGACCTGGCGGTGCACAAGGGCGAAGTGCTGGGGTTCCTGGGGCCCAACGGCGCCGGCAAGACCACCACCATGCGCATGATCGCCGGGTTCCTGTCGCCCACCGCCGGCACCGCGCGGGTGTGCGGCCATGACGTGGTGAACGATCCCACGGCGGTGAAGAAAGTCATCGGCTACATGCCCGAAGGCTCGCCGTCCTACGACGACATGCGGGTCGGCGCCTTCCTGAAATTCATCGCCGAGGTGCGCGGCTTCGCCGGCGCCGAACGGGAGGAGCGCGTGCTGCGCGTGGCGCAGCGCGTCGGCCTGGTGGAGGTGCTGGAAAAGCCCATCGACATCCTCTCCAAGGGCTATCGCCGGCGTGTCGGCCTGGCCCAGGCCATCCTCCACGATCCGCCGGTCCTGATCCTCGACGAGCCCACCGACGGTCTCGACCCCAACCAGAAACACCAGGTCCGCACCCTGATCCACGAAATGGCGGCGGAAAAGGCGATCATCATCTCGACGCATATCCTGGAAGAGGTGCAGGCGGTCTGCACCCGCGCGGTGATCATCGGCCAGGGCCGCGTGCTGGCGGACGGCACCGCCGACGACCTCCTGGCCCGCCTGCCCGACCACACCGCGGTCTGCGTGGTGGTGCCGGCGGAGGCGAGCGCCTCCGCCGCGGCGGCGTTCCGTGCGCTGCCCGGTGTCGCCGCGGTGTTCGAGACCCCGCTCAAGGGCGGGCGCAGCAAACTCCGGCTGACGCCGCGCGACCGGGCGCCGCTGATCGAGGCGGTGGGACGCGCGGTGAAGGCGGGCGGGGTCCCGGCACTCGAGATCTACCAGGACGGCGGCACCCTCGATGACGTGTTCCGCCTGATCACCACCGCTCCCGCCGCCGCCGCGTAAGGAACACACCCATGCGCAACATCTGGATCATCGCCAAGCGTGAACTCGCGGCCTATTTCGCGACCCCCGTGGCGTTCGTGTTCATCGCCATCTTCGTCGGCCTCACCGGCGGCTTCAGCTTCTATATCGGCCGCTTCTTCGACCGCAACCAGGCCAGCCTCGAGGGTTTCTTCACCTATCATCCCTGGCTCTACCTGCTGCTGGTGCCGGCGGTGGCCATGCGTTTGTGGGCCGAAGAGCGCAAGTCCGGCACCATCGAACAACTGCTGACCCTGCCGGTCACCACCGGCGAGGCGGTGGTGGGCAAATTCCTGGCGGCCTGGCTGTTCTGCGGCATCGCTTTGGCTTTGACCACGCCGATGTGGCTCACGGTCAACATCCTGGGCCAGCCCGACAACGCCGCCGCCGCGGTCGGCTATTTCGGCAGCTTCCTGGTGGCCGGCGCCTTCCTGTCGGTCGGCATCTGCATGTCGGCGCTCACCCGCAACCAGATCATCGCCTTCATCGCCGGCGCCCTGGTGTGTTTCATCTTCACCATGAGCGGCCTCGACACCGTCGGCAATTTCCTGCGCGGGGTGGCGCCGGAAAGCCTGGTGGAGACCCTGACCTCGTTCAGCTTCCTCTCGCGCTTCGACTCGCTCACCCGCGGGGTGATCGACCTGCGCGACCTGGTGTTCTTCATCTCGACCATGGCGTTCTGGCTGTTCGCGGCCGTGATCGCGGTCGACTCCCGTAAGGCGGCGTGAGGCGGACCATGGGCAATCTCAACACGAAGACCGTCGCCGTCCTCGGCCTGGTGCTGGCGGCGATCCTGTTCATCGCCGTTAATGTAGTGTCCGGCGTCTGGCTCAACACCGCGCGCCTCGACCTCACCGAGGGCAAGGCCTATTCGACCTCCGACCAGATCAAGCCGGTGTTCGAGCATATCGCCGAGCCCATCGTCGTGCGGGTGTATTTCTCCAGCACCATCGCCGAGGCCAGCACGCGCCACGCCATGTTCTACCGGCGCGTCCGCGACCTCTTGCAGCAATACGCCAAGCTCGCGAACGGCAAGCTCAAGGTCGAATACTACAACCCGCAGCCGTTCTCCGACGTCGAGGACCGCGCGGTGGGGTTCGGCCTGCAGGGCGTGCCGCTCGGCGCCGGCGGCGAGGTCGGCTACTTCGGCCTGGCCGCCACCAACTCCACCGACGACCAGCAGGTGATCCCGTTCTTCAATCTGGACCGGGAACAGTTCCTGGAATACGACCTGACCAAACTCATCTACAGCCTGTCGCAGCCCAACCAGCCCAAGGTCGGGCTGATCTCGACGCTCCCGGTCATGGGCATGCCGGGCGGCGGCAATCCGTTCATGGGCGGCGGGCAGGGCACGCCGCCCTGGGCGATCATGAGCCAGCTCAAGGATTTCTTCGACATCACCCAGCTGGAGATCGACGCCAAGGCGATCCCCAAGGAGATCGGCCTGCTCATCCTGGTGCAGCCGTCGAATCTCTCCGATGAGACCACCTACGCCATCGATCAATTTGTCATGAACGGCGGCAAGGTGCTGGCCTTCGTCGACCCCAACGCCGAGGCCGGCGGCTTGACCGGCCCGCAAGGTCCACCCGACTTCACCGGCATCGCCAAGCTGATGAAGGCCTGGGGCGTGCAGCTGGTGCAGAACAAGGTGCTGGGCGACATGGACGCCGCCATGCGCGTCAACATGGGCCAGGGACCGCGCCCGGTGGTCGCCGACTATGTGGCCTGGATGCAGCTCCGCGCCCAGAACCTGGACCGCAACGACGCCATCACCGGCGACCTGCGCCAGATCAACCTCGGCACGCCCGGCGCGCTGGAGAAGGTGCAGGGCGCGACCACGACCGTCACGCCGCTGATCTCCACCGGCCCCAAGTCCATGCGCATCGACCAGGACAAGGTCATGGGCATGCCGGACGTGGTTTCGCTGTTCCGGGATTTCAAATCCCAGGACCGCGCCGAAGTCATCGCCTTGCGCATCGCCGGCGCCGCCAAGAGCGCTTTCGACGCGCCGCTGGTGAAGGATCAGCCCTTCACCAAGGACGCCAAGCAGCCGATCCAGGTGGTGGTGGTGGCCGACACCGACATCCTCACCGACCGTTTCTGGACCGAGGGCCAGAACTTCTTCGGCCAGCAGGTGGTCACGCCCACCGCCGACAACGGCAACTTCGTCAGCAATGCCTTGGAGAACCTGACCGGGTCGCCGGCGCTGTCGTCCTTGCGCGGGCGCGGCGTGCAGAGCCGTCCGTTCCTGCTGGTGGACGAGATCCGCCGCGACGCCGAGCAGCAGTACCGCCAGAAGGAGCAGGCCCTGACCTCGCGGCTGGAGGAACTGCAGAAGAAAGTCGACGCCATGCAGGGCCAGAAGGACGCCACCGGCGCCGTGGTGCTGTCGGATTCTGACAAGGCCACCATCGAGAACTACCGCGGCGACCTCCTGGCCACCCGCCGCGAACTGCGCGACGTGCAGGCGGCCTTGCGCAGCAACATCGACGCCCTCGAGAACCTGGTGAAGTTCGTCAATATCGCCGCGGTGCCGCTGCTGTTCGGCCTGATCCTGATCATTGTCGGCGCGGTGCGCGGCCGGCGCCGCCGGGCGGCAGCGGCGGCGATCAACACCACGGCGCAGGCGTAGGAGGCCGGCATGAACAAAAAAACCCTCGGCATCCTCGGCGCGGCCGCGCTGCTGGCCGTGATCCTCGGCATTGTCGCCACCCGCGGCCAGCCGCGGGTCGAGGCCACCGACCAGGCCGGCCAGGTGCTGTTCCCGCGGCTGGTGAACGACATCGACAAGCTCAAGTCGGTGGTCATCAAGCATGGCGGCGAGACCATGACCATCGATTGGGACGGCAAGGCGTTTCGCATGCGCGAGCGTAACGGCTACCTGGTGGACCCGGAGAAGGTGCAGGCGGTGGCGGTGCGGCTCGCGCGCCTCACCAAACTCGAGAGCAAGACCAGGATGCCGGACCGTTATGACCGGCTCGACCTCGGCGATCCCAACGTCAAGGGTGGGCAGGCCACCCAGCTCACCTTGAACGACGCCGCCGGCAAACCGATCGCCGACCTGATCGTCGGCAAGCGCAAGTTCACCTTGGGCGGCCAGGAAGGCGGCACTTATGTGCGCTTCCCCGGCGATCCGCAGACCTGGCTGGCGCTGGGCGAACTCACCGTCGGCAGCGCCGCCCACGACTGGCTGCGCCCCGAGATCGCCGACATCAAGGACAGCGCCATCAAGCGCGTGACCGTGACCCATGCCAACGGCGAGAAGATCATCGCCGTGAAGGGCGCTTCCGGGTTCATCCTGGAGAACATGCCCAAGGGCCTGGAGATGGTGACGGCCTCCACCGCCGAGGATTACGCCAAGCTGCTCGACACCCTGAAGCTGGACGACGTCGCCGAAGGCGCCAAGGTCACTTTCCCCAAAGACCGGACCACGACCGCCGTGTTCGAGGGCGTGGACGGCTTCCAAGTGACGCTGGATATGTTCGAGGACAACGGCAAATACTGGCTGCGCCTGAAAACAACCGCGCCGGCTGGAAAAGACGAAGACGCCAAGCAGATCGCCGACCTGGCCGCCCGGACCGAGATTTGGGCCTATCAGGTGCCCCAGTTCGCCGTCGTGCCGCTGACCAAGTCCATGAGCGACATCACCAAGAAACCCGACCCAAAGGGGGCGCAGTCGCCGCAGGGGATGCCCCCGGGGATGCCAAGCGGCCTTCAAGGCGGCCTGCCGCCGGGCTTCGGGGCGCCGCGGCCTTAAAACCGCATCCCGGGGGAACTCATCTGGGTAGCCCCTGGCGTTTTCCGCCGGCCCGGCTACCATCCCTGCCGAGGAAATCCTCAGGGGTGGGGCCATGGGAAAATTCGCGCTGATCCAGGCGTTCTATTGCATCGTCGGGGTGCTGTTCTTTGTCCGCGACCTGTATGCCCGGGTCGATATGGGCAAGGCCATGGTCAACGCCTTCATCTGGCCTTACGCCCAGTGGCAGGTGTTGCACGATGCCGCCTTGCGTTTCGCGCAGCCGGTGCTGCAGATGCTGAACTGAGCCTGTTCAGCCAAGACTGTTCAGCTAAATCTTTTGGCGCGCTTTCCAGGCGGCATAAGCCGCGCGCAGGCGTTCCCGGCGTTTGCGGCAGGCCGGGCAGGGAAACACCAGCGCCGCGCCGACGATCAGCGTTATGCCCACGGCCGCCGCCGCCAGCAGGACGGTCACGTCGCCGCCAGCGCCTTGCGGCGTTCGGCCTCGGCGCGGATCGCATCCATGATCTTGTCGATAGTCGCGTCCGAGAGATCGCCCTGCAGGCTGAAGAAATCCGCGCCCTGGATCTTCAGGTTGGGGCCGATCTGGCAGTTGTTCATGCAGGGACCGCGGATGATTTCCGCCGGGATGCCCTGGGCGAGGATCTGGCGCTCCAGAAGGTCGGCGAGGCCCCGGCTGCCCCGGCCGGCGCAGGACGGCAGGCGGTCGGTGTTGAGCCGCTTGTTGATGCAGATGCGCACCGCGAACAGCGGCTTCTGCGTGGGGATCCACGGGGTATCGATCATGGGCCTTTTCCCGGAGAGGGCGTCTTCAAGGCGATGGCGGCCCGGATGATGCGAACCGTCTCGCTCCACAAGCCCAGGGTGTCGATGTCGGCGGCCTTGACCCAGCGGGCGTCGGCGGCGTCGTCGCCGGGCACGGGCTCGCCCGCGATCCAATCGGCGGCGAAATCCACCAGGGTCCAGTGCCCGGCGGCGCCGATAAGGTCGACCACATCCACCAGCTGCGGGTTGCCGGCGGTGACGCCGGTTTCCTCGCGCACCTCGCGCAGTGCGCAGTCGCGCACGGTTTCACCCGCTTCCTGGCGTCCGCCGGGGATGCTCCATTCGCCCTGTTTGGGCGGGCGGCCGCGGCGGATCAGGAGCACCTCGTCACCCTTGATCACCACGGCGCCGACGCCGACGGCAGGTTGAGCAGCGGGAGCGGACATGGAGGATTGCATCTCACAACCGGGTAGCGGCGAAAGCGCCGAGCGGTCATGATGATGGCATGACCTTGCCCCCGCCTGAAATCCCCTCCCAGCCCGACGTGCTGCCGCTGCGGCTTTCGGTGGGCGCCCGCCTCAGGAACTATTTCCTGGCCGGAATTCTGGTGACGGCGCCGATCGCCATCACCCTGTATTTCGCCTGGTCGATGGTCGATTACGTCGACAGCCGGGTCACGGCGGTGCTGCCGGAACGCTACAACCCCTCGACCTACCTGCATGTGGCGATCCCGGGCCTGGGGCTGGTGATCCTGGTGCTGGCGCTGACCCTGATCGGCTTCCTCACCGCCAATTTCCTGGGCCGCATGATGCTGCGCCTGGGCGAGGGCGTGGTCTCGCGCATGCCGGTGATCCGCAACATCTATTCGGCGCTGAAGCAGATCTTCGAGACCGTGCTCTCCAACCGTGCCCAGTCCTTCAGCGAAGTGGTGCTGGTGGAGTTTCCGAGGCGGGAGATGTGGACCCTGGGCCTGGTGGTGGGGCCGGCCTACGGCGAGGTGTCGCAGAAGATCGGCGCCGAGTTGTTCAACGTCTTCGTCCCGACCACGCCGAATCCCACCTCCGGCTACCTGGTGTTCGTGCCGCGCAGCCAGATGACGAAACTGGAAATGACGGTCGAGGACTGCCTGAAGATGATCATCTCGGGCGGCATCGTCGTACCCGTACCGCAATCGAAGCTCTAACTTGGGGGTTAGCATGAGGAAGACTCTGATCGTAGCGTCGCTGGCGAGCCTGGTCCTCATGGGTGCCGCCCAGGCGGCACCGTCCAGCAGCGTCTTCCTGGAAGACCTCACCACCAATGAACTCAAGGACAAGCTCGCCAAGGGCTGCCCGGTGGCCTTGATCTTCAGCGCCTCCACCGAACAGACCGGCCCTCATGTCGCGCTGGGCAAGCATATCTTCCGCGCCAAGGTTTATGGCGAAGCGCTGGCCAGGGAGATGGGTGACGCGGTGGTGGCGCCGGTGCTGCCGTTCGCGCCGGTGAACGGCCTCTCGACCGCGCTGCCGGGCTCGATCTCGCTGCCCAAGGACGCCTTCGCGCGGGTCAACGAGGAGGTCGCGCGCAGCATGCTGGCGGGCGGCTTCAAGCGCGTGGCGCTGCTCAACGACCACGGCGGCGACGCGCAAACCGCGCTCAAGGACGTCGCCGACAAACTCGACAAGGAGTTCTCGGGCAAGGGAGCGCGGGTGTTCTTCATCTCCGACGGCTACCAGAAGGCGCGCCTCGCGGTGGAAGCCGAGATCCGCGCGTCGGGAAAAGTCGCGGGCGGCCACGGCGGCCTGTGGGACGTGTCCGAGACCATGGCGGCCAAGCCCGACGCCGTGCGCCCCGACCTGTTCAAGCCCGGCAACCTGGAGCAGGAAGGCAATGGACCTCTGAACGCGGAAGGCTTCTCCGGCGATCCGCGCGGTTCGACCGCGGCGCTGGGCAAGCATTTCGGCGAGATGCGGGTGAAAGCGGCGGCGGCGGAACTGCGCACGGCCCTGGCCGGCGCGGGGGCGTGTAAGTAGCGCGCGGCGCCGCCACACCGCCGTTGTCACCCTCGGACTTGATCCGAGGGTCCAGAGCAGGAAAGAGGGCGGGCTGAACCAATCTCGATGCATGTAACATGCGAGATTGGTTCAGCCCGCCTTCGTTACGGCCCTGGGTCCTCGGATCAAGTCCGAGGACGACACGGATTTATTTGGGAATAGCGCTTGGCTCTTATCGCCAAGACTCAGACAGACAGCCGCGTCCAACCTTCCGGACCGAGACACTCAAGCGGCTGGAAGCGCTCTTTGTAGGCCATCTTGGCGCTGTCGGCGATCCAGTAGCCGAGGTAGACGTAGGGCAGTTTCTGGCGCTGGCATTGGTCGATCAGCCACAGCACCACGAAGTTGCCGAGGCCGGTGCGCGGCGATTCCGTCTCGAAGAAGCTGTAGACCGCCGACAGGCCGTCGCTGGTGCGGTCGGTGAGACAGACCGCCGCCAACGATCCGGCACGGTCGCGGAACTCGACCATGAAGGTGTCGATCGGGCTGTCCTCGACCATGGCGCTGTACTCGTAGAAGCCCATCAGCGCCATGTCGCTGCCGGCGTGGCGCGATTGCTGGTAGCGCGCGAACAGCTCGTACTGCTCGGTGGTGGCGCGGGCCGGCACCTTGATCGCCACCAGATCCTGGTTCTGTTTCCAGGTGCGGGCGAGGGTGCGCTGGCGGGAGAATTCGGACACCACCACGCGCACCGGCACGCAGGCCTTGCAGCCGGGGCAGGCGGGGGCGTAGGCGATGGAGTGGCTGCGGCGAAAACCGGAGCGCGCCAGCGCCTCATGCAGGCCCTCGGCGCCGGGGCCGGACAGTTCGGTCACCAGTTTGCGTTCCAGCCGGTCAGGCAGGTACGGGCACGGCAGCGGTGCCGTGGTGAAGAAGAATTGCGGACGCTTGAGGGGTGTCTGGTCCATCCAACCGGTCTCTGCGGGGCACCCGTCCTAGGGCGCCGGCCGCGCATCGACAACTGATCATAGCATGGCGTCCGGAGGGGACGCTTGCAAGGGCGCGCCGGAAGGTTTTCCCGCCGGTTTTCTCCGGGGCGCGGTTTTATCGTGTAATCGCTTGACCGCCTGAAACTGGCCGCGCGCCTTACGGCTTCGCCGCCGGCTGCAAGCTCTCGCCCACGGCCGAGTTGAGCGGCTGGGGCAGGGCGGACTTCTCCAGGAAGTTGGGCAGCCGGTCGAATTCGTTGCCCTTCAGGTTCTCGCCGCGCAGCAGCACGATGGAGACGCGGCGGTTGCGCGGGCTGCGCGGCAGCTTCGGGTCCACCGGCTGGCGGTCGGACACGCCGGAGATGTCGCTGACCTGGCGGTCGTCGAGGCCGCCTTCCAGGAGGGCGCGGCGCGTGGCGAGGGCGCGGTCCGAGGACAGCTCCCAGTTGGTGTAGCCCTGGGGGTCGACGGCGGTGGAAGGATCGGTGTGGCCGGTGATCTTGATCTTGTTGGGCATCTTGCGGATGACCTTGGCCACCTGGGCGAGCAGTTCGCGCGAGCGCGGCATCAGGTTGGCGCTGCCCGGCTGGAACATGTCGACCTTGTCCTGGTCCATGATCTGGATGCGCACGCCTTCCGGGGTCTGGTCGACCATCAGGCTGGAGGCGAGCGGCGCCAGGTCGGGGACGCCGCTGATGGTGTCCTTGAGTTCCTGGGTGACCTGCTGGAAGTCCTTCTGGTCCTTGGCTTCCTGGGCGGCCTTCACGGCTTCCTCGGTGGCCTGCGGCGACTGCGAGGGATCGGTCATGTCCGAGCCGCCGGAGCCGATCGACGGCGGCGGCAGCACCACGGCCGCGGTGGAGCCGGTGCGGGATTCGGAGGCGCCTTCGCCGATGGTCTGGCCGCCGAGCATGCCGCCGGCGCCGCTTTCGCGGGTGGAGGCGGCGATGGGGGTGAAGTAGTCGGCGACGCCGTTGAGCTGCTGCTCGGTGACGGCGTTCAACAGCCACAGCAGCAGGAAGAAGGCCATCATCGCGGTCACGAAGTCGGCGTAGGCCACCTTCCACGCGCCGCCATGGTGGCCGTGCTCGCCCTTCTTCACGCGCTTGATGATGATGGGGGCCTTCTCGCTACCGCTGCCCCCAAAATCCGGCCGTTCAGCCATGGCTCATATCCCCAGTCCGCGGCCCTCGTCTCCGGGGCCCCGAAAACCCAGTGTTCCTAATGTAGTGCGGGGTGTTTGGCCCCACAAGGCTGACACATCGCCCCGAGTCTCGCACAGAGTGTCACCGCATCCTTAATAAAACCCCCTTCATGAAGGGGTGAGGGTTAGCCGGTTGACGATTGTGGCGGGGGTCGGCTGGGTGAAATACCGGCCGTCGCGCCAGTCCCGGAGCAGGTCGCCGTAGTGGCGGGAGGCCATCTGGCCCGACTGCCCGCCGGGCAAGGCGAACTTCGATCCCCCGAGGTCGGCCAGGTCATAGATCGCCCGCAAGGACGCGCCGTGCACATGGCGGAACGGCGCCCGGGACGAGGGCGACAGGAACGTGCCGCGGTTGACCGTGTAAGTGTCGCCGGGCGTGGCGATGGTCAGCGCCCCCAGGCCGCCAATGACCGGGAAGTTGCCGAATAATATGTGGGGGAAGCGCGCGCGGTGGACATCGCCCCACCGCACCTTGTCGACATTGGAAAGGCGGCGGTCCTTGAGCCAGGCGACGGTGTCGGCCCAGGCGGCGGAGACGGTCTGGTCGCAGGTCTCGACGGCGGCGGTGGATGTGTCGTCGCACCAGTCGGCTTCGCCGGCGAGGACGGCGCGGATGACCAGGGGCCGGGCGCCGCCGATCTCGGGGTAGAGGTCGCCGAGTTCGTCGGCGAAGATGCGGCGCTTGATCCGGTCCATCCATACCGCGAACACCAGGGGTTCCCAGCGCGCGCGCGCCGCGGCGCCGTCCCAGGCCCCGAGGCGGTCGAGGATCTTGCGGTCCCGGACGCCGGCGGTGTGGGCCATCAGGACCGGGATGAGATCGCGGGCCATGAGCGAGACCACGTCCTGCTGCAGGGCGGCGGTGCTGTCGACCGAGGTCCGGGGCAGGGCGGCGATGACATCGCGGATTCTGTTGGCGCGATAGTAGTCCGGCCAATGCGCCGCGATCAGATGGGGATAGCCTTCGGGCGTCATCTTGTTGTTGGCGTTGATCAGCACGCCCGAGGCGGGATTGAGCGACTGCGGCAGTTCAGCGAAGGGGATCCAGCCGGTCCAGTCGTGGCCGCCGTCCCATCCGGGTACCGGGACGGTGCCGTCGCCGGCCTTGCGGATCGGCACCCGGCCGGCGGCGACGTAGCCGATGCCGCCGGCGGTGTCGGCGAACATGATGTTCTGCTGCGGCGCGTGGAAATCCGCGAGCGCCGCGTGGAATGCCTCGACGCTCGTGGCGTGGTTGAGGTGGTACAGCGCCTGGGCGGAGCGGTCGTCGGGCGCGAGCAGCGCCGCCGACAGCGCCAGCACGCGCCGGTCGCCGCCGTCGCCGGGCGTCCCCGGCGGGTGTCCGAGGATGTCGCTCACCACCGGGCCGTGGCGCGTCTCGCGCACGGTGAAGGTCACGGGCGCGCCGAACCGCGGCTTGATGGTCTCGGTGCGTGCGATGAACGGTGCGGCGCCCTCGGGCGTGACATAGGAGGTTTCGTCTTGAGTGATCTGCTCGATGAACAGGTCGCTGGTGTCGCCTTCGGTGGTGGTGAGACCCCAGGCCACATGGCCGTTGTGGCCGACGATCTGCAGCGGCACGCCGGGGATGGTGGCGCCGAACATCTTCAAGGTCGGCGTATCGATGCCGACGAAATACCAGATGCTTGGGCTCTGGAAATTGAGGTGCGGATCGTTGGCGAGGATCGGCTTCCCGGTGCCGGTGCGGGCGCCGGCGACGGCCCAGACGTTGGACGCGCTGTGGGGCTGCACCACCGCGGTCATGGCCTGCTTCAGCTCCAGAAGGCGCAAGCCGGGATCGCGCAGGTCCGACAGCGTGACCGCGTCCGCAGGCGCCCGGCCGGGCTCCAGCTCGGCCGCGCGGGGCCCCAGTTTCTCAACCAGCGCCGCCTCGGACAGTTCCCGGTCCCAGTTGCTGGAGAGCGTGAGGCCCATGAGTTTCTGCCAGACGAGAGAATCCGCCGGCAGCCATGGCTCCGGGCGGACCTGCAGGATCTGGAATTCCACCGGCAGCGGGTGGCGCTCGGCGAGCCAGGCGTTGACGCCCGCGGCGTAGCGGGTGAAGGCCCGGCGGGTGGGCTCATCCAGCGCTTCGAGGTCCGCCTGGGCACGGCGGTAGACCCCGAGGGTGAGCATGAAGCGGTCCGGCGCGATGCCCGGCTGACCCACCAGTTCCGCGAGGCGCCCCTGGCCCTGGCGGCGCATCATCTCCATCTCGAACAGACGATCCTGGGCGTGCACATACCCCAGGGCGAAATAGGCGTCGTCCTCCGAGGCGGCGGCGATCAGCGGAATTCCATGAGCGTCGCGGCCGATGGTGACCGGGGCGGTGAGGCCGCGGACGGTGACGGCGCCGTCGGTCTTGGGCAGCGCGCGCCAGTCGGCGAACCGTCCGCTGCCGGCGATGAACGCCAGCGCGATGACGACGAACGCCGCGAACCAGAACAGGACCCGCGCACCCGCTTTCACGCCGGCCTCCACGTTGTCCCTCATGGTGCGCCACCAAGCTTTCATCGACTCGTCACCAACCTGCGGATGCGGCCTGGACGTTACTGTAAACCGCGCGGCGGCGCAGCGCTCGTCGCCGCGCGCTGTGCTAAACTGGCGCCATGTCCGGTGACGATGACATCCTCAATGCGGGAGAAGTGCTGTTCGAGGTGCGCCAGGTCGGCAACGCCGTGAAGGTGTCGGCCATCGACCCGGCGACCAATACCGAGGTCAGCGTGGTGGGGCCGGTCAACGCCAGCCCCTATAGCCTCAAGATGAACGCGGTGCGCAAACTGCGCATGGTTCTGCGCAAGAACGCCGGCGGGTAGGGAATTCCCTTTTTAAAACAATACCTTGTGTCACAGTGACAGCGTCCTGCGACATATGGTATCCCCACGCCTCAATCCTGATACGGAGGCGGCCTTCCCGGTGAGCGCAGCGGAATCTCTTCTGGTCCATCCCGGCGATACCGTCGCCATCGCCGCCGACCATGCCGGTGTGGCGCTCAAGTCCGCGCTGGCCGCCGATCTCCACAGCCAGGGTTACAAGGTCCTGGACCTCGGCACGTCATCCACCGAGTCCGTCGACTATCCGGATTTCGGCCATGCGCTGGGGCGCGCGGTCGGCGCGGGCCAGGCCAAGGCCGGCATCGCCATCTGCGGTTCGGGCATCGGCATCTCCATCGCCGCCAACCGCCATGCCGGCGTGCGCGCCGCGCTGGTGCACGACGCCGCCAACGCCCAGCTCGCCCGCGAGCACAACGACGCCAACGTGCTGGCGCTCGGCGCCCGCACCATGACGCCCGAAAACGCCAAGAACCTCGTGAACATCTTCTTCACCACGCCTTTCGGCGGCGGCCGCCACGCGCGCCGCGTCGAGAAACTCGGATAAGGACTCTGATGATGGACCGCATCGTTCCGCCCGCCTATTTCACCCAGAGCCTCGCCGACGCCGATCCGGCGGTGATGGACTCCATCAACAAGGAGCTGGCGCGCGAGCAGTCGCAGCTCGAGCTGATCGCCTCGGAGAACATCGTCAGCCGCGCGGTGCTCGAAGCGGTCGGCAGCGTCATGACCAACAAGTACGCCGAAGGCTATCCCGGCAAGCGCTATTACGGCGGCTGCGAGTGCGTGGATGTCGCCGAAAGCCTGGCCATCGAGCGCGCCAAGCAGCTGTTCGACTGCACTTTCGCCAACGTCCAGCCGCATGCCGGCGCCCAGGCCAACGAAGCCGTGTTCCTGGCGCTGCTGAAGCCGGGCGACACCATCCTCGGCATGGATCTCGCCTCCGGCGGCCATCTCACCCACGGCGCCGCGCCCAACATTTCGGGCAAGTGGTTCAACGCCATCCGCTATGGCGTGCGTCTGCAGGACGGCCATATCGACATGGAGCAGGTGGAAAACCTGGCCAAGGAGCATAAGCCCAAACTGATCATCGCCGGCGGTTCGGCTTATTCGCGTATCATCGACTTCAAGGCGTTCCGCGCCATCGCGGACTCTGTTGGCGCCTTCCTGATGGTGGATATGGCCCACTTCGCCGGCCTGGTCGCCGGCGGCGTGCATCCGAGCCCGCTGCCTCATGCGCACGTCGTCACCACCACCACCCATAAGACCCTGCGCGGGCCCCGCGGCGGCATGATCCTGTCCATGCACGAGGACATCGGCAAGAAGATCAACTCGGCGATCTTCCCCGGTCTCCAGGGCGGCCCGCTCATGCATGTCATTGCGGGCAAGGCGGTGGCGTTCGGCGAGGCGCTGAAGCCCGAGTTCAAGAAATATGCCCAACAGGTGGTCGCCAACGCCACGACCCTGGCCGAGACCCTGCGCAAGGGCGGCCTGGAGATCGTCGCCGGCGGCACCGACACCCATCTCATGCTGGTCGACCTGCGGCCCAAGAAGCTCACCGGCAACGTCACCGAGCATCTGCTCGACCGCTCCGGCATCACCTGCAACAAGAACGGCATTCCGTTCGACCCGGAAAAGCCCACGGTCACCTCGGGCATCCGCCTCGGCACCCCGGCCTGCACCACCCGTGGCTTTGGGACGCCTGAGTTCAAGCTGGTGGGCGAACTGATCCTCGAGGTCATGGACGCCCAGGCCAAGGGCGGGGACACCGCCCCGGCGGAGCAATCGGTGAAGGCCCGGGTCCAGGACTTGTGCCGCCGGTTTCCGATTTATCAATAAATTGGGGTCATACGGGACGGACCAAGCTTTAAGCGGAGAGGGGTTAAGGTCATGCGCTGTCCGTACTGCGGGCATCTCGATACCCAGGTTAAGGACTCTCGTCCCACCGACGACAACTCCGCCATCCGGCGGCGGCGGTCGTGCCCGGCCTGCGCCGCGCGTTTCACCACATTCGAGCGCATCCAGCTGCGCGAGCTGACGGTCGTCAAGAAGAACGGCCAGCGCACCCCCTTCGACCGCGACAAGATCGCCCGCTCCATCATCACCGCCTGCCGCAAACGTCCGGTGGACGAGGAGCGCATCGAGCGCGTGGTGAACTCGGTCCAACGCCGTCTGGAGAGCATGGGCGAGTCCGATATTCCGTCCAACACCATCGGCGAAATGGTCATGGAAGCGCTCCAAGGCCTCGATAAAGTGGCCTATGTCCGCTTTGCCTCCGTCTATAAAAACTTCCGTGAAGTCAGAGACTTCGAGAACTTTGTTGAATCTCTGTCTGAACCTGTTTCCCAGGACTAGATGACCGTCCTCCAGGGTCAGGCCGAGGCCGACGCCGCCTTCATGGCGGCGGCGCTGTCGCTGGCCGCCCGCACGATCGGCGACTGCGCGCCCAACCCTGCCGTCGGCTGTGTGCTGGTGAAGGACGGCGTCGTGGTCGGCCGCGGCTGGACCCAGTCCGGCGGGCGTCCTCACGCCGAGACCCAGGCGCTGGCACAAGCCGGCGCGGCCGCGCGCGGGGCGACCGCCTATGTCACCCTCGAACCTTGCAGTCACCACGGCAAGACCCCGCCCTGCGCCGATGCCCTGATCGCGGCCGGTGTGGCCCGGGTGGTGTCGGCGGTGGGTGACCCCGATCCCCGGGTTTCGGGCGGCGGACTGGCGAAGCTCCGGGCTGCCGGGATCGCGGTGGACGAGGGGATTGGCGCCGCCGAGGCCACCCGCGTCGCCGCCGGGTTCTTCACCCGGGTCAAAGCCAGGCGTCCCCTGTTCTGCCTCAAGGTCGCCACCACCCTGGACGGGCGCATGGCGCTGGCCAACGGTAAGAGCCAATGGATCACGGGGCCGGCGGCCAGGAACATGGTGCAGGCCTTGCGCGCGCGCTTCGACGCCATCCTGATCGGTTCAGGTACGGCGGTGGCCGATGACCCCCTGCTGACCTGCCGTCTGGACAGTTACACCGGGCGCCCCAAGACGCGGGTGATCCTCGACCGGCGCTTGCGCCTCGCGGCTACATCTCAACTCGCCAAGACGGCGGGAGAATTCCCGACCTGGGTGATCACCGGCGGTACGGCGAAATCCGACGCCCTGAAAGCCGCCAAGATCGACGTGATCGAACTGGGGATGGGGCTCAACGATCATGATTTCATTCTGGCGGCGGCGCGCACCTTGGCGGAGCGCGGCCTGAACCGGGTGATGATCGAGGGCGGCGCCTCCATCGCCGGCGCCTTCCTGAAAGCCGGGTTGATCGACCAGGTGGCCTGGTTCCGGGCGCCGGCGGTCATCGGCGGCGACGGCCTGGGGGCGGTGTCTGACCTTCAGGCCACGGACCTCGCCGCCATTTCCCGCTTCAAGCGCCGGGAAACCCTCACTTTGGGTGATGATCAGGTCGATTTTTTGGAGCGGTAAGGGTATACCCCGAGCCGTTTTCCTCCCTATGTGAGGGTGCATGTTCACCGGCATTGTCACCGACCTCGGCACGGTCCTGGATTCCACTCAGGGCGCGGCCGCCGTGCGTTTCCGCATCGGCACCGCTTACGACACCAAGGGCATCGCGCTGGGCGCCTCGATCTCCTGCAACGGTTGCTGCCTGACGGTGGTGGAAATCGGCAGCGACTGGTTCTCGGTCGATGTTTCACGTGAAACATTGGACCACACCACCCTCGGCGATTGGATCGCGGGCCGGCGCGTGAACCTGGAGCGTGCACTGAAGGCCGGCGACGAACTGGGCGGCCATATCGTTTCGGGCCATATCGACGCGGTGGCCACGATTGAATCCATCACGCCGGAAGAGGGCTCCCAGCGCTTCGTCGTCGCCGCGCCGGAAAACCTCATGCGCTTCGTGGCGCCCAAGGGCTCGGTGACCCTCGACGGCGTGTCGCTGACCGTGAACGAGGTGAAAGCCAACACCTTCGGCGTCAACATCATCCCCCATACCCAGGCGGTGACCACCTTCGGCGCTTTGTCCTCGGGTTCCCGGGTGAACATGGAAATCGACGTCATCGCGCGCTATGTTGCGCGTGTTTTGCAGCCGAGCTGAAATTATGCCCGCCAATTCTGCTAACATAAGTTCTGTTAAATCCGTCCACGCCGATTTCCTCGCCAGCATCGAGGAGATCATCGAGGACGCGCGCAACGGGCGCATGTTCATCCTGGTGGATGACGAGAACCGTGAGAACGAAGGCGATCTCGTCATCCCGGCGCAGATGGCCACGCCCGACGTCATCAACTTCATGGCCAAGCACGGCCGCGGGCTCATCTGCCTGTCGCTGACCAAGAAGCGGGTGGAGGATTTGCGCCTGTCGCTGCTGCCGGCCCATAACCAGTCCCGGCTTTCCACCGCGTTCACCCTCTCGATCGAAGCCAAACAGGGCGTCACCACCGGTATCTCGGCGGCCGACCGTGCGCGCACCGTCGCCGTCGCCATCGACCCCGGCAGCACCCATGATGATTTGGCCACGCCCGGCCACGTTTTCCCGCTCATGGCCAAGGACGGCGGCGTGCTGGTGCGCGCCGGCCATACCGAAGCCGCCGTGGATATCTCCCGGCTCGCCGGCCTGATCCCGGCGGGGGTCATCTGCGAGATCATGAACGACGACGGCACCATGGCGCGCCTGCCGGACCTGGTGAAGTTCGCCCAGTTCCACAACCTCAAGATCGCCACCATCGCCGACCTCATCGCCTACCGCCGCAAGACCGAGCGCCTGGTGCAGATGGACGCCGAAGCGCCGTTCGCCTCGCAGATCGGCGGCGATTGGAAACTCCGCATCTACTCCGACGCCGTCTCCGGCGACGAGCATGTGGTGTTGATCAAGGGCGAAGTGTCGGGTGACGCGCCGGTGATGGTGCGCATGCACCAGCTCAACATGCTGCCCGACGTGTTGATGGACGCGGGTTCGTCGCGCTCCGGCGAATTGCACGCCGCCCAGGAGATGGTCGCCGACTACGGCCGCGGCGTGATCGTGTTCTTCCGCGACCATGTCCTCGGCAAGCTCGCCGACCGGGTGAAGGCCAAGGCCCGCGGCGAGGAACACACCCGCCGCCTGGTGGACTACGGCGTCGGCGCGCAAATCCTGGTCGATCTCGGCGTCAAGAATATGATCGTGCTCACCAACACCTCGAAAAAGGTGGTGGGCCTCGAAGGCTACGGCCTGCACATCGTCGAGCAGCGGCCGATCAAGATTTAAGTCACGCGGGTTTCGCCGCCAGTGCCCGCAAGATGCGGACATGGCTGGCCACCGCTCCCAGATAAGTCTCGTAGCTGTGGTACGGCAGGCCGTATTCCTGCGCCGTGCGCCGGACGATGGCGCTGATGGCCGGGTAGTGGGTGTGGCTGATTTGCGGGAACAGGTGGTGCTCGATCTGGAAGTTGAGCCCGCCTGAGAACCAGTTGAGCATGCGGTTGCCGGTGGCGAAGTTCACCGTGGTGCGCATCTGGTGGGCGGCCCATTCGTCGGCGATGACCGCGGTTTCGCGGCACGGCACCGGGAATTCGGCTTTCTCGATGGTGTGCGCCAGATTGAACACCAGGGTCAGCGCCAGGCTCAGGATGACGTGGAACAACAGGAGGCCGGCGGCCGCCTCCCAGGCCGGCAGCAGCGCGAACGGCACCCCGACGAACACCGCGAAATAAAACGCTTTGGCGCTCCAGAATTCCCATTTTTCGTCCGCGGTCATGCGCGGGATCGGCTGGTAGGGATTCATGCGCAGTGAGAAGTACTGGACAAAGTCCTTGACGAACAGCCATTCGAGGGTCGCCAGGCTATAGGCGAAATAGAACCACAGGTGCTGGTACCTGAATTTGGGGTGCCAGGGCTGGCGCGGCGACAGGCGCAAGGAGCCGCGGGTCTCGATGTCGTCATCCCACTCGTGGATGTTGGTGTAGTGGTGGTGCAGCACATTGTGCTTGTACCACCAGAAATACCGGCCGGTGCCGAGCACGGAGCAGGTCAGGCGGCTGAGCGCCCGGTTGACGCGGCGGCTGGACGAGAACGAGCCGTGCACGGCGTCGTGGAAGACATTGAACCCAAGGGCGCCCGCGGCGATGGCGAAGGACACGCACAGAAGCGCGCGGGCGAGGGACGTGTCCGCGGTCAGCAGCAGCACGTAGGATGCGGTGAACCACAGCGCGATGATCGCGGCTTTGCGGTAGAGGCGCGGATCGTCACGCCGGTCGGCGCCGGCGAAATGGGCGTCCACCCGCAAGCGCAGCGTGGTGAAGAACGTGTTCTGTCCGGAGAACACCACCCGTCTGGGCACGTGCTCCCGCCGAGCCTCGTCCGCGCGAATTGTCGTGACCCCCAAAGCCGCGCCAAGGTCCTTGGCGCGGTCGCGTGCTGTCCCCCGACAGCTTGCCGACTGTATAGGAGCCGAACGGAAGCGGCGATTGACAAAGGGCAAGGACCGGCAAAACTCGAGGCCTGCCCCGCGGCCGCACGATAGAAAATATCGCGGCACGCAATCTAGAGAGGCACGATGCGCCAAGCCGCACACTGCAATTGTGGAGCCTTCAGGGCGGAAGTCCCCGACGCCGTGGCGGCCTGCCCGCGGAAATTCCGCATTTTTCCCGTGGAGGGATCGCCACATGAGTTTTGAGGCGTACAGGATCACCGCGACCACAAAGACGGCGTTCTACCGCGAACTCTGCGATCAATTGCGCGGTCTGCTCGCGGGCGAACACGACCGGATCGCCAACGCCGCCAATTGCGCGGCGCTGCTGTTCCAGCAGCTGCCGGACATCAATTGGGCCGGGTTCTACTTCCTGAAAGAGAATGACGAACTGGTGCTGGGCCCGTTCCAGGGAAAGCCCGCCTGTGTGCGCATCGCCAAGGGTAAAGGCGTCTGCGGCGCTGCCGTGGAGAGAAGGGCCTCGGTGCTGGTGGAAGACGTGCATGCGTTTCCCGGCCACATCGCCTGTGATGCGGCCTCGCGGTCCGAGCTGGTGGTGCCGCTGATCCAAGAGGGCCGCGTCATCGGCGTGCTCGATCTCGACAGTCCGCTGCCGGGGCGCTTCGACGCCGACGACCAGGCCGGACTTGAGCAGGTCGCGGCGATTTTTTTGGCGTCTTAAACTGCTATCCGATCGCGCCGAACTGGGCCGTGGACATGGCCCAGATCTGCGTGGTCGTCAGGGCCGCGATCTGCGCGCTGCCGAGGCCGCGCAAGGCCGCCGGCGTGAGGCCCTGGATCTGGCCGGTGGACAAGGCGGCGATCGCCGCCGTGGAGAGTTCCTTGACCTGGGCCGCGCTCAAGGCCGCCAATTGAGCGGCGGTGAACTGCGCGATCTGGCGGCTGCTGAGGGCGCCGATCTGGCCGGCGCCCATGTTCGCCACGTGTTGAACGGACAGCGCCGCGATCTGGGTGAAACTGAGGGCGGCGATGCCGGTGGCGGTCAGCGCCCTGACTTGGGTGATGGTGAGGTGGGCGATCTGGGTGGCGCTGAGGGCGCCGATAGCGGCGCCGAGGGCGGAAATCTGGCTGGTCTTCAGGCCGCGCAGCTCGGCGGTGGAAAGCGCCGCCAATGCCGTGGCCGGCGCGCCCAGCGTGGTGATCTCGGACGGCGTGAGCGCGCCGATCTGGCCGGCGGCGAGGCCGGGCGCCTGTACGGTGTTGGTCATGCGCCGCCGATCTTGGCAGAGTCCGCCGCCATCCGGAAGAACGCATCCTCCAGCGCCCGCGCCAGCGACCGGCCGTCGCACAAGGGACTGGCCAGCATCTCGGCGCGCAAGGACCGCTTGATGGCGGTGAGGCCGTCGCGGTCGGCGGCCAGGCGCGCGGCGATCTCCACGAAATCCTTAGGTGTTTCCGCGATCCATTCCGGGTGGCCCAAGGCTTTCAGCATGGCCGACGACATGCGCCCGCCCATCCAGTCGCCGCGCAAGGCCACCAGCGGCGTGGCCATGAACAACGCATCGAAGCCGGTGGTGCCGCTGTTGAGGGGCAGGGTGTCGAGCGCGATATGAATGCAGTTGTAGAGCGCCATATGCGCGCGCCAGTCGGGCACCCAGTCGAGGAAGGTGACGCGCTCCGGCGCGATGCCGTGGCACGCCAGGGCACCGCGCACGCGGGCCTGGATCGCCGGGTCGGCGTTGTCCTGGTATTTGAGAAGCAGGCGCGAGTCCGGTACGCGCGCCAGCACGCGGCCCCAAAGATTGAGCGCCGCCGGTCCCGCCTTGGCGAGGATATTGAAGCAGCCGAAGGTGATGGGGCCTTCGGTGGAGATTGGATCGGGCACATCGGCGGGCGGGTCGAAGGCCACCCACAGGCGCGGCAATTGAATCAGCTTCTCCGAGAAATGGGGCTGGAACGCCGGCGGCGTGACCTCGCCGTCGCCGATAAAGTAGTCCATGGCGTCGAGGCCGGTGGTGCCGTGATAGCCGATGTAGTGGGCCTGCACCGGGGCACAGCGCCGCGCCAGCAGCGGCAGGCGGTTGTCCGCCAGATGGCCGCTGCAGTCGATCAGGATGTCGAGACGGTCCTCGCGAAGGCGTTGGCGGGCCGCGTCGTCGTCCAGCACTGTGAGGTCGCGCGCGCCGTCCACCAGGGCGATCATCTCCTGGCGCATGGCCTCGCGATGTACCTTGGTCTCGTAAAGCGTGACCGAGAGGCGGCCGCGGTCATAGTGACGCAGGAAGGAGCCGAGGAACCGCGACACGGCGTGGGAGCCGATCTCCGCCGAGAGGATGCCGACCTTGAGTTTGCCGCCGGGCGCGCGCGCCGGCACAGGCTCCGGCGCGGGGCAAGCCAGGCGCTGGAACCGGCGCGCGTGGGCGAGCTGCTCCGCCTGCGTTACGCCGTCCATGAAGCAGGCGGTGTAGAGCAGGTTGGAATGGGCGGGAGCGAAGTCCGGCGCCAGGGCCACCGCCTGTTCAAGGAGATCGACGGCCTCGGGCAAGCGGCCCCAGCGGAACAGGACGCGGGCCCGGTTGATATGCGCCGCGGCGTAACCGGGGTCGCGGGCGATAGCCTCGCGGTAAGCGGCTTCGGCGTCGGCGAGGCGCTTCTGGGCTTGCAGCGCGTTGCCGATATTGAAATACGCGGCGGCAGAGCCGGGGTCCAGCGCCGCCGCCTGACGATAGGATTCCAGCGCCGCGTCCAGCTGACCTTTGGCTTGCAGCGCGGCGCCCAGATTGTTGTGGGCGGTGGCGAGCGCCGGCTGCGCGGCGATAGCTGCGCGATAGGCGGCGATGGCCTCGTCAATGCGGCCCAGTTCCTGGAGGACGCTGCCCAGGTTGTTGTGAGCGTCCGCGTAACCGGGATGCAAGGCGGCGGCCTTCTGGAAAGCCGCGACGGCGTCCTCACGCCGGCCCATGGATTGCAGCGCTACACCCAGATTGTTGTGCGCGTCCGGGGCGCCGGGTGCGAGCACCGTGGCCCGCCGCGCGGCGGCGACCGCGTCTTGCGCCCGTCCCAGGTGATTGAGGGCGTAGGACAGGTTGGTGTGATAGGTGGCGATATCGGGCTTGGCGGCGATGGCCTGGGCGATGAGATCGGCGCCGGCAGCGGCGTCGCCGGATTGCAGGGCAATGATGCCGCGCAAGTGCAGACTGTCGGCATGGTTCGGATCGGACGCCGGGATGGCGCGGCACGCCCGGTCGGCGGCTTCGGTCTGGCCGGTCTGAAAAAGCCGCACGGCCTCGGCGAAGGCCGGGCTCATGGGGCCGCGCGCTGAGCTTCGATCATTTGCCCATAGGCGGCTTCGATAGCGCGCGTGAAGGCGTCGGTGTCGAACAGCGGCGCGGTGGCGCGCACGGCGTTGAGTTTGTCTTTCAGGCCCTGGAGGCGGGCGGGGTCCTGGGCCAACGTGATCGCCAGCGCCTCGTAGTCCTTGAGGGTCGGGGCGATCAGTTCGGGCAGGCCGACGGCCGTGAGCAGACTGGCGGCGACCCGGGCCGGGAAGCTCTCGCCGGGGCAGGTCACCAGCGGCACGCCCACCCACAGTGAATCGCTGGCGGTGGTATGGGCGTTGTAGGGCAGGGTGTCCAGGAACAGGTCGGCGAGCTTGTGCCGCGCCAGGTGCTCGTCGGGCGGAATGCGCGGCGCGAACACCAGGCGCGCGGGGTCGAGGCCGAAGGCGGGCGCGTTGCGCTTGAGGTTGGCGACGGCGGCGGCGTTGTCCTCGATCAGCCACAGCACGCTGCCGGGAACCGCGTTCAGGATCCGCGCCCACATTTCGAAAATGCCGGGCATGATCTTGAAGTTGTTGTTGAAGCAGCAGAACACGAAGCCGGTGTCGGGCAGGCCCAGTTCGGCGCGGGTGAAGACCCGGTCCGAGACCGCGCGCTTGCGGTCGTTGCACTGGTAGCTGCCGGGCAGGGTCACGACCTTTTCCGTGTAGAACGGCTTGGCGGCTTCGGGGATCACCACGTCGTCGGCGATGATGTAGTCCATGTAGGAGACGCCCAGGGTGCCGGGGAAGCCCAGGTAGTTGACCTGGATGGGTGCTGCGCGGTGGGCGAAGATGCCGATGCGGTTCTCCTGGGTGAAGCCCTTGAGGTCGATGGCGATGTCGATCTCGAGGTCGCGCGACATCTGCGCGATCTCGCGGTCGGTGCGGGTGCGCACGTCGAGAAAGCGCGTGCAGCCGGCGGCGATGCGCCGCTGCATGTCGTCGCCGGTGTCGGCGCCGAAGGAGAAGGCGATGACCTCGAATTTGGCGCGGTCATGGCGCTCGAACAGCTCGGCGATCAGATGGGCGGTGGCGTGGCGGTGATAGTCCGCCGAGTAGTAGCCCAGTTTGATGCGCTGATGGCCCTGATATCCCCCGAGCGGGCCCAGGACCGGGTTGGCGGCGAATTTGCCGCTGTCCCATTGCCGGGCGACCTTGAGCTTCAATTCCAGGGAATCCGTGAAGGCCAGCAGCGCCCAGGGCGGCGCCGCGCGCTGGCCGCGCTCCAGCCTAGCCAGCAGGTCCTCGACCTCCTGGGCCAGGTTGGCCCAGTCGCACATATATATCTTGTTGAGCAGCCGGATGCCGGGGGCGTCGGGGTAGTCGGGGTTGATCTGCAGGCAGCGGTCGAAACAGGCGTTGGCGGCGGCCGGCTGCTGTAGTTCGGTCAGCATCATGCCACGATTGCCATGGGCATTGGCGTTGTGGGGGTCGAGCGCCACCGCCTTCTCCAAGCACGCCAGCGCATCCTGCAGGCGCCCCAGGTCCCTGAGCGCCATGCCCCGGTTGATATGGGCGGGGGCGAAGAAGCGGTCGCATTGGGCCGCGGCCTCGAAGCGCTCCAGGGCCTTGTGCGTGTTGCCGGTGGCGTGGAAACAAAGACCGAGCCCGTTGTGGGCCGGGGCGAAGCGCGGCGCCTGTTGCAGCAGGCCGGTGAAAGCTGCCGCGGCGTTATGGAAATCGCCCCGCTGGTACAGGGTCACGGCCTGGTCGTAGGCCCGTTCGAGCGCATCAATAGAGGTGTTCATGGGGGAGGTATTCATGGGGTGTCGTCATAGCGGATGGCCAGAACCTCGATGTCCTCGGTGCCGGAAGGCGTGCGGACCTTGACCGTATCGCCCACCCTGGCCTTGAGCAACGCCTTGGCCACCGGCGACACCCAGCTTACCAGGCCATGGCCGCTGTCGGCTTCGTCGATGCCGACGATGGTGATGCGGCGCTCGGCGTCGTGGTGGTCGATGTAGGTGACGGTGGCGCCGAAGAACACCTGGCCGCGGTTCTTCTGCAGCGCGGGGTCCACCACATGCGCGCTCTCATGGCGCTTGGTCAGGTAGCGGATGCGCCGGTCGATCTCGCGCAGGCGCTTCTTGCCGTAGATGTAGTCGCCGTTCTCCGAGCGGTCGCCGTTGCCGGCGGCCCAGGACACGATCTCGACCACCCTGGGCCGCTCCACCCGGCGCAGGTGGTGGAGTTCCTCTTCCAGTTTCTTGAACCCGGACGGACGGATGTAGTTCTTCGACCCCGCCGGCAGCTGGTCCGGCGCGTCGTCCAACTCCTCTTCGGTCTCGGTCTCCTTGGTGAAGGCCTTGCTCATGCCAGCCACACCTTCATGCCGGGCGTCAGTTCGCCCAGGCGCTCCGGCACGCAGTGGACGCCGATCTCGTTGTTGAAGTGTTCCACCACCGTGCGCATCAGCGGGGCTTCACGCAGGGCGGTTTCGGGATCGACGGTGATGAAGGCGCAGCGCTCGATGGGCCGGCTGACCGAGAGACGAGGACCGGTGTCGTGGTCGCCGAACACCAGTACTTTGCCCAGCCAGTCGCGTTCCAGGCCGGCGTCGATGACGATATTGGGCCGGAAGCGGTCGATATTGACGGGCGCGCCATGCGCCGCGCTCACCGCGTCGATGGTGCCGCCGCCGATGACCGACACCGGCAGGCTGTCGTGGCAGCCGCGCCCAAGGCGGATCATGCCCACGTCCATGCCGGCGGCGGCGGTGAAACGCCGGATCAGTTCGGGCGCCGCGATGTCGAAGGCCGTACCGTCGGGGGCGGTGACGGTGACCGGCGCGGTCTTGGTGTCGGCGTGGCCATAGCGCGCGGTATACAGCACCATCTCGGCGTGGATGCGCGCGGTGAACCAGGGAAAGCGCGAGGGCGCGGTGGGCTTGTGGAAGGCATACTGGCGGTCGCCGTCCAGGCCGGTCCAGCCGAGGCCGATGCGGGCGAGGGCCTCGCCGCGCATCGACTTGACCGGATAGCGGTTGAGGCGGGCGACGCGCCCGATTTCGGTCATCTGGCTCAAGGACACCCTCAGTCGCACTCGGCCAGCGGCGCGAGGCTCACGCCCTGTTCGGCGAGCGCCTTGCCGAGGCGCGCCCGGGTTTCGGTCAAGCTGCCGCCGGCCGCGGCGGTGTTGATCGCGACCTTGGCCTTGCACAGGGCTGCCTCTTCCGTCTTCGTGACGCCCAGCGCCGACAGGTATTTTGCATCGCCGCTCACCGGCACGCCGTTGACGACGGTCAGGGTGACGTCGCCGGGCGACGATTTCAGCAGCGCGTCGTAAGGCGTTTTCGCGTCTCCGCGCAGCAGGAACAGATCGGCGTAAAGGCCGGGCTTGAGCGCGCCGACCTTATCGTCGATCCGCGCCGTCCTGGCGGGGACGGCGCTCGCCATCTCGAACAGCTGCCTGGCGGTGAACAGTCCTTTGAACTGGCTGTCGCTGACGTGTTTGGCGAATTTCAGCTCCGCCAGCATGTTGGTGCTGCCGGTGGGCGACCAGTCCGGGGCGAGGGCGATGGCGACTTTCTCCGCCGCCGCATCCGCGACATTGGCGGTCTCCTGGTATAGCTCCATGTTGCTGCGCGGCGACCATACAAGCGTCGCTCCGGCCGCATGCATCTTGGCGAAATCGGCGCGGGTGAGGGCGACGCCGTGGATGACGGCGGTGCGGTCGGTGAGCCAGCCCTGTTGCTCCAGCGCGGCGAACTCGCCTTGCGTCTTGGGATCGGAACGCCGGCCTTCGGCGATATGGATCACCAGGAGATCGGCGCCGCCGTTCTTCAATGTGTCGGCGAGGCCCGCGGGCGCGTACTTCACGTCGTCCGGCTGCACGCCGAGCACGGTCACCACCCGCTCGGCTCCCACGTTGGGGCCGTAAAAGCCGGTGAACCAGTCAAGGTTGCGGGCGAGACCGGCGATGCAGGAGATGTCGGTGCCGCGGGGCTGGGAGATGCCGACCATGGTGGTGGTGCCGCCGAGCAGTTCCTTGAGTTCCACGAAGCGGTCGATATCGCAGAAATGGGCGGGCGCCAGCGGGCGGTGCGGATCGGCGATGGCTTTCAGGTAGGCCTCGTCGCCGCGCCACTCATAGCGGTTGTGATAGGCCTGCGGCGGGGTCCAGCGCGGGTAGATGTTGTAAAGCGGATGGTTATGCAGATCGACGAACCCCGGGAAAATGATGTCCGTGGTTTCTAGGACATGGTCGGCGGCGAGGCCGGGTTTCGCGGCGGTGACGGAGACGATCCGGTCCTGGTCGATGGCGACCCAGCCGTCCGCGATGACGGCGTCAGGTGTGACCACCGTGCCTTTGATCAGGGTGACGGCCGCCTGGGCCTGCGCCGCCGTGAACATCGACAGCAGGAGAAGCGCCAGTCTGACCCGTTTAAGTCTGACCCGTTTCATGCCGACCTTTTTCATGCAGGTCCCCGGAATTTGTGACAGGCGAGATTTTCACGCGCGCCGGCGCAGTTCAAGCGCGCTTGCATTAAGCGGTTGAAAAACCGCGCGGTTTACCGCGCATGAACAAACCTCCGTCCAGGGAGATGTGCGCATGCCGGATGCGGTTCCTGCATATTCTGCGCCGCGCGCTGCGTCAGGCGCCGCGCGGTCATCTCCAGGCCGCGCATGGCTGGAATGTGACCGCGCACCGCGGCGAAAACACCGTTGCCGGGCCGGGGGGAGCGGTGACATAAGGGGCCCATGGCCCAGGCCCCGAACATCCTTGTCATCGAAGCGCGGTTCTACGACGAGATCGCCGACGATTTGCTTTCGGGCGCGCGGCGCGTGCTCGAAGCCGCGTCGGCCAGGATCGATGTCGTCACCGTGCCCGGCATCCTGGAACTGCCGGCGGCGGTGTCCTTCGCTTTCCACCCCGCGCGCAAGGGCGGACAGCGCTATGACGGCGTGGTGGTGCTGGGCTGCGCGGTCAAGGGCGAGACCGATCACTATGAACATGTGTGCCGCGAGTCCATGAGCGGGGTGCAGCGCGCGGCGCTGGATTTTTCCGTGCCGTGCGGCAACGGCATCCTGACGGTACCGACCTGGGAGCTGGCGCAGCATCGCGCCGACCCCGCGCGCGGCGACGCCGGCGGCCGCGCCGGCTTGGCCTGCCTGCGCATGATCGCGCTCAAGCAGGAATTCGGGCTTTAGTTTTTTTCCGAAAGAGTTGTGTTGAATCATGACGGCTGATCCGTCCTCCGCCGAACTGCGCACCCCGCCCCGCGATCTCCAGGGCCGTACCTCCGCGCGCCTGGCCGCCGCGCAGGCGCTGTACCAGATCGAGGCCTCGGAGAATTCGCCCGACGCGGTGATCAAGGACTTCCTGATGGGGAAGGTGGGATCCCTGGCGGTGATCGAGGACGCCGACACGTCGCAGGAGTCGGTGGTGGCGCTGGCCGAACTGGACAGCGAGTTGTTCATCGGCCTGATCCGCTGCGTGCAGGAGCGCGCGGACGAGATCGACGGCATGATCCGCGAAAGCCTGTCCAGGGAGTGGCCGTGGGAGCGCCTGGAGATGATCCTGCGCGCCATCCTGCGCGCCGGCGTCGCGGAGCTTCTGACCCGCACCGACATTCCCGCCGGCGTGACCGTGAACGAATTCATCGACGTCGCCCACGCGTTCTATCCCGGGCCGGAACCCCGCATGGTCAATGCGGTGCTGGACCGCATCGGCAAGGCGTTGGGCCGCTTCGGAACGTGATGTCATGAGCGGCACGCGATCGGGCGAGTTCGACCTTATCGCGCGCTTCTTCGCGCCGCTGGCCGGCCCCGGCGCCCTGGGACTGAAGGACGATGCGGCGCTGCTGACGCCGTCCGCCGGCTGCGACCTGGTGGTCACCAGCGACACCGTGATCGCGGGCGTGCATTTCCACCCGGACGATCCGCCGGACCTGATCGCCAGGAAGGCGCTGAGGGTCAATCTCTCCGATCTGGCCGCCAAGGGTGCGAAGCCGGTGGGTTTCCTCCACGCCCTGACCTTGAACGGGGATGTCACCGACGCCTGGCTGGAGACCTATGCGCGCGGCCTTGGCGAGGACGCGCGGGCGTTCGCGGCACCGCTTCTGGGCGGCGATACCACGGCCAGCCCCGGCCCGGTGACCATCACCATCACCGCGCTGGGCGAGGTTCCGGCCGGCACCGCGCTTTTGCGCTCGGGCGCAGCACCCGGCGACGTGATTTACGTCACCGGCACCATCGGCGACGGCGCCCTCGGGCTCGCTTGCCTCGCGGGCGACCTGCTGTTGCCGCGGGAAGAGCGCGCGGCCCTGGTGGAGCGCTATCATCTGCCGCGTCCGCGCGGGGCTGCGGGTATTGCTTTACGCGGTGTCGCCAGCGCGGCGCTGGATGTCTCCGATGGCTTGGCAGCCGATCTCGGCCATATGGCGGCGGCGTCGCAGGTTGCCATCGCCATTGACCGCGACGCGGTACCGTTGTCGGCGGCGGCGCGCAAAGCCGTGCACAAGGACCCGCGCTTCTGGGAAAAGATCCTGGCCGGCGGCGACGACTACGAGATCGCCTTCGCGGCGCCGCCCGGCGCGGACATCGCCGGTGTCGCGGCTGCGGCCGGCATCGCCCTGACCGCGATCGGCGCAGTCGCCGGCGGGGCAGGGGTCACCGTCACCGCGGGCGGCGCGCCGCTGACATTGCCGTCACGCGGCTATCGCCATAGGTAGGCGCGCTGCCCAGCGGCGGAAATATCCGTTTCAGGGCCTTTTTTCATGATCGCCGTCTCCACGAAGGTTTCACCTGTCCTTGAACAACGTGAGGGTGGCCGATCCTGTTCCGGCGGGAGTAGACTGCGGAACCATTCCAGCTTTTCCGTGTTCGCCCTTTGAAGCGCATCATCGTCATTCTGTTGATCCTGATCCTGGTCGCCGGCGGCGGCGCCGGCGCCTTGATCATGCTGGGCATCGTCAAGAACCCGTTCGCCCCGCCGCAAGTGGAGATGAGCGCGGCCGAGAAAGCCGCGTCTGCGGCCGACAAGAAGAGGTTCCAGCCGCCGCCGACCAACTACACCCTGATCAAGTTCAGCCACGATCTGATCATCCCGGTGCTGATCGACGGCCAGGTGAAGAAGCGCGTTTACCTCACCGGGCGCATCATGGCGGCCACGCCCGGCGCCAAGGCGGCGATCGAAGCGGGCATGAACCGTTTCCTGAACGAGGTGATCGGCGACCTGGTGCCGTTCCTCCAGGTCTATTTCCTGAGCCATCAGACGGTGGACCTCAAAGTCCTCAAGGAAAAGCTGGTGGCGCACGCCAAGCAGGTCTACGGCGCGGACGCCCAGGACGTGCTGCTCATCAATGTCTTCGAACAGGCCGGCGGCGGCGGCGCACGCTAGATCCCACGATAGACCGCCCACGGGCCTCATACCCTTCATTTCAGGGCCTTTTTGCCATTCGACGGCGCGTCCGATGGGGTTGCGTCCGATGGGCCGTTCTGGCACTCTCCCGCGCGTTCCGTGGGGAAGGCGGGGCGAATCTATAACCTTCTGAATTCAATGCGTTTTCGCTGCTTCCCGGCGATGCGGTGCAACTCACGACCTACGGGGTAAGCATGAGCTCTCTGGAATTACTGGTGATCGCCTGCGGTGTGCTGGCGGTCCTTTACGGCATCTACGGCGTTCGCCAGATCCTGGCGAAGTCCGCCGGGACCGAGCGGATGCAGGAAATCGCGGGCGCGGTCCAGGAGGGGGCGGCCGCTTACCTCAATCGTCAGTACACCACCATCGCCATCGCCGGCGTGGTCGTGGCCGTCATCCTGGCCGCGACCCTGGGCGTCATCTCCGCCGTCGGCTTCGTCATCGGCGCGGTGCTCTCGGGCGCCGCCGGTTACGTCGGCATGAACGTCTCGGTGCGCGCCAACGTCCGCACCGCCGCCGCCGCCAAGGACTCGGGCCTCAAGGCCGCCCACGCGGTCGCCTTCCAGTCGGGCGCCGTCACCGGCCTCCTGGTGGTGGGCTTCGGCCTGCTCGGCATCGCCGGCTACTACATCGCCCTGCGTAACGCCGGCGTCGAACAGCGCCAGCTGATCGACGGCCTGATCGCGCTGTCGTTCGGCGCCTCGCTGATCTCCATCTTCGCCCGTCTCGGCGGCGGTATCTTCACCAAGGGCGCCGACGTCGGCGCCGACCTGGTGGGCAAGGTCGAAGCCGGTATCCCCGAGGATGACCCGCGCAACCCGGCCGTGATCGCCGACAACGTCGGCGACAACGTCGGCGACTGCGCCGGCATGGCGGCCGACCTCTTTGAAACCTACGCGGTCACCATCGTCGCCACCATGTACCTGGGCGTCATCTACTTCGCCGGCGACGAAAGCAGCCGCGCGATGCTGTATCCGCTCGTCGTCGGCGGCGTGTGCATCATCGCCTCGGTGATCGGCACCTTCTTCTCCGGCATCGGCGCCAGCGGCAAGATCATGTCCGCGCTCTATCGCGGCTTCGTCGTCACCGCCGTGCTGTCCGGCGCCATCATCGTCGGTATCACGATGAAGTTCTTCGATAGCGGCCTGATCATGAACGACGGCCGCGTCATCTCGGCGGCCAACCTGATCACCTGCGCCATTACGGGATTGGTGCTCACCGGCTTGATCGTCTGGATCACCGAGTACTACACCGGCACCGGCTTCCGTCCGGTGCGCAGCGTCGCCCAGGCCTCGACCACCGGCCACGGCACCAACATCATCCAGGGGCTGGCCATCTCGATGGAAGCCTGCGCCCTGCCGGTGCTGGTGATCTCGGCCGCCATCATCGTCGCCTATACCTCGGCCGGCGTGTTCGGCCTGGCGGTGGCGGCGACCACGATGCTGGCGCTGGCCGGCATCGTCGTGGCGCTCGACGCCTACGGCCCGGTGACCGACAACGCCGGCGGCATCGCCGAAATGTCGCACCTGCCCAAGGAAGTCCGCGTCATCACCGATGCCCTGGACGCCGTCGGTAACACCACCAAGGCCGTGACCAAGGGCTATGCCATCGGTTCGGCGGGCCTCGCCGCCCTGGTGCTGTTCGCGGCTTATACCGAAGACCTCAAGCATTTCTTCGGCAACCTCACCATCGAGTTCAAGCTCGACAACCCGTATGTGGTCGTCGGCCTGTTCGTCGGCGGCCTGCTCCCCTACCTGTTCGGGGCGCTGGGCATGCAGGCGGTGGGCCGCGCCGCCGGCGCGGTGGTGAACGAAGTGCGCCGTCAGTTCAAGGAAATCGCCGGCATCATGGAAGGCACCGCCAAGCCCGACTACGGCCGCGCGGTCGACATGCTGACCAAGGCCGCGATCCGCGAAATGATCGCGCCCTCGCTGCTGCCGCTGCTGTCGCCGATCGTGTTCTACGCGGTGATCTACCTGGTCGCTGGCCAGGCGGAAGCCTTCACCGCCCTCGGCGCCATGCTGCTCGGCACCATCGTCACCGGCCTGTTTGTCGCCATCTCGATGACCTCCGGCGGCGGCGCCTGGGACAATGCCAAGAAGTACATCGAAGACGGACACCACGGCGGCAAGGGCTCCGACGCCCATAAGGCCGCGGTGACCGGCGATACCGTCGGCGATCCGTACAAGGACACCGCCGGTCCGGCGGTGAACCCGATGATCAAGATCACCAACATCGTGGCGCTTCTGCTGCTCGCGGTGCTGGCCGCCCACGCGAAGTAAGATCGCGAAGGCTCGAAACAAAACGCCCCGCGGGAAACCGCGGGGCGTTTTTGTTTAGGCTTCCACCGTCTCGTAGTGCCGCACGGTCCGGTCGAAATCGTCGAGTGCGGCTACGGCCTCGGGCTCTACCACCGCCTGCTCGTAATCCTCGCCGGCGAAAGCCTTGATGGCGTCCAGCGATGCCCACCGCGTCAGCACGAAGTATTCCACCTGGTCGTCTTTCTCCTCTTTCAGGAGATCGGCGCCGAGGAAGCCGGGGATGGCCTTCAGCTCCGGCATGACGGCGTGATGGAAGTGGCGCGGATAGGCGTCCGCCCAGGCGGACGTGGTACGCCCGCGCCAGGTTCTGACGATCATGGGACAATCCTTATTAGGGACGTTTAGGACCGGCGGTCGTGATGCGGCCGAGGTTGCCGACCAGCTGCTCGAGGAAGCTGTACTCGCGGCCCTTGGTGGGGGTTTCGCGGGCGGCGATCGTTACGGTGCGGCCGTCCTCGATGTCCAGCTTGCGCACGCCCTTGAGGATCCCGCGCTCGTCGAAGTTGACCGCGTAGATGGTGCGGTCGAATTCGTGGTTGGGATAGAAGGCATATTGGGTGGTATGGGCGCTGATGTAATACCAAGTGTCGCCGTCGAACACCGCCGTGGTCGAGGGCGTGCCGAGGATGGCTTCCACGTCCTGGCGGGTCTGTTCGCCCGGCGCCAGCTGGGCCAGCATCTCGGGCTTCAGGAAATTGCCGCGCTGCTCGACGTCCTTGATGCAGCCCGCCAAAGGAAGGGTGAGCGGCAGGACGAGGGCGGCCAGGAAGGCGATGCTCTTGGTGTTCATGGTGAGACGTATTATATCAGCCGGGACGGGAAGCCCAGCCCCCATTATGTAATAAAACCGGGGGTTTGCGTCACAATTGCCGCCCCGATCACAACCCTTTCTGAGTTCCATCCGGAAGATTCCACCATGTTCGCGGGACTTTTCAAAAAAACCGATCCGGCGGTGCACGAGATCTACAGCCGCATCATCGAGAAGGCCCGCGACCCGGCATTCTATGGGGCCCTGGGCGTGCCGGACACCCTCGACGGCCGTTTCGACATGATCGTGCTCCACGCCATGCTGGTCTTGCGCCGCCTGCGCGGGCAGGGCGCCGCGGCCGAGAACCGCGGCCAGGAGCTGTTCGACCTGATGTTCAAGGACATGGACCAGTCCTTGCGCGAAAGCGGCGTCGGCGACATGAGTGTCGGCAAGCACATCAAGCGCATGGCCCAGGCGTTCTATGGCCGCGCCGAACAGGCCGAAGCCGGCCTGGACGCGAAGCTCAAGGACCCCGCCAGCACCACCCTCGCGCAGGCCTTGAGCGCGAATGTCTACCGCAAGGCGCCGCCGACGGAATCCGCGCTCAAGTCCATGCAGGACTACCTGATCCGCGCCGACCGCCATGTCGGCGCACAGTCGCCGGTGGAGATCACGGCCGGCCGCTTGGATTTCGCGGTGCCGGTACAGTGAGCGGCGATTTCACCTTCACGATCGAGATCGACCGCATTCCGGCGTCCGGCGGGCACTATGACCTGACCGCCTCGCCCGAACAGCGCGCGGCGGCGGCGCGGCGGTTGGACGTGACCGAGGTCAAGGCGTTGTCGGCGCATTTCGACGTCAAGGTCGACGCCGGCGGCATCGCGCGGGTGGCGGGCAAGGTGCATGCCGAGCTTGTCCAGGCCTGCGTGGTCAGTCTCGTGCCGGTGCCGGCGGTGATCGACGAGGAGATCGCCGCCGCCTTCGTGAGCGCCGAGCGCCCCGGCCGCAAGAAACACAAGGACCCAGAGGAGGAGGAAGTGGTCGGCCTGGACGGCGATGACCCGCCGGACGTGGCCGAAGGCGGTCGAATCGATCTCGGCGAGCTGGCCGTGATCCAGGTTGCCCTGGTGCTGGACCCGTACCCCCGGGCCCCCGGCGTGGCCTTCGACCCCGCGGCCGCCGGCCTGAAAGCGTCCGACCCGGAGGAGACCAAGGCCCCCGGACCTTTCGCGGCCCTGGCCAAGCTCAAGAAAACACAGCCGAATTAGCCTTCGCCGGGGCTGGGGAGCGCCATGGCCTTTCCCTTGCGCGGCCTGGGGTTTTTCGCTATCTAGTCCCGCTTTCCGGCCCGGCTGTTAAGGTCAGAGGCCAGCTTCCGCTATCCAGCGGCCATACACACGAAAGAACACCACGATGGCGGTTCCTAAAAAGAAAGTCTCCAAGTCGCGCCGCGACATGCGTCGCTCGCACCACGCCCTCAAGTCTCCGGCGCACCAGGAGTGCCCGAACTGCGGCGAAACCAAGCGGCCCCACCACGTGTGCGGCTCCTGCGGCTATTACGACGGCCGCGAAGTGGTCGCCCAGTCCGACGCTGTGGCCTAACCGGCCAAAGCCTTTATTTGATATGACAGACCCGCGCCCTTCCCGGTTCTAAATGGACCGGACGGGTGGGCGCGCGGCTCTGGTTTTTGTGCAACTGGCTTTGGCACAGCGGGTTTGGGGAGCACCTTGAGCGCAGCCTTTACCCTGTCTTTGGACGCGATGGGCGGCGACGCCGCGCCCGCGATCGTGGTCAAGGGCGCGAGCCTCGCCCATGTGCGCTATCCCAATGTGCGTTTCCAGCTGCACGGCGACGAGGGCCTGATCAGGCCCTTGCTCGCGGCCGAACCCGGCCTCAAGGACTGCTGCTCGATCGTCCACGCCACCGACGTCGTCACCAATGACGACAAGCCCAGCCAGGTCATCCGCTCCGGCCGCCAGACCAGCCTGTGGAAGGCGATCGAGGCGGTGAAGGCCGGCGAGGCCGCCGGCGTGGTGTCGGCGGGAAATACCGGTGCGCTGATGGCCATGGCGGTGCTGATCATGCGCACGCTTCCGGGCGTGCACCGCCCGGCGATCTGCTGCCTGTTGCCGACCAAGGTGGGTGAGTCGGCGATGTTGGACCTCGGCGCCAATGCCCAGTGCGACGCGCGCAACCTGGTGGAGTTCGCCGTCATGGGCGAATGCTTCTCGCGCGCCATGCTTGGACTCGCGCGCCCCAGTGTCGGCCTGCTCAACATCGGCTCCGAGGACCTGAAAGGCACCGAGGTCCTGCGCGAGGCCGCCAATATCCTGCGCGGCGCGCATCTCGACATCGAATTCAAGGGCTTCATCGAAGGCGACGACATCGCCGCCGGCAAGGTCGACGTGGTGGTGACCGATGGTTTCACGGGCAACGTCGCGCTGAAGACCGCCGAGGGCACCGCCAAGCTCTATTCCAGCTTCCTCAAGACCGCCATCAAGAGTTCGATCCTGGCCCAGATCGGCATGCTGTTCGCCAAGCCTGTGCTGTCCCAGGTGATGGCGCGCACCGATCCGCGCAAGTACAACGGCGCTTTGCTGGTCGGATTGAACGGGATTGTCGTGAAGAGCCACGGCGGCACCGACGCCTGGGGCTTTTCCAACGCCATCGGGGTCGCGGTGGACATGGTCGAGCGCGACCTCAACACGCGCATCGGCGAGGACCTCGCGCGCATCAAGGCCGAGCAGGCCGGGCAGGCGGCAGCGCAGCAGGCCGGGTCGTAAAGCATGCGCCGTTCCGTCATCGCCGGCACAGGGTCGTACCTTCCCGCCAAAATCCTCACCAACAGCGACCTCGCCAAGATGGTCGACACCTCCGACGAGTGGATCGTCGAGCGCAGCGGCATCCGCCAGCGTCATATCGCCGCCGACGGCGAGAAGACCTCCGATCTCGCCATCGCCGCGGCCACCAGGGCGCTGGCGGCGGCGGGCGTCGCCGGCACCGATATCGACCTCATCGTCGTCGCCACCGCGACACCGGACCAGACCTTTCCCGCTACCGCGGCGCGGGTGCAGGCGGCGTTGGCGCGCCCCGGGATTCCGTCCTTCGACATCCAGGCGGTGTGCTCCGGGTTCGTCTATGGCCTCGCCACCGCCGACAACTTCATCAAGGCCGGACAGGCGAATACCGTCTTGCTGATCGGCGCCGAAGTGTTCTCGCGCATCCTCGACTGGAAAGACCGCGCCACCTGCGTGTTGTTCGGCGACGGCGCCGGCGCCGTGGTGCTGAGGGCCGAGAACGGGCAGGGCACCCCGGCGGACCGCGGCGTGCTGTCCACCCATCTGCATTCCGACGGCCGCCATCACGACATGCTCTATGTCGACGGCGGCCCGTCGACGACGGGACTGGCCGGGCATATCCGCATGAAGGGCAAAGAGGTCTTCCGCCACGCCGTGGTGAACCTCGCCGCCACGGTGCAGGAGGCGCTGGCAGCCAACGGCCTGCCGGTCTCGGCCATCGACTGGCTGGTGCCGCACCAGGCCAACCGCCGCATCCTCGATTCCACCGCGGACAAACTGGGCCTCGACCCGTCGAAAGTGATTGTCACCGTCGACCGCCACGCCAATACCTCCGCCGCCTCGATTCCCCTGGCGCTGGACACGGCGGTGCGGGATGGGCGGATCAAGCGGGGCGACCTCCTGCTTCTCGAGGCCATGGGCGGCGGATTCACCTGGGGCTCGGCCCTGGCCAGGTTTTAGAACGCCTTTTTCGGGTGCTTTTCCCGATATAAATCAATCAAGGGTTGATTTTATGCGGTCCGGCCGGGGCCGCTTTGGTCTTTTATGACCTAAAGCATTGCTACACTTAGATAACCTGTATTGACGAGGTGGGGGGCAAAATATAACCTCTTGTTTTCACGCTGTTTCCAAAAGGAGCGCGAAAAGTGGCCGAGACCATTACCCGCGCGCAGCTCAGCGAAGCGATCTACCAGGAAGTCGGCCTGTCCCGTAACGAGTCCGCGGACTTGCTGGAGATGGTGCTTGCGGAAATCACCCAGGCGTTGCTGCGGAACGAGACCGTGAAGATTTCATCCTTCGGCAGCTTTTCGGTGCGCCAGAAGGGACAACGCATTGGGCGCAATCCCAAAACCGGCGATGAAGTGCCGATCCTTCCGCGCAAGGTTCTGGTCTTCCGCCCGTCCCAGCTGTTGAAAGCCCGCATCCGTCAGGGCCATACCGGCGCACCCGCGCGCCCTGCCGCCCCGGCGACCGGCACGCCTAACCCGTGATCGCCCCGTGATTTCCGGCGAATTTCCCGGTCAGGATGGTCCCGAGCTGGACCTCGATCTGCCGGAATCGCTGCGCCCGGACACCGCCCGCGGCGATCACCGCGCCGCGAAATCCGACGGCGCTTTCCGCACCATCAGTGAAGTCGCCGCCGATCTGAACGTGCCGCAGCACGTGCTGCGGTTCTGGGAAACCAAGTTCAGCCAGGTCCGCCCTCTCAAGCGCGGCGGCGGCCGGCGCTATTACCGCCCCGAGGACGTGGCGCTGCTGAAACGCATCCGCGGCCTGCTGTACACCGACGGCATGACCATCCGCGGCGTGCAAAAACTCCTGCGCGAGACCGGAGCCAAGGCCGCCGATGAAGCGCCGCGCGAGAACAAGGCGCCGGAGATGCCCCGCGCCGAGGCCGCGCGTGAGTCCGCGCTCGCCGGGCCACATCTCTCCCGCGACGAGGCCAAGCTGCTGCTGGCCGAACTCACCGGGCTCAGGGACGACCTGAAACGGGCCCTTGCCGCCTGATTTTTCCGGACTTTTTCAAACGTTGTGTTGCGGAAAAGCGCTGTTATAGTGCCGCCCGCCGAGGGCCCGGCCGATACCCAAGGGCCCCGAGCACGGTCGGAGCGTGGCGCAGCCTGGTAGCGCACCAGACTGGGGGTCTGGGGGTCGCAGGTTCAAATCCTGTCGCTCCGACCATTTTGTTCCCCCGCGGCCCGGGGCGACAGGATTTGAACCTGCGAGAGTCATCGTTTTGCCGGCCTTCGGCCGGGCGGTTCAAATCCTATCACTCCGGCCATTTTGTTCCCCTGCGGCCGGGGCGACAGGATTTGAACCTGCGAGAGTCATTTGTTTTGCCGGCCTTCGGCCGGACGGTTCAAATCCCGTCGTTCCGGCCATATCGTTTTCCCGCACGCATAGGGCGATAAATGACGCAGCGTGTCGTTTACCTGCCTATCGAGATCAAACATCGCGAATTGCCCTCGCGGTTGCTGATCGCCGCGCATCTTCTTGAGGCCGGGTGCACGGTCGTCCTGGGCAATCATTGGTCGATGACCACCGAGGCCAACCTCGCGGCTTTGCCGGATGGGATTTTCCTGTTCAAGACGATGAACAAGATCCAGGGCCGGCACATGGCCGAGGCGCGCCGCGCCGGTCACGTCGTCGCGGCCAGTGATGAAGAGGTCCTGGTATTCACCGAACACAACGGCTTCATGTACGCTTTCGCCGAAGAAGCGGGGATGGCGTGCGAGCTGTTCTTTGCGCAAAGCGAAGCTCATAAGGAGGCGGTTGAAAGCAGATTTCCCACGCTGCGCGGAAAGGTGCATGCGACCGGAAATCCCCGCATTTCACTCATGTCGCCGGCGCTGCGGGAGGCTTTCGGCGCCAAGGATCAGCGCATCGGTCCGCTCAAGCCCTACATCCTGTTCAACACCAATTACGCCACCATCAACAGCATTTGGAACAAGGATGGCGCCATCAACATGTCGGTGCACGCGGAAGCCGGGGCGTTCGACGGACCGGACCGTGCCGGCCGCGAGAAGCTGTTTTTTGAAACCGTCGTCTGGGAGCAGGCCAATCACAAGGCGATGTTGTCGCTGATGCAATGGGCGGTGAGCAACATCAAGGGACTCACGTTCGTGATACGCCCTCATCCGGGCGAACGCGCTGAATACTGGCAGAAGATATTTGCGGGCGCGGCCAACGCCCGTGTCATCACGCAATCGGATCCGCATCCCTGGGTTCTTGGCGCGGAATTGCTTGTACACACGGGGTGCACGACCGGTTTGGAAGCCGCGCTGCTCGGGACGCCGGCCGTCAACCTGATGCCGTCCGACCGTCCGGGCATCGGACAGGTCACCAATTTCGTCAACGCGACCGTGCGAACGCCTGAAGACGCGGCGCGGGCAATGGCCGCGTTTTTGTCGTCGCGTCAGGGCGTGATTGCGGCGAACGATCCGGGGCCGGCGCTCGACACCTACCTGCCGGGGCATGGCGACACCAGCGCGGCGCGCAAGATCGCCGACACGCTGGTTGCCGCGTTTCGTGAACGCGGTGCGGACTCTTCCCCTTTGGCATGGCGGGGTATCTTTGCCGATCCCGAACGAACGGCGTTGCAGAAGGAAAAGTTCACCGCCACCGAAGCGGAAGTGATGGAGGGTTTCGCCACGGTGGCCAAAGTTGCCGGCATCCGCTCCCGGACCCGATTGGCCGCCCTGGGCGACAGCCTGTTCATGCTGGCGCCGGGATAGAGGCTGCCCATGGGGGCTGTCCACGGGGGGCGGCTCATCGATAGAATTCATAGGATAATCAGGTTATATCGCTTTTCCGATAAAAGCGGTTGGCGCTACATCCCGCAGTCTCGTGACCCACCCCAAGGACACACATATGACCAAGCCGACACTGAAGCCCAAGGATGCGCCGGATCTGGGCAAGTTTGCGTGGGAAGACGCGCTGCTGCTCGATGACCAGCTCGCGGATGACGAGCGCATCATCCGCGACGCCGCCCGCGGCTATGCCCAGGGCAAACTGCAGCCGCGCGCGATCAAGGCGTTCCGCGAGGAGAAGACCGATCCCGCCATCTTCCGCGAAATGGGCGACCAGGGCCTCCTCGGCGTGACCCTGCCCGAGGAATACGGCGGCGCCGGCGCCTCTTATGTGTCCTACGGCCTGGTGGCGCGCGAGATCGAACGGGTCGATTCCGGTTTCCGCTCGATGATGAGCGTGCAGTCGTCGCTGGTGATCTATCCGATCTACGCCTACGGGTCCGAGGACCAGCGCAAGAAATACCTGCCCAAGCTGTGCTCGGGTGAATTCATCGGCTGCTTCGGCCTGACCGAACCCAACGCCGGCTCCGACCCCGCCGGCATGGCCACTACCGCCATGAAGACGCCCACCGGCTACCGGTTGTCGGGTACCAAGATGTGGATCTCCAACAGCCCCATCGCCGACGTGTTCGTGGTGTGGGCCAAGTCCGACGCCCACAAGGGCAAGATCAGGGGCTTCGTGCTGGAGAAGGGCATGAAGGGCCTGTCGGCGCCCAAGATCGAAGGCAAGCTCTCCTTGCGCGCCTCCATCACCGGCGAGATCGTCATGGACGGCGTCGAGGTGGGCGAGGACGCGCTGCTGCCCCATGTGGAAGGCCTCAAGGGTCCGTTCGGCTGTCTCAACCGCGCCCGCTACGGCATCGCCTGGGGCGTGATCGGCTCGGCCGAGTTCTGCTGGCACGCGGCGCGCCAGTATGGCCTCGACCGCAAGCAGTTCGACCGGCCGCTGGCCAACACCCAGCTCTACCAGAAGAAGCTCGCCGACATGCAGACCGAGATCACCCTCGGGTTGCAGGCCTGTCTGCGCGTCGGCCGCCTGATGGACCAGGCCAGGGCGGCGCCGGAGATGGTCAGCATCATCAAGCGCAACAACTGCGGCAAGGCGCTGGACATCGCCCGCATGGCGCGCGACATGCACGGCGGCAACGGCATCTCCGAGGAGTTCCAGGTCATCCGCCACATGCTCAACCTGGAGACCGTGAATACCTACGAGGGCGCCCACGACGTCCACGCCCTGATCCTGGGCCGCGCCCAGACCGGCCTCCAGGCGTTCTTCTAAACTCAGGCTGTCATTCCCGGGTCAAGCCCGGGAATGACAATGAAAAAGTACCAAACAAAAAGGCCCGCTGTTTCCAGCGGGCCTTTTGCGTTTCTGGAGACTGACGCTTCAGTCTTCCAAGATCTTGCTGTGCGCCTTCATGTCGCGGGCGTAGATGGCGGTGGCGCAGAAGATGGCGATGAAGAAGGTGACGTACCAGTAGAACAGCGACTCATGGCCCTCGTTCTTGAACAGCAGGGCGACGAACGGGCCCGTGCCGCCGACCAGCGAGACCCCCAACGCATAGGGCAGGCCGACGCCCAGGGCGCGGATTTCGGTCGGGAACATCTCGGCCTTGAACAGGCCGCTGATCGAGGTGTAGCAGCTCTGCACGATCAGGGCCAAGCTCACCAGGCCGACCGCGGTGGCCGCGTCCTTGGTGCTTTCCAGCGTGCTCATGATGGGAACGGTCATGAGGGTGCCGAGGACGCCGAAGGCGATCAGGAGCGGTTTGCGGCCGACCTTGTCCGAGATCCAGCCGAACAGGGGCTGGACGCACATGAAGATCAGCATGGCGACGGTGGTGATCTCGGTCGCGTCTTCCTTGGAGAAGCCCGAAGTGTTGGCCAGGAACTGCTGGATATAGGTGCTGAAGGTGTAGAAGCCGAGCGAGCCGCCGCAGGTGAGGCCCAGCACGATCAGGAGTTCCTTGGGGTGCTCGGCCATCATCTTCCACGAGTTGATGGGCTTGGCCTTCTTCTTCACGGCTTCGAAGGATTCGGTTTCCTCGAGCTTGAGCATCACGAACAGCGCCATGATCGACAGCACCGCGCCGATGGCGAACGGGATGCGCCAGCCCCAGGCGGCGAGGTCGGCCGCGTCCATCTGGGTCTGCAGGACCACGGCGGTAGCCAGCGCCAGCAACTGGCCCATGATCAGGGTCACGTACTGGAAGCTGCCGAAGAAACCGCGCAGGTTCTTGCCGGCGACTTCGCTGAGATAGGTGGCGCTGGCGGCGTACTCGCCGCCCACCGACAGGCCCTGGCCGACGCGGGCCAGCACCAGGATCACCGGCGCCAGGAAGCCGATGGAGGAGTAATCGGGAGTGATGGCGATCACCAGCGAGCCCAGGCCCATGACCACCATCGACATCACCAGGGCGGAGCGGCGGCCGTGCTTGTCGGCATAGATGCCCATGAGCCAGCTGCCGATGGGGCGGACGAGGAAGCCGGCGGCGAATACCGCGGCGGTGTTCAGGAGCTGCGCGGTCTGGTCGCCGCTCGGGAAGAACGACTTGGCGAAATACAGGGCGAAGGCCGAGTACACGTACCAGTCGTACCATTCCACCAGATTGCCGACGGACCCCCCGAAGATCGCCTTGATGCGCCAGGCCATCGAACGCTTGGACGCGCCGGCGGGCGCATGGGTGGCTTCCACTTCTTCAACTGAACTCATCACGTGCTCCCCTGTACCGTCGCTGGGCTTTCCCCAGGGCCTTGCAGGCCCTTGCCGCAGGACGGACTATAAATGACGCCGCAGCATCCCTAAAAACACGTCCGAAAGCTACCACTTATCGACGGCGCCCCATGGATTTGAGGCTCACGAACCGGTGTGCGTCGGCGAGGCCGGGGGCAAGGTTGGGAGCGAAATCGGCGGGGGGCGAAGCAATTTGGCTGCTTGCAAAACTCATAACTCAATTCGAATCTTTCCCTATCCCTCATAGTACGCTTTAGACGACACTCCGCGGCCCTCGCGAGGAAACGACCATGGCCAAGTCCGATATCCACACCAACCTGATCGCCGGCGAATGGGTCGAAGGACCCACCGCCGCCCGGGATATCAATCCCTCCAACCTCGACGACGTGGTCGGCGAATTCACGCAAGCGTCCGCCGCCCAGGTGCAGACGGCGGTCGACGCTGCCCGTGAGGCGGGGCCGAAATGGGCCAAGGCCACGGCGCAGACCCGCGGCGACCTGCTCGACAAGGTCGGCGAGAAGATGCTGGCGCGCGAAAGCGAACTTGGGAGCCTTCTCGCCCGCGAGGAAGGCAAGACCCTGGCCGAGGCCCGCGGCGAAGTGCAGCGCGCGGCGCGGATCTTCAAATATTTCGCCAACGACTGCTTGCGCGCGCACGGCGACACCATTCCTTCGGTGCGTCCCGGCGTGACCGTGGAGACGCGGCGCGAGGCGGTGGGGGTCGTCGGCTTGATCACGCCGTGGAACTTCCCGGTCGCCATTCCGGCGTGGAAGGTGGCGCCGGCGCTCGCGTACGGCAACGCGGTGCTGCTCAAGCCCGCCGACATCGCGCCGGCCAGCGCCTGGGCGATGGCCAGCATCATCGCCGAGTCCGGATGTCCGGCGGGGGTGTTCAACCTGGTGATGGGGCCGGGCCGGGCGGTGGGCGAGGCCATGCTCAAGAATTCCGGCATCGCCGCCATCTCCTTCACCGGCTCCCAGACCGTGGGCGCGGCGGTGGCGGCGGAATGCGCGGCGCGCTTCCGGCCGTTTCAACTCGAGATGGGCGGCAAGAATCCGCTGGTGGTCCTGGACGACGCCGACCTAGCGAACGCCGTCGAAGTGGCGGTCAACGGCGCTTTCTTCTCCACCGGCCAGCGCTGCACGGCCTCCAGCCGCCTGATCGTCACCAAGGGCATCTACAAGAGATTCCTCGAGGCGATGATCGCGCGCCTGGACGGCATTGTCGTCGGCGACGCCATGGATCCCAAGACCCATATCGGGCCGGTGGTGAGCGAAACCCAGCTCAAGCAGAACCTGTCCTATATCGGCATCGGCAAGGACGAGGGCGCGCGCCTGGCCAAGGGCGGCGAGCGCATCAATGGGCCGACCCCGGGCTATTACATGCGTCCGGCGCTGTTCGCCGACGCCGACAACAAGATGCGCATCAGCCAGGAAGAAATCTTCGGGCCGGTGGCGGCCATGATCCCCGCCGAGTCCGCCGAACACGCCCTGGAACTGGCCAACGATACGCCGTTCGGCCTGTCGGCCGGGGTCTGCACCACCTCGCTCAAATACGCCAGGCTGTTCCAGGCCGAGTTGAAGGCCGGCATGGTGATGGTCAACCTGCCGACCGCGGGCGTGGAGCTGCAGGCGCCGTTCGGCGGCACCAAGATGTCCAGCTTCGGTCCGCGCGAACAGGGTCCGCTGGCGCGTGATTTTTACACCAAGGTGAAAACGAGTTACGTCCATGCCGGATAATACGCGCAACATCCAGACCACCGCCGCCCAGCGCCTGGTCGAGACCCTCATCGCCAACGGCGTCGACCACGTGTTCTGTGTGCCGGGCGAGAGCTATCTCGCGGTGCTCGACGCCTTCGCCGACGTGAAAAACGACATCAAGGTGATCGCCTGCCGCCACGAGGCCGCCGCCGCTAACATGGCCACGGCCTACGGCAAGCTCACCGGCAAGCCCGGCGTCTGCTTCGTCACCCGCGGCCCGGGCGCGACGCAAGGCGCGGTGGGCGTGCATACGGCGCAGCAGGATTCCGTGCCCATGATCATGTTCGTGGGCCAGGTGGGGACCTCCGACAAGGGCCGCGAGGCGTTCCAGGAAGTCTACTACCCCTCGATGTTTGAATCCCTCGCCAAGCACAGCGAGGAGATCGACGATCCGGCGCGCGTGGTCGAGATCACCACCCGCGCGCTGGCCACCGCCCAACAAGGCCGGGCAGGGGCCGTGGTGGTGGCGCTGCCCGAAGACATGCTGGTGTCCGATCCCGGTCCGCGCCGGCCGGCGGCGGTGCAGGTGGCGCACACCGGTATGGACCCGGCCGCGCTCGCGGCGCTCAAGGCGCGCCTGGAGAGGGCCGAGAAGCCGCTCCTGATCCTGGGCGGCACCGGCTGGAGCCAGGACTCCCTCGACCGGCTCGCCGCCTGGGCCAAGCGCATCGACCTGCCGGTGATCCTGTCGTTCCGGCGCAAGGACCTCCTGGACAATCATCATCCCTGCTACATCGGCGACCTCGGGCTCGGACCGAACCCGAAGCTGTTGGCGCGGGTGCGCTCGGCCGATCTCCTGATCGCCATCGGCGCCCGCCTCGGCGAGAATCCATCGCAAGGCTACGGCCTGTTCACGGCCGAAGAGACCGCGAAAAAGCTCGTCCACATCCATCCCGATCCGCGTGAACTCAATCGCGTCTGGCCGGCGGCGGTGACGGCGGTGTCGGGTACGGCGAACGCAGGGGTGGCGCTGGCCGGCCTCGAGATCGCCAAATCCTGGGCGGTGTGGCGCGCCGAGGCCCGCGCGGACCTGGAAGCGTTCGTGGCGCCGGTGCAGGTGACCGGCGCGGTCAATCTCTCGGAGATATTCACCTGGCTGGCAAAGACCTTGCCGAAAGACGCGATTGTCACCAACGGCGCCGGCAACTACGCCGCCTGGCTGCACCGCTATTACCTGCACCGCGCCTTCCGCACCCAACTGGCGCCCACCAGCGGCGCCATGGGTTTCGGTTTCCCGGCCGCCATCGCCGCCAAGCTGGTGTATCCCGACCGCACCGTCGTCGGCGTCGCCGGCGACGGCTGCTTCCTGATGGCCGCCTCGGACCTCGCCACCGCCGTCCAGTACGGCGCTAACTTCCCGACCCTGGTCATCGACAACGGTTCCTACGGCACCATCCGCATGCACCAGGAGCGCGACTATCCCGGGCGCGTGTCGGCGACCGACCTGCGCAATCCCGATTTCGCGGCCTATGCGCGCTCGTTCGGCGCCTGGGGCGTTACGGTCACCAAGACCGAGGACTTCGCCCCGGCCTTCACCGAAGCGCTCAGGCAGAACACGCCGTCGCTGCTGCACGTGAAGACCAGCGTCGAGGACATTCTGCCCGGCAGGCGCCTGTCGCAAATGGCGGCGAAGTGACCGCTCAGGCCTTGATCTGGCCCAGCAGCCAGTCGCGGAACGCCACCAGCGGCGGGTAGTTGGCGCGCTCGCGCGGGTAGGCGAGGAAATAGGCCTTGCTGTCGATGATCGACTGGTCGAACAGTTCGACCAGCTCGCCGCTGGCGATTTCCTCCTTCACCAGGAGCTTGGGCACCAGCGCCACGCCCAGTTCGGCGATGGCCGCCTGCAGCACCATGGCGAACTGCTCGAACACCAGCATGGAGGGTGGCTCGACGGCGGTGAGGCCGACGCGCTCGAACCAGTTGGTCCAGGCCTCGGGCCGCGTCGCCTGCACCAGCAGCGTTCCCTGTCCGAGGTCCTCGGGCTTGCGGATCTTCTCGCGCTTGATCAGCTTCGGCGAGGCGACCGGAATCAGTTCTTCGCCGAATAACCTGTGCAGCACCACGCCCGGCCATTCGGCTTCGCCGAAATGCACCGCGGCGTCGAGCAGGTCGCGCTGGAAATCCACCTGGCGGATGTGGCTCGAGAAGTTGATGGTGACGCCGCGGTGGCGGGCGAAAAAATCCGGCAGGCGCGGGATCAGCCATTTGGTGCCGAAGGTCGGCAAAAGACCGAGGCGCAGGATGCCGCCCGCGGTGCGGAATGAGATCGCCTGCGCGGTCGCCGCGGCGAAGCGGTCCAGGGTCTGGCGGATCTCGCCGGCGTAATAGGCACCGGCTTCGGTGATGATGATGCGCTGGCGCACGCGTTCGAACAGCGTGATGCCCAACTGATCTTCGAGCAATTTGATCTGGCGGCTGATGGCGCCCTGGGTGAGGTTCAACTCCTCGGCGGCGCGCGTGAAGCTGCCGAGGCGCGCGGACGCCTCGAACGCCACCAGCGCGGCGAGCGACGGCACCAGGCGCCGGCTGACGGCGAATTTCATGAGGGCGTCGGGCATGGTGCGGCGCGGTGAAAAAGGAAGCGGGAGCGGCCGGCGACATCATTACTTCAGGTAATGGTGGCCCTCAACCGAAATGGTCCCGCCGGCGTCAATTCGTTTATGGCGGCGGGCCGGAAACGTGCTATTCGGCCTGCTCGCGAATGTAACGATGTTCTGCCGGACGCTGCATGAAACCGCTGCGCGACCTCCGCGTGATCGACCTGTCCCGGATCCTGGCCGGGCCGTGGTGCGCCCAGATCCTCGCCGACATGGGCGCCGACGTCATCAAGATCGAGCGCGCGGGCGCGGGCGACGACGCGCGCGGCTGGGGCCCGCCGTTCGTGAAGGACGCCGCCGGCGGGATCATCGCCGCCACCTATTTTCATGCCGCCAACCGCGGCAAGCGCTCCGTCGCCATCGACTTCGACAACCCGGAAGACCTTGAGATCGTGCGCCGCCTGATCGCCGGCGCCGATATCGTCATCGAGAACTTCAAGGTCGGCGGCCTGAAGAAATACGGCCTCGACTACGAGACGGTTTCGGCCGATCACCCCGGCCTGGTCTATTGCTCGATCACCGGCTTCGGCCAGACCGGGCCTTACGCCAAAAGGCCCGGTTACGACGCCATGATCCAGGCCATCGGCGGGCTGATGCATATCACCGGGGAAGCCGACGGCGAGCCCACCAAGGCCGGCCTGCCGCTGGCCGACATCATGACCGGAATCTATTCGGCGGTGGGCGTGCTGGCGGCGATCCTGAACCGCAACGCCACCGGCAAGGGGGCCCATGTCGACATGAGCCTGCTCGATACGCAGGTGGGCGTGCTGGCCAATCAGGGGCTTTCGTATCTGATCGCCGGCCTGGAGCCCAAGCGCCTCGGCAACGCGCATCCCAATCTGGTGCCGTATCAGGTGTTCCCGACCGCCGACGGCGAGATGATGATCGCGGTCGGCAACGACGAGCAGTACCGGCGCCTGTGCGGCGTGCTGAAGGCGCCGGAACTCGCGACCGATCCCGACTTCCTCAGCAACGCCGACCGCGTGCGCAACCGCGACCGCCTGATCGTGCTGCTGTCGGGCTTGACCGCGCGGCGCAAGAAAGTCGACCTCCAGGCCGAGATCGAAGCGGCCGGGATCCCGGCCGGGCCCATCAACACCATCTCCGAGGTGTTCGCGGACCCGCAGGTGCGTCACCGCGGCATGCGGGTGGACCTGCCTTACCCCGATGGCGAGGGCGGCACGCTGCCCGCCATCCGTACGCCGGTCCTGATGAACGGCGAGCCCTGTGTCGCCGCGCGCGCCTCGCCGCGGCTGGGCGAGCATACCCGTGAAGTCCTGGACGAACTGGACGCGGGCAAACGCCCCGCCGGTCAACCCGTCCGGCGCGCGCACGGGCACGGGGCCTGAAGGGGCCGGACGGTCCGGTGGGAGTGGGAGGGGATGACCACTTCTGCATAGTCTTGGGCGCATAGCCTCAGGGCATAAGCTTCCCGCCAGAAAGCATAACGGTGTCCGCGGGCGCATGTTATTCGTCAAGGTGCGGGGTGATTCAGGTAATGCTCCCAAAGACTTGAGGAAGAGGCTGGATGCGCCGCGGCGTGTTCATGTAATTTTTCATCAGGTCATGGCCAGATATCGCTTTTTTGTCATAGGCCGGCATCGCATGGTCACGCCGCAGAACGAGGCAAGGCTTTGTAACTGAGCGACATTTTTGCCGCAGGCTTCCGTATTCCGACGCCGGGAGCATGCATTTGTTTGAAAGACCGCGTCGGACAGTGGTACCGGGACTTAAGTCCGGCGGCCGAAAGGTTAAGCCGGGTGGTCTTTTTTGTTCACGGCGGAAGCGCGCGCGGCATCAAGGCGATGCCCGCCTCCCGTCATCATGTAAGGGGGAATGGGATGATCCTTTCGAATAGTTCGCTGAAGCGGCAGGCTCTGGCCACCGTCAGCACCTCCGCGGTCCTGATCGCCTTCGCCGCCGGCGCGCAGGCCCAGGCGCCCGCGCAAACCGCCCAGGCGGCGCCGATCGAAGAAATCATCGTCACCGGTACGCGCGTGCAGCGCGACGGCTACGAAGCGCCGACGCCGCTGACCGTGGTCGGCATCGAGCAGATCGAAACCGCCGCGCCCGCGAATATCGCCGAGTTCGTCAACACGATGCCGCAGATCGCCGGCTCCGCGACGCCGCAGACCTCCAACTCCTCGATCTCGTCGGGCACCGCCGGCCTGAACACCCTCAACCTGCGCAACCTCGGTTCGACCCGCACCCTGGTGCTGCTCGACGGTCAGCGTTCGGTGTCCTCGACCCTCGACAATAACGTCGACGTCAATACCTTCCCGCAGCAGCTGATCAGCCGCGTCGATGTGGTCACCGGCGGCGCCTCGGCCGCTTACGGCTCCGACGCGCTCTCGGGCGTGGTCAACTTCATCCTCGACAAGAAGTTCACCGGCTTCAAAGGCGAAGTCTCGGGCGGCGTCACCACCTACGGCGATGACCGCAGCTGGAAGGTCGCTCTCGCCAGCGGCGTCAACCTCGGCAGCCGCGGCCACATGCTGATCTCCGGCGAGTGGTCGGTGAAGGACGGTGTGTTCGGCAACAACCGTCCCTGGAACAACACCGGCACCTATATGGTCGTGAACCCGTCCTACGGCACGGGCGCCGGTCAGTCGACCTCTGTCCCGCAGTGGCTGGTGGTCTCGGGCGCGCAGCCCAGCAACGCCACCCGCGGCGGCATCATCACCTCGACCGCGCTCAAGGGCATCGCCTTCGGCGCCAACGGTATCCCCTACCAGTTCAACTACGGTTCGATCACCCTCGATCCGTGGACCGTGGGCGGCAACTGGCAGGCCAACCAGTTCAACAACGAAGGCACCCTCGACGGCGCCGAGAAGCGCCAGGGCATCTTCACCCGCTTCGCCTATGACGTGACCGACGACGTCAACCTGTACGTCCAGGCGTCTTGGAACAACTCCCGCGTCTCGCAGAACTCGGCGCCGGCCTACCAGCTCGGCAACCTGACCATCAAGGCGGACAACGCGTTCCTGCCGGCGGCGGTCGCCGCCCAGGCCGCGGCGCTCAAGATCACCCAGTTCGCGATGGGCAAGTTCCTGTCCGACTTGCCGACCCGCGGCACCACCAACACGCGCCGCACGATGCGGCTCGTGGTCGGCGGCGAAGGCCGCGTCATGGCTTTCGACACCGATTGGAAGTGGAACGCCTACTACCAGAAGGGCGTGACGCTCGCCTCGGAAACCCTGCCCAAGATCACCAACAACGCCAGCCTCGCCTTCGCCATCGACGCCGTCCGCAACGCCAACGGCCAGATCATCTGCCGCTCGACGCAGGCGCAGGCGGCCGGCTGCGTGCCCCTGAACATCTTCGGCACCGGCGTCGCCTCGCAGGCCGCCATCAACTACGTGATCGGCACGCCGCACCGTAACGAAGACTTCAAGGAAGACGTGCAGGCGGTCAGCGTCACCGGCGAGCCGTTCTCCTCGTGGGCCGGCCCGGTGTCGCTCGCGACCGGTGTCGAACACCGCCGCGAAGGCGTCAACGGCTACGTTGATCCGGCCTACAACGCCGGTTGGAACGTCGGTAACTACCTGGTGACCACCGGCGCCTACAACGTGACCGAAGGCTTCATCGAAACCGTGATCCCGCTCGCCAAGGAGCAGGTGTGGGCCAAGGCGCTCGACCTGAACGCCGCGGTGCGCGCCACCGGCTATTCGACTTCGGGCTACGTCACCACCTGGAAGGTGGGCGCGACCTGGAACGTGATCGATGACATCCGCTTCCGCGCCACCCGGTCGCGCGACATCCGCGCCCCGAACCTGCAGGAACTGTTCCAGAACGGCGCTTCGAACACCAACACCGTTCAGGATCGCACGCAGCCCGGCGCGCCGGTCACCACCTACGTCGGCTTCACCGTCGGCAACCCGAACCTGGTGCCGGAAAAGGCCGACACCACCGGTCTCGGTGTCGTGCTGCAGCCCCAGTTCTTCCCGGGCTTCCAGGCGTCGTTCGACTACTACAACATCGATATCGACGGCACGATCGACACCGTCAGCGCGCAGAACATCGTCGACCTCTGCGCCGGCGGCAACCAGATCTACTGCGCCGCGCTCACCCGCGGCCCGGTGTCGGGCGGCGCGATCGGTTTCTCGCGCATCTTGATTCAGCCGTTCAACTTCGTGACCAAGACCAGCCGCGGCTACGACATCGAGACCAGCTACCGCACGCGTCTCGACAACATCTCCTCGGATTGGAACGGCGAAATCTCGCTGCGCTTCCTCGCCACCCACTTCCTGAAGAACTACACCAACACCGGCCTGGTTCCGGCGACCGACACCGTCGGCACCGTCGGCGCCTCGTCGCTGCCCTCCTGGCGCTACAACTTCCAGATCAGCTACACCAACGATCCGCTGTCGCTCAGCCTCACGGGCCGCGGCTTCAGCGGCGGCACCTACAACAACAGCTACGTCGCCTGCACCTCGGGCTGCCCGGTGTCGACCTCGTTCGCTCCGACCGTCAGCAACAACTACATGAGCGGCGCGCTCTATTGGGATGCCAACATCTCGTACAAGATCGCGATGGGTGAGGCTCTCGAGAGCCAGGTGTTCCTCACGGTCCGCAACCTGACCAACAAGGACGCCGAGATCTATCCGCAGGGTCCGGCGGGCACCGGCTTCCTGACCCAGGCCACCAACCCGGGTCTGTACGACCAGCTCGGCCGGACCTTCCGCGCCGGTGTGCGCTTCAAGATGTAAGCCGACCACTATCCGACACGACGGAAGAGGGGGCCTCGCGGCCCCCTCTTTTTTTATTTGGTTTTCTTCCGGGCCTGACGGCTCAGCGGGGCGGCGGGAAATGCATCCAGCCGGTGATGACATATTTGCGGCCGGCTTTGACCACCGCGCCGTGATGGGCGTGGGTCCATTCCGCCGGCCAGATCAGGGTCTTGCCGCGTTCGGGTTTCACCGCCAGGCCGTAATGGTCGAACACCGTCTCGCCGCCCCCATCACCAGCGCCGTCGACGTCGTTGAGGTAGGTCATCCAGGCCATGACCCGGTGGATATAGGGAAAGGACATACGCTCGGAGTGGACGCGCTGGAAATGCCCGCCGGGGCGATAACACTGGATGTTGAACGGCATGATGTCGACGTGACGGAACATGCTGGCGAAATGCGGCCACTGCACGGCGTAATCGGCGGCGCAGGCTTCCAGCTCGCGCAAATAGTCCTTCATCGCGAAGAAGGCTGGATCGTTGATGTCGGCCGGCTGGATCGAAAAATCGGTGGAGTTCTTGATCTCGGTGTCGATGCCCTTGGCGCTGCGGCCGGCGAAATGATCGGCGCTCCGGCTCTCGAACAGGTCGATCAGCCGGTCGCAGGTCGCGGGCTCGTCCAACATCCAGGCGCCGATGAAATGCGGCCCGCCCGGTATGGCGATGCGCCGCGGATAGGCGGCGCGCGGGGCCAGCGACAGGCTGACGATCCCCGGCCCCCTGGCGATGGCCTTCAGGCCCTCGGCATGGTGCCCCATATGGTTGAGGGCGAGGCCGAGGTTGTAGGCGGCTTCGCGGTGGCCGGGATGGAGGTCCAGGGTGCGGCGGTAGTGATGGATGGCTTCCTCTATGCGCCCGAGGTCGCGCAGGGTGTTGGCGAGCATGACGGCGGCGCCGGCGGATTTCGGATCCAATGCGACGGCGCGGGTGAGGGCGGCGGCGGCCTCTTCCAGCCGCCCGAGCCGGAACAGCCCGCGCCCGAGGTTGAGCTGCGCGGCGGCGAAGCCCGGGTCGATCTCCACCGCCCGCTGGAAGTTGGCGACGGCTTCGGCGAGATCGCGTTCGAACAGCACGGCGCCGATGTTGTTGTGGGCGGCGGCCTGGTGCGGGCCGGGCCCCAGCGCCTGCCGGTAGGCCGCGACGGCTTCGTCCGGGGCGCCGGTGTCCTTGAGCGCATTGCCGAGGTTGATGGCGGTGCCGGCGGTACCCGGCTTGCGCTTGAGGGCTTCGCGCAGGGCTTCGACGGCGGCCGGGAAGTCCTGCTGCTGGGTCTTGAGGAGGCCGAGATTGGCGTAGGGCTCATCCCATTTCGGATTCAGGGCCCCGGCCTTCAGGAACATGTCGGCGGCACCGGCCTTTCCCTGGCGGGCAAGAGTCACACCGAGGAGATTGTGGACCGCGGCGTCGCCGGGCTGCGCCGCGAGCAGGCGCAGCCCGGCGGCTTCAGCTTCGGCCATGTGTCCGGCGTTATGGAGGGCGACGACCTCCTGGAAAGTGGGCGGCTGGGCCATGGGGGTCCTGAGTCTGCTGCTATTTATCTATGATTTTCAACTGAGTAAGACAACAGCATAGGATTTGCCCGCATTACGGGAATCCTTTATAAATGCTTAAGGGAAGAGGGGTTCGCGTCAGCCTATGGCGATCACCATAGACGCCGTCACGTTGCAGCCGGTCAAGGCTGCGCAGCTGCCTGCCGCGCCGGTCACGGCCGTGCCGCAGGTGGTGGTGGCGGAGTCCGCGCGCGGTTCCCGGCGCGATCAGAAGAACGACAACCGCGGCGCCCAAGAACAGCCTCTCAGTTTCCGCGCCGTCCTCGATGCCGCGACCGCCGGCAACGTCAAACGCGCGGCGGTCCAGGGAGAGACGGCGAAGACCGAGATTACGCCGCGCCCGACCCGGGTGCCGAAATCCGGCCCCGCGGAACTGAGCGGCGATGAGTCTCCGGTGCTGCTGGAGGCGGCTTTTACGCGGCGCGGCGGCAACGACGATGGCGCGCGGCCCTATCTCAAGGCCACCTCGCGGTACGCCCAGGCCTTCTTCGCCGACACCCGCACCTTCGCGCGGCCGGGTGAATCCCTGGAAATGACGGTTTAGGCGGAGTCCCTCAGCGCGGCCTTTCCCGCCGCGGTGAGTTTGCACACCAGCCAGTCGGGCTTCAGCTGATTGGCGAACCATGGTTCGGCCCAGCCGGCCTCGACGCATTTCTTCACCACCGCCGGACTGACCTTGCGGCCGTCGGCATCGAACAGCGGCAGCTTGCCGCCGGGCTGGGTGAGGCCGCGCTCCAGCCATTTGCGCTGGGCGGCGGAGAGCCTGGTGTCCGGGCGGGAGTGGGTGTCGCCAGCGCTGTCCTGCGCCGGCTGCGCGATTTCGCGTCCGTCCATGGTCCGTCCCCTGAATAAGTGCGCGGCCGTGATCCGTCTCACTGCGGATCTTCGGCCTTGGGCTATCATGCCGGGCTGAATATTTCCTAAAGGCAGCATACCGGGAGTCCGCCATGGCCGACACATGCATGATCTACGGGACGGCGTCGTCGCCCGC